>NZ_JASGKI010000003.1:0-424266 GCF_047600745.1 Paenirhodobacter sp. | reverse complement strand
CCGATGCTGTGGCGCTTCAACCCCGGGCATCCGAACCTGTTGCCCGCGGTGTTCGAGGACGAGCCCGCCGATTTCCCCGAGGGTGTGGTGACGAAGCCGCTGTTCTCGCGCGAGGGGGCCTCGGTGCGGATCGTCGACACCTTCGGGCAGGAGATCGCGGCCTCCGAGGACCGCAGCTATGACGCCGGGCCGAAGATCCGGCAGGCCTATCATCCGCTGCCGGTGTTCGACGGCAAGCGCCCGGTGATCGGCGCCTGGGTGGTGGGCGAGCGCTGCACCGGGATGGGCTTGCGCGAGGATGCCGGTCTGATTACCCAGAACCTGAGCCAGTTCGTCCCGCATTTCATCGAAGGCTGACCCATGAAACGATCCAGAACCATGCGCCCGCTGACCATCGGGCTGATCGGGGCCTCGGCCTTCGCGCTGGCGGCGTGCAAGACCGAGGCACAGACGGAGCAGGCCACGGCCTTCCCCGACCTGAAATCCTGTCTGGCGGAATCGGCGAGGCCCGGCGCCACGGTGACCGAGGACGAATGCACCACCGCCTATGCGCAGGCGATGCAGACCAATATGGAATCCGCCCCGCGCTATGACGCGATGGCCTCGTGCGAGGAACAGCACGGCGTCGGCAACTGTCAGGCGCAGGTGAGCGAGGGCGGCGGCGGCATGGGCAGCATCTTCATGCCGCTGCTGACCGGGTTCCTGCTGGGTAAGATGATGTCGGGCGGGGGGCTGATGTCGCAGCCGCTGTATCCGCAGAAGAACGGCGGCTTCGCCACGCCGGGCGGGCAGGCGTTCAGCAACAACCGCGGCGCGTCCACGGTGCCCACCAGCACCTTCAACAAACCCGCGACGACCTTTGACAAGGCGCCGATGTCGTCCAAGCCCACCACCGGCTGGAACAGCAAGTCGCCGGTGAAATCGACGGGCGGCTTCGGGTCGTCGGCGGTGGGGTCGGGCGGCTAAAGCCCGTGCGATCCATCGTAGCGGCTGAGGGCGGGCGGGGTCCAGCCTTCGGGCGCGCGCTCGGGGCGCAGCACCTCCACCACCAGCGGATGGCAGGTGGCGGCATCCGATGAATGTTCCGCCGAGCAATCCCCGCCCGGACAGGCCGACAGGCAGCCGAGCAGGTCGATTTCGGCAAAGAATTCCAGGTAATCGCCCGGGCGGACGGGGCTGGCCTTCATGAAATACTGTCCGGTGTCGCGGGTGAAACCGGTGCACATGAAGACGTTCAGCACGTCATGCACATGGCGCGCGGCATCCTCGGGCGGCAGGCCGGTGTGCCGCGCCAGCGCCCGGGTCAGGTTGGAATGGCAGCAGTGGTGATACTGCCCGCCGCTGAGCAACGCATGGGTATAGGGGTCGCAGCGCGTGCCGATCACGTCATGCACCGCGCCGCCGAAGGCATCGAACCCATACCAGTCGAGCGTGTCATGCGTGATCGTCGCCATCGGCCGCAGGTAGGGGAAGGCGGAAAACATCTGATCCCCCACGCCCAGATGCGTGCCGTTCAGCGCCCGCGTCTTGCCGGAATAGAACCGCTCGTTCAGGTTGGCCGCGTGGAACAGGTTCAGGTCGCCGACCTGCGGGCCGTCCTCGCAGCGGATGCGGAAGAAATGCCCGGCGGGCACCGTCCAGCAGGCGGCGTCGCGCGCGGGAACGGTGATCCGTTCGGTGACGGTCAGCCCGCCCCGCAGCGCGCGATAGGCCACGAGGTCGGGGCGCGGCAGCGTATCGGTCGGGTAGCAGATGACGGGCGGCACCGCGCGGCGTTGGCCGGCATCGGCGGGCGCGGGGGTCAGCGGAGCGGGCTTCATGGGCGGTCCTTTGTTGCTCCGCCCACTGTGCCGCGCCTTTCCCGCATTGACCAGCCCGCCGTATGTCAGGCGGCGGGCTCTTCGGCCTTCAGGCCCATCCGGTCCTCCCAATAGGGCCGTTCGGTCAGCGCGACATAGCCCGCCCGCCAATTGTCCCGAAGCGGGTCGTAGCCGCGCCAGATCTGCCGCATCAGGCCGAAGATCCGACGGCTGACGGCCCAGGCTTTGCGCTTGTCATGCCGCACCGTGTAGCTTTTGGCGCCATCGCCCGAGACATAGGTGATCGACCGCGCGCCCCAGATCGGGCGGCGCGCGCCGCGCAGGCTTGCGGGCAGGGTGATGTCATCGCCCAGCCGGGAAAATCCGGGCAGCAGATGGCCGTTCAGCGTGGCCTTCATCACGATCCGCGACAGCGGGTTCGCCGGGCTGAACCGGTGCCGGTCGGATTTGCGCGGCCGTGCGCCCGGCGCGGCGGCGGCCCAGCGTTCCACCTGCGTCAGCGCGCCGATCTGCTGGCGCCGCATCGCCATGTCGGCATTGTTGCGGAAGAACTCCGGCCCCGCCAGAACGTCTTCGCAGGCCAGCGCGATGGCGTCGAGCGTTTCGTAATGGCACGCCAGCAGGCTGCGCATCCAGAACCGCGCGATGATCCGGATCAGCCCGGTCCGGCCGATCTCCATCGACGGCAACGCGAGGTGATGCGCCAGATGGCTGCGCAGGTCGAGGTAAACCGTCAGCGGCGTTTCCTTGACGGAAAAATCCTCGTCCTGATAGGAAATCACCCCGGGCAGGGTCACGATGTCGAAATCATGCACCAGGCTGAAGCTGACGTCATCGCCGCGCACGAAGAACGGGAAAGGCAGGTGTTTCACCTGATCGACGGGGAAGGCGAAATACCACCAGCCGCCGTAGAAATTCCCCGGCTGGCGCGGGATCGTGTCGAATTCGAGTTCGAGAACTTCGCCGAAATTGCGCAGGTCCAGCCCCATATGCTGCGGCCGGCACAGCCGGTCGAAGAGGGCGCCGTTCTCCCACAACTGCCAGCGGTGCTGTGCATTGGCGACGGCCCCCGCGATCGCCACATCGGGCCGCTCGGCATAGGCGAGGAAGGTCCAGGTCCGTTCCAGAGCGCCCATGTGGACGGAGGCATCGTCATCCATGAACAGGCAATGGCTCGCGCCCCGGTTCTGCGCCTCGATCAGCCCGCGCGCGAAACCGCCGGACCCGCCGAGGTTTTCGTTCGGCACCAGCGCGACATGCGCCATCGGCGGCAGCGTCACGCTCTGGCCATTATCGACGATGACCATGCGCAGATGCGCGCCGATGGGGGATTGCGCGGCAAAGGCCTCGAACCGGGCGGCGGTCTGCGCCACCGCCTTTTCGCGCCGGAAGGTGGTGACGGAGACCTGCAATTCCGGCGTGCGCAGCGGCGGTTGCGGCGTCAGCCATTGCGCATCGGTCAGGGTGCCTTCGGTCAGGGCGCGCAACTCGAAGAACAGCACCCCGTTTTCGTTGAACCCGTCCGCGGGCGTGAGGTCGATCGTGCAGGGCAGATCGACGATCTCGTTCACCAGCCGCTCCCAGGAGTGATCCTCGATCGCCTCGAACACCACCACCTCGAACCGGCCCGCGCCCTCCAGCCGGAGCGAGAAGCTGTTCCACCGCGCTGTGACGGCGCCATTTTCCGATCGGGAACAGGTTGTAATAGGTGTTGAACGCCGCATGCCCGCCAGCGGAAAAGGCGATCTGCCGGTTGGCATGGGACATGCCGACCTGACCGGTCAGGCGGGCATAGACGTCCCGTTCCGTGCAGAGTCCGGGCTCGGGCCACATCAGGGCTTGCAACAGGTTCATTTCGGGCGCTTTCCTTGTCTGGCGGGCGGACAGTAGCGCGGGGCGGCGGCGGCGGCAATGCTACGCGGCGCGGCGTGACAGCACCGCCTGCGTTGCCCGGTTCACGATCCAGTGCAGCGCCAGCGTCAGCCCCGCGATCACCAGAACGGTGGCGAACATCAGGTCGATCTTCGCCCGCCCGTTCGCCAGCAGCATCAGATACCCGAGCCCCCGCGACGCCCCCACCCATTCGCCGATCACCGCGCCGATGGGCGCATAGACCGCCGCGATCCGCAGCCCCGTCAGCAGCCCGGGCAGCGCGGCGGGCACGCGCAGCCGCCACAGCACCGCGCCGGGCCGTGCGCCCATCACCCGCGCCTGCGCGAGCCACTCTGCCGGCACCCCCATCAGCGCGTCAAAATAGGCCGAGGTGACCGGGAAATAGATGATCAGCACCGCCATCGCCACCTTGGACGCCGTTCCATAGCCGAACCAGAGCGTGAAGATCGGCGCCAGCGCAAAGACCGGCACCGCCTGGCTTGCGATCAGCACCGGCTGGGCAAAGCGGCACAACCGGGGCGACAGCGCGAGGCCAATGGCCGACACCGCCCCCAAGAGCCCGCCGATCGCCAGCCCCGCCATCACTTCGCCCAGCGTCACCAGCGCATGGCTGGCGAGCAGCCCACGTTCCGCCCAAAGCACGCCCAGTACCCGCCCCGGCCCCGGCAGGATGAAATGCGGCGGGGCGAACAGCCAGACCACGCCTTGCCACAGCGCGAACAGCGCAAGGATCGGGAGCAGCTTCATACTGCGGGGCCTTGCGAAGGCGCGGGCAGGCGCCCGGTACGCGGGGCGTCTGGCGCAGACATCGCGCGGTGCCCCGTATTGCGCGGGGCGTCTTGCGACGGCGCAGAGATGATGCGCCCCGCGGCATTGTGGGCCGGGGTCTGTGTCATCATGCGGCCTCCAGCATCGCGCGGGTCAGGGCGCCGGTTGCGGCCAGCGTTTCGGTGCTGTCGGGGGCGCGCGGGATCGGGCCGGGGGGCGGGGTGTGCGGCATCGGGCCGGTGGGCAGCAGGACCACGATCGCCTCGCCCAGCCGGGCGGCCTCGGCGGGGTCGTGGGTGACATGCAGCACCGTCCGGCCCGACAGCAGCCGCACCGCCAGATCCTGCATCCGCACCCGCGTCGCCACATCCAGCGCGGAAAACGGCTCGTCCATCAGGACGACGGGGCGGTCTTCGTAAAGCGTCCGGGCCAGCGCCACCCGCTGCCGCTGGCCACCCGACAGCGTACCGGGTTTGCGCCCGGCGTGATCGGCCAGCCCCACGGCATCGAGCAGCGCCGCCACCCGCGCCCGGTCGGCCCGGTCGCCCCGCAGCCGGGCGCCGAAGGCCACGTTGTCGGCGGCGCTCAGCCAGGGCAGCAGCAGATCCGACTGCGCCATCAGCGCGACCCGCCCCGCAAGCGCCCCGCCATCCGTCGCCGTGCAGATCCCGTTGGGCACGACCGTCCCGGCGAAACTGTGGAGCAGCGTCGATTTCCCGATCCCCGAAGCGCCGAGCAGACAGGTCCAGCGCCCGCCCGGCACCGTTAGCCGCAGCGGTGCCAACCGCCCGGGCACATCGCCATCGAACACCAGACCGGGCGGCGTCATGCCCGCCACCCGCCCGCTGTTCGGACGGTCCGCCGCCAAAGGCCCGCCCGCCGCCGGGGGACCGGACTGCCGGGCATCATGGCGCCGGATCCCGGCCGCGCTGCCGCAGCGATGCCTTGCGGCCACCATGGTCGCCTGCCCGCGTCAGGGGCATCATGGGCGCAGGCCCATGTCCCAGAAGCCGACCTCCAGCCGCGTCGCGGTGGCGAAGCGGTGGCACAGCGCGGGCCAGCGCGGCCCGGTGCCGGGCGGGCCGATCCGGCGGGCGGTGGCAGCGTCCAGCAGCGCCCCGGCCTCGGCGCAGGTCTGTTGGAACTCCGCCCCGCCATAGGTCTCGATCCAGTCGCGATAGGGGGTCTCGCCCGCTTCGCGCAGCATCCGCGCGCCGATCTCGCCATAGCCCAGAACACAGGGCATCAGCCCGGCCAGCAGGTCGAGCAGATCGCCCGAATCCAGAACGTAGCGGGTATAGGCGAGGTTCTCGATCCGCTCCTCGACGCCGGTCAGGTCGATCCCGGCTTCGGCGCAGATGCCTTCGTGCAGGCGCATCTCCTCGACCAGCAGGGCGTGGACGGTGGCGGCACAGGCGCGCATCTCGGCCACCGTTTCGGCCTTGGTCACGGCGAGCGCCCAGGCTCGGGAAAAGTGGATCAGGAAGACGTAATCCTGTTGCAGGTAGTGCAGGAAGGCCGCGCGGGGCAGGCTGCCGTCCTTCAGCCCCTCGACGAAGGGATGATGGGTGAAGGCGTGCCAGTCGGGCGCGGCGGCGCGCAACAGCGGGAAGGTGGCGCCATACATCATTCGGCTCCGGTATCTTCGGCCAGATCGGCGACGGGGCGGGTGCCCTGAATCAGCCCGGCCTCGTTCAGGAACCGCTCGAACCGGGCATAGCGGCCAATGTCCAGCGCGGCGGGGCGCAGGGCGAAACGGGGCAGGGTGTCCTTCCACGCGCGGGCGTTCAGATCGTCGTTCAACTCCGGGGCGGAGCCCGCGAAGGTCTGCCAGCTATCCTCCGGATGGTTGACGATATATTCCGCCGCGCGTTCGGTGGCGGCGAGGAAGCGCGCGATCCGCGCCCGGTCGGCCTGCGGCCCGGCGACATAGATCAGCTCGTCATAGGGCGGCACGCCCTCTTCCTCGGGGTAGAAACAGCGGCCCGGATGGCCCTCGATCGCCATCTGGTTCAGCTCGAAATTGCGGAAGGCGCCGATCACCGCATCGACCTGCCCCGACATCAGCGAAGGCGACAGCGACCAGTTGACATTGACCAGTTCGACATCCTGAAGGGTCAGCCCGGCGGGTTTCAGCATCGCGGCCAGCATCGCCTCTTCGACACCGGCGATGGAGAAACCGATCTTGCGGCCCTTCAGCTCGGCAATCGTGGCCGGCCCGTCCGCCCGCACCAGCAGACAGTTCAGCGGCGTCGCGACCAGCGTTCCGACGCGCTTCAGCGGCATCCCCTCGGCGACCTGAAGGTGCAGTTGCGGCTGATAGGAAACCGCCAGATCGGCCTTGCCCGCGGCGGCGAGCTTTGGCGGATCCGCCGGATCGGCGGGGGCGATGACCTCGACCTCAAGCCCCTGATCGGCAAAGAAACCCTTTTGCTGGGCGATGATGATCGGCCCATGGTCGGGGTTGACGAACCAGTCGAGCACGACGGTCATCTTGTCCGCCGCGAAGGCGGGCGCCGCCATGAGGCAAAGCGCGAGGGTGAGGCGTTTCATGTCGGGTCTCCCAATGCGACGAGGGCGATTTCGCCGGGCCAGGTGGCGGCGAGGGTTTCGGCGGCGGTAAAGGCGCGCATGCCGGAGCGGCAGCACAGTGCGACGCGCTGGCCCGCGGCGGGGTGCAGGGTCGTAACGTCCGCGCAGCGGCGCGCGCGGGGGAACAGCGGGGCCTCATCGGCGCCGCGCAGGTCGATGATCAGATCCTGCGGGGTGAGCTGCGAGGGCGCGACGAAGCGCGGCGCACGGGTGGGTTCGGGCGCGCCCGTGAACGCAAACCCGCCGAAGCGATGCGCCGCGCCGTCATAGCTGATCAACCGGCCAAGCGGCGAGGGCAGGCCCGCAAGCTGCGCCACCGCCATCTGCGCCTGCACCGCGCCCAGCACGCCGACGACGGGGCCAAGCACCCCATCGCGCGCGCACGACCCCATCTGCTGCGGCAGGTCCGGAAACACCGCGCGCAGCGAGGGCGCACCACCGCAGAACCCGCCCGCATAGCCCTCGGTCCCGGTCACGGCGGCATGGATCAGCGGCAGGCCCATGTCCCGGCACAGATCGGACAGGATATAGGCCACGGCGAAACTGTCCGCGCAGTCCAGCACCAGATCCACCCCCTGCGCCAGCGTGGCGGCATTGGCCGGGTCCAGCATGGTTTCCATCGGTTCAACCCGGCAGTCGGGGTTGAGCGCGCGCAGCGCGGCGGCGGCCGCGAGCGCCTTCGGCGTGCCGATGTCATCCATGCGGAACAGGGTCTGCCGATGCAGGTTCGTCGCCTCCACCCGGTCCGGATCGGCCAGCCGGATCAGGCCGACGCCCGCCCCCGCCAGATAGGGCAGCACCGGCGCGCCAAGCCCCCCGGCCCCCACGACCAGCACCCGCGCCGCGCGCAACCGGGCCTGTGCATCGGCGCCCAGAACGGCCTCCTGCCGGGCGTAGCGGTTCATCGCGTGACCCCGATCCATTCGCGGATCCGCGCCTCCGGATCCGGGTTCAGGGTGATGTCGGTGACGACGGAGACCACATCGGCCCCCGCCGCAAAGGCCGGGGCGGCACGTTCGGGCCGCAGCCCGCCAATGGCGATGAGGGGAATATCGCCGATCCGGGCCTTCCATTGCCGCACCCGGTCCAGCCCCTGTTCATGCCATTTCATCTTCTTCAGGATCGTCGGCCAGACCGGACCAAGGGCGATGTAATCGGCGTTCAGCGACAGCGCCCGCTCCAACTCCGCCTCGTCATGGGTCGAGATCCCGACCCGCAGCCCGGCGCGGCGCAGCGCGGGCAGGTCGGCGGTGTCCAGATCCTCCTGCCCCAGATGCACCCAGTCGCAGCCAAGCGCGATCGCCTCGCGCCAGTGGTCGTTCACCACGAGCGTCGCCCCGGCGGCCCGGCACAGGTCGCGCGCAAGGGTGATCTGGTCGTGCAGATCGTCGCGGTCCTTCAGCCGCAACTGCACCAGCCGCACCCCAAGCGGCAGCGCCTGGGGCAGCCATGCGGCATCGTCGAAAATCGGATAGAAACGATCCATCACAGCACCGCCATCCCGATCAGCGGCGTCGAGGGCGCGGCCATGTCGCGCGGCTCCATCGGGTCCGCCTCATAGGCCAGCCGCCCGGCGCGCAGCGCGAGCGCGAAGCCCTCGGCCATCGCCGCCGGGTCGCCCGCTTTCGCCACCGCGGTGTTGAGCAGAACGGCGTCGAAGCCCATCTCCATCGCCTGCGCCGCATGGCTGGGCAGGCCGAGCCCCGCGTCGATCACCATCGGCACATCGGGGAATTGGGCGCGCAGGGTCCGCAGGCCGTAAGTGTTGTTCAGCCCCCGCCCGGTTCCGATCGGCGCGCCCCAGGGCATCAGCACCTCGCATCCGGCATCCAGAAGCCGCCCCGCCAGAACGCCATCCTCGGTGGTATAGGGGAACACCCGGAACCCCTCGGCGCAGAGGATCCGCGCGGCCTCAAGCAGCCCGAACGGGTCGGGTTGCAACGTGTCGGGGTTGCCGATGACCTCCAGCTTGATCCAGTCGGTTTCAAACAATTCGCGCGCCATCTGCGCGGTGGTCACCGCCTCGCGCACCGAATAACAGCCCGCCGTGTTCGGCAGTACCGGCACGTTCAGCCCCCGGATCAGATCCCAGAACGCCTGACCCTCGCCCGCCGCCGCCTCGCGCCGCAGGGACACCGTGGCGATGCCCGCGCCGGATCGGCGGAACGCCTCGCTCAAGTCCAGTGGCGAGGGGTATTGTGCGGTGCCGAGCAGCAGCCGCGAGGCGATTTCGGTTCCGTAAAAGACGGGCATCTCAGCCTCCCTGCCGTGGCGCGAGGATTTCCAGCCGGTCGCCCTCGGTGAGCGCCGCGCCGCGCGCGGCTGCGGGGACAAAGGCGCCGTTCAGCGCCGTGGCGACGCGCGCGCCACCATAGCCCAGTTCGACAAGCGCCTCGGCGAGCGTCGCCGCCGCGATCTGGTGCGGCGTGCCATTCACGGTGATGTTCATGCGTTCTCCTCGATCAGGTCGGCCGCCGCGAGCGCGAGCGCCGGTGACATCAGAAAGCCGTGGCGGAACAGGCCGTTGACATGGATCCGCCCATCCTGGCGAAAGGCGCGGGGGATATTGTCGGCAAAGGCCGGGCGGGCATCGGCGCCAAGTTCCAGCACCTCCGCCTCGGCAAAGGCCGGGTGCAGCGCATAGGCGGCGTTCAGCAGCTCCACCACCGAGCGCAGCCGCGCCGGGCCGCGCCCGCCCGCCTCGATCTGCGTCGCGCCCAGCATGAACACCCCATCGCCGCGCGGCACGATATAAAGGGGAAAGCGCGGATGCAGCAGCCGGATCGGGCGCGAAAGCGTGACATCGGGCGCGCGCAGCACCGCCATTTCGCCGCGCACCCCGCGCAGGCCGGGCAGCCGGTCGCGCGCCGCAAGGCCCCGGCAATCCACGACCGTGCCCTCGGGCGTGCCCTCCTGCGTGAACGTCACCCCCTGCGCAATCAGCCTGTCGCGCAGCGTGGCGAGCGCGCGGCGCGGGGTGACATGGGCCTCGCCGGGGAAAAACAGCGCGCGGTCATAGCGCTCGGCCAGCAGCGGCTCCAGCCCGGCGATGCCGTCGCGGTCGAGCGTGACATGCTCCTCGGTGCGGCGGGCGAAACGGTCGAGTTCGCCCCGGTCCCGCGCGAGCGTCACCACCAGCGTGCCGGTGCGATGCACCTCCGCCCCCGCCGCCTGCCACCAATCAGCGGCAATCTGCCCCCGGGCGACGATTTCGGGTGCGGAAATCTCCCCCTCGCAGAACGGCGCGAGCATACCCCCCGCCCACCACGAACAGCCATGCGGCCCGGGCGCCCCCGCCGGGTCGATGACGCGGACGGCATGGCCGCGCCGCATGAGTTCGGTCGCCGTCGTCAGCCCGGCGACGCCGCTGCCCAGAATGGTGATCATGCCCAGACCTCGTGAAAATGGTGAACCGGGCCGTGGCCCTGGCCGATCCGCAACGCATCGGCGGCCAGGATCGCGCCGTGCAGCCAGGCATGCGCGCGGGCCACGGCCTCGGCTAACGCCAGCCCCTGCGCGAGCCCGGCGGCAATCGCCGAAGACAGCGAACAGCCGGTGCCATGGGTGTTGCGGGTGTCGATCCGGTCGGCCTCATAGATCCGCGTGCCCGCAGGTGTGACCAGCAGATCGCGGCAGACCGGCCCCTCGGCATGGCCGCCCTTGACCAGCACCGCCCCGGCCCCAAGCGCCAGCAACCCGCGCCCCATCGTTTCGGGGGAGGCATTCGGGGCGGCCATCCCCGCCGACGTTTCCAGCAACCGCGCCGCTTCCGGCAGGTTCGGCGTGAGCAGCGTAGCGCGCGGCAGCAGGTGGCGGCGCAGCGCCGCGACCGCCGCCTCCGTCAACAGGGCATCGCCGGATTTCGCCACCATCACCGGGTCCAGAACGACCGGCCCCGCATATCCCTCCAGCGCCCCGGCCACCGCCGCAACGACATCGGCATTGCCCAGCATCCCGATCTTCACCGCATCCGCGCCGATATCGTCGAGCACCGAACGGATCTGCGCCACGACCAGATCCGGCGCCAGCGCCTGCGCCGCCTGCACGCCGAGCGTATTTTGCGCCGTGATCGCGGTGATCGCCGTTGCCGCATAGACCCCAAGCGCCGAGGCGGCCTTCAGATCCGCCTGAATCCCGGCGCCGCCGCCGCTGTCGGATCCCGCGATGATGAGCAGCTTTGCCACCCCTGCCATGTCATCCTCCGTAACGGGCGACAGGCGGGGCACGGGCACCATGGGGCCATGCCCCGGTGCGATCTCCGTTCCCTACGCCGGTATTGCCCGGATCAGGTTCGATGGGTTAGCGCAAGCCTCTCAGCCCCGGACGGGGCACCCCAACGGATGGCTGAACGATAGAGCGGGGAGGACGCCTTGGCAAGGGCCGTCACGCGGGGACGCCAGGGCCTGTGCGAGAGCTGTTGGATCGCAGCAGGTGCCGGGCTTAGCCATATGTTTCGCATACATCTCGATCAACCGCGCCCGTGGTCAACAACGATGCTGGAAGCGGTCCCAAATCGCTTCAAAAAGAAACTGGAAACAGCGCCCAGTCATTCCATGATGATTTATCTTGCTCGATAACCTGAAGGCCGCAGGTTCAAATCCTGCCCCCGCAACCATTCCTACGATTTTGCACGATATTCTGCGACAAACTACGATCTGCTACGACGCAGCCCTACGCTAGAGCCTGATTGCTCTCACGAACCCGCAACCAGAAGGCGCAGCGACGCTCTTCGGTTGCGCCGATACTTCCGCTAGCTCAGCCGCCCCGCGACTATCGGAAGACAAACAATGAAATCAACACCTTCGTCCCTGACCCCGCACAGGATCGCAAGCTATTGCGACTTGAGGCTCACGCCTGTCCTCGAACCGGAGGAGGTGAGCACCGTGCGAGAATGCCTCTTGGGCCTGCTCGAGCGAAACGAGTACCCACCCTATCGGGGTAGCGGTCTGGATCTCAAGGCACTGGCGGACCAACTCGGGATGGATCCCACGCGTCTGGCTCACGTCCGCGCCAGTCTCCAGCCCATCTTCGATGCTGTCGCCAGGGCTGTCGCAGAGTACCGCCTGCGCCCTCAGGCGAAATCCAGGCCGAAATCAGCGTCAGCACCAGAACGCGCGCGAACCAACCGCAAGGTAGCGAAAGCCACGCCGGCATCATCCTCCGCGCGCAACGGCAAACGGCCCGGACGGCGGCCTAAACCTGTGGTCGAGTTTCCAGATCCATTGGAGACAACCTGGGAGGAACCCGGCAGCTTCGGGGTTGCGCTCCGGCTGCATGCCGCCCGTCATGGCGAGACGATATATCACCTCTACAACGCGGTGGTCCGTCCTGAGGACGGCGTCAATCGCAGCACTTTGATCAGTTGGGGCAGGGGAGCGAAGGCGCCGCGCACGGCGATCAGCCTGGATATCCTGAAGCGGATCGAACGGCGCTACCGACTGCCGGACGGATACTTCGCCAAAAAGATGGGCAGCACCGATCGGGCGCCGGGTGACTTCAATCTCGATGATGCAACCCCTGCCGAGCGGCGTCGCCTGGCCTGGCACCTGCCGGAAGACTTCAATCGGCGGCCGCGCAGCGAACAGGCCGAGATCCTTGACTGGGTTCGCAATGTGATCATCAGCGGCTCGACCGACTACCGCCGGTATCAGACGATGATGATGCGCCAGCGCTATGCCGTCCGCTTCGCTTGCGCCTCCGGGCCACGCCGCAAGTCCTCGATTGCCACGGCCGAGGGTGAATCCGGCATCATCAATGCGCCGAAGCGGTTGAACGACGAGATGGCGGAAATCCTGCGCTTCAAGACTTCGACCTTTGCCGCATTCGGTTTGCAGCGGAACGGGGTCTGGGGCGAAGAAACCGCTTCCCAGAAGGTCGAGCACTTCGGGCTTTGGTTCGGAGCTTTTGCTGCCCCGCCGGAGAGTGAGGTTCAGGGCTTCGGTGCCGATCCCAAGCTTCTGACCTTCGCCATGATGGTGTTTCCTCAAATCTGGGACTGGTATTTGCAATGGCGCGAGCGTCGCCGCGGCTTCTACACCAAATGGGAGATCGACCTGCTGTCGATCGCCGCGGCATTCTGCCGGGAGGAGACCGGGTGGCTGCGCCAGACGCCGCGCATGGCAGGCAGCCTGAAGGAAATCGACGGCCTGATCTCGGAGCAGGACATCACCGAAGCGCGTGCCGACTGGGGTACGGCGTGCGACCGGATGTACAAGCACGCCCGGCGCCGCATCAAGGAGATCGACCGTGTGGCGCGCATCCATCGCGATCCGTTCGAGCCGATCCTGCCGGTGCTGGAAGCCACCAGCCCGGTCGGCGAATATCGCAAGATCACCGAGGAAATCCTGCGCCGTATGCCGGATGAACGGCATCACCCGCGTTCGGCGGCGGAAGCGGTTAGGGCGTTCCTGCTGTTGCGGATCGGTCTGCACACGGGGCTGCGCCAGAAGAACCTGCGCGAGCTCCTGTTTTGCAAGCGAAGTGCGCTCCCGACTGCCGAGCGCCGGCTGGAGGACATGAAGCGGGGCGAGTTGCGCTGGAGCACACGGGATCAGGGCTGGGAAATACTGATCCCATCGGTGGCGTTCAAGAACGCCAACTCCTCGTTCTTCGGTGCCAAGCCGTTCCGCCTCATCTTGCCCGATCTCGGCAGGCTCTACGAGATGATCGAGGCTTGGATCGACCGGCACAGGGTGCGGCTCATCAGCGCGGCCGCCGATCCCGGCACCTTCTTCGTCAAGACGGCGAAGATGACCAGCACCAACGCGGCCTACGGCCAGAACACCTTCTACGAGGCCTGGCGCACCGCGATCCAGCGCTACGGCATCTACAACCCTTGGACGGGGAAGGGGGCGATCAAGGGCCTCCTCCCGCACGGCCCGCACAATGTTCGCGACGTGCTGGCGACGCATATCCTGAAGCAGACCGGCTCCTACGAGCAGGCGAGCTATGCGATCCAGGACACGGCAGAGATGGTCGCCCAGCACTACGGGCGCTTCCTGCCGCAGGACAAGGCCGAGATTGCAGCGAGAATCCTCAACCAGGTATGGGAAGCCGCGTAGACAAGAAGTTGTGGGGCTGGGGGAGGCTGCTCGCCCCGGCCCAGACGCGAAGGGGGGCTGCGGCGCCCGGTTTCGGCGCTCTTCCACTTACCGGGCTTCGACGGTGTGGTGCTTCCAGCCTTGAATTTGGGTGATCAGCAGCGCGTGCCTCACCTCTCTTCTTGGCGCTCTCGCCAATTCACTGCCGAGTCCGCCGCTGTGGCATGCTGTCTTGGCGTTGGCGCCAATTCCCTTGCTTCCGACTCGTCGTATGCTGTACTCTTGGCGTTAAAGCCAATCTGTGATGGAAGACGCGCCATGGCCCACAAGTCCAGTCATGATGACGAGCCGGACATACCACGCCGTCGGCAGCTCCTCGATGCATCCGACCTTGGCGAGATGATCCGTTTGCATCGGGAGCGGCTCGGCATCGCGCAGCTCGAACTGGCATCGATGGCGGGCATCGATCCCGGAAATCTCTCGAAGATCGAGCGCGGGAGCCGTCGCTCGCATCTCGATACCTATCTCAAGCTGTGCGGCATTCTCGGCATCGACATTTTCGCCGAGGTGCGTCCATGAGAATGGATGTCTGGATGGAAGGGCGGGACGTACCCGTGGGCCTGCTTGCCCGCTCCGAGGACAAGAGCCTGTCGTTCGTCTATGCCGACGACATCGTTCCTGAGCATCGTATCTCGATGTCGTTGCCGATCACCCCTGAGTCATATGGCGATGCCGATTGCAGGGGCTATTTCGCGAACCTCCTGTTCGAGGGGCCGCAGTTCGAACGGGTCCTCGACGGCTTCGGTCTCGACCGTGGCGACGTCGGTGCGCTCTTGTGGCATCTCGGGGCAGACTGTCCGGGCGCGATCTCAGTCACTCCCGAGGGCACGGGGCCCGGCAAGATGCCGGGAAGGTTTCCCGAGGATTACGAGCGGCTTTCGGACACCCGGCTCAATCAGATCGTCCTGTCTCTGCATCAGCACCGTCGTATGCCAGAGGGCGAACGCAACCCGTCACCCGTCGCGGGCGTCCAGGGCAAGATCGCCTGCCTCATGCTCGAAGGTGCGGTTTGGCTGCCGAAGGACGGCTCCCGCGCGCCAACAACCCATATTCTGAAAGTGTCTCCGAACTTCGATCCCGACATCACGCGCCAGGAGACGGCGCTGCTCCAGATCGCCGCCGAGATCGGGATCGCTGCCGCCGAGACTCAAGATCTTGTCTTCGACGTCGAGGGGATGCACATCAACGCGCTCCTGTCGACGCGCTTCGACCGCGATATCGAGATCGCGGACGGGGCAGGGGCAATTCACCGCCGTCACGCCGAGGACTTCTGCCAGGCGCTCGGTCTGCCGCCAAGCCTCAAATACGAGCGCGACGCCGTGGATCCGCATCGCCGCTTCTCGGCCGCCGCTGTGGATGTCATCGCGGCACAGACGACGGTGCCCGCCCTCGTGAGAAGGGACTTTCTGGCGCAGACGATCTTCAACCTGCTCGTGGGCAACACGGACAACCATGGCAAGAACACGTCGCTTCTCTATCGTGGACGGACGGTCCTGCTGGCACCGCTTTACGATGTGGTGCCGGTGTTCATGGACAGGCGCGTGACACATAAGTTCGCATTCAGGCATGGTGACGCGCGCTTCGCCGAGGACTTCGATGTCGACGCCCTGCGCGGGTTGCTGTCCGATCTCGGTTTCGGCAAGCCGCCCGTCGGGCGGACGATGAAGCAGATCCAGCAGTTCGCGAAGAGGATCGCCGATCTCGCAGCCCGCCGTGCCCCCAAGGACCTCGCTGACGGTCTCCATGCCCAGGCACGCGTGATCGAGGAAGCGCTTGATGTCGACTTCGGCCTTGAAGAACGCGATTACTACGACCGTGTCGTCAGGGATAACCCGTCCGAGACAGCGGGTGGATGGGGCGCATTCAGCTAGCGGATGCCCCAGCCCCCGCGCGTCGGCGTGGAGGCGGACCTTCTCATGGTAACTGTCCAAGCACGCTCGATAGTCGGCTCTGAACGACGTGGAACACATTGATTTTGCGTAGTGATCTTGCTGTTTTGTTGGCATCAGATTGCAAGGTTTCGTAATCTGCACCCAGAAACCCTGCAATTTCCGGTTACCTATGAAGCCCCATTCCCGCGTCCCCGAACAGAATGATCTTCTACGCCCCAGACTGGTGGAGATGATCGATCCTCGCCATGAACTGGTGAAGCTCGCGGCGCTGATCGACTGGGAGTTCTTCGAGCGGGAATGGGCCGGGTTCTTCCCCTCGAAGACAGGCCGTCCGGCGACTTCGCCGCGCCTGATCGCCGGGCTGATGTATCTGCAACACGCCTTCAGGCTGTCGGACGAGGCGGTTGTCGCCCGTTGGGTGGAGAACCCTTACTACCAGTATTTCACCGGCGAGACCTTCTTTCAGCACCGCTTGCCGATCGATCCCTCATCGCTGGTGCGCTGGCGCAAGAGGATCGGTGAAGAAGGAGTGGAATGGCTGCTGACCAAGACGATCGAAGCAGGCCGCAATTCCGGGACCATCACGGACAAGGCCCTGAAGCGGGTGGCGGTCGATACGACCGTGATGGAAAAGAACATCGCCCATCCGACCGATGCCCGGCTTTACGAGCGCGCCCGGGTCCTGCTGGTCGGCCTGGCGAAGAAGGCCGGGATCGATCTGCGCCAGAGCTATGCCCGTCTTGCACCGCGGCTGGCCATCCAGGTCGGGCGTTACGCCCATGCCCGCCAGTTCAAGCGAATGCGCAAGCCGCTGCGTCAACTCAGGGGCTATGTCGGCCGGGTGCGTCGCGATCTTCGCCGTCACCTGCAGGACATCCCGCAAGGCCCCCTGCGGGAGAAGGTTCTGGACGCGCTCTGGCTGGTCGGGCGCCTGCTGGAACAGGGGCCGAAGAGCCGCGACAAGCTCTATTCCCTGCATGAGCCCGAGGTCGACTGCATCTCCAAGGGCAAGGCGCGGGTGCGATACGAGTTCGGCGCCAAGGTCAGCCTCGCCACCACCCTCGACGGCAGCCTCATAGTCGGCGCCCGCAGCTTTCCCGGCAATCCCTATGATGGTCACATCCTGGCACCGGCCCTCGAACAGGTCGAAATCCTGACCGACACGAGGCCCACCCTCGCCGTGGTCGACCGCGGTTATCGCGGGCATGGCGTCGAGACCACCTGCGTCCTGATCAGCGGCCAACGGCGCGGCATCACCCCGGTGCTGGCGAAGCTCCTCAAACGGCGAAGTGCCATCGAGCCCGAGATCGGCCACATGAAATCAGACGGCAGATTGGCCAGATGCCCCCTGATGGGCAGGACCGGCGATGCGCTCTTTGCCGTGCTCTGCGCCTGCGGGCACAACATCTGCAAGATCCTCGCCCATATCAGGGCTCTTTGGGACATCGTCATCCGTCTCATCCTGAGCATCATCGCCGAAAATGATCGGCAAATTCGGATGCCAAACGCGGCATGAAAACGTTGTTCAGACCGGACTAAATACCCTTCTCGGGCATAATTTCCAAAACTTCAAGAAAACGCTGGGTATGGAAGCTGTTTCCTTCGGCTGAACCTTCAAAGATTCGGTAGTTTACAGACTTATAGGAAACGCTCGATACGAATACGTCCTCGGCGGGGTCTTCTTGCCTACCACACGTTCCATCATCAAACTGATTGAACCATGCTGAAGCGTTCGCGGGCGTTGGCCGTGACTTTCCCTGGGCGCAGAGGAAGGCCATATGTACGAGAACTTCAAAACGATAGGTATTGGATTGAAATTCTGGTAGAGTGAGCATAGCGCCGAGGAACACGAGGCAGTGTTCCAACGAAAAATTTTTCATTCCTTTCCGGACAGCGGGATATTCCTTCAGGAATTCGGAAAAAGTCGAGCTCATTGGTGGAAGCTCCAGGTCTTCCAGGTTCAGCTTCCCGTCAATTGATAGTTTCGCCATATTTATACCCGGCGGACCCGACTTCCCCTTCATAAAGTCGGAGATAATTTTGAAAATATCCTTCTCGTCAGCCATAAGTTCCTCTTTTATTCTTCTTTAGTTTATCCGCAGCAGTTTATCCTATTTCGATGCACTCTTGTAAGCCCTTAAGGCGCACCCTTCGGGTCGGGCTGTCGTGAACCGGGCCCGCGCGCGGTCTTGGCCATCCGGCTTCCATCCCTTGCGCTGACGAGGCCAGTCGCAAGCGGCTGACATCGACCCCTTGGTTCGGGGCCTGGTGACCAACCTCCGGTCGAGACCGCAAGTTTTGCGGCGGCGACTTCCTGTCCCCGGCAGATTTAGGAGCATGATAGGCTTGGAGATCGTAAAAAAGGCATTTAACTGCAGGTAGAACGTTTCTGGAAGCATCCCACAGTAACCATGCTTGATATTTCGAACCTTCGGCCTGACCCGGCCGCGCTTCGGACGCCGTTCGAAGGCTTGATCTGTGGCCTCGCGCGACGCTTCCCGCCTGACGAAAGGGCGACGTTCAGCTGGATCGCGGGGTCTGGCGGAGATGGCGGGCTCGAGGCCTATTGGACGACCCCGGCCGGGGATGAAGTTGGCTACCAGGCCAAATTCTACCGTAGTTCGGGAGAAGTCGACTGGAGCAAGATCAATGCCTCCGTATCCGCCGCCCTCACCTCCCATCCAAGGCTCACATGCTACGTGGTCGCGCTTGCCTGCGATCTCACGGACGAGGTCCCTGGACGGCGCGGCAAGTCAGGTCGTGCCCACTGGAAACATCACAAGGCGAAGTGGGAGGCCGACGCGTCGGCACACGATATGTCGGTGGCGTTCGAGCTTTGGGACTTGTCTGAGATCGAGGATCGGCTGACGCAGCCCTGCGCGCGAGGGTTGCGGTCATACTGGCTCGGCGAGCTGGAATTGACCAAGCAGTGGTTCTTCGACGCATTCGGGCGGACCGCGGCCGCTCTCGACGAGCGCTACCAGCCCGACGACCACGTCGAGGTGGCAGCCGAGCAGACATTCGGAGGCCTCCTCCGCGATGAGCGCCTTGACAGGCGTCTTCGCGCAGCGCTTAAAGCGCTTCATACGAACGAGCTGGAAACGCCCCATGAGGCGCCTCGCGAGGTTCTCAGCGCCATTGATCCAGTGCGCGGAGCGATCAATGCGATCCAGACCTTTGACCCGATCATTGTTATTCCGAAAGTTCCGACCATGCCGATGGCCTTGGGGCCGCTTCGAGAATGCTTGGACGCGCTGCAGACGGCCGGTCGCGTGGCCCTCGACGCCATCACTGCGCATTACCCCAAGGTGGGTAACGGGCGGGATCCGAGTATGGACGCAACTCGCCACAGATATGACAAGGCATATGGCGGCCTCCGATCTGTCCTAGATGAGGCTCAAGAGGTCGAGGCGCTCCTCTCTTCGAGCGCCGTCCGTGCGGACGCGGCGCGCTTCGTCCTTGTGACGGGACGGGCGGGGACGGGAAAGTCGCACATCCTGGCCGCGGAGGTGGACCGACTGACCAAGGGTGGTGCGCCGGCGATCATGTTGCTGGGAACGTGGTTCTCGGATGGTTCCCTTGTGGGACAGATCCCCAATGCGCTTGGCCTCGATGCGACATGGGACGCGTTCCTTGATGCGATGAACGCCGCGGCAGAGGCCGTGGGCGCGCGAGGCCTCGTCGCGATCGACGCGATCAATGAAGGGGGCGGGCGCCGCTGGCGAGACGAACTCGGCGCACTGGCGCTCGACGTCACGCGGCGTCCCTGGCTCGCCTTCGCGGTCTCGTGCCGGACGGAGTATGAGCCGTACCTAATCACGGATGGGGCAAGGGAACGTGCGGCCCACCTCTTCATCGAGGGGTTCGCAACCGAGGAGGAGCAAGAGCGCGCCGCGCAGGTTTACCTTGACGGCCGGGGCATACTCCGACCAGCGACCCCATGGCTGCCCCCCGAGTTCGTCAACCCCCTTTTCCTGCGAACCACCGCGAATGCGCTGCAGGAGGCGGGTCGGAGCGAGTATCCGACTGGCCTACACGGCACAAAAGAAGTACTGCGCTTCTACCTCGACGTCGCGGGCCGTCATCTGGGGACGGAGCAAGATGGCTCTCATGTGTTGGTTCGCCCGACTGCCCGCGCGGTCACTTCCATCGCCAAGGAAATGGCGAAAACGCGCCAGGATCACCTACTCCTAAGTGAGGCTCGGCGCCTCGCCGATGCAGCATTCGCCTCTCACCAAGCTCCTATGGGCATGTCTTGGTTCGACGTGCTGCACCGCCGCGGCATCCTGCGCCTCGATCCGCCGGCGCAGGTCGATGAGACGGATCCGCTCGACGTGCTGGAGGATGTCGTCCGGTTCGCTTTCCAGCGCTTCGGGGACCACCTCGTTGCGGAGGCGCTTCTTGACCAGGTGACCCCTTCTGCGTCCGCGTTTGAGGAGGGAGGCGCGCTGGCCTTCCTGATCGAACGGCATAGGGATCACGCATGGTTGTCCTGGGAGTGGTCCGGCGTGTTCCAAGCGCTCTGGATCGCACATGCCGAGCGGAACGGCGGCGAGTTGGTCGACACGCTACCAAAGAAGATCGAAGGTCTTCGTGTAGATGAGTTCATCGAGACCATCTATTGGCGTTCCTCTGAGGCCTTCACCGACCGTACGCTCGATCTCTTCAACCGCTGGGTGGTCCAGGATGAGGATTACATGCCGGCTAGGCACCTCCAGGTGCTTCTGCGTCTCAGCCTCCGCGATCATGTTTGGAACGTAGAGTTTCTTGATCGGAATCTGCGCGACCGCCCAATGCCCGAGCGCGACGCGTTTTGGACCCTGCCTCTCGCCCAACTCGGTCGATACGGCGTCGAGCATAGTGAGGCGCACCGGCTCGCGCACTGGTGCAACGGGCCGGCGGTCGAGCGTGCGAGCGACGACGTGCTTGCACGGGCACTCATCCTGCTCGGCTGGTTTTTCACCGCGACCGACCGGGTGTTGCGGGACATGGCGACCAAGGGCGCGACCCACATTCTTCTAAGTCGTCCTGCCCTGCTGCCTGCTTTCATCCGGCGTTTCGCGGGGACGGACGATCCTTATGTCCTAGAGCGCGTCGCCGCAGCCAGCGCCGGTGCGTGTCTGCGCGACCCAACTTCGGAACGTCTCACTACCGCAGGCGAGGCGATCTACGATGCGTTCTTCAAGGATTCGCCGCCAGTTCATATGCTAACGCGCGATTATGCCCGCCTGATCGTCGAACTCGCTCACGACCGGACGGACCTTCACAGCAAGATCGAGATTGAGCGCTGTCGCCCACCGTACGGGGCCGAAGCGCCAAGTTGGCCTGCGAGTAAGGAGGAAGTCGAGGCGCGGGTTGAGACGGTCGGGGCCAAAGCAATCCTGTCGTCCTGTGCCGGATGGGGCGGGGACTTTGGGCGCTATGTGATCAAGGGACGGGTGGAGGAGTTCTCAACCATTCCGCTAGAAGCTGCTCCGCCCTTGGTGCCAGCCGAAGCAGGCTGGTCGGAGCGCTATGATCTAAAGCGCCGATCGCTTCAGAATACCGAACGGGCATGCCTTTGGGTCGCCGACCGCGCTCGCTCGCTAGGCTGGACTTCGGATCTCTTCCCCAAGGACGCCACGATCTCCGAGGATCGTCACCGCGGCGGACGCATCGAGCGGATTGGCAAGAAGTATCAGTGGATTGCCCTGCACGAGTTGCTTGCGCGCCTAGCAGACAACTTCTGGATCATCGATGAGTACCGAAGCCCGACCTTCCACCGCTACGACACGCCGAACGACGTACCCTACGTTCGGGACATTGAGGTCTCGATGCCGCCGCTGGATGAGCGAAGCTTGCCTCCGGCGGCCGAGATTTCCGTGGCGCCTCTAGAGGTGCATGTGGTGCCCGAAGACGCTTGGGCCGACTGGGCATTCGACGATGTTTTTCCGATTACTCGCATGCATCAAGGGTCTCTGACAGGCGTAGGTTCCGACGATTGGTGCATCCTTTACCGCTATGACTCTGCACGCACCTCTTGGCCTGAAGGGCAGTGGGCTAAGCTCGGCATCCAGACCCGGCAAGAGGAATTTTGGTTCCAGATGATGATCGGCCTGCCTACGGGACAGGCCGCCGCGGCGACAACAGCATGGAAGCGACGGAAAATCGACTTCCACGATTGGCTGCCTGAGAACAGAACGGATCGTGGCTACATCTACGAGCTTGATCGGCGGGGTACATGGGACGATGGGCGGCAGGGGCCGGAACGGGGCCGTTCCGATGGTCCCGATGCGTTCCGGCAGTTCACTGTAGGATACCACTGGGAGAGCCACCTCGACAGAAGCATGCCCACTGGCCTCGAGTTTCAGGTCCCGTCCGCTTGGCTCGTCAGGGCGCTGCAGCTCAATCCAAACCCCTCTCGACCAGGCGTATTCGAGAATAGCGATGGCCGAGCTGTGATCGTCTGTGGGTGTGGCGGAGACAGCATCCTCTGCGCCGTTCGCCGCGAAGAGATCGACACCCTTCTCGCGAGCGAGGGACTCGACCCAATGTGGATCGGGATCGGCGAGCGCAGCACATATCCGCGTGAGGGAAGCGGGGCTAGGTTTCACCGGCGACGGTGGAACGGCATTCTCCTACCGTCGCAGTTAAGTGCTCCCGTCTCGTTCTGGGTGGAGGACCATAGCCATTCAGATTAGCGCCCACAAACGCTGGGGGTCGCCCGTTTTGGACCCTTGAAGGCCGCCTCGCGCTCGGCGCTGACATAGCCCTTGTCCGCCCAGACCGAGGTTTCCTCGCCGTGCAGCAACTCGTCCCAGACCTGACTGTCGTGCAACCTGGCCGTCGAGGTCTCAAGGCTGTGGGTCACGCCGCTGTCCACATCCACGCCGATGTGGGCTTTCATGCCGAAATACCAATCGTTGCCCTTCTTGGTGGACGACATCTCGGGGTCGCGCGCCCTGGCCTTGTTCTTGGTGGAGGATGGCGCGTCGATGATCGTCGCATCGACCAACGTGCCCGAGCGCAGCGTGATGCCCTTGTCGGCCAAATGCGCGTTCACGTCGGCGAAGATCGCCTCCGTCAGCCCGTGCCGCTCCAGAAAGTGGCGAAAGTTGAGGATCGTGGTCTCGTCCGGGATGCGGTCATCCCCCAGCTCGATCCCGGCGAAGCGGCGCATCGCCTCGCTGTCATACAGCGTCTCTTCGGCCATCGGGTCGCTCAGCGCATACCAGTTCTGAAGGAAATACACCCGCAGCATCGTCTCCAGCGGCATCGGCGGGCGCCCGCCCTGCGGTCCGGCTTTCGGATAGTGCGGCTCGATCAACCCGATCAGCCGCCCCCAGGGCACGACCGCGTCCATCTCCGCCAGGAACAGTTCCCGCCGCGTCACCTTCTTCTTCATCGCATCGCGCAAGCCGGGAAGGGCAGGCTGTTTCGGCATCGCCGGGCTCCTTGTCACATCCCGGAAATTCTATCAGATCACGCCGAAATGAGCAGGTTTTCAGACCTTCCTTAAACTGAACTTGGCGGATCGTGAAGACAGCCGTACCGTCCGGCTGGACAATGGCTCGCTCATCATGCGCGTCGCCCGTGAATTCTATGCTCAGCGGCGGTAGGGTGGCGATCATGCGATCACCAAACTGGGAGAACTCGTTTCTGGCCAAGCCGTGAGGAAGATCGATGTATACCCGCCTGTCATCGACCAGGAAGGCTTCGGGTGAAAGCAGTATCCATTTGTTGATGTGGGAGAAGTAGATCTCCAATTTAAGGCGCGCATGGTTCATCTCCGCATACGCGATCAATTTCGCGAGGTATGCGCGTTTGAGATAGAAGCGCGACCGGAGATCCTTCATGTGAAAATTCTTCACCTCGATGAGGAGCAGCTGTCCCTCTTTGGTGACCACGCGGTAGTCAGGAATCTCAAAGTCATCGGTGCTGGCAAAGACGGCCCCGCCATCCTCCTGCTTGACGTATTTACATCCACCAATAGCGCCGAGAACATGGGCGAACATCGCCTCCACCCGTTTTCCATGCAGGACGTTCGGGTTCTGAAGGGTTGCTTTCAGCGCGGTGCCGATGCGTTTCTGGAAATCCTCGAGGTCATCGTCAATACCTATCCTGTAGCCCTGCTGCCGGGACATTGCACTGAAAAGCTCCAGCGCGTCGAATTTCTCTGGCGCTCTCGGTAAACGCTTCATGGGCAAGGCTTCACCCTTACATGAAATTTCGGAAATCGTAGACATCATCAACCATGATGGGATTTTGCCGAATGATGTTCAACATACTGATCAGCATCGCGAATGCAATCAGCGGGAACCGGCAGGAAGCGGCGCGCCAGACAACCGGAAAGATCCCGTTGCTAATAGGATTCGCAGCTCATCGTGTCCATGAAGCGGGTGCAGTGGGTTTCGGTGGTGCGGTGCTTGAACTGCTCGGCGCGCCGCTCCTCGCGCACCTGTTCGCGGGTGGTGGTGTTCTGCGCGTGGCGACGGTCCATCTCTTCGCGGATGCAGTGGGTGAACTCCGGGCTGCCGGGTTTCAGGCCGTAGACCCGGCAGGCGGCGGCGAAATAGCTGGCCTGATCCCTGGGCGAGGTGGTGGCGAACCACTCCTCGCTCCCGGCGGGGGCATCGCTGCGCGGCGGGCCGCCACAGGCGGCCAGCAGCACAAGCCACAGAAGCAGGTGGGGTTTCTTCACATCCGGTCTCCGACGACTCCGCATCCCCGTGAGCTTGACCGGCATTCGTGGCGAAACCCTTAACGCGGCTCAGGCGGCCAGCGCCGGTTGCGGCGCGGCGATGCGGCCCTCGTAGCGCGCATAGGCCAGGTCGGCGGCCTCGATCTCGGTCCGCCGCCCGGAGACGATATCCGCGATCAGCCGCCCCGACCCCGCCGACATGGTCCAGCCCAGCGTGCCGTGCCCGGTGTTCAGGAACAGGTTCGGCAGCCGCGTGGCGCCAATGATCGGCGTGCCATCGGGCGTCATCGGGCGCAGGCCGCACCAGAACAGCGCCTCGGCCGGGTCGCAGGCGCCCGCGAACAGATCGGTCAGCGATTTGTCCAGCGTGGCGCGGCGGCGCGCATCCAGGCTCATGTCGAAACCGTTGATTTCCGCCAGACCGCCGACGCGGATCCGATCGCCCAGCCGGGTGATCGCGACCTTATAGGTTTCATCCATCACGGTCGACACCGGCGCGCGGTCATAGTCGCGGATCGGCACGGTCAGCGAATAGCCCTTCAGCGGGTAGATCGGCAGTTTCAGCCCCAGCGGCCGCACGAGGAACGGCGAGTAGCTGCCCAGGCACAGCACGAAGGCATCCGCCGTCACCGGGCCGGAGCTGGTCCGCACCGAGGTGATCCGGTCGCCGTCGCATTCCAGCGCCTCGATCGTGGTGTTCCAGCGGAAGGAAACCCCCTTCGCCGCGGCCATGTCACTGAGCGCATTGGTGAATTTGAAGCAATCGCCGGTCTCGTCGCCCGGCAGGCGCAGCCCGCCCGCGATCTGCGATTTGAACTGTTTCAGCCCCGGCTCAACGGCGACACAGGCATCGGCGTCCATCACCTCGAAGGGCACGCCATCGGCCTTGAGCACGGCGATGTCCTTTGCCGCCGACTCGACCTGATGCGGGTCGCGGAACACCTGCAACGTGCCAAGGGTGCGTTCGTCGTAATGGATGCCGGTTTCCTCCCGCAGCGCCTTCAGGCAGTCGCGCGAATATTCCGCCACCCGCACCATCCGGCTCTTGTTCACCGCATAGGCGGCGGCGGTGCAGTTCATCAGCATCTGCCCGAGCCAGCCGAGCTTATGCGCATCGGGCCGCAGGTTGATGACCAGCGGCGCATGACGCATGAACATCCATTTCATCGCCTTGACTGGAATCCCCGGTGCGGCCCAGGGCGCGGAATAGCCGGGGCTGATCTCCCCCGCATTGCCGAAGGAGGTTTCGAGCGCCGGGCCCGGTTCGCGGTCGATCACCGTGACCTCATGCCCCTGCTCAGCCAGATACCAGGCGGAGGTCACACCCACCACGCCCGCGCCCAGAACGACAACTTTCATGCCCGAACTCCCCTGCCGGATCCTTTGCCGGACAGGATACAGGAACGGGGCGGGAGGTTCTGGCGAAGATGCCCGCCGAACCGGCCTGCGGCGGGAGAATTCACCGGCATATGGCGTAATGCCGGTGAAAGATTGCGCTGCATCCGCAAAGGGCCGGAGAATCCCCTATAGCGCGCGCAGCACCGCCTCGGTTTCGCTCAGCAGCCGGTCCGCATCGGCTTCGGAAAACACCAGCGGCGGGCGGATCTTCAGCACATTGGCGTTCGGCCCGGTGGCCGAGATCAGCACCCGGCGCGCGCGCAGATCGTTGACGATCCGGCCCGCCGCCGCCGCATCCGGGGCACCGTCGCGGATCATCTCGACGCCGAGATACAGCCCCGCGCCGCGCACGTCGCCGATCGCCTCGAACCGGGCGGCGAGGCTGCGCAGGCCCTCGGTCAGCAGGGCGCCGATGCGGGTCACGTTGTCCTGCACCCCCTCGTCGCGGATCGTGTCGAGCGTGGCCTGCGCCGCCGCCATCGCCACGCCATTGCCGCCAAAGGTGTTGAAATAGCGGGTGTCACGGCCGAATTCGGCGATCACCTCCGGGATGATGGCGATGCCCGCGACCGGATAGCCATTGCCCATCGGCTTGCCCATCGTCACGATGTCGGGGTCGATGCCGTGGCGCTGAAATCCCCAGAACCGCTCGCCCGACCGCGCGAAGCCCGATTGCACCTCATCGGCGACGAACAGGCCGCCCGCCGCGCGCACGGCCTCCGCCACCGGCTTCAGCACCTCCGGCGTGGCAAAGATCCCGTCCGAGGAGAACAGCGAATCCGCGATGAAGGCCGCCAGCCCGTCGCCGTGGCGTCGCAATTCCCAGGCCCGTTCCGTCACCGCTTCGGCCATCCGTTGGCCGAGGGTCGCCGGATCGCCGTGGTAGCTGTCGGGCGCGGGAACCCGGCGGACCCAGGTGCCGAGCGGGGATTGATCGCCGAGCGAGGGCGAGAAACTGGCCGTCAGGTCCGAATTGCCGTGATACGCCTCGGCAGTGCAGATGATGCCGTGCCGCCCGGTGACATGTTTCGCGATCCGCATCGCGAGGTCGTTCGCCTCCGACCCGGTGCAGGTGAACATCATATGCCCCGCCGCCGCGATCCGCCCGCCGAAACTGGGCAGCAGGCTTTCGGCGTAGTCCAAAATCCCGTCCTGAATGTAGCGGGTATGGGTGCACAGCGTCTGCATCTGCCGGGTCACCGCCTCGACCACGCGCGGGTGGCAATGGCCGAGCGGCACGACATTGTTGTAGGCGTCCAGATAATCGTTGCCGTCGCGGTCATAGAGCTTCGTGCCCTGGCCCCGGCTGACCTGCACCGGATCCTGATAGAACAGCCGGTAGGCCGGGCCGAGCAGCCGCGCCCGGCGGGCGATGGCATCGCGCGTCGCGGGGGGCAGGGAGGAAAGGCTGTCGGGGTTGAAGGCATTCACCATCTTGCCGCGGGGAGTGGACATGTCGGGCCCTTTCAGAGGAGAAGTTCGGAAACTGCGGCCGGATCGCGCGCAAGGAACCAGTCGAGCTGTGCCCAGCCCTGTTCGGTATTGCGCAAGATATAGGCCGCGTTATCGGGGAAGCTGGCCGCGCGCCACAGCGACAGCAGCGCGCGGGTGACGATCCGCCCCATGACCAGATGCGGGATCAGGGACAATTCCTCGCGCGACAGCCGGGCGATCTCCTGATACCCGGTCAGAACGTCGCGCGCTTCGGCGAACAGGTCGTTTACCGGCCGCGCCGCCGCATCGCGGGGAAGCTGGTTGAGCAGCGCGGTCGAGACATCCACCGCGATCGCGGTTTCCACCACATCGCCGAAGTCGATGATCCCCGTCACCCCGCCGGGCCGGGCCACCAGCAGGTTCGAGCGGCTGAAGTCATTGTGCAGGATCTGCCGGGGCAGGGCGTCGATCCGGGGCATCAGTTCGGCAAAGCGCAATATCCCCTCGGCCAGCGCGGTCTTGTGCCGGGGCGGGACATAGTTGAGCAGCGGCACGAGGGAGGGCAGGTGGCGCACATCCCAGACCAGCGTCCGGCACGCCTCCGGATGCCGGAAATCGGCCAGCGCATGGCGCAGCCGCGCCAGAAGCCGGCCGATCTGGCGCCGCTCCTCCGGCAGGGGGGTGACGGTATCCATCACCGCGCCGGGCAGAAAGGTCATCAGCCGCGCGCGCCGGTTCCCGGCGACGACGGGCAGGTAATCGCCCGCCAGATCGGGCAAAACGCGCGGTACCGGCAGGTCCGGCGCCCGCGCCTGTAGGTGCCGGAGCGCCGAGACCTGAAGATCCAGTTCGCCGACCCCCTCACCGGGATTGGCGATCTTCAGGATGAACCGGCCCTCGGGCGTATCCAGCCGGAAGGTGTCGTCCTTCTCGGTGTCCAGCCGGTGCAGCCGCCCGTCAAGGCCATAGCACGCCCGCGCGATCGCCGCGGCCTCGCCGGTGCCGATCCGGTCGAACGGCGTGGACAGCGCGCCGAGGTCCACCGTCACGCGCCAAGCGTGCAGTAAAGCCCGGCGATCAGCCGTGCCCGGGGCGCGAGGCTGGACGCCTGAATATGCTCGCCCAGCGTATGCAGCCCGTCCCCCACCACACCGAGCGAACACAGCGACGCCACCCGCAGCGCGCCCGAGAAATTGGCATCCGACCCGCCGCCCTGCGAGGCATAGGGCAGCGCCATCCCCATTTCCGCCGCCAGTGCCCGCGCGGTTTCATAAAGCGCCATCGTCTCCGGCAGGCCGTTTTCCCAGACCGGGCGGGTGACCGTCTGCGTCACGGTGAAGGTCACGCCGTTTCGCGTGCCCGCCAGCGCCAGCATCCGCGCGACGCCCTGATCCAGATCCGCCTGCTCCTTCGCCATCGACAGCACCTGCGCGCGGGCGAAACTCGGCACGCAGTTCACCCATTGCCCCGAGGTCACGTCATTGACCGAAAAGGTGCAGTCCGAGGTCGTCATCCCCTCGATCTCGATGATCCGGTGGGCCAGTTCGCGCACCGCCGAGGTGCCCTGCTCCAGATGCGCGCCCGCGTGGCTCGGCACGCCCGCACAGGTGATCTCGAACCGCGCGATGGCATAGCGCCCGGTCGTCACGCCATTGTCGGGGCCGGCGGGTTCGGGACAAAGGAAATAGCGGTTGGCCAGCGCCTCCGCCTCGATCAGGGCGCGGGTGGCGGGGAAGCCGATTTCCTCGTCCGGGGTGAACAGGAAGGTCACCGGCAGCGGCGTCTTCAGCCCGGCGCGGGTGATCTGACGCATCGCCTCCAGCGCGATGTAATTGCCGGATTTCATGTCCTGAATCCCGGGGCCGAAAACCTTGTCGCCCTCGATCCGGAACGGGTTCTTCGCCAGCGTTCCAACGGGATGCACCGTGTCGAAATGGCCCGAAACCAGAATGCCGGGCCTGCCCTGATCGGGATGCGGCATCCGCGCCCGGACCGAGGGGCCGCAGCCCATCCGCCCGGGGATGATTTCCACGCTGGCCCCCATCGCGGCACAGTCGAAGGCCACGAGGTCCATCATCCGCGCAACCGCCGCCGCGTCATAGGTCGGGCTTTCGCATTCGACCCAGGGCCGCAGCCCGGCGATCATCGCATCGGTGTCGAAGGGCAGATCGGGCAGGGTCATCACGCCGCCCCCCGCACTTCGACCAGCCGGGCATAAAGGCTGGCGCCGACCGGCAGGATCGCATCGTCGAAGATGAACCCGGGGTTGTGAAGCTGTGCCACGCCGGGGTGGCCGAGGGTGCAATAGGCACCGGGAACGATCCTGAGCATGTCCGCGAAATCCTCCGATCCCATCTGTAGGGTTGTTTTCTCGACAGCACCGCCGATTTCGGCGGCGCAGGACAGCATGTCCGCCGCGCGCTCCGGATCGTTCAGCAGGACGTCGAAGACGTTCCAGATCCGGATCTCGATCTCGCATTCCTGCGCGGTGGCGATCCCGGCGCAGATCTGCCGCATCCGGTCTGCGATCAGCTCCCCGGTCGCGGTGTCGAAATAGCGGATCGTGCCCGACAGCCGCGCGACATCCGGGATGACGTTATAGGCCGAGCCCGCGTTGAATTTCGTGACCGAGAAGCACGGCGGCCTCGGTCGGGGGCACGTTGCGCGCGACGATCCCCTGCAACGCCTGCACCAGCGTCGCGCCGATGAGCACCGGGTCGCGGCTGAACTGTGGGTTGGCGCCGTGGCTGCCCCGGCCCTTGATCTCGATGTCGAAGAAATCCGCCCCCGCCATCGCCGGGCCGGGCTTGACGCCGATGGTGCCGAAATCCTGCCCCGGCCAGTTGTGCATGCCGTAGATCTCATCGCAGGGGAATTGCGCGAACAGCCCGTCGCGGATCATCGCGCGCGCGCCGCCCAGCCCCTCTTCCGCCGGTTGAAAGATGAACACCGCGCGGCCCGCGAAATCCCGCGTTTCGGCCAGGTAGCGCGCCGCGCCAAGCAGCATCGTCGTGTGCCCGTCATGGCCGCAGCCGTGGAACACCCCCGGCGTTTTCGACGCATAGGGCAGGTTCGTCATTTCCTCCATTGGCAGGGCATCCATATCGGCGCGCAGCCCGATGGTGCGGCCGGGGCGGGCCCCCTCCAGCACGCCCACCACCCCGGTACCGCCAAGGCCCCGCGTCACCGCGATGCCCCAGCCCTCCAGCAGCTCCGCGACGCGGGCCGAGGTGCGATGCTCCTGAAAACCCAGTTCGGGGTGTTCGTGAAAATCATGGCGGATCGCCGTAAGATCATTGGCGAAGGCCGTAATGCGGTCGATCGGGGGCAAGGGCGTCTCCTTCTGAACGTCGGGCTGAACGTCGGGACGGTTCCGACAGTGAAAACCACATTGCCGATTGTCGTCAATAGGCAATGCCAGAGATTTGCCGGGCAACCCGGCGGGTCACGCCTCGCGATGGGCCAGCCATTCGGTCAGCCGGTGGCCCTCGGTTTCGTCATGTTGCCAGGCGGCGCGGGCGGCGGCCTCCGGATCGCGGGCGCGCAGCGCGGCGATCAGCGGTTCGTGCTGGGCAAGGATGTCCTCCGGGCCGGTGGCGACATGCCGGTTCGAGGTGGCGATGAACAGCCGCACCTGTTGTTCGACGATGCGGTATTGCGCCGCCAGCCGCCCATGCCCCGCAGCCTCGACGATCGCCCGGTGCAGGGCGAAATCCGCATCGCTCATCGCCTGAACCCCGCCCGAAGCGCAGGCGTCCAGAAGATCCTGACAGGCGCGGTCGAGCGCGATCCGCACCTCCGGCTCCTCCCGCGCCGCCGCCAGCCGGGAGGCAAGGCTTTCCAGGCTGCCGCGCAGGGTCCAGATCTCCCACACGTCCTGCGGCGTCAGGCTGGCCACCTGCCAGCCGGTATAGGGGATTTGCAGGATGATCCCCTCCGCCGCCAGCCGGTGCAGCGCGGTGCGCAGCGTCGCCCGCGCCACGCCCAGTTGTTCAGAAAGCGCGATTTCCGTCAGCCGCCCGCCCGGCGCGACCTCTCCCGACAGGATGTAGTCCCGCAGCGCATCGGTGACGAGGGTCTCGGTCGATTGCCGGGCTACGGGGCGGAGCTTGTCGAGCAACATCAGGGTTCGGCGATGGGGGTGGGGGGCTGGCGCGCCTCGATCGCCTCGGCGGCGGCGAGGGCGATGTCCTCGCGGAACCGCCCGGCGACGATCTGCACCGCGACCGGAACACCCTCGGGCGTCAGGCCGGTGTTCAGGATCAGGCTGGGCAGGCCGGTGACCGGCAGCCCGATCATCGACGCCTGCGCCGCCCAGACCCGGGCGTATTCCCGCAGGTCGAGGTCATCGGCAAAGGGCAGTTCGGTCCCGGGCGGCAGCAGCACGACCGGATAGCGTTCCATGAACAGCCCCCATTCCCGTGCGATCCCCAACCGGCGCGACAGCGCGGCCGAGAACTCCGGCATCCCGAGCGACAGAGCGAACTCCCGCTGCCCGGCCAGCGCGGCGATGGCGCCCGGGTCGCCCTCGCGCTCCGCCGCCGCGACCTGACCGGCGTAATCGTCGCCGAACCACAGGGTGAGCTGCACGCCCACCGCCTCGCGGATCGGGGGCAGGGCGTCCAGTTCGTCCACCTGCCAGCCCGCATCGCGCAGCCGCTCCGACGCCGCGCGCAGGGCATCGGCGAGTTCGGGCGCGGGCTCCATCCCATCGGGCGCCACGCACACCGCCGCCCGGCGCGGCAGCGCGGGCCCGCTCAGCGGCACCGGCATCCACCAGGAATCGCGCGGATCGGGCCGGGCCATCGCCGTCAGCGCCAGCCGCAGGTCATCCACCGTCCGCGCAAGCGGCCCCGACACCGCCATGACCTGCCCGCCGATGGTGCGGTCCTTGCCGCTGGCATTATAGGCCGCCACCCGCCCGAGCGTCGGCCGCAGCCCGTGGATGCCGCAGGCATAGGCCGGATAGCGGATCGACCCGGCAATATCCGTGCCATGGCCGATCGCACCGATCCCCGCCGCCGTCGCCGCCCCCGCGCCGCCGGACGATCCCCCGGGCGTCAGGTCGCGCCGCCGCGGGTTCCGCGTCGCGCCATGCAGCAGGTTGTTGCAAAACCACCGGTAGCTGAAGGCGGGGGTATTGGTCCGCCCAAGGCTCACGGCGCCCGCGGACAGCAGGCTCTCCACCACCGGGTTGTTGCTCTGCGCGATCAGATCCTTTTGCGATTTCAGGCCGTTGGTGGTGGCGTAGCCCTTCTGGTCCACGTTGACCTTGATCGTCACCGGCACGCCCGCCAAAGGCCCCGGGTCGCGCCCCTCGGCCAGCGCCTTGTCCACGGCGGCGGCGGCGGCCAGCGTTTCCTCGGGCCGGCATTCGACCACGGCGTTGATCTTCGGGTTCACGGCATCAAGCCGCGCCAGCCCGGCCTTGGCGACTTCGGTCGCCGATACGGTGCCCGCGCGGACCATGGCGGCGATGCGGGTGGCGGGCAGGGCCCAAAGCTCGGTCATCTTAACCTTCCTCTCCGGGGAACAGCGCGTCGCCCTCCTGCACCGCGTCGGACCACGGGTGCCAGGGTTCGGCCATCCCCTCATTGATGCCTGCCCTGCGCCGCACGGCGCCGAGGGTGGTGAAATTGTTCGGATGCTCCATCCGTTCGCTGATCACGATGGGGAATTTCGCCCCCAGCCGGTCGATCGCGTCCCGCCCCAGCCGCGCGTCCACCACCATCGTGGGCGGCGCCGACAGGTCATAGCGCGGCGCGGCAATCGCCTGTTCGAGGTCCATCCCCTGCGTCAGGTGGATCAGCGCCTGATACACGGCGGGCAGGATCTTGCGCCCGCCCGAACCGCCAAGCGCGGTGACATCCTCGCCCGGTCCGGTCATCATCATCGGTGCGTAATTGGCCAGTGCCTTCTTCGCGGGCCCAAGCGCATTCACCCGCCCCGGGCGCGGATCGAACCAGTTCACCCCGTTGTTCAGCAAAATCCCGGTCTGCGGCGACACCACGCCCGAACCGAACAGCGACAACAGCGTCTGCGTCAGGGTGACGGTCATGCCCTCGCGGTCCACCACCGACAGATGGGTGGTGCAACTGGGCTGCGCGCCGTCGCCCATCTCGGTGAACCGGTGGTCCCATGCGCGGGCCATCGCCTCGGCGCTCGCCACGATGTCGTCGCCCTGCAACAGCCGCAGTGCCATCGCCACGGTGGGGCCGCCGTTCAGCCTGGGGACGAAATGCACGGTGCGGTCACGGAAAGGCTGCTGCGCGGCCTCCACTGTCACCGCCGCGAACCCGGCCAGATCGTCCACGGACAGCCAGCCATCCAGCGCCTGAACATCCTCGGCCAGCGCCCGGGCAATATCCCCGGTGTAAAGCGCCGCCGGACCCTCCGCCGCGATCCGCGCCAGTGTCTGCGACAGCGCGGGGTTCGGCAGCCGCGCGACCTGCCCGCTCACGGCGGCGGGCGCCACGGGCGGAAGGCCACCGGGCAGGAACCAGGCGGCGCAGGCGGGGTTGCGCCGGATCCGCCCCATGTCCTGCGCAATCCACAGCGTCGTCACCGCATCGACCACCGGCCCTTCCGCCGCCAGCCGCACCGCAGGCGTAACCAGATCGGCCCAGGGCATCCGGCCGAACCGCGCATGCGCCGCCTCAAGCCCGCGCAGCAGGCCGGGGATGCAGACCGACCGCGCGCCGATGACATTGCGGTCCTCAAGCACATTGGGCCAGCCGAACAGATCGCCATCCTTGCCGCCGACCAGCGGGAAATCCGCGGGGTTCAGCCCGGCGGGCGAGCGCGCCCCGGCGTCGATCGCCGTCACCGGCCCGCCCGCAGGCCGCACCAGCATCGCGCCGACCCCGCCGACCCCGCTCATCCACGGTTCCAGCACGCCGATGGCAAAGGACGCCGCAATCGCCGCATCCACCGCCGTACCGCCCGCACGCAGGACCTCCGCCCCGATATGGGCGGCGTGGCGGTTATGCGCGGTGACGATGCCGCCGGGTCCGCGCACGGCGGGTTTCGTCAGGCGCAGCCCGCGCGACAGGTTGGGGGAACGGATGTCGGTCATTGTGCCTCCGCACAGGTGGGGCCCATCGGCATCAGGCGGATGTCGCCCGGCAGGTGGCGCCAATGCCAATCCGTCGCGCGCATCATCATCGCGCCCGGGGCGACGGCGGTGAGGATTTCACCCGCGATCGGGCGGAAATCGGCGCGGAAATGGATCGCGCTTTTCACCACGAGAATATCGGCTTCCGTGGGTTCGACGCCGAGGTAGCGGAACATCTCCCGATCCGCCAGTTGCGCCTTTTGCGAGGCGACCAGCACCCGCACGCCCCCAACCGCCAGACAGGCCGAGGGGCCGAGGTCCATGTCCCGTTCGCCGTAATAGGGGCCGAAGGTGCGCAGATGCCCGTCCGACAGCGCGGCGACGGTGAAGGTGGCGGGAAACGGCCCATCCCCCGTGCTGCCGCCCAGGGCCAGCGTGACCTGCGCGCCCACCCCCGCCTGCTGCGCCGCGATCACGGCGGCAGGGTCGTGGATCACCCCCACCGCCCCGTTCGGCACGCCCGCCGCCACCAGCGCGCGCAACAGGCCCGTGGTGTCCGAACTGCCGCCCGCGCCGGGATTGTCCTGCGCATCGGCGATCACCACCGGGCGGATGCCTTCGGCATTCAGCGCCAATGCCTTGGCCACCGCCGCCTGCGGATCGTAAAGCGGGCCGGAGAACGCGCTTTCGGCGGCGAGAATGTCGGCGGTGAGCGCATCCGCCGCCGCATCGGCCTCGGCCTGCGTCGCGCCATAGGCCCAGACGACGGGGCCGCATTCGGGGAAATCGGCGGCGGGGAAGCCCATCGCCCAGGACAGGCTGACGGCCCCGATCTCCTCAAGCCGCTGATACAGATGCCGGGCCGGTTCCTCTTCCGTCGCCTGCCAGCAGATCGGGATCAGGAAGGGGATGCGGCGCATCGCCTTGCAAAACGGCCCGGTCAGGCGGCGTTCGAGCAGATCGAACGCCCGCCGCCCGGTCAGCGCCATGTCCACATGCGGATAGGTCCGGAAGGCCACCAGCGCATCGGCCAGATCCACCATCCGCGCCGTGACATTGGCATGGAGGTCGAGGCTGACGATCACTGGAATATCCGTCACCGCGCGGATCCGGGCCAGCAACTCGCCCTCGCCATCGGGGACATGTTCGGCCACCATCGCGCCGTGCAGGTCCAGATAGATCGCATCGGCGGGCAGGTTGGCGCGGATCCCCTCGACGATTTCCCCGGCGATCTTCTCATAGGTCTCGCGCGCGACAAAGCCCGAGGGGCAGGCCGCGCACCACAGGAGCGGCACCACCTCGGCCCCCGCCTCCCGCGCGGCGGCAAGGAACCCGGCGCCGGGGATGTTCGCCGTGGGCACCAGCGCGCGGACCACATCGGCACCGCGGCACAACCCCGGAAAACCGCCGCCATGGGCAAAGGCCGCGTCATCCGCCAGATCGGGGGCGAAGGTGTTGGTTTCATGCTGAAACCCGGCGAAGATGATGCGCATGTCAGACGGCCTTTTCGGCAGGGCGGAAGTTCTGGAAATCCCAATCCGGCGCGGGGGCCGCGTCGATCAGGGCCTTGGTATAGCCATGCACCGGCCAGGCCAGAACATCGCGCGCGGGGCCCTGTTCGACGATCCGGCCCCGCTGCATCACCACGATCGTGTTGCAGATCTGCGCCGCGACGCGCAGGTCATGGGTGATGAACAGGATCGAAATCCCGGTGTTGGTGCGGATGTCTTCGAGCAGCTTCAGCACCTGCGCCTGAACCGTCACATCCAGCGCGGAAACGGCTTCGTCCGCGATCAGCAGATCGGGCTCCATCACCACCGCGCGGGCAATGGCGATGCGCTGGCGCTGCCCGCCCGAAAACTGATGCGGATAGCGGCTCATCACCGAAGCGGGCATGTTCACCATCTCCAGCGTCTCGCCCGCCTTGCGCCGGGCCTCGGCCTCCGGCACGCCGTAATTCACCAGCCCCTCCATCAGCGACTGGCCGATGGTCCGGCGCGGGTTCAGCGAGCGGTAGGGATCCTGAAAGATATACTGCACATGCTTGCGCACCGGGCGCAGATTGGCGAGCGGCACGATGTCCTGCCCGTTCAGCACCACGGCCCCCTCCGACGGATCGGTCAGCCGCATGACACAGCGCGCCACGGTGGATTTGCCGGACCCGGATTCGCCGATGATGCCGGTGATCTCGCCCTTCCGCACGGTGAAGGAAATCCCCTGCGCCGCCATGAAGGAATGGTCGTGCATCAGCCCCTTGCTGCCGTAGCGCTTGGCAAGGCCGATCACCTCCAGCACCTTCGGGTTGTGCGGCACCGGATCGCAGCGCGGGATCAGGCTGGGCACCGAGGACACCAGCATCCGGGTGTACTCCTGCTTCGGCGCGGTGAGGATTTCGTCCCGCGTGCCGGTCTCGACCAGATCGCCCCGGTTCATCACCACGATCCGGTCGGCGATTTCGGACACCACGCCGAAATCATGGGTGACGAAGACGACGGCGGTTTTCTCCTGCTCCTGCAACTCCTTGATCAGATGCAGGATCTGTTTTTGCGTGGTGACGTCGAGCGCGGTGGTCGGTTCATCCGCGAGCAGCAACCGAGGCCGCAGGATCAGCGCCATCGCGATGACGATCCGCTGCCGCTGCCCGCCCGAAAGCTGATGCGGATGGCTTTTGTAGATCCGCTCGACATCGGGCAGATGCACGCGCTCCATCATGTCGAGCACCTTCTTGCGGCGCTCGGCGGCGGAAAGCCGGGTATGCAGGCGCAGCACCTCGTCGATCTGGTCGCCCACGGTCTTCACCGGGTTGAGCGCGGTCATCGGCTCCTGAAACACCATCGCCACCTTGGACGCGCGCAGCGCCCGCATCCGGGCAGGCGTTACGGTCAGCACATCCTCGCCATCGAGCAGGATCCGCCCGCCGGTGACCTGAAGCGAATCCTTGGGCAGAAGCCCCATCACCGCCATCGAGGTCACCGATTTCCCGGACCCGGATTCACCGACGACGCAGACGGTTTCCCCCTCGCGCACGTCGAAGGAAATGTTGCGCACGATGGGCTTTGCCCCATTCGGGCGTGTGTCGATGGTCACATCCTCGACCGACAGAACCACGGGAGTCATCGCTTGCTCCTTCACAGCCGTTTCGCCATGCGCGGGTCCAGCCGGTCGCGCAGCACGTCGCCCAGCATGTTCACGCTCAGCACCGTGAGCGAGACCATCAGCCCGGGATAGAGGATCAGTTCCGGCTTCAGCAGGAAGAACGTCCGGCCATCTGCCATCATGTTGCCCCAGCTTGGCGTTTCGGGCGGAATCCCGGCGCCAAGGAAGCTCAGGATGGATTCCGTCATGATCGCCGAGGCGAAGATATACGTCCCCTGCACCAGAAGCGGCGCAACAGTATTGGGCAGCATGTGGCGCCAGACCATCGGCCAGACCCCGGTGCCAAGGACCGAGGCCGCCTCGACATAGGGTTCGTTCTTCACGCCCATGATGACCGAACGCACCATCCGCGCCACGCGCGGGATTTCCGGCACCGCGATCGCGATCAGCACGGTGGTCAGCGTCGCCCCCGAAATCGCCACCAGCGCGATCGCCAGAAGAATGCCGGGGATCGCCATCAGCCCATCCATGAACCGCATCACGATCAGGTCGGCCCAGCGGAAATAGCCGGTGATGACGCCGAAGAACACGCCGAACAGCACCGCCACCACCACCGTTCCCGCCCCCACGGCAAGCGAGATCCGCGCGCCATAGGCGATGCGGGACCAGACATCGCGGCCATAGCTGTCGGTGCCGAGCCAATGCGCCGCGCTCGACCCCTTCAGCCGCAACGAGGGGTCGAGCTTCACCGGATCCACCGTGCCGAGCCAATGCGCCAGCACCGCCATCAGCACGATCAGAACCAGCACCACGGCAGCGATCCGCGCGGGCCAGCTAGAGAGCACATCGCGCAGGATGCGGCGGCGGGTGCCTTCCATTTCGGGCAGGCTCAGGGTCATCGCTCCCCCCTCAATACCGGATGCGCGGGTCGAACAGGCCATAAAGCAGGTCGACCGCGAGGTTGATGAAGACGTAGATCGTCGAGAACAGCAGGATCACCGTCTGGATCACGGTGTAGTCGCGCGCCAGAACCGCCTCCAGCACCAGCCGCCCAAGGCCCGGGATGTTGAACACCGATTCCGTCACCACCACGCCGCCGATCAGCATCGCGATCGACACGCCGATGATGGTGACGATCGGCACCGCCGCATTGCCGAGCGCATGGTCCATCAGGACGGAACGTTCCGTCATGCCCTTGGCGCGGGCGGTGCGGATATAATCCTCGTTCATCACCTCGATCACATTGGTGCGCACGATCCGGGCGATCAGCGCGATATAGGGAAAGCTGAGCGCGACCGAAGGCAGCACCAGCCGGATCGCGAATTCGCCGAACCCCGCCGAAATCGGCTTGTACCCCTGCACCGGGAACCAGCCGAGGCCGCGCGCGAAGATCAGGATCAGCACATAGCCGATGATGAACACCGGCACCGAAAAGCCCATCACCGAACCCGCCATCACCAGCCGGTCGAGCCATTTGCCCTGCTGCCACGCCGCGACGACCCCAAGCGGGATCGCCACCACCACCGCCAGCACGATGGTGCACAGGCTGAGCGCCAGCGTCGGCCCGAACCGGTCGAGGACCAGTTCCGTCACCGGCTTGCCCGACACCAGCGACACCCCGAAATCGCCATGCGCGATGGCGTTCATCCAGATGAACAACTGTTCCAGCAGCGGCCGGTTCAGCCCCATGCTCTCGCGCAGCGCGTCGAGCTGTTCCGAGGTGGCGGTGGGCCCGGCGATCATCACCGCCGGATCGCCGGGCGACAGGCGCAGCACAAGGAAGACGATGATCGCCACCATGAACAGCACCGGCACCGCCGAAAGCACCCGCTTGACGACGAAGCCGAGCATCAGTCGGCCTTTTCCATGTTCCAGAACACCGGCGCCTCGGCGTCGAGCTGTCCGGTCAGTTTCGCCGATTTCACCGTGATGTTGTAGAACTCGCCCATCGGGATCATGACTTCGTTGTCGATCACCAGCTTGTCGATCTCCTGCCCGATCGTCGCCTGTTCGGCCGCGTCTGCGGTGCTGGCCAGCTTCTGGCGCAGGGCTTCGATTTCCGGCACGTCGGGCCAGCCGAACCAGGCCGAAGGCCCGCCCGCCGCCACGCCGATGAAGCCGATCGGGTCGCCCACATCGGGCAGCACGTTGGTGGTGGAGAAGATGTTCCAGCCGCCCTCCGCGATCGGCGCCTTCGATGCCCGCCGCGCCACCACGCTCGCCCAGTCCATCGACACCATGTCGACGGTAAAGCCGCCATCGCGCAACTGCTGTGCGATCACCGGCCCCTGCGGCACGAGGCTGTTCAGATCCGTCGCGTGCATGAGCAGCACCGGCGTGCCGTCATAGCCCGCCTCCTTCAGCAGATCCTTCGCCTTGTCCGGATGCGGCGCGATGATGTCATCGGCGCGGTAGTCGGTGGCATAGGGGCTGTCGCAGCCAAAGACCGCAGCACAGGTCCGCGCATATTGCGACCCGGCGCCGACCTGCGCATCCAGCATCGCCTGCTGCCCAACGGCCAGAAGCGCGGCCTCCCGGATCTTCGGATTGTCGAAGGGCGGCTGGACGAAATTCATCCGCATCAGGTTCTGGTTGCCCTGCTTCTTGTAGATGTCCACGGTGAAATCCGGATTGCCGTCGAGCAGCGGCAGCATGTCATGCGGAACCTGTTCGTAGAAATCGACCTCGCCCGAGAAGCATCGCATTCACCGCCGTCATCGAATCCGGCATCGTGGTCCAGACCACCTTGTCGACCTTCACCACCTTGCCGCCCGCAAGGCCATCGGCGGGTTCGCTGCGCGGGACGTAATCGGTGTTCTTGACGAAACTCGCGCTGACGCCGGGTTTGTAGTCCGCATCGACGAATTTGAACGGGCCGGAACCGATGGTGGTGGTGATCGGCTGGCTGACCGGGGTTTCCGCCACCGTCTTCTGCATCATGAACGGCGCAAGGCCCGAGGGTTTCGACAGCGCGACCAGCGCAATCCCCGTCGGCTCCTTGAAGGTCATCACGAAGGTCTTCGCGTCCTTGACCTCGTAGCTGTCGAGCAGCGAGGCCATCACCTGCCCGGTCTTGTCTACCTGGCTCCAGCGTTTGAGCGAAGCCACGCAATCCTCGGCGGTGACATCGCTGCCGTCATGCCATTTCAGCCCGTCGCGCAGGGTCAGCGTATAGCTCTTGCCGTCGTCGGAAACGGTCCAGCTTGCCATCTGCGGCTGCGGCTTGCCCGCGCTGTCGCGTGCGAGCAGCGTGTCATAGACCATATAGCCGTAGTTGCGCAGGATATAGGCGGTCGAGATCACCGGATCGACCGCACGCAGCGGCGCGTGCATCACCGCCGTGACCGTGGTTTCGGCCTGCACCGAAAACGCGGCCGTGCCAAGGCAGAGGGACAGAAGCGCGGTCCGGACGATACCGGGACGGAGGCAGTGGTCGAGCATTCGGTGTCTCCTGGAATGGGTGGATGGACGGGTGACGATTGTCGTCAATCTGGGTCGAGCGTCGTTCAGTTTTTCCAGCCGCGCAATATTCAATGCCGATCCGGGGCCGGAATTTTCTCCGCCGCCGGGTTCCGGTGCGCGAAGGAGCCCGTATTCCGGGCCGATTTCAGAAGGTTAACGGCAATTGTCCGATTCTTGTGCAACTTTCGCAACCCGTTGAAAAGACGTATGTAATTGGCGCAACACGGCGGCACCGGAGGCCACGGCCCCGGGGGTTCGCCCTCAGTGCGGCGCGGGTGCTCAGATCGGTTCGGTACCGCACCACTCCGCGATGAACAGCGCCATCGTCTGGGTCACGCGCTTCACCGAACTCAGGCTGACGGCCTCGTCGAAACCGTGGATGCCCTTCGATTTCGGGCCATAGCAGAGCGTCGGGATCCGGTTGTAAAGCGCATAGACCCGGGCATCGAGATAGGCCGCCGTGCAGAACGATTCGAGCGGCGCGGCAAAGGCCGCCTCATGCGCCCCGGCCAGCACGTCCTCGGCCTCGGACGGCGCAAGGATATAGCCCTCCGCGTTGAAGCCGTTCTGCATCAGCACCGGCGGATTCTGCGCAAGAAACCCGTCGGTGCGCGCAAAGGCCATGGCGTGATCCACCAGCTCCTGGAACTTCTCCTTCGCCTTCTGGCCGGGATAGATCGACACCCGGACCTGGAACCGGCACCATGCGGGGACGGAGGATCCCCAGTCGCCGCCCTCGATCAGGCCGATGTTCATGTTGATCGGCTTCTCGACTCCCGCGCATTCGGGATGCTGCGGCGCTTCGGCGTTCCAGCGGGCCTCGACCTCGCGCAGCGCGCCGATCAGCCGCCAGGCCGCGTCGATCGCATTCGCGCCCGCGCCCATCTCGCGGACATGGACGGGAATGCCGCGCACCTCGACGCTGAACCACAGCACGCCGACACAGGACCGCACCAGCTTTTCATCCTCGGGCTCCGGGATCAGCGCGGCCTGCGCCGTATAGCCGCGCAGAAAGGTTTGCAGCGCGCCGTTGCCGGTCAATTCCTCCTCGACCACCGATTGCAGATAGACCGTCCCCGCCGGTTGCAGCCCGATCCGTTTCAGCGCCGCAAGCGCGTAGACATTGGCCGCCGCGCCCGCCTTCATGTCGCCCGCGCCCCGGCCATACATCCAGTCGCCGACGATCTCGCCACCGTAGGGGTCATGCTCCCACATGTCGCGCGGGCCGACCGGCACCACGTCCAGATGATGCTGCAAGATCAGCGAACGCCCGGTTTCCTGCCGCGGATGGTGGATGCCCACCACGATCGGCGCGCGCGAATGCGTGGCGGAAAACGGCGCACCGCCTTCGTGCGCGGTGAGCGCCGCTTCATCCATCGCGAAGCGGTCCATCGCCATGCCGCGCGCCTTCAGGTCGTTGAAGATGAAATCCTGAACCGCGAATTCCTCGCCCCGCTGCGAGGCGAAGGAGACCAGTTTTTGCGTATAGGCGACCTGCTCGGCAAACCCGTCCTCGACGGATTGCAGGATCGCCGCGCGCAGCGCCGCGTCGCGTGCCATATGTTTCCCCGTTGGATCTTGTTTTTGACAGATCACGCAATTCGATATGGACGTGTCAACGGTTGGGTTTAAAGTATCATCCATTGATACGGTTTTGGGGCATTTCATGACGGAACCCGAGGGGCAGGCCCCGCAGATGCGCGCTGTGGAGCGGATTGCCGCAATTCTGGGCAGCTTCAGTGCGACCCGCCCGGTGCTGACGCTGAGCGAGGTGACGCGGGAGGCGGGGCTCGACAAGAACACCGTCCGGCGGTTGTTGCTCGCGCTGTGCGGGCCGGGGCTGATCGTGCGGGTGGGGGAGGGCTACGGCCTCGGCCCGGCGGTGCTGCGGATGCAGCCGGCGGTGGCGGCGCCGCGTGCGCTGCGCGAGGCATCGGCGTCCTGGCTGCATGAACTGACGCAGGCCCTGGGGATGACCTCCTTCGCCTGGCTGCCCGATCCGATGGGGGCCGTTTGTGTCGAGCGCGCGCGGGCGCAGCGGGGGCTGTTCGCGGCGGCGCATTGGTCTTCGCCGGGGACGGTGCTGCCCTTGAACGTGGCGGCGGGGCCACGGGTGATCCTCGCGCATCTGTCGGTGGAAGCGCAGGCGGAATGGCTCGCGCGTGAACAGCCCCGGGTGACGCAGCAATCCGAAACCGACCCCGTGGCGCTACGGCGCGTGGCGGAGCAGATCCGCGCCGAGGGCCATGCCTTCGTGGCGGATGATCTGGTCGTCGGGCTCGCTGGTCTGGGCGTGCCGGTGTTCGACCGGCAGGGGGCCTTCGCGGGGGCGATTTCGGTCACCGCACCAACGCATGTGCTGCGCGATGATACGCAACGCCCGCTCGCGGTGCTGCGCCGGGTCGCGGCGGAGGTTGGCGTGCGGCTGGGATAGCAGATGTTGGAAAAGTGCAATTTCTGCGGGCCATGGCGCCGATCACGCCGCCCAAAAGACCGAAAAGATCAGGTCCGCAGCGCCCGCATCACCCCGCCCGCGAACAGCGCCAGCATCGCGAAAACCGCCACGCTCGGCCAGTGCCAGCGCCAGTCGGGGCGCACCATCACCGCCGTACTGAACTCCTCCGCGCTATAGGCACAGAGCACGAGGGACGCGCCGTTCAGCAGCATCTCATCGTCGATCCGCTGCCGCAGCGCGGTGGCCTGCGGTGTCGGATCCAGCCGCAGCAGCACCGCCCGCGTCGCCGCGAGATAGGCGTGCGCGCAACTGTTGAAGGGGCTGTTTTCATCCGAAATCGTGCCCGGCATCAGCCCCCACAGGCAATAGGCCCGCTGCAACCGGGCGTAGTTCACCAGCCGGCGCAGCGTGTCATCGGGCGGATAGCGGCGATCGGCGAGCGCGAGGATCTCCCCCCGATACCGCGCGATCACCGCCATCTGGCCATGCGTCAGGCTGGCGATGCGAACACCGTCATCGGGCGCGAGCGGCCGGGCGCGGTGGGCCTCGGCGCTGGTCGCGAGGAGCAGCGCCAGAACCAGCCACCTCACGCGCGGCGATAATCGAGCCGGGGCGCCGCCAGCGCGCCGAAGAGCAGCCCGATCACGGTCCACAGGATCGCATGGATGCCGATCGTCGTCGCCCGGAACCGCCACAGCACATCCGCCGCGAAATCGGGCGGGATTTCGTTCACCGTGGGCATCGCGATCTGGATCAGCGCGACCGCGATCAGCCAGACCGCCCCGGCCACAATGCCCGCGTTCCAGCCGCCCAGTTGCGCCCAGAGCCGCCGCGCCAGCATCACCGCGAGCACGATCGCCAGGATCGAAACCGCCACCATGACGAAGAACAGCCCGGTTCGCGCACCGATGGTTTCGGGGCTGCCGACGGCGGGCGGATTGGCGGGGTATTTCACCTGCGGCACCACCACCACGGCGACAAAGGCCGCCACGGCAAGCAGGAGCGAAGTCGCCCGCGCACTCAGCGCGCCGATCCGGCCATAGGCAAAGGCGAAGATCAGCGCGAAGAGGCCGCCCGCCGCCGCGCCGTAGACCAGCAGGCCGGTGGCAAGGCCCGTCGTCGACTGCACCGCGCGGGAGACGAGTTCGGGTTCCTCGGGCTCACCCGCCGCAGCGGCCTTCTGTCCTTCGAGGGCAATGGCATAGTCCACCTCGGGTTCGCCGAAGACGGAGGCGAAGCCAAAGGCGATGATGGCAGCGATCAGCCCGGCAATCATGCCGCGCAGCAAAAGGGATCCGGTCATGATGCGTCCTCAGTGGCAGGGAAAGCCGAGGAGATGGCGCGCGTCATGCACATATTCATGCACATATTCGCCCCGGATCAGCGAGGTCGCGCCCTCTTCGGCGCCGACGAAATAGACCGCGAGGACCAGGATCAGCCCGGCGAAAACCGCCCAGGGCAGAACGTCCTGCACCGGCAGGGGAACCGGGCGCGCAGGCGCAAAGGTGATGTCGGACATAATACTCTCCCGGGATTCCGCGTCCCACTGAGGTTTCATGGACGGTGCCGGAGGTCTGACTCCCGAGGATTTCGGTTACAGTGGCGCGACCGCGCCGGAATTTCACCGGCTTCTCCGACATTCCGTTGGTTAATCCTATGCCTCGGGCGGACCCGAGTCAATGTAGCCGCGCCGGGCCTTGCGATGCAGCCACAGGGCGCATTCCGCCTCGGCCGCGCCGCGCAGGGCGAACCACTGGCGGCACTCGCGCCCCTGCGTGCCGATCCGGCCCCAGCGGCGCACCAGAACGCCGCCGCCGAACAGATCCTCCTGCACCTCCACCGCGTAGAACCGCGCCATGTTCCGCTGCGCGTCACGGCGGGTCAGGACCACGGCGGGGGGAGGGGGCGTGTTCATGGCGACATGCTACCCCGAAACGCGCCGCGCGTCACGCCGCCGCCGCGCGGGCGGGGCGCCGAATTTCGCGGTAAAGCAGCGGGTGAAATGCGCGGCACCCGAAAACCCGGTGGCAAGCGCGATGTCCAGCACCGGCAGGCTTGATTGCACCAGCAGTTCATCGGCCTTGTCGAGCCGCAGGTCGCGGTAGAACTGCATCATCGGCCGGTTCAGATGATCGCGGAACAGCCGCTGCAACTGCCGTGCGCTGGTGCCCGAGAGCGCCGCCAACTGCTCGGGCGAGAGCGGATCGGCGAGATGCGAGCCCATCAACCGCACCACCGCCTCAAGCACCGGATGGCGCAGCGCGCCATGGCGGCTTTGCTGTTCGCTGGCCTCGCGCAGGCGAGGGTGGATGAACCAGTCGCTCACCGTACGGGCGAAATCCGCGCCATGTTCGGCGGCGATGATCGCACACATCATGTCAAAGGCCGCGACCCCGCCCGCGCAGGTGAACCGATCCCGGTCGATGACATAGAGCGCGCGTTCGATCAGCAGATGGGGATCCTGCTCCGCCAGCGCATCGGCATGCTGCCAGTGCAGCGTGAAGCGCCGCCCCTCCATCAGCCCGTGCCGCGCAAGGATCGCCGCCCCGCCCGAAATCCCGCCAAGCGGCACCCGCCGCTGATCCAGCGCGCGCAGGCCGCGCAGCAGCGCCGCGTCCTCATACAGCATCGGGTTCCCGCCTGCGACGACAAAGGCCAGGTCCGGCGCACCGGCCTCCGCCAGCCGCTCGCAGGCGAACCCGCCGCCCGCCGTCGATGCCTCGAACCCGCCCGGCACCGAAAGGAACCGCGTGTGATACAGCGCCCGCCCCGCCAGCAGATTCGCCGCGCGCAGCGGCTCGACCGCCGAGGCCAGCGACATCAGCGCATAACCGGGCGTCAGGACGAAGGCGATTTCGCGAGCGTGTTTCATGACAGGAAAATAAATATCACGATGGCGCAAAAGGGCAAGAATACGTCTGTGCCGGACAAAAACCCCGCGCGGCGCAGCGCTAAGGTGGGGCACTGGATCTGAGGAAGGATGCAACCCGTGCGCTTCTCTGGACTGCGCGTCATCGCCGAGGCCCTGACCGGGCACAAGGGCTGGGGGCCGCTGTGGCGCAACCCCGAACCGAAGCCCGACTATGACTATATCATCATCGGCGGCGGCGGGCATGGGCTGTCTACGGCCTATTACCTGTCGAACACGTTCAAACAGGCGCGGATCGCGGTGCTGGAACGGGGCTGGCTCGGGCAGGGCAACATCGGGCGCAACACCACGATCATCCGCTCGAACTACCTGCTGCCGGGGAACGAACCGTTCTACGAATTCTCGATGAAGCTGTGGGAGGGGATGGAGCAGGCGTTCAACTTCAACGCCATGGTCAGCCAGCGCGGCATCCTCAACCTGATCCATACCGACGGGCAGCGCGATGCCTATCGGCGCCGGGGCAATGCGATGCTGCTGGCGGGGGCGGACGCGCGGCTGCTGTCGCGCGACGAGGTGCGCGAGATGTGCCCGTTCCTGAACTTCGACAATGCGCGCTTTCCGATCAAGGGTGGCCTCATGCAGGCCCGGGCGGGCACGGCGCGGCATGACGGCGTGGCCTGGGGCTATGCCCGCGGCGCGGACCAGAAGGGCGTCGACCTGATCCAGAACTGCGAGGTCACGGGCTTCCGCATCGAAAACGGCCGGGTGCTGGGGGTGGAAACCTCGCGCGGCTATATCGGCGCGAAGAAGGTGGGCGTGGCCGTTGCGGGCATGTCGGGCAAGGTGATGGGCATGGCGGGGCTGCGCCTGCCGATCGAAAGCCATGTGTTGCAGGCCTTCGTGTCCGAGGGGCTGAAGCCGATCATCCCGGGCGTCATCACCTTTGGCGCCGGGCATTTCTACGTCAGCCAGTCGGACAAGGGCGGGCTGGTCTTCGGCGGCGACATCGACGGGTATAACAGCTACGCCCAACGCGGCAACCTGCCGGTGATCGAGGATGTGGCCGAGGGCGGCATGGCGCTGATGCCGATGATCGGGCGGGCGCGGCTGTTGCGGACCTGGGGCGGCATCATGGACATGTCGATGGATGGCACGCCGATCATCGACAAGACGCCGATCGAGGGGCTCTATCTGAACGCGGGCTGGTGCTATGGCGGGTTCAAGGCCACCCCGGCCAGCGGCTATGCCTTCGCCCATCTGCTGGCCACCGACACGCCGCATGAAACCGCGCGGCTGATGCGGCTCGACCGGTTCCGCACCGGCCATGTCATCGACGAAAAGGGTGTCGGCGCCACCCCGAACCTGCACTGAGGTCTGTCATGCTGATCCCCCATCCTCTTCTGGGCCTGCGCGACGCACAGGAATTCACCTATCTGGGCGATGCGTCTTTGCTGAACCGGCCAACGGACCCGGCGGCGTTCTATGAATATGTCTATCTGCGGAACAACCCGGCGGGTGTGCATCGGGAGCTGTGGTTCCACGAATATGGCGACCGCTCGTGGCTGATCGTGACGCGCGACACCACCACGCATGAAATCCTCGGCGCGGAACTGGCGAAGGAGGCGGCGCGATGACCCGGCTGTCCGGCGGTCTGGTGGACCGCACGAAGACCCTGAGTTTCTCGTTCGACGGCAAGGGCTATACCGGCCACGCGGGCGATACGCTGGCCTCGGGGCTCATGGCGAACGGCGTGCGGCTGGTGGGGCGGTCGTTCAAATACCACCGCCCGCGCGGCGTGTTTTCGGCCGGGTCCGAGGAACCCAACGCGCTGGTCGAACTGCGCTCCGGCAACCGGCAGGAGCCGAATACCCGCGCCACGGTGGCCGAGCTTTATGACGGGCTGGTCGCGAAAAGCCAGAACCACAAGGGGCCGCTGTCCTTCGACGTGATGGCGGTGAACGACCTGCTGTCGCCGTTCTTCGCGGCGGGGTTCTATTACAAGACCTTCATGTGGCCGAAGGCGTTCTGGGAAAAGCTCTATGAACCGGCGATCCGCGCGGCGGCGGGGCTGGGCAGCCTGAGCGGGCTGGCGGATCCGGACATCTATGACAAGGGCTTCCTGCATTGCGACCTGCTGGTGATCGGCGGCGGTGCGGCGGGGCTTGCGGCGGCGCTGACGGCGGGGCGCGCGGGGGCGCGGGTGATCCTCGCGGATGAGGATTTCCGCCTTGGCGGGCGGTTGCTGGCGGAGACCCACACGCTCGACGATGCTCCGGCGGTCGATTGGGTCGCGGCGGCGCAGGCGGAACTGTCCGCGCTGCCGAATGTGCGGATCATGACCCGGACCACGGTCTGGGGCGCGTTTGACCACGGGGTCTATGGCGCGCTGGAGCGGGTGGGGGACCATCTTCTGACCCCGAAATCGGTGCGTCAGACGCTGTGGCGGATCACCGCGAAGCGGATCGTTCTGGCGGCGGGCGCGACGGAGCGGCACATCCCCTTTGCCAACAACGACCGGCCGGGGATCATGCTGGCGGGCGCGCTCAGGGCCTATGCCAACCGCTGGGCGGCCTGTCCGGCGGCGCGGGTGGCGGTGTTCACCAACAATGACGACGGCCACCGCACCGCGCTCGACCTTCTGGCGAAGGGGGTCGAGGTCACGGTGATCGACAGCCGCGAAGGGGCGAAGGCGCAGGGCAACTATCCGCTGTTCCCCGGCGCCATGGTCACCGATGCCAAGGGGCGGCTGGGGCTGAGCCGGATCGCGGTGACGCGCAACGGCCATACGACCTGGCTTGAGGTCGGCGCGCTTGGCGTGTCGGGCGGCTGGAACCCGAATGTGCATCTGGCCTCGCATCACCGGGCGCGGCCGGTGTGGGACGAGACGTTGCAGGCCTTCGTCCCCGCCGGGGGGCCGCCCGGCCTGACGGCGGCGGGTGGCGCGGCGGGCGAGGGGTCGACCGCGGCGGCGCTGGCCTCTGGCGCGCGGGTGGCGGCGGCGGCGCTCGCGGACCTCGGCATCGCGGCGCAACCGGCGCCGATGCCCCGGGCGGAGGATGCGGCTCAGAACCTGCATCCGCTGTGGCATGTGCCCGGCACCCATCGCGCCTGGGTCGATTTCCAGAATGACGTGACGGTCAAGGACATCCGTCTGGCGCATCAGGAAAACATGCGTCCGGTCGAGCATCTGAAACGCTGGACCACCCTTGGCATGGCGACGGATCAGGGCAAGACCGCGAATGTCACCGCGCTGGCCGTGATGGCCGAACTGACCGGCAGGACGATCCCCGAAACCGGCACCACGATCTTCCGCCCGCCCTATACCGGCGTGCCGATCGCGGCGCTTGGCGGCGGCGACAGCGGGCCGAACTTCCGGCCCCGGCGGCTGACGCCCTCGCATGAATGGGCGCAGGCGCGGGGCGCCGTCTTCGTCGAGGTCGGCCAGTGGATGCGGGCGCAGTATTTCCCGCAGGCGGGCGAAACCGAATGGCGTCAGTCGGTCGACCGCGAGGTTCTGGCCACCCGTCAGAGCGTCGGCATCTGCGATGTCACCACGCTGGGCAAGGTCGATGTGCAGGGCGCCGATGCGGGCGAATTCCTGAACCGGGTCTATGCCAACATGATGGGCACGCTGAAGGTCGGCATGGTGCGCTATGGCCTGATGCTGCGCGAGGATGGCTTTGCCTGGGACGATGGCACCTGCGCGCGGCTGGGCGAAACCCATTATGTCGTGACCACGACCACGGCCAATGCGGGCACGATCTACCGGCACATGGAATTCTGCCGCCAATGCCTGTGGCCGGATCTGGATGTGCAGCTGATTTCCACCACCGATGCCTGGGCGCAGTTTTCCGTCGCGGGGCCGCAGGCGCGGCATCTGCTGGAACAGGTGGTGGACGGGTTCGACCTGTCGAATGCCGCCTTCCCGTTCATGGCCTGCGCGGAACTGACGATCTGCAAGGGGCTGCGCGCGCGGCTGTTCCGGATCAGCTTCTCGGGCGAACTGGCCTATGAAATCGCGGTCCCGGCGCGCTACGGCAATGCGCTCTTCGCGCGGCTGGTGGAACTGGGCGCGACGCCCTACGGGACCGAGGCGCTTGGCGTGCTGCGGATCGAAAAGGGCCATCCGGCGGGCAATGAGCTGAACGGCCAGACCACGGCGCAGATGCTGGGCCTTGGCAAGTTCGTCAGCACGAAGAAGGACTCGATCGGCGCGGTGATGAGCCGGCGCGAGGCGCTCACCGCGGAAACCCGCGTTCTGGTCGGGCTGCAACCGGTGGACGCCAAGGATCCGGTGGTGGCGGGCGCGCATCTCTTCGCGCAGGGCGCGAAGCAGGACACCTGGAGCGATCAGGGCTGGATCACCTCGGCCTGCCACAGCCCGCATCTGGGCTGTGCGATCGGGCTCGGTTTCCTCGCCGATGGCGCCGCGCGGATGGGCGAGGTGATCACCGCCGCCAACCCGTTGCAGGGCCAGCAGATCGCGCTGCGCGTCGTTTCGCCCCATTTCGTCGACCCTGAAGGAGGCCGCCTCCGTGACTGATCTCTCTCCCCTTTGCGCGCTTGGCGGGCGTGTGGCGCGCCACGGTGCGCTGAGCCTGACCGAAAACGCCGGGCTGGCGCTGGCGTCGCTTGCGCTGCGGCGCGGCGCGGCGGAACCCGTGCCCTTCGGCCTGCGCCTGCCCGGCCCCGGCCTGTGCTGCGCGGGGCAGGGCCTCGCCGCCTTCTGGACCGGCCCCGGCCAATGGTTCATCGAGGCCACGGACCGCGCCGAGACGGATTTCGCCCGCGACCTCGCCCAGCACGCACCCGGCTGTTCGGTGACCGAGCAGACCGACGGTTGGGTCTGTTTCGAGATCGAAGGACCGGGCATCCCCGCGCTGATGGCAAAGCTCGTCAACATCGACACCGCCGCCTTCGGCCCCGGTTGCGCCACCCGCACGGCCTTGGAACATATGTCGGTTTTCGTTATCCGTCGCGCAGAGGAGCGGCTGGCGGTGCTGGGCATGCGTTCGGCGGCGGGCTCGCTCTGGCATGCGCTGGAAACCGCGATGGAGCGGCAGGGGGAACTGACATGAGCGTTATGATTGACGGGAAGGGCTTCGCTGCGACACTTCGGGCCCGGGTTGCGGGGTATGTTTCGGGTCTGGGCGTGGTCCCCGGTTTGGCGGTGGTGCTGGTTGGGGACGATCCGGCTTCGGCGGTTTACGTCCGCAACAAGGGGATCCAGACGCGCGAAGCCGGGATGAACAGCTTTGAGCACCGGCTGCCCGCGGACACGTCCGAATCCGCCCTGCTCGGGCTGATCCACCGGCTGAACGCCGACCCGGCGGTGCACGGCATCCTGGTGCAACTGCCGCTGCCCGCGCATCTCAACGCCGACCTGGTGATCAACGCCATCGACCCCTCCAAGGACGTCGACGGCTTCCATATCCTCAACGTCGGGCGGCTCGGCACCGGGCAAAAGGCGATGGTGCCCTGCACGCCCCTCGGCTGCCTGATGCTGCTGCGCGACCGGCTCGGCTCGCTCGCGGGCCTCGACGCGGTGGTGATCGGGCGCTCCAACATCGTCGGCAAACCGATGGCGCAGCTGCTGCTGGCCGAGAAGCTGCACGGTGACCATCGCCCACAGCCGCACCCGCAACCTGCCCGACGTCTGCCGCCGCGCCGATATCCTCGTCGCCGCCGTCGGCCGGCCGGAAATGGTCAAGGCGGACTGGATCAAACCGGGCGCCACGGTGATCGACGTCGGCATCAACCGCATCATCCGGGACGGCAAATCCCGCCTCGTCGGCGATGTGGACTTCGCCGGCGCCGCCCAAATCGCCGGCGCCATCACCCCCGTCCCCGGCGGCGTCGGCCCGATGACCATCGCCTGCCTGCTGGCCAATACCCTCACCGCCTGCTGCCGCGCCCACCACCTGCCCGAACCCGAGGGCCTGACGGCCTGAGGGGCCCCGGCCCCTCGCGCCGCGCATGCCCCTCGACGGGGCATCGCGGCGCCCACCCCCCATCGACAGGAGCCCCTGATGACCGACTATTGCCTGACCGTGACCTGCCCGACAAAGCGCGGCATCGTCGCGGCGATCTCCACCTACCTCGCCGACAAGGGCTGCAACATCACCGACAGCTCGCAGTTCGACGACACCCTCACCGGCCGCTTCTTCATGCGCGTCAGCTTCGCCTCGGAACAGGGCCTCGGCCTCGCACAGTTGCGGCAGGACTTCGCCGCCACCGCGGAAACCTTTGACATGACAGCGCAATTCCACGGCGAAGCGGAAAAGATGAAGGTCGTCATCATGGTCTCCCGCTTCGGCCACTGCCTCAACGACCTGCTCTACCGCTGGCGCATCGGCGCCCTGCCGATCGACATCGTGGCGGTGATCTCGAACCACATGGACTACCAGAAAGTGGTGGTAAACCACGACATCCCCTTCCACTGCATCCGGGTGACGAAGGAAAACAAGGCCGCCGCCGAGGCCGAACAGATGCGCATCGTCCACGAAACCGGCGCCGAACTGATCGTGCTCGCGCGCTACATGCAGGTTCTGTCGGACGAGATGTGCCGCGAAATGTCGGGCCGGATCATCAACATCCACCACTCCTTCCTGCCCTCGTTCAAAGGCGCGAACCCCTACAAACAGGCCTATGAGCGCGGCGTGAAACTGATCGGCGCAACCTCGCATTACGTCACCGCCGACCTCGACGAAGGCCCGATCATCGAACAGGACACCATCCGCGTCACCCACGCCCAATCCCCCGAAGACTACGTCTCCCTCGGACGAGACGTCGAAGCCCAGGTCCTCGCCCGCGCCATCCACGCCCACATCCACAGACGCGTCTTCCTCAACGGAAACAAAACCGTCGTCTTCCCAGCATCCCCAGGATCATACGCGTCAGAAAGAATGGGGTGACCCCCCCTAACACAGCGCAGGGCGCCCCCAACGCCATGCGGGCCCCACAGCGTAGCGCGCGGACCCCAACATCCGCCCGGGGTCCGGGCCTAAAAGGCGCCATCGCGGTGTCTGATGTTGCGCGGTGAAACGCCGAACCGGCGCCGGAAGGCCGTGGCGAAATTCCCGGGCGTGGCGTAGCCCGCCGCATGGGCCACGCTGCTGATGTCCTCGCCCCGGGCGAGCGCGGCGCGGGCGTGGTCCAGCCGGTGGTTGCGGACATATTCGGCGATGCCCACGCCTTCCTCCAGACGGAACAGCCGTTGCAGGACCGTGGCGCTGGCTCCGGCGGCGCGGGCGATGCGGGCGACGCTCAGCGGCTCCGGCCCGGCGGTGCGGATGAACGCCCGCGCGCGATCGAGGCTCTGCCGCCCCCGCGCGGACACCCCGGGCCGATCGCCATCCCACATCGTGGCGAGCGATTGCGCGATGATGTCGATCGTCCGGCTCTCGAAATACAGCCGGTTCAGGCCCGGCGTCACCGGGCGGGGCCGGATCACCTGGCCGAGCAGCCCGGCAAGGGTCTCGGACACCTGCCAGTTGCACACCCCCTCGCCCAGATCGCGCGCGTGGCTCGCCAGCCACTCCGGCGTGGCCGAGATCACCACCTTCTGCACCCGCTGCGGCCCGGGCGGGATGCGCTCGAATTCCGCGGGCCGGGTGTGGATGACGGAAAAGCCGCGGATCTGCCCCGCCGGCCCGCGCCCGACCCGAAACGCCCGCGCGCCGAAATGCAGGTCGAGCATGCCGCGCAGCAGGAAGATGCAGTAAAGCCCCGGCGCCTGCACGGTGCGGGTGGGCATCGCGTGGCGTTCCTCCATATCCGACACATGCAGATGCAGCCCGGGGCGCAGGTGCAGGTTCAGGAACCGCCCCTCGATCAGCACGTCATCGGCCTGCATCCCGCGCGGGGCCGAATGGATGCCGATCGCGGCGAGTTCGGGCGCGCGGGCCAGATCGCGCAGCCGGATCCGCACCTGCTGCCCGGTCCAGTCGGCGGGGGATACCGCCGCCCCATGCGCCGCGCTCCATTCCATCACGCCCATATCCGCCCCCGGAATCGCATCGACCGCAAAGATAATCCGTTCGTGTGCAAAGGTGGGTGTGTTGCCTGTGGCCCTGCCTGCATCTACCCATCAGCATAGAATACCCGACTGTTTTTGGCAACTTGGGGCGGATCATGGCTGTCTTCACTTCTCACGGCGCCCGGCGGGGCATTGGCGCGCTTTTGCTGGGCACGGCGTTCGCGGTGCCAGTGCGGGCGGAGGAGCCCGTCGTTCTGGCGCCCATCGTGATCTGGGGCGCGCAGGAGGACGCGAACGGCTCCGGCCCGGTGCCCGGCGTGGTGGCGAAGATGACCGGCACGGCGGCGAAATCCGCGACGCCGCTGGCCGAGACGCCGCAATCCGTCTCTGTCGTCGGGCGCAAGGAAATGGCCGAGCGGGGCGCCACCACCGTGACCGAGGCGCTGCGCTATACGCCGGGGGTGCTGACCTCGGCCCGGCCCGCGACGCGCTATGACCTTGGCGGGATCCGGGGGTTCGGGACGCAGGGCGGGCAGAGCTGGTTCGACTATCTCGACGGCACGCGGATGCTGCGGGGCGGCTACAACGCGCCGGTGATGGATGCCTGGAACATCGAGCGGATCGAGGTTCTGCGCGGCCCGGCCTCGGTTCTGTATGGCGGCGGCATGCCGGGCGGCATCGTCAATCAGGTGACGAAACGCCCGCGCGACGAAGCGGCGCGCGAGGTGGAATTCCGGCTGGCCGATCCGAAGGGCGCGGCGCTGGCCTTCGACGTCACCGGCCCGGTGGCGGGAGACAGCCGTTATCTTTACCGCGTCGTCGGACTGGCGAGCAGCATGGACGGCAACGTCAGGCATACGAAAAGCGAACGCTATATGCTGGCGCCGTCCTTTACCTGGCGGCCCACGGACAGCACCGAGGTCACGCTTCAGGCCGGGGTGATCCATGATCCCGCAAGTTTCTATGCGGTTTATCTGCCCTCGGTGGGGACGCTGGTCAAACATCCGGCGGGGAAGAAGATTCCCTATGATTTCAACGTCGAAGACCCCGATTTTGCCGGATTCGACCGGACGCAGACATGGCTCGGCTATGAAATCAGCCACGCCTTTTCGCCGGATGTGAAGCTGACCCACAGCCTGCGATGGATGGATGTGGACAGCGAACAGCACGGGATGACGCCGCTGCCGCAGGCACCGATGGCCTGGGTCACGCCGGATGGCAGCATGCTGCGCCGCACCGCGCTTCATGTGTTGGATGAAAGTCGGGCGCTAACCACCGATACCCGCCTGGAATTCGGCTTTGAGACGGGCGCGGTGGAGCACAGGATGCTGGCGGGGCTGGACTATCAGCTTCTGGACTTTACCCGCCACAATTCGGCCGAAACGCTGGCGCCGCCGATCGACTATCTGAACCCGGTCTATGGCGTGAAGCTCGACCTGCCCTATGTCCGGCGGGTGGACGAGGACCGGCGCCAGACCGGCCTTTATCTTCAGGACCAGATGGCCTTCGGCCCGTGGCGCGTGGTGGCCGGGCTGCGGCACGACCATTACAGATCGACCATCGACACCACCGATCTGGCCAGCGGGCTGGGTCGGCGCGGAGAGGTCCGGCACAGCAAGACCACGGGCCGGATCGGTGCGGTCTATGACATGGGCAACGGGGTGCTGCCCTATCTCAGCTATGCGACCTCGTTCGAGCCGCAGGCCAGTTCCATCACCGGGGTGGACGGCTCCGGCAAGCCGGTCGGTTTCAATCCGACCACCGGGCAGCAATGGGAACTGGGCCTGCGCTACGAACCGCAATCCTTCCGCGGCATGATCTCGGCGGCGCTGTTCGACATCCGGCAGCGGAATGTGGCGGTGGCTTCGGGGGTTGCGAATCCGCTCTGCTCGACGCCGATGAACTGCCAGACGCAGGCCGGGGAGGTCCGTTCGCGCGGGCTGGAACTCGAAGCCAAGGCCGAGGTGACGGAGGATTTCGACCTGATCGCCTCCTATGCCTATACCGACATCGAAACGATCAAATCCAGCCCCGCCGCCGTGCTGGCCGTGGGCAAGACGCCCGCCGGGGTGCCGATGCACCAGTTCGGGCTGTGGGGGCACAGGACCTTTGCGACCGGCCTGTCGATGGGCGCCGGGCTGCGCTATGTCGGCTCCAGCTGGGGCGACAGCGCCAATCAGCACAGGGTGCCGGACTTCACGCTGGTCGATCTGTCGCTTGGCTATGATTTCGGAGCACAGGACGCGCGGCTGAGCGGGTTGAAGCTGAATCTGGGCATCAGCAACCTGTTCGACAAGGAATATGTCGCCTCCTGCGCGGCGGTGGGCACATCGACCGTGGCGGGGCTGACCGGCTATTGCTTCCAGGGCGAGGGCCGCCGGATCACCGCCGCGCTGAACTACCGATGGTAAGGGCCTTCCTGCTTCTGCTGGCCCTTGCGATGCCCGCCGGGGCGCAGCCGGTCACGCTCACCGATATTGCCGGGCGGGAGGTCACGCTTCCGGCTCCGGCGCGGCGGATCGTGCTGGGGCAGGGCGGGCATCTGCCGGCGCTTGGGCTGCTGCATGACGATCCGGTGTCCTTGCTGGTGGGGATCAAGGCCGACATGACCCGCGATCCGGGCACATGGGACGCCTGGGCCGCGCGCTTCCCCCGGCTGCGGGATCTGCCGCTGGTGGGGGCGGATGCAGATGCGAGCTTTTCGGTTGAAACCGCGATCGCGCTCGAACCGGATCTGGTGATCCTGAGCTTCTACACTGCGGGGCTGTCGTCCTGGACCGGCAGTTCGCGGATCATCTCGCAGCTTGAGGCGGCGGGGATCCCGGTCATCGTCATCGACTTCTTCGCGAGCCCGCTGGAGAATACCGAACCCAGCCTGCGCCTCCTTGGCCGTGCGACGGGGGCGGAGGCGCGCGCCGAGGAGGTCATCGCCTTCTACGCCGCCCATCGCGCCCGGATCGCCGAGGGTATCGCGGGCCTGTCCCGCCCCGAGGTGATGATTCAGGTCCACGCCGGGGGCATCCCCTGCTGCGCCATAGTGGCAAAGGGCGTGTTCGCCGACATGGCCGCCGCCGCGGGTGGCACGACCCATGCGGGCCTGCTGACCCCCGCCACGCGGCGGATTTCGGCGGAGGGGATGATGGCGAGCGACCCGGACGTCTATATCGCCACCGGCGGCGCGCATGTGGCGCAAACCGGCGGCGTGCCGCTCGGGCTGGGCGTCAGCCGGGAGCAGGCCCGCGACGGGTTCTGTGCCCTGATCCGGCGCGAACCCGTCATCGCCGGGCTGCGCGCGGTCGAGGACGGCCGCGCCCGCGCCGTCTGGCACATGTTCAACGACAGCCCCGCGCATATCGTCCTGCTGGAGGTGCTGGCGAAGACCGTCCACCCCGAAGCTTTCGCCGATCTCGCGCCCGAGGCCACCTTACGGGAGTTCAGCACCCGGTTCTCGGCCCTGCCGCTCGAAGGCACGTTCTGGACCGATTGCCCCATGGGGGCGCCATGACCCTGACCATCGAAGCGGCAATCGGCCTCGATCCCTCTGACCCGCGGATCGAGGCGCTGTGCGATCACCTCGTCGCCCATGGCATCGGGCGCGCGGATGCGGGTGGCGAGACCCGCCTGACCTTCCCGCATTTCCCGGGGGCGGAGGTGCGGCTGTCGCGCCTGCGCGCCGGGCTGCGGCTGTGCATCACCGCCCACGACACCCGCGCCTTCGACGCCCTGCGGCAGGCGGTGAGCGCCAGCGTGCTACAGGTCAGCGGGGTGCCGGTCCACTGGTCGCAAGGCGAACAGATGCCGGGGCTGCGGACCCTGCGGCTCGCAGCGGCGCAGGAGGTGAGCCCGACGCTGCGGCGGCTGACCTTTTCCACGGGGGATGCGGCGCGGTTCGCGCGGCTGGATGCGCTGCACCTGAAGATGCTGCTGCCGGATCCGGCGCGTCCGGGCGAAACGGTGCTGCGTAAATATACCGTGCGGGCGGTCGATGTCGCGGCGGGCAGGCTGGCGATCGACTTCGTGCTGCATCGGGACGCCGGGCCGGGGGCGGAGTTCGCGCGCCGCGCGCGGATCGGCGATGCGGTCGATGTGATCGGCCCCGGCGGTGGCGGGCTGGCGCGGGCCGACTGGTATCTCTTCGCCGGGGATGACACCGCGCTGCCCGCCATCGCGCGGATGCTGGAGGCGCTGCCCGGGGTGGCGCGCGGGGTGGCGCTGCTCGCGGCGGAACCGGTGGCGCTTTGCGCTCCGCCGGGGGTGGCGATCCGCTGGCTGCGCGGCGGCCTGCCGGACGCGGTGCGCGCGGTGGAGATCCCGGCCACGGGGCGGCGCTACGTCTGGGCCGGATGCGAATACGCGCCCTTCCGCGCGATTCGGGCCGATCTGCGGGGCCGGGGCCTCGCCCCCGACGAACATCTGATCGTCAGCTACTGGCGCTGCGGCGTGCCGCAGAGCTGACCCCGGCTGTTGCCTGCGGCGGGCTGCTTGCGGCGCAGGTCATGGATGGTGAAGGGTGCGCCCCTCGGCAGTTCCGTCACGTTCAGCGGGACGCCGTGATCCACGAATTCGCGGCAGGCCCCCGGACCGCCGGTGTTCACGGCAAACATCTGTACCCATGAGGGCAGCGCGGGGCAGGAGATCCTGACCCTCTTCGCTTTTGCGCCCGGCGCCTGCGCCGGTCAGACGCGCATCCGCTTGCGGGAAACGGGGCGATATGTTTCGCCGGATGGCTCCACATCGACCTTCCGGGCGGGTTGCCGCTCGCCTGAAGGCGCATCTGCGCAGGGTCTGCGCCTATCAACACCGAAAAATCCACCTTCCCGCAGATTTTCCAGATATGCAATTTCAACATGTTGCAATCATATTAGTCCGATCCGGACTCAAAACATCGTTAATTTCGCGACGGGAACGCAGTTACAGTCTTGCGCGGCAAAAACAAGGTCAGTAAACATTCCATACCATCGGCGGGCACAGGTCCGGCCCGGTGGAATCGACAGCCAGGAACAGCGCGACGTTCCAGCGATCCAGCATTTCCGAAAATCCGCCACTATCCCGCCAGGGGCGCCGTTCCCGCCGCGCCATGCACGAAGGAGACCAAGGATGGATCGCAACACCGGCGCGCTCTACGACCCGGCCGAGGACAGGAGCAGTTGCGGCGTCGGCCTGCTGACCCGAAAGGACGGGCGGCAGGTGCATGAGATCCTGACGCTGGGGCACGAGGCGCTCTGCGCGGTGCCGCATCGCGGCGGCATGTCGGCGGAGGGGGTGGGCGATGGCGCGGGCGTCTCCATCGACCTGTCGCTGGGCTTTTTCTCCGCGCTGACGGGGCGCGCGTTGCAGACGAGGGGCTTTGGCGTCGGCAATTTCTTCCTGCCCGACGATCCGGCGCAGGAAGCCCGCGCGGGGGAGATCGTGGAACAGGCGCTGGCGGCGCAGGGGCTGGCGGTGCTGCTGTGCCGCGATGTGCCGGTGGACAATTCGGTGCTGCGCCCGGCGGCGGTGCGCGCGCAGAAACCGATCCGGCAATGGGTCTTCGCCGCGCCCGAGGGGCTGCGCGGCGCCGCGCTGGATCTGCGGATCCACCGCGCGCTGATGGCGATCGAGGCGCTGGCCTATACCGATCCGGCGCTGACGGGGCTTTATCCGCTGTCGCTTTCGGCGCGGATGCAGGTGCTGAAGGGGCGGCTGAACTCGGATGAGATCGTGCCCTATTTCCGCGACCTGATGGACCCCGCGCATGGCGTCCACACCATGTATTTCCACACCCGGTTTTCCACCAATACCGATCCGCATCCGTCGATGGCACAGCCGTTCCGCTTCATGGCGCATAACGGCGAGCTGAACACGGACAAGAAGAACCGCCTGTCCGAGGCGGCCATCGCGCGGGCACGCAACAAGGCCATCACCCGCCCGCGCGGGCAGTCCGACAGTTGCCGGCTGGACCAGACGCTCCAGGCGCGGGTGGTGGAGGACGGGCTGGATCTGGTCACCGCCGTGGTGTCGATGATGCCGCCCGCATGGGAGAATGACGACCGGCTGTCGCCGCAGGTCCGGGCGATGCTGGAATATTTCAGCCTCTATGAGGAGAAGAACGACGGCCCCGCCGCGCTGATCTTTGGCGATGGCCAGATCATCGGCGCGCGGCTGGACCGGCTGGGCCTGCGCCCGCTGCGCACAGTGGAAACGGCGGAGTATCTGGCGGTGATGTCGGAGGCCGGGCAGATCGCCTTTCCGCCGGAAACGGTGCTGCATCGCGGGCGGATCGAGGCGGGCGGGATGCTGTATTACGACCACGCCGCGCGGCGTGCCTTCGGCACCGATGAGGCGCTGGAGATGCTGGCCGCGCGGCGGGATTATCCGGCGCTGCTGGCGGAGGCGCGGGTGCGGATTACCGATCTGCCGGAGATCCCGGCGGAGCGGCAGGGCTCGCCGCTGCGCTATTCGGGCGACCTGAACCGCCATGCCCGTTACGTCGCCTATAGCCACAATCAGGAGAGCTTTCGCTTCCTGATGGATCCGATGCTGGCGACGGGGGCGGAGAAGGTCTCCGCCATGGGCTACGGCAATGCGATCAACGCGCTGTCGGACGCCGAAGGCGGCGTGGCCAAATATTTCAGCCAGCGCTTCGCGCAGGTGACGAACCCGCCACTGGATTCGATCCGTGAGGCCGATGGCATGACCCTGCGCGTGGCGCTCGGCGCGAAGCCGAACATCGGTGCGCCCGCCGCCCGGCAGATCGTGGTGGAAAGCCCGATCCTGACCCATCTCGACATGCTGAAGATCCGGGAGCAGCAGGAAACCCCCGTCGCCCGGTTCGAGACGCTTTACGAGCCGGTCTTCGACGATCCAGCGGCGAACCGCGCGGCACTGACCGGGGCCATCGACCGGATCGCGGCGGAGATCGCGGCCTTCGCCGGCACGCGGGGCGGCATCGCCGTGCTGTCGGACCGCCATGTCAGCGCGGCGCGGGCGGCGATCCCGATGACGCTGATGGTTTCGGCCGCGAACCAGAAGCTGATCGAGGAGGGGCTGCGGCTGCGCGTCTCTCTGATCGTGGAATCGGGGCAGATCTCGTCCTCGCACCACATCGCCTGTGCCTTGGGCTTTGGCGCGGCGGCGGTCTATCCGCTGGGCGTGCAGTTCCGGGCGGAGGAAAAATACGGGGCCGACGCCGACAAGGCGTTCCGCAAATTCGCCAAGGCCGCCGAAAAGGCGCTGATGAAGACCATGGGCAAGGTCGGCCTCTGCACGGTTGAAAGCTACTCCGGCGGCGAGTTCTTCGAGCCGAACTTCCTCGACACCAATGACCCGGTGTTCCGCCGCTACTTCCCGAACGTGAAAACCCCGGTGGGCGGCGTGACCTTCGAGGTGGTGGCGCAGGCGGTGGCGGACTGGCACCGGCGCGCGCTGGAGGTGAAGGAGGAGGCGGACATCCCGCTGCTCGGCCTGTTCAAGGAACGCGCGGAGGGGGCGGGCCACAGCTACGGCACCACCGCCGTGCGCGGCTTCGTGGACATGACGGAGGAGGCGATCGGCTTCTCCGGGAAGGGCGAGGATGCGGACCCGCTGCGGCTTCTGACGCTGAACCGGCTGGAGGATGCCTTCGGCATTTCGGACGAGGGCTATGCCCATACCAGCTTTGACAGGCTGACGCCGGAGGCCATTGACCGGTTCCGCATCACGCCCGGCTACCGCGCCTTTTCGCGGATGATGGCGGAGGAACGCGCCCGCCGCCCCGCCGCGCTGCGTGACGTGCTGGCGCTGCCCGCCGACGTGACCCGCGCCACCAGCCCGGAGGATTTCCGGCGCGAGATGAAGCGGTTCAACCGGAAGGGCAACAACAGCTTCCTCGTGCGCGGGGTCGCTTGCGAGGATCTGGGCGAACGCTTCCGGCTGCGGCTGACCGGGCCGCTGGCCTCGGATTTCAAGCGGCTGGACGCGCTTTCGCAAAGCCTCGTCGAGCGGTTCGGGGCGGAGGTCACGGGCCACTGGCTGGAAGGCGGCGCGCTGATGATCGAGGCGGTGGGGCAGGCGCGGGACTGGCTTTCCCGCCTGCGCGCGGCACCCGAGGGCATCGCGCTGGATCAGGTCGCGCCCGCGCATGAGATCACGCCGATGCTGGCCTCGGGCGCGATGTCGCACGGCGCGCTGGTCGCCAATGCGCATGAGGCGGTGGCGCATGGCACCAACATGGTCGGCGGCATGTCGAACTGCGGCGAGGGCGGCGAGCATATCAGCCGCTACGGCACCATCCGGGGCAGCCGCATCAAGCAGTTCGCCTCCGGCCGCTTCGGCGTCTGGGCGGGCTATCTGGCCGATCCGCAGCTTGAGGAGATCGAGATCAAGATCGGTCAGGGCGCGAAGCCCGGCGAGGGTGGCCAGCTTCCCGCGCCCAAGGTCACGGTCGAGATCGCGGCGGCGCGGGGCGGCACGCCGGGGGTGGAACTGGTTTCCCCGCCGCCGCATCACGACACCTATTCGATCGAGGATCTGGCGCAACTGATCCATGACGCGAAGGCCGCGCGGGTGCGGGTGGTGGTGAAGCTGGTGTCCTCGGAAGGCATCGGCACGATTGCGGTGGGCGTCGCCAAGGCCGGGGCGGATGTGATCAACGTCGCGGGCAATACCGGCGGCACAGGGGCGGCCTCGGTCACCTCGCTGAAATATACCGGGCGGGCGGCGGAGATCGGCATCGCCGAGGTGCATCAGGCGCTGGCGATGAACGGCCTGCGGGAGAAGGTGATCCTGCGCTGCTCCGGCGCGCATCAGACCGGTTCGGACGTGGTGAAATCCGCGCTTCTGGGCGGCGACAGTTTTGAATTCGGCACCACGGCGCTGATGATGCTGAAATGCGTGATGGCGAAGAACTGCAACGTGAAATGCCCCGCCGGGCTGACCACCAACCCGGAGGTGTTCGACGGCGACCCGCGCGCGCTGGCGCAATATCTGCTGAACATCGCGCATGAGGTGCGGGAGATCCTCGCGGGGCTCGGCCTGCGCAGCCTGCGCGAGGCGCGGGGGCGGGCGGAGATGCTGCACCTGCTGGACCATCCGGCCAGCGTCGGCCAGCTTGACCTGCGCGCCATGCTGGCCGAAGTGCCGGAGGTCCATGTCACCGATCCGGTCTATATGCCGCGTGATTTCGCGCTGGACGATGCCTTTGTCGATCTGCTGCGCCCGGCGCTGGCCTCCGGCGCGATGCGGGTCGATCTGGGCGGGAACCTGCACCTGAACAACCGCAACAAGACGGTGGGCGGGCAACTGGCCGTGGATATCGAGCGGATGCTGAACCACGAGGGTTTCGCCCCGGCGGCGAGCCTTGTCGATGACCGGGGCCGGCGCTTCCTGCGGCCCGGCACGGTGCGGATCGTCACCCAGGGGTCGGCCGGGCAAAGCTACGGCGCCTTTTGCAACGACGGCATGGTGATGACCCACACCGGCACCTGCAACGATGGCGTTGGCAAGAGCCAATGCGGCGGCGAGATCGTGGTGCGCAGCCCCGGCGGCGGATCGGATACGGCGGGCGGCAACGTGCTGATCGGGAACTTCGCCCTGTTCGGCGCGACGGGCGGGCGGCTCTTCGTCGAAGGTCAGGCCGGGGACCGTTTCGCGGTGCGCAATTCGGGCGCGAGCGCGGTGGTCGAGGGTGTGGGCGATTTCTGCGTCGAATACATGACCAATGGCGCGGTGCTGAACCTCGGCGCCTTCGGCAAGGGCTTTGCCAACGGCATGTCGGGCGGCTTCGCCTATCAGTATGATCCCTATGGCGAACTTGCCGCCAAGGCGAGCCATGACTCGGTGATCGTGGGGCGGCTGGACGGGTCTGAGGCCGGGCGGATCCATGCGCAGGCGGTGCGGCAGTTGCTGGAATGGCATCAGAACGCGACGGGTTCGGCCAAGGCGGAATGGCTGCTGGCGCACTGGGCGCAGGAGGAGGCGCATTTCGCCTGGGTTCTGCCCCGCGCGCTGCTGCAATATCAGGATGCGGGGGAAATCCTGAAGGCCCGGCCGCGCAAGGATCTGGTCGAGGAACTGGCACAGGGTCTCGTCGCCCATCAGATCCGCAAGCTGAAGACGGCATGGCGCAGCGGGGCCCCCGTTCTGGGCGGCCGGGTGCCGGATTACGGCCAGACGGACACCGAGGAGATGTTCGCGCTGCTGAACCAGTGGACGGTGCTGGAGGCGGCGCAGGCCCTCGCGCGCCAGCGCACCGGCGCGAGCGACACGCCTCAGGCGCGCAAGGCCGCCCGCAACCTGATCCTGACCGAGGATTTCAGCCTGATGGCGCGGCTGCTGAAACAGGGGCGGGAGGCGGTGGCCGGGTATTCGGACCCGGAGCTTGCCGCGCTCGTCGCCGCGAAACGGCTGGGCGATTACAAACGCGCGCTGTCGCTGCGCAACATCCTGTCGATGGACAGCCCCGGCACCTATGGCTGGATCCTGGATCAGGACCGCCGGAACCGGGCGGTTCTGGGCGAAATCCCCTCCTTCGAGGCGCTGTTCGCCCGCGCCTCCCTTGCCGACAGCCTGACCGGAGCCTGAGCCATGCGCATCCCCTATATCCCCGAGGACGCCCCCTTCAGCGGCGATCAGCGCGCCTGGCTTGCGGGTTTTCTCGCCGGGCTGCATTCGCGGCAGGCGATGGCGGCGCCCACGGCCGCCGCGCCCACGGCGCCGGTGCTGCATGTGCTTTACGGCACCCAGACCGGCAATTCCGAGATGCTGGCCGAGGATGCCGCCAAGGCCGCCCGCGCCCTCGGGATGGAGGCGCGGGTGCAGCCGATGGACGCGGTGACGCCCGAGGCGCTGGCCGATATGCACCGGGCGATCTTCGTCTGCTCGACCTATGGCGAGGGCGAGATGCCCGATTCCGCACAGCTTTTCTGGCATGCGCTGTCGGCCAATACCGCGCCCCGGCTGGAGCGGCTGAGCTATGCCGTGCTGGCCCTGGGCGACAGCGGTTATGACGGGTTCTGTCAGGCGGGGAAGCTGCTCGATACCCGTCTGGGGCAGCTTGGCGCGCATCGGCTGGCCCCGCGCATCGACTGCGATGTGGATTATGAGGCCGCCGCCGCCGAATGGATCGGCGCGACCCTGCCGCTGGCCGGGGGGAGCGGGACGGTTCCGGCGCCTGTCGAACCCGCCAAGGCCGGATATGGCCGCAAGAACCCCTATCCCGCGCGGCTGCGGGCAAACCGGCTGCTCTCCGGGGCCGGTTCGGCCAAGGAAATCCGGCATTACGAATTCGACCTCGCCGAATCCGGGCTGAGCTATGAGGCGGGCGATGCGCTCGGGGTGATGCCGGTGAACGATCCGGCGCTGGTCGGCGCCATCCTCGCGCAGGTGGGGGCCGGGCCGGAGACGCTGGTCGCCGGGCGGGACCGGCCTCTGGGCGCGCTGCTCACCGATGCGTTCGAAATCGTCACCCCCTCGCGCGAGCTGATCGCGGAGATCGGCGCGCGGGCGGGTGACGACGACCTGTCCCATGTGCTGGCCGGGGGCGACCGCGAGGCGCTGGACGCCTGGCTCTGGGGGCGCGACCTGCTCGACCTGCTGGCGATGCTGCCGGTGGGGGGGATGGATGCGGGCACGCTGCTCGGGCTGCTGAAGCCGCTGCAACACCGGGCCTATTCGATTTCCTCCAGCCCGCGCCCCGACCCCGCTTCGGTGCATCTGACCGTGGGCTCGGTGCGGTGGGAGGCCGGAGGGCGCAGGCATGGCGGGGTCTGCTCGACCTTCCTCGCCGATCGGGCGGAGGGCGGCGCGGGCATCTTCGTTCAGCCGAACAAGGCGTTCCGCGTTCCCGCCGACGACAGCCTGCCGATGATCATGGTCGGCCCCGGCACCGGCATCGCCCCCTTCCGCGCCTTCCTTCAGGAGCGGCAGGCCCGCGGTGCCACCGGGCGGAACTGGCTGTTCTTCGGAGACCAACGCCGCGCCAGCGATTTCATCTATGAAGACGAACTGGCGCAGTTCAGCGAAGCCGGGGTTCTGAGCCGACTGGACCTTGCCTTTTCCCGCGATCAGGCCGAAAAGGTCTATGTCCAGACGCGGATGCGCGAAAACGGCAAGGCGCTGTTCGCTTGGCTGGAAGAGGGCGGGTATTTCTATGTCTGCGGCGATGCGACCCGGATGGCGCGCGACGTGGACGAGGCCCTGCACGAGATCATCGCCACCCAGGCGGGGCTGAGCCCCGAGGCCGCGACCGAATATGTCAACGGCCTGAAGCGCGACAAGCGGTATCTGCGCGACGTCTACTAGGACGCAAGGCCCCGAAAGACAGGGATGCGTCTTGAAGGGAACTTCCGACACCCGCCCGGCCTATTGCGCACGGCAGGCCGCCTCCACCCGCACAGCGACACGGGGTTTTCCGCGCCAGCTGGAGACGCTGGCCGGGCTGGGCCTGCCGCTGCTGCGGATCGAGGGGGAGGCCGAACTGCTGGCGCTGATCCTGCCGCTGTTCGAACGCGCCTCTGCCACCACCATCGGGACACATGCGCTGCTGCATCAGCGGGGCGGCTATGCCGTGCCGCGGCTTCTGGGCTGTCGGCGCGATCAGCCCGCGGGGCGGGTGCGGCTGGCGCTGGCCAGCGGGCGGGACGAGCAACTGGTGCTGAGCCCGTCGGATCGTGGTCGGCGCCTGCCCGCCGCACTGCATCTTTTCGATGCCGACGGCGAGGTGCTGCACCGGGCCGAGCTTTCCGATCCGGCGGATCTGCTGGCGCTGGACGCCATCGGCGCGCAGATGGGCCTGCCCTTCGCGCCGCTGCCCCTCCGGCCTGCCCCGCCGCACCGGGAACCGGTCGACCGGATCGGCGCGATCCTCGCCGCGCGGCGCGACTGGGACCGGCGGACGCCGGACACGCATCTGGACGAACTGGCACTGGATGGCGGCCATAGCCGGGCCGCGCTGTTGCCGCATCTGGGCGCCGACAGAGCGCAGCGGCTGGATCCCGCCTGCCTGCCGGGATTGCTGGACCTGCTGGCGCATCTGCGCCTGCCCTTCCTGCGCCATGTGCTGCGCAAGGGATGCGTACAGGCGCAGGGCGGCGCGGTGACGGATCTGCGGGTTTCCGGCCCGATGCGGCTGCTGCATGCGCGCAAGGGCCTGATGGCGCTGGACCTTGCCGGGGTGGAGCGCTGCTGGCGCACGCACTGGACCACGGCGGGGCTGGTGCTGGAACTGTATGACGCGCGCAATCAGAGCGTGGCGGTGGTGTCCGCGGATCCCGCCCGGCCCGCCGCCCGGGACGATTGGAACGCGCTGCTGGCCCGCATTCCACCCCTGCCGTAGCCCGGAAAGCCTCCCCTCCCCGGGGGCGGCCAGCGACAAGAAATATCGGGGAAGATCAACGCCTTTCCCACACTCCGGATGAAAAACACAGGTCCGGAGGATTCGTTGTTGCCAAAATCGAAACAGTGTGACTGTCTGAGCAGACAGGTGACGTCGCGGCACAAGGCGATCCCCACCCATCCAAGATGATTTTATCAATATATTTATAAGGTTAATCGGTTCATGACGGCATTGACCGACAATCCGGAACTTCTGAAGGCGCGGTATCGCGCGTTCTCCCGGCAAATGCCCATGCTGTATCTCGTTTTCATCCTCAGCACATGGGGGATCGCCGCGACGTATATGCCCACCGCGCCGCATTGGCTGACGATCGGCGTGCCGCTGGCGTTCACCGCCGCCTGTGCCACGCGCGTATTCTGCTGGTCGCAGACGCACCAGGCCGAACCGACGGAGCAGGCCGCCGCGCGCGCGTTGCGGCTGACCCATCGCTTCGCTTTCGCCGTTGCCATTGCCTGCGCGGGCTGGTCGTTCCTGCTCTACCCCTATGGGGCGGACGCTTATGCCGATGCGTATCTGGCCTTCTATGCGACGATCACGGTGATTTCCTGCCTCTTTTCGCTGATGCCCCTGCGGGCCGCCGCGATCGCCGCAGCCGGGATCATCAACGGGATCTTCCTGTTCATCTTCGCGGCCAATGGGCAACCGTCCTTTATCGCGACGGTGGTCAATGTCGTGATCATCTCTGCCGGAACGCTGGCGATCCTGACCATCAGCTATCGCGACCTCGCCTATCTGGTAACGGCGCAAATGGCGGCGCGGCGCAAGGAGATCGCGCAGAACCGCCTGCTGCGGATGATCGACGACATGCCGGTGGCGGTGATGACGGTGGAGCCGGACACGCTCGTCATCAACTATGCCAATGAAACCTCCCGCAAGCTGATCCGGTCGATCGAGCATCTGCTGCCGATTTCGGGCGATCAACTGGAGGGAACCTGCATCGACGTCTTCCACCGGCACCCCGAACATCAGCGCCGCCTGCTGGCCGATCCGGCGAACCTGCCGCACAGCGCCCGGATCCAGCTCGGTCCCGAGGTGCTGGACCTCAAGGTCACGGCGGTGACGGATGATGACGGCAGCTATATCGGCCCGATGCTGACCTGGGCCATCGTCACCAAGGAGGTCGAAGCGGAAAAGCGGATCCGCCAGCTTGCCCATTACGATACGCTGACGGGCCTCGCCAACCGCACGAACTTCCGCGACAAGCTGGACGCCGCCCTGCGCGGCAACGAAGCCGCCATCGGGCTGCTGTTCATCGACCTCGACGGCTTCAAGCTGGTCAACGACACCAACGGCCACCGCATCGGCGACGGGTTGCTGATGCAGGTCGCCGACCGGCTGCGCGAGGTTTGCAACGCCAAGGGCATGGTCATCGGTCGGCTGGGCGGCGACGAATTCGCCGTCCTCGTTCCGGATACCAGTTCCGCGGTGCTGGAACGGCTCGCCGCCCGGATCATCGCCGCACTTTCGACCGTTTTTGAACTGGAACAGGAAAGGCAGAGCCATCAGGTGAAGATCGGCGCCTCCGTCGGCATTGCCATCGCGCCCGACCATGCCGATACCGGCGATGCCCTGCTGTCGCGCGCCGATATCGCCCTTTATGCCGCGAAGAACACCGGCAAAGGCGTGCATCGGGTGTTTACCAGCGACATCGAGGACCGGACACGGGAGCGCGCGCGGCTCCAGACCAAGCTGCTTGCCGCCTTGCAGGCCCGGAAGGGCCTGTTCGTCTTCTATCAGCCGATCATCGACGCCCTTACAAAGCAGGTCACCGCGCGCGAGGCCCTTGTGCGCTGGCATCACCCGCAACATGGCTGGATCTCGCCCGGGGAGTTCATCCCGATCGCGGAGCAGAACGGGCTGATCGACCTGCTGGGGGAATTCGTGCTGGACACGGCCTGTCGGGATGCGATGGAATGGGGGGATGGCGCGCGGGTCGCGGTGAATGTCTCGGCGGCGCAGCTTGGCAAGGGCATGATCGTGCCCGCCGTGCAGGCCGCACTGGCCAGTTCCGGCCTTCCGCCCAACCGGTTGGAGATCGAGGTGACGGAAACCGCCATGTTCAACGATGAACACAGGGGCGTCGGCGATCTGCACCGGATCCGCGATCTGGGCGTGCGGGTGGCGCTCGACGATTTCGGCACCGGTTATTCTTCGCTGACCCACCTGCGGGCTTTCCCCTTCGACAAGATCAAGATCGACGGCTCCTTCGTCCAGGATGCGGTGGACCGCCCCGAAGCGGCGGCCGTCGTCCGGGCGCTTGCCGATCTAGGCAAACGTCTGGGCGTGACCACCGTGGCCGAAGGGGTGGAGACGGCGGTCCACCTCGCCCGCGTCCTCGAAGAAGGCTGCGTCGAGGTGCAGGGCTATTTCTACGGCCGCCCGGCCCCAAGCGAACGCGATGCGGCGGCGGTCGCCAGATTGAACGAAACAATGGCCCGGATCCAACATCGTCGATGACGCGACCCGGGGACGTTTGGCAGCAACCCCGACACGTCGATTTCAGGCCGAAGGGTGGCACGGGAACTGACCCGCCGATCGAACGGCGCGGTCGACCCGGTATGATCGTATCCGGCAACGGAACAGAGCTAATGCCATTTAGAAGTGGTGTGCCGAGCACGGGATCGAGTGGCACTGCATCGCGCCAGGCAAACCCATGCAGAATGGCGTCGTGGAAAGTTTCAACGGGCGAAGGCGGGACGAGTTGCTTAATGAGACCATGTTCCGCAATCTGGCTCACGCTCGCGTCATAATCGCGGCGTGGGTGACCGACTACAACACCGAACACCCGCATTCGGCCTTGGCACTATGCGTGCACCCTGACCACCGCAATCGCCCCGCTGTGCGAGATGATAGCTCCGCGCGACGGGCGATTGCTCAAACGGCGGGTGAAGGCCAAGCTGTGGGATGACCGTGCGGAAGCCGTCGGGCCGAACGATGTCTGGGCCATGGATTTTGTCCATGACCAACTGGCCTTGGGCAAAACGCTGCGGATCCTGACTATTGTCGACACCCATTCCCGCTATTGTCCGGCGACGGATGTGCGCTTCCAGTATCGCGGCGAGGACGTTGGAACGGATCTGCCACAAGGTCGGCTACCCGAAAACGATCCGGGTTGATAATGGCAGAGAATTCATCTCGCGCGACCTCGATCTCTGGGCCTACGCCAAGGGATCGCCTCGCTTTTCGCGGGCTTCGGCCAGCACGAGCGCGAAGCCCTTAGACGGGCCAGAGGCCGGGTTTCAAAGGGGCGGCAGGCTCCTTTCGGTCCTGCGGAAGGCGGGGGGGGGGGGGGGGCAAAAGGGGGGATGCTGTGGCACCTGGGCAGTTTCGGCTTCGACCTTTGCGGGCTTCAACACGGGCTTTTGGCTTGTCTGCCTCCCCGCTTGCGTTTAACGGAGAGCCTGAGAGCTGTCCTGCCACCCCGGGGCTGATGAAGGGTCGAGACCTTGCTGCAAGGACATGTCATGATGGTTTGGAGAACAGGTTGCCACCTGCCTTGCAAGAGCCATGCGGACAGGGCCGTGCGGTTGGGCAGCCCGTCTGACCGGCAGGATCCGGAAACCTTGACACTCTCGCAGTGTAATATTCCGGCCCCATGCAGATGCCTGCGCTAGGCCAGGGCGATCAAGCAAGCAAGGACATTCAGGGAATGGCTGCACAGACAAAAGACCATTATGATGTCGGCATCGTCGGTGTCGGCATCGGTGCCAATTACGGGTCGGTCCTGACCTATTACAGTCTTTACAAGACGATCGAATCCCTGGGAAAAACGGTGCTGATGGTCTCGAAGATCGGCGCCAGTGCCAATGATCCCGAAATCCAGAATACGCATGCCATCCGCTTCGCCCGCAAGCACTATAACCTCAGCAGGATCTACAGCCAGCAGACGGTCGGGGAACTGAACCAACTTGCCGATACATTCGTGATCGGCTCGGATCAGGTCTGGAACTATGGCATCTCGCAGCATTTCGGAAAGGCGTTCTATCTGGACTTTGCCGATGACGGCAAACGCAAGATCTCCTATGCGGCCTCCTTCGGCCATGGCAAGGATCTGTCGCCGGTCGATGAGGTTCCGAAGATCTCGGCGCTGATGAAGCGGTTCAACGCGATCTCGGTGCGTGAGGATTCCGGCGTCAGGATCGCGCGGGATGTCTATCACGTTCCCGCGACCCAGGTGGCCGAGCCGATCTTCCTGACCGATGTGCAGCATTACCGGGAACTGGCCGCGCAATCGTCCCGCGACGTGTCCGGCCCCTATCTGCTGGCCTATATCCTGGACCCCACCCCCGAGAAAAAGGCCGCGATCGAACATGTCGCTGCGAAACTGGGGCTGCGGATCCGCATCATCCTGGATGCCTGGCCGCATCTGATCAAGGAAAACAAGGCCAAGATGAATATCGAGGGGGCCGTCGAGGACGATATCGACGCCTATGGTTTCCTGAAGCTTTACGAAAACTGCTCCTATGTGGTGACCGATTCCTTCCACGGTACGGCCTTCGCGCTGAAATTCGAAAAGCCCTTCGCTTCGATCGGGAACCGGCGCCGGGGCGTGGTGCGCTTCGATTCGATGTTCCGGCTGATCGGGCATCGCGACCGTTTCACGATGCAGCCCGAAGAAATCGTGACCCGGGATGCGGATTTCCTGGCGCCGCTGGATTATGCCGATATCCGCGCCGCGCTGGACAAGCATGTCCGCGAGTCGAAGGCGTGGCTGCAAGCCGCGCTGAAAAAGCCCGTCCGCGACACCATCGCCAACAGCGAGGCCAAGGCCCTCAAGCCGCACTGGACCGCACGGCCCGAGCTGCGCCGGATCACGAAGGCTGCCGAAAAGGCCGCGAGGCTGGTGAAGTTCAGGATCGGCAGGCAGCACTTCCGGATCAATGCCCCCGCCTTCACCGCCAATAATCAGGCTTGGAAGATCGAAACGGGGCAGGGGGTGACCCGGCTGCGCGTCGCTGGCCCTGAATTCGCCGGACAGCGCGGCAATCTGGTCTGGACCGACCTGCCCTCGGCCCTGCGCGAAGGCACCGCCTATGAGTTGGTGCTGGAATGGACGCCGCGCAGCATCTCCCGGCTGATCAATGTGCATCTGCGCAACCCCGAAACCGGCCGGTTCAAGGTCGTGGGCAGCATTGAGACCGGCGGGAAGCGCGACAAGCCCCGCACCGACCGGATCAGCTTTACAGTGACCGAGGCCGGCTTCTCGCAGGTGATGTTCGGCGCGCTGCATTTCGGCGGCCCTGACGGCGGGGCCGATATCTCGTGGATCACGCTGCGTTCGATCCTACCCGAGGCGGTGGTGCCGAATGCGGCCCCGGTCCCGGCATCCCGACTGAAGAAGGACGCCGCCACCGCCGTCGAGAGAGCTGAGCCGGGGCGACGACACCCGCTTCATCGATGCCTATGCCCAGCACCGCGTTTCGCGCAGCATCAAGAATGCCCGGTCGCTGCTGATGTATTACGCCCACGGCTTCGAAAAGGGGTTGAGCCGCACGAGTGCCTTCCGCCCCGGCTTCGGCCAGGCTTCGATGCCCCTGCTGGCCGCCGAGATGAACAAGTGGATCGCCAAGGGGCGCGACCCAGAGGATTCTTTCTTCCGCATCGCCGCCGCGGTCATGCATGTCTATTTCGAGCGTCATCGGGCCTTGGGTGTGGATGTCTCGCATTTCTGGACGCTGTTCGATGCCCCGGTCCAGGCCCGGATCACCCGGGCCGACGGCGCCTTGGGCGGGGCGCTGCCGGCCAATCTAGAGCGCGAGGCCGAGGTCGATGGCCTGCCCCCGCGCGCCTTCGGGGAGGTGGTGTTTTCCCGGCGCAGCGTGCGGGAATTCACCGCCGATCCGGTCGCGGACGAGGATATCCGCCGCGCCGTGACCATCGCCATGCAGGCGCCCTCGGTCTGCAACCGACAGCCGGTGCGCATCCACCAGTTCGAGGATACCGACATGATCCGGGCGGTGCTGGATCTGCAAGGGGGCTTTCGCGGCTACAAGCTTCCGCCGAAACTGCTGCTGGTGACCAGCGACCTCTCGGCCTTCGTGGCCGCGGTCGAGCGCAACCAGGCCTATATCGACGGCGGCCTGTTCATGATGCTGCTGCTTCTGGGTCTTGAGGAGGTCGGGCTTGGATCCTGCAGCCTGAACACCGCGATGAGCCATGAGCGTGAAGAGGCGGCCCGCCGGATCCTGAGCATCCCCGAGTCCGAGGTCTTCATCTCCTTCGTTGCCGTGGGCCATTACGATCCGGCCGTCATGGTGCCGCGATCCAAGCGGATCGGAGTGGATGAGGTTCTTGTCCGGCACGGCAAGGCGCGCGCCTGACCCCAGGCGTCGCCATCTGAAAAAGGATAAGAGCGAATGAACGGCGGCAAGGCCAGCGGCACCCCCTAGCAGGCCGCCGAAATAGTCTGGTGAGCGGAACGGTTTCCGCTGCGCTTGGCGGGCGGCTTGATTTTCCGGCCTTTCCTGGCCTCTCGGCATGGGTGGCGCGGTGTTTCCTGGCCTCAAATCGCCAGCAGCCTCGGCAGCCGGGCAAGGTTTGCCGCCGCCAGCGTGAGGAGGAAGCGGGACCGCACGCGCTCCACGCCGCGATAGAGGGTCTGCGCCGCGCCGCCGACGGTCTTGGACTAGCCGAAGAGCTCCTCGACTCGCTTCCGGTGCTTCTGAGACAGGGCATAACCCTTGTGCCGCGTTGTCCGTCCGTCGATCGCCGAGAACCGCGGCTTCTGCGCGACATGCGGGGTGATGCAGGCTCGCCTGCAATCAGCCACGAACCCGGCAGCGTCGTAGGCCTTGTCGGCGCCCAGGGTCAGCCGCCTGGTCGATCCCGGCGAATGCCGGTGCATCATGTCGAGCGCCGCTTTGCGCTCGGCACGACCGTCCGCGCGGGTCAAGTCGCCCTGGACGGCCAGCCCGCTGCGGTTCTCCATGACCGCGTGCCCGATGAAGCATGGCATCGCGCCGGTACCCGGGGATTTCCGGTAAAGCCGCGCATCGGCATCTGTCGTGGAGGCATGCGTCGCGTTCGTGCGCTTCTGGCCCCTGAAATCCACTTCGGCATTCCGGCTGCGGCTGGCGGGGCGGGACATCGGGCGGGTTTCCGGATCGGGCTGCGGAGATGGGGCTTGCGGGGCGGCATCCTGTACCGGAGGATCGCCGGGATCGCCGGGATCGCCGTCCACTTTTGGCCGGATGCTCTTCATGGAAGCCCAGGCCTTCACCAATATGCCGTCGACCGAGAAGTGGTCGTCCGACAGGAGTTCAGCGACCTCGCGATGCGCGAGAATGGCGGCCATCACCTTGCGCGACATGTCCGTGGTGAGAAGGCGGTCGCGGTTCTTGCTGAACACGGTCGGGACCCGGACCTGGTCGTCGACGCCAAGCCCCACAAACCAGCGGAACAGCAGGTTGTAGTCCAGCTGCTCCATCAGGTGCCGCTCAGAGCGGACCGAGAACAGGATTTGCAGCAGGCTCGCACGGATCAGCCGTTCCGGCGCGATGGAGGGGCGACCGAAATCGGCATAGAGCCGATCGAACTCGCCGTCGAGGCTCGCCAAGGCGTCATGGACGACCCGCCGGATCGTGCGCAGCGGATGCCGGGCGGGGATCCGCTCTTCGAGATCAACATAACTGAACAGCGATCCGCTCGTCTCGTCTGTACCGCGCATGCCTGGCTCCGCCGTTGATCCCCAGCGGGTGAACCATGTTCTGCAATCGGCGTCGAGGCCCGACTATTTCAGCAGCCTGCTAGGGCGGAAGAAGCGATCCCCTCATCCTGCAACGCAGCGGTCAGGCGCTAAAGGCCGATTGCGGCAACGGTTTTATCGGTGACGATGGCAACGCGCGGCCGGGCGAGGAGCGGTGCGATTTCGTGCCCCGCTCGATCAATCAGCCCGCCGCCAATACGAACATCATAGCTGCGGGATGCAAGGTGAACACGAATAGTTCCAGAGATCGGGGAGGCGCTCATCGGGCCGGGCGGCATGTCGTATTTCATGGAGGGAGTGGCGGACCGGCTTCATGACGCCGGTCCACAAGCGTTCTCAGATCTTGCCGACCAGATCGAGCGAGGGTGCGAGAGTCTGTTCGCCCTCTTGCCACTTCGCCGGGCAAACCTCGCTGGGATGCGCACGGACATATTGCGCGGCCTTGATCTTGCGGATCAGGTCCGCAGCATCACGGCCGATGCCCTCGGCGGTGATTTCCAGCGCCTGGATCACGCCGTCGGGGTCGATGATGAAGGTGGCGCGGTCGGCCAGACCCTGTTCCTCGCGCATGGCGTCGAAGTTGCGGGTGATGATGCCCACGGGGTCGCCGATCATCGTGTAGCGGATCTTGCCGATGGTCTCGGAGGCATCGTGCCATGCCTTGTGGGTGAAATGCGTGTCGGTCGAGACCGAGAAGACCTCGACACCGAGCTTTTGCAACTCGTCATAGTGGTCGGCCACGTCGCCCAGTTCGGTCGGGCAGACGAAGGTGAAATCTGCCGGGTAAAAGAAGAACACCGCCCATTTGCCGAGAACGTCCGTCTCGGTGATCTCGATGAACTTGCCGTCCTTGAAGGCCGACGCCTTGAACGCGCGGATTTTCGTGTTGATGAGTGCCATATCGTCTCTCTTGTTCTGATGGTGACCGGCTGCCGCGAGGGCAGACCTCGCAGGGATCGGTCAGGCTGAAGCTGTTTCCCCCCGAGGCACGGGGCGCCTCAGGGAGGTTCGCGTTCCCAGACGCGGGTCACGCCGATCTTCTCGGCCGGGCGGATCAGCCCGTCCCGCGCCATGCGGCGCAGGAGGTGGAGTGTGCCGCTGCGGCTCATGCCCAGCCGGTCCTGCAACTCGCTCTGGGTCCGGGGGCGGCGCAGTTGATCGAGAACGAACTGGCGTCGGGCGGTGGCCCCGGCATTTCGTCGGCCAAGGTTTTCCGGGGTCTGATTGTGCATTCTTGTTCCCGCCCGACACCTGCTCGCCGGTCCCGCTGGGGATGGGACCGATCCTGTGGCGCCTCTATGCGCTCAACTGATCCATCTTCTTCCCGGCATCGGGACCGGAGCGCAGCGACCAGATCTCGTCGATATGGACGAGGACCGCAAACTTCGGCGTCTTCATGCCGTTTTTGCCCGCAAACTCGACCGCATTGTCGAAGGGGGCGCCCTCGGTGAACAGCTCCGGCGTGCCGAGGAAACGGTATCCGTCGAGCTTTTCGCGGTCGATCACGGCGACGGCGATCTTCGAGCCGTTCTGCATGTTGGTCAGCGTCTGTCCGCCGGTATTTTCGTTGAAGATCAGCGTGCTGTCGTCATAGACGCGCAGGCTGCGCTTGGGGCCGAGATTGGGGATCGCGCCTTCGGTCACCGTCGCCTGGATCGGTGTCTGCGTGGCGAGCATGTCTTTCATTGCGGGAGTCAGGGTCTTCATGGTCCGTCTTTCTTGTCGGGAGAGGGTGCCGCCGCGTGTTCCGCCGGGCAGCATGGCGGTTTGGTTCAGTTCGTGAGACCGCAATGCCCGCAGCTCCGCAGATCGCCCGCGCGCTCCATATGAGCGACGGCATGGCTGACAGCAGCAGCCGCTTCGCGCAGGCAGACGACATAGTGACCGATCGGTGGATCGGGGGCGTCCTGCCCCGCAAGATGCTCGGCCAGTTCGGAGAGGGTGTATTTCAGGTGCTGAATACAGGCGATCCGCAGGTCCAGCGGCGTCGCGGGCTGGCGTGCGGCCCCGATCAGCCTGTCGAAGGCGAGGATCAGCAGACGGCGACATTCAGCCTCGTTGCCGTCCTGAGCGGAAAGCTGCGCCAGATTGTGGCAGGCGATGTTCATGATCGCGGGCAGCGGAACGGCCGTATTGTCGGGGTTCATCGTAGCGAACAGCCGCTCGGCTTCCTCAAGGCCCCGCGTGTAGAGTTTCCGGGCCGGTTCCACCGCGCCATCCCTGAACGCCTGATTGGCCGCTGAGGTCAGTTCGAGCCAACGATGGTCTCGCAGGATCGGGGTGGCGGATGCGATGGAGAGGTTTTCGGGCATGGTGCGGGCGTTCATGGGGCGTCTCCGGTGAAGTTCGATTGGACATGACGGGACTGTTGCGTGACCTGCACGCATCCCCGTCAGGCGGAAGAGGGCTGTCTCGTCTCAGGGTCCCTTGGGGAAACGGGCCGAGTCGGTTGGTCGTGGATCGGGTTTCTCAACTGGCACGCAGGCTCTCCTTAGACTCTGGGCGGCATTCCGTCTTGGGCCGCCGTTCAGGAGGGTGGCGATGATGGCAAGCGCATGGGCGATCCCGAGAACGGCGCTGATCGCCTCATTTGGAACGCCGACCCCCTGCGCGGCGTCTATCCGGGGCTGAAGATCGACCTGACCGGCCCAGGCCGCAGCGGCCGCAAGCGCGTAGAGTGCGACTGTCGTGCCATCATGATCCTGGGCCGGGATGGTCGCGGGTTCGACGATTCCTGCCGAATTTCCGGAAAGGGTATCAGATTGCCGGTCTCTGCCCGCAGCGGGGTTCAGAGCGGGCCGCCCCGCCAGCAGGGTCGCCACGGTCACGCGCCGCGCCAGGTCCCGGGTCTGGTGGGTGATCCGTCCTTCCGCGTCCCGCAGCACGGCCTGGATCAGTTCTGGGTTTCCGGTGGCAATGACTGCTGCGATGGCAGAGCCCCATTTCCGGTCCTCGCTCAGCAATCCCGAGTCCTGGCCGAGATCAAGGCAGAGCCGGGATCCTGCTGTTTCCGCCCATGTGGGCAAGGTTGCGCAGAGGGCGGCGAGAGGGCGCAGCGGCGGCTGGCCGGGAGACCCGGCGGTCAGCGACTGACGCGCGATCTGACGCAGATGCTGCCGACGGTTCATGCGATTTCTCCTGTGCTTTGCGGTCCCACGGGTTCGAGGCGGATCATCACGTCGATATTGGCGATCCGGTAGCCCTGGGGCGGCTCGGGCAGCCGCGCGAAGGCGATCTCTTCCGGTTCGATGTCGATCACCCGGTTGTCGGCCTCGACATGGAAATGGTGATGGTCGCCGGTGCCGATGTCGAACTGTGCCGGACCGCCGGCCGTGGCGAGACGGCGGATCAGACCATGCGCGGCGAACTCGTTCAGCGTATTGTAGATCGTCGCCATCGACAGGCGCTGGCCGGTCTCCGCTGCCACGGCAAAGATCTCGTCGGCCGTAAAATGGTAGTAGCTTCGGCCGAACAGGATGTCCGCGATGGCGCGGCGCGGGCGGGTGCTGCGCAACCCTGCGCCGTCCAGCAGCTTTGCGCCTGCCGTGGCCGGGCGACATGGATCGGTCTGGAGAATGGCTTCCTGTTGCATGGGAGCTGACTTGTTGCTGGCGTTTCGGGGTCAGGATCTTTGATCGGGAGCGTCATCCCGCCGGATGCGGCAGAGAATATCGACGCCGGAAAGGACATAGCCGGGCGGCGGGGGCGGCAAATCGCCCAAGCGGATCAGGTCTGGCGGGATGTCGAGCAGGCGGTCTTCGTCCTCGACGTAGAAATGATGATGATCCTCGCCGCGCAGCTCATACCAGGCGGTATTGCCGTAGATCGGAACCCTACGCATGAGACCCGAGGCGCAGAAATGCTTGAGGCTGCCATAGACCTGGCTCAGGGAACCCGGGGCACCCCGCCGACACACCTCGTCATACAGCCCCTCTGCCGAGACATGCGCCGGAGGCTGGCCGAACAGGATGTCGATCATCGCCAGCCGCTGCCGCGTCGCACGCAGCCCGGCTTCCGTCAGAATGCGGCGTGCTTCGTCGGGGGCAAGCCCGTTGTCCCGGCTCATCGTCATCGGTGGCACCCTGTATTGCGAGCGATTCGCAAGAAGGATGCATCGGGCGGGTTGGAAAGGTCAAGTCAATATTGCGACTGATTTGCAGTTGTAACTTATTTGAGGTTCGCTATTCATATTGCGACTAACTCGCAACTATTTCGACGGCAAACCGGCAGCGGTGATCCGGTCCATGGAAACAGGGAAAGGATTTCCCATGTCTTCGACGCTGGCGCGTCTTCTCGGCGCTGTAACGGCAACCGCCCTGATGGCGGGCACGGCTTTTGCAGATGACAAGATGAAGGTGGTCACGACCTTCACCGTTCTGGCCGACATTACGCAGAATGTGGCGGGGGATGCGGCCGAGGTGGTTTCGATCACCAAGCCCGGGGCCGAGATCCACGGCTACGAACCCACGTCTCAGGATATTGTCCGCGCTCAGGATGCCGATCTGATCCTGTGGAACGGCATGAACTTAGAATTCTGGTTCGAGCAGTTCCTGACCAATCTGGGCGATGTGCCTTCGGTGACGCTAACTGACGGCATCGACCCGATCTCGATCTCGGGCGGGGAATATGACGGCAAACCGAACCCGCACGCCTGGATGGGTCTCGACAACGCGCTGATCTATATCGACAACATCACCACGGCCTTTTCGGAGCATGACCCGGAGAATGCGGCGATCTATGTGAAGAACGCCATGGCCTACAAGAAGGAGATCCGTGCCATGCTCGAGCCGCTGAAGGCCGAGATCGGCGCGATCCCCGAGGACAGGCGCTGGCTGGTGACCTGCGAAGGCGCCTTCCCCTATCTCGCCCGCGATCTCGGCATGAAGGAGTTGTACCTCTGGCCGATGAACGCCGACCAGATGGGGACGCCCCAGCAGGTGCGCGCTGTGATCGACGGGGTGAAGGCGAACGATATTCCGGTCGTCTTCTGCGAAAGCACGGTGAACACCGCGCCGACCGAGCAGGTCGCGCGTGAGACCGGGGCGCATTACGGCGGCGTTCTTTATGTCGACAGCCTGTCCGAGCCGGACGGCCCGACGCCGACCTATCTCGACCTGCTCAAGGTCACGACGCAGACCGTGGCAAAAGGCGTGACCGAAGCGGTCAACTGACATTTCCGGCTGAAATACTGACCTGCCGCGCGAGTTTTTGCGCGGCAGGTTTGGTGTTTTGGCACTTCGTTCGAACCTCCCTAGGGCGACCGACCCATCCGGCAGAAAGACAGGACATGATGCACGACAGCTCGATCCGATCCGGGGCCGAAGGCGATCCCGGTGGCGGCATCACCGCCCGCGAGGTCACGGTCACTTATCGCAACGGCCATACGGCGCTGCGTGATGCAAGTTTTGAGATCCCGAAAGGCACAGTGACGGCCCTTGTGGGCGTGAACGGGTCAGGGAAGTCGACGCTCTTCAAGGCGATCATGGATCTGGGCTTCATCGTGAAGCCAAATCTGGAGAAGGTCCATGCGCTGCGGCCGGATCTGATCCTGATCACCTCGCTTCAGGCAGAGCACTACACCGAAATGTCGCGCATCGCGCCGGTGATCCATTTCGACGTGGACTACCGCGACAGCAGCGCGGATCACATTGCCATCGTGCGCGCGCATTTTCTGACGCTGGCGAAGATCTTCGGCAAGGAGGACGTGGCGCAGGAGGTGCTTGCAGGCTTCGACGCGAAGCTCGCGGAGGTGCTGGCTGCGACCCGGGACCGGCCGGAGCGCGCGCTGATCATCCTGTACAACAATGGTGCTTTCAGCGCCTTGGGCACCCGCTCGCGCTATGGTTTCGTCTTCGACGCTTTCGGGATGAAACCGGCGAACGAGGCGGGCGATACCGGGTTGCATGGCCAGCCTGTGACCAGCGAGTTCATTCAGGCCACCAATCCCGACATCATCTTCGTGATCGACCGGACGGTGGTGATGGAGCGCAGGCCCGTTCTCGATGCCGCGACCATCGAGAACCCGCTCCTGCGCGAAACCAATGCCTGGAAGGACGGAAAGCTGATCTTCGTCGATCCGGAAGCCTGGTATGTGACGGCAGCCAGCATCACGCCGCTGGAGATCCTCATGGATGAGGTGATCGCAGCCTATCGGGACTGATGGCCTTGCTTCGTCCCGGCAGGGCCTGGGACTCTGCCGGGACGTTTCCCTTGCAGCGAGGAGGGGGAAACCCCGAAGCGCCGCCGGAAGAGGGCCGAGAAGTGACTCAGGCTCGAATAGCCGACTGCGAGGGAGATTTGCGTCACCGAACCCTCTTCGGAGGTCAGCATTTGGCGGGCCTTCTGAAGGCGGGTTTCTTGCAGCCAGGCATAGACAGGCAAGCCGGTCTCTTTCGGGAACTGCTGCTTGAGGCGTTTCAGCCCTATCCCCGCTGCCAGCGCCAGTTCACCGAGCTGCCAGGGCCGGGCGAGGTCGCCTTCCATCATGCCGATGACCGTTCGGACCGCCCGCAGGTCGCGAAGCAACAGATGCGTCTCGCTCCCTTCGCCGGGGGCCGTCAACAAGCTGATTGCTGCGTTGATGATATCGAGCGCGCGTGCCTCGCTTGTCAGGTCCGAGCCACCGGAACTGATCGAGGTTGACAGGCTGCGCGCCATGGACCGGACTTCGGGCGAAAGAGGCAGCATCCCGGTCCAGACGGCTTTGGTCGAGGCGACATGATGGGGGTTCGTACCGCTTCCAAGCGATTCAGTAGTCGGGCCGCCGAGGTTGAGCCAGAGGTCGGGTGTCATGCGAATATCGATGCCCCGGAACCTGGTGCCGGGCCGGATCGCGTCGAAGCCTCGGGCGCCTTCCGGTGCGATCATGCAGTAGAAGGCCGGGCGAAAAGGGATCTCGCCGCTTTTTCCGGTCTCGTCCTCCAGCCAGCTATGACCGGCGCCCTCGAACAGGATGTTCAGTGCTACGCAGGGTGCCGAGCGCATGGGTACCTGCGCGACCTCTTCGGGAGTGAAGTCGAAAGCCGAAATGGTCATTCCACGGCGCGCTCCGCGAATGCTGTAGTCGCCCTGAAGCCCTGCGGCGGTGCTGTTGGGCACCAGAGGATCCGGTCCCAGGACGACGGGTTCGTGCGGTTCGGCATGGGCGAGGCAACGCATCTCGATGTTGAGAGACATCCCGTCACTCCGAAAATAAGGAACCGATCCCGACAAGATAATACCTTATCACATTAGTCAAGAATTATGCCCGCGACTAGGATCCGCGCGAGTTCGGTTCTTCCATGGGAGTGGGAATGCGGGGAAACGCCGGTCTGGCGACAATATTGCTGGGTCTCTACGCAGCACAATCGGTTACCGGCAGCATGGTGCAGACCGCGCTGCCGGTTGTGTTGCGCGATGCCGGGGTACCACTCGACCGGATCGGCTTTCTGTCGCTCCTGTTCCTGCCCTGGGTGTTCAAGATGCTCTGGGCTCCGCTGGTGGATCGTTTCGCATCTCCCCGCATCTGGATCCTGAGCTGCCAGGGCCTCCTCTGCCTGTGCTTCCTGTTGGCTGCGGCATTCTCACCTGTGGACGGCCTCGCTTCCCTGACGCCTGTTCTCTTCGCGATGGCGGCGATCGCCGCGACCCAGGACATTGCGACCGATGCCGCCGGGATCCATGCGACCGGCCCGGAAAATCGCGTCCTGGCGAGCGGTGCCAGCACGGTGGGCGGGTATCTCGGGTTCCTGATTGGTGGCGGGATCTGGCTCTGGACCTATGCGCAGTATGGCTGGGTGCCGTCGATGATGGTGTTGGCACTGGTCATGCTGCTGCTCGCACTGCCGGTGGCGCAGCTGAACCTGCCGGCCGTTCCCGCGCGCCGTGGCGAAGCCTCGCTGCTCCGCAGTCTCGGAAACCGTACCCTTCTGGCCGGGATCGGCTTCCTGATCCTGTGGCAGGCGGGCATTCGCCTGGGCGGCGCGATGGCGGGTCCGATGCTGGTCGACGCCGGGCTGGATCTCGAAGCGATCGCATGGCTCCGCGGTGCGGGCGGCATGGTCGTGGGCCTGGCCGCAGCGGTCGTTGGCACCTTCGCCGTGCGCCGCTTCGGCAAGGTGGCGGTGCTCGTGCTCGCCGGTGCACTGGCGCTGGCGTCGTTGGCGGGCCTTGTCTGGTGGAGCCTGCGGCCCGGTCCGGTGCCGGTGCTCGCCGCTCTGCAGATCGCGTTGATGAGTGCGACCGCGATCTCTTTCGTCGCGCTCTACGCGGCGATGATGGACTGGTGCGCCCCGGATCAGGCAGCGACCGATTTCGCGCTGCTCCAGAGCCTCGACGCGGCGATTGCTGTTGTGACCGGCATCCTCGCCGGTCAGATGGCCGAGGCTTGGGGCTATGCACCGGTCTTTGCCCTGGCTGGGGTCTTCTTGCTCCTTGCCCTTCCCTTCACCCGCGCGCGCCTTGACCGCAAGGCCATCGCAGCGCCGCTTCCTCCTCTCCCTGCAACGGAATCCCCGACATGACGCTCTCTCGCCAAAGGCCCGCATCGCGCGGCCTGACCCTCGCGGCACTTCTCCTCTCCGTCTCGGCTCTGCCGCTTCACGCTCAGGAAGAGGCGGGGACGATCATGCTCGGGACGATCTATATCACCGGCGCGAAACGTGTGCAGGATCAGCTGAGCTTTCCGGGCACGGTGGCGCAGATTGGAGGCGAGGAGGCCGCGAGTGCCGGTGTTACCGGCGTGGACGGCATCGACCGGCTTTTCCCGGGCGTGGCGGTGGATGCCCGTTCCTCGCGGGTCTATGCCAACTTCACGGTGCGCGGCCAGGCCTCGCTCGACTTCTACAATCCCTCGGTGCAGCTCTATGTCGACGGTCTGCCGCAGGATGCCGCAACCCTCGGCCAGATGTTCCCGGTCGGACTGGAGACGGTTGAGATGCTTTACGGCCCGCAGGGCACGCTTTACGGGCGCGGTGCGGTCGGGGGCGTGGTCAATGTCACCACCGTGAAGCCGGGCGAGGGCACGCCGTTCTTCGTCGGGGCTGCGGGCGGGAACGGCGGCTACAGCTTCGGACTCAAAGGAGAGGCAAAACTGGGCGAGGGCCTCTGGGCCGACCTGTCGCTGGGACGGAACCGTCAGGATGACGATCTGACCGGGATGATGTCGGGCGCCCCCCTTGGCGGCACGACCGAAAGCCGCGCGCAACTCCGCCTGCGCTATGCGCCCGAGGGCAGCCCCTGGGATGTGATGTTCACCGCCGCCCGAAACGAAGTGTCCTCGACCGAGGAGCAGTTCGTCATGGGTACCGCTCTGGACGCGCGGCAGGCGGTGCCGTTCCCGTCCTTCTACGACCACGACACCACCAGCCTCGGACTGACTGCAAGCTATGATCTCGGCTGGGGGGAACTGACCTCCGTTACCGGCTGGCAGGATCGCTTCCTCGACCGCACGATCTTTGGATCCTACACGCCGGAATGGCAGGAAACCCTGACACAGGAGTTCCGCCTGTCCTCGACCGGTGAGGGACCGGTCGACTATGTCGCCGGTCTTTTCTTCTCGCGGTCGGACTTCCGGCGCGAGGCCTATGGCAGCGCGACCGACCAGCGCACCAGGAGCTTCGCCGCTTTCGCGGACCTGACCTGGCATGTGAGCGACCGTTTCTCCATCACCCCGGGTCTGCGCTTCGACTATGAGGAGACCGAGGCCTCCGCCAGCGGTCTCGTCACGCTGAACGCGAAGGACGACTGGAGCGCTGTCTCGCCCAAGCTGGGTTTCTCCTATGAGATTTCCCCGGAATGGCAGGGCTATGGGCTGATTTCCTCGGGGTTCAAGGCCGGTGGCTTCACGAGGACGCTGACCGCGGCGAACATCGCCTATACCTACGACCCGTCGAAGACCTGGAATGCCGAGGTGGGCCTGAAATACCAGTCGGCCGATGGTGCGTTGCAGGCGCAGGTCGCGGCCTACTGGAGCCGGACCGACGACTACCAGATGTTCGTGGACACCGCCCCGGCGCAATACCTCCAGAACGTCGGCGAGGTGACGGCCAAGGGGATCAATGCCTCGCTGCGCTATGCCTCGGGTGGCTGGGGGATCAGCGGCGGTGTCTCTCTGACCGACTCGAAATTCACCGGCTATGCCGATCCGACGAATCCGGCTGCGAGCTATGAGGGCAACCGGGTTCCCTATGCGCCCAAGGCGACGGCCCGGCTCGCGGTCGACTACACCTTCGATCTCGGGCCGGGCAAGGGACAGCTCGTGCCGCGCATCGGTGTGACCCACCAGGGCAAAATCTGGTTCGACGAGGGCAACACCATCGGGCAGGACAGCTATACGCTGCTTGATGCGGGCATTGCCTGGAAGATGGAGAACGGCGCGGTTCTGGATTTTTATGCCACCAACCTGACCGACAAGACCTATGCCTCCTACGGGTTCGACGCCAGCGCCTACGGCCTGGGGAATGTCTATCAGCTTGGCCGCGGGCGTGAGATCGGCATCCGTTTCACGAAAAGCTTCTGAGCCGTGAAAGTACTGATCCAGGGTGCGGGACCGGCCGGGCTGGTCCTTGCCATCGCATTGCAGCGGGCCGGGCACGAGGTTCAGGTTGTCGACCGCGCCACGCCGGACAGGCGTGACGGCTTCGCAGTGGGTCTGCATGCCAGTGGCTGGCGCGCGATGGAGCGGCTGGATCTGATCCCGGCGCTGAAGGCGCGCCAGATGCCGCTTGCCGAGGCGCGCTATCTTCGGTCGGACCTGCGGCCCCATATCGCCTATGATTACCGCCGCATCGGCGCGGCCATGGGCGGGCGGATCATGGCGATCATGCGCGACGATCTGCAGGATGTGTTGATCGCGGCGGCAGAGGGGATCTCACTGCGCTGGCAGACCAGCGTCGTCGATCTCGCGCAAGACGCCTCTGGCATCAATGTGAAGCTCGGGGATGGCAGCCAGTCACGGCATGACCTGGTTGTGGGCGCCGATGGCTATCGTTCGGGGTTGAGGCGACTGGTGTTTGCAGATCTGCCCGATCCGGTTCGTCCTCTCGGCTACCGCGTGGTGTCCTGGAAGTTCCGCCCGGCCTCACCCCTCGCGGCCTCGGTGATCGGTCTTGCCGATATCGACCGTCAGGCGACGCTCTATGCCTTGCCGGATGGCGGGGCTGCGACACTGTTCTGTTGGCGCGAAGCCGACATGACGCGGCTCGGTGCCGAGGATCGCCGAGCCGCCGTTCTTGCACAGTTCGATGGATGGCCCGATCCGGTGGCCGGAGCCATCGCAGCGGCCGACTGGGATCAGGTCTTCCTCGATTCCGTGGCGCAGATCGAAATGCCGTTCTGGTCGCGGGGCCGCGTCGTGCTTCTGGGCGATGCGGCCTGGAACCTGGCCTTTCTTTCGGGGCAGGGCACCACTCTTGCCACGGCAGGGGCGATGCTGCTTGCCGATGCCCTGCAGAACCGCGATCCGGTTGCGGCAATCGAGGCATGGGAAGCCCGGTTGCGCCCGATGGTAACGCGGCTTCAGGCAGGATCACGGCGGATCGGCGGGCAATATGTTCCGGTGAGCCGGACGGGCATGTGGCTGCAATCATTGCTGGCGCCGATCCTGTTCTCGCGCCCGCTCCTGCCGATGCTGGTGCGGCGGATGGCTGGGCCGGAGATCCCGACCACTATATCTGCAACATGATGTTGCAGATATAGTGGGTCGCGGTTAGCCTGCAAACCAACTCATTTGGTGAGGAAAGGGGGCGTCATGTCCCGAGCGGAGAATGTCACAGATGCAGCGCCGACGCCGGTCGAAGACGCCCGGCCTGACTTCTTCGCCAGCCTGAAGGTTCTGTCGCATCATGGGCGTGGAAGCGGACCGGTGTTGGCGCTTTCGGCCGTTCTCGCCACGGTGGCGGTGGGATTGGAACTGGTGCCGATCTGGGCGGTCTGGCGGGCGGTTTCCGATCTGGCGGCGGGGGCTGAGGCGCCCTTCCTGCGGCTGGCAATGATTGCGCTCCTGGCGGTGGTTGCGGGGGCGGCGCTGATGGGATTGGCGATGGGGCTGTCGCATCTCGCGGCCTTCCGCCTGATCCATGCCCTGCGGCTGGCACTGGCCCGCCACCTGGCGCGGCTGCCGATGGGCTGGTTTCTCGGCCGTCGCTCGGGCGGAGCGAAAAAGCTGATCGTGGATGAGCCGGAACGGCTGGAGCTGATCGTCGCCCATGGCCTGCCCGAGGGTGTTTCCTCGATTGCCACCTGGCTGGCTGTCACCGCCTGGCTTTTCGCTGTGGACTGGCGGATGGCCTTGGCGGCGATCTTGTTGACGCCGCTGTCCTTCTCGCTGGTCGTCGTGGCGATGGGACAGCAGGCCGCGCTGGCCGCCGAATACCAGCGTCAATCCGAGCGGATGAACGGCGCGATCGTCGAATACCTGGCCGGGATGCCGGTGATCAAGATCTTCAACCGGACTGGCGCCGCGCTGTCGGAGACCGCCGGGGCTGTGCGCGATTATGCCGGGGTCGAGACCGAGATGGGCCGCCGGTTCCTCCCCCTCGGCGCCGCTTTCTACACGCTGGTCGCGGCCAATATCTGCGTGATCCTGCCGGCGGGAATGCTGATGATGAAGGCGGGCTGGATCGACCTGCCGACGCTGTGCTTCTTCGTGATCCTGGGCGCGAACTACAGCCAGCCGCTGTTGAAACTGTTCAACCTGTTCCACAACATGGCGCATATCTCGATGGCCTCGACCCTGATCGCCGAGGTGCTGGAGACGCCGCCGCAGCCCGACACCGGTGCCCGCGTGGCGCTGGTCGATCATGCGATTGCCTTCGAGGATGTCAGCTTCGGCTACGGTGCGCATGAGGTTCTGCATGGCATCAGCTTCACCGCTCCGGCGGGCGGGATCACCGCGCTGGTCGGACCTTCCGGTTCCGGGAAAAGCACCGTGGCCAGCCTGATCCCGCGGCTTTACGATCCGCAGGCGGGTCGCGTCACGTTGGGCGGCGTGGACCTGCGCGACATCGACCTCGATCAACTGATGGAGCAGGTGGCCTTCGTCTTCCAGCAGACCTTCCTCTTCTCGGGCACGATAGGCGAGAATATCCGCTTCGGCAAACACGACGCTACCGAAGCCGAGTTGCACGCCGCTTCCCGTGCCGCCCGCGCGCATGATTTCATCATGGCGCTGCCCGAGGGCTATGAGACAAGGTTGGGAGAGGGCGGCGCCAACCTTTCGGGCGGGGAGCGCCAGCGAATCGCTATCGCGCGCGCGATCCTCAAGGACGCGCCGGTGATCGTGCTCGATGAGGCCACCGCCTTTGCCGACCCCGACAGCGAGGCCGCGATCCAGGAGGCGCTGACCGAACTGGCGAAGGCGCGGACGCTGATCATGGTTGCGCATCGGCTCCACACGATCATGGGTGCCGACCGGATCGTCGTCCTGGATCGCGGTCGTGTCGCCGAGATCGGGCGGCATGAGGATCTGGTGGCGGCTGACGGCCTCTATGCCCGGCTCTGGGCCGACTACACGGCGACGCAGGCGATTGCATTGCGCCCGTCGCAACAGGAGGCCGCGCAATGAGCGACATCCGTTCCGACCTCGACAGCCTCCGGCGGGCCTGGGCACTGACGGGACCCTTGAAGGGCCGGGTGGCGCGCGGCGTCGTCTTCCGCTTCCTGCAAAGCATGATGCTGGGGCTGAGCTTCGGCGCCGTGGTCTGGGTCGTCACCGGGCTGGCGCAGGGGAAGGCGCTGACCGGCACATGGATCTGGCAGGTGACGGGGCTGATGGCGCTGTCGCTGGCCGGGCAGTTGCTGTTCGGATGGCTTTCGGTGCGCGACAGCTGGATGTCGTCCTACGAGATGGCCGGGGATCTGCGCCTGCGCATCCTCGATCATCTGCGCCATCTGCCGATGGGCTTCCATCAGGCGCGGCATCGGGGCGATACGGTCACGGTGCTGACCTCGGACATGCAGATGCTGGAAAGCTTCTTCTCCGACGGGTTGCCACGGATCGCGCAGGCGCTTGGGCTGCCGCTGGCCGTGTTCGCCGTGCTTCTGGTGCAGGACTGGCGGGTGGGACTTGCCGCGGCGGTGTCTGTCGCGCTGGCGCTGCCGGTGTTCTTCGGGACCTCGCGGCATCTTTCCCGGCTCGGAATCCGGCGGCAGGACATGCAGGCCGAGGCTGGTGCCCGGATGATCGAATATGTCCAGGGCATGGGCGTGATCCGCGCATTCAATCAGGTCGCGACGGGGCAGGAGAGCTTTCGCCGCGCCATCGACGATTTCCGCGACATCTCGGTGAAGATGGTGGTGCAGCTGACCGCGCCGATGGCGGTTTTCGGCATGGTGGTGATGCTGGGCGTGCCGCTGGTGATCTGGCTGACCGGCACGCGGATGGAGGCCGGATTGATGGCGCCGGCCACGGCGATCATGGTCCTGGTGCTGGTCCTCTCGATGTATGGCCCGCTGATGGCGCTGCTCGGCGTGATGGAATCCGTGCGCATGGCCGATGCCTCGCTGACCCGGATGGACCGGGTGCTGACCGCGCCGGTCTTGCCCGCGGCAATCGCGTCGGAGGTCCCGCAGGGGTTCGAGTTGCGGTTCGACGATGTTTCCTTCGCCTATCGACCGGGCGAGACCGTGCTGCACGACCTGAGCTTCACCGTGCCGGAGCGTTCGATGACCGCCATCGTCGGGCCTTCGGGGTCTGGCAAAAGCACCATCCTGAACCTGATCCCGCGTTTCTGGGATGCCTCCTCCGGCCGCATCGCCATCGGGGGCGCCGATGTGACCCGGATCGGCGAGGCGGGACTGTCCGATCTCGTGACTGTGATGTTCCAGGATGTCTACCTGTTCAACGGCTCCATCCGCAAGAATATCGCCATCGGGAGGCCGGATGCCACGCCGGAAGACATCGAACGGGCCGCCCGGGACGCACAGGCGCATGATTTCATCGTCGCGCTGCCCGACGGATATGACACGCAGGTCGGCGAGGGCGGTGCGGCGCTTTCCGGCGGTGAGCGCCAGCGTGTCGCCATCGCCCGCGCCATTCTCAAGGATGCGCCGATCGTCCTCCTCGATGAGGCCACCGCCGCGATCGACCCGACGAACGAGCGCGCGCTCCAGATGGCACTGGCGCGGCTGGTCGCGGGAAGGACGCTGATCGTGGTGGCGCACAAGCTGTCCACCATCCAGGCGGCAGACCGAATTCTCGCGCTGGACAGGGGGCGCATCGTCGAGCGGGGCCGCCACGAGGACCTGCTCAGGCAGAGGGGGGACTCTATTCCAGGCTTTGGGCTCACCGTGCGAAGGCGGCTGGCTGGAGGATTGGCCGGTGACGCTGGCCCGAACCGGAGCGGTTGGTTAAGCTCGGGCCATGCCAGCAGATCGCCCGCCCCCCTCGCCGCAGAATCGCAGGAAACCAGGCCCGAGCCCGCGGGTGAAGCGCGAGGATATCGCGCGCGCGGCTCTGGACATCGGCCTCGACGCTGTGACGATCAAGGGGGTGGCGGCGCATCTCGGGATGGATCACTCGTCGCTCTATCGCCATGTGAAAAGCCGTGACGAGATCATCGCGGCGGCGGCCGATCTGGCGGTGGCGGATCTCGACTGGCGGGCGCCTGAAGGGGACTGGCAGGCGCGGCTGGAAAGGCTTTCCGATGCGCTCTGGTCGCTCTACGAGCGGCACCCCGGCCTTGCAGTCGCGCTCCGCGAGATGGAGGTGATGCCGCCCGCCGGCATCCGGGGCTTTGCCGAAGCCGTGGCGCAACTGCAAACCGAGGGGTTTCGGCTGGAAGATGCGATCCTGGCCGTGGACACGCTTGTCAATGCGCTGACCGATTGCTTCATCGGCTGGCAGCGCTTCGCCCGGCCGGGATTTGACGGAGAGAGCCTTGCCGACGCAATGGCCGTTCACTGGGAGAAGGCGGCCCTTTCCGATGGGGAGCACGCCAGCCAGATCCGGGGAATGATCGCTGTCATGCGCGGCTCCCCCCGCGAATGGTGGCTGAAACGGCAAAGGCTGATCCTCGATGGAATTGGATGCCTGAAGGACTAAATCTGCTGCGGTCGAACATCTCAGCCGTTTCATTGCCGGCGTCGCCTTGGTCGCGACCAACGAGGCGGCCGGTCGGAATTTTGGCATCATCATCCGTGCGCATCGCCTGCCCGAAGCACGGCCGAAGGCCGATGCAGGCGAATGGCCGCTACGACTTCCAGGCGAGTTAGGGCGCTTAATATTGTTCCTCTAAGGGATCACAAATCTACGTAGTGTTCCCTTGAGGGTGCATCTGAGTTGCAAGTCACATCATTTTCGGGCACAAGTTCGGCGAAGCAGGATGTTGTTCCCTTGAGGGAGCGGTAATGCACTTATTGGTACCATAAGGATACATGATGCCCGAGAGGTATTCAGGCCTGTCACTGGTTTCCCGCCAGGGCTTGCAGCTTCTGGCCACGGAAATCCGTGCGCGCCGCAAGCAGCTGCACTGGAGCGAGCAGGACCTGGCGGATCGCCTTGGTTGTGCTCGCAAGACGGTCAGGGCCATAGAGGAGGGCAAGGCAAGCGTCGCCATCGGCTATGTGCTCGAAGCTGCATATCTCGTCGGGATCGACCTGTTTGGAGGATCGACGGCGATCGCGGACAGGCTGGCCACAGCACGGAGCCGGCTCGACCTCCTGCCACAGCGGATCCACTCGCAACGCCCGGAGGTGAAGGATGACTTCTGAGCCACAGGAACTCTTTGTCTGGATATGGCTGCCGGGCGCGAAGCGGCCAGTCGTTGCCGGGCGGGTCGTCCGGCAAGGAACCACGATATTCTTCAATTACGGCCGTAGCTATCTTGAGCGTCGGGAGGCAATTTCGATTTTTGACCTCGACCTGCCGCTGCGCGTAGGATTGATCGAGCCGCCGGCCGGGCAGGACCTTGCTCCGAGTCTCCGCGACGCCTTGCCGGATCGCTGGGGGCGCAGGGTGATCGTGCATGAGATTCTCGGGCATCGGGGAGGCGACATCAACGAGGATGCCTTCGGCGAGATGACCTTCATGTTGCGATCCGGATCGGATCGGATCGGGGCATTGGATTTTCAGGTATCTGCCGTCGACTATATCCCCCGGGAATCGGATCAGGCCTCGCTGGAAGATCTGATGGAGTTCGCTGATCGCATCGAGGCCGGAGAGCCTGTGCCTCCGGCATTGGATCGAACGATCCTGCATGGCAGTTCGATCGGAGGCGCCCGCCCCAAGGCGCTGATCACGGATGTTGCCGCGGGCAGAAAACTGATCGCCAAGTTTTCTGCGGCCAATGACAGCTTCGCCATGGTCAAGGGCGAGTACGCGACGATGAAGCTGGCTGCCCTTGCGGGGATTGATGTGGCTCCAGTCGCCATCGAACGCGTCCTCGACAGGGATGTACTGCTTGTTCAGCGTTTCGACAGATTTGCCTTGGCGGATGGCGCGTGGGGGCGCCGCGCGATGGTCTCGGCGCTGACCTGGACACAGGAACACGAGATGGCCGCACATCACATTTCCTATCCGATGCTGGCGGAGATCATCCGCAAGAAATTCGACGCGCCGAAACAGACGCTGCGAGAGCTTTTTGCGCGCCTGAGTTTCAATATCCTGATCGGCAATACCGATGATCACGCTCGCAACCATGCGGCGTTCTGGGACGGAAGGGTTCTGAGGCTCACGCCCGCCTACGACATCGCGCCGCAGCGCCGTGGCGGAGCGCAGGCCAATCAGGCCTTGATCGTGGCGGAAGGGGATCGCCGCTCCCGCCTGGAGGTGGCGCTGCATGCTGCCCCTGCCTTCCAGTTGGAAGAGACGGCTGCCAGAGACATCATTGATCGCCAGGCTGACGTGATCCGGAAAAACTGGGGCGAGGTTGCCGATGAGGCAAGGATGAGCAATGCGGAGCGCCGGTATTTTGAAGGGCGCCAGATCCTCAATCCCTATGCCTTCGAAGGGTATGGCACGCATGTCGGGGTAACCCGCTAGAGATTTTATTGGCACGGCCGCTGGCACGACAAGACGAAGATAGCCTGGACCGCGCATCGGAACCGTCGTATCGGGCAACGCCAGAAATGTCAGCCGGGCCCGAAGGACGGCATCTCCTCGGAGGCGACATCCCAGATCCAGGCTCCAAGGTCCGGACGGGAGGCGATCAGAGCCTCAAGCTCGGCTCTGGTCGCGGCTTCATCCCGCGGCGGAATGATATAGAGCGCCAACGGCTTCGGCTGCCGACGCGGCAGCAGCGCGACCATCTCGAAATCCTGCGGCGGTTGTCCGAAGTTCAGCTTTCGAACGCTTTCGTCCCTCAGTCTGGCAAGGGCGGTCAGCAGGCGGTATTCATAGACATTGGTGAAGGGGATCCAGTTCGTCGTTGTCACCATCAGGACGATCTCCTCGATACCGGCGAGGCCGGCCGGGTTGAGGCCGAATGTCGCGAACAAGACGAGATGGGTGCTGTCATCCGCCTCCCACAGGGAAAGCTCGCTCGCGAAGAGCGTCTGAACCCTGGACCATGATCGCTCGTCGATCAGCAGCGGGAAATCCGGGAGATGGCGGATCGTGATCCTTCGCCTCAGCCGTCCTGCATCGATGGATTTCACCTCTCCGAGGATCAGCATGAGCCGGCGCTGGCCGCCGGCAGCTGGCTGAAGGGGAAGCAGGCTCGCCGTCCTGCGCTGGTCGATGGCGGATTTGTCCTCCAGGCGGAACGTTTCCGGGATGAAGAGCAGGTTGGCCAAAACGTCGTTTCGTACCGTCATGGTGCGCGCTGCCGCGATAAGATGCGATCTGACCGTCCACCAGTATCGCTTGCCCGCCCAATTCGCTGTCCACCTCGTCAGGTCGGCCTCGTGCCAAAGGAGCTGAAGCAAAGCTGCCATCGAAAGCTTCGGTGGAATCGCCACGACAGAGCTCTTTTCGGTCGCGGCAGGCTGTGCCGCATTCGCCTGGTTGTGGGTGCCGGTCTTGGCCAAGCCGAACCCGAGCTTGAGCGCCACACGGCCTGTCGCCTCGTCGCGCCCAATCTGGTCGCACAGGACTTCACGGCGGACGGCCCGGACAGGAAGTGGGGGGCGGACATCTCCTACATCTGGACGGCAGAGGGCTGGCTCTACCTCGCCATCGTGCTGGATCTCTTCTCGCGGCGCGTCGTCGGCTGGGCCGTGAGCGACCGCTTGAAGCGCGGCCTGGCCGTCGACGCCCTGCGCCGTGCCCTCGTGGCTCGCAACCCCGCGCCGGGGCTGGTTCACCATTCCGACCGTGGATCGCAAGGCGGATTCAACCGGTCGTCGCAACACCCTAATGTTGGAGGTGTTGATGACGACAGGAAGACGGAAGTCGGAGCGCTCGACGCGACGCAAATTATTCTCGCCAGGTCGGCCGCCAGTCTGGCAGCGTGAGCATCTGTGCCGGTTCTGGCGGGAGATGGCAGCGGGGCTGTCCAGCGAGGAAGCTGCCGTTGCAGCAGGAGTGTCCGCTCCAGTCGGAACCAGGTGGTTTCGGAGTTCTGGCGGAATGCCTCCCACACATCTCGCGCCATCGGCGCCTGGGCCGAAGAGTCGCAACCTTTCGTTCGCAGAACGCGAGGAGATAGCCCTCGAACGCGCTCGGGGCACCGGCGTGCGGGCGATCGCGCGCAAGCTGGGCCGATGCCCCAGCACAATCTCTCGCGAGATCAGGCGCAACGCGGCGACACGCGGCGGCGAGTTCGACTATCGGGCCATTGCCGCGCAGTGGCATGCGGATCGTGCGGCCAAGCGTCCAAAGACCAGCAAGCTCACGCTCAATCCCGCCTTGCACGACTACGTGCAGGAACGGCTCTCCGGCCTCATTGGCACACCAGACGGCATCGCCTTCGACGGGCCGACCGTGATATGGAAAGGGCGGCGCGCTGTTCGCCGGCAAAGCCGACGCTGGTCCTCGGCCTGGAGCCCGGAGCAGATCGCACAGCGCCTGAAGGTGGACTTCCCCGAGGAGCCAACGATGCGCGTCAGCCACGAAGCCATTTACCAGGCTCTCTACATACAGGGACGCGGCGCGCTGAAGCGAGAGCTCTCCGCCTGTCTGCGATCCGGCCGAGCGCTCAGATTGCCGCGCGAACGCGCACGCAATCGCGGCAAGTCCTTCCTCACCGATGCGCTGATGATAAGCGACCGCCCAGCAGAAATCGACGATAGGGCAGTCCCGGGTCATTGGGAGGGAGACCTTATTCTCGGTCTGGGCAGTTCGGCGATCGGCACGCTGGTCGAGCGCACGACCCGCTTCACCATGCTCCTGCACTTGCCGCGCATGGAGGGGCATGGGGCGGGCAAAGCCATGAAGAATGGACCAGCCCTTGCCGGTCATGGTGCCGAGGCCGTCCGGGATGCCATCGCAGAAACTATCAGCAGCCTGCCTGCCCACCTGCGTCGCTCGTTGACTTGGGACCAGGGCGCCGAGATGGCGCAACACGCGCAGCTGAGAACCGATACCGGTCTCGAGATTTACTTCTGCAACCCACAGAGCCCGTGGCAACGTGGCAGCAACGAGAATACCAACGGTCTGCTCCGCCAGTATTTCCCAAAGGGCACAGATCTCAGCCAACACGGCACCGAAGAGCTAAGCGCCGTTGCCCATGCGCTGAACACGCGCCCCCGCAAAACGCTGAGTTGGCAAACACCGGCAGAGGCTTTCAACCAGCTGCTCACACAGAATATAACTGGAGGTGTTGCGACGACCGGTTGAATCCGCCTTGGGCGGCGCGATCCGAATGGTGGACGAGCCCCGCACCCTTGACCGGGCGGCGATCGTGGACGGCCTGTTCGAGAAGCATCGAGGACGAAGCCTGCATGCGCTGTTTGGCTTGCCCGCCAGCCGACGATCCGGCGTGCGTATGGCGCGGTGCGCTGATATAGCTGCGCGCACGAACAGCGCGGCCAAATAAGAAGCTTGGGGGATCGAGGGTATATGGGCGAAGTCGGAGACGAGCGGAAATTCCAGTTTCTGCGGAACGGCGATGCCGATCCATCGGAACTTGACTGGAACAAGGGGATCGAGAGCGCCCGCAAGGCCATTTCCGAGGCCATGAACATCGCATTCTTGCTCGGTGCCGGATGCTCTTCTCTGGCGAAGGACAACAAGGAACTCGGCATCTCAACCATGGCACCTCTGGCCAAGGAGTTTTGCGGGGAAACTCTCGATGCGCGGACGGCGGGTTTCTACAACGATTCGCCAGTCGTCGGCGCGGCTCCGGCGCCGTGGCGGCTGACCAAGGACGAACTCGACTATCTCGATGCGCTCGGGATCGAAGGGTCAGGCCTTCGGTAACGGGGCAGTTCCAGTCAAGCCTTTTCCGTCACGATGTGTCGGCCGCGCCGAGGCGGGTTCGATGATCTGATTGCTTTTCGTCGCCGCTCTGCTCTTGCTCGCCTTCGCCTAAGATCGACCCGGGTGCATGCTTCGGTCCGTGAGAGGCCGCTGCGTCCGCCAACATGATGCTGGTTCAATGCAGTTCCGATGCGCCCATCTCACAAGCGTGCTCGATATGGATCGGCAACAGTCCTGACCACGGCATCATCGGAACCGCGTCCCTGGGGGACCTCGAAGGCCTGCGGTCAGGCAGGCAACGGCTGGGAATGCTGGTTTTCAGGCTGCATGTGGTGCCGGAGTGTCGAAGCGGAAGTCGGCGTCGTCGACCCACATCCGGTGCACGATGACACTGATGCGCCGCGCCAGCGCGACCATCGCACATTTTGCGCCACGGCGGCGGGCGAGCTGTGCGGCCCAGGTTCTCAGCCCTGTCGAACGCCCACGGTGCAGCATGACTGTCGCGGCCCGGGCCACAGCGCGCGCCGCAGATTGATGTCGCCGGCCTTTGTAATTCCGCCCGATACGTCGCGTTCACCGGACTGGCCCGCGTGAAGGCGTCAGGCCGACCCATGGCCCGACCTTCTTCGATGAAGAGAAACGGCTGGGATCGTCGATGGCTGACCGATAAGTCAGCGCCACGACCGCGCCAACCCCGGGCATTGACATCAGGCGGTGACAGACGGGATCCTCCTGGGCGAGCTGACGAACCCGCCGTTCCAGCCCTGCCAACTCATTCCGAAGTGCCGTGCGGGCCCTGAGCATCGGCACGGTCGCCACTTCCAGCATGGAGTTGCCGGCAGCCAGTTCGCGAATGCGATGTCCGAACTTGCCGCGGGAGATTGCCCCGACCTTCAATCCGAAGTTCCGCAGCAATCCACGCAACGACATCTCCAGGGCAATCATTCCCTGTTGCACGGCCTTGCGGGCACCGAGCACGGCACGAACCTCTTGGGCCGAGACGGATTTGCAGTGAACCGGCCGGAACCAACCGAGGTGAAGCAAGCGTGCGATACCCTCGGCATCCCGCCGGTCCGTCTTGATCGGCATGGCTTTCAGGGCACCCTTCACCTGCCGGGTTTCCATCAGCACGGTATCGAAACCAGCTTCGGTCAGCCCACGATGCAGCCACTGCGACAAAGGGCCAGCCTCGAGCCCGATGGCAGCAATTGCACCACCCTGATCGCCGATCCAGCGCGACAGCGCTTCGGGCTCGCTGACCACCTGCGCATCCTTCACGATTTTCCCATGCTCGCTGATCACGCAGATCGCGGTCTTCTCCAGTGATACATCCAACCCGACAAATAGCTTCATCCCGTAGCCCTCCTTCTGGATTTGATACGGGAATGGCGCCAGCTTACCCTCAATCTTACAACAGCAACGGGCGGGTCGCAGCGCAGGCCCCGTTACAGCATCTCGTTCTCGGGTTATAGCCAGAACATGACGGTAGCGGCGAGGGCGACAGCGGACAGAAAGACCTTCGGTGACCGGTCGTAGCGGGTGGCGACCCTTCGCCAATCCTTCAGACGGCCGAACATGATTTCGATCCTGTTGTGGCGTTTGTAGCGACGCTTGTCATACTTGATGGGCTTGCCGCGGATGCTGTCCCATGGAGTGGTGTAGCTGGCACTGATCGTCACCGTGATGGTTGGCGCGGGCCTGCTTGATCAGGATGCCACGGCGGGCAGGCTGATGACGGGATCATCAGCCCATCGGCGCGATGGTTTCCAGCGTCATGTATCGGGCGCGCTGAACCGCCCATTCATCATTCTGCCCCAGCAGCAGCGCGCCAACCAGGCGAACGATGGCTTCATCATTGGGGAAGATGCCGACGACCTCGGTGCGGCGCTTGATCTCGCCGTTCAGGCGCTCGATGGGGTTTGTGGAATGCAGCTTGGCCCGGTGTTCCTTCGGGAAGGACATGTAGGCCAGAACGTCATGCTCGGCTTCGTCCATGAGCGTGGCCAGCTTGGGCACTTTGGGCCGGATCTGGTCGGCCACGGCGCGCCATTGGGTGCTGGCGGCTTCTGCGGTGTCCTGGGCAAAGGCGGTGGCGATGAAGGCGGAGACGACCCTGCGCCCGCTTTTGCCGACATGGGCGAGGGCGTTGCGCTGGAAATGGACGCGGCAGCGCTGCCAACTGGCGCAGAGGACCTTTGAGACGGCAGCCTTGATGCCTTCGTGGGCGTCCGAGATCCCCAGTAGTGCCGCAGCACCCGTGTAATCACTCACCTGGCCTGCGGTCATGAAGAACCGGATCGGGCGACCTTCTGCATCAGTGACGGCATGCAACTTGGTGTTCATACCGCCCTTTGTGCGACCGATCAGACGGCCTCTGTGGTCGCCGCGTCCCCCTTTTCGACCGCAGGCTGGTCGCCGTGCGGTGCGCCTTCAGGTAGGTCGCATCGATCATCACGGTCTTCGGAACCTCCGCCTCGGCGGCCAGACCATCCATCATCCGGGCAAAAACCCCCTTGTCGCTCCACCGCTTCCAGCGGTTGTAGAGCCTTTCGGGAGCCGCAAAATCCCGTATCGGGTGTTCTTCACCCGTGTTCCGCCCGCAATCCGGGAGCGCACGGCGCGCGATATAGAACGCCAGTTTTCCGGCGCGGCGGTCCCGGTGCTGCCAGCGACTTTGATCGACCGGGCGGCCTATCGGGCGCTATTTTCTCTAGGTGGCACGCTGCACGAGCTGGAAACGTCCGATGTGTCCGGGCTGGTAACCACCAAGGACAACGCACGTGAGTATGCGCAAGCCGTCATTAATACGATCAGGGGAGGGGCAGCATGACTGGCGACGACAAGAAGCGCGCCACGCTCGACTTTGGCGACGACCTGAACACACCGCCAGCCCCGCCCGTCGATCCGAACGCGGTGAAGGCGGCGACACGCGCGGCTGGCTTTCGTGAAACACCCAAAGCGCCGGAGCCGTCTCCGTCCTCGCCGGGGCGGCCAGCCCGCCGCGCGCGCCGCAAGACAGGCCGCACAGAGCAGTTTGCGACCAGGCTGCGGGCCGAAACGCTCGAAGCGATCTACGCCTATGCCGACCGGCACGAGATCACGCTTGCCGAGACGATTGAGCGGGCCATGAGCGCACTTGGCGAAGGGAGCGGGTGAACGGCTTGGCTTGCAAAGCTATACAAATTTTGATATAAAGTGGCCAATGGCTGATATGAAGCGGGTCGAATTTCTCGAGGATTCCCTTGAGCAGTTGCGGGATTTTCCCGAGGCGGCGCGGAAAGAGGTCGGCGTTCAGTTGCACAAGGTTCAGCAAGGGCTTGAACCGAGCGACTGGAAGCCGATGACGAGCGTGGGGCAGGGGGTGCGGGAAATCCGTATCCGCGACGAGGCTGGAATCTTCCGGGTGCTCTACATCGCCAAGATAGAAGATACGGTCTATGTGCTGCACGCCTTCCAGAAGAAGACACAGCAAACGGCCAAACGAGACTTAGCAGGCTGCTGAAATAGTCGGGCCTCGACGCCGATTGCAGAACATGGTTCACCCGCTGGGGATCAACGGCGGAGCCAGGCATGCGCGGTACAGACGAGACGAGCGGATCGCTGTTCAGTTATGTTGATCTCGAAGAGCGGATCCCCGCCCGGCATCCGCTGCGCACGATCCGGCGGGTCGTCCATGACGCCTTGGCGAGCCTCGACGGCGAGTTCGATCGGCTCTATGCCGATTTCGGTCGCCCCTCCATCGCGCCGGAACGGCTGATCCGTGCGAGCCTGCTGCAAATCCTGTTCTCGGTCCGCTCTGAGCGGCACCTGATGGAGCAGCTGGACTACAACCTGCTGTTCCGCTGGTTTGTGGGGCTTGGCGTCGACGACCAGGTCCGGGTCCCGACCGTGTTCAGCAAGAACCGCGACCGCCTTCTCACCACGGACATGTCGCGCAAGGTGATGGCCGCCATTCTCGCGCATCGCGAGGTCGCTGAACTCCTGTCGGACGACCACTTCTCGGTCGACGGCATATTGGTGAAGGCCTGGGCTTCCATGAAGAGCATCCGGCCAAAAGTGGACGGCGATCCCGGCGATCCCGGCGATCCTCCGGTACAGGATGCCGCCCCGCAAGCCCCATCTCCGCAGCCCGATCCGGAAACCCGCCCGATGTCCCGCCCCGCCAGCCGCAGCCGGAATGCCGAAGTGGATTTCAGGGGCCAGAAGCGCACGAACGCGACGCATGCCTCCACGACAGATGCCGATGCGCGGCTTTACCGGAAATCCCCGGGTACCGGCGCGATGCCATGCTTCATCGGGCACGCGGTCATGGAGAACCGCAGCGGGCTGGCCGTCCAGGGCGACTTGACCCGCGCGGACGGTCGTGCCGAGCGCAAAGCGGCGCTCGACATGATGCACCGGCATTCGCCGGGATCGACCAGGCGGCTGACCCTGGGCGCCGACAAGGCCTACGACGCTGCCGGGTTCGTGGCTGATTGCAGGCGAGCCTGCATCACCCCGCATGTCGCGCAGAAGCCGCGGTTCTCGGCGATCGACGGACGGACAACGCGGCACAAGGGTTATGCCCTGTCTCAGAAGCACCGGAAGCGAGTCGAGGAGCTCTTCGGCTAGTCCAAGACCGTCGGCGGCGCGGCGCAGACCCTCTATCGCGGCGTGGAGCGCGTGCGGTCCCGCTTCCTCCTCACGCTGGCGGCGGCAAACCTTGCCCGGCTGCCGAGGCTGCTGGCGATTTGAGGCCAGGAAACACCGCGCCACCCATGCCGAGAGGCCAGGAAAGGCCGGAAAATCAAGCCGCCCGCCAAGCGCAGCGGAAACCGTTCCGCTCACCAGACTATTTCGGCGGCCTGCTAGGGTCCAGCCCCATTGAGTTTCACAGCCAGAACAAGACGGTTGCGGCTAGCATGATCGCAGAGAAGAAGGTTTCCGGGCAGCGGTCGTATCGGGTTGCGACACGGCGCCAGTCCTTCAGACGGCCGAACATGATCTCGATGCGATTGCGCCGTTTGTAGCGCCTCTTGTCGTATTTCACCGCCTTCTTGCGAGACTTCCGTCCCGGGATGCAGACCTTTATCCCCTTGTCTTTCAACGCCTCTCTGAACCAATCGGCGTCATAGCCCCTGTCGGCCAGCAGCCAACCCGCTTTCGGCAGGGTAACCAACAGCGCCGCCGCGCCGGTGTAATCGCTGACCTGGCCGGCCGACATGAAGAACCCGATCGGGCGCCCCTTGGCATCGGCGACGGCGTGCAGCTTGGTGTTCATGTCGCCTTTGGTGCGCCCGATCTGGCGCCCGCGCCCCCCTTTTTCACGCACAGGCTCGACGCCGTGCGATGTGCCTTGAGATAGGTCGCGTCGATCATGATCGTCTTGTGTTCGGCACTCTCGGCGGCCAAGCCGACCATGATCCGGGCGAAGACCCCGTTGTCGCTCCAGCGCTTCCAACGGTTGTAGAGCCTTTCGGGAGCTTACGCGGCCCCACTGGGGCCACGGTTTCCCTCAAGTCGCCGGGCCGTATTCCTTCGGCGCGTCACACCACCGCAAGCCATTGCGATTGACGAAGATTCTCCCGCTCAGCATACGCTGGTCATCCACGCGCGGCTTGCCATGGCTCTTGGGAAAGAAGGGCCGTAGCCGCTTCATCTGCGCCTCGCTCAGCCAGAAAAGATTGCTCATTCGATCAGCTCTCCTTGCGGAGCCTGAATCACCCCAAAGGCCTGAAATCAATGGGTCTGGAGCCTGTGACGGCCCCGACCCGGCGAAGTTCGCGGAGCGCCTAAAAGAGAACAGTTCTGGCTACCACACTTGGACCGAAGCCGAGGTGGCGCGCTTCCTGGAGCGGCACGGCCCCGGAACAAAGGCGCGGATGGCACTCCTGGTCGCGCTGAACACGGGCATGGCGCGCTAGGACTTGTGCGGTGCTGGCCGCCACATGATCTCGATTCGGGACGGCAGGCAACGGATAGCCTATGCGAGAGGCAAGACATCCGTGGCGGCCGACCTGCCCATCCTCCCCGAGCTAGCGGAAGAGATTGCCCGCCTGCCAGCCGACCAGGATCTGTTCATCACGCAAGAGGGCTCGCTTCTTCCATATCAGGTGACATCGTTCGGCAACTGGTTCAGGAAACGGTGCCGGGAGGCGGGGGTGCTTGGATCTATTCACGGGTTGCGGAAGGCCGGCGCAACGCGGCTCGCAGATGCTGGGGCGTCCGAGTGGGAAATCGCCTCGTATCTTGCGTATGCTGATACGACCCAAGCCCGCATCTATACGCGCAAGGCGAACCGAGCGCGACTGGCTGACAGTGGCTTCGAAAAAATGAGGAAATTGTCCAACACTACAGAGCAGTTGAACAAATCAGAGGGAAAACCCTATGAAGATCATCATATTACATGAAAACGTGGCAGCCCGTAGGGGAGTCGAACCCCTCTTTTCAGGTTGAAAACCTGACGTCCTAACCGATAGACGAACGGGCCACTTTCGCTGGTGAGCGGCGTTTTGTGCTGCTCGGCGTCGTGTGAGGCGGTGTTTAGGCCAGGGCGGGGCGGGGCGCAAGGGGGTTTTTGACGTTTTCGCAAACTTTCTTTGCGGGCAGGATAACCGTTGCGGATCAGGTGGTTCAGGCGCGGGCTGCGTCTTCGAGGCGGAGCTGCGCCTTGCGCCGTCCGCCCCAGGTGTTGATCTCCAGCCGTCCGGCGCAATGGAACCGTTCGGCGCCGCCCAGGCTCAGCGCGGGGCCGAGGGGGCCGTCGAAGGCGCCGAAGCAGACTGCTTCGATCCGGGGGCCGGTGCCGTCGCTCAGTTGCACCCGCAGGTGGGTTTCGCCGATCCGCCGCGCGCCGGAGACCTGCATTGACGGCAGGGCGAAGCGCGGGGCGGGCGCGCCCTGGCCGAAGGGGCCGGCGCGCTCGATGTCTTCGATCAGTTCGGGGGTGACCGCGCCGGGCATCAGCAGGCCGTCGATGCGCAGGTCTTCGACCCCGCCCAGCCCCGCGCCCTGCCGCGCCAGCAATTCGGCCAGCCGCGCCATCGCCGGTTCCAGCTTGCTTTCCTCGACCGTCAGGCCCGCCGCCATCCGGTGGCCGCCACCCTTGAGCAACAGCCCCTCGGCGGCGACGCGATGCACCGCAGCGCCCAGATCCACCCCCGCGACCGACCGGGCCGATCCCTTGCCGATGCCGTTTTCCAGCCCGATCACCACGGCGGGGCGGTGCGTCGCCTCCTTCAGCCGCGCGGCGACGATGCCGACGACGCCGGGGTGCCAGCCCTCGCCCGCCGCCCAGACGAGGGGCGCGTCCAGTCCGCGCGCCTCGGCCTGCGCAAGCGCGGCTTCGCGGACGCGGTTCTCGATCTCCCGCCGCTCGGTGTTCAGCCGGTCCAGCCGTTCGGCCAGCGCTCCGGCCTCGGCCGCGTCCGCCGTCGCCAGCAGCCGCGCGCCAAGGTCCGCCGCGCCGATCCGCCCGCCCGCATTGACCCGCGGCCCCAGCACAAAGCCCAGATGATAGGCCGAGGGCGCCGAATCGAGCCGCGCCACATCCGACAGCGCCACCAGTCCGGGCCGCTCGCGCCGCGCCATCACCTTCAGCCCCTGCCGCACCAGCGCCCGGTTCACCCCCACCAGCGGTGCCACATCCGCCACCGTGGCCAGCGCGACCAGATCAAGGAGCCCCATCAGGTCCGGCCCCTGCACGCCCTCGGCGCGCAACTGCCGGTTCGCCTCGACCAGCATCAGGAACACCACGGACGCGGCGCACAGAAAGCCCAGCTCGCCGTCTTCGTCCTGCCGGTTCGGGTTCACCACGGCCAGCGCCTCGGGCAGGGTCTCGCCGCCCAGGTGGTGGTCCAGAATCACCACATCGGCGCCCTTCGCGGCGGCCACCGGCTCATGGCTCAGCGTGCCGCAATCGACGCAGACGATCAGCGAATGGTCCCGCGCCAGCGCCTGCATCGCGGGGACGTTCGGGCCATAGCCCTCGTCGATCCGGTCGGGGATATAGAGCGTCGCCGGACGCCCCATCGCCCGCAGCCAGGTCAGCAGAAGCGCCGCCGACGAGCCGCCATCCACGTCGTAATCCGCGAAAACGGCGATCTTTTCGCGTCCCTTCACCGCGCGGAGGAACCGCGCGGCGGCCTTTTCCATGTCCTTCAGCCGGCGCGGATCGGGCAGCAGGTCGCGCAGCGTGGGTTCCAGAAAGCCAACGGCCTCTTCCGGCGCCACGCCGCGCGCCACCAGGACGCGGGCGAGGGGCAGGGGCAGGCGGGTATCGCGGGCCATCGCCTCGGCCAGACGGTCGGCCTCGGCCGAAGGGCCGATCCAGCGCCGCCCGGTCAGCGAGGGGTCTACGTTCAGGAAAGCGGTCATGCGGCGTGCTTAGCCCAAAGGCGGTTCCGCCGCCACCGCCTTGCGCACCATGTCCCAGTAGATCGCCTCCACCCGGTCGCGGCTGAGCCGCCCACCCTCGCGATACCAGGTGTTGACGCCTGTCAACATCGCGATGATGGCGAGCGTCGCGAGCTTGGTATCCGGCACCGCGAAATCGCCCCCGGCCTGACCGGCGCGCAGGATGTCCTCCAGCGCGGTCTCATACCGTTTCCGCAGCCCCTCGATCGCGGCGAAATTCCCGGGCGAGAGGTTGCGCAGCTCCATATAGCTCAGGAACACCGCCTCGGGCCGCTGCAACGAATGGCGGATGTGAAAGCGCACGAACCATTCCAGCCGCGCGGCGGGGGCAGGGGGCTTCGGCTCGGCCTCCCATGCGGCGAGCAGTTCCTCCATATGCGCGCGCAGCAGGTCGAACAGCAGCGTTTCCTTGTCGGGCGTATAAAGATACAGCGCCCCGGCCTGCACCCCCACCTCCGCCGCGATCTGCCGCATCGAGACGGCGGCAAACCCGTGTTTGACGAACAGCGTGAGCGCCGCCGCGCGGATGCGGGGGCCGGTGATTTCGGAATGCGAGCCGGTTTTGCGTGCCATGGGCGCAGCATAACTGAACGCGCGTTCAGCAGCAAACCCCGGCTCTGGTCAGCCGCGCCGCGCCGCCCTATGCTGGCCCGAAACCGGAGCCCGACGATGATCCGCCTGACCCTTCTTGCCCTGCTGGGCGCCCTTGCCGGATGTGGATCCGATGGGGACTATCCCGCGCTGGTGCCCGTTGGCACGCTGCTGAGCGATGCGCCGGACGCGCCCGCGCCCACGGATGAATTGCGCGCGCGGGGCGATGCGCTGGAAGCCCGGGCCGAAGCGCTGCGCCGCGCGCAACCCTGATCCGTTGCAAGGACGCGCCCGACAGGCTAACAGGGCGCAACCCTGACCCCGATCCATGAGGTTCCCATGTCCGCGCCCGCTTCTCCGCTTCGTCTTGGCATCGCGGGGCTTGGCACCGTGGGGATTGGTGTCGTCAAGATCGTGCAGCGCCATGCCGATCTGCTGGCCGCACGTTCGGGCCGGGCGGTCCAGATTACCGCCGTTTCCGCGCGCGACCGGGCGAAGGCGCGCGATGCCGACCTTTCGGCCTATGCCTGGGAAACCGATCCCGTCGCGCTGGCGACCCGCGATGACGTGGATGTCTTCGTCGAGGTGATGGGCGGCCACGAAGGCGCGGCGAAGGCCGCGACCGAGGCCGCGTTGCGCACGGGCAAGGATGTGGTCACGGCGAACAAGGCGCTGCTCGCGCATCACGGGCAGGCGCTGGCCGAACTCGCCGAAGCGCAGGGCCGGGTGATCCGGTTCGAGGCCGCCGTCGCCGGCGGTATCCCGGTGATCAAGGCGCTGACCGAGGGGCTGGCCGGCAACCGCATCCGCCGGGTGATGGGGGTGATGAACGGCACCTGCAACTACATCCTGACCCGGATGGAGACGGCGGGCCTGCCCTATGACACGGTGTTCGAGGAAGCGCGGCAGCTGGGCTATCTTGAGGCCGATCCGACGCTCGACGTGGGCGGGATCGACGCGGGGCACAAGCTGTCGATCCTCTCGGCCATCGCCTTCGGCACGCGGATCAGCTTTGCCGATGTCGTGCTCGAAGGGATCGAGCGGATTTCGATCGACGATATTCGCCGCGCCGACGATATGGGCTATAAAATCAAGCTGTTGGGGGTCGCGCAGGTGACCGGGCGCGGGCTGGAACAGCGGATGACGCCCTGTCTCGTGCCCTCGACCTCGCCCCTGGGGCAGTTGCAGGGCGGCACGAACATGGTGGTGCTGGAGGGCGATTCGGTCGGGCAGATCGTGCTGCGCGGCGCGGGCGCGGGCGAGGGGCCGACGGCCTCGGCGGTGATGGGCGATGTGGTCGATCTCGCGCGCGGGTTCCGGATGCCGACCTTTGGCCAGCCCGCGGCGACGCTGGCCGATCCGGTGGCGGCGGTGGTGTCGGCCCCCGCGCCCTATTACCTGCGGCTGGAACTGCTCGACAAACCCGGCGCGCTCGCCAAAGTGGCGGCGGTGCTGGGCGAGGCGGGGGTGTCGATTTCCCGGCTGCGGCAATATGGCCATGCCGATGCCACGGCGCCGGTGCTGATCGTCACGCACAAGACCACGCGCGATGCGATCGACGCGGCGGTCGCGGCCTTCGCGGCGACCGGCGTGGTTGCCGGAGAGACCGTCGCGCTGCGGATTGAAGAGGTTTGAGCGTGCCATCCCGGCATCTGTTAGCGTTCTCACTCTTGCCTATCACCGGGCTGCGGGCTTACCTGTCCGCGGCCCTTCGCTTTGGCAGACAGGAATAGAAAATGACTCCCCCCATTGATTTCAACGACCGCATGCTTTCGCTGGGCCTCGCCCGCGTGTCCGAAGCTGCCGCCCATGCTTCCGCGCTCCTGATCGGGCGCGGCGATGAAAAGGCGGCGGACCAGGCTGCGGTGAACGCGATGCGCGACCAGCTGAACATGCTGGACATCGACGGCACCGTCGTCATCGGCGAAGGCGAGCGTGACGAAGCGCCGATGCTGTATATCGGCGAAAAGGTCGGCACCGGCAAAGGCCCGGCGGTGGATATCGCGCTCGACCCGCTCGAAGGCACGACGCTGACCGCGAAGGACATGCCCAACGCGCTGACCGTGATCGCGATGGCGCCCGCTGGCACGCTGCTGCACGCGCCGGACGTGTATATGGAAAAGCTGGCCGTCGGGCCGGGCTATGAAAAGGATGTCGTCAGCCTCGACATGACGCCGACCGAGCGGATTCTGGCGGTGGCCAAGGCGCGCGGCGTCAAACCGCATGACATCACCTGCTGCATCCTCGAACGTCCGCGCCACGAAGACCTGATCCGCGAAGTCCGGGAAACCGGCGCCGCGATCCGCCTGATCACCGATGGCGACGTGGCGGGCGTGATCCACTGCGCCGAACCGGAAATCACCGGGATCGACATCTACATGGGCTCGGGTGGCGCACCGGAAGGCGTTCTGGCGGCCTCGGCGCTGAAGTGCATCGGTGGGCAGATGTGGGGCAAGCTGCTGTTCCGCAACGACGATGAACGCGGCCGCGCGGCAAAGGCCGGGATCACCGACCTCGACCGGATCTATACCCGGGACGATCTGGTCCGTTCGGACGTGGTGTTTGCGGCGACCGGCGTGACCAACGGTTCGATCGTGCGCGGCGTGAAGCGCAGCCCGACCTTCATCGAGACCGAAACGATCCTGATGCGCTCGAAGACCGGCTCGGTCCGGCGCGTCGTTTATCGCAACCCGATCCGCTGAGGATAGGGGGGCGGCTTCGGCCGCCCCTTTGACTCTGGCGCTGTCCGGACCAATATAGCGCGCATGAGTTTGCCCCCGGGTTTCCTTGATGAACTGCGCAACCGCGTCTCGATCTCTCAGGTGGTCGGGCGCAAGGTGGTGTGGGATTCGCGCAAGTCGAATCAGGCCAAGGGCGACATGTGGGCGCCCTGTCCGTTCCATCAGGAAAAATCCGCGTCTTTCCATGTGGATGACCGCAAGGGGTTCTATCACTGCTTCGGCTGCCATGCCTCGGGCGATGCGCTGAAATTCGTGCAGGAGACGGAGAACGTTTCCTTCATGGAGGCGGTCGAGATTCTGGCGCGCGAGGCCGGGATGCAGATGCCGGCGCGCGATGCGCGCGAGGCCGAACGCGCCGACCACCGCACCGAACTCACCCGGGTGATGGAGGAGGCGGTGAAGCATTTCCGCCTGAGCCTGTCGATGCAGGCGGGGGCCGAGGCGCGGACCTATCTGCAACGGCGTGGGCTGAGCCCGGAAACCATCGCGCGATTCGAAATCGGCTTCGCGCCCGACGGCTGGCAGGGGCTGTGGGATGCGCTGAAGGCGAAGGGAATCGCGGACGATCTGATTCTGGGCGCGGGGCTGGCGAAGCCCAGCACGAAGGGCGGCAAACCCTATGACGTCTTCCGCAACCGGATCATGTTCCCGATCCGCGACCCGCGCGGGCGCTGCATCGCCTTTGGCGGCCGGGCGATGGACCCGAAGGACAATGCGAAATACCTGAACTCGCCGGAAACCGCGCTGTTCGATAAGGGGCGGACGCTGTTCAACCACGGCCCGGCGCGGGAGGCGGCGGGGAAGGGCGCGCGGCTGATCGTCTGCGAAGGCTATATGGATGTGATCGCGCTGGTGCAGGCCGGGTTCGGCGGGGCGGTGGCGCCGCTTGGCACGGCGGTTACCGAAGAGCAGCTGCATCTGATGTGGCGGATCCATGACGAGCCGGTGATCGCGCTTGATGGCGATGCGGCGGGGGTGAAGGCGGCGCTGCGGGTGATCGACCTGGCGCTGCCGCTCTTGGAGGCGGGGAAGGGGCTGCGCTTCGCCATGCTGCCGCAGGGGCAGGATCCGGACGAGGTGATCAAGGCCGCCGGGCCGCAGGCGATGCAGAAGGTGCTGGATGGCGCGCGCCCGATGGTCGATCTGCTGTGGCAGCGCGAGACCGAGGGGCAGGTCTTCGACAGCCCCGAACGCCGCGCCGCGCTCGACAAGAAGCTGCGCGCCGCGATCGAACGCATCCGGGATCCGTCGATCAAGACCCATTACGGCGCCGAGGTGAAGCGGCTGCGCGAGGCGCTGTTCGGCTTTTCGCGGCCCGCGTGGAAGCCGTTCGTGAAGGGGGCCAGGCCGCCGGTGCAGCCACTGCCGACGACGCGCTCGACGCTGCTGGTCGCGGCGCAGGGGCCGGAGGTGACGGACCATCTGCGCGAGGCGGTGGTGCTGGCGATTCTGGCGACCCATCCCCGGCTGATCGCGGAATACGAGGCGCGGCTGGAGGGGGTGCGCTTTGCCGATCCGGCGCATGAACGGCTGTGCCGGCTGATGCTGAGCCTCGCGCATGACCCGGAGGTTGCGGCGCGGTTGCCGCAGGCGGCGGGGGGCGACCTTGAAAACCTGCTCGCGCAACCCCATGTGCGGACCGTTCTGGTCACGAGCATCCGCGAAGACGCCGATTATGCCTCTCATTGTCTGGCCGCCGATCTGGCGAAGCTGACCGCGCGCCGCGCGTTGGAGCAGGAAATCGCCGAAGCCCGCGAGGATATCGAGGGGCTGGCCGATGAGGGCGTCACCTGGCGCCTGGCCCAGGCGGCAAAGGCGTTTGAACAGGCGCTGAAACCGACCGAGAACGACGACCGTGCCACCGTGCGCGCGGAAAACGGAGTGGAACTCGACAAGGAGGAGCTCGAACAGAGCCGGGCTTTCTATGATTCGATAGATTTCAGCCGCGGCGGACGCGGATCGCGGAGAAACTAGGCAGATGCCTGATTCGCCCTGATTCCGCCCTGTGATTCGACCCCGCGATTCGGTAGAACCACCCGCAACGATTCGATTCTGTCGTGCCGCCCTCCGGCGCGACGCCATCCGCCAAACCCCTTCAGGAGCGCCCATGGCCGCCAAGGATCTCGACGACAGCAAACCGGAAACCTCCTCGGACGATGATGCGTCGTTCGACATGTCGAAAGCCGCTGTGAAGCGGATGATCGCGGAGGCGAAGGAGCGCGGTTACATCACCTATGACCAGCTCAACACGGTCATGCCGCCCGATCAGGTCTCGGGCGACCAGATCGAGGATGTGATGTCGATGCTGTCCGAAATGGGCATCAACGTGGTCGAGGCCGAGGAGGGCGAGGAGCCGGAGGCGGGGGAGGTCGCGCCGGTCGGATCGGGCTCGCGCGAGATCGCAGTGGCGACGTCCACGACGGAAAACCTCGACCGCACCGACGATCCGGTGCGGATGTATCTGCGCGAAATGGGCTCGGTCGAACTGCTGTCGCGCGAAGGGGAAATCGCGATCGCGAAGCGCATCGAGGCGGGGCGCAACACGATGATCGCCGGGCTGTGCGAAAGCCCGCTGACCTTCCAGGCCATCACGATCTGGCGCGACGAACTGCTGAACGAAGAGATCCTGCTGCGCGACGTCATCGACCTTGAAGCGACCTTCGGGCGCTCGGTCGATGAGGATGGCGAGGAGGAATTGCTCGAAGAGGAACTGCCCGCAGGCGAGGCCCCGGCGGAGCAGCAGGGCGAGGACTGGCAGGCGAAACCGCGCGGCGTTGACGCGGATGGCAACCCGCTGCCGGCCGAAGAAGACGAGGACGATTACGACGGCCAGAGCCTGTCGCTCGCCGCGATGGAAACCGCGCTGAAGCCGAAGGTTCTGGAAACGCTGGAAGTCATCGCGCGCGACTATGCGATGTTGGCCGAGATGCAGGATCTGCGGATGTCGGCCACGCTGAACGAGGACGGCACCTTCACCGTGGCCGAGGAGGCCGCCTATCAGAAGCTGCGGTCGGAAATCGTCGGGCTGGTGAACGAACTGCACCTGCACAACAACCGGATCGAGGCGCTGATCGACCAGTTGTATGGCATCAACCGGAAGATCATGTCGATCGACTCGGCGATGGTGAAGCTGGCCGACAACGCCCGCATCAACCGGCGCGAGTTCATCGAGGAATACCGCGGCTACGAACTGGATCCCACCTGGTCCGAGCGGATGGGCGCGAAGGGCAACCGCACCTGGAACGCGCTGTTCGAGAAGGCGGGCGACAAGGTGGACGAACTGCGCTCTGAAATGGCGCAGGTCGGGCAGTATGTTGGCGTCGATATTTCCGAATTCCGCCGCATCGTGAACCAGGTCCAGAAGGGCGAGAAGGAAGCCCGGCAGGCGAAGAAGGAAATGGTCGAGGCGAACCTGCGCCTGGTGATCTCTATCGCCAAGAAATACACGAACCGCGGGCTGCAATTCCTTGATCTCATTCAGGAAGGCAACATCGGCCTGATGAAGGCGGTCGACAAGTTCGAGTATCGCCGGGGGTATAAATTCTCGACCTACGCGACGTGGTGGATCCGGCAGGCGATCACGCGCTCGATCGCCGATCAGGCGCGCACGATCCGGATTCCGGTCCATATGATCGAAACGATCAACAAGCTGGTGCGCACCGGGCGGCAGATGCTGCATGAAATCGGCCGGGAGCCGACGCCCGAGGAACTGGCCGAAAAGCTCCAGATGCCGCTGGAAAAGGTCCGCAAGGTGATGAAGATCGCCAAGGAGCCGATCTCGCTCGAAACCCCGATCGGGGACGAGGAGGACAGCCAGCTTGGCGATTTCATCGAGGACAAGAATGCGGTCCTGCCGCTGGACAGCGCGATTCAGGAGAACCTGAAGGAAACGACGACGCGGGTTCTGGCCAGCCTGACCCCGCGCGAGGAACGGGTGCTGCGGATGCGCTTTGGCATCGGCATGAACACCGACCACACGCTGGAAGAAGTCGGGCAGCAGTTCAGCGTGACGCGCGAACGGATTCGGCAGATCGAGGCCAAGGCGCTGCGCAAGCTGAAGCACCCGAGCCGGTCGCGCAAGCTGCGCAGCTTCCTCGACCAATAAGATCAGGGGGCGTCCCGGCGCCCCCAGGCCACGATCTGCGCATGGCGCACCCCGGTGCGGCGCAGCAGGCCATCGCGGATCGCGCGCAGCATCAGCCCGGCAAAAACCCGCGTCTCCCCCCGGTGAGCGCGGGTTTTTGCCAGCCATTTCGGGATGATGACCAGCAGCGCGGGCCAGAACAACCAGCCCGCCGCCTGCCGATACAGCAGCAGCAGGTTGCGGTGGTAGTAATAGGCCTTCCACAGCGGGCGAAAGCGGCGATCCTCTCCGGCGAAGGTGGTCAGGTCATGCTCGAACCGGATCCGGGGTTCAAAACACATCCGCCCGCCACGCGCCGCAAGGCCGAGGGTATAAAGCCCGTCGTCGCCATAGATGAACAGTTCGGGATCCGGGAATCCCGCCCGCGCAACCCCTTGGCGTGACACGAAAAACCCGACGAAAGAGGTGACGTCGATCGGATGCGGGTGCGGCTCGTCATAGGCCAGCGGGTCGAGGTGAAAGCCCGAACGCCCCTGCCGCAGGGTCTGAAAGAACAGCCGCAGGTTCCAGAACGGATTGCGCGAGGGCCGGTTCATGTCGCAGATCCGGCCATCGGGCAGGTAGACGGCCGCGGCGATCCCGTCCCACTCCGAGGTGTCGAGCGCTTGAAACGCGGCCAGCGCCCCCGGCTCCGGTCGCCCGTCATCGTCCATCACCACGATCCAATCGGGATCGAAACGCGCCACCGCCGCCCGCATGCCACGGTCGAACCCGCCCGCGCCGCCGATATTCTCGGCCTCGCGCAGCAGATGCAGGCGCGGTTCGCTCAGCGTGGCGAGCCACGCGCCGGTGCCGTCGGTCGAGGCATTGTCCACGACGACGACACCCGCCAGATCACCCTCCGGGCTGTCGAGCAGGCGCGCGATGGTGACCTTCAGCTGCGCAAGGCGGTTGTAGGTGACGACGACGGCGACAAGACGCTTCATCGGCTCAGAGCGGCGCGTTCACGAAGGCCGGGGCGGTCCCTTTGGAAAGGAAATGCGCTGCGGTATCAAGGGCTTCGCGGATCGTCACATCCATATCCAGATAGCGATAGGTACCCAGCCGCCCGACGAAGGTCACACCCTGCGCCTGTTCCGCCAGCGCCACATAGTCCGAAAGCAGCGCCTTTTCCCGCACCTGCCGGATCGGGTAATAGGGGATGTCCTCCGGCCCGCAGAAGCGCGAGAATTCGCGGTAGCAGACGGAACCCGCATGGCTCTCCCAGGGCGCGAAATGCTTGTGCTCGGTGATCCGGGTGTAGGGCACGCTTTCCTCGCCGTAGTTCATCACGGCGCAGCCCTGATAGTCGCCCTCATAGGTGAAGCGCTCGAAATCCAGCGTGCGATAGCCCAGCCGGCCCAGCTCGAACCCGAACCAGCCGTCGAGCGGCCCGGAGTAGAACACATGGTCGAACTCCGCCGCCTGCGCCCGGTCGAACACGGTGCCAAGGCTCAGCGTGATGCCCGGATGGTCGAGGATCGCGGCGATCATCGCGGTGTAGCCGTCTTCGGGCATCCCTTGGAATTTATGGAAGAAATAGTTGTCGTCGTAGTTGAACCGCACCGGCAGCCGCTTCAGGATCGAGGCCGGAAGTTCCGACGGCTGCACCCCCCATTGCTTGATCGTATAGCCCTTGAAGAACGCCTCGTAGAGGTCCGGCCCGACGAAGCGCAGGGCCTGTTCCTCAAACGTCTGCGGATCGGCGATGCTCTTGTCCGCCTGTTCGTCGATGAAGGCGCGGGCCTCGTCCGGGCGCAGGGTCTTGCGGTAGAACTGGTTGATCGTGTGCAGGTTGATCGGCAGGGAAAACACCTCGCCGCGCGAGGTGGTCTTGACCCGGTTCCGGTAGGGCCGGAAGGCCGCGAAGCGGTTCACATAGTCCCAGACCTCGGCATCGTCGGTGTGGAAGATATGCGGGCCGTAGACATGGACCATGACGCCGGTCGCAGCATCCCGCTCGGTATGGCAATTGCCGCCGACATGGCTGCGCGCATCCACGACCGTGACGCTATGGCCCGCTTCCGCGAGGCTCCGCCCGATCACAGCCCCCGACAGCCCCGCTCCGACGCACAGAATATTCATTGCCCTACCTTTTGTCCTCAGCCGCATCGTTGTGGCATCAGCCGCAGGGATTGGCAATCGACGAAGGTCAGATCAGGTCGAAGTTGGCGGGCGTCAGATCCGACCAATGCAGATCGGTCAACAACACTTCACCCCCGGACCAGCTGAGCAGCAGGCCGCCGGAGGTCTGCTGATGGGCGATATCGGAGATCGAGGCCGCGCCGATCTGCATCCGCAGAACATCCTCCGCCGGGGCGAAATCGGTGACGACATCCGCGCCGGTGCCGGTGGCGAACACGAACACATCCGCACCCGCGCCACCCGTCAGGATGTCATTCCCGGTGCCGCCGTAAAGCGTATCCTGCCCTGCATCGCCATAAAGCCGGTCGTCGCCGGTGCCGCCATACTGCGTATCGTTGCCGGTGCCGCCGCGCAGGGTATCGTTGCCGGTGCCGCCACTCATCCGGTCATGGCCCGCGCCGCCGCGCAGATAATCGTTGCCGTCTTCGCCAAACAGCCAGTCATTGCCGTCTTCGCCGTTCAGCACATCGTTATTATCGCCGCCGCGCAGGGTATCGTTGCCCGTGCCGCCATACAGCCGGTCGTTGCCCGCGTCGCCATAAAGCCGGTCATTGCCCGCCTCGCCTAACAGCCAGTCGTTGCCGGTGGCGCCATACAGCGTATCGTTGCCATCGCCTGCACGCAGGGTATCGTTGCCCGACCCGCCATTGAGCCAGTCCTCCCCGGTATTCCCGCGCAGGTAATCGTTGCCCGCATCGCCATAAAGCCTGTCGTCGCCGGTGCCACCCATCAGCACATCGTTGTCATCGCCACCATAAAGCGTGTCGTTCCCCGATCCGCCGTCCAGCCGATCCCGGCCCGCGCCGCCGGAGAGCCGGTCGTTGCCCGCATCGCCATAAAGCGTGTCGTTGCCCGCCTCGCCAAACAGCCAGTCGTTGCCAGTGCCGCCATACTGCGTATCGTTGCCGGTGCCGCCGCGCAGAGTATCGTTGCCGCTGCCGCCACTCATCCGGTCATGGCCCGCGTCGCCGCGCAGATAATCGTTGCCGTTTTCGCCAAACAGCCAGTCATTGCCGTCTTCGCCGTTCAGCACATCGTTGTCATCGCCGCCGCGCAGGGTATCGTTGCCCGTGCCGCCATACAGCCGGTCGTTGCCCGCGTCGCCATAAAGCCGGTCATTGCCGGCCTGACCGTAAAGCGAGTCGTTGCCCGTGCCGCCATACATCGTGTCGTCGCCATCGCCGCCATACAGTGCGTCATTGCCATCGCCGCCCTCCAGCCAATCGTCACCCTCATGGCCCTTGATGATGTCGTTGCCCGCATCGCCATAAAGAAGGTCGTCGCCGTTGCCCCCGAGAACGGTGTCGTTCCCGCTCCCACCGATCAGGGTATCGTCCCCGCCGCCGCCGTCCAGCCAGTCGTTTCCGTCGAGGCCCGAGATCGAATCCGCCGTGAAGCTGCCGAGCAGCTTGTCCGTGCCTGCGGTCCCCGTGATTTCGGTCGTCAGCATCATCGGCGGCCTGTCGGTCTTCCATTCGATCGAGGCGAGGATCTGCGCCGCCGTCAGGGGTTTGCCGTCGGCGGAATAGATCCGGGTCCGCTCGCCGGAGGGGAAGGTCAGGATGGCGCCCGTGTCCGTTTTCGTCACGCGCAGTTGCGCCGCGCTGTAAAGCATCGGGACCGCGGACAGGTCGAGCCGGTCGGCGCCATAGGTGAAATCCGTGATCACATCCTCCGCGCCATCCGCGAGCAGCACGAAAAGGTCGTCTCCGGTCCCGCCGGTCAGGGTGTCGGCCCCCTTGCTGTCGACCAGAATGTCGTCTCCGGCCCCGCCCGACAGCCTGTCCGCCGCCACGCTTCCCAGCAGCACGTCATCGCCTTTGGTCCCGTTGGCCTTTCCCCCCGACGCGGTGATGACCTTTCCCATATCGGCGAGCGAGAGCGAAAGCTGCGTGACCCCCGGCGCCGCCTGCGAGGCCACCAGAATGCGCAGCGTATCGCCGACCTGCGTCGCGGTGATGGCCGAGATCGCCTCAAGCCCCATCTCGGCGGTGTCTTCGATGGTGGTCAGGTGCAGCAACTGACCGGTGGGCAGCAGCAGAAACACCGACACACCGCCATCTCCGCCCCCGGCAACGACGAAGGCGCGGTCTCCGGCCGTCACCACATCCATCGCGGTCATGGAGCCGAACCGCGTGGCGAGCGAGTCGAGGATATGGTCCGTGAGCGACAGCGCGCCGCCCGCGTCCATCCGCATCACCGTCAGCGCCCCGCTTCCGCCGGAGGCCGTCCCCGAGATCACGAAGGTGGTTCCCCCGATCGTCACGGTATCGAGCGCGACCGCCGTCCGCAGCAGGCCGAGGCCGTCGCTCATGCCGATCGAGCCGACGGCGGAGATGGCGCCGCTGGACGCGATCCTGTAGCTGCTGACGCCGGCGGTATCGGGGCGCAGGGTGAGCAGATAGTCGGCCGAACCGATCCGGACGGTATCGAGCACCGTGGTGAGCCCGGCGGACAGGATGGCATCGCTCGCCGCGACCTGTTTCAGGCTGGCGGCGGAGGTTTCGGTCAGCGTGGCATAGGCGCCGTTGGCGAGCCGGGTTACGACGTCACCGTCCTGCGTGGCGGAAAGCACGGTGGGGGAGAGCGGCGCGCTTGCCTGCGTGGACAGCACCACCGGCGCGCCGATGGTGCCCGCGCTTTCCAGCCAGTAGCCGACCAGCTTGCCCTGCGCATTGGCGCCGATGACGGCGATCGTCCCGCCCGAAGATGGCAGCAGCGTCAGCGCGCCGGTGCTCATCGACACCATCGAGGCGGAATAGGCAACCTTGTCGAGGACTTTCCCGGTGTTGAGCGACAGCGAGAAGATCCCCCCGTTCTGCCCGCCCGCCGCGATGAGGACCGGGCCGGACCTGCTGTCGAACACGGCCAGCGACCGCAGATCGACCGCCAAAGCGTCGAGGTTGGCCCCGAACATGCCCAGAAATGTCAAGTCACGCATGACGCTGCCCCTTGTCCGCCGGGGCATGGAGGTGTCAGGACGGAGGCCGCGAAGACCTCGCGCCCAGACCGGACCCGCACCCCTGACATCCGCCGCGACCGGATCCCGGCCTGTTCAGGGTAAGGATGCAGGCGGAACCCCTTACAGGGCAGAAATCCGGTGTGGCGGAAAAATGGCTTTTCCAGCAAAATTTCCGGATTTTCGAGGTTGCGTTTCCACCCCGGACCTTCAGGCTTCCATCAGCCGCTTGAAATGCCGCACCAGCAGCATCAGGCCGAAGAACAGCGTCACCGCCCCGATCAGCGCGACATAGGCCGGGCTGACATATTCCCCATTATAGGTCGGGTAGATGCTCATCCGCGCCAGCCCCACGATATGGATCAACGGATTGAACCACAGCAGGTCCTGCACCTGCGGCGGCATCGAGGAATAGGTGAAGAACACCCCCGAAACCAGAAACAGCGGCCGCGTGGCAATCGACCAGATCCGCTCGTAGATCGGAAACGATGTCATCAGGAAACAATTCAGCGTACCCACCCCCGCCGACAGCAGCACGACCAGCCCCAGCATCAGCCCAAGCCGGCCAAGATCAAGCCAGAACGGCAGCCCGAAGATCAGCATGATCCCGCACACGACCACAAGCAGCACCACGATATCCGTGAGCGCATTGAGCAAAAGCCGCGCCACCAGCGTATCCATGAAGGTCACGCAAGGATAGGCCATGAACGGGCGCGAGAACTGGACCGAGCGCGCGAGCTTGTTGGTCAGCGAATTGAACATCGAAAACGGCAGGAAGCCCGTGGCATAGAACAGCGCGAAACTGTCCCCGACCGGCGGTTGACGCAGCGTCATGGAAAACAGCACCGAAAGCAGCGCGATCCCCAGGATGGGTTCGAGAATCGCCCACAGGTAACCGCCCGCGGACCGGCCATAGGTCGTCGCCATCTCGCGCAGCATCAGCGCGACCACCGTCCTTCCCATCTGGAAGCTCGGGCGCTTGCGGACGTCATGCAGGTTTGTGCGGTTCTGCTCGGGCTGCGGTATATCGGTCATGTGATAAACGAAGATCTGGCCTTGTTGGCGTCCCGCATGTAACAAGCCTGAAAGATCGGAACAACTGAAAGCAATTCGACGTGAACCAGACCATCCCCGTGGACAATGGTCAACCCGCCGAAGCAAAGGGCGCCCGCCCGCCGACCCCCGCCGTGCCGCCGGCCGATGCGCCACGCCCTCCGGTGCCGCATGCCCGGTTGCAGAAGCGGCACAAGCTGATCGCGCTGTCGTTTCTGGTCGTCGTCATCCTGCCCGTTCTGATCAGCGCCTGGTATCTGTGGGTCCATGCCGAGGATCAATATGTCTCGTCCGTGGCCTTTTCCGTCCGCAAGGAAGAATCGTCGCCCTCGATCGACCTGCTGGGCGGGATCACGCAGCTGACCGGATCGGCGGGTACGACCGATACCGATATTCTCTATGATTTCCTGCGCAGCGAGGAAATCGTGGCGCGCATCGACCGGGAAATCGACCTGCGGAGCCGGTTCACCAAGGCCTGGCCGGGCGATCCGGTCTTTGCGCTGGCGCCCGGCGAGCCGATCGAGCGGCTGGCGCGCTACTGGCGGCGGCAGGTGCATGTGCTTTACGACACCTCGACGCGGCTGATCACCATCGAAGTGGCCGCCTTCACCCCGGAGGATGCGCTGGCCATCGCCCGCGCGACCTTCGACGAAAGCAGCCGCACCATCAACCGGCTGTCCGACATCGCGCGCGAGGATGCCACGCGGTTCGCGCGCAACGAACTGGCCAAGACGCAGGACCGCCTGACCGCCGCGCGCCAGGATCTGACCGCGTTCCGGATGCGCACGCAGATCGTCGACCCGATGGCCGATCTGGCGGGACAGATGGGGGTGCTGAACTCGCTCCAGTCGCAGCTGGCAGAGGCGCTGATCTCGCTCGACACCCTGCGCGACAAGGCGCAGCCGCGCGATCAGCGCATCGTCCAGACCGAGCAGAAGATCACCGCCATCCGCACCCGGATCGCCGAGGAACGGGCCAAGTTCGGCTCCGCCCACACCGGCGAAAGCGAGGAGAGCTATGCGCTGCTCGTCGCGGAATATGAACGACTGGCCGCCAACAAGGAATTCGCTGAAACCGCGTTCCGTTCGGCGCAGGCCTCCTATGACGCGGCCATCGCGGAGGCGCAGCGCCAGTCGCGCTATCTCGCGGCGCATGTCGAGCCGCGCCTGGCGGAGATTTCCACGAAGCCGAACCGGATCGGGCTGCTGGCGGGCGCCTTCGGGGTCATGCTGCTGATCTGGTCCATCCTTCTGCTGATCTATTACAGTATCCGCGACCGGCGCTGAAATGATCGTCCTTGAGAACCTGACGAAGGTCTATCGCCGCAAGGGGATCCAGACGGTCATTGCCGACGGCATCAACGCCGTCTTCCCGACGGGTGAATCCGTGGCGTTGCTGGGCCGGAACGGGGCGGGGAAATCCAGCCTGCTGCGCATGATCGCGGGGACGATGCTGCCGACCTCGGGCCGGGTGCTGAGCGATGGCACGGTCTCCTGGCCAGTGGGGTTCGCGGGCAGCTTCCACAGGGATCTGACCGGCGCGCAGAATGTGCGTTTCGTGGCGCGGATCTATGGCGTCGATACCGATGAGCTGGTCGATTACGTCGCCGATTTCGCCGAACTGGGCGTGAACTACCACAAGCCTTTCGGAACCTATTCTTCGGGCATGCGCTCGCGGCTGGCGATGGGCGCGAGCATGGGCATCGACTTCGACACCTATCTGGTCGACGAAGTGACCAGTGTCGGCGATGCCGCATTCCGGGCGAAATCGCAAACGGTGTTCAGCGACCGGACGCGCAATGCGAGCTCCGTCGTCGTCAGCCATTCGATGCCCTTCATCCGCAAGACCTGCACCATGGGCGCGGTTCTTGAGCGTGGAAAGCTGACCCTCTACAAGGATGTGGAGGAGGCGATCCACGCCTATGAACGAACGACGCTCGGCCGACCTCCATCCATCCCGCAACGGGTCGTGCGCGCGGCGCCCGCCAAGCCGGAATAACGTCACGGCAGTTACCAGAAGCACGAAATCACCATGGACACCCGCAGCTATATCGCCACGCTGGGTGATAAATTTGCCGGGCAGGCGCGTGTCTGAACGGAGCTTCAGTCCGAACTGCCCGAGGTGTCGCAGAGCTTTCTTCACACGCTGACGCAGTTTTGCGCCGAGGATCGCGGCCGTTTCGTGGCGGCCTTTGAACGGGCATCCCACGCTCTGGCGCGGCTGGCCGGTCAACCGCGCCCGGCGCAGGGGGCGGATCTGCCGCAGGGCAATGTGCTGATGTATCGCTGGACCACCTTCCTGAAAGGGATGGCGGTCGAGGATGATGGCCGCCTGACGATGTGGAGCATGAAGGGGGAATCGCCGAAGGAAAGCCGCTTTAGCCTGGCCGATGGCGCGGTGACCGTGAACGACGCCGGGGGCAATCCGACGTCGCGGGGGCTGTTTTCCGTTTCCGCAGGGCGTGACAGGCTTCTGATCGCGAATTTCCTGGGCGATCCGCTGGTGCTGCATTGTTTCCTCTCCGGCCCTTCGGCGGAGGCGCTCAGGGCCGCCCGCAGCGCCATTGCGGCGAAGGATCTGTCGAAATGGCCGGCGCATGAACCGGTCGTTCCGGAGGGCAGCGACAATTATCACGCCGTTCATGTTCAACATGGGCGCGGGCGCGGCGGAAAACGGTTTTATCCCCCTGTCCTTCTGGCACTGGCCACCCATCCCGATTGGAAACTCTCGCGGGATCTGCGGATTGCCGATCTGGTGCGCACGATGGGGAAATACGGCCCGTCGCATCCCAAGGATTTCGATTTTCTGGCGCTGTGCCGGGAGCCGTTCAAAGCCGTTTCCAGCATCACGGTCAGCAGCTATGTGACCCTCTATCAGTTGCAACTGACGAATTTCGGGGAAGATGTCTTTGCTTTTGAAGGGTTTGGCGTTGTCCTGCTGATCGGGGAGAATTTCATCCTCGGCGATGCCGGGCGGTTCCGCGGGCATCTCAAACCCTATCTTGAACATCTGCTGGAACCGGGCCGGAAGGTTTCGGAAAGCCGGTTCTTTTATGAAATCGCCAAGGTGCTTTTTGCCGATGCCGCCCCGACCCGCAGCACAAAGGGGCTGGCGCTCAGCTACGGGAACTGGAGGCTGGGGGATTGCTCCTTTGCGCTGACATCCATTCGGCAAATGGCGGATCTTGGCCATTCGATCGAAATTCTCCGCTCGGAAGATGAATCGCTCGGCTTTGAGCCCGAAACGGCGGCCGCAGAGCCGCATATGCGAAAACTTCTGGGCGATGCCGCGATGAAACGGGTTCGTTTCGATCAGGGCTATGTCGACGGGTTGAGCAGCCTTTTGAACGGCAATCTCGGTCTGGCGCGGGAAAACCGTTTTCAGTTCCAGAACCGTGGCCGGACCTATGGCCGAGGCTGGCAGCGGGTGATGATCCCCGAATTCAACGGCCAGCGGCTTGACCTCCCTCCCGGGCGTCCCGCCGTCAAACGCGAGAACTCCCGGCCTTTCGGTATTTTCTTCACGCTCGACCTGGAAAAACGCCGCTGGCTCGAACAGGAAGACTTCATCGAGAAACTGGCTATATGGTGCGCGCAACGCGATCCTTCGATCCGGATCCATATCAATGGCATGACCAGTTATCGCCAGCCGTATCGCATGGGCCTGCCGGTTTACAAGACCTTCGTTCAAGAAGAGAAGATCGTCACGGACATCGAAGCGCGAATCCGCAAGAAGATCCCGACCTTCTCCTTCCATTCCATGGCGGAGAAGACGTTGAACGAAAAATGCCGCATCATCTGCGACGAGATCGACTATTTCATCGGGCCCTTGGGGTCGGGCACGGTCGTGCCTTCGGTGATGTATTCCAAGCCGGGGCTGATTTATTCGTCAAACGCGCTGTATGAGATCAACCGCGACAAATATGCGAACCTGGATCTTCTGATCGGGCCTTATACCGAATTGGCGCCCGTCGCCTGGAGCAAGGATGCCGATGCGCGCGACCACCGGTTCTTTCCCGAAGCGGAAATGACCAATTACTCGATCCCGACCGATCTGATCCTGGAATTGGCGAAGGCTCAGATCTCTTTCCATCTTCTGAAGACTTCCTAAGGCAGTCGCCGGGGCATTTTTGCGAAAACGCGCGACAGTACCCCGCATCTGACCACCAGCCAGATCCCCGATCGACCCCATTCTCATCATCACCACAAAGGCCGCCTGATCATGCCCTCAGGCCATCCGGGAAATTACACCTCCTTGACGGACGTGACCTTGAGCGCAATCCGGTGGAAAGATTTCCATCGACGCCCTCAAGGACGTTCGCATCATTCTGCGACATATACCCGCGAACGCATCAGGGGCAGAAGAACGGTAGATCAGAGGCACTCCTTCAGCAACAGAATTTACCCGCCACCAAGAATACAACCACACCGCATCCACAGCGCACAAATTCCCGCGACCAAGATGGTGACAGGCATTCGATGCCGGTAGAGGCCCCATCTCCGTATGAATTCCACGGCGCGTGTATCGAAGTCGGAGATATATTTCTTATGCCGGAACGCATCCAGAACCCGCCCAATGAACTGCCGATTTTGCCTCCATCAATTCCGCCGAAGTGACGATTTCAAGACCTCCCTTATAAGGATGCGGCAGGCCTGAAGGGGCCATGCCGCCAGTCTCTTTTGCCAAAAATCTTCCACGGAGAAGGCCCGTTCTTCTCGCGGTCTGGCCGACGAAATGGCCTCGTCAATGTGGAAAGAAGACAGAGAAGATCGTCGTTGTGTGTTCTCTCCGGGGACGGATTTGTGCCCCGGAACGGCCTCTCCTGCACCGGTCAGATGCCCCGTTTCGATGTGTGTTTTCGACGTCGAAACGGGGGCCGACGCCTCGCTCCCACCCTCCAAAAACCGCGCGAGAATACCCTTCATCATGCCTCCCCGCCCTCGGCCAGCTGCGCCTTCAACCGCTTGATCGTGCCGCGCCAGAAGACCGTCCGCAGACCCTTGTCCTGGATCTGCCGATAGCATTTCGAGCAAAGATCCTTCGCTAGTATATTTTCTTCATTGTTTACAATATGATGCGTGATCGCCACCTGGTTCTCACGTTACGGTGCAGAGCGTCCTGTCAGATCTGTGTTTTCGCCTCATAGGGCTGTGGAAATTACGCTCTTCGACATAGAGAACATATGGTGAAAATCGAGGGGGCCAAACCCTGTCCTCTGGTTAGTGCTCGAACCCCCAAAAAAACGCTTAGGTTGGCACCCCCCCTGGCAAACCCAACATGTAGAGGCGTTTGACCCCCCCCTGTTTTGACACAGAGGCGTTTGACACCCCCCGGATTTCGCTTTGCTTTTCGCCGATTTTCGGTAGGGTCAAACCCGGCACGATCGACGCGCCAAAAACGCCACCTCCAAACCCGGCCAGGACGGCGAGCTGTCAGCCGGAAGGCGCACCCCCGGGGCACCCCTCACGAGCCGCCATGACGCAGGAGCCACGGAGAGCGTCACCTATGAGCCACCTTTGTTGAGCGACACCCTACCCACCTAAAAATCAAAGATGGGCACTCCGCGGCCTTCTCCGTGGCTCCTGCGGCATGCTTCAGGTGGGGCCGAGGGTGAATGTAGGTCTTCCACATCGATGTGGGTGATGACGCAGAGGGCGACTAGGGCGAGATAGCGAACCTTCTAGGCCATCGCTCGCGGCTGGCGCCAGCATCCGACCATCCGCCCCCGAAGCGCCCCGCCTCTCGGCGCAAGCTCACTACCCAGGATCAAGTGGCAAAGTGTGGCACTGTGCCATGAAGTGCCACACTTCATGGCAGAGTATGGCAGAGTATGGCACACTCCATGAAAAAGTGCGGCGCTAATCCAGATTTATCCACAAAGTTTTCTCAAAATTGAACCTGCCAATGATGACGCGTTAAAAGGCTTCACGAGAACTAAAATGCCCATTAATTAATAGAGAATTTTACCTCCCTTGAGCCTGATGCACAATGAACGACAATAAGGAACAGACCTCACAAACGCAAAACACCGAGGAACCAATGATCGTTTCCTTCTATTCCCCGAAAGGCAGCGCCGGGAAAACCAGTGGTGCCCTGACGTCCCTGAGCTCCATCGCCGCCCACAATGCAGACGCAGAAACATAACCGCGATGATCGAAGATTTATTCTATATACAAAACCCATTACAACAACTACGTCTGTGTGTTGATCTGCTTAAAGAAGATCAAAATCGGATGGCTGGATGAGAGGCGCGATCATTAATTTTTGCCCTCCGCCATAGCTATCCTGACCGCGTATGGATCTTTCGCTGTGAATATGTATGTCATCGACGGATTTGTCCCCGGGCAGAAGTTGGTCATGATCTTGGGGCCAATCGAATCCGGAGATGACGATCGCTTTCGCCAGATGGCCGAGGGTGCGGAGCGGGCATCCGTTTTTTTGACATCCCCGGGATGCGACGTGGACGCCGGAGTTTCTGATCGGCGCGCAGATCGCGATCAGAGGATTCACGACTCTGGTTCTGGATGGAGAGGGTTGTCATTCTATCTGTGCGGTTATCTGGTTTTCTGGCGTGCGCCGTTACATGTCCTCAGAAGCGAACATCTGGTTCACGCCGTTTATTGGGTTGAGGACTCGACAGAATCAAGTGTCGAAATGCGAAAATCTGGACGTATCTTGATGAACTTGGTCTGAGCAGGGTTGCCATCGAGCATTTCACGACAGTAAGACCAGGGGAGGAACTCCTTCCGGTCACACCGGAGATCGCTCAGGCGTGGACATTGACGTTATATCCAGGACGGTGAGCGGGTTATCACACCCGCAGACAGGCCAAATCCAAGGCGCATCGCCAGACAGGTGACTGATCTTGCCGTGCTTGCAAGAAATTGTGTTGAACTGCTGGGTGGAAATGAGGGGGAATGGCACGCGCAAGCAGAAAAGACCTTCCGAGAAGGCCGTGATCTCTTCGGTGGTGAGACATCCATTCCATTTCTTCCGGAGTTTCTCGAAATCAACAAGGCCGGGATGCAGCGTGACGGGACTGTCCGTTGCTGCCTTTCGGCAGAGGTTGCGTCAAGAAAGGACGGCATTGAAACCGGAGGCACTGGCCCCGGCTTTGACTGCGGCAAGGCAGGAACCCCGGCTGAGGTTGCGATTTGTAGTTCTCAAGACTGTGGGCGATGGACCGAGCGGTTGCGAACCTCTTTTGTTTTCCAACGCGCGGCTGACAGCGCCAAGAAAACCGCCTTTCTGGACAATCAGCGGGCCCGTGACGCCTGTAGCGGCGACCAGGCTTGCCTCGTGGAGCGATATACGCCGCGACTTTTCGATTTGGGATTTTAGCCATCCGGGGAAGGCGGCAGGCTCGTGCTTCCACGTCAATCCGTTGCGTTAAAAGAAGATTAGGCCGCGCAGAACTCTCCAATCCTACAATCAGGACTCAAACCAATAGATAACGATAGCATCCAGGGCGCAAGCAGAGAGGAACAGGATGGGGCAGCGGTCGTTCCGAGGGCTGTTCGTTCAGGCAGAAGGATGAAACCATGACCGACACCGAAGCCTTTGAATGGCCCGACCCCGCCGACAAGGCCCATGCCATCGAACAGGCCAAGCGACTCCGCAACCAGGTCGCGGAAGGCGGCTTGACGTTTGAAGCCTATCTGTCGCCCTCTCTGGCCCTGTGGCTGCTCGACAAGATCGAACAGGGCCAGTTCCTCGACCCGTCCGAAGCCGTGTTCGTGATCCTGGGCGAACATGAGGATCTGGAACCCCATGCCGATCTGCGCCAGGAACTGTTCAAACGCACCATACAGGCCGCGATCGACGATCCACGGCCGGGGATTTCGGGTGAGGAAATGAGCGCTGAGCTGGACGACATGCTCAACGCCTCCCTGCCCGAACCGGCCACATGGGAAAAGCGGTCCCGGCGCTGACGCACCGGGGATTCATGCTGACGGCCCTCCGGCTCTCTACGGCGCTATAGGGAAGCGCGTTCGCCTCCGGGCCGGGGGCTGACGCCGCGAAGCGGAACCGAAGTCATCAAGCGGCTTCGTCTATATCCAGCCGCACAGTAAGCCCTGCTTGGCTCGCCAGATTGATGAGCGTATCGAGGCTGAAGTTCGTGATCCGACCGCGCAGCAGATCATTGAGGCGCGGCTGTGTGATCCCGAGACGCCACGCCGCCTCAGCCTGGGTGACAGCCCAACTCCGCACACGCTGGTCGATAGCGATCAGCAGATTGGACCGCATGGACATATTCGCGGCCTCGGCCGTCATGGTGCCGCGATCCAAGCGGATCGGAGTGGATGAGGTTCTTGTCCGGCACGGCAAGGCGCGCGCCTGACCCCAGGCGTCGCCATCTGAAAAAGGATAAGAGCGAATGAACGGCGGCAAGGCCAGCGGCACCCCCTAGCACTACTTTGGCAGAAGTTTGTTGAGTATTTTTCGCCACTTCCTACGGCAGTGGGGACAGTTGGGCGGCGGCTGACTGAGCTGGATCAAGATCGTCTGCCTGATAGCTGGTAGGCTCGGTTGCGGCGGGGGAGCTGGGGCCCTTTTTTTTCCCACCCGCTGCCTTCAGGCGTCGGGCTTGCAGGAAGGAGAACGCGATCATGGTCATGAGCGCATGTCGGTGCAGGCCCTGCCATGATCGGCCCTCGAAGTGGTCAAGGCCCAACTCTTCCTTGAGCTGCTGATGGGCTTGCTCACAGACCCAACGGGCCTTGATGGCCCCGGCCAGTTTCTTGAGCGGTGTGTCGGCCGGCAGGTTGCTGAGGTAGTATTTGCGCTCGCCGGTGGAACGGTGCTCGCCGACCAGCCAGACCTCCTCGCCGGGCAGATGCTGCTGGCCAAGATTGCCAATGCGCTGCGGCGGTCCGTCGGCGACGCGGACACGCATGGCAGCGAACCGGGCTGAGAGCTTGCCTTTCGTGCCGCGCCGCCAACTCACGGCCTGCCACTTCGCCTTCTCAAGTATCTCCTGCGCCGGACGAGATGGGACATCGGGGACATGGTTCTTACGCGGTCGCCCGCGACCGGCGATCGGGAAGATCAGGGCAACGTTGGCCGGGTAGACCTTCTGCTTGTGAGGGATGCCCACGGCCCAGGTCAGTCCACGCTCGGTGAGCGCCTGCCGGAACGGGCCAGACAGGCCATAGCCGGCGTCGGCCAGGATGCCGCCAAAGCGCGCACCTGCGCTGCGCACACGGTCGATCTCGGCCAATGCGATCTCCGGCTTGGTACGGTAGGTGCGCGCCTCGTCAGGAACCTTTGCCCGATCCATGCGCGCCGTATCACTGGTCCAGCTTCTCGGGCAGAAACAGCCGAAGCCCGATCATCACGGGCACTTCGCCTGATGCCAGCGTCACCGACACAAGGGTCTGGCAGTTGGCGTTCTTGCCGAGCGCCGACGCGTATTGCGGTGCGACCCCAACCGAGGCACGCCCCTTCTTGGGCAACGCGGTATCATCAATAATCAGCCAGGCATCGCTGCCACCAACCAAGGCGTCTGCCTGCCGGCACAGTTCCTTCTCCAGCGGCGCGCTGTCCCACAGCGCGGCACCAATAAAATGATGAAGTTGATCATAGCCAATCCCGGGCGAACGCATCGCCATGGGCTGCACGCTCTTGCGATCGCCAGGACCAATCAGCCCCTCAACGTAAGCCGGACACATCCGCGCCCTGCGACGATCGCCCAATGTTGCCACAAAGGGACGAAGCCACTCCGCCAGATCGTCCCGCCAATCATCCGCCATCGCCAGCCTCCACAAGCTGGCACTCTATGAATCACCGCAAGTGACTCTTGGGAATCCTGAAAATACACTTCTGCCAAAGTAGTGGTAGCAGGCCGCCGAAATAGTCTGGTGAGCGGAACGGTTTCCGCTGCGCTTGGCGGGCGGCTTGATTTTCCGGCCTTTCCTGGCCTCTCGGCATGGGTGGCGCGGTGTTTCCTGGCCTCAAATCGCCAGCAGCCTCGGCAGCCGGGCAAGGTTTGCCGCCGCCAGCGTGAGGAGGAAGCGGGACCGCACGCGCTCCACGCCGCGATAGAGGGTCTGCGCCGCGCCGCCGACGGTCTTGGACTAGCCGAAGAGCTCCTCGACTCGCTTCCGGTGCTTCTGAGACAGGGCATAACCCTTGTGCCGCGTTGTCCGTCCGTCGATCGCCGAGAACCGCGGCTTCTGCGCGACATGCGGGGTGATGCAGGCTCGCCTGCAATCAGCCACGAACCCGGCAGCGTCGTAGGCCTTGTCGGCGCCCAGGGTCAGCCGCCTGGTCGATCCCGGCGAATGCCGGTGCATCATGTCGAGCGCCGCTTTGCGCTCGGCACGACCGTCCGCGCGGGTCAAGTCGCCCTGGACGGCCAGCCCGCTGCGGTTCTCCATGACCGCGTGCCCGATGAAGCATGGCATCGCGCCGGTACCCGGGGATTTCCGGTAAAGCCGCGCATCGGCATCTGTCGTGGAGGCATGCGTCGCGTTCGTGCGCTTCTGGCCCCTGAAATCCACTTCGGCATTCCGGCTGCGGCTGGCGGGGCGGGACATCGGGCGGGTTTCCGGATCGGGCTGCGGAGATGGGGCTTGCGGGGCGGCATCCTGTACCGGAGGATCGCCGGGATCGCCGGGATCGCCGTCCACTTTTGGCCGGATGCTCTTCATGGAAGCCCAGGCCTTCACCAATATGCCGTCGACCGAGAAGTGGTCGTCCGACAGGAGTTCAGCGACCTCGCGATGCGCGAGAATGGCGGCCATCACCTTGCGCGACATGTCCGTGGTGAGAAGGCGGTCGCGGTTCTTGCTGAACACGGTCGGGACCCGGACCTGGTCGTCGACGCCAAGCCCCACAAACCAGCGGAACAGCAGGTTGTAGTCCAGCTGCTCCATCAGGTGCCGCTCAGAGCGGACCGAGAACAGGATTTGCAGCAGGCTCGCACGGATCAGCCGTTCCGGCGCGATGGAGGGGCGACCGAAATCGGCATAGAGCCGATCGAACTCGCCGTCGAGGCTCGCCAAGGCGTCATGGACGACCCGCCGGATCGTGCGCAGCGGATGCCGGGCGGGGATCCGCTCTTCGAGATCAACATAACTGAACAGCGATCCGCTCGTCTCGTCTGTACCGCGCATGCCTGGCTCCGCCGTTGATCCCCAGCGGGTGAACCATGTTCTGCAATCGGCGTCGAGGCCCGACTATTTCAGCAGCCTGCTTCATGACCGCTGTCAAGCCCTTGTTCCATAGCAAATACCCTGGCGGGGCCGGGCGTGGTTTGGTGTAGATGCGCAGGGCAGGAGACGGAACAGAGACGACGGTTGAGCAAGCTCTCATGCGCGGGTTGGCTACCGCATGACCGTGGTTTCGTCCTGGGCTGCATCGCTCTAAGGATCGGGCATCGGCGTAGCCGGCCCATAACAGGCGACGAGGGTTCCCCACCGTGTTCCGCCCCCAACCATGCGCATCAGCCTGATGCGGGTGCGTTCTGTCTCTTAGCCTTCGCGGACCTCTGTGTTCCCGGGAGGGACGGCCACTGCCTTTGCGATGGCCCAGAGGAAGCCGACCATTTCGCGGGCGATCGCCGTGATGACCACCACCTTTGCCTTTCCGGCCGCAACCAGATGGCGGTAACGCTGGCACATCCTGAGTTGGCCTTTCCGGGCGATATCACGCGCGCTTTTGGGCAGTGCCTCCAGACGAGCGTAGAGCTTCGGGCTGACACGGGCCTGCATCCGGTAGCTCCATGCGCCTTCGATCAAAGCGCGGCGAGCAAGGCCACTGCCCGCCTTGGTGATGCCGCCCCGCCGCACGCTGGCGCCGCTGGAATGTTCCGATGGGGTCAGCCCCAGATAGGCCATCAGTTGCCGTGGATTGTCGAAGCGCTGGAAGTCCCCGACCTCGGCCACCACCGTCACCGCGACGATGAACCCGACGCCGCGCATCGCCTGAACCGCGTCCACGACCGGGGCGAGGCTCCAGGTTGGCAGAAGATCCGCGATCTGCCCTGTCAGACGCTCGACCCGCGCCTCGGCATCGGCGACGGCATCAATGTAGTCCTGAAGGACGATCTGTTGCGCCGGATGCGTGAACCGCACCATCGCCAGCCAGCGCCGGTAGGCACCCGTCCAGCCCTTCTTGCCGGGATGGATCCGGCCGTGGCGCAGCAGAAAGCCCTGCAAGTGTTGGCGGGCCTTGCCCGTCACGCGCATCGCCGTAGCCCGCGCCCGGACCAGATCGCGCATCGCCTCATGCGCGGCATCCGGAACCCAGACCGCAGTCAGTTCGCCGACCCGGTGCAGCTTTGCCAGCATCACAGCATCGCGGCGGTCGGTCTTCACCCTGTCGCCCGTCTTCACCGAGATCAGCGATGGCGCCACCACGATGCAGTCGTGCCCCATCTCGACAAGCTGGCGGTAGAGGTCATAGCCGCAGGGACCCGCTTCATAGCAGAGATGCAGCCGTGCCCCACTGGCCGAAAGCTTCTCGACCAGTTTGCGGACATGATCGGGACGGTGCGGCACCGTCCCCCAGTGGCGGACCTCGCCGCCACGTTCGCCTTGCGCAACCGCAACAGATATCGTTGCCTTGTGGACATCCAACCCAATGAACGTGCTATCCTGCATGTGGTCTCTCCCCCATTCCTGAGGCTCGGCACCGGCCCGTCCGGCGCAACCCTCGAACGGAGAATGCCGCGGGAGAGGCCACCGGCCCAGTCAGCTCACAACGCGATCATGGGGTCTAAGGGCGGCATGGCGCCCCTTACGCGCAGAAGCTGTCGGGCTGGTTGCTGGCGGAGCAGATGCACGCTCAACTCCCATGAGCGGGTTTCGGCCTTTGTCCGCGCCTGGAGAACGGACCGGGTGCGCGCAGACCACGACGGACCGGGGAACATTCGTGCCGCTGGTGTTCAAACCGGGTGAGGCATTCCAATTCGATTGGAGCGAAGATCACGCGATCATCGGCGGTGAGCGGACCGGGCTACAGGTTGCCCACATCAAGCTATCGCACAGCCGCGCGTTCCTGATCAGGGCATATCTGCTCCAGACGCATGAGATGCTGTTCAACGCGCACGGGCACACGGATATTCCTGTCGGCATATGTGAAGGCGCGGCTTTTCAGGCGGCGAGGGCAAGAGGCATCGGGTCAAGGGCCTGAGAGAGGGTTTCCGAGCCGTCAGCCTTGCACAACTGGATCTGGGCTGATTGCGAAAACGATGCCGAGCGGCTAGACGGTCCCCGTCCGCCTCGACACCGCAGCCTGCTCCCAAAAATCCGCCGGGGATGCCGATGTCACCCCAAGGCGAGGGCGCGGATCTTTCTGCCATCGAAATTGCCACCGCACAGCAGAACGACGTTGGTTTTCCCCGCGCAGGCATCGGCCATCTTCACATAGGCAGCCATCGCCAGAGCGGCGGCCCCCTCGACAATCATGTTTTCGTCCTGTGCGATCGTCCGAAGAGCATCCGTGATCTCGTCCTCGGTGCAGGACACGACATCATCGACAACCGCGCGCGCCAAGGGCAATGTCAGGGTGTCGGCATCTATGCCGCCTGAAACCGCATCCGCCAAAGTGTCGAGATGTTCGCTCTCGACAACCCGCCCGGCCTCCATTGAAAGCGCCAGTGACCGGGAGCTTACGGCTGCCGCGCCAAAAACCCGTGTCTCCGGGCTGAAGGCTCTGAGCACAGCGCCAATACCGCTGATCAGCCCGCCCCCACCCATGGCAATGAAAATATTGTCGATATTCTGCGCCTGATCCAGCAGTTCAAGACCGATCGTTCCCTGACCCGCGATGACGTCCGGGTCGTTGTAGGGCGAGATGTAGCGCGCGCCCATGCTCCGGGCCAGATCTTGCGCATGCTGTTCCGCCAGACCCGTCTCCGCCCCATGCAGCACCACATCGACGCCATAGGCCCGGATCTTCGCCAGTTTTTCCGGAACGACGGTTTCCGGCAGGACAACGGTCAGCCGCCGGCCAAGGGACTGCGCCGCCCGCGCGGCCCCGATGCCGTGATTGCCCGAAGACGCAGTGATCAGCGGCTGACCGGCGGGCACCGCGGTCATGACCGACGCCGCGCCGCGGATCTTGAAGGAGCCCGTCAACTGGAAGTTCTCGGCCTTGAACAGGAGATTTCCGCCGTGGGGGCTCCGGGCCGGAAGCAACGGGGTTTCGTAGATATGGGGCCTGATCCGCCGCCGTGCGCGGACCGATGCAGCGGCCGTTTCCTGAATGGTCTGGGTCATGGTGCTCTCCTTCTGTCGGTTTCAGCGTCGCCCGGCTCTGTGTCGGCGCGGGGCGCAGGGGAAACAGCGGACATGTCATGCCGATCTCGCCCCGACCGCCCCATCCCTGCGGCGGGTGGGGTTGAACACCACCGCCATATCCAGCGCCCTCACGAAACCGCCCGCTCCGAAACAGACGGAACGCCGAGACGACGCGGGGTATCAGCGGCCTGCCTTCGCCCGTGCGATCACGGTGCGAGCCATGGCAATATCCTGCGTCGCGACACCCGTCAGATCGGCGAGGGTGATGTCCTCCGGCCTGCGGCGCCCCACGGCGGACCCCGCCAGCACAGCGCCCAGCTCTACGCAATCCGCCGCAGTGATCAACCCCTCTGCCCGCGCGGTGGCGAACTCGCCATGGTCGAGGCTTTGCGAGAGCATGTCGGCCACGCGCTGGTCGGCCCGGGCGACCAGCGCGCTCTCCAGTTCCTGCTTGCCCGGGCTGTCGGCGCCGATCGCGGTGACATGGCATCCCGGCTGAACCCATTCGGCGCGGATCAGCGGCACCGTGGCGGGCGTGGCGGTGATGATCACCTCCGCCGCCCGGCAGGCGGTTTCAAGATTGCGCGCGACCCGCACATCCCCCAGCCGCGCCGCCAGCGCCTCTGCCCGCCCGGCATTGCGCCCCCAGAGCGAAAGTTCCACCCCGCCCGGCGCCAGGTGGCGGAGCGCGCGGGCGAGCCAATAGGCCTGCGTTCCGCTGCCCACGATCAGGAAACGCCGCGCCTCCGGCCGACACAGGGCAAAGGTCGCGACGGCCCCGCCAAGACCCGTGCGCAGATCGGTCAGATACCCTTCGTCGTTCAACAGCGCCTCCATCTGCCCGGTCCGGGCCGAGAAGACCAGAACGACGCCGGTGCTGGAGGGTAGCCCGCACGCGGGGTTGTCGTAAAACCCCGCCGCGATCTTGACCGCGAAAATATCGTCGCCCGCGATATGGCCGTATTTGATATGACAGTCGCCATGCGCCTCCGGAAAGGCGATATGCCCCACCGGGGGCACATTCGCCCGCCCGTCACAGATCGCGATATAGGCATCGCGCACGGCCGCCGCCGCTCCGCTGTCTGTGGAGATGATCTGTTCGATCTGACTGCGCGAAAGTTGGAGCATGTGGCCGATTCCCGAAGCCCGGCCCCCTATGGGCCGGCCTAGCCGAACCGTTGCCGAATTATACTATATTGTCCATATGAAACCATTACGTTTATTCATGGTCTCGGCAGGCATTCCCGGCGGCGGCCCTTCGCCACGCGGGTCGCCGTATCATCGAGGGGCCGCATTTCTACCCGCGTGTTGCAGATCGGCGGTGGATTCATATGTCCAAAATAAATCACGAAGTATAAGACTGAAAACACGACCAACCTGAGCGGATGACAGCGATTGCCCCCTGACCCCACCCGATGCCCGCCCGGCCTCATGCCCTATCCCGCGGTCTGCGATGCCATTGCCGTGCTGTTGCAACCGCATGCCGAAGTGGTGCTGCACGATCTGGAAAGCGAGACCGTCGTCCATATCGCCAACCCGTTTTCCCGCCGCGAACTGGGCGAGCCGTCGCTGCTGCACGAAATCGACTTCCGCCCCGACGATCGGCTGATCGGCCCCTATGAGAAGCTGAATTTCGACGGCCGACGCATCAAGTCGATCAGCGCGGTGCTGCGCGGCGCGGAGGGACGCGCCCTGGGGGTGCTGTGCATCAACCTTGATGTGACGCATCTGCAAACGGCGATCGACATCCTGAGCGCCTTGACGAAAGTGCCGGACGCGGACCAGCCCGCGGTGCTGTTCAAGGAGGACTGGCACGAACGGATCAACGCCTATATCCACAGCTGGACGGCGCGCCGCGGCATCGCCATCCCCGACCTGACCCGGGCGCAGAAGCGGCAATTGGTGCTGGAACTGGCCGAGGATGGCGCTTTCGGCGGCAGGCATGCGGCCGCCTACATTTCCCGCGTGCTCCGGATGGGGCGGGCGACGGTTTACAACTATCTGCGCGCCGCAAAGGAAACGGGCGCAGGCTTTGCGGATGAGGGATAAGCCATGGAATTCGCGACCGGATTGCGCAGCGGAACCACCGTCACCTTCGGCGGCGGCAGCCTGTCGGAAGAGGCGGAGCCGCTGTTCGCGGCGCGCGCCGATGACGGCTGGATCGTCGTGACGGACCGCACGCCGTTTCACCCGCTCAGCCTGTCCTGGCCCGATCAGCCGGGGGACCGGGGGGTGCTGGTGCGGGCGGATGGCACGCGGGTTGCGGTTCTGGACTGCCGGACCGGCCTGCTGAATGCGGCGACGGGCGCCCTGCTGACCGGGGCGGAGGCCGCCGCCCTGCCGCGCGGTACGCCCGATACCCATGCCGTGGTGCTGCATGTGGTGGCGGATCCGGTGCAGGTCGGCCACCGCGTCCGGCTTGAGGTCGACCGCGCGTATCGCGATGCGCTGTCGTTGCAGCATACCGGGGTCCATCTGGCCGCGCTGGCGCTGAACCAATGCGCGGCGCCGTTCTGGACCAGGGACTATCCGGACCGCGATGCCCTTGGCGCGCCGAACCTCGACAAGGCGGCGGTGGCGGGGTCGGAGATCACCGAAGACCGTTCGACCGACCTGTTCCGCCTTGGCAAATCGCTGCGCAAGAAGGGGTTCGACCGTGACGGCTTCCTTGCCGACCTGCCGGAGCGGGCGCGAGAGATCAACGCCTGCCTCGCCCGGATGCTGGAGGCCCCCGCCCCGGTGACCGTTTCGCCGGGCGAAGGGCCGCTGGACGGGCGGCGGATCTGGTCCACCCATCTGCTGGGAGCCGAAGTCGCGATCCCCTGCGGCGGCACGCATATCGCCGGCCTCGACCGGATCGCCCGCATCGAAGTGGAGCTTGCGCCCCGGGACGAGGGCTTCGCGATGGTGACACGGAGCCGGTAGCGACCCATCCGTGCCGGGTGTCAGGCATGTGCGATGCGCTTGAGGAAAACGCAGGTGCTGCGGCCGGGGCACCCTCCTCAATAATGCCGCCGTCCATGAACCGCCACCCGCCGGGCAAAGCCCTTCTCATGGGCCACCACGATCATGGTCATGCCGTCGCGGGCGAGATCGGCCAGCACGTCCAGCACCTCCCTGACCGTTTCCGGGTCCAGCGCCGAGGTCGGCCCGCCGAACAGCATGACCTTGGGTTACATCGCCAGCGCGCGGGCGATGGCGATGCGCTGCTGCTGGCCGCCCGAAAGCTGGCCGGGGTAATACCCCGCCCGGTCCGCGATGCGCACCCGCTCCAGCAGCACCATCGCGCGGGCCTGGGTGGCGGCCTTCGCCTCCCCGCGCACGATCTTTTGCAGCACGGTCAGGTGCGGAACAGGTTGAACTGCTGAAACACCATGCCGACTTCGCCGCCGAAACTATCCATGTTGCGACAATCGGGGCGCAGGTCGTGGCCCGCGCTACGGGTTTCCAGCCCGCTGATGCAGCGGATCCGCGTCGACTTGCCCGACCCCGAGTGTCCTCCGGGCGGCACCTTCTCCTCCGGGCGGACCGAGAGGCTGATGCCCTTCAGGATCGGCGTCGACCCGTAGGATTTGTGCAATCCGCCGACATGGATCATCTCATGCATCGCGTTTCTCCCCAGGCCGGGGTGGCGAGCCGCGCAACCGCTCCAGCACCGTTTCATGCAGCCGGATATCGCCGGTCGCCGCGCAAAGCGTATGGCCCGAGGCGAGCGTCAGCGGGCGCCCCTCCCAGTCGCTGATCGTCGCGCCCGCGCCGGTCAGCACCGGCACCAGCGCGCAATAGTCGAACGGATCCAGCCCGGCGTCGACGCAGACATCCAGACTGCCGTCCGCCACCCGGCCATAGGCCATGCAGCTTCCGCCGTAGACGCACCAGGCAACCTCGGCGCGCAGCCGCTGGAACCCGCGCATGGCCTCGGGGCCGAAACTGTCGGGGCCGCCGTTGCTGATCAGCGCCTGCGCCAGGCCGGGACAGGCGCGGCTGCGGATGGGGCGGCCGTTGAGCGTGGTGGGCTGGCCGCTGATGCCCAGCCAGCGGTCGCCGGTCAGCGGATTGTCGATCAGGCCCAGCACCGGCGCCCCGCCCCGCGTCAGCGCGATCAGCGTGCCGAAAACCGCAAGCCCGCCGACGAAGGCCTTGGTGCCGTCGATCGGGTCGATGACCCAGACATATTCCTGGTCGAGCCCGGTGGCGGCGAATTCCTCCCCAAGAATGCCGTGGCCGGGAAAGGCCGCCCCGATGCGTTCGCGCAGCGCGGTTTCGATCCGGCGGTCGGTTTCCGTCACCGGGCTCAGGTCCGCTTTCGTGTCGGGCCGCCGGTCCCTGGGGAAGGCCTCGGCGATGATCGCGCGGGCCGCATCCGCGAGGCTTTCGGCGAAGCCCGCCTGTCCGGCGAGCCGGTCTTCGTCACGGGTCAGTCTTTCCATGATAGGCCTTCCGTCATGTCTGGGCCGCAGGCGCGCTGCGCATATGTGCCGAGAGCCGCCATTCCACCAGCCGCAGCAGGCGCGTCAGGCTCCAGGCGATGGCGAGGTAGATCAGCGCCGCCGCGATAAAGATTTCGTAAGGCGCGAAGGTGCGCGAAACGATGGTGTTCGCCGTGCCGGTCAGCTCCATGATGGTGATGGTGCTGGTGATCGAGGTGCCCTTCATCATGCTGATGACCTCGTTGCCGTAGGCGGGCAGCGCGGTGCGCACCGCCTGCGGCAGGATCACCAGCCGGTACAGCTGCACGCGGGTCATGCCGCAGGCGCGCGCCGCCTCGATCTGGCCCGCGCCGACATTGGCGATCCCCCCGCGCAGGATGTTGGCGGTATAGGCGGCGGTATGCAGCGAGAGCGTCAGCAGCGCGCAGGGCCAGGCCTGCCGCAGGAGCGGCCAGAGGAAGCTGTCGCGCACGAACTGGAACTGCGCGAGGCCGTAATAGACGATGGCCACCTGCACCAGCAGCGGCGTGCCCCGGAAGAACGAGATGTAGAAGCCGATCGGCCAGCGCAGCCAGAGGCTTTGCGACCCGGCCGCGATCCCGATCGGCACCGCCAGCGCGCCCCCGATCAGCAAGGTGAGGAACAGCAGTTGCAATGTCGTCACCGCCGCGCCCAGAAGCGCGGGCAGGTTCTGGATCATGACGTCCCAGTTCATGCCGTCACCCGCCGTTCCCCGCGCCGCGCGCGCGCCTCCAGCCAGCCGACGAGGCGGCTGTTCGCCATGGTCAGCACGAAATAGACCAGCGCCGCGATCATGTAGAAGCGGAACGGCTCGCGCGTGACGGAGGTGGCCATGGCCGAATAGCCCATCAGATCATGCAGCCCTACGACCGAGATCAGCGAAGTGTCCTTGATCAGCGACACCCAGTGATTGCCCAGGCCCGGCAGGGCGTAGCGCAGCATCAGGGGCAGGCGGACATGCAAGAACACAAGCCACGGCCGCAGGCCGAGGGTGCGGGCGGCCTCGATCACGCCCACCGGCACCGCCTGCCACGCGCCCCGGATGATCTCCGCCGCATAGCCGCCGAACACGAGGCTCAGCGCGAAGACCCCGGCCTGAAGCGGCGGCACCTCGACGAAGCCCTTCGAACTCGACGAACAGGCTCAGCGCCCGGGTCAGCGCCATGGTGCCGCCGAAATAGACGATCAGGATCACCAGCAGTTCGGGCGTGCCGCGCATGACCAGGCTGAACCCGCGCCCGAACGCCGCCAGAATGCGGTTCGGCGACAATTGTGCCAGCGCGCCCAGCATGCCCCACACCAGCCCGACCGCCAGCGACAGCACCGCCGTCAGCATGGTGATCCAGGCGCCCCGGGCGATCTCGTCGCCCCAACCCAAGAAGGGATCCATCGCAGCCTCTCCGGATCAGGCGGTCATTCGGACCAGGCGCCGGGCAGGACCGGGAACGTCCAGTATTTCAGGTTGATGGTCTTGAAGGTGCCATCCGCGAACATGCCTTCCAGCGCCTTGTTGACCTCACCTTGCAATGCGGTGTCCTCCTTGCGCACGCCAATGCCGACGCCGGGGCCGAAATAGGCGGTGTCGTTGATTTCGGGGCCGACGAAGCCGTAGCCCGCGCCCTCGGGCATGGCTGGGCTGTGGATCGATCGGCTGGAAAATGCGACCTGCCGCCGTCCGGCGTGGATGCCTATGGCGCGGGCAATCTTCCATACGAACTGTTGCGTATCCTGCGCCAAGATCTGGCCCTGTCGAATGCCGTCACCGACATGGCGCGGGATCTGCCGTCCGAGTTGCGCGACCTGCTGGGCGACGACGATATGGGTTTTGCAGCCGTCTGAGGCAATCTGCTGCGACAAGGCAGCGATACAGTCCTTGCCCGTCTCGCCCCCGTGGAAGATAGGAAATGAGGCTGGACCGCCTTGACCTTACCCGCGACGGTCACTTCACTTACAAGCGACTGGATTTTCCCGCGCCAGCGCCGGGCGGGCCGGATCGTCAACACTTTGACAGCATCCAGCATGCAACACGGGCAATTGGTGATTGGGTCAGCTTCTACAACAACCGCCGTCTTTTATCAGGCGCTTGCAATGTGCACGCCAACTGAGGCGTTCAACCGAATGGCGCGAACGATCTGGGCACTGATTGCCGGTGGGAGCAGCTACCGGGCCGCCCCAGCCCAAGATTGACGAGATCAGCCGAGCCGATCCTTGACCGGTAGGCCCAGAGATGGTGAGGCGCAGTGTGAGGTGATGGCACAGGGACGGTGATACAGCGGAACGGGACACCCAGTTCGGACCAGAGCGCCTCAGAGCGCGTGCCATTGATCGGGACCCGACCGCCGGCTAACTTCATCAAGGCGCGCAGCTGTAAACTCGCTGCATCCTGGACGCCGTATACATGGCCGCGACCGACCAGATGCCGGATCAAACAAAACTCTTGCCAAGGGGCCATCCATACATGGTTCAAGCGGCCATGGCGCAAGAGCGGTGTGTGTCTCTTTGCCAAGCGGCTCGAGAAATCGTCGTTCTGCTGGCCGCGGATCGGGCATGTCCGGGTGCAGCTCAACCATGCCCAGCTCATGGCGCTGCTGGATGGTCTGGATTGGAAGAGGGTTCGTCCCGTAGCAGTAAAAGCCCCTGTATTTGCTGGATAACCCGGCTGCGGCAAAGTAAATCATCTACCCCTTGAACGCCGATATCCTGCGGAATGCCTCGCCGGAATATACTATCCTTAATGCCATGAGCGCCGACGATCTCTCCCTTCCCGATGACAAGGACCTTCTGAAGTCCATGGTCCGCGCGATGGCGCAGAAGACGGCGGCCCTGGAGGACGAGAATGCGGCTTTGAAAGCCTGCGGCTCGGATGCCGACGAGCGGATCAAGCGACTGATGCAGATCCTGAAGGCCTTCGACCGGTCGCCGCTCGGAGAAGCTTGACGCCGGCGAGCCGAGCGCGGACGATGAGGCACAGCAGGCTTTCGTCTTCGAGGAGATCGAGACCGCCGCCCTGAGGGGGGCAGATCGGCAAGGGCCGGTCCTCGGATGAGAAGCGACCGCCCCGGCCGCGCAAGGGCTTCCCGCCGCGTCTCGAACGGGTCGAGGTGGTGATCGAGCCCGAGGACTTGCCGGAGTACGCGGGCAAGCAGAAGGTGCTGATCGGGGAAGACGTCTCCGAGCGGCTGGATGTGATCCCGGCGAAGTTCCGGGTGATCGTCTCCCGCTGCCCCAAATACGTGTTCAAGGGCTGGGCTGGCGTCATCCGGGCCCTGTGCCGCCGTGCAAGGGCTGATCTGCGCGTTGGAGCAGAGTCAGTTTCGATGCTCCCTCCAGTCACCGCAAATCCCTGTGCCACAACCGGGATGCCGCGCGGAACCTTACCGAAATTCTCAGGTGAAAGTGGCCGATGAAATCACTCAACTATATGATTTTACAAGAAAAAACTTGACGCGGTGTGGCGGGGCTCCTATATCCCCCTCAACAGACAGCGAGCCAGCCGAAAGCCAGCGAGCGATCCACACCAGCAAGCCAGGAGATCATCATGGCCCATAATTGCAGCGCCTGCGCGTTCTATGAAAACCATGCCGGGAACTCTGCCAGCCAGCTTTCCGATGCCGGCCTGTGCCGCGCCAATCCGCCTGTCACCCAAAAGGATGCCGACAGCCGTGGCTATTGGCCGGTTGTCCAGTCGAACGACTGGTGCGGCGAATTCGCGACGAAATTCGCCGCGGAATAACGGCGCCGAACAGCGCATGTTCAGAAGGCAGCCCTGAGGGCTGCCTTTTGTCATATCTGCCGCCGGTGGGTTACAGCCTGCGCCCCGTCGCCGGATCGAACAGATGCACGCGCGACGGATCCGGCGCGACCGTGACCAGATCGCCCCGCGCCAGGTCCGTCGCCCCGGGCAGGCGCAGCGTCATCGGCACGTCGCTGCCCGCGATCGTCCCGTAACCGAAGGCATCCGCGCCAAGCCGCTCGACCGAGCGCAACGACACCGGGATCCCCGCCGCAGCGGGATGCAGATCCTCGGGGCGGATCCCCAGGTGCAGCGGCCCGTCGGGCAGCGCGAGCGGCACCCGGTGCCCGCCCGGCAGTTCCGCCTGCCCCCCGCCGCAGCGCACCGGAAAGATGTTCATCGCCGGAGAACCGATGAACCCGGCGACGAATTCGCTGGCCGGGCGTTCGTAAACCTCTAGCGGCGTCGCGATCTGCTCGGCCACGCCCTTGTTCATCACGATCAGCCGGTCGGCGAGCGTCATCGCCTCGACCTGATCATGGGTGACGTAAAGCGAGGTCTGCCCGGTGCTCAGGTGCATCTCCTTGATCTGAAGCCGCATCTGCACCCGCAGCTTGGCATCCAGATTGGACAGCGGTTCGTCCAGCAGCAGCGCCGCGGGCTGGCGCACCAGCGCGCGCCCCATCGCCACCCGCTGCCGCTGCCCACCCGACAGCGCGCGGGGCTTGCGGTCCAGATAGGGTTCCAGCTCCAGCATCTTCGCGGCCTTCGCCACCCGCGCCGCGATCTCCGCCGCAGGCAGACGCGCGATCTTCAGCCCATAGGCCATGTTCTCGCGCACGTTCATATGGGGATAAAGCGCGTAGTTCTGGAACACCATCGCGATGTCGCGCGCGCGGGGTTCCAGCGCATTGACCACCCGCCCGCCGATTTCGATCGTTCCGGCGGTGATCTCTTCCAGCCCCGCCACCATCCGCAGCAGGGTGGATTTCCCGCAGCCCGAAGGCCCGACGATCACCACGAATTCGCCATCGGCAATATCCATGCTGATGCCGTGGATCACCTCGTTTCCGGCGTAAGCCTTGCGCACATCCTTGAGCCTGATCTCGGCCATTCACTTCTCCGTCTCGACGAGGCCCTTGACGAACCAGCGCTGCATCAGCACGACCACCAGGATCGGCGGCAGGATGGCCAGGACCGAGGTCACCATCACCAGGTTCCAGGGCGTATCTGCATCGGCAAAGGAGATCATCTTCTTCAGCGCGATGACGATGGTGTTCATGTCATTGGAATTCGTGACCAGCAGCGGCCACAGGTATTGGGTCCAGCCATAGATGAACTGGATCACGAAGATCGCCGCCACATTGGTCAGCGACAGCGGCCACAGAATATCGCGGAAGAACCGCCACGGACCCGCGCCATCCACCCGCGCGGCCTCAAGCAGTTCGTCCGGAATGGTCATGAAGAACTGCCGGAACAGCAGCGTCGCGGTCGCCGAGGCGATCAGCGGCAGGATCAGCCCCGCATAGGTGTCGATCAGGCCGAGATCCACCATCACCTTGTAGGTCGGCTGGATCCGCACCTCGACCGGCAGCATCAGCGTGATGAAGATCAGCCAGAAGCAGGTCATCCGGAACGGAAAGCGGAAGAACACGATCGCATAGGCCGAGGCCATCGAGATCGCGATCTTGCCGAGCGCGATGCCCATTGCGACCAGCGTCGTATTGCCCAGAAGCCGCCACAGGCTGACCCCGCCGATCCGGCTGACCCCGCCCGCGAAGGCTTCGGAATAATTCGCACCCGCCGCGCCGCCCGGCAGCAGGGGCAGCGGCGGGCGCAGGATCGTCTGTGTCGTGTGGGTGGAGGCGATGAAGACGTAATAGACCGGGAAGGCCACCACGATCACGCCCAGAACCATCCAGAAATGCGCCAGCATCCGGTCAGCGGGGCGCGGCGCCGTCGGGTCAGCCATAATGCACCCTCCGTTCGATGAACCGGAACTGCACCGCCGTCAGCGCGACGACGATCACCATCAGGATTACCGACTGCGCGGCCGAAGACCCGACGATCAGGTTCACGAAGCCGTCGTTGTAGACCTTGTACACCAGCGTTTCCGTCGCCTTGCCGGGGCCGCCGCCGGTGACCGCATGGATGATGCCGAAGGTGTCGAACAGCGCATAGACCGTGTTCACCACCAGCAGAAAGAAGGTCGTCGGCGTCAGCAGCGGGAAGACGATGGTCCAGAACGCCCGCCGCCGGGAGGCCCCGTCGATCGCCGCCGCTTCGAGCAGCGAGCGCGGAATCGCCTGCAACCCCGCGACGAAGAACAGGAAATTGTAGCTGATCTGCTTCCACGTCGCCGCCGCCACGACCAGCGCCATCGCCTGTTGGCCATCGAGCAGCGGGTTCCAGTCGATCCCCATCGCCTTCAGCGGCACCGAGAGCGTGCCGAAATTCGGGTTGAACATGAACAGCCACAGCATCCCGGCGATGGCCGGGGCGACCGCATAGGGCCAGATCATCAGCGTGCGGTAGATCCCCCTGCCCCGCACGATCTTTTCCGTCTGCACCGCCAGGAACAGCGCGATCGCCAGCGCCCCGAACGCCACCAGGCAGGAAAACACCACCGTCACCTGCAAGGCGTTCACATAGTTCGGATCCGACAGAACCCTGCGGAAATTGGCGAAGCCGACGAAGGTCGTCGTCAGGCCGAACGGATCCTCGCGCAGGACCGATTGCCGGAACGCCTGCGCCGCGGGCCAGTAGAAGAAGATCACCGTGATCGCAAGCTGCGGCGCCAGCAGCAGCCATGGCAGGATCCGGTGCGGAAAGACGGTCCGCCTCATGTCATGTCACCCTGTCAAAGTGGCCGCCCTCAGCCGCCGGAGGCCTCGCGGATCGCGGCATTGCCCCGCTCGACCGCATTCTTCAGCGCCTGTTCCGCGCTTTGCTGACCGGCAAGCATCTTTTCGTATTCCTCGTTCTGGATGTCGCGCAACTGCGGCAGGTTCGGCGCACGCACCCCCTTGGAATTGGCCGTCGGCGCCTTGCCCGACATTTGCAGCAGCGGTGTTTCGCGACCGGGGTTCTGCTCATAGAAGTCCGAGGCCTTCGTCGCCTCATAAGCAGCCATCGTCACCGGTAGATAGCCCGACTTTTCATGCAGATACTGCTGCACATCGGTCTGCGACAGATATTGGAAGAAGGCGGCGACACCCTTGTAGGTCTCGGCCGACTTGCCCCCCATCACCCACAGCGAGGCGCCGCCCGGCGTGGTGTTCTGCGGCGCGCCCGGGGCGGTTTCGTCATAGGGAAGCTGGCCGATGCCGTAGTTGATCCCCGACTTGATGATGTCGCCCAGCCCGCCCGAACTTTCGGTCAGGATGCCGCATTCGCCCGAGGTGAAATTCTGCTTCGCCTCCGAGGTCCGCCCGCCGTAGACGAACACCCCCTCCTTCGCCAGCTCCGCCAGTTCGCCGAAATGCTTGACGAACAGCGACCCGTCGATCTTCAGCTCCGGCGTGCCGCCAAGGCCGTTTTCGTTGCTGGCCCAGGGCGTGTCGTTCCAGGCGGCGAAGTTCTCGGTATGGATCCAGGTCAGCCAGGTCGAGGTATATCCGCAGCTTGCCGCCCCCGATGCCTTGATCTTGCGCGCGGCGGCCCAGACATCGGCCCAGGTTTTCAGCGGCGTGTCGTCGGACAGGCCCGCCTTCGCGAAGATGTCCTTGTTGTAGTAAAGGATCGGCGAGGAGGAATTGTAGGGGAAGGACAGCATCTGCCCCTCGGGCGTCGAATAATAGCCGACGATGCCCGGCAGGTACTGGCTCTTGTCGAAGGTATGGCCAGCCTCCTCCAGAACCTCCGCCACCGGCTTGATCGCGCCCCGCGCCCCCATCATCACGCCGGTGCCGACGTCGAAGACCTGGATGATGTCCGGCGCCTGCCCCGCGCGGAAGGCGGCGATGCCCGCGTTCAGCGTTTCGGGATAGGTGCCCTTGAACACCGGCTTCAGTTCATAGTCGGACTGGCTGGCGTTGAAATCGGCGGCGATCTTGGTGACCACCTCGCCATTCGCGCCGGCCATCGCATGCCACCATGAAATCTCGGTCTTGGCCTGCGCAGATGCAGGCAGCGCGGCCAGCGCCGCCAGCCACAGGAACGTGTGTTTCATCTGTCTTCCTCCCTTCGGGGCAAGATGGGGACGCGCCCCGGTTTCGCGGCCGCTCCCGACAGCCGCAAGGCGCATCCCGTCCTTGCGGACCGGCAATGGCCCATGATTTCGACCGAAATCCCCGGCTGTCAACCATTTGCCGCGGCATCGGGCAGGCGCGCGCCCGCCCCCGGTCGATTTCAGCGCGGACACAACCACGGATTTGCGACAGGAAGGTGACGGCCCGGCCCCCGAACGCGCAGGCGGAAAAGTCGCCCGGCGTCACGCAACCGTCATCTGACGTGGTTAATTGACGCAACTGTATAACGCTTTCGTCTGCACAGAGGACACCATGCGCACCCTGATCGCCGCACTCGCGGCCACCACCCTCCTCACCGGCACCGCTCAGGCACATATGATCATGCCGCTCGACCGGGCGACGATCCTTGTGAACGCGCCCTTCGACTTCAAGGTCGAGCTCGACAAGGTTCACCCCGAATCCGAGATCGCCGTCACCGTGAACGGCAAGCCCTACGCCGAGGTCTTCGGCAAGCCCGCCGCGTATGTCGCCGAGGAAAAGGACAAGGATGACAAGGTGTTGGGGTCGGCGCTGATCCTGCGCGATCTGGCGCTGGCCACGCCCGGCGACTATACCGTGACCGTGACGGCGGGCGGCGCGGAGAAGACCGTCACCTGGACCGTCTACGGCACGCCGGAGGCGCCGAAGGCGAAGAACATCATCTTCCTGCTGGGCGACGGGCTTTCGGTCGCGCACCGGACCTCGGCGCGGATCATGTCGAAGGGCATGGCGGACGGCAAGGCGAACGGCCGGCTGGCGATGGATGACCTCGACCATATGGCCTTCATCGGCACCTCCTCGACGCATTCGATCGCGACCAACTCGGCCAACACGATGTCGGCCTATATGACCGGGCACAAAAGCCGGGTGAACGCGCTTGGCGTCTATGCCGACCGCACGCCCGCGAGCCTTGACGATCCGAAGGTGGAAACCATCGCCGAGGCGCTGCGCCGCACCGGGAAGAAGTCGATCGGCATCGTCTCGACCGCCGAACTCGAAGACGCCACCCCGGCGGCGCTGGTCGCGCATACCCGCAAGCGCGCCGACAAGGCCGAGATCGTCGGCATGTTCTACGACGTGCAGCCCGATGTCGTGCTGGGCGGCGGTTCGGCCTATTTCCTGAAGTCCGACATTCCCGGCTCGAAGCGCAAGGACGACAAGGATTATATCCAGCTGTTCCGCGATGCGGGCTATAGCATCGCCACGACGAAGGCCGAACTGGCCGCCACGGCGGGCAGCAATTCGGGCAAGGTGCTGGGCCTGTTCCACACCGGCAACATGGACACCTGGCTCGACCGCAACCAGCTGAAGAAGGGCACGGCGGAGAAGTTCCCCGATCAGCCCGGGCTGGTGGACATGACGCAGGCGGCGCTGGATCAGCTTTCAAAGAACCCCGAGGGCTTCTTCCTGATGGTCGAGGCGGCATCGGTCGACAAGATGTCCCATCCGATGGATTGGGAGCGTGCCGTGCTCGAAACCATCGAGTTCGACCATGCGGTGGCCGTGGCGCGGGACTTTGCCGCGAAGAACCCGGACACGATGATCGTGGTGACCGGCGACCATACCCATGGCATTTCGCTGATCGGCACGATCGACGAGGACCGTCCCGGCACCGGCCGCGACAAGGTTGGCGTCTATGACGAGGCGGGCTTCCCGAACTATACCGATGCCGATGGCGACGGATACCCGGACCGCGTGGATGTGAGCCGCCACCTTGCGATCTTTGCCAGCAACTTCCCGGATTATTACGAAACCTGGGGGCCGAAGCTGGACGGTCCGTTTGAACCGGCGGTGAAGACCGAAACGGGCGAATATGTCGCGAACGAAGCCTATAACGTTCCCGGCGCGACCCTGCGCATCGGCAACCTGCCGAAGGACAATGACACCGCGGTTCATGCGGTCGATGACGTGGTGCTTCAGGCGACCGGCCCCGGCGCCGAGGGCTTCAAGGGCTATATGGAGCAGTCGGACGTCTATCGCGTGCTGGCCGAAACCTTCGCGCTTGGCGCGGCGAAATGAGCGTGGGGCCTTCGGGCCCCCCTCCTCTCTGGAGATGCCGATGATCACCCGCCGAACCTGCCTCGCCCTGCCGATGCTGGCCCTTGCGCGCCCGGCGCGGGCCGAGGTGCCGCAGATCACCTTTGATGAACTCTATGCCTCCTACAGCGCGCTTGGGCTGCAATTCTCGGAGAAGGTGAAGCTCCTGACCGGGCAGCAGGTGCAGATCCGGGGCTTCATGGCGCCGCCGTTGAAGGCGGAGGCGCAGTTCTTCGTGCTGACCAAAATCCCGATGGCGCTCTGCCCGTTCTGTTCGAGCGATTCCGACTGGCCGGACACGATCGTCGTGGTCTACCTCGACCGGCGGCAGACCTTCGTGCAGCCGAACCAGACGATCGAGGTGACGGGGCGGCTGGAGCGTGGTTCCTGGACCGACCCCGAAACCGGTTTCGTCAGCCAGCTGCGCCTGCGCGAAGCGGTGTATAGGATTGCATGATGCCGTCACTGGATTTGCAAGACATCGACGTCACCTTCCCCGGCCTCGCCGCGCCCGTGCTGCGGGTAGAGGCGCTGCGCATCACGGCGGGCGAGCATGTGGCGGTCACCGGACCGTCGGGTTCGGGAAAATCGACCTTTGTCAACATTATCACCGGGCTGGGGCGCCCCACGCGGGGCCGCGTGCTGTGGGGGGAGACCGACCTCACGACCCTCAGCGAAGGCGGGCGGGATCGCTGGCGCGGCGCCAATGTCGGGCTGGTGATGCAGGATTTTCACCTGTTCCCCGGCCTGTCGGCGCATGAAAACGTGCTGCTGCCCGCGCGGCTGTCGCGGGTGGCGGATGCGGCGCTGGTCGCGCGTGCCGGGGCGCTGCTGGTGCAGGTGGGCCTCATGCGGCCGGATCAGCCGGTCGAAACCATGTCGCGCGGCGAGATGCAGCGCGTGGCCGTGGCCCGTGCGCTCCTGCGCAACCCCGGGGTGATCGTCGCCGATGAGCCGACGGCCAGCCTCGACCCGCTCAACGGCGCGGCGATCGGCGCGCTGCTGTGCGATCTGGCCGGACAAACGGGCGCGACGCTGATCGTGGTGTCGCATGATGCGCGCCTGACCGGGCGGCTGTCGCGGCGGATTTCCCTCGAAGGCGGCGTGATCGTCGCGGATACTCAGGAGAAGCACGACATGATCCGCTTCGTCCTGTCGGACCTGCGCCGCCTCTGGGCGGGCTCGGTCGTGGTGGTGCTGCTGGTTGCGCTGGCGGTGGCGCTTGGCGTGGCGGTAACGTTGCAGGAACGCGCCCTGCGGCTGGGAAGCGCGCGGGCCTCGGATCAGTTCGATCTGATCGTGGGCGCGCCGGGGAGCGAAACGCAGTTGGTGCTGTCGTCGGTCTTTCTTCAGGCGGCGCCGCTACCCCTGATGCCGGGCGAGGTGCTGCAACGGCTCTCGGTGGATCCACGCGTGGCCTGGGCCGCGCCCATCGGCTTTGGCGACTTTCACCATGGTGATCCGATCGTCGGCACCACCACAGCACTGATCGCCGCCCTTTCGCCGGGCTTCACCGAGGGACGGATCTTCGCCGCCGAGGGCGAGGCCGTCGTGGGCGCCGCCATCGACCTGCGCCCGGGCGACATGATCACCCCCGAGCACGGCAAGCTATCGGAAGGCGGCGAGGTGCATGAGGGCACCGGCTACCGCGTCACCGGCCGGATGCAGCCCACCGGAACGCCCTGGGACCGCGCGATTCTGGTGCCGATTCAGGCGGTCTGGCATGTGCATGGGCTTGAGACCGGTCATGAGCATGACCATGAAGGGCATGACGACCACCATCACGGCGCAATCGACCCCGATGCGCCTCTGGCCGAGGATTGGACCGGGCGCGACCTTCCCGGCCTTCCGGCGATCCTCGTCAAGCCGAAGACCATCGCCGATGCCTACAAACTGCGGCAGGACTACCGCCAGAACGGCACGCTGGCGGTGTTTCCGGGCGAAGTGCTGACCGCGCTGTATGCGGCGCTTGGCGATGCGAAGCGGGTTCTGGGGGCGATCGCCGCCGGGGCGCAGGCTCTGGTGGCGGCGGCGCTGCTTTTGGTGACGGTGATCCATGTCGGCCAGCGGCGGCGGCAGATCGGGGCGCTTCGGGCCCTTGGCGCCCCGCGCGGGGCGGTGTTCGGCATCGTCTGGACCGAACTCTTCGCGTTGATCTGCATCGGCATCTTCCTCGGCTACGCGGTCGGGTTCGTCGCCGCACAGGGAATGTCGCGGCTGTTCAGCGCGGAACGCGGCTTTCCGCTGCCGGTCGCCTTCGCCGGATCCGACCTGAACGGCCTGCTGATCGTGCTGGCCGTGGCGGCGGGGATGGCCGTGCTGCCCGCCTGGCACGCCTATCGCCAGCCGCCCGCCGCCGCCCTGCGGGGGTGAGCCGGCGCTTGCATCCCGCGCGGGCGGTTCCTATGGTGCGCCAGCATAACAGGAACCGCCCGTGACCTCAGTTTCGCCCCTCCTCCGCCGCGTCCAGACCCTCATTCTGGACTCCCTGCCGCAGATGCAGGCGATGCGCTACGACATCACCTGGAAACCGGACGGCAGCCCCGTCACCGCCGCCGACCTGTTTCTGGAACACGAAATCTCGGCGCTGCTGCGGCGCGAACTGCCGGGGCTGCGCTGTCGGGCGAATTCTTGATCGAGGACATCCTGTTCATGTCCGCGCTTCAGGTCGCGCGGTAACGCGGGCGGGCGTAGAAGGTCTATATGGTCGGCTTCGATTTCCGCCCCGGCCTCGGCTATGCCCACCTCCCCGGGCGCCAGTTCGCGGCGGGCGACAGCCAGACCCGGGAAATCGTCATCGGCATGCAGGAGAGTTCGCCTCGTTGCTGGACGAACCCTCCTACCGCTTCGTGATGCAGTTCGACCCGCCGCTGGTGAAACTGCCCTCGACGATTTCGGAACATACCGATTACCTCGCCCATGTCGCGCAGACCTGTGACCGGGGTGTGGTTCTGTCCACCGGCATGACCGATCACCGCTATGAAAAATGGGTGCTGGAGACCTTTGCCCAGGCGCCGCAGCTTTATCTGATGCAGGCGAATTCGGCCTATCCGACCCCGCCCGCCGATTGCAACATCGGCGTCGTGCGGCATTACGACCGGCTGTCGAAGGCCGATCCGCGCATCATCCCGGCCTATTCCAGCCACGATCCCGGCTGGTTCGGCTCCGCGATGGCGGTGGCGGCGGGCGCGCGGATGGTGGAAAAGCACGTCAAGCTGGGCAATACCGACTGGGCGCATTTCGATGCGGTGGCGCTGGATCTGACGACCTCCTCCTTCCGCGATTATGTCGGCAAGATCCGCGAGGCGGAAATCCTCGTCGGCGCCGAGGAAAAGACCATCGCGCCTTCGGAACATCACAAATACCGCCGCAAGACCGGCTGACGGAAAGGGACAGCATGACGAAGATGATCGGGTTCATCCCCTGCCGCGCGGGCAGCGAGCGCGTGAAGCACAAGAACACCCGCCCCTTCGCGGGCTATGAGAACGGCCTGCTGGAACTGAAACTGCGGCAGATGCAGAAGGTCACCGGGCTGGACCGGATCATCGTCTCGTCGAACGATCCGCTGGTGCTCGACTATGCCGCGCGTTTCGCCGCCGAAGAGGACGCCCGCGTCACCCCCCTGCCCCGGCCCGAGGAATGGGGCAATTCGGCGACCTCGATGGGCGCCTTCATCGCCGATTACATCGCCCATCTGAGCGAGGACGGCGATATTTTCTGGACCCATGTCACCCATCCCTTCGCCACCGCCGCCGTCTATCAGCGCGCGCTGGACGCCTATCACCGGATCCGTGCGGAGGGCTATGACAGCCTGATCAGCGCAACCAGGCTACAGAAATTCCTGTGGCGCGACGGCAAGCCCTTCAACTACGACAACACCGTCGAACGCTGGCCTCGCAGCCAGGATATTACCCCGGTCTATGAAATCAACCATGCGATCTACGCGATGCCTTTCGCGCTGATGCGCGAAACCCGCGACCGGATCGGCCACAAGCCCTATTTCTTCGAGATGGAAGAAGCCGAGTCGATGGATATCGACTGGGAGGAACAGTTCCTGCTGATGGACGAGATCGCCCGCGCCCGGCGGCAGAACGGCCTGTCATTGCTCTGAGCCGGCGTTCGGCCCGGGCATGTGGCCGGTTCGGCACGGTGGCCGTGGGACAAGTCCACCATGCGGTCGCCCTCGGATCGCGATCGGCGCCCCATGACGTCCGGACGCTCCGCGATGATTCCCGACCGGCGGACAGGCCCCGGCGCGCAACGCAGTGATAACGGGATCCCCCCGCAGGCGTAAGGCACATGCCCCTGTGTCCGGGGGGGGCCGTATTTCCCCTGATCCGGTTGCCACCTCCATCCTCCACGCCAGAGATTCGGGGGATAGGCCGCATGATCCGCCGCGCGCCCGGCCCAACCTGAACGGCATTTGGCGGGCAAACCGGCGATGGCCGAACGACTCACCTCTGGGGCGGGCAAGCCCACCATGCCCCAATCTGATGCCCGCGGTTCGTCTCGCCACAGGTTCCCCGCGGTGCTTGGCATCCTCCGCTCCCTGGCCCTGCTGCGGCAAGACCTCCGCTCCGTATGAGTGCAACAGGAGTCGCGGCCACTCGCATGAGCACTGATCAACAAAAGTCTCCGCCGGTCTATTGACACCGACCACATCATGGGCCAAAAGCAGCCTCAGTGGAGCGGGGCTGTAGCTCAGTTGGGAGAGCGCATCGTTCGCAATGATGAGGTCAGGGGTTCGATTCCCCTCAGCTCCACCATTTTCCGTTGATTTGTAAGCGAAGCATAACAGTGCAAATCGGAAGCATAAGCTTGCAAAGCACCTGTCAACATGTTTTTGATGCACAGAACGACGTTCTCGCGAAAGTAACATCGGGCTTGGGCGTGCTTCAATCTCAATCACGTCGCGTAACCAGCGCATCGACAGTCCTTCCGTTGGCATCTCAGCCCCCTCGCTCAAACGAAGGGCGTGGACCTTGGCCGGATTGACCTGGTGATTGGCTATGCCCCGATCCGGGTGGGTTCGGAGATCAGGGAAGCGGCCCTGACCCAGATCCGTCGGACGGTGCGTTCGGGCCGTGATCCCGTCGGGCGAAGGTCTTCCTTGTGAGCCAGCCGATCGACTTCCGGAAGGGGATGGACTCCCTTCTCGCCCTGGTGCGCGACAGCGGCAGCGATCCGTTCAGCTGGGCGCTCTATGTGTTCCGCACCGAGCATGCGGGCAGGATCTGGATCGTCTGGTGGGTGAGCCATCGCGGCGCCCTTGCTGTTGTGGCTTGCTCCCGCTCCCGGCATGGCACTGTGCCACATTGGGTGCTGTCACACGAACCCATGAAGGGAGCCATCCATGAAGGAGATTACCACGGTCGGGCTCGATCTGGCCAAGAACGTGTTCCAAGTGCATGCCGTTGATGCCGCCGGAAGGGTCGCCATCAGGCGACAGGTCCGGCGGGCGCAGATGCTGCTGTTCTTCTCGCGTCTCGCCCCCTGCCTGATCGGCATGGAAGCCTGTGCCGGAGCGCATTACTGGGCGCGAGAGCTGACGAAGTTCGGCCATGAGGTGCGGCTGATCCCGCCGTCATACGTCAAACCCTTCGTCAAGCGAGAAAAGACCGATGGTGAGGAGGACCGTGGCTGCGGTGCAGCCGCGTAAGCCGACGAACGACGCGGAGGCGATCTGCACGGCCGTCTTGCAACCGACGATGCGCTTCGTGCCGATCAAGAGTGAGGTCCAGCAGGCGGTACTGATGAGCCACCGGGCACGGGATTTCCTCGTCCGGCAACTGACCCAGCTTGCGAATGCGATCCGCGCCCATCTCGGGGAATTCGGCATCGTGGTGCCGAAGGGCATCCACAACATGAACCGCCTCGTCGCCGAGGCGGAGGCGGCGGATCTGCCGCCCGAGGCGCGCATGCCGCTCGATCTGCTGGTCGGGCAATTCGCCGACACGAAGGTGCGCATCGACGCCATCACCACCGACCTGCGCCGTGCCGCCGAGGCGGATGAGACCGCTCGGCGGCTGCAAACGATGCCGGGCCTCGGCCCGATCACGGCCAGTGTCCTTGCTGCCATGCTGCCGGACATGTCGGCCTTCCGCTCGGCCCGCGACCTGTCGGTCTGGCTTGGTCTGACGCCGAAGCCGCATTCCAGTGGTGGCAAGGAGCGGCTGGGGGCGATCTCGAAGATGGGCAAGCTACATTCGGCGGCTGCTCTGCCTTGGCGCCATGGGGGTGATTTCCACCCGCAAACGGACTGATCCGGGCGAGGACTGGCTGGGGTGCATGCTGGGGAAAAACCGCTGAAACTCATCGCCATCGCGCTGGCCAACCGCATGGCGCGTCAGATCTGGGCGATGCTGAGAGGCCCGTGCCGCCGCGCGCCAGTCCGTCTCCGCCCCCATCGTCACCGGCCTCTTCACGCTCTGGCAGCAGACCTTGCCGCGCATCTCCGGTAAATCGAAGCTGGCCGAGGCCATGCGCTATGCCATCTCCCGCCGCGAAATCTTCGAGCGGTTCCTTACCAATGGTCTGGTCGAGTTGGACTCCAACATCGTCGAGCGCGCCATCAGACCCCAGACGATCACACGGAAGAGCAGCCTGTTCGCCGGGTCAGATGGCGGTTGCCGCACATGGGCCACCATCGCCCCCCTCCTGCAAACCCGCCGGATGAACAGCGTCGATCCGACCGCCTGGCTCAGCCAGACCCTGAGCCGCATCGCAAACCAATGGCCGAGCGCCCATCTCGGCGCCCTCATGCCATGGAATTACAGAACCTGAACGGGCGACGCTCCACGCTTGCGCTATTGGACTTCTCCCGACCAGGGAAACCCACCGACAACTGCTTCATCGAGGCGTTCAACAGCAAGCTGCGGGCGGAATGCCTGAACGCCCACTGGTTCATGGATCTTGCGGACGCCCGCGAAAAGTTGGAGGCTTGGCGCAGAGACTACAACGAGATCCGGCGCTCACAGCGCGATCGGTTACAACGTGCCGATCGACCTGCATATTCCCGGTGGCGCAACCAGCCCGCCCCCCGTGATCAGAGCCGCAAAACTCCAGATCGCGGCGGTCCAAGGTCTGGGCTCAGAGCAACGGCCCTCGGCGGAGGCTTGCTTTTCCAGCGCCACTTCGATGCATTATTATAACTTCATGCCACCAGGCGCGCTGCGGAACCTTTTGCAAAATTGATCCAGTCAACATATCTTTTTATACCTCCGGAACTGTATTGAAACGCGACATCAAGCACGTCAATTCTGGTGGAACTGAGGGCAATGCCCGTTTTTCGGATTTCAAGAGCAGACTTTTTGGATTTGTGTGCGATAAAATTCCGCATACGCCGGAGATCCCCAATAGGCCAAGGCGTTACCCCAAGCTCTGCCGCTATCTGATGTTGATTCGAAACATCAAGGCGAATAGCAGCGTTAATAGCCTCATCCGGCAAATACCAATCCGGTTCAGACTTCCGGCGGGGATAGGTCTCAATCAACTTATGTGCAGCTGCCTCCCTGGAACGCAAGCGGGGATATTTTCTTGAAGTGATCGGTCCTGAACTATTTTCGAAATTTCCAGTCGCGCTATCCAATATGAGACCCCGAATAAAGTTCTCCCACTCAATTTGTATCTGAATAAGCGCCTTTTCCGCCGAAAATACGCGTTCCGAAGTTCTGGGTATCGGTGCGTCGATCATCGATATGATGTCGGCAAGATGATCCAGATGGGCATTGAAGCGGGGTATCCTACGCGCCAGCAACATCACGTGAAATCGCCCTCACAACGGCCTCAAATCGGACTTTCCGCGAAGAAATACGGTGTGTGGTGCTCTTTGTTGCTGCTACAAATTGAGAATGCTGCCCTTGTTCCTCGGAATCGTCATCGAGCGCCTGCGCCAAGGTTGCGAGATTAACTGCAGCTCTATCCCAATCCACCCCGCGCCCGGAGAACTGGTTGACGCCTTCGGTGACCTTAGAATTTGGCAAGTATCCGTTCAGAAATGCCACAGCAGAAAACAGTATCAGAAAATTCGGCGCATCGAAGAATGTCGTTTCGGAAAAGTCATCCTTTGTATGTTCGATTATTTGAGAAATCGTCCTATCCAAGTGATCGCGCAGCGTCAAAAAATATTCATCTCCTTCGGACTTCTTTGCCTTATAATAGCGTGTGATCTGAGTCTCTCCCCCATCGCCAAGACCTCGGTCCAATGCAATGAACATTTCGGCAATCAGTGTGGTGTGCTTTAGCCGAACAGTGTCGCGCGTCGAGACTACCTTTAATTCACTCCAGAGAACCGACCATTCTCTTGCCGCTTCGTATATGGCCCATTTCACCGGCTCAGAAAACTCTGCGTGCCTTAGCTCGGCGGGTGTGACCTTTACGCTGTAGGAATTTAAACGAGCGAACACCTCAAGAACTTCGGCATCGGAAGCATTCACTAGCTGAACGACCGGGATGCGATATGATAGGAATCTCTCTTGGTCTTCGACAGATAAATCACGATATGTATTGCCTTTAAAGTTTGGCGACTTTGAGGTGAGCTTGAGACTGCTCGACGCAAACTCAAGGATTGCACGCAGTCGCTGCTGTCCGTCAACGACGTTAGCGTCCGAGGACGTGGTGTAATTTCAGCGCCGTCGCCGGTGTCATCCCGGGTGGCCATCGAGGTGTATGGTCGAGGTGGAGTTTCGACGCTTCAACCACGAACCTTACGGAGACCCCGATGACCAAATCCAACATGGACCTGTCCGAGCTTCTGGCCAAGCACGATCAGGGCGACTTCCTGCGCGGCATTGCCGAGGCCGTCCTTCAACTGATCATGGAGAGCGATGTCGATGGCCTGATCGGCGCCGGCCGGCATGAGCGCAACGGCGAGCGCACGACCTGGCGCAACGGGTATCGAGAGCGCGCTCTCGATACCCGTTTGGGCACCTTGAACCTGCGGGTGCCGAAGCTCAGGCAGGGCAGTTACTTTCCCGGCTTCCTGGAGGCGCGCAAAACCTCCGAGCAGGCGCTTGTCGCCGTCATTCAAGAAGCCTGGATCGGTGGCGTCTCGACCCGCCGCGTGGACGAGCTGGTGCAGGCCATGGGGCTGTCGGGCATCTCCAAGAGCACGGTGTCGAAGCTGTGCAAGGATATCGACGAGCGGGTCGGCGAGTTCCTCAACCGCCCGCTGACCGGCGACTGGCCCTATCTCTGGCTGGATGCCACCTATCTGAAGGTGCGCCAGGGTGGGCGCATCGTGCCCGTGGCGGCCATAATCGCCGTCGCTGCCAACACCGAAGGCAGGAGGGAAATCATCGGTCTGGGCATTGGTCCGTCCGAAGCCGAGACCTTCTGGACCGAGTTCCTGCGGTCGCTCAAGGCCCGCGGGATCGGAGGCGTGCGGCTGGTCATCAGCGACGCCCATACCGGCCTCAAGGCCGCCATTGCCCGGGTCTTCGAGGCCACGTGGCAGCGGTGCCGCGTTCACTGGATGCGCAACGCTCTGGCCCATGTCTCGCGCGGCCAGCACACCGTCATCGCCGCGGCGATCCGCCAGGCTTTCGACCAACCCGACCGCACCCATGCCGGTGAGACTTGGCGGAAGGTCTCAGAGCAGTTGCGCCCGCGCAGGCCCAAGCTGGCAGACCTCATGGACGCCAGCGAGCACGACGTCCTGGCATACATGTCCTTTCCGCGACAGCACCGCACCAAGCTGCATTCGACCAACCCGATCGAGCGCCTGAACAAGGAGGTGAAGCGCCGCGCCGATGTCGTCGGCATCTTCCCTAACGAGGCCTCCATCATGCGTCTGATCGGCGCAGTGCTGTTCGAGCAGAACGACGAATGGCAGACCGCAAGCCGCTACATGATGGTCGAGGCCTTCGCCCAGATCGACAAGGAGGAGATCGACCCCATTCTCAGCATCACAACGAAAGCCGCCTGATCATGCCCTCAGGCCATCCGGGAATTTACACCACCTTGACGGACGTGACCTCAACGACTTCCCGCACCGTCGTTTGCGCCTGTGAGTTTAGTTTGGTGCGGAAGTAGATCTGAGGCATAGGTAGGTCATTCAAGATGGTGTCTATGAGAAAGACTTTCGCTGAAGGACTCCAGACTGAGCCTCTTTGAAACTCAGGAGACAAAACCAGTTGCTTTTTGGTATTCCATTCGATGAAATCCGAAACAGTGTAGGTCTGAGGGATGCTTGAACATGATTGTTCCTTGCTCCAACTGATGGAGTTTATAACTGGACGCCTCTATGGCCTCTATTTCCGTTCAATTCAAGGCTGACCCGATGCAGTGGACGCCGAAGAACACCACCCAACCGCCTTCTGAGCTTACCAAGCGGGATCGAGGCGGCTGGCTGCGGCCTCTCTTCTTACCCCCCGACTGACAACAAAGGAGGTCTGGCCTCTTCTCTCCTATTATCACGCCACCCGCTCCCTCAGCGCCTCATACAGCCGCCCCGGCCCCATCAGCGCGGCTTTCAGCCCGTCCTGGATCGCCTGTGACTCCAGTGCCTGGCGACTCATGGCCGAATGGGCGTCGAGAGCGCCGATGATCGCGTCCAGAAGCGCGGTCTTCAGTACCGGCGAGTTGTCGAACTGCTCCTTCTGGTTGCTACCGGCCTGCTGGGAGAGGGTTTCGTTCTCCAACAGCTTGCCCTTGATCGCCATGGCATAGGAAAGCTGGTCATTGTCCGTCACCCCGGTGAACAGGTCGTTCATCTTCGACAGGATCTCGGACAGCAGCGCCTTTTCCTTGTCCTGCACCTCGCCAGAGCCGGTCTCGGTCATCGGCTTCAGCTTCTCAGCCGCGCTGCCCAGGGTCAGGTTCGTCTTGTCCTTGGCGGTCAGCTTGTGGTGCGTCAGTTCCACCTTGCTGAGGTCCACGCCCTCCCGCTCGCGGCCAAAATCCAGAAGTGGGATCAGGCGGCGGTAGAAGATGCTGCGCGCCTCGATGGCGGTCGAGCCATAGTCGAAGATCTGCGACAGGAAACTGTAGAGCCGCAGGAAGGCCCCCATATTGGCCTTGAACAGGGTCAGCGCGTCCTGGGTCTGCTTGGCAACCAACGCCGCCCGGTCGTCGCCAGCGGCGCGGGCGGCGATCCCGGCCTCCTTCGCGGTGCGGAAGGATTTCAGCAGCCGGTCGGCCACAGGCTCGATGGCGGCGGAGAGGCTGGCGTGGCTGGCCTTGGGGTTGAGTTCAGCACGGACCACGCGATCCACCTCGTAATCGTCGTAATAGCCAAGCGCATCCAGCTTTGCCCGCAGGTCCAGCACCTGATCCGGGTCGGTCACCGCCTCCAGTTCCGCCGTCTCGTAATAGGTGCGGAAGGCAGTCAGGATGTCCTCGGCGCTGTTGGCGAAATCGAGGATATAGGTCGTATCCTTGGTGATCCCGCCCGCAGAATACGCCCGGTTCAGCCGCGACAGCGTCTGCACCGCCTGGATGCCCGCCAGCCGCCGATCAACATACATGCCGCACAAAAGCGGCTGGTCGAAGCCGGTCTGGAACTTGTTCGCCACGATCAACACGTGGAACTCCGGCCCCTTGAATGTCTCGCGAATGTCGCCGCGCAGGCCGGGGTTCAGCACCTTCGACGTCTCGGTGAAGGGATCGGGGCCGCTGTCGGGGTCGACCACCTCGCCCGAGAAAGCCACCAGCGTGCCCAGCCCATAGCCCTTTTCCGCGATGTATTTCTGCATGGCGATCTGCCAGCGCACCGCCTCCCTGCGGCTTTCGACCACCACCATCGCCTTGGCCTGACCGTCCAGCAGCGGCATCACCATGGCGCGGTAATGCTCGACCACGATGGCGACCTTCTGGGCGATGTTCCAAGGATGCAGCTTCACCCATTGCATCAGCGCCTTCTGCGCCGCGCCGCGCTCGACCTCGCGGTCGTCCATCTCCTCGCCACCATTCGCCAGCCGAAAGGCCAGCGCATAGGGCGTGTAGTTCTTCAGCACGTCGAGGATAAACCCCTCCTCGATGGCCTGCCGCATCGAATAGACATGGAACGGTTCGGGCAGGTTCCCCGGTCCGGCGGGCGCGGCGGGGTCGGGGCGACGACCGAACAGTTCCAGCGTCTTGGCCTTGGGCGTCGCGGTAAAGGCGATGAAGCTGATCCCCGACGATCCCGCCTTCGCCGCCATGTTCGCGGCCAGTACGTCCTCGGCGCTGATCTCACCGCCGTCCTGCATCTCGGCCAGTTCCTCGGCCGACAGCACCTGCTTCAGCTTCGAGGCCGCCTCGCCGGTCTGGCTGGAATGGGCCTCGTCGGCGATCACCGCGAAACGCTTGCCGCTGGTCGCCGCCAGATCCTGCACCGCCTTCAGCGCAAAGGGAAAGGTCTGGATGGTGCAGACGACGATCTTCTTGCCACCCGCCAGCGCCTCGGCCAGTTGTCCGCTCTTCGCCCCCGCCTCGCCCGTTATCGTCGCCACAACGCCGGTCGTGCGCTCGAAGGCAAAGATCGCCTCCTGCAACTGGGTGTCAATCACGTTGCGATCCGACACCACCACGACCGACGAAAAAATCTTCTCGTCCCGCGCGTCATGCAGATCGGCCAGCAGATGTGCCGTCCAGGCGATGGAGTTGGTCTTGCCCGACCCCGCCGAATGCTGGATCAGGTATTTCCCGCCCGGCCCTTCCTCCAGCACCGCCGCGCGCAACCGGCGGGTGGCGTCCAGCTGGTGGAAGCGCGGGAAAATCATGCCGGTCAGGTGCTTTTTCGCATCCCGCACCCCGACCATATAGCGGCCCAAAATCTCCAGCCAGCTTTCCCGCGCCCAGATTTCTTCCCACAGATAGGCGGTGCGGTGGCCGTTCGGATTGACCGGATTGCCCGCAGCACCATGGTCGCCCTTGTTGAAGGGCAGAAAGCGTGTGTCCGCTCCGGCCAGCCGCGTGGTCATCATCACCTCGCGGTCGGACACCGCGAAATGCACCAATGCGCCGCCGGGGAAGGACAGCAGCGGCTCGGGTTTCTTGCCCTTTTCCTGCGGGTTGCGGTCGAAGCGGTATTGATCGACGGCATCCTGAACGCTCTGGGTGAAATCGGTCTTCAGCTCCACCGTCGCGACGGGCAGGCCGTTCAGGAACAGCACCAGATCGAGGCAGTTCCCATTCGCCTCGGAATAGCGCAACTGGCGGATGACGCGCAGGCGGTTGACCTGATAGCGCGCGGTGATCTCGGGGTTCATGCCCATGGCGGGGCGGAACTGGGTCAGGGTCAGCGGCGCGCGCAGGCCCACCAGGTCGATTCCCCGACGCAGCACGTCGAGCGTGCCGCGGGTGTTCAACTGCTTGCGCAGGCGGTCAAAGATCGCCGCCTCGCCATGCCGGGCCTTTGCCTCGGCCCAGGCATCGGGCTGGGTTTCGTCGAGCCAGGCCACCAGATCGGCGGGGAACAGCGCGCGGGCACGGTCATATCCGGCAGCGTCGCCGGGGGCATGAAGCCAGCCATGCGCGGCAAGATGGTCGCAGATCACATCCTCGAAGCCGATTTCCCTATGCGTGGCCATGGCGGATCCTTTCAGGCGGCTTTCGCGGGGGCGAGGCCCCGGACGTCGATCTTGCCGGTGACGGCGGCGGAAATCAGGGCGGAGCGGCGTTCTTGCAGCAAGGTGATGGCACTGGCAGCGGTTTCGGTGAGGGTGTCGAGTTGGGCGGTTACCTTTTGCAGATAATCAATAATTTCGCGCTGTTCTTCTCGCGCCGGAACTGGAACCTCCATGGAGTTGAGGTTCCCGATGGTAAGCTGATTGATCGTTGACGTTAAAAATGAGGCGCTCTGGTATTGAAATATTGCTGAATTCATGACAAAATACAGGAAATCATTCATATCCCCGCGAAACATCGTCATAAACGCTCCCCAAGTTTTATTAACCGCCTCGCCCTCTATGACTGCATTTTTCCCGATCAGAGCGCGACTGCCGTTTCTGGAGCAGATTAGGATATCCCCCTGCCGCGCCAAAAGCCTTTCTGGAACAACTGAGGCAACATACACGTTGTCTTCCAAGCAGATCCGACCACCTTGAACGTTGGAAGACCGCAAGACAAGAAGCCCCGCATCATCGACATCATCCGGTGAATAGGTCAATCCAGTAATCGCTTCACCTAGATACTTTAACTTCTGAACCTCCCACCCCTCGGGAATATCCCCCAACCACTCCACGCCCGAGGGTTTGAGGCTTGCATCGGGGTTCAGGCCGCGGGTGACGGCGTGGCTGATGGTGGTCTGACGCTTCTCGGCCAGAAGCGCGATTAGGCGGCGCTGCTCCTCGATCAACCCGTCGATCTTCGCCGTCTCCCGGTCGAGGAAAGCGGCAATGGCCTGTTGTTCGGGGAGTGGGGGGAGAGGAAACCGCAGGTCGGCCATGAACTCCCAGCTAACGCGGGGCATCTTTGATCCATAGGTCGAGCTGTCTATGGTGGAAATCACCGAGGGTGTGAGCAATTCGAGTTGCAGGAACCGGGAAAGCACATCACCAGAGGGCCGGAGAACATGGAAATCGCCTACGGCTTCACCGCCGGCCTCTGCCACGGCCACCTTTGCGAGGTAGGGGCGCAACTTGCCGAACAGAATATCGCCTACGTCGAATGCAACGCCGTTACCCTCAAACTCCGTATCGGTTTCAACGATCCGCCCTGACCAACCCTCTATGTTCTCAAGTGCGATGGGGTTCTGTGTTGTCGTCGCTTTTTCGGTTTGCAATCGCACTATGTGCCGAAGGCGCTTGACCTCCCACCCCTCCGGCACCTTCCCCAGCCACTCAACCCCGCTGTCTTTATACGCCGGATAGGGCTTCATGCCGTCAGCCCCTTCAGCATTTCCTGAATCCGCGCCGTCACCTGCGCAAGGTCGGCGTCGATCTCGGCCAGCGGGCGGGGCGGCTCGAAGACGTAGAAATGCCGGTTGAAGGGGATCTCATAGCCGATCTTCGTCTTGTCCTCGTCGATCCAGGCGTCGGGCGCATGGGGCAGCACCTCGCGCGCGAAATAGGCGTGGATATCCTCGGACAGCGGCACGGTCTCGGTATCGCGCAGGCGCGAGTCGGGCTGCGGCTTGCCCTTCGCCTTGCCGCGCTGGCCAAGGGTGATGGCCCCGTCCTCATCCCGCAGCGGGCGTTCGACGGTGATCTGGCGGAACCCGAAGCTTTCGTTCGGCAGGATGCGCGACAGCGGCGCAAGCCTGACCTTGCCGCCCGCAGGCGCGGCGGGCGGCGCTTCTCCCGCCAGAACGATTTCCCGCCCGATCTCCTTGCCCTCTGCGTCGCTGATCCGGGCGATCTCGGCCTCGGCAAAACTGCCGAACAGCCGGGTGATGGTGGCGATGTCCTCCTCGCCCAGTTCCTTGCGCTTCGATCCCAGCGACTTGCGCATCTTCCGCCAGAAGCCCGAGCCGTCGATCAGCTGCACCTTGCCCTTGCGCGCCGCCGGCTTGCGGTTCGACAGGATCCAGACATAGGTGGCGATGCCGGTGTTGTAGAACATGTCGGTGGGCAGGGCGACGATGGCCTCGACCAGATCGGATTCCAGAACGTAGCGGCGGATTTCGCTTTCGCCCGAACCCGCGCCGCCTGTGAACAAGGGCGAGCCGTTCAGCACGATCCCGAAGCGCGCGCCGCCCTGCTGCGCGGGGCGCATCTTGGACAGCAGGTGCATGAGGAACAGCAGCGACCCATCCGAGACGCGCGGCAGGCCCGGCCCGAAGCGGCCGTAATGGCCCCGGCGCTCATGCTCGGCCCGCACGGTCTTCTCGACCTTCTTCCATTCGACGCCGAAGGGCGGGTTCGACAGCATGTAGTCGAATTTCTGGTCGGGGTGGCCGTCATCGGACAGGGTGTTGCCGAAGTGGATATTGCCGACATCCTGGCCCTTGATCAGCATGTCCGCCTTGCAGATGGCGTAGGATTCCGGGTTCAGTTCCTGCCCGAAGAGCGAGACCGAGGCCGAGGGGTTCAGGTCGGTCAGGTATTCCTCGGCCACCGACAACATGCCGCCGGTGCCCGCCGTCGGGTCGTAGATGGTGCGGACGATGCCGGGTTTGGTCAGGGCGTCGTCATCCTCGGTGAAGATCAGGTTGACCATCAGGCGGATGACCTCGCGCGGGGTGAAATGCTCGCCGGCGGTCTCGTTCGATAGTTCCGAGAAGCGGCGGATCAGTTCCTCGAACACAAGGCCCATCTGGTGGTTGCTGACCTGATCGGGGTGCAGGTCGATGCCCGCGAATTTCTCGACTACCTGGTAGAGCAGGCCCGCGCGGGCGAGCCGGTCGATCTGGGTGTCGAACTCGAAATGCTCGAAGATGTCACGCACCTCAGGCGAGAAGCCGAGGATGTAGCCGCGCAGGTTGAGGGCGATATTGTCCTGATCGCCCACCAGTTTCTTCAGGTCGAGCGGGCTGTCGTTGTAGAAGGAAACGCCCGATTTCTTGCGCAGGAAGGGCGCGGGCGGCATGTTCTGGGATTTGCGCAGGGCGCGTTCGGCCAGCACGGCCTCCTTCGTCGGCGCCAGCACACAGTCGATGCGACGCAGCACCGTGAAGGGCAGGATCACTTTGCCGTAATCCGACTGCTTGTAGTCGCCGCGAAGAAGATCGGCGACCGACCAGAGGAAGGCGGACAAGGCTTGCTGGTTCAATGTGGTATTCCCGATATTTTCCACCACATTGACCAGTTTGGGGCGGCGAGCGCAACAGGAGAGAGCCCGCGATTGTAGCGACTCCAAGTCCCCTGGCGCGGGCAGAAGGGGCCGTTTGACCTGCCACTGAGCTTTCAGCCAATCATGCGGCGGCCGCTGGTCGTTTGCGCCTTTTCGTCGAGCAGCAGAAGATGGGACGGTTGCCGCCCTCCCCAGACGGCATCGCGATGTGCCAAAGTCGTGGTGTTCAACGCCACGCAAAGGCGAGAACGGCCAATGAAGGATACAATGATCGGGGCGGATCTGGCGAAGCGTCTTCCAGCTTCACGACGCCAGCGTGGCCGGGCACTTGAAGTTTAGGAAGAAGGTGACGCGGCCCCAATTCCGAGATTATACGGCGAAGCACGAAGCTGCCATCGCCATGATGGACGTGATGAAATCTGCCTTTATCTTTGCCCTTCCGATCGCGCACGGCTGGAAGCACTGATCTCGGACCGCAATACTGCGCGAAAGATCGTGTGGCTGGCAACGGCGGATTGCTGCGGGACCAGTGAGATCATGCGGCGCGCGCAGACCTCCAAGCCCACGGTCTGGCGCTGGCAAGAACGGTACCTCGACGAAGGCGTGGCCGGACTGCGGCGGGACAAGACCCGGCCTTCGCGGGTGCCGCCGCTGCCACGCGGGATCCGCCTCAAGGTGATCACGAAGACGGTGCGGGAAGCTCCGCCCAATGCCACGCAGTGGAGCCGGGCGCTGATGGCCGAGGCGGTGGGCATTTCGCCATCAGGGACCGGCCGTATCTGGGCTGAAGCGGGGCTCAAGCCGCACCTTACGCGCAGCTTCAAGGTCTCGAACGATCCGCTGTTCGAGGAGAAGGTGACCGAGATCGTCGGTCTCTACCTCGACCCGCCCGAGCGCGGGCGGTTGTGCTCTGCGTCGATGAAAAGTCGCAGATCCAGGCACTCGACCGGATCCAGCCGGTGCTGCCGCTCAAGGAGGGCCGCGCGGCCACCATGACCCATGATCACGACCACCCTGTTCGCCGCGCTCGACGTGAAATCGGGCATGGTGATCGGCGATGGCATGCCCCGGCACCGGGCCAGGGAGTTTATCGCCTTCCTGCGCCGGATCGACCGCGCGGTCCGCAAGCCGCGCGACATCCACCTCGTGCCCGACAGTTACGCTACCCACAAGACGCCCGAGGTCGTGGCCTGGCTCGAAAAACATCCGCGTTTCAGGCTGCACTTCACGCACACCAGCGCCTCATGGAAGAACATGGTCGAACGCTTCTTCGCCGAGATCACGACATGCCGCATCCGCAGGGGAAGCTATTCCAGAGTCGATGATCTCGAACAGGCGATCTACGACTATCTGATCCTTCACAATGCAAAGCCCAAGCCCTTCATCTGGACCAAATCGGCCGAGGATATCCTCAGCCGCGAACGCCGCGCCCTCAAGGCACTCGATGATATCCGCGGAAACAGGTAACAAGCGTCAGACTCGGAACAGTAGGTCTTGCGTTACTTGACGTGCTGGTCATACTGCCGCCCGAACCAGAAAGACCATGGAAATCCATATGAAGCTCTATCCGCCCGATCCCGAAATCACGCTGTATGAGGTCGGGTTTGGCGACGACGATCCTTACAATCGGCGCGAAACGAGCAAGTCTCTTTCCGATCTGGTCGAAAGGATCGAGGATCCGCTCGTCATTACTCTCGACGGTGGATGGGGCTCTGGCAAGACATGGTTTTTGAAACGTTGGGTGGGCGCGCACAGACTGGAGAACGATGGCCGCGCGACCACAGTCTATTTCGATGCCTTCGCCCACGACTTCATGGACGACCCGCTGATCGCCCTGACCGGCGTCATCGGTGATCGACTCCCAAAAAGGGAAGAGAGCAAGGTTTGGAATAAGTTCAAGATGGCAGCCGCGCCGTTCGCCCGCATCGGGCGGGCGGTCGCCATCAGTGCGATTTCAGAACTTGCCGGGTCGATTGCGGGCGCTGCCGCCGAAGCCACCAGCAAGGAGTTCGAAGCTGCCGCGGAATCGTTCTGGAAGCGCGAGGATGGCAAGCGTGCCGCCATGCAGCAACTTCGTGCTGCCCTGATAGAGTTGACAATGACAGAAGCCGAAGCCGATGATGATCCGGTTCCCTTGGTTGTTGTTGTGGATGAACTCGACCGATGCAGACCTGATTACGCGCTGGCGCTTCTAGAGGTCATCAAGCATTTCTTCTCAGTGCCTAATGTTCATTTCGTGCTCGGCGTGAGTTTGGAAGCCCTCGGACACAGCGTTCGAGCGCGATATGGGTTCGGAATAGACGCCGAGCGGTATCTGCGCAAATTTATCTCGGTTTCCTTGCGTCTTCCGGATCGGACGAACGACGAATACGCCGAGCCACTGGCTATATCCTATTTCGAGAGCGTGGCTGAAAGTATGGAAATTAGCAACGACGCCATCCGGCTACTCAAATGCCATCTGGAGATGGCGGCACAAGTCCACGTGCTTACTCTGCGGGATATGAACCAGCTTGTGAGCAGATTGGCACTGGTGAAACCTGGTGTATTCACAACATCATCGCGCGGGCTGGAGGCGGTATCATCGGACGGGTGGAGGGCGGTATTGGCTTCGATGCTCATGTTCCAACTACACGCGCAAGAATTGGAACAAAAGGCATTGAATGGCACCCTGACGTTGCTTGAAGTTCAAAGATTTTATGGGATTGCGCCTGAAACATTGAATTCAAATGACGAATCTCGCCACAGGCATGGAGCGAAAGATATATCCGATTCGTGGGAGTTTGTGATTACAAACGGAGAACAGCCGGAAAAATACCAGAGAGAACGTCTCTGTGAACCCGGCCGCGTGGGGGTTGGGGACGCCAAAAACGTGCCGCGCAATATTCATAGAAAATATCTGGGAAGTTTTGTCCTTCCGGGTTCGCAGTCGTAATCTGTGACGAACCCTTTATGCGCAACCCCATGCTGTTTCGTTGACATCGGGCATGGTTCCAGGACGTCTTGCACTTGAATTCCATGATCGCTTTGTGGGCTGACCGAGTCCGTTGCCTCTCTCGCGGCATTCTGTCGGGGATTGTCCGTTGTCCATATTATCACCGTCAGCGATCGCTTGGCTGAACCGTTATCCCATCGCACTGTATCTAGCGGGTGTCATGGTTCGCGATGCTTAACCGCGAGACACCAAGGGCCGACCCCGCAGTCGTGTTCACTGAAAGCGAGCACTTCGGGCCGCGACAGCATGAGATATCCAATTTTTATTTACGCTCCAGATTTGGGTGATGGTATTTCAACCAGAGATAATAGGCCGAGCGCCCGATCGGGGGCCCCTGCATCGCGGCGAGCGTCTTCCAGACGATCTGCCCGGCTTGTCCGGCCTTGAGCATCCTGGTTGCAACGGCTGCCCGCTCCGGAGTCATCGAATGTGGTCGCCCATGTCTACCTCCCCGCGATCTGGCTCGATGGATTTCTGCGGCAGCTATTGTCGCAGAAATTCGCTTTTCAGCGTCTTTAAGTTTGCGCAGCAGAAAGCAAACGGGGGTGTCGGCGTGGCCCCGGCGCTGCGCATCACCCTCCATAGAAATGCATGGATCTACAAAACGCATCGCATATATCGCGCTCTCGGCCTCTTCACTTAGACATTTCATCATCACCATATCCATCTGTCGTCACGCGGAATTGAGCCTGAGGGCTGGAACGTATGCGGAATATTAGGGTGAACATATCGCCACCTCCGCAAATTTTCGGAAGCAAGGCGAGTATTCACAAAAAAGTGAAATCCCGATCTTGGCGCCAGAAGCCTTCTCCTGCCCGGTGAAAGTTTGAAGGCTGCGCCGCTACCCGCTCTGAGGCGTCAGGACAAAAACCCTTCAGAGACAGTAGTTTCGTCATCCGCTCCGTACGCTTTACTCAGCTATATTGCAGAGCTTTGCTCAGCTAATTCGTTGAGTTATTTTAGTAATTTATGGCGAAGAGCAACCCGCACGGGCGAAAAAAACGAATCATCCTCTTGCGCGACGAATCACTTTGGGCCAAAGGTTCATACTGACCCTCACAGCTCCGCAGGCCCCCGTGTACCAAAATCGTGAACGACATGAGCTTATAAAAATGCGTCTGCGAATCGCGGGATCGTCATTTGCGGATTTGGCGCGGGCCCTTGGGGTGACTCACACAAGTATCAGCGCTTGTTCATTCGGGCGCCGACGCTCTGCGACGGTGCAAAAGGCCATCGCCGACGTCCTGGGCACGACGCCACAGGAACTTTTCCCCGAACGGTATGTAACAGAAAGGAAAACTTCATGAAACGATAAGAAAAAGGCCTTCCGCGCGCCAACGCAAAAAGGCCTCATCCTTCAATCGAAGGTCTGTCAGTAGCCGCGAAACTCCCGACCTGACCTTCATCCCAGAAATCATCACGAAAGTCAACCATCCGATGGCAGGCCGCCGTCGGGCGGAACAGTTCAACCTGATGAAGGAGATGCAGTCGGGTGCGTTGTGGTGACTTTGCTGCCACACGCGCTCGGATTGCCAGCTAAACAATGATCGATCCAACTCTCACCTGCCCACGCGGTCGGGCAGGAAGTCCTGTTCCGCTCTCAAGGGGCTCTTTGCCCGTCCAAATTCAGCCGGGCCACGGCGAAACCGCTGCTTCACTGCTGGGCCGAGCGGCGCGGGCAAACGGCTATGAGCGACTCCAGGACGCATGCACCGATCAGCAGATATCGTTCCGCGATCTCGCCAATGGGCGAAAAGACGAAATTGGCCAGGTCGCTCGGCTCACGGGCGCTGATCCTGACCTCCTCCGATTTCACACGCCCCGCCTGTATAAGCCGGGCTGGTTTGTCCTCGGCCGTGAGCGGATCAAGTTTTCGGCATTCCGCCGCATGGGCGGTCAGATTTGTCCACTCTGCTTGCAAGAGGATAGGAGCGTCCATGGCGATGCCGGGATCTATCAACGTGGGATATGGCAGGTTGCAGCCATTCGCAGTTGTCATCGACACGGTGTCGTACTTGAGCAAAATCGGCTCAATTGTACGACAAGAGAAGCACACGATATCATCCCGCACCTGAGATCATGGGCACCATCGCAGCCTATATCCATTCCTGAAAGCTCACGCGGGCTCGAAAACTATCTGTTCGATCGGATCATGAATGCCCGGTGCCCGGGTTGGATTGACCACTTCGAGTTCCACGTAGTTGCGCTGTTTTGCGAGGCGTTGGGTGTACTTCTGCGATTTGGACCCAATAGCCGCCCCCAGGACCTCTCAGTGCAAGAGTTGATCGAGGCGGGGGCTGTTGGCTTCCAGATATTTCGAGAGGGACCGGTCAGAATTATAGCATGCCTTAAAGAAATTCAGGAGATGGCGGGTACCGATCAGGCGGATTACGGTAAGCTTTACACGCCGCTCCTGACCTGTCTTCGCGAGCGACGTAAAGATGAAGCTTTCGACGAACTGCGCCACCTGGTGCGCGAATTCATCCTTGACAATTTTCATATTCCCGACGGCACTTCCATTCTGGGTGAATTGTCCCACTGCTCGCGAGTATTAACGATCGGAATTGCGGCAAAAGAATCAGATGTCCCAATTTCCCTTCTGAACCGACAACTCTGTATGGTTGGGGCAATTGAGGGAAAGACATCCGATAATACGATCAGCGATCGCGCCACGCTTATCCCGCGTGAAACTATGGACGCCGCCGTCGCCGAGGTTAAAAAACTCAACTCTTTCGCGGTTACGCGCAGTACAATCGGCGCGGATCGATACACGATGGAACGTCTCTGCGGAGATGGGGTGATAAATTTGCACTTCCCGCCCAATGACGATGGCATGCCTGTCTTTCACGAGGACGAAGTGATTCGTTTCGTACATCGCCTTCGCGATGCTGCGGATTGCGGTATCACGCAAGGCTCGGATCATGTGCCGCTGCGAAAAGCAGCGGCGCGGTGCCACTGCACGATTGCAGCATTACTCGCACGCGCCCTCTCCGGTGAATTCCGCCTTACCTCACCGCTTGATGCGCCGTTCAGATTACCGGACTTTTATGTAAATTTAACCACCCTAAACCTGCTACTGTCTGAGTTTCCTCCCGAGTTTGTCACGGCGGCAACAGCCGCCAGGCTGATGGGCGTTAAGCCGGGCACTATTCATGCTCTTGCCGAGGGCGAATTCCTGACCGGAATCATGATGGATCATCGCCTTGCAAACCGCGCGGTTCGTCTTTTCCGACACGCAGACATTGAAGTTTTTGCGAATGAATACATCGTTCTTCGTGCACTTTCTGGAACCAGGAAGGCAAACTTCGAAGAGACACAGCGCTACATCGAAGAGAACAATATTTATCCGCTGCCATTGATCGGCGACAGCCAGAAAATCTTCCAGCGCACCGACATAGAGCGCATCGCCTACCTTCCAGGTGGCGAGCGTTTGGCACGGCTCTTGTTCGTCGATGAAGCGCGGCTTCACGGCCTGTTCTCGAACTGAACGCCTTATCGAAATCTGACAAGAAATCGGTTCTGCCGAATTGCAGTGGTATGAAATATGCATAGTCAATATATCATTGATCATGACGAATGGGCCTATGGTCAGCCCAAGCTAAAATCAGCAGGCAAGGTCGAGTTGGGACCAATCCAAGGGGTTTTGCCATGGACCGGAACGCGCAATCCGCTGACCGCCAGTAGTATCAGCCAAAAGGTGGCGATGAAATACAAAACGGCTAAGAACAATTGGCAACCAAAAGTCGGCTTGGCTGAAAGCCTTGCAGAATTAGCGGTGGCACACGAGGCGTTGATCAACCCCCACATCTATGATGTCGAATTTCAACCTCTGACTTTTTCTTATGTCGGGCCCAGCGGTGGTCCCCGCTGGCATACGATTGACCTGCGTTTTACGTACCGGTCTGGGCTTCGATGCCTCGTTTTTGTCCGCAACGCCTCAAGCCTGGCGAAGCCGAGCGTCGCGGAAGAAATCAGGGCCATCTGGCGGGCCGCACCGGTGCATGAAGCTCACAAGTTTGCAGTTGTCGACGCCGACGCCTATAACCGCGCGCGGCGGGACAACCTCCGCCGCATGCATCAGGTCGTTGCTTTCGAGCCTGATCCGGAAGCCGACGATGCGGTAGCAAAGGTCGCCGAAAATATCCAAAATCTATGGCGTATCAGTGATCTGTTCGGCAGCGCTGATCTTCAGCCTGGGCGGGTTTTCAAGGCCTGCCTGCGCCTGATCGCGAAGAGCGCTCTACAGGCTGATATGGATGCTGTCATTTGTCAGCACTCCCGGATTTGGAGGGCAGAAGCATGACTTTCGAATTTCGCCCCATGATCGCGCCTGGCACCAAACTGGTGCAAAATGGGCGAGCATATATTCTCCATCCTTCTGCTGATGCGATGGTTCGGGCCGAAGAGCTGGAGACCGGGTTTCAGGAGATATGGACATATCAGGAATATTTGCTCAGGGCCAAACACCCGGGAGCGTCGCAATCGGCCGCATATGGTCGGTGCAACGCCGCTTTGGCCCGCATGCGGCGAGGAAATCTCGTCCATCGGGATCAGCTTTCGCGGGAACGAAACGATGAAATCGACTTCCGAAAAGCTCTTGTTTTCGGCGTGGAGGCTCTTGCCGCACGAGGGCAACGCATTCGCGCAAGCTATCTCGATACCCATGAAATTCGCAAAGAGGTTCAGGAAGTCGCACGTCAGCATTATGCTGCGCGACCGATCAGCGTTGCCCCGCGTGGCGGCTCAATTCGTCTCATTGCATCCATGCCAAAAGGACGAACACTATTTGAATACTGGGAGCGGTTTGTTAAATCTGGTTATGATGAAATGGCTCTGGCAGATCAGACGTGGCTACGCGGAAATAGAAGCCCCAGAGTCCATCGTCGTGTGCGAGAACTTATTCGATCAGTCAATCGAAGATGTGGCCCTCGACCTGAAATGTCCAAATGTGGCCTCAGTACATCGTCGACACAAAGATCTGGTTGAGCTGGAAAATGTCCGGCGCGCGGCCAACCGGCTTGAAAAGCTGAGACCGGTTTCGGCCAGAACTGTTTCCACTCATATAAAATCTCTGGGTGTGGCGGTTCTGACAATTGCAAGGGATGGCGAGAGAGCGACGACCAACAATTGCACACGAGGCCGCACTGACACCCAAGCCCTGATGGTTGGTGATCTGGTGGAAATTGACGAATGCAAAATTTCGCTCATTGCAATCGTTCGCCGGGTTGGAATGTGGCAGCGCCTTAGCAGCGAGGAAAAGGCCGCACTCGAAGAACTCAGCGAATACGTCAAAACCAGACTCTGGCTCGTGCTCGCGCTGGATGTCGCAACGCGGATGCCTGTGGGCTGGGTGCTGACGGATGCTCCGGGTGGCGATGCAACACTTGAAGCTCTCCGGATGGCCACCCGCAGTAAGGATCGCGAAAAAATAATTTATGAGTGCGAGCTCGATCCTATGCCACCTATTGGGATTGCCTGCATCCGGAATGACAACGGCTCAGGGCTGCGCAATAGCGCAGTTAAAACAGCGTTGCTGGGCCTGGCTTCTCAGGTCGTCGATGTCCGCGCGTATCATTCGGGAGACAAACCCTATATAGAGCGCATGTTCGGCGGACTGGAAGCCCGGTTGTACAATTTGATTCATGGCTTTACCGGCAATCGCGCCGGTGCGCTCAAAGGATATGATGCGATGAAATCGGCCGCATTTGTGCGTGAAGAACTCTATGCGATGATCACCAAATACTTGATCGACGAATACCCATCCGAACGACACTATGGTACGGATTTTTTCGGTCAACGCCCCATCAAGGTAGCAGAACGCCTCGCAAAAGAAGGCTGGGCCGTGCCGCCTATTTCGCCTCAGGACCGGAGGCTTCATCTCGGGTGGCGCTTCGAGGCGACCATCACCGATGAGGGCGTCAAAGTGTTGGGGCTGCCGTTCAACTCCCCCGAGTTGCAACGTCATCGTGATAGCGAGTGCCGTAAGGTCGCGGTGTACCTCGATCCTGACCGTATCAACGAGGTGACGATCCTGGTCCGCGGCTGCCCAGATCAGATTATGGCTGATCTCAGTTGGTCCGCGATGCGGGACATGACGCTCGCAGAGTATTTGTCCCACGTAGAAGCGGTTCGCGCTGAAGACCCTCTGGATACCAAGGACTTTGATCTGCGCTTGGCGCGCATCCGCAACGAACGTTTCGAAATGCTCCGGCGGGTTGCGATCGAGCGCGACATCCCGTGCAGCTATATGACCCTTTCGGAGGCTCAGGCGAAGGCCGATCGGCTAACGACCGGTATGCATGCGCATCGCCCCGAACATATGCCGGGGACAGTGGCGCCCGGTATGATCGGGAAGCTCGGCGAGTTGCCGGAGGCCTGGGACATTGGTGGAGGGCTGTCACCTGCGATCGAGGGGCAAACTGAAGAAGCTGAAGGACAGCCCGTGCCGTTCGGACGCCCTGATACGAAGGGCAAACTGAAATGACCTTCGTGAACACCACAACTGCCCGGGCCTTCGCCGATCTGCGCGGTGCCCATTACGCCTTCCCCCGCGCAGAGAAGCTGCGCGAGGGGTTTGAATGGATGCTGACGGATTATTGGTCCAAGGCTTCGCTCGGTCGGCGGTTTGAGGCACGCGGCCTGCTGGTGACCGGCCCGTCGCGGACCGGGAAATCGGCGGAAATCGAGCATCTTCTTTCGAAGCTGAACGACGGCGGCACCGTGATGCCAGATGGCAGACCTGCCAAAATTGTCAGCGTCATGCTGGCGGGCACGATGACCTGGAAAGACCTTGGCGTTCATACCCTGCGGGAGGGGCTTCACATGCCGACGCGAGGCAAAATGACCCAGCGGGAAATCTGGGACATGGTGGGGTTTCAGGCACGGGCGCAGGGCGTGCACGGCATTCACTATGACGAATGCCAGCACATCTTCCCCAAGAAAAGCGCCGATGGTCGGGCGATGATCCTCGACAGCTTCAAATCGCTGCTGAAAGGCCCGGATTGGCCGCTGATGCTGGTGCTTTCGGGGGTCGATGAACTGGTCGGACACATCGCCAGCGAAGAGCAACTGGCCTATCTGCTGCGCCCGGTCCAGTTCCACGAAATTCGCCTGCAACGGTCCGAGGATCAGCAGGAGTTGAACAGCCTGTGCTTCGCTTACGCCGACAAGGCCGGCGTAGACTTCTCGAACCTGAGCTCGCTCGACTTCTTTCGCCGCCTGACCTGCGCCTGTGCCAACCGCTGGGGGCTGGCCATCGAGTTGCTGATCGACGCCTGTGTCGCGGCAACGGGCTCCGCCACGACGACCTTGCGACCGGAGCATTTCTGCCGGGCGTTTGCCGCGCGCACCGGCCTCGCGCCGGGATATTCGCCCTTTTCGATCGAGAATTTCGAACCGTTGTTCAAGGGGGAGAAGATGTTCGATCTTTGGGAAAACCAAGGACTGGCAGGACGGCAATGAGTGTCCAAATGACCAGCCGCGCCAGCAGGACGGTTCACCTCCATCGATTGATCGGCGATGGTTCTTCGCCTTCGTGGCACTCTGTCATTTTGGGGCAACGAGAGGGGCCTGCCTGGTCCCGCTCTCACAAAAGGGCCGCAAGGACAGTTCTGGTGACCGCAATCATACGGGCTTCCCGTATTTTCCACTTTACAGACTCTACTGACTTTCCGTATACTCATTCCATGAAAGACAGGTTCGACCCCGCGAAAGACGCCGCCAATCAACAGAAGCACAAGCTGTCTCTGGCCTTCGGCGATCGGATCTTCGAGGACGACAACCACCTGATCCTTCCCACCATCCGTGCCGAGGATGAGGAGGATCGCTTCAAGGTGGTGGGTCTTGTGGGCGAGAAGCTGTTTACCGGCGTGTTCGTATGGCGGGACGATCTGCCCCGCTTCATTTCGGTGAGAAGGAGCAACCAAGGTGAAGAAAGAGCATATCATTCTGCCTGCTGATCCGGCGGAGCCCGAGGACCGGGATGTGTCCATTGAAGGTATGGAGCGCGGCCAACGTGCCCGGTTGATCCGTAAGACGCGCACCGATCTGGGCTTGTCGCAAACCGAGTTCGCCCGCCGCTTCCGCGTTCCGGTCGGCACCCTGCGGGACTGGGAACAGGCTCGGGCGACAGCCCCGGATTTCGCGGTGGCTTATGTCCGTGTTATTGGTCAGCATCCCGATATTGTGGCGAAGGCTGTGGCATAGGTTGCCTTCCCGACTGGCCGGGGATTCACACCATCAGCCCTGAACGGCGACCTGATCCCGGCCCTCCGCGATCATCACAAAACCTCCGATATCCAAAGCTTTCCAGGCCCGCTTTTGCGGGCCTTTTTCATGCGCGACGTGGCGCTTCTGGATTTGCACGGATATGCTTCCGGCGTGCATGGATATGCTTCCGACCCGCGAGAGTCCGATAATAAGCAATTATGTACAGCAGGTTACAGGCGATTCGTTTTACTGCAGCCCGAAAATTGCACTGTTATGCTCATTTGACATTTCATTGGATAATTTTCAATCCTCTGAAATCTACTAACCTCATACTGCTACAAAATCGACAGTCGGAAGGGGGTGCTTCCGGCCCGGCGCAGGCCGCGACCGCTCACGAAAACATGATACTGGCCTTCGGTGCAGCTGCGACGGCAAGCACTTCGGCTGCGCGAAGCTACCCCCGGACTACCCATGGCAAGCGATCTGCTGCAAGTTGCACAAATCCTTGATGCTGGCGACGAAAGCTGCTTCGGTAGCGGAAATGTTATCAGCACAGCGGCGATAAATGACGATCACTATTGAGACCGAAGAAGAAGCGTGGGCAACCCTCAAAGGCTTGATGGATGGCAGCATCGTCGTTGACGACAGCGACAAAATCGAGTTTGGCGAATGGGTCAAAGCCAGCGTTTACATACCGGGAAAGCGCTACGATTCCGCGCTGAGCGCCTACATGATGCAGGGTTGGGTAGAAACCCAACGCGCGATCTATCGGTCCTACGCCTTAGTCGAACACGGCGAAGCCGACGCCAGAAGATTGACCGAAGCGGAACGCGAGAAGCTGGAACTCGTTGTAACTGTCCAAAGTGGAAGTTCGGATCAAGAAGCCGCACTTACGGACATTATTAAGGAAGTCCTTATCGGGGCAGTCGACAAGATGGACGCCAAGACAATAGCAATTGTTACTATTGCGCTTGCCCTCATTTGGGCAGGCCAATCTGTCTGGCGTAGTTGGATCGAAAACCGGAAGGAGGAACGCCTTGCGGAAACTAGTTCAAAGTCGATGATAAAGGCGCTTGAGACAATTCAGGTTGCGGTCGCAGGTGACGCTGAAAAGACGAAACTTCTTGAGAAAGCCATGAAGAAAGAGCCAATTCTTTCCGATTTGAAAGAAGAAGCCGATGACGCGCGCATGGATCTGATAAAGCATACAGCGCATGTCGACGCCGAAGTTAACGGCATATCATTGCCAACCGCCGCCGCAGATAGTTTAACGAAGTCCAGTCGCGTGGCATCCGAAGAAGAGAGGCGCGATGGCGTTTACAAGATATTAAAGGTTGATACTACTGTGCCAGATGGATTTAAGGTCCATCTGGAATCTGTTGGTGATGGCGAAACTTTCCAAGCGAATGTCCAAGAAGTTATGTCATCGCTAAATGACAGAAAGATTATTCAAGAAGCTGAATGGAGCAAGGCACCAGTAAGGCTCCAGATTAATGCGAAGATTCGACGCAATGACGTGATAGAAGCGATTATCCTTCGCGCAGACAAATATGAGGTTGAAGAATAAAAAAGGCGGCTGACGCCCCGAACACGCCAGCCGCCCCCTATCAACGCCCCCCGGAAGTTCCCGCAACCGGGGACGTCGATCCTCTATCGAACTGGCAACCGTGCCAAAAGCCCTTCCCGGTCGTCAGCAGCCCATGCCCACACGGGCAGGCCGATCAGGCCCCTATCGGCCAGAGGGTCAATATGCGGCTTGGCGCAGGGTCTGCCCGGCGCGCCATCCGACAAACGCGCCGAGCTAACCGTCCCGGAAGGGGAAACAAACGGGACGGCTATTGGTTAGGCGACCTGAACCGCGAAGGTTGCGGAACGCCCGCTGTAGGCGGCCGTAATGGTGGCCATTCCTGCGGAAACGCCGGTAATCAGGCCGTCGGCTGCGACCGTGGCAACGGCGGTATCGCTACTGGAAAGCGTCGCCCCCCGGTGACGACTTCGGTTTCTCGCCGCCTTCCTTGGCCTTTGCCTCCGCATAGCTGTAAAGATCATCTACAACCTTCGCGGCCTTCACGGCGACGGCCTTCGCTTCGACGTGCTTGGCGTGCTGCGTGATTGTGAGATTGCCTGCGAGGCTGTATGCATGCTTGGAATAGTCGTTCAGCGCCGTAATCGTCATGTTGACACGATCAGCAATCGACTTATTGCTTGCGCCAAGCTTGATCGAAAGCTGAACGCGCGACGTAAGCACGCTACGAACGTCGTCCATACCCGCGACAAGGAATTGATTGTTGCCAAGCAAGCTTCCGATGCGCTGACCCGCGCCCGGCGTGACGTTGCTGATAGTCATTGTTCTGTTCCCTTTTTGATAGAGTTGCGGGCCGATGCGATCAATGCGGCCTGTTGCTTGTGTAGAGCGCGCTCAAGTTCGTTAACGCTACACCACTTCGGCATAAGCATATGCGGTCCTATGGGCAGCTCGCTGATGTTGCGGCCTGTAACAGCGCAGTATTCTGCGACGGTTCGGCGCTGTATTCAATTTCTCCGTAAAGCCTCTAACTTCGCCAGTCGGCTTTTAAGAAAGCGGATCATTGCTTGCCTTCCAACGCATCAAGCCTGCGCTCAAGATCGGAAGTTTCCATAATCCGGGCGATTGTGACTAGAATATTCGACAGCTTTGATGCTTCGATACGTCCAGCTTCTTTGCCCTTGCGAGACGATACAACTTCGACAATTCGCGCTGCACGTCTTGCACGGTATTCAACTTCACCCGCACTTGCAGGGGGCGGGGGCTATCCGCGATTTCGCTTTCGCTGCAAGGGTCTGACATGGATTGAAGCTGCACCGTGAATTCCGTTACGGCTAGCTCAGGCCCTTCTAATTCACATGGTCAACGGCGATTTCGGCAACATGAAAACGAAGGAAAAGGCTGGAACTAACTTTCTACATCGGTCCCTCTTCGGATTACACTTCGCGGTCAATATGTATAGAAAGTTAGTAGGGTTGGTTATCTACAAAAATACGACGTAAACTCAATGTAACATGGCAGATAGTGCCTCTGCCATACCCACAGGGGGAGCTAGCCGCCTACTCTGCGCGTCTGGCGTGCGCCCTTGAATGCACCCCGCAACTCAAGCGCCCGCTTGAGCATATCAACTTCCGATTGTCCGGTGTCAGCCGCCGGAAACTGCGCAAGAAAATCAGGCACTTTTGGGGATACCAAGTAATGTCGTGAATACGACGCGGCGTTTCCGTCGCCTTCCGCTACATCAATTTCAGTCGTCGTTATTCGCGCGGCCTCCGCACCATTCGGTAAGATAACTTCTTTCATACTGATGATAGCATCCGAACTGATTACGAACTTGCCTTTCGTAAATCCTTGCGGGTCGATTTCATCGAATACCATAAAAGTTGCCATGTCTACGTTCCTTTTCTCGTTACATTGCGATGATATGCCCACAGGGGCGGAGCCGCAGGCGATTTCCTATAAGGGATCATAGTCACAGCCGCCACAGTCAATCTATCTGTTACTACTGTGACGGGGGGTATCTAGACAGGGCTACCCATTGTGACTGTTACTAGTGTGATGGGGGGTATCTAGGAGGAAAGCCGGGGTATCGGTCCATGCGGGCAAGACATACTTCCCGTAGCCTTGCCGGAAAACGCGCTGTTGCTTTACCATGCGTTGCAGGGTTTGGCGCACGTTTTCGCCGGAAAGGCCGGTCGCTTCCCCCATTTTCTTCGGCGTTGTTGCACCCTTGGTCATGGCGTCGATTAGGATTTTCTGCGTGTCACCTGCGAAGGCTAGCTTCGGGTCGCCTTCGACCTGCCAGCGATGATCTTCAAACTTCACCGCAAGTTCAAATTCGGCAATGTCCCGGCCACGAGCATAGAGAATGCCGGTTGCTTCGCGGGGACCGCGCCCTAAAAGCATGATCGTATCCGCGACGCCGGTTAGGCCAAGCGTCGAACTTACGCGCTCTACGGGTTCGTCGGCCTGCGCCTTTCGCGTGTGCGTCACCACGACGATTGCCACGCGCTTTTCGCTGGCAAGGCGATGCAACGGCTTCAATGCGCTCACGTCGTGGTCATATGCCGATTTGTTACGCCCTGTGGGGATCGGCTTCACCATGGCAAGCGTGCCGATGATGACAAGCGAAGGGTTCGCCGCGCCTTCAATCCAGTTCGCCACGTAGTCTACTCCGCCTTCGTCAAGGCGCGGCCATTCGGTAGCATAGTCGAGGTTATCGGGAAAGTCGCCGCCCGTGATCCGGCGAAAGCGGTCGTGCAACCGACGTTCGTTGTCTTCAAGGGCCAGAAGCAGCACGTCACCGCGCTCGCATTGCTGCCCAATTACGCAATCACCGTCGGCTTTGGCGCGGGCAACGTCGAGGGTAAACCAACTTTTCCCGATCTTGGGCGCGCCCGCAAAGATGGTCAAACCTTCGGGCAAAATATTCGGCACGGCCCAACGGATTGCGGGGAAGTGCCGACGTTGAAGGTCACGGGCTGAACGTAGCAGGGACTGTCCCGGCCTATCGCCCTGGCCTATTGCCGGGGCCGTGGCACGGGCAAGCTGGCCCGAAAGGTCGATGCTGACGCCATTCTGCATGTCGGCGCTCTCCTGCCGTTCCTGTGCGCCCCTGCGGGCTGCGCTGGCGTATTCCCGTGCCTACAGGCGTTCGGCCTTCTGTGCCCGCGTTTCCCGACCTTTGGGCGGGGCGTCCTGCACCAGCGGGCTTGCCATCACCACGCGGCGCACCTGCGCTTCATCGCTGGAAAACAGGCACGCTGCGCAGATCAGCGCGAAGTATGCGCTGGACCAATCCGCCACGCGGCCTTCGTAATATGCGCGGTTCGCATCGCTCTGGCAGATACGTTCGCACAAGGTTTCGTCGGTAATCTGTGGCGATGGGCACGGATCAGCGATTTCGGTTACAGCGATGCTCCGGTTCGGTCGCAGTTGTTCGATAAGAATATCAACAAGCGGCTGGCAATAGGCTATCGCTTCGTCGCGCACGACATTGCCGGTGAACGTGAAGAACCGGCCCGGCGAATAGACTTCCACGCCCAACGTGCTGTTCCGCACGCCGCCGTCGGCAACCCTGCCTTTGGCGATGATATGCAGACCGCGCCCAGGCGGCGATTGTTCAGCATAGGTATTGAAGGTCGCGTAGATGCGCTGTTGTCCTTCGGACGGTTGTCCGCCTTCGGGCACGTCTAGCAGGCTGCTGAAATAGTCGGGTGAGCGGAACGGTTTCCGCCCCCCAAGCGCAGCGGAAACCGTTCCGCTCACCCGACTATTTCAGCAGCCTGCTAGGGGCGGCATGGCGCCCTTGTCCCACACCGTGGCACAGGGGAAGCTGGCGGCGTTGAGCGCGGGGGCCGATATCGTGCGGCGCGAGCTTTCGGCCTGATGAGCATCCCCCCGCATCCGGGCGGAGGGAGCAGCACAGCGAAAATCAGGGAGGATCCGGCCACAAACACACGCAGGGCTGGCTATGGCAGGGCGCGCGGAGTAATTCGCCCCCATGTTGCGCGTCCCGCCTCTCCATTTCGTTCTCGCGTTGTGCTGCCTGTGCCCCTGTCAGGCCGCGGCGCATCCGCATGAATTCATCGACACCCAGCTGACCTTTCGCGCGGATGGCGAGGGACGGCTTGGGGAGATCGACGTGGTATGGGTATGGGATGACCTGACGTCGATGCTGATTATCGAAGACCTGAGAATGGATAGCGACGGCAATGGCGAATTGACCGGTGAGGAGAAGCAACGCCTGGCCGCAAAGTTCAGCCAATGGCCCGAAGGCTATGGCGGGGATCTTTATCTCAGCCGGGACGGAAGTTCCGTCGAACTGCGTAGACCGCTGGACATGAAGGCAGATTACCTGAAAGGGCAGCTGGTTCTGACCTATCTGCGTGCCCTTCCCGAGCGAATTCCCCTCGATCAGACCCCGGTGATATTACAGGCCTACGATCCCAGCTATTACGCCTACTACGAGCTTTCCGGCATTCCCGAGGTCCGGGGCCGGGACGGATGCCGGGTGTCCATCGTCAAGGCCGACACCGGTGCGGCGCAAAAGCTCTATGACCAGCTGTTGGGACAATTGACCGAGGAAGAGATGATGGAGCAAGGCAAATATCCCGAAGTTGGTGGCGCCTTTGCCGATCAGGTTGTGTTGAAATGCGACGCGCAGCGCTGATCGTATCTCTGGTAGTGGCCGGGGCTTTTGCACTGGGCATGCAAGACTGGCTCGCGCGAGATGTGATCGCCTTTCAACGCGAGGCGCAGAACGCATTGGCCGGCGCATTGCGCGCGCTGCGGGCTGGACAGCCGGGCGCGGTCACCGGCTTCCTTGCACTGTGCTTTACCCATGGCTTTGTGCACGCGCTTGGCCCCGGGCATGGCAAGGCGGTGATCGCGGCCTATGCCGCCGCCTCACCTGCCTCGCTGCGTCGGCTGAGCGCCCTCGCCGCGCTGTCGAGCCTCGCGCAGGCTGCGGTCGCGGTGCTGCTGGTCTATGCCGTCGTCTGGCTGTTCGATGGCGCGCGGGAGCGTGTCGAGGGGCTGGCTGGCGTGATCGAACCGCTGTCCCTTGTGCTGATCGCGGCCCTCGGGCTGATGCTGGCCTGGCGGGGCGCGCGGCGACTGGCGGGGGGCCGGGCGCACGGCCACGATCATGCCCACGAGCACGGGCATGATTGCGGCTGCGGTCACAGCCACGCGCCCGATCCTGCTGCGGTGACGGCGGATTGGCGCACATCGGCAGCGCTGATCCTTGGGGTCGCGCTAAGGCCCTGCACCAGCGCGCTTTTCCTGCTGATCCTGACTGCGCGGCTCGACCTTGATCTTCTCGGCATCCTGGGGGCCTTCGTCATGGGGCTGGGCACGACGGCGGTTACCGTCTCGGCCGGTCTGATCGCGGCCCTGATGCGCCGGGGCGTGTTTCTCGCCCTGCCCGAGGGCCGATCCCTGCGACCGGTCCTGGCGGTGTTCGAACTGATGTTCGGGGTGACAATTGCCGTTCTGGCCGGCGCCACAGCGCTTCGCCTGGTCTGAAAGGATGGGCCCGACTGCGCCACCCACAGTTTCCGAAGTGGCTGCCGTTGAAAATCTTGGCCCCCACAGACAGGGGCGCCTTGACGTGGTATGGAATTTCAGAGAAGCTTCGGTCACTTTCAACAATCCCGGAGTGCACTGGAATGGGCGAGACCAAACACCAAACATCAAACACCAAATATATTGACAGGACATTTCACGAGGTCATCCATGAATTCACCCCATGGATCAATCAAGGCGATCTGGACCATCTTCTGATGGACGGGACCCGTCCTCCGGACGGGGTGTTCCGGGAATTGGATATCTCCAAATTCAAGGTCGTCAACGCTGGAAAATTCTCGATTTCCAATTGCAGGGTGATCTTTCCCGCTGGTGGCCATCTGAAGCTGAAGTCGATGATCACCTTTGATGTGAAGGGCGATATAAGCGGCTGTTGCTTTATCTTCTTCAAGGTTCCGGCCACGGGCACCAAACTTGTCTGGTCGGTTCTGGGCGAAGGCCACAGCAGCGCTTCATTTTCAAATCGCCGAATGAACCTATATGCGCGCATGTCCAGAAAGAATGGAAGGATCGCCATTGGAGAGGCGGTATTTATTGGCGGCGCCCGCATCGCGGCGAATGACACGACGGTAAAGATCGGCGCCTGCGGTTTGTGGTCGGACGGCATATTGCTGCAAGGGACGGACAGCCACGGCATTGTCGATCTCAGTTCGATGGAAATCATCAACAGCGGATCGCATCACATTACCCTGCAAAAGCGGGTCTGGCTTGGCCGCAGCGCGACGGTTTCAAAGAACGTCACGATCGGCGAGGGCTCCATTGTCGCAACCGGCGCCGTGGTATCCAAAGACGTTCCGCCGGCCTGCGCGGTTGGCGGAGCGCCAGCGAAGGTCATAAGGCAGGGGGTATCCTGGACGCACAAGCAGGATTTCATATCAGAGTTTGATCGCCGGGAAATGTTGCGGTTGCGGTCCAGATTGAGCCTGTAGGCTCCAGACCCATTGATTTCAGGCCTTTGGGGTGATTCAGGCTCCGCAAGGAGAGCTGATCGATGAGCAATCTTTTCTGGCTGAGCGAGGCGCAGATGAAGCGGCTACGGCCCTTCTTTCCCAAGAGCCATGGCAAGCCGCGCGTGGATGACCAGCGTATGCTGAGCGGGAGAATCTTCTTCAATCGCAATGGCTTGCGGTGGTGTGACGCGCCGAAGGAATACGGCCCGGCGACTTGAGGGAAACCGTGGCCCCAGTGGGGCCGCGTAAGCTCCCGAAAGGCTCTACAACCGTTGGAAGCGCTGGAGCGACAACGGGGTCTTCGCCCGGATCATGGTCGGCTTGGCCGCCGAGAGTGCCGAACACAAGACGATCATGATCGACGCGACCTATCTCAAGGCACATCGCACGGCGTCGAGCCTGTGCGTGAAAAAGGGGGGCGCGGGCGCCAGATCGGGCGCACCAAAGGCGACATGAACACCAAGCTGCACGCCGTCGCCGATGCCAAGGGGCGCCCGATCGGGTTCTTCATGTCGGCCGGCCAGGTCAGCGATTACACCGGCGCGGCGGCGCTGTTGGTTACCCTGCCGAAAGCGGGTTGGCTGCTGGCCGACAGGGGCTATGACGCCGATTGGTTCAGAGAGGCGTTGAAAGACAAGGGGATAAAGGTCTGCATCCCGGGACGGAAGTCTCGCAAGAAGGCGGTGAAATACGACAAGAGGCGCTACAAACGGCGCAATCGCATCGAGATCATGTTCGGCCGTCTGAAGGACTGGCGCCGTGTCGCAACCCGATACGACCGCTGCCCGGAAACCTTCTTCTCTGCGATCATGCTAGCCGCAACCGTCTTGTTCTGGCTGTGAAACTCAATGGGGCTGGACCCTAAAGACGCTCACGACGCGAACCGGGCCAACGTTTACGATTCACCGCGCTCATAGTAGGGTATTCCCGGTCGCGGCCTGCGCAAAACAGTTCACGCCTTCGGTCTCCGCCCACTTCCGTGATGGCGGCAACCTGCCCCTTGATCGTGATCGCGAGAAGATCGGCTTTGGTCCACGCCTTGAATCTATTCTTGGCGGATATGTCTCCCACATTTCTCCCACCGGAACGTAACCGCCATCCGGTCGCTGCTCCATGCCAAAGGGACTTCGGTGCCCGGATAGCGCTTGCCGATACTGGACATGCGGAAAGCCCTGAGAACTTCCGGTCTCTTATGATACTATGTTTCATGATCATGCCCCATTGCCGGTTCGGGGTATCCGGCGGCTCGCTTCACGGCCACCGGTCTATCTCATCGGGTCGCGGCATTTATCGCCATAATGCTAAGCGCGGGCAGAAATGCCGCGCCAAACCTCGGGCATACGACTGTTTTTGTGTCGGACTGCGACTATTCCCCGTCGACCCAACGGCCTTCTTATCGTTGAACATAGGTTTTGGGCATCATGGGCAAAGATAGACAGTTTCGCGTTTACCCCGGCAAAGCGAAGGGATTGAACCCTGTACGACCGAAACCTTCCGCCACGGCGGCATCGTCCAGAAGCAAGGTCGCCAGATCATCCGCCACCACCTCCGCCTCCGGATCACGCTCGGCACTGATCACCTTGAGATAGCCACCACAGTCATTGCAGGCTTCGGCGCGGACCACGGCTTCGGCGGTGTCGAAACTGAGGTAATCCAATTGGCCGGATTCACCGCAGCAGGAACATTTTGCCCGCACCATATGCCATTCGCATTCGCAAAGCGCGCAATGCAGATAGCGCAGCCCCTGGCGGTCACCAGAATGAATGTAACTCGCGACAGGATGGCCACCGCAAATGGGGCACCAAGCGGTTTCCTCATCGCTTTTCGGCGGAAAATCGGTGCCCCGAACCGATTGCGCCACCGCCAAAGAAACCGCGGCCCAAAGAAATGGCGCAAGGGCCGGATCCACCGCATCGAACCGACCCTCAATGAGCGCCGTCCCGGATCGGATCCGGTTTTCCCGATTCATTTGCACGAGACGATCGAGATACGGAGAAATGGCAGCGATCGGATCGAGATGCTGGAGCATGGTATCCAGACCCGCGCACCATGCCCCGGAGGCAACAATCTCGGCCGGGAGTCCCTGCACAGATACAGGCGCAAGTGCTGCCCGCTGTGCGGCGGTAATATCTGCCGCGAGCGATAAGAAAGCCGACAGGTCGTGCCCTACAGCCAACTGGCGCAGCCGGGCTTCGCGAACGGTATAAAGCGACCGCAATTCTGGGCGCAGAATCGGATCGAAATGGCGCGCTTCGGGGATCGGATGAAGGCTCACCGTTTTCTCCCATGTGCGGCCTTGGCATTGAGTTCTTCGGACCAGCGGTCATGGTGCTGACGCACCCAGGCTTTGGATACATATCCGGTCACCATTCCGGTGATCGAGCCCCGCACCCAGATTGCCAAGTAGATATGCCCCATGATCAGCAGAATCAGGCCAATTCCTGCCGCCGAATGTGCCAGAATTGCCCAACGCAGGACCCAGATCGGGAAATATTCCGCGAAATAGGCTCGCCACATAATGAGGCCCGAGATCAGCAACAGGACGATGGAAGTCATTATCAGCCAGAACAGAACCTTTTGTCCGGCATTGTATTTCCCGATCCGCAGCTTCTGGCTATGATCCGCCAGAATTACCTTACTCACATTACGAAACCAGATCGCGTCGGTTTTTGCGGGCAGATTATATTTCACGAATCGCACGAACATGTAGCACAGGCCGGTGAATACCGCGATGCCGAGGAAGGGATGCAGAATCCGCGCCATCTGTGGTGTGCCAAGAAACGACGACAACCACGAAAATGTCGGGAAAAACCACGACAAACCGGAGGTCGCCGCGAGAAAGAAAGACAGCACGATCGTCCAATGACACAACCGTTCAGGAAATTTCGTGCGCAGGATTTGATCATTTTTTCTGGACATATCCCACCCCTTACTCTGCCGCGTGACGCGGGAATGTTTTGACATTTTCCCGGTTTCCGGTACCGTCTTCCGGATGATCGCTGTCATCGGTGTTATTCGGACCAACGCCGATAAAATGCGCGGCCATCGCGCCCACGGCTACGGTCCCCGCCACCGCAGCGACAGGTTTAAGCACATCCTTCCAGCCTTCGACGATACCCGAAATCTTCGGATCCTTCGGCAGACCCGCATAACGCTCCGGATCATCCGCATGTTGCAGGACATACATCACATGGGTGCCGCCCACACCTTCAGGATCATAAAGACCGGCATTTTCATAGCCGCGTTCGTTCAGTTCCGCCACACGGGTCGCGGCGAGATCCTTCATCTCCTCCTTGGATCCAAAGGCAATCGCACCCGTCGGACAAGTTTTCGCGCAGGCAGGCGCTTGACCAACCGCAAGCCGGTCGGAACAGAGCGTGCATTTATAGGCCTTGTTATCTTTCTTTGAAATCCTGGGAACATTGAAAGGACAGCCCGCGACGCAATAACCACAACCGACGCAAAGATCGCTTTGGAAATCCACCACGCCATTGGCATATTGCACGATGGCACCGGGAACCGGACACGCTTTCAGACATCCTGGATCCTCGCAATGCATGCAACCATCCTTGCGGATCAACCATTCGAACTTGTCATTCTCGTCGATGTGTTCGGTAAAGCGCATCACCGTCCAACTGTCCGGATGCAGATCCGATGGATTATCGTATACCCCAACGTTTTCTTCTACCGGGCCACGCAGATCGTTCCATTCATTGCAGGCAACCTGACAGGCCTTGCATCCAATGCAGATAGACACATCAATCAGCTTGGCAACTTCCATCTGATGATTTCGCACATCAGGAGCAGGGGTCAGACCGGAAGTGGCCGAACGGCGCAGGATATTTTGCGAATTCATGCCAGTTCTCCTTCCACCTTTTCGACATTCACAAGAAATGCTTTGAATTCAGGCGTTTGCGAATTTGCGTCCCCCACACCCGGTGAAAGTGTATTGGCAAGATACCCCTTCTTCGTTTCCCCTTCGAAACCCCAGTGACAGGGAATTCCGATCTGATCGACTTCCTGACCGGCCACAACCAACGTGCGCATTCGTTTCGTCACCACTGCCTTCGCGGTAATATATCCACGCTTCGTGGAAACCTTCACCGTGTCGCCATGGCGGATACCCTTGTCGCCCGCGAGTTTCTCACCGATTTCAATGAACTGCTCTGGCTGCAACTGGGCATTCAGACGGCTATGCTTGGTCCAGTGGCGAAACAGTTCCGTCACCGAGTAAGTCGTCGCTACATAAGGATAATGTGTCCGATTCCCCATACGTTCGCGGTCATTCTGGAAAATGCGCGCTGTTGGATTATGGGTTACCGTTTCATGCAGCGGGTTCTTCGCAATTGGGCTTTCCACCGGCTCGTAATGCTCCGGGAACGGGCCGTCATTCATACCCTTTTCCGAGAAGAGCCGCCCCACTCCCTCAGGCAACATGATGAACGGCGCGGCGGGAGCACCGGGTGGGATCGTCGCGGGGAAATCCGGAATATCGGACCCCACCCATTTCTCACCATTCCAGTGCAGGATCTGACGATCTGGATCCCAAGGGTTTCCGTCAATGTCCATCGACGCTCGGTTATAGAGTAGCCGCCGGTTGGCGGGCCAAGCCCATGCCCAGCCCGGCGTATTTCCAAGGCCAGTATCGGTATTGTCCCGATTGGCCATCTGGTTACCCTTTTCCGTCCAGGATCCGGAAAAAACCCAGCAGAAGCTCTGCGTGGTGCCATCGTCGCGTAATTGCGCGAAACTGTCGAGAAGCTGACCCTTGCGCAGGATCTGAACGCCGTTCTCGTCGAATACGTCCTCTAGTGCGTAGCCGTTCGCCTCTTTCGCCATTTCCTCGGGATGCGGGAAATAGGGGTCGTGATAGGTTTCGTGATCCCAGGTCATATGCAGAACCTGTTCAGGACATGCGCCACCCTCGGCCTCGTAAAGCCGGCGCAATTCCATCATGATCCCACCCAGGATCGCCGGATCATGTCGCGCCTCACCCGGAGGTTGCTGCCCGGCAAAGTGCCATTGCAGCCAGCGACCCGAATTGACGATCGCTCCATCTTCCTCGGCGAAACAGTTCGAGGGCAGACGGAAGACCTCGGTCATGATCTCCTCGGTGGGGACATCATTGAACCGGCCCTCATTGCGCCAGAAATTCGAAGTCTCAGTCACAAGCGGATCAATGATCACCAGGAACTTCAACTTCGACAGTGCCTTCGACGTCTTGTTCTTGTCCGGCATCGCGGCCAGCGGGTTGAACCCCTGCGCGATATAGCCGTTCACCTTGCCGTCATACATCATGTCGAAATAGGCCAGCATGTCATAGCTGCGATCCCATTTCGGCAGAAGATCAAAGGCGAAGTCATTCTCCTTCGTCGCGTGCTTGCCATATTGGTTCTTCAGATAGGAAATGAAGAACTTTGGCGTATTCTTCCAATAATTGACCTGCCCGGGCAGAACATCCTTCGGCGTGGTTTCCGCAAGATATTGCGCCAGCGTCTGCTGCTTGTCCGAGGGTAGGTTCATGTAGCCCGGAACGCGCAGGGACAGCAGGCCGAGGTCGGTATAGCCCTGGATATTCGAGTGACCGCGCAGCGCATTCACGCCACCCCCGGCCATCCCGATATTCCCCAGCAACAGCTGAATCATCGCCGCGCCACGAATGATCTGCGCACCGCCGGTATGGTGCGTCCAGCCAAGCGCATAAAGCCAGGTCAGCGTCTTGTTTCGTGCCGAACACGACCCGATCACTTCCGCAATTCGCAGAAAATCGGCCTTTTTGACGCCGGTGATTTCCTCGACCATCTCCGGTGTATAGCGATCGACATGCTTCTTCAGCAACTGAAGCACCGAACGCGGATGCGTCATCGTTTCGTCGCGCAGCGCAAGACCATCGACATCGCGCTCGTAGGTCCAGGAGCTTTTATCGTAGCTGTTGGTTTCCGCGTTGAAACCGGAAAACACCCCGGCGTCGAAATTGAAATCCTCGCGCACGATCAGCGCGGCATTGGTGTAATCGCGTACATAATCATGCTGGATCTGGTTCGTATCCAGCAGATAACGCACCACCCCCATCAGAAAGGCGGCATCCGAACCGGCGCGGATCGGCGAAAAAATATCCGCCACGCTTGCCGTCCGGTTGAAACGCGGATCCACCACGATCACCTTGGCCTTGTTGTGGATCTTCGCCTCGATCACCCATTTGAAACCGACCGGATGCGCCTCCGCCGGATTGCCGCCCATGATCATGACGACATTGGCGTTCTTGATGTCGACCCAATGGTTCGTCATCGCGCCACGGCCAAAAGACGGGGCCAGCGCCGAAACCGTCGGCGCATGGCACAGCCGCGCCTGACAGTCGATTCCCAGCATCCCGAGCGCCCGGGCAAATTTGTAATCCAGCACCCCGGTTTCATTCGACGCCGCCGAAGACGCCAGCATCCCCGAGGATAGCCAGCGGTTCACCAACCGCCCCTGTTCATCGCGGGCGATGAAATTCGCGTCGCGGTCGTCTTTCAGCAGGCGGGCAATGCGCTTTGTTGCCTCATCCCACGAAATCTTCACCCATTCCTTCGATCCCGGCGCGCGGTATTCCGGATGCGTCAGCCGGTTGTGCGAATGGATCATGTCCAGCAGCCCCGCCCCCTTGGGGCAAAGCGAACCGCGGCTGACCGGATGATCCGGGTCGCCCTCGATGTGGAAAATCCGGGGCTTGGCGTTCCGCGCCCCATCCCCCAGCGAATACATCAGGATGCCGCATCCGACCGAGCAATAGGTACAGTTGTTGCGCGTCTCCTTCGCACGGAGCAGTTTGAACGGACGCACCGCCGCCGAGACCTGCGCCTCTGCCGTCGAAAGCCCCACGGCCTGCGCCGACAGCGCCACCGCGCCCGCCCCGAGGATTTTCAGAAAACCGCGTCGTCCGAGGTTGAGTTTGGTACCATACATGGCAACCGCTCCTGCCCTTGCTGATTGGCTGTGTGCCATTGCACACCGAATGCTGAACCGGAGCAGTAGCGGCCCGACCGGATGAAAAGCAAGACGGAAGGCACGGGGCGCAGGACGCATCTGCACGACGGGGTGCAGCATTTCGCCGCAGAAAGAACTGTTTCGTTTTCATGGACTTGGCAAGAGCCTGATGCGAAACGCATATATTTTCATGATATGCGTTGCTTACTATGCAATATGCACAGCATATCGTGACATCGTGAAGGCATCCGTCTTCGATATATCCACATATACATAACGAAACGCACCTTGTCCATGGCCCGGCACCGTGCGAGGACCATGCCCATGCTGATCCGCCACCTCGAATTCTTCGTCACTCTCGCCGAAGAGGGCCATTTCGGACGCGCCGCCGACCTGTGCGGTGTCAGCCAGCCCGCGTTGTCGCTGGCGATCCGCAAGCTGGAGGAAGACCTCGGCACGCCGCTGATCCTGCGCGGCCAGCGGTTTCAGGGGCTGACCGCCGAGGGCGAAAAGGCGCTGGTCTGGGGCCGTCAGATCCTGTCGGATTATCGCAACCTGAAGAGCGATCTGAACGGGCGGCGCGTCGGCGGGCTCACCGGGGTGCTGCGGCTGGGGGTTTCGGCGGCGGCGATGCCCCTGATGCCGGAATTCTGCGCCGGGTTCGAGCGCCGCAACCCGCTGACCCGGACGCAGATCACCCTGCTGACGGCGGCGGAGATTCAGGCGGGGCTACAGGATTTCTCGCTCGACGGCGGGATCGGCTGGCTGCCCGGCCAGGGCAAGGGGATGACTCCGCTATGGCGCACCCATCTGCGGTTTGCCTGCCGCGCGGACCATCCCTTTGCCGAGGGCGGGCCGCTGACCATGGCCGATGCGATGACGCAGCCCCTGTGCCAGATCGCCGACATGCCCGTGAAGGTGCAGGCCGCGATCCTGTGTTCGGGGCTCGATGCGGTGCTGGCGCATCTGCGCAGCGGCGCCTGGTGCAGCCTCGTGCCCGACAGCTTCGCCGCGCTGCTCTCCGACACCGACGACATCCGGCTGATCCCCCTCGCCGACGGCGGCGCGCCCCATACCCTCGGCGGCATGGTGATCCCCCGCAGCCCGCAAACCCCGATGGTGCGCGGGTTTGAAGACGCGCTGGCCGCCTTGTCCCCGGCGCAAGGCAATGCCAGACAGGCGCAGGAGGATCCGACGTGACAGGCAAAGCCCCATTCGGCGCCGGCATCGGCCGGGTTTCGGTGCTGCTGGTTGATGACGAACCGGGGATGCGCAATTTCATGGCCCGCATCCTTGGTCCGCAGTGCCGCCGGATCGAACTCGCCGCCAGCGTGGCGGAGGCGACGGAATGGCTCGCGGTGGCGCCGTTCGACGTGATCGTGCTGGACAATATCCTCGGCCAGCAGCGCGGGCTCGACTGGCTTGTGGCGCAGCGCGCGCGGGGGATCGTGCCGCCGGTGATCCTGATCTCCGCCTTCGCCGATCTGGAAATCGCCATCGAAGCGATGCAGGCGGGGGTCGCCGACCTGATCCTGAAGCCCTTCCGCTCGAACCAGTTGCTGAGCGCGGTGGCGCGCGTCGCCGAGCAGGCCCGGCTGCAAAGCGAAAACCAGATCCTGAAACACGAACTGCGCCGCAGCGCGGAACCCGAAGGGCTGATCGGCTCCTCCACCGCGCTTCGGGAAATCCGCGAGGTGATCGCCCGGGTGGCGCCGCTCTCCTCCTCGGTGCTGCTGACCGGCCCCTCGGGCAGCGGCAAGGAAGTTGCCGCGCGGATGATCCATGCCCTGTCGGAGCGCCGCGACAACGCCTTCGTGGCGATCAACAGCGCCGCCCTGTCCGAGGAAAACGCCGAGGCCGATCTGTTCGGCGCGGTCGAGGACGCACGCCGGGGGCTGTTCCTGCATGCGCAGGGCGGCACGCTGTTCCTGGATGAAATCTCCGAACTGCCGCTGTCGATCCAGACCCGGTTGCTGCGCGTGCTCGACGACCGACGGATCCGGCCGATCGGGGCTGAACGCGAACTGCCGGTGGATGTGCGGCTGATCTCGGCGACGAATGCCGATCCGGCGGCGCTGGTGGCCAGCGGGCGGCTGCGCGAAGACCTCTGGCACCGGATCAACGTTCTCCACCTGCGGATGCAGCCGCTCGCGGCCTGCGGGGAGGATGTGATTGAACTTGCACGGCATTTCATGGCGGTGCTGTCGCAGCGGCTGGGGATGCCGCCGGTGGCGATCACGCCCGACATCGCCGCCGCCCTGATGGCGCAGCCCTGGCCCGGGAATGTGCGCGAATTGCGCAACCTGATCGAGCGCACGCTGATCCTTGGCCGGTTCCCGGACCATGGCTGAGTTCCGGTTCTGGCGCTCGGTCCGGGGGCGGTTGCTGATCATCGCGCTCTTGCCGATCCTCGTGCTGACGCCGATCCTTCTGGGGATCACGATGCAGCGCTGGCTGATCCGCACGGATGGCATCCTTGCCGCGCGGGTGGCGAGCGACCTTGCCATCGGGCGGCTTCTCGCTGGAGCAGATGACGGGCACCACCCTGCGGCGGGTCGAAGCCATCGCCGCCTCCGCCGCGTTCCGCGATGCCACCGACAGGCCCCGGCTGCTGGCGCAGGCACAGCGCGACGCCGGGTTCGATTTCCTGATCCTGACCCCGACGCCGATCCCCGGCGCCCCGCCCCCCGGGCAAGGCGGGCTGGCGGTCCTGGCCCCGGAAACCCTCGCCCGGCTCTCGCCCGGTCTGGCTAGGTCGGGCCGGGGGCTGGTGGTGGTCGCCTCGGTGCCGGTGGCGGAAACCGGGGGGCTGCTGGCGGGCGGCATCCTGTTGAACGGAAACAACGATTTCATCGACCGGATCAGCGATCTGGTCTATCCGTCCGGGGCGGATCAGGGCATCATCACGCTGTTTCTGGATGACATCCGGATCGCCACCACGCTGCGCCCGGACGGTGCGGCCCGCGCCACCGGCACCCGTGCCTCGGCGGAGGTGACGGCGCAGGTTCTGGGCGAAGGCCGCCCCTGGCACGACACCGCCTTCGTGGTGAACGGCTGGTATATCTCGGCCTATGAGGCACTGACCGACAGCACCGGCAACCGGATCGGCATGCTTTACGCCGGGATCCCACAGGCGCCCTATACGGCGGCGCGGCGGGTGACCTTCCTGATGATCGGCGGGGCCTTCGTGCTGCTCGGCGGGATTTTCATCCCCTTCGCGCTCGCGGCGGTGCGCGGCATCTTCCGCCCGGTGGAGGCGATGGGCGCCACCATCCGCCGGGTCGAGGGTGGCGACATGAGCGCCCGCACCGGCCCCGTCAGCGGGGCGCGCGAACTCGCCCATCTTTCGGATCACCTCGACCGGCTGCTGGCGCGGCTCGACACCCGCGAACGCGAATTGCGCGCCCTGAATGCCGACCTGAATGCCCGGGTGGAGGCCCGCACCGCCGATCTGACCCGCGCCAATCAGGTGCTGGAGGTCACCAGCCGGCAATTGATCCTGTCGGAGAAGCTCGCCACCATCGGCGAGGTCACCGCCGGCGTCGCGCATGAGATCAACAACCCCCTTGCCGTGATCTCCGGCAATCTGGAAGTGGTGCGGATGGTGCTGGCCGAACGCGCGCCCGAAGCCGAAACCGAACTGCGCCTGATCGACGAGCAGATCGTCCGGATCAGCCGTCTGGTGACGCAGCTTCTGCAATTCGCCCGGCCCGAGGAATTCACCGAAAGCACCGGCGCCGATGTCACCGACGCCATCGCCGGGCTGCGGCCCCTGGTGCAGCAGATGCTGGCCCGGAGCGATGTGCGTTTGGTCGAGGATCTGTCGGCGCAAACCCGCATCCGGATGAATCTGCATGAATTTCAGCAGGTTCTGATCAACCTGATCGCGAATGCCGTGCAGGCCATGCCCGGGGGCGGAGAGATCCGCCTGACCGCCACGGAGCAGACATCGGACACCGGGCAGGCGGGTGTTCTGATCACGCTGCGCGACACCGGGCCGGGGATCGACGCCGAAACCCTGCCCCATGTGTTCGACGCCTTCTTCACCACCCGCGGCACCGAGGGCGGAACCGGGCTCGGCCTGCCGATCTGCCTCAACCTCGTGACCCGGCAGGGCGGCACGCTGACGGTCACGAGCGACATCGGTCAGGGCACCTGTTTCCGGATCTGGCTGCCCTCCCCCTGAATCCGCTCAGCCATCGGTCTCAGGGGGCCACTGATCGCGGAACACCATCTCTGTCAGCGGCGCGCGGCGCCCCCAGCCCCGCGCCTCCAGTTCCGGGCCGTCGAACAGCTCCCGCACATGGCCCAGGCACAGATAGGCGACCGGCACGACATGATCCGGGATGCGCAGGATCCGCCGCAGATCCGCCTGATGAAAGATGCTGACCCAGCCGACGCCGATCCCCTCGCTGCGCGCCGCCAGCCACAGGTTCTGCACCGCGCAGGCGGCCGAATACAGATCCGTGTCCATGTCATGCGTCCGGCCCAGAACGACCCCGCCGCCGCGCGTGCAGGTGACGCAGATGTTCAGCGGCGCCTCGGAAATCCCCTGGAGTTTCAATGCGGAATACAGCGCGCGCCGTTCGCCCTCGAACATCTGCCGGGCCTCGTCATTGGCGCGCTCGAAAGCCGCGCGGATCTCGGCGCGGATCTCCGGGGCGCGGATGACGATGAATTTCCACGGCTGCGACAGGCCCACCGAAGGCGCGGCATGGGCGGCGGCGAGGATGCGCTCCAGCACGGCATCCTCCACCGGATCGGGCAGGAACTGCCCGCGCACATCGCGGCGTTCGTGAATGGCGCGGTAAACGGCGGCACGTTCTTCGGCGGAAAAGGCTCCGGCCGGTTTCAATCCGGGTGGCATGATGTCCCCTCACTGACAGCGGCCCCGCCGCCGTCCGCGCGAGGGGGCCCATGTCGTCCGGCCGGTCTTCTGACTTGGCTTCACCCCGGAGCGGCGCCTTCCCAGCCGGAGCCAGTGGCCTTGCCGCCCGGTCCACCTTACAGCGTTGGGCACGTCACGGCATCGCACCGTGTTCCCGATTACCCCCGCAGGGCACCGGACACCCCCTGATTAAGCGGATCGCGCGATCGGCGCAACCGGCCCGACCGTATCGGACCCCCAACGAAAACCGCCTTCGCATTCCCGCCCGCCGCCGGTAGTATCGGCGCGATTGTGATGAAAGACGGTATTCCGATGCGTTTCCCTGCCCTGCTGCTGACCTCCCTTCTGGCCGCCGCGCCGCTGTCCGCGCAGGATCTCACCCTGTCGCAGGAGATTGGGGCGCGGGGGATCACGCCGGTCCTGACCCGGCTGCGGGCGCTGCCGGCGCCGACCCCCGAGGAGCGCTTCGCCACAGCCGGGCTCGAATTCCTGTCGGCGGTCGAGGGGGCCTATCGCTGGCGGATCGTCAATCAGGTCGGCGCGGAATGGGGCATGATGTTCGGAATGGTGGCCGATCTTTCCCAGACCAGCGCGAAGCCCTTCCCGCCCGCCGCGCTGGCCGAACAGACCGAGGCCACGCTGGCCGCGATGACCCGGGTGCAGGCGGCGCTTCCCGGCCTGGCCGAGGGGCCGGATTTCGCCGTGACGCTGGCCCTTTCGGATCTGTGGTTCGATCTGGATGGCGATGGCCAGCGGGCGCCCTGGGAAGGCGCGGGGGAACTGCTGAACGGGGTGATCTTCTTCCGCACGCCCGAACTGGACGACGACGGGAACCTGCTGCCGATGGCCGATCTGCCGGTGATCCGCTTCGACAATGCCGACGCGGCCTGGCTGACGGCCTACAGCCATCTGGTTGCGGGGGGCGCGGAGCTGCTGCTGGCCTTCGATCCGACGCCCAGCCTGCAAAAGATCTGGGATGCCCGCAAGGTGATCGACAGCCACCGCCTTCCCGATGCGCCCACCTTCGCCGACCTCTATGGCATCGACCCCTATTTCGAGCCCATCGCCGCCTTCCTCGACCTGCTGCGCCATCAGCCCGACCCCGCCCGCACGCAGCGCGCGAAGGCGCATTGGCGCGAAACGATCCGGAGCAACCGGCAGTTCTGGACGCTCGTCGGGGCCGAGACCGATGACGACAACGAATGGATCCCGAACGACCGGCAGGTCTCGGCCACCGGGCTGGAGTTTCCGCAGGGCACCGGCGCGGCATGGTTGCAGGTGCTGGACGATGCCGAGGCGCTGCTGGAGGGGCGCAAGTCCATCCCGTTCTGGCGCGCGCCGGTCGGCCTCGACCTCGGGGCGTGGTTCGACGCGCCCGGGCCGCTGCCGCTCGACGGGGTGTTGCAGGGCTGGGCCGTCACCGGCTACATGACGCAGGCGCCCCCGGTGACGGGCGAGAGCATGGATATGTTCACCCGCATGTTCACCAGTTCGAGCCCCTTCCTCGCCATGGTGATGATCAACTGAGGCCGCGGGCCTTACCTGCGGCGGATCAGGCCGAGCGCGAGCAGCCCCGAAGCGATCAGCGGCAGACCGGCCGGAAGCGGCACGGCAGGGACGTCGGCCATGGTGAAGGCGGCGTTGTCGATATAGCCGTCGTTATTCGTGCCGCCGCCGATCCGGGTCGAGGAGATCACGAATTGCAGCGTCATCGTCTCCGCCGGCACCAGCCCGGAGGTCGATTGGAAATATTTGCCGCCCGCGATGATCTCCGTATCCCACCAGCCATCGTAAAGCGTCGAGGACATCAGCGTATCGCTGGTGATCCGCTTGCCCTTGTCATTCAGGAAGAAAACCGACAGCGTGCCGCGATCGCGCTGCGAATGCCAGCCGAACAGATCCGCCGAAAGGGTGTATTTCAGGCCGGTATCGTGCAGGCGGGTCAGATCATTATGCGTCAGTGCATAGTTCTGATAGATCATGTGAAAGGCGCCGGGCCCCGGGAAGAAATAGGATCCCGTGTCGATTTTCGGGTCACTGTCGCGGATCTGGTAATTGCCGATCCAGCCGGTGGTGAAATCGTCAAAGGTTCCGTTGACGATGAGGTTCTGCGTCGCAGCCGTGGCGGGCACCGCAACCATGCCAAGGGCAAGCGCGGCGAGAATGGGTTTCAGCATCTGAGGCTCCGGAAAAACAGGGAAGATCAGGCCGCGCGGCGGCGACGCAGGAGTGCCAGCCCGGCAAGGCCGGTGCATAGCAGCGGCAGACCGGCCGGAACCGGAACGGAGGGCATCGCGTCTTGCAGCGCCATCGTGCTGAACCGGTTCGCCGCGCCGATCGCCGCATCGACCAGATCGGGATTATCGGTGATGAACCCGTCGAGGCCCCAGGTCAGATAACTGGCCATCATGGATTCCGCCGCGCCGAGATCCGAGGGCCGGAAGGTCCAGCCATAAACCGACAGGCCCAGATCATGCGCCGCGTCGATAAACGCTTTCGACAGCGACCCATAGCTGATCGCGACCGTATCGGTATACTGCGCCACGTTTTGCAGCGAAATCAGGTTGTTCACCGTCCAGGCGTAACCGTTCCACGTCGCGCTGCCCAATTGCGCAATGCCGGTGTCCATCTCCAGATCGTCCTTCAACAGGGCGTAATCGAAGACATTGCCGAAATCGAACGACTGGATCAGTGCCTTGTCCGCGGTGTCGAAGCCCTTTTCCTTCAGCGTTTCCATCACGGCGCGGTTGGTCGCGGCGTTGAAGCCGTATTTGCCTTCGACCAGAATGCCGTAATTGGTGCCCTTCTCCGCATTATAGGCGTTGATCAGGTCAAGCTGTTCGGAAAAGGTCGGAACTTCGTACGCCCTGGCGCCGGAGATCAGGAAATCATGATCCGTGTTGATCTTCGTATCCACCGTGAGGGATTTGATTTCCGCCAGCGTGAAATCCGCCACGTTATAGGAACCGTTGCGACGCTCGAAGTGGTTCTCGATATTGGTGGTGCGCTCAAGCGAGCCGTCGTGCATCACCACCAGAACGCCGTCCCGGGTCATCTGCACATCGTTCTCGACATAGGGCGCCGCCATATCGAGCGCCAGTTCCGTGCTGGCCAGCGTATTTTCCGAGACATAGGCCGAAGCGCCGCGATGCGCGATGACAATCGGCGCCTCACCCGTCAGCGTATTGAACACCGCCGCATCGGCGGTGGAAATGGCCCCGGCCATCATGGCAAGCGCCACCGAGCCCAGAAGCATGGATTTCTGCATGAGTTCGTTCCCGATCTGCGTCATTTGGCGGAACAATTCCGCTTGCAGGAGCGATTACCGGGGGATTGTGTATGTTCCGTGATAAATCGGTAAGATCTTGCCAACAAATCATCAACCCTGATCCAATCACCGGGAAGGCGCTTTCGCGCGCGGGCTGGGTTCTGGGGCGCGAACCGGATAGCGGGAAAACCGGCCCGGATACCCCCGCGCGGCTTGCGGCGTGGCGGATGAACAGGATGCTCGCCGCATGCGCCAAGGGTCAAACGAAGCATGCCGCTCTCCAGGAGTGACGATGCCGCCGGGATCGCCGCGCCAGTCAACAGCCGCGTTCAGCCGGGATAGAGCGCCTGTGCGAGGCGGCGGATCTGGCCGGCGGTGCGCGGGCCGAAGCCGATCATCAGATTGTCCTCCAGCACCAGCAGCGCCCGGTTCCGCGCCGCCGTCGTGCCGGAAAAGGCGGCCATCGCGAAGACCTCCTCGGGGTGCGGGCCGCCGGTGCTGTCGGGCATGGCGACCACAACCTCCGGGTCGCGCGCGATGATCAGTTCGGGCGTGGCGGAGAGGTATCCCGCATGATCGGCGAAGATGTTGCGCGCCCCGGCGGCGCGCAGGATCTCGCCCGCCGCCGTGCCCGACCCCGCCGCACTCAGGGTGGCGAACCCATGCAGGAAAACCGCGCGCTTGCGGGCCGCCTCGGGGATGCTGCGGCTGATCGCCTCGGCCGCAGTGTAGTCGCGCGCGATGTCGGCGGAAAGCGCCGCCCCCGCCGGTTCCACGCCCAGCGTCCCGGCCAGGATCGCGACCTTGGTCAGGATTCCGTCCAGCGAATAGGCATGCGGCACGGTGACGAAGGGGATCCCCTGCCCGCGCAGAAACGCCACCACCTCGGGCGGGCCGATATCGTCGGCGGCGAGGATCAGGTCCGGGTTCACCGACAGGATCCCCTCGGGCGAAAGCGCGCGGCGCTGGCCAACGGACGGCAGGGCCCGCATCTCCTGCGGGAAGGTCGAGGATCGGTCCCGCGCGATGATCCGGTCGCCGCAGCCGATCCGCGCAAGGATTTCGGTAATGTCGGCGCCAAGGCTGAGGATCCGGCGCGCATCGCGGGGCACGACCGCCTGCCCGAAGGCATCGCTCAGCGCATGGGCGGGCAGCGGCAGGGCGGCGAGGCCGAACAGGAACAGGCGGCGGCTGAGGGTCATGGCACCTCCGGCGGAACGAACCACTATCTGTTGACTGTTTTTATCGAGTTTGACAGGTTGCGCAAGCAGCAAGCCCGTGGCCAGCCCTCCCCGCATTTCGCAAAGGCGCTCCGTCATGTCCCGCTCTCTCCGTTCCGTGCTGCTCGGCACGACGCTTCTGATCTCCGGCCCGGTGCTCGCTGAAAATGCGGTGACACTCGACACGATCACCATCATCGACACCCGGACCGAAAGCACCGCGCTGAGCGCGCTCGCCGGGGTCAGCACGATCGACCAGACCACGCTTCAGGGCGCGCAGCTTCCCGGCATCGCCGACGGGCTGCGCCGGGTGCCGGGGGTGGGCGCGACGATGAGCGGCGACGACGCTTCGACCGCCGTCAACATCCGGGGGATGCAGCAGATGGGGCGGGTGGTCGTCACGCTCGACGGCGCGCGGCAGGATTTCTGGCGCGTGGGGCACGGGTCGGGGTCGTTCTACATCGACCCGGATCTGATCAAGCAGGTGACGGTGATCCGGGGCCCGGCCTCGAACAGCTATGGTTCGGGCGGCATCGGCGGGGTGGTGGCGTTCGACACGCTCGACGCGGACGACCTGCTGCACGAACGCGAAACCTGGGCCTTCCGGCAAAAGCTGCGCTACGGCACGAATGGCGAGGGCTGGGCCACCACCTCGACCGGCGCGGCCCGGATCGGCGCGGATTTCGACGTCATCGGCGCGCTTTCGTATCACGACACCAACCCCTACAAGGACGGCAACGGCGATGTCGTGCGCTGGACCGGGGACCGGATCACCTCGGGCTTCGCCAAGCTGCGCTGGCGCCCGGCGGAGGGGCATGAAATCAAGCTGAGCGCCAGCCGCCAGCATATCGACGACATCATCAGCGGGTCGAGCGGCTCGACCTCCCCCACGCTCAGCCGCTACGACACCACGACCAATGCTGATACCTACGCACTGTCCTACGATTACCGGCCCGGCAACGATCTGGTCGATCTGTCGGTGAAACTCTACCGCGCCGCGACCGACAACGATCAGGATCAGGTCTGGCCGGAGGCGAAACGGGGATCGTCGCGCTATTACGACGTTTCGACCAATGGCGCCTCGGTGCAGAACACATCGCGCTTCAGCGCCGGCGGATGGCAGAACCGCATCACCTTCGGCGCCGACTGGGCGGTGATCAAGGGCCATTCGGATGCCGATCATTTCGGCGCGGGGCGGCAGGAACTCTGGGGCGGCTTTGCGCAGTGGCAGGGCAACCGGGGGATCTGGGAGGCGGTCGCCTCGCTGCGCCATGACAGCTACAGCCTCGATGGCCGGTCCAAGGCGGCCCCGGGCGCGCCGGAGCGCGATGTCACGCGTGACGGCCACCGGCTCTCGCCGCGGCTGTCGCTGGGCGCGAGCGTGATCGAGGGGGTGCAACTGTTCGGCACCTGGTCCGAAGGCTACCGCGCCCCGCACCTACAGGAGGTGTTCCGCCGAAACGGCGCGCATGGCGAGGGCTACGAGCCGAACCTTCTGCTGAAACCCGAGGTCGCGAAAAGCTGGGAGATCGGCGCCAATATCCGCCGCGACGGGCTGTTCCGCGCGGATGACAGCCTGCGCGGCAAGGTCACCTATTTCTGGTCGGACGTGGACGATTACATCGACACGGTAAAGACCGGCACCGTCACCCGCTACGAAAACATCGGCAAGGCGCGGCTGAAGGGGCTGGAGGTCGAGGGCGGCTACGACTTCGGTCGGGGCTATGTCACGCTCGCGACCTCGGCGATCAGCGCGAAGCTGGTTTCGGGGCATGAGGCGGGCGCGACGCTTTCCAACACCCCGCTGGATCGGACTTCGGCGCGGCTCGGGCTGCGCGCACTGGACGGAACGCTGGATTACGGGCTGGAATATCAGCATTTCGCCGATGTCGAGCGCGACACCACGCGTTATCCCAAGGTCGATCTGGTCAACCTCTTCGCCAGCTGGTCGCCGGACGCGGATACCCGCGTTGACCTCGGCGTCGAGAACCTGTTCGACAAGGATTATACCGATCCGCAATCCGGCTGGTCGACCTCTTCCGACATCGAGCAGGGCCGGGGCCGGACGCTGCGGATCAGCTTCACCAAACGGCTGGGGGGCTGAGCGATGCGCGCCCTGACCTGCCATGCCGAACTGACCTTGCCGCATCACCCGGCCTATATGCCGCAGATCCTCGACCGGCTGCAAAGTTTTCAGGCCCGGCGGGAGGGCCCGCGCCTGGCCTATGCCTTCGGCTGGCTGGAGATCGAGGCGCAGGGCGCGCGGGTGCGGCTGCGCGGCACCGCGCCCGATCCGGCGGGGCTCGCGCGGCTCAAGGATCTGATGGCGACGGCGTTCCGGCTTTATGCGCGCGAGGATGCGCCGGAAATCGTCTGGGCGGGCGACGGCGCGGGGGATGCGCGGCTCGATGCCTTTCGTCTGATGCGGGTCGAAACGGTCACGCGGATCGCGCCGCATATGAACCGGGTGCGGTTGCGGGGCGAAGGGCTCGACCGGTTCGCGGCCTTCGGCAACATGCATGTGCGGCTGCTTCTGCCGGGGCCGGGCGTGGTCTGGCCGGTGGCGGGGCCGGACGGGCTGCCGCACTGGCCCGATCCGGCGCGCAAGCCGATCCCGCGGGTCTATACGATCCGGCGAATGGATGCGGCGGCGGGGTGGCTCGACCTCGACATCCTGCTGCACGGAACCGAGGGGCCGGGCTCGGCCTGGGCGCTGACGGTGGAACCGGGGGCGGAGGTCGGGCTGATCGGGCCGCTGGGGCGGCCGCTGCGGTATGATGCGCGGCGCTATATTCTGGGCGCGGACGAAACCGGCCTGCCCGCCGTGGCGCGGCTGCTGGAGACCCTGCCCGAAACGACGCAGGGCGTGGCCTTCGTCGAACTGGCGGATATGGCGGAGCGGCAGGAGATCGCGAACCGCACGCGGATCCGGCTGGAATGGCTGCGGCGGGGGGAACTGGCGGGGGCCGTTCTGGCGCAGGGCTGGGACGAAGGAACATTCGGCTGGTTCGCGGCGGAATCGGATGTCGCCCGGCAGGTGCGCGAGGCATGGCGCGGCGCGCGCGGCCTTGGCCGGGACGTGACGCTGGTCGCGGCCTATTGGCGGCGCGGAGTCGCGGGGCTGATGGCGGGGTAACGCCCCGGACGGATCATCGTCGCGCCGCCGACCGCAAGATCCCCTATTCGCGGGGTGCCCCCGGTCCGGAGATGTAGGCCGCTGCGATTGTCTCGTGCCGCATAGCGGCGTGACGGGACGCACCCTTGCCGTGGCCAGACCTGTTCCGCCATCATCGGGGCCATAGCTGTCGCCAGAAGGCGCCCATCCCGGACAGCCCCCACGGAACGCGCCAGACGCATCGTCGGCGACCTCCATGCAGCGCGGCGGCCAAGGCGATAGCCCGGTCATGCAGATCCCGCCTGTGGCCATATCTCTTTGCCCGCCAGCTTTTCGAACAGACTGTATCGACCGCGTGACCCTCTGCTCATACTCCAAGGGCGATGGTCGCAATGAGCATGGACAACAGCACCAAGGGCGGCCGGCCAAGCACGAAACAGCGCTGGTGATCGAGATCATCCAAGACAAGACGACCATGGCCGAAGCCAGCCGATCCTTCGATCTTTCCCTTTCGGAGATCGAGGACCGGGTCGATGATGCGAAGCGTGGGATGGAGAATTCCCTGCGTGCGGACCCGCTCGGCATCCCGGAGCAATACATGAGGCAGTGGAAGGACCTGCAAGAGGCCTATGGCGAGGCCCCGCTGGAGTTGCGTGCGCAAAAAAGCTGGATGCACAGGACGGTAAATGATCCAGAGTATTCAGCAGGGCCTTCCTGTGTATTCCACGGCATTGCGGGCGGCGGTTTCGCGGTCGGGGGCAGGTTGATAGGATCAGGTCTGCGGGTTGAGGTCGAGGGGTTTTGCGGCTCTTCTTCGCATGCTTTCACCCGAGAGCCGGGGGCGGTGGGCGTTGTGGATGAGGCGGTCGAGGATGGCATCTGGCAGGGTGGGATCGCCGATGGCCTCGTGCCAATGCTCGACCGGGAGCTGGCTGGTGACGATGGTGGACCCGCGGCCGTGTCGGTTCTCAAGGATTTCCAGCGGATCGCGCCGCTCTGACGGAGTGAGGACGGCAAGCCCCCAGTCATCGAGGATGGGGACGTCGATCCGGGTGATGGCCTTGAGCATCCGGGCATGGCGACCGTCGCCGCGAGCGAGGACGAGGGCTTCGAACAGGCGTCGCACCCGATGACAAGCCAGGCTGCGGCCATCGCGGCAGGCCTTGTGACCGAGGGCACAGGCGATCCAGCTTTTCCCGAGGCCGGTCTGCCCGGTGATCATCAGGTTCTTATGGCGGTCGCTCCAGCCGCCGTCGTTCAGATGGGCCATGACGGCGCGGTCGATGCCGCGCGGTGTGCGCAGGTCGAGATCCTCGACACTGGCGGCCTGACGCAGGGGGCGGTCTTCGGGGCGCTCCTCGAAGAAGGCGCGGTCGAGGTCGTTCTTCAGGATCAAGGTGACGGACCGGGCCCGGATGGCCAGCCCGCGCCGGCAGGCGGCATCGAAGCGCATGGCTTCTCGCCAGGGCCAGAACGCCCATGCAGGCGCGGAAGCCCTGCTCGGATGGGCGGGCCGACCCCCGCGAATGACCTGACCGCCATGCAGCGGAAGCCCTCGTCGGGATCGCGGCGGGCCGTCATGAGCGCCTCGCAAAGGCGGTGGCACCGCCTGCGCCAGCATCCGGGCCGGGGTCCATTCCGCGTGGCGCCTGTGAGCGGAGGGCATGTGATTGGGCAGCGTCACATGGCTGCGCCGCCCCGGGCAGATGGCTCGCAACCCTCTGGCCCTTGTGGAAAACCCCGACGATCCCGCCGCAGGTCCGGACATCCATCGCCGCGCGGATCAGGCCGAAGGGCACGGAATGCCAGGAACTGTCCATCTCGATGTGATGGTCCGTCGCCACCCGGGCGCGCTTCCAGCGTGCAAAGGCATAGGCCTCTGCTGGCAAGGGCTGGAGATGCGGCCGATCCAGCGTGGCGAAGAGATCGGCGCGGCTGGCGCCGTAACTCCGCATGTTCAGCACGTCGCGCAACACCGGATCGCGGCGTTCAACCCGGCCAGCGAGAAGAAGCGCCGGTTGCGCAGCCGTGCATCATGCCGAAGGCGCGTCTGCGACACGACGATCCAGTGCTGCGCCACCTGCACCGCGATCTTGGCCTTGTCGCGGGGTTTGCGCGGCCGGGCTAGCAGGATGGCAGGGCCGTAATGTCCGGCCATCTCGGCATAGCTCCGGTTCAGCCCGGAAGGTCGGTCTTCAGAACCGCCGCCTTCAGATTGTCGGGCACCACCCCCTTCGGCACGCCGCCGAGGAAGACGAACATCCGGGAGCGCCGATCCAGTCCTCCAGCCCTTCCGTGGCAACAGCCTCGGCATAGGTGTAACTCGACGCGCCCATCGCGGTGACGAACAGCTTCATCGCCCGCACCTCGCCGCTTGCCGGATCAATGACGTCGATCCTGTCCCCGGCGAAATCGACGAAAACCTTATCGCCCCCGACATGCGTCTGCCGCATCGCCGGACGCACCCGGCCTTTCCAAGCGTCATAATGGGGGCAGAACCAGGTGTAGGCAAAGCCCTCGGGATAGACGGCGCGATATTCTTCCCAAAGCAGGGCCCGCGTGACCCCGGGCCAACGAAGTTTCCGATCGACAGAGGCCCAATCCGGCACGGGACGCTCATGATCCGGCACAGAGGGGCGGCTGGAAACAGGAGCAGTTCAAGGTCGTCATCCAGGCCTGCCGGCAATGGCCAACCCAGGCCAGCCTTGCGTGCCCGCCGCAGGTAAGTCCCGTCGCTGGTCTTGCTCAGCCCGAGCGAGGCCGCAACCTGACGTTCGCTCACCCCATGGGCGTGCTTCAATCTCATCACGTCGCGTATCCGCCGCATGTTCAGCCGTCCTGTCGGCATTCAGCCCCTTCGTTCAAACGAAGGGCACCTTGGCTTCTGGCCGTCGGTCACACCGAATCGCCCACGATCACATGGAACGGCCGCCCAGCATCCCGTGGAATCCGCGCCAGCCATCGCGTGAAACACGCAAGCCTTCTCGCCGAGGGCATTGCGGTTCCGCTAACGAAACTTTGTGCCGGACAGTGTATTACCGGCGAACCAAGGCGGCTCCGAAGGTCGATCCGCGCTTTGCCGCGCCGATCAAGGCGATGATCGAGCAGGGGCCGTCTTTCGGCTACCGGACCGTGGCCTGGCTTCCGAGGCTCGACAAGAACACGGTTCAGCGGACCTTTCAGATCAAGGGCTGGCATGAAGCGACCGGGGGATGCGCCCCGCATCGCGGCGATCCCGTCTTGCGCCAAAACGCCGGTCGATCGGACAGGATGGCGGGGCCGCGCTGGCCTTGGTTATGGAGTGCCACACCCACGAACTGCCGGGCTGGCACCGGTGCGTTTCGGCAAAGCCACAACCCGCTGGAACATGCGTCGATCACCAGGTTCGGCACCTTGGGCCGGGTGCCAGCGAAGTTCCTCCTGAGGTCGGACAACGGCCTGGTTTTACTCGCAAGTTCACGGCCCTGGTCCGCAGCTACGGCCTGACGCAGGAGTTCATCACCCCACAGCAAAACGGCGTGGTCCGGACACTGAAAGAGCAATGCGTGGATCGAGGTGCCGGATCTGCCGATCTCCGAAGAACGCGTGATCTCGACGCAGATGGCGTTCTCGAAGACTCTCGATCGGATCTGGCGGATGGATGCCGACATCGCCGCGCGGATCATGACGACCTCGCCCGATGTGACCGGTACGACCGGCCGCGGCCCCTGGGTCAACCGGCGCAAGCTGTTCGCGCGCGAAACCATGGCGGATGCGTTCATCGAGCATCGCATCCCTTCGACCGCGAAATGGGAATTCAGGCCCGGAGGCAGCATCTGAAGCCTGGCATCGCCGAGATGAACCTGTTCCTGGTGCTGGTGGCGGGTCTGTCGCACAGCCTGTTCGGCAAGCGGGTGCTGCCGATCGGCACGCTCTACGGATCCCTTCGTCTGTCGCGGTCTCGATGCGCTGAACTTCGCCTGTTATCAAGGGGCGCGCATCACTCCATCGGCATGTCGCAAGGCGGTCTGGCCGCGTTCGAGCGGGCCTTTGCCGACGAGTTGGCCGTGACCATGCAATGGGCCTTCGACTATATGCTGCGCGGGACCCGGACGCGCGCATATGGCTGCGCGACGAAACCGGCGGCGCGGTCTATCTGCGGCTGACGGGCAATCCGGTCGAACAGCCGGACAGGCGCCATGACGACGCCTTCCGGCAGGGCGCGATCGACGGCGGCTATTGGCTGCGCAGCGGGCGCAGGGCCATGTCGAGCGGCTGCTGGCGGTCTGCCCCCGGGTTGGCGCATCATGACGGTGATCGACGGGCATCCTGCCACGCTGGCATGGCGGGGTGCGGTCCATGGCCATCCGACGCCGCTGGGTGTCGCGCATTTCGGCCAGACCGGGACGATCGGCGATATCTACCGCCATTTCGACACCGCCGCGATCGTGAGCAGGGTCGAGGGGGCGTCCGATGCGCCACCCGACCTCATTCGGACGATGCACGGGAGGAGCGCCGCGGCGGTTGCGCCGCACTCAACCCGGCGGGGCCTGAACCGTTTCCAGAAACCGGTCATAGCTGCGGTTCTGCGCGCCGATGTGATCGCGCATCCGTTTCTCGGCGCTGACCGGATCGCCCGCGTCCATCGCCGCGAGAATCGCTTCGTGTTCGCGCATCGACGCCTCCAGCCGCCCGCTGACATCCAGTTGATGGCGCCGGAACGGGCGCAGGCGGCGCTGCAACCGGCGGGTTTCCTCGGCCAGAAAGCCGTTGCCCGACGCCTCGTAAATCAGGTTGTGCAGCCGGTTGTTGGCCTCGTAATACAGGCCCGGCCGATTGGCCGCCAGCGCCGCCGCGCAATCATGCGAGGCCTGTCCCATCAGCACCCGTTGCGCCGCCGTCACCCTGCGCGTGGCCAGCCGCACGCACCAGGCCTCAAGCTCGGCCATCACCTCGAACATCTCGACCAGCCGCGTCACCGAGGGCCGCCGCACAAAGGCCCCGCGATTTGGAATCAGTTCGACCAGACCATCGGCCGCCAGCGTCTGCAACGCCTCGCGCAGCGGCGTGCGCGAAGCCGCGAACTGTTCCGCCAGCGCGACTTCGTTCAGCTTTTCGCCGTTCTGGTAAACGCCTGCCGCGATACGCTGCTCAATCTCTGTGCGGATCCTGTCTGAAGCTCTCGCCGTGAGGGTCATCTTCTGCGCTTTCGTTTGACAGTATTCAGGTTTGAAGAATTGTATACAAACATCAACATAAAAAATACAAAACCCGACAGGAGAAGCTGATGAATACCCCGAAGCTATTGATCGGCGCCGCAGTGGCCGCTCTGCTCGCCGGGCCGGCGCTCGCCGACAAGGCGTCGAATTCGGTCCATCTGGCCTTCACGAAGGAGCTTGAAACCGCCGACACCTATTTCAACACCGCGCGCGAAGGCGTTCTGCTGAGCTATCAGGTCTGGGATGCGCTGTTGTATCGCGATCCGAAGACCAACCAATATGTCGGCAACCTGGCGGTGGAATGGAGTTGGGTCGATGACAAGACGATGGAATTCAAGCTGCGTCAGGGCGTGACATTCCATAATGGCGAAGCCTTCACCGCGGATGATGTCGTTTATACCTTCAACTTCCTTGTCGACCCGAAGAACGGCGTCAAGAACACCGCGAATTCGGCCTGGATCGACCATGCGGAAAAGGTCGACGATTATACCGTCCGGCTGCATATGAAGGCGCCCTTCCCCGCGGCGGAGGAATATCTGGCCGGGCCGCTGGTGATCTATCCCGACGAATATTACGCGAAGGTTGGGCCTTCGGGGATGAATGCCGAACCCGTCGGTACCGGGCCCTACAAGGTGGTGAAGAACGAAACCGGCAAGCACCTGTCGCTCCTGCGTAACGACGCCTATTTCGACGGTCCGAAGGGCAAACCCACGGTCGAGAAAATCGACATCCGCACAATCCCGGACGTGAATACCCAGATCGCGGAATTCTTCAACGGCACGCTGGATTTCATTTTCAATGTTCCGGCCGACCAGACCGAGAAGCTGGCCGCGCTCGACCGCTACAAGGTGGTGAACGGCGCCTCGATGCGGATCGGTTATCTGACGCTCGACGCGGCGGGGCGGTCGGATCCGAACGGGCCGATGACGAAAAAGGAAGTGCGTCAAGCAATGTGGCACGCGATCGACCGGCAGGCGATCGTCGATGCGCTGGTCAAGGGTGCCTCGCAGGTGATCAATTCCGCCTGTGCGCCGTCGCAGGCGAATTGCGCGCAGGACGTGCCGAGCTATGATTACGATCCGGCGAAAGCAAAGGAACTGCTGAAGCAGGCGGGCTACCCGGACGGCTTCACCATCGAATTCGCGGCCTATCGCGACCGGCCCTATGCCGAGGCGATGATGGGCTATCTCGAAGCGGTGGGGATCAAGCCGAAGCTGAGCTACATGCAATATGCCGCCCTGCGCGAAAAACGCCGCAAGGGCGAAGTGCCGGTGACCTTCACCACCTGGGGCTCCAATTCGGTGGCGGATGCCTCGGCCAGCACGGGGGAATATTTCACCGGCGGGCCGGAAGACGATGCCCGCGACCCGCAGGTGATTGCCGACATCAAGCAGGCCGACGGCACGATCGACAAGGCGGCCCGCGCCGCGCTTTACAAGAAGGCCCTGACCCGCATCGCCGAGGAAGCCTACTGGATCCCGCTGTTCACCTACAACGTGAACTACGTCATGTCGCCGGATCTGAATTTCGAGCCGACGCCGGACGAGGTTATCCGCTTCTACGAACTCACCTGGAACTGAGCCGCGTGGCGGGGTCATCCCGCCGCGCCCTGGTGCAAGGGCCCTCTCCATGCTCGTCTATACCCTGAAAAGGCTCGTGCTCGCGATCTGTGTCGCGCTGACCGTCTCGGCGATCAGTTTCGGGCTGCTCTACATGGCGGGGGATCCCGCCATCTCCATCGCCGGGGAGAATGCCTCCAGCGCCGATATCGAGGCGATCCGGCTCCAATACGGCTTCGACCGACCGGTGATCGTGCAATATGGTGACTGGCTCGCGAATGCTGTCCGGGGGAATTTCGGCCGATCCTGGTATCTCGACATGCCGGTCGCGCAGATCGTGGGCGAACGGCTGGGCGTCACGATGATCCTCGGCCTGACGTCGATCGCCTTCGCGCTGATCCTCGCGATCCCGATGGGGGTGCTGGCGGCGGTAAAGCCGAATTCGGTCTTCGACCGCGCGGCGCTGTTCATTTCCGTCGTCGGGCAGGCGATCCCGTCCTTCTGGTTCGGGCTGATCCTGATCGTGGTGTTCTCGATCAAGCTCGGGCTGGTCCCGGCATCGGGTTCGGCGACGTGGAAGCATTTCATCCTGCCGACGATCGTTCTGGGCTATTACGCAACGCCCGCGATCATGCGCCTGACCCGCGCGGGCATGATCGAGGTGCTGTCCGCCGATTACATCCGCACCGCCCGCGCCAAGGGCTTGGCCCCGCGCAAGATCCTGTTCAAGCACGCGCTGCGCAATGCGATCATCCCGGTGGTCAGCCTGGCCGCCGTGCAGATGGGGTTCATGCTGGGCGGGTCGGTGGTGGTCGAGTTGATCTTCGCACTGCACGGGGCGGGCTATCTGGCGTGGGAGTTGATCTCGCGCAACGATCTGCCGACGATGCAGGCGCTGATTCTGCTGTTCTCGATGTTCTACATCCTTTTCACCTTCCTGGCCGACCTGCTGAACGCATGGCTCGACCCCAGGCTGCGGCTTGGTTGACGGAGGCATATGATGAGCGACACAACTACGGTTACCGCCCCGCTGACCCCGCGCCAGGTGATGTTCCGCCGCGCGCTGCGTCACAGGGGGCTGATGTTCGGGCTGATCGTGATGGCGATCGTCGTTTTCATCGCGGTCTTCGCGCCGCTGCTGACGGCATGGAGCCCCTATGACCAAAGCCTGCTTGCCCGGATGAAGCCGCCGGTGTTCCTCGGCGGCACATGGGAGCACTGGCTTGGCACCGATGCGCTTGGCCGCGATTTCTGGGCGCGGCTGGCCTATGGCGCACGCATCTCGCTGATGATCGGGCTGTTCGCGGCGACGATCTCGGCGATCATCGGCTCCACCATGGGAATCCTTGCGGGCTATTTCGGCGGCCGCGTCGATCTGGTCGTGACCTATCTGATCAACTGCCGGCTGGCGATGCCGGTGGTACTGGTGGCGCTGGCGGTCGTGGCGCTGTTCGGCGGCTCGTTGCAGGTGGTGACGGCGGTGCTGGGCCTCCTGCTGTGGGACCGGTTCGCGGTTGTCATGCGGGCCTCGACGCTTCAGGTGCGCAAGCTCGAATATGTCGCCGCCGCCGAGGTTCTGGGCGCGTCGCTGCCGCGCATCCTGTGGAAAGACATCCTGCCCAACGTGATGAACAACCTGATCGTCATCTTCACGCTGGAAATGGCACATGCGATCATCCTTGAGGCGGCGCTGAGCTTTCTCGGGCTCGGCGTGCAGCCGCCGACGCCGAGCTGGGGGCTGATGATCTCGGAGGGCAAGGAGATGCTGCTGTTCGAGCCCTGGCTCATCACCATTCCGGGCGTGGCGCTGTTCTTCCTCGTTCTCTCCATCAACATGATCGGCGACGGCATCCGCGACGTGACCGCGCCGGAGGGCCGCAACTGATGACCGATCCGATCCTGTCGATCCGCAATCTGACCGTGGACCTGCCGAAGGGCGGCGACCGGCCCCATGCGGTGGAGAACCTGACCCTCGACATCATGCCGAAGGAAATCGTCTGCATCGTCGGCGAGAGCGGTTCGGGCAAGTCGATCACCTCCTTCACCACGATGGGGCTGCTGCCGAAGGCGCTGAAACCGTCGCAGGGCGAGGTGATCTTCGAGGGCCGCGACCTGCTGAAGATCGCGCCCCGCGAGCATGCGAAGCTGCGCGGCGCCCGGATGGCGATGATCTTTCAGGAACCGATGAGCGCGCTGAACCCGTGCTATACCGTCGGCAACCAGATCGAGGAAATGTTCGAGGCACATACCGGCCTGTCGGCGGCCGAGCGCCGCGCCCGGACGCTGCGCCTGCTCGAAGAGGTCCGCCTGCCGGAACCCGCGCGGATCCATGCCTCCTACCCGCATCAGCTTTCGGGCGGTCAGCGACAGCGGATCGTGATCGCGATGGCGCTGGCGCTCGATCCGGCGCTCCTGATCGCGGATGAGCCGACGACGGCGCTCGATCTGTCGACACAGGCGCAGATCCTGCATCTGTTCAAGGACCTGCGCGAAAAGCACGATGCCGGGATCATGTTCGTCACCCATGACTTCGACGTGGTGGCCGAGATCGCCGACCGGGTGGTGGTGATGAAACAGGGCCGGATCGTCGAACAGGGCACGGCGGACGAGGTGCTCAACCGCCCGCGCCACCCCTATACCCGGCAGTTGATCGACGCCGTTCCGCGCCGCGGCGGCAGCGCCACGCGCAATCTGGACACGCGGCCGGAAATGCTGCGGGTCGCGGGGCTGAACAAGACCTATCACGTCAAGGGCACGATGTTCCGTCCGGCCCGCACGGTCGAAGCCTGCCGCGACATCGACTTCACCGTGCGCGAGGGCGAGACGCTGGGCATCGTGGGCGAATCCGGGTCGGGCAAGTCGACGCTGGTGAAATGCCTGATCCGGCTCGAAGACCCCGACAATGGCGCGGTCTGGGTCGAGGGCACCAATATCGCGATCTGTTCGCGGGCGGCGCTGCATCCGTTCCGCAAGGATATCCAGATCGTGTTTCAGGACCCCTATGGCTCGCTCAACCCGCGCCGGACGATCGGCGATCAACTGGTCGAGGGGCCGGTGAACTTCGGCGAGGACCGGGCCGAAGCGATGGCCCGCGCGCGGGAGCTGCTGTCGATCGTGCGGCTCGGACCGGAGGCGCTGAACCGCTATCCGAACCAGTTTTCCGGCGGCCAGCGGCAGCGGATCTGCATCGCGCGGGCGCTGATGGTGCGGCCGAAGGTTCTGATCGCGGACGAGGCGGTTTCCGCGCTGGACGTTTCGGTGCAGAAAGAGGTGCTGCGGCTCTTGAACGAGATCCGCGACCGGATGGGCCTGACGATCCTGTTCATCACCCACGATCTGCGCGTCGCGGCCGAGATCTGCGACAATCTGATCGTGATGCAGAAGGGCACGATCGTCGAACAGGGCACCGTGGATGCGGTTTTCGGCCATCCGGCGCATCCCTATACGCAGCAGCTTCTGGCGGCGCAGCCGGGTCGGGGCTGGGTGGTGCCGGATATCGCGGCCCTTCCCCCTGCGGAGGGCGCGGCATGACGCTGGCGCCTGCCCCTCCCTACGGTGCCGGACCCCCCCCGCAGAATCGAGGACGAGATGAGCATCCGTGACGCGGCGCTGAGCCATAGCGCGACCTATTTCGACGCGGGCGGTTTTGCACGCGAACTGGCGGCGCTGGTCGCCGTTCCGAGCGAAAGCCAGGATCCGCGGGGCGGGCCCCATCTGATGGACTACCTGACCGGCCATATGGTGCCGATGCTGGAGGAGATGGGCTTTGTCTGGCGGATCCATGACAATCCCGTCACGGGGGCCGGGCCGCTGCTGACGGCGGAGCGGATCGAGGATCCTTCGGCGCTGACGGTGCTGACCTATGGCCATGGCGATGTGGTGCGCGCGCAGGAGGGCCAGTGGCGCGCGGGGCTTGCCCCGTTTACCCTGACCGAGGAAGGTGATCGCCTTTATGGCCGGGGCGCGGCGGATAACAAGGGGCAACACCTCGTCAACCTGCGCGCCTTCTCCGCGCTGATCGCGGCACAGGGAAAGCTGGGGTTCAACGCGAAAATCCTGATCGAAATGGGCGAAGAGGCGGGATCGCCCGGGCTGAAACAGTTCTGTGCCGAACAGCGCGATCTGCTGAAATCGGATGTCCTGATCGCTTCGGACGGGCCGCGGCTGTCGCCCGAACGGCCGACGATCTTCACCGGCTCGCGTGGCGGCGTGACCTTCGATCTGCTGGTCGATCTGCGCGACGGCGCGCATCATTCGGGCAATTTCGGCGGGCTGATCGCGGACCCGTCGATCATTCTGGCCCATGCGCTGGCCACGATCACCGATGCGCGGGGGCAGATCCTGATCCCCGAATGGCGCCCCGACAGCCTGACCCCGCGCATCCGCGAGGTGCTCTCCGTCCTGCCGCCGGTCGAGGCGGGGATCACGCTCGACCCCGACTGGGGCGAAGAAAGCCTGACCCCGGCGGAGCGCGTCTTCGGCTGGAACAGCTTCGCCGTTCTGGCGATGAAATCCGGCGTGCCCGAGGCGCCGGTGAACGCCATCGCCGGCCATGCCCGCGCGACCTGTCAGTTGCGCTATGTGGTCGGCACCGATCCGGACGACATCGTTCCCGCGCTGCGGCGCCATCTGGCGGCCCGGGGCTTCGGCGCGGTGCAGGTCATCGCCGCCGACCGGGGCACCTTCCCGGCGACGCGGCTCGACCCGGATCACCCCTGGGTGCGCTTCACCGCCCGGTCGCTGGAACAGACGACGGGCTTCGCGCCGCATCTGCTGCCGAACCTCGGCGGGTCGCTGCCGAACGACTGTTTTGCCGAAGTGCTGGCGCTGCCGACGATCTGGGTGCCGCACAGCTATGCGGGCTGCAACCAGCACGCGCCGAAACGAACATGTCCTGAAGCCGCTGATGCGGCAGGCGCTGCTGGGCATGACCGGGGTCTTCGCCGATATCGCGGTGGGCAAGGCACCGGCATGATGCTCCTGCTTGCGGTGATCGCGGTTGCCGGGGGGTTGGCGGGGATCATATCGGGGCTTCTGGGCGTGGGCGGGGGGATCATCCTCGTGCCCGCGCTGTTCTATGTCTTCGGCGCGATGGGCTATCATTCGGACCATGTGATGCAGGTCTGCGTGGCGACCTCGACCGGCACGATCATCTTCAACTCGATCCGCGCGGTGCAGGGCCATGCCAAGCGCGGCGCGGTCGATTTCGCGATGATCCGGCAGTGGGGGCCGTTCATCGCCCTCGGCTCGGTGATCGGGGTGTTCGCGGCGGCGGCGCTGCATTCGGACCAGTTGCAGCTGGTGTTCGGGTCGATCGGCGTCTGCCTCGGCCTCTATATGGCCTTCGGCAAGCGCGACTGGCGGATTTCCGACGTGCTGCCGGGGCCGGCGCTGCGCTCTGTCTATGCCTGGCTGATCGGGTTTTTCTCGGCGATCATGGGGATCGGCGGCGGGTCGTTCACCGTGCCGCTGCTGACCGCCTATGGCGTGCCGCCGCACCGGGCGGTGGCGACGTCCTCGGGCTTCGGGCTGCTGATTTCGGTGCCGGCCTTCGTGACCTTCCTGCTCACCGGCTGGGGGCTGGAGGGGCGGCCGCCGTTCACCCTAGGCTACGTCAACCTGCCCGCCGTGGTGCTGGTCGCGGTGGCCTCGACCCTGACCGTGCCGATCGGCGTGAAGATGGCGCATCGGCTCAGCCCGGCGCAGCTGCGCACCACCTTCGCCTGCACCATCCTCCTGCTCGCAGGAAACATGCTGCGAAAGGCGCTCATGGGGTGAGCGCGGCACGGTGCACAACGCGGCACCGGGGGATACAGCGCGCGCCGAGGCAGAAGCACCGGCCCAGGCCATCCTTGAAAGCAATGGACACGAACAAGGATGACGCGGTAAGCGTTGCCAAACTTGACGCCGCCATGGCGAAGGAACCGCAAAGCAAATCCCCGCCCTGACCGAGCCGACGCATAACGCTCAGTCACGGCGGTTGAGACCGGAAATCCTCGGACGCTCTCACTTCTGGCGCAAGATGACCGCCCCGCGCATCTTGTGCCAGGCAGATCCGCGACGACGGTCATTTCCGGTTGGAAAGGTGTTATCGCGCCAATCTGGCGTGGGTGAGGATCTCCCTATCCCCGCAGGTTTCAGGCAACGGCTCCGATCTCGGCGGTGCCGAGGGTGGTTGTATCAGTTCATGCCCGGATCGAACGAGACCGAGAGCGATCCCCGGCGTCGTAGCAACGCATTATACTCTGACCAGTTGGTCGTGCGGTAGCGGCTACGAGATGGCGATGGCATGCGGCATCAGTTAACATGCCTGATTCAAAGGGTGAACCCGCATCACCGATAAGTGCGACATGAATAACGGCCGCATGCGCAAGAGGGTTCTGGGTCTTTCTGGCGCTCCGTCGGGTGCGGCCATCGTTGCGCCGCCGACCCGTATGGTGTTCGCGGATCATGTCCCGAGTCAACGCTGCGTGCACGAAGGCATCCTGTTGCAGGCTGGCTCCTATGATCCCGTCGACCGTCGCGCCAAGCCGCTCCCTGCCCTCTTGTGCTCCGACCTCGACGGCTTGCGCCGCCGTGGCCGGAGCCTTGTAGACGTCCCCTCGCCTGAAGGCCCAGACGATCCGCGCCGTTCGCGATGAGCTTGAACCCGTGGCACTTCATCGCTCACTCCTCGCCAGCGCGACCCGCACCCGCATGGGTGGCGATGGCATCGGCGGGCAGGCCGCTCCGGGTCCTCGATGATCGCAATCAGCCGGGCCGCGTTGCCAGCACCCTGCGGCACGATCTGACCGACCTCGCCCAAATCATTGATCGCCTGTGTGCGCTGCCGGATCAGAAGTTCCCGGATGCGGAAGACCATCGCCGGCCCCTGGGTCTGCTCACTCTTTACGGGCACGAAGCGCATAGTTGGGTGCGCTGCCGCTTCGCGAGACGGGCATCGGCCATGTTTCTTATGGCGCTTGACGAACGGTTTGGCATCGGCAGGCGGGATCAGCCGCACCTCGTGCCCGAGCTTGCCAAGCTCGCGGCCCCGGAAATGCGCGACAACGCAGCTCGGCTGCTGGCTGAAAAACGGCAGAACCTGATCCCGCCTCAGTTTCTTGCGAAAAAGAACACGCCCCACGGCATCAGCCCCGTGCGCCTGAAACACATTCTTCGCCAGATCGAGCCCGACAGTGATAATCGCCAACATGACCGCTCTCCCATGTGGACCCTCCCTGACCAAAGATCCCGTCGGGGGGGGCACAGCAGCAAGGCGAAGCCCCCGACGATGAACCCGACGCCGCGCATCGCCTGAACTGCCTCAACGACCGGTGCGAGGCTCCAGCTCGGCAGACGGGTGCAATCTGCCCTTTCAGGCGCCCGACCCGCGCCTCGGCATCCGCGGCGGCATTGATGTAATCGTGGAAGACCTGCCGGATGCGTGAACCGCACCATTGCCAGCCAGCGCCGATAGGCAACGGTCCAGCCCTTTTTCCCGGGACAGATCCGACCGCGGCGCAACAGGAAGCCCTGAAGGTGCTGGGCGGCCCGCATCGGCGTCGAACATGCCCGCACAAGATCGCGCATCGCCTCATGGGCGGCATCCGGACCGCCGTCAACTCACCGGCACGGTGGAGCTTTGCCAGCATCGCGGCAGCCGATCACCCGTCTTTATCGGGATCAGCGAGAGCGCCACCACGATACCGTCGTGCCTCATCTCGACACGCTGGCGGTGCAGGCCATATCCGCAGGGACCCGTCTCATGGCAAAAATGCAGCTGCGCCCCCAAAGCCCCCAGCTTCTCAATTAGTTTGCGGATCTGATCTGGGCGGTGCGGCACCGTCCCCGTGACGGACCTCGCCACCCCGTTTGCCCCACGCAACCGCGACTAGGATCGTCGCCGTGGGCATCCAGCCCGATGAACGTGCAATGTTCCATTCGGTCTCCGCCCCATTCCTGAGTCAGGTCTGAACAACGCGTTTATGCCGCGCAGGGTTTGCAAAGAGAGCTGTCAGCAACCACGATGATGGAGAGTATGAGTCGGATGACGAGGGACGCAATGGCCCTGAGATGGGTCAGGATTTTGCGGATGTTGTGGCCGCAGGCACAGAGAACGGCGAAGACCGCATCGCCGATACGGCCTTTCAGGGGGCATCTGGCAAGGCGTCCGTCCATCTTCATGTGACCGATCTCGGGCTCGATGGCGCTGCGCCGTTTCAGGAGTTTGGCCAGTAATGGCGTTAGGCCGCGCCGCTGGCCGCTGATCAGGACCTTGGTGCTGTTCACGCCGTGGCCGCGATAGCCGCGGTCGACGACGACGAGATCGGGCACCTGGTCGGTCAGGATGGCGACCTGTTCCAGCGCCGGCGCCAGGGTGTGACCATCATAGGGATTGCCCGCGAAGCTGCGGGCGCCGACGGCGAACCCACTGTCGAGGGTGGTGGCGAGGCTGACCTTGGTGCCGAATTCGTAGCGCACACGGGCCTTGCCCTTTGAGATGCAGTCGACCTCGGGCTCATGCAGGGAATAGAGCTTGTCGCGGCTCTTCGGCCCCTGTTCCAGCAGGCGCCCGACCAGCCAGAGCGCGTCCAGAACCTTCTCGTGCAGGGGGCCTTGCGGGATGTCCTGCAGGTGACGGCGCAGATCGCGGCGCACCCGGCCGACATACCCCCTGAGCCGGCGCAGCGCCTTGCGCATGCGTTTGAACTGGCGGGCATGGGCGTAGCGCCCGACCTGGATGGCCAGCCGCGGTGCAAGACGGGCATAGCTCTGGCGCAGATCGATCCCGGCCTTCTTCGCCAAGCCGACCAGCAGGGCCCGGGCCCGCTCGTAAAGCCGGGCATCCGTAGGATGGGCGATGTTCTTTTCCATCACGGTGGTATCGACCGCCACCCGCTTCAGCGCCTTGTCCGTGATCGTCCCAGAATTGCGGCCTGCTTCGATCGTCTTGGTCAGCAGCCATTCGACGCCTTCTTCACCGATCCTCTTGCGCCAGCGCACCAGTGATGAGGGATCGATCGGCGGGCGGTGCTGAAAGAAGGTCTCACCGGTGAAATGCTGATAGTAGGGGTTCTCCACCCAACGGGCGACCACCGCCTCGTCCGACAGCTTGAAGGCGTGCTGCAGATACATCAGCCCGGCGATCAGGCGTGGCGAGGTCGCCGGACGGCCTGTCTTCGAGGGGAAGAACCCGGCCCATTCCCGCTCGAAGAACTCCCAGTCGATCAGGGCGGCGAGCTTCACCAATTCGTGGCGGGCATCGATTATGTCCACCAGCCTGGGGCGCAGGAGATCATTCTGTTCGGGGGCGCGGGAATGGGGCTTCATGGGCGATCGGAATTTGCAGGGTTTCTGGGGCCAGATTACGAAACCTTGCAATCTGATGCCAACAAAACAGCAATATAACAACGCAAAATCAATGTGTTCCGCGTTGTTCAGAGCCGACTCCTGAGGCTCGGCGCCAGCCAATCCAGCGCAGCCCTCGAACGGAGAATGCCGCGGGAGAGACCACCAACCCAGTCAGCTCATTCCGCGATCATAGGGTCTAATCTGTCGAAATGTAGGATTGTATTGATTCCAGCCAGGTGCGTTGCGATGGAAGGCTGTTTATTAACCAATCCATCATGTGCAGATTAAAAATTTCTCTGGCAACCTCCACGTTCACAAAATTCTTACCAAACTCGACCGCGCTATCAAAACTAATCAGACAGGCCGGATCATCCTCAAGAAGGATGAAAAAACCATCGCATTACGGCAATATTACAAAAAATCTGTAACATTTGTTCGTTCATTTATCTCCATCAGTTATTTATAAGAGAACTTATCTGTTGCAAGGCAGTAGTAGTCACTCAAAGAGCGAATGGCTAAAATATACCCCCCGTCGCGTTTCCTATTTTCCACTCAACGGCATCCTCCAGATTTGATAAAAACCCATATTCTCCTATCCGATTGTGCACCGGGAAAGCGCCAAAGAGCGCGACGTTAACCCGAGATTTTTTGGAAGAATTTGTCGCCCTAGGTTGCCATCTCCAATTTGAGTTCTGGACATAACAAAGTCCATGACACTGTGACTTTCGTCGTCCGCGCAGTCTTTTAATCCGATATTGTTGAGCGAATTTCCTGGCTTCAACAAGGGGGCGTGGTTAGTCATGATCTGATATCCTACCTTGTTGAGAACTTTTAATTGCGCTCTTCATACCTTTTAAGGAACATCTGATCAACGGCTTCGGCTGCGCCGAGATGGCCGCCTGCCTGCCTGGACAGGTCGAGGACGGGCTCGCAGCGTCTGGTTTTCTGGTTTCACGACGGCCGTCACAGCCGTTTTGTGGGTTTCAGGCAGGCTCATCCTCATGCCAGCAACCTCCTTCGCACCATGAACAGGTTGCCGAGCGCGAACAGCGTAAAGAGTTGGGCGCGGTTCTTGGCGAGGCCTCGATAACGGGTCTTCAGGTGACCGAACTGACGCTTGATGATCCGGAAGGGATGTTCGACCTTGGCCCTGACCATCGCGATGATGCGGTTGATCCGTGTGTCGATGGGATGCAGGTCGCTGCCTTTCGGCGCCTTGCGCATCACACCCCAGACTTTGCCTGGACCCTTGAAGGCCGCCTCGCGCTCGGCGCTGACATAGCCCTTGTCCGCCCAGACCGAGGTTTCCTCGCCGTGCAGCAACTCGTCCCAGACCTGACTGTCGTGCAACCTGGCCGTCGAGGTCTCAAGGCTGTGGGTCACGCCGCTGTCCACATCCACGCCGATGTGGGCTTTCATGCCGAAATACCAATCGTTGCCCTTCTTGGTGGACGACATCTCGGGGTCGCGCGCCCTGGCCTTGTTCTTGGTGGAGGATGGCGCGTCGATGATCGTCGCATCGACCAACGTGCCCGAGCGCAGCGTGATGCCCTTGTCGGCCAAATGCGCGTTCACGTCGGCGAAGATCGCCTCCGTCAGCCCGTGCCGCTCCAGAAAGTGGCGAAAGTTGAGGATCGTGGTCTCGTCCGGGATGCGGTCATCCCCCAGCTCGATCCCGGCGAAGCGGCGCATCGCCTCGCTGTCATACAGCGTCTCTTCGGCCATCGGGTCGCTCAGCGCATACCAGTTCTGAAGGAAATACACCCGCAGCATCGTCTCCAGCGGCATCGGCGGGCGCCCGCCCTGCGGTCCGGCTTTCGGATAGTGCGGCTCGATCAACCCGATCAGCCGCCCCCAGGGCACGACCGCGTCCATCTCCGCCAGGAACAGTTCCCGCCGCGTCACCTTCTTCTTCATCGCATCGCGCAAGCCGGGAAGGGCAGGCTGTTTCGGCATCGCCGGGCTCCTTGTCACATCCCGGAAATTCTATCAGATCACGCCGAAATGAGCAGGTTTTCAGACCTTCCTGAAAAAGAAAGAATTCTTCTGCGCTTTTTGATGCAGGGGCATCCACAGTGAAATCAACGTCCATTTTATCTATTTGAAAGATGGATCCCGAATAGAATTCAGCGCAAAATTCCTCTGATAGATCTTCATCCAAAGGCTCTGTTTCTGACGCAAGGTAATATTTTACGGTGAATGTGTGATTGGTATAGAATATGGAAACCCCACGCATGTTTTTGCTTACGGTCCCCGAAAGGCAAATAACTGCCCACACAATCATTTTATCTGGTATTTCCATTTCTCATCCACCTCGTTGTCACTTTCTGCACCGTTGTCATCCTGCCGCTTTTGATGTTCGCGATCCTTTGCATTTCTAACAGCGTCCTCACCTGCTGGTACGACATGTGACCCGCGCTTTCCAATTGGATCACCGCGAGGCGTCTCGCCCACCTTATCGAATTCCCCTCTTATGGCTCCACCAAACAAATCATGAGGGTTCACTTCAGAATCAATAGGACTGCGATGTGGATCAAAGTCATTATGACCGGGCCGATGTTTTCCTTGGGCGCCCTCATTTATTTCTGGATTTATCACCTTAGTTTCGTTAATATTCCGCGATTCAATCCCAATAATTGACATTATTGATCTTAATTTTTCCTGTTCCAACTCCGATCCCATATAGGCCGCAATAGTCCGCCCGGCAATGGCGACAAACTCGTCAACCGGACCAGCAAATACATCATCTGCAACAAACCAATTCCCCTTGGGATCTCTCAGGTTCACCGGATCATTGAAGCTGTAAGCATACCTGTTCGTCCCAACGCTCGGCCTCATGATATCGAGCCAGTCGGGCTGGAGGAAGAGGCTGAGTTCGGGGTCGTAGTAGCGGGCGTTGAGGTATTGCAACCCGGAATCAGCATCGTAGCGTTCGCCGATCCAGCCCCTGCTTTCCGGTTCGGTGATCGCGGGCGATCGCCAGTTGGTCTGTTCGCCGAACGGCCGATAGACCGCGCTCTCCGCCTTGGTCCCCATCAGTGATGGCGCGGGCCGGACCCAGATGGTCGCGGTGCAGGTAGCTCGCCTGGGCCGGCTGATTTCCATTTGTCAGCTTGACCACAGGATCCGGGTAGGTCGTCACCGCCTCCTGTCCCACAAGGCCCCGGTTGCGGATCTCGACGTCGCCGAAATAGACTGTCGCCGCGGCATTGGCAGTCAGCGCCGCGCAATTCTGATTGGCGGCAAGACTTTCGACTTTTTTCAACCGCACCCCGCCAACGCCATAGACATAACAGGTGCGCTGGCCATTGGTCCGCATTCCACCGGCGCGATCATAGCTGAACACCTGGCTATGCGCAACCTGACTGCGGGTATTGGTCGAACTCAGGAGCCGTCCGGCATAATCGTAGACAAACGCGAATGAACCCGCCCGATCGGAAGTGACACCTTCCCAGGTGAAGCCAGTATCATGAGTGGAAATCCGACCTGTGGCTGAGCGTGTGTAAGCTGCGCGGAAGATCTTGTCATTGGCCGCATCAAATCCGTTCATTTCGATGACCCAGCCGCGGCGGCTGTCATGACTAGCTGTCTGATATGCCCCGTTACCGAAATCCATTCTCTGCGGGTTTCCCCAGACATTATATTTCACATTGGTGATGAAATTTCCAAGAGAAGGTCTTGTCTCGGAAATGGCGGAAAGTGAACGTGGCGTAATCTCCGGGTGGACTGACACCCACCCAATGGAAGTCAGCAAGGACCACCAATGCCATCGAGCGTCTGAATGCGGAATTCGGCCGCCGCATCAAGACCCAGACCATGCTGCTCTGGACTCTCCTGGCGTCAGGGCAGATCCAGATGCGAAAGGTCGACGGATGAGAAATCCTCTCTCAATCACTCGCGCCGATGTCCCTTGACCTCGCGGCCTGACTGAAGCCAACATTACATGCCCGCAGCCCACTGCTCGGCAATTTCCGCCACACTCGCGATACGACCCGTATCTGACGTTTGCTGGTCTCCCATAAAGAGGAGATCAGGGCCATCTGGCGGGCCGCACCGCTGCATGAAGCTCACAAGTTTGCAGTTGTCGATGCCGACGCCTTTAGTCGCGCGCGGCGCGACAATCTCCGCCGCAGGCATCAGGTCTTTGCTTTCGCAACCTGATCCGGAAGCCGATGAGGCGGTAGAAAAGGTCGCCGAAAATCTCCGAAATCTATGGCGCATCAGTGAGCTGCTCGGCATTGATGATCTTCAGCCTGGGCGGGTTTTCAAGGCCTGCCTGCGCCTGATCGCGAAGGGCGATCTATAGGCTGATCAGATTATGGCTGATCTCAACTGGTCGGCGATGCGGGACATGACGCTTGCAGAGTATTTGTCCCACATAGAAGCGGTTCGCGCTGAAGACCCTCGGGATACCAAGGACTTTGATCTGCGCTTGGCGTGTATCCGTAACGCACGTTTCGAAACACTCCGGCGGGGCGCGATCGAGCGCAACATCCCGCGACCCTTTCAGAGGCTCAACCGCCAGTCGCTGGAACGGGATCGTTCGAGCGGATCGAGAAGAGCGTCGCCGCCTTCGGCTGGCAGATGGTGCGGGTAAAATACGGCGCACTGCAACGCGCGGCCTTTACCAAACCGGGCGCGACTGGATCGACCGCAGCCCGAATCAGGACTATTCCGCCCTGACCTATATGGGCGGTGCGAAATGGCGCACGCGGCTGATTGAGGATCTGGGCGATCAGGGCGCCGTTTCCGCGTTGATCGAACGGCGCTCGGATGATGAACTGGCGGCGCTGATGGGGCACCTCGGCGGGAACTCCGTCGAGACCTTCGCCGCGATCGACCATGACCGCCCGACCTGCTTCCTTGCCTATACGGTGAAGGGCTGGGGCACGCTGATCGCTGGGCGCAAGGACAACCACGGCGGGCTGATGACCGAGGCGCAATCAGACGCATGGCAGGTCCGGTTGGGTGTGCCGAAGGGCGCAGAATGGGACCCTTTCGCCGACGTGCGCGCCTTTCCGGCGCAGGCGCTGTTCTTCGCCCGCGGCACCGGGCGCCATCAAGATGCGTGGATCGCCTGCCGCACGACAGTATCCAGGACGCAATCCGCACCATCGGCGACGGGATCATTTCCTACAACAGCCGGCGCCCTCCTCAGGCGCTCGCAATGCGCACGCTTGAGGAACCACTCAGAATAGCCGCTTGGTGTCGATTGCTATAGGTTTCTGTTTTATACTAGCAGATTGAGTGATTTACGCAGGCCATGATCAAATGATACGAGCGATATTTCTGGCTGAGCGCACAACAGATGCGACGGCTTCAGCCGTTTTCCCCCCGCGCCAGGTTTGCGAAATTGGTGGTCAGACGCGTGCCATTGGCGGGGGTGTAATTCTCGGCGAAACGAAGGGTCTTGATTATGAAAGTGAAATCTCTGGTCATCGCAGTCTGCCCTCCTGGCTTCCGAGGTGATTTTCGTTCGGGTGACGCGCCAATACGGGGCGTCGGTGCGGACTATATGCCCGAACACAGACATGATAAATAATGATATTATTTCAGGAAGGTCTGAAAACCTGCTCATTTCGGCGTGATCTGATAGAATTTCCGGGATGTGACAAGGAGCCCGGCGATGCCGAAACAGCCTGCCCTTCCCGGCTTGCGCGATGCGATGAAGAAGAAGGTGACGCGGCGGGAACTGTTCCTGGCGGAGATGGACGCGGTCGTGCCCTGGGGGCGGCTGATCGGGTTGATCGAGCCGCACTATCCGAAAGCCGGACCGCAGGGCGGGCGCCCGCCGATGCCGCTGGAGACGATGCTGCGGGTGTATTTCCTTCAGAACTGGTATGCGCTGAGCGACCCGATGGCCGAAGAGACGCTGTATGACAGCGAGGCGATGCGCCGCTTCGCCGGGATCGAGCTGGGGGATGACCGCATCCCGGACGAGACCACGATCCTCAACTTTCGCCACTTTCTGGAGCGGCACGGGCTGACGGAGGCGATCTTCGCCGACGTGAACGCGCATTTGGCCGACAAGGGCATCACGCTGCGCTCGGGCACGTTGGTCGATGCGACGATCATCGACGCGCCATCCTCCACCAAGAACAAGGCCAGGGCGCGCGACCCCGAGATGTCGTCCACCAAGAAGGGCAACGATTGGTATTTCGGCATGAAAGCCCACATCGGCGTGGATGTGGACAGCGGCGTGACCCACAGCCTTGAGACCTCGACGGCCAGGTTGCACGACAGTCAGGTCTGGGACGAGTTGCTGCACGGCGAGGAAACCTCGGTCTGGGCGGACAAGGGCTATGTCAGCGCCGAGCGCGAGGCGGCCTTCAAGGGTCCAGGCAAAGTCTGGGGTGTGATGCGCAAGGCGCCGAAAGGCAGCGACCTGCATCCCATCGACACACGGATCAACCGCATCATCGCGATGGTCAGGGCCAAGGTCGAACATCCCTTCCGGATCATCAAGCGTCAGTTCGGTCACCTGAAGACCCGTTATCGAGGCCTCGCCAAGAACCGCGCCCAACTCTTTACGCTGTTCGCGCTCGGCAACCTGTTCATGGTGCGAAGGAGGTTGCTGGCATGAGGATGAGCCTGCCTGAAACCCACAAAACGGCTGTGACGGCCGTCGTGAAACCAGAAAACCAGACGCTGCGAGCCCGTCCTCGACCTGTCCAGGCAGGCAGGCGGCCATCTCGGCGCAGCCGAAGCCGTTGATCAGATGTTCCTTCAGTAAAATATGATAAAATGTCATGTTCAAGCGCTGAGAAGCCCAGCACAACCAATTCAAATCACGCCATTTTTCGCAAGATTGATGAATCCGCTCAGGTAGGGGGCAGGTTCGCCCGCGCGATGCCCCAGATGGATGGATTTCGTGATCCCTTCGCCAAGCCGCAAACCCTTCACTCCACGGGCCCCAAACAAAAGCCAATCGGGCGTTGCACTGACCGCGCGCCCCGAGGCCACCAGCCGCAACATCAGATCGGTTGTTTCCACCGTGCGATGCCGGCGCGGCAGGGCATGGGCCGGGACAAGAAAGCGCGTATAAATATCCAGCCTCTCGCGGGAAATGGGATAGGTGATCAGCGTCTCGCCCGCCAGATCCTCGGGCTCGGCCCGGTGCTTTTGCGCCAAGGGATGGGTTTCGGCCACGGCCAGAACCAATTCGTAATCGAAAACGGGTGTATATTGGAGCCCGGGGCGCTCTATCGGATCCGGGGTAACAAGAATATCTATTTCATGACTCAAAAGCGCGGCCAGCCCGCCGAACTGAAATGCCGTGGTCACATCCAGTTCGACATCGGGCCATTCCGCCAGAAACGGATCAGCCAATCCTGGCATTCCATTCCCACCCGGATCGCGCCGCCCGTGCGCATAATCCTCAAGCACCATCGCGCCCTGCTCAAGCGCCAGCGGAGATATTCTCCGGTCGGCGTCAGGCGCGGCTTGTGGCCTTCACGCTCCCACAGCTTGACGCCATGACGCTCTTCGAACCGCCGGATCGCATGGCTGACCGCTGATTGCGTCAGGTTCAGCTTGTCGGCGGCTTGGGTCAGGCTGCCCGTCCGGTCAATCTCGCGCAGAATGGCCAGAGGTTGGATATCAATCGCGGGCATGACCTGTCACATGGTGCCGTCATGACCGCCCATGAACACCGATTCAATGCCGGGTTTGGCTGGCCCCCGGCGGCGGGCCGTCATAGCATCAAGCCGAATGAACGAAGGCCACCCATGTCCGCGAAACTCGAAATCACCACCGGTCCGGCACCGCGCAACCTGCTTGCTTCGGCATCCTTTGAAGTGACCCCGAAAACCTGGCACAAATTCCGGACTTCCCAGCCCGAAGCCGCCTCCGGGATCGCCGCGGGGACGAAGGTGTTCATCGCGCATATCGCGGGAACCCCGATCGACCAGATGGTCGGGACGGCGCGCGCGTTGCGGATGCTTGGTCTGGAGCCGGTTCCGCATCTGCCCGCGCGGCTGATCGAGGACGGGCCCCATCTGCACGACATCCTTTCCGCCTATCGCGGCGAGGCGGGTGTGTCCTCTGCGCTGGTCATCGCGGGTGGGGTAAAGGCTCCGGCGGGCGCATTCGCGTCTTCGATGGACCTGATGGCCACGGGGATGTTCGACCGCCTCGGCTTTGCGGAAATCGTCTTTGCCGGCCACCCGGAGGGCAGCCGTGACATCGACCCGGACGGCGGCACCGCTCAGGCCAATGCGGCTTTGCGCTGGAAACAGGATTGGCGCAACCGCAGCGGCATGCGGGCCGCCCTGCTGACCCAGTTCCTCTTTGCAAGCGCGCCTGCTCTCGATTGGGCGCGGCGCCAGCGCGATGCAGGGGTCGATCTGCCGATCACCATCGGCCTTGCGGGGCCGACACGCCTTGCGGAACTGATCCGCTATGGGATCAGTTGTGGTGTCGGGCCCTCTCTGGCCGTTCTGCAACGCAGGGCCCCGGATTTCCGGAAATTCCTGCGCCCGATCACGCCCGAGGACATCGCGGCCGATCTGGCGGCGGCCGCCGATCCAACCGGCGCCCCCCTGATCGCGGGGGTGCATATCTTCCCGTTCGGAGGTCTGGCCGATTTTCTGGACTGGCAGGCCAAAGCCATCTCCTCCGATCCGGCACGATAGCGGCATGCAATCTTTTGCCCTCGGCGCAGCGATTGACGGCAAGACCGTTTACCGATCCCGGTCATATGCCCGCTGATGAACATCGCAGCGCCACCGCCCTTGCGGTGACACCGCAACCGCCGGGCGCAGCCCGCTGTGGCCCGGATCCGGCAGATGCGGGCACCTCACAGGGCGACAGGCCGACCTCGACAGCCAATCCCCCGACCGCTAAACACGCCCTGAAGGGTGGCGGGAGGAGCTGAAATGGTCGCGGCACTCGTGGCGGTGACGATCGCGCTGTGGGCATCGGGCAGGTTCCCCGAATATCTGACAGCCCTGATCTTCTTTGCGGCCGCCATGATCCTCGGCGTGGCGCCGGCATCGGTGATCTTCTCGGGCTTCGCCTCGGCGGCATTCTGGCTGATCCTCAGCGGTTACGTCATCGGCATCGCCATCACCCGGACGGGCCTTGCCGCCCGGGTCGCGCGGCTGCTGGCCTCGCGCCTGACGCGCTCCTATCCAAGGCTGGTGTTCGGCACCGTCGCGCTGACCTATGCGCTCGCCTTCGTCATGCCGTCCAACATGGGACGGATCGCCCTGCTGATGCCGATCATCCTCGCGCTCGCCGACAGCGCGGGCCTGCGGGACGGGCGGCCCGGCCGTATCGGGCTGGCGCTGGCCGTGGGGTTCGGCACGTTCCAGCTCTCGGCCTCCATCCTGCCGGCCAATGTGCCCAACCTCGTCATGTCCGGGACGATCGAGGCCACCTATGGGCTGCACCTTGCCTACCTGCCGTATCTGCTGCTGAACGCGCCGGTGCTGGGCCTGCTCAAGGGGGTCGCCCTCGCGCTGTGCATCCTTGTGCTGTTTCCGGACAGGGTTGAGGGCGTCGTCGCGGCCGAGCCGCCGACACCGCTGAGCGCCCCGGAAATCCGGCTCGCGATCCTGCTGCTGGTCACGCTCGCGCTGTGGATCACGGATTCGCTGCATGGCATGGCGCCCGCCTGGGTCGGCCTCGCGGCGGCCTGCCTGTGCCTTCTGCCGCGTATAGGTTTCGTGACCGCCGAAGAGTTCGGCACCCAGGTCAACCACCGCACCGCGATCTATGTCGCGGCGATCCTCGGCCTCGCGGCGCTGGTTGCGGAAAGCGGCCTCGGCACGACCATCGGAACGGCCCTCCTGCGCCATGCGCCGCTTTCCGCCGACGCCCCGTTCACCAGTTTCGCGACGATCACCGGCCTGACCACCCTGCTCAATTTCGTGGTCACGGCGAATGGCGTGCCGGCCATCTTCACCCCGCTGGCGCAAGCCCTCGCCGATGGGACGGGCTTTCCGCTGATGACCGTGCTGATGATCCAGATCATCGGATTCGCGACCCCGATCCTGCCTTATCAATCCGCGCCGATCGTTGTCGCGATGGGAATGGCCCGCGTTCCACTCGGCGCGGCGATACGGCTGTGTCTGCTGCTGTCGGCGATCACCTTCGCCGTTCTGGTGCCGATCCAGTATCTCTGGGCCGGATGGCTCGGGGCGCTTTGACGGGGCATGCGCTCTTTCCCTCGCCCCCGTCCCCCGTCTATCATGCGCGCGGAATGAAACGCCGAGGAAGAGGAAAGACATGATGGGACTGATCGGTCGGAAGCTGGGCCTTATCGCGTTGATGGTGGCGTTCGCGCCGGGTCTGGCGGCTGCGGCAGAGACGGCCAGCGGCGATCTCAAGGGTGTCGATGGGGCGTCGCTGGGCAGCGTCACGGTGACAGAGGCGCCTGCCGGGGTCATTCTGCGGGTGCAGGTCAAGGGGATCTCGCCGGGTTGGCACGGGATGCACTTCCACGAAACGGGCGATTGCGCCGCGCCGAAATTCAGCAGCGCAGGCGGCCATGTGCATGCGACCGCGCCCGTTCTGCACGGGTTCCTGACGCCGGATGCCAATGACGCGGGCGACCTGCCCAATATTCATGTGGCCGAAGACGGCACCGCCACGGTCGAGCTGTATTCGACGCTCGTTTCGCTGAAGCCCGGCGCGGATCGCCCGGCGCTGCTGGATGAAAATGGGGCCGCGCTGGTGATCCATGCGAACCCCGACGATTACCAGAGCCAGCCGATCGGGGGCGCGGGGGACCGCATCGCCTGCGCCGTGCTGCGCTGACGCCCGGCATGGACCTGAACGGCGCTGATCTCAGACCAGATGGCGCCGTTTTTCCGCGGCATAGCGCACCAGCGCGAGGCCGCGGAAAATGCCGTGCATGAACTTGCCATAGGGCATGGTCAGGAAGAACCCCAGCACAAAGCCCAGATGCAGCGCCAGCGTGACCCCCATCAGCGGCGTCGCGCGCAGCACCAGAAGCGCCAGCCCCGTCACCCCCGTCAGCATCAGCATCAGGATGAAGGCGACATCCATCCCCTTGCGGCTTTCGTCCATCAGTTGCGGATCGCGGCGCATCTTCGCCCGCAGCAGGCCGATCGGGCCGATCGTGATGCCGATCCCGCCCAGCGTGCCCAGAACCACCGGCAGATCCCACCACGGATAGGGCGCATCGCGGCCCAGCAGGTAGTGATAAAGCGTCCCCGTCGCCGTCGCGGCAAAGCACAGCGCGAAGCCGTAGAAGGTCAGATGGTGGAACAGGCGGCGGGTGTCGTCGGGCCTGTCGCTGTCGTTCATGCAGCCCGGGCCGCCACCGTCGAGATATTTCAGCGTGGCGGCATCATGCGCGCCATGGGCCAGCGCCTGCGGATCGCGCAGCGTGGCGGCGGGCTCGCCAATATCGCGCCAGAAGTTGACGCAGGACATCACCACCGCCAGCACCGCCCACAGAAAGGCCGCGCCAAAGATCGCCACCATCGCGTTGTGCGGCATGATCCGGTAGAATGAGCCCGGGCCGGAGTGGCTGCCGAACAGCACCGCCGGATCCTTCCACAGCGCGAACCCGATGACGAAGGCCGCGACGGAAAGCGTCGTGATCAGCGCCACCGCCACGCCGTTGCGCCGGAACAGCGGCGCCAGCGCGCCCGGCCAGACGTAGCGCGCGTAGCTGTCGTTGCGCACCTCGGCCAGCACCTTCGGCACGTTGACGTTGAATTCATGCGGCGGGGCGAACTGGCAATCGGCGTTGCAGGCGCCGCAATTGTGGCACAGGTTCGCCAGATAGGTCAGGTCGCCCGCACCAAAGGCCCGGCGCATCTCCATCGCCGGGAAAACGGCGCAGAGCCCTTCGCAATAGCGGCAGGAATTGCACACCGTCATCAGCCGGGCGGCCTCGTCGAGGTGGGGGTCAGCGGCTTGCATGGATGCTTGCTCCTTCTCCGGCGATGCGCCCGAAGACGCTGCCGATGGTCATTCCGATACCGGCCGCATAGCCGCGGCCAAGGACGTTGCCGGCCATGATCTCGCCCGCCGCCCAGATGTTTTCGGCCCGCCCGCCCTGCGCCAGCCGGACCCGCGCCTCGTCATCCACCTCGACGCCGAGATAGGTGAAGGTGATGCCCGGGCGCACCGGATAGGCGTAGAACGGTGCCTGCTCGATCCGCCGCGCCCAGTTCGTTTTCGGCGGGCTCAGCCCCTCGGTGTGGCAGCCATCAAGGATCTTGTCGTCGAAGGTGCCGGGCTGTACCGCGGCGTTGAACCCGTCGACCGTCGCGCGCAGCCGCGCGGGGTCAAGGCCGAGCTTCCCTGCCAGTTCCTCGATCGTCGCGCCGGTGATGGGCGGAAACAGCGAGGGCATGAACAGCTTCAGCGCGCGGGCGTCGAACAGGATATAGGCGATCTGCCCCGGCTGCGCCGCGACCAGACGGCCCCAGATCGCATAGCGCTTGGGCCAGATATCCTCGCCCTCGTTGTAGAACCGTTCGCAGTCGCGGTTCACCACGATGCCGAAGACCACGCAGTCGAGCCGGGTGATGATCCCGCCGTCGAACTTCGGCGCGCGGGCGTCGATGGCGACGGCGTGGCATTGCGTCGGGTCGCCGATCTGCTTCATCCCCTTGCCGATCAGCCTGCGCAGGAGCGAACCCCGGTTGTAGGGCGTGCCCCGGATCAGGAAATTCTCCGCGATCCCGCCCCAGCCTTCCTTGAGCCAGTCGATGTTCGCCTCGAACCCGCCCGAGGCGGCGACCAGCGCCCTGCCCGCCAGCCGCGACGATGACGTCATACTCCCGGCTGAAATCGACAGGCTTTTACATCTCAGAACACCCAGACGCTTTCCCGCGGGATCCGGATCAGCGATGTCGCCTCGCGCAGCGGCCCATCGGTCAGCACCCGCAGGCTGTGCGCGCGGGTGCGGTAGACATGCTCCCCATCGAGGCCACGCGGGTCATCTCCACGCTGTCGGGCGCACTCCGAAACGCAGGGCGAGCACGACAACCAAGGTGTTGACGACGGCCAGAGAGGCGGCAACGTCGATATTGCCACCGTTCCACAGGCTGACGAGCATGGTGCCCATGACCTCGTTGCCCTGTGCCATCAGGAAGATCCCGGTGGAATATTCCCGCGCACAAAGCCGGAAGGCGAGCAGCGACCCCAGCGGAACGGCAATCGCCACCATCCCCACCGACAGGATGACCGTGTTCCCGAGCGCGTCCCAGAAGCCCGGATCGCTGAGCACAAAGCTATAGGTGCCCGTGGTCGCCCTTGCCCGCGCGCTGAAGAAGGCATCGGTCAGAACGCTCTGCCAGACGATCAGGCCCACCGGCGCGAGGATAAAGAGCGCCGTCAGCAGGACGACGCCGTTTCGCCAGGAATCGCTGCGCATCCTACTTCCCCGCCTTCAGCGCGTCGTTCCACTGTAAGCGTTGCATCTGGCCCCCGCTTTCACTTCTTTTTGGGATTGCCTCTAGGATGTATATTGGCGCTACGCGCCAATACGAGGCGCTGTTTTTACTGACTTTTTCGGCGGAGGGCTTCATGCACACCCTCGCCATGCCATTTGGGTTGCGCCGGTATCTGATACCGCAGACCGGATAGCAAACGCTCGTCAAAGCCTTTGCAGGTGCGCCTTCCGCCCTTCCGGGTAGAGTTGCGGGCCGTCAGGCGGATCCAACGCGTCGAGATCACACCACTTCGCAAAGTATCTGGTGCCATCGCTCTCGTGAAACTCGGCGTGGGTTGCGCCTGAAAGGGCTTCGTTGGGAAATGCCACGTCGAAGATCGCCAGAATTTCATGCCCCCGGGAGCCTTCGTGGGTTTAGATATTCTCCATGAAAACAGGAGGTCCGAGGATCGTCCCCGCGATCCCGAGCTTTTCGTGAAACGCGCGAATGACCGCCGCTTCAGCGGTTTCGTCGAACGCAACGGAGCCGCCAAGGGGCGAACACCTTTCACACGGCACGCATCGTCCAGCACTTCGGCGACCATCACGCCAGTGCAGACCGAGAAGCTTTGAAGCGAATTATGGGTGCTGGGCGCCACGTTGACATGGGCGCTGGCGGCACCCACAGCAACAGGCGCTTCGCGCCCGAACCACACTGGCGACGTGTCGAGAATTTCCGGAGGCAGGGACCAAGTGTCGCCTGGCCCAGCTCTTATCGGGTTCTCGGTACGTCAATCCGGCAGCTCAGCGGCGCTTTCCACGGCAGAAGCTCGGCATATTCAGCGCGCGGCTTCCTGGCACGCACCTGTTCCAGCACCCAGACGAGATAGCGGTGTGGATCGACCCGGTTCAGTTTGCAGGTCTGAAGCAGGGACGAGGTAATTGCCCATGCTTCGCCACCTTCGTCACTCCCGATGAACAAGGCATTGTTGCGCAGCAGGATCGTTTGCTTGAACTGCCGCTCGACGGGGTTGTTGTCGAGGTCAACATAGCCGTTCTCGACGAAACGGGTAAGGCCGGTCCAACGGTCCTGGACATAGCGAATGGCTTTACCCATGTCGGTTTTCCCCAGATAGTTGCTTTCGAGCTCTTTGAGCCGGGAGTCGATACAATTCAGGATTGGCACTGATTGTCGTCGCCTGATCTCGGCGCGAACATCAGGCGCTTTACCGTTGATCGGTTTCTCGATTGAATAAAGTTCCGCGATCAAATCAACGATTTCCACCGCGTGCGGAGATTTCTCCGCCTTGAGTTCGTCCATGAATAATCGCCGGACGTGCGCCCAACAATCAACAGACATGATATTGACATAGGGTGTATCCAGACGGCCCAGATGGCCATATCCCCGATAACCATCATGATGAACGATCAGGCTCCTGTCGGCGAGCAACTGATTGATATTGTACATCGCTCGCGTCCTGCGCGACAAATAGACAGTTCCTGGCGGGAGATTTCCGCCAAAGGAACGATCATCGCGGTGGAGAGCATACATGTAGCTGGTTCGCGTTTTGCCGTCTCCGGGCGACAGCTGTTTGACGGTTGTTTCATCCATAAAAAGACGCGCCGATTGCGCCAGAAGATTTTCCAGCATGAGATCATAGATCGGCTTGAAGGCCTCAAGCGCCACTCGGCCGGCCCAACGCACCATGGTCGAGCGCTGGAAACGGAAACCCTGCGCTGCCATGATCTGTTCCTGGCGGAACCATGGCAGATACCACGCATAACGCAGGCAGATGATTTGGGCGAGAAAACTGGTGCTCATGCCCGTTTGCGCAAGAACCCTCGCTTCAAAGCGGGTGCCGATGAGCCGATCCTCCTTGCGGCAGCGATACCGGGCGTATTTTCGTACGGCGACGTAGTATTGAGCGGGAATGCACTCAACAGTGCGGTCAATGTCATAGCCGCGAATACCTCCACCGCAGCCACAGGGGCAGGTTCGGTCTGGCGTTTCGATCAGGATTTCGCGCTCTTCCACACCGGGGCCGAAGGTTTTGGGCGCTCGGCCGCCGCGATAGGCATTAGCCCTTCTGGCCGCTTTCGCGATGGCGGTGGTCTGCGTGGGTTCCGCGTGAGGCGCCTCATCTGCGACGGGGGTATCCTGGGGCACTTCAGCAATGTCGGTTTTCTGGGGAGGACGGTCCGCCGTAGGGCTGTAAAGCCTGTGATTTGCCTTCTTCAGCGCTTTTCGGAGCGATTTCACTTCGGCAGTAAGATGGGTAACACGGGCGGATGCCTTGAGTAGATCCCCTTCAACCTGTCGCCACAAGTCCTTGAGGCGACGCGATAATTCCGCCCCCGTCTGCCCGTCCAGCAGAACCTCAACGTCGTTGCAAATACTTTCGATGCTATTAGACATAGCCCGTCACCCGCCGACTTGCGGCGTTGCCAAACGAAAAGCCGAAACCCGCCACGCACCTCCAAGGCACATGGGTGTTGACTTCATTCCTATGCGGGGGGATGATCAGGATATCGCAGGCAGCGATTTTATGGGCTCGGGTAGGCGCCAGCCTCCCGGGCTCAACCTTTTCAGGGCCCGGTTTCTAGATCAGGGCATCGCCGCCTCCCTGTGCCGACTGGTGGCGATCAGGAAAAGTAACCGAAGGCTTTTCGCCAAGCGCTTTAGCTATGGCAGCTTCTATCCGCGCCGAACGCCGGTAACCCTGAGAAACGATAGTCACCGATGTATGGGATAGCCCCAGCTCACGCGCGATCGCCGACAGTGAGCTGCCCGCGACCCTCAGTCGTGCTTTCCGATATTCATGCTGCTCGATGTTTATGAACATCAGTGGTCCACCTTTGAAACCTTGTGGGAATCATGTGGCGGATAGGAGGGAGCTGTCAAAGCCTTTGATTCTGCTAAGGATTTATGGAACGCTTTTTGGAATTATTGCTTTTTGCTATTCGCAGAGAAAGGCAGGAAAATCAAAATGATGGATTGGCGACAGATTAGATATAACGTATTGAAAAAACGTATTTTTCAAACGTAGAGGCAAGATATCAATACCATGCGCCACAATGCGACAATTTGCCACATACGAGGCGCGATGCTTCAACACATAACGCGTTTAGCCGTGCCGGAAATACTATGGGCGTCAGTCTCAGCCCAAAGCTACCGGTTGGTTATTGCGGCGCAGCACCCGAAACCGGTCATTCGTGCCCGCCGCAGCATCCCCCGCGCTGAACAGGTCGCGGTGACCGATCTTTTTGCAGACACACGCCATCCCACGCACCAGGATCTTCCCTCGGAGCAGGGCGAGCATGATGAGGAACCTGCACCAGAACGGCGCGGACTGACGGTGCAGCGCAGGATCTGCCCCGCCCACATGCCGATCAGCGCCGGAGCCTTGGCCAAATCTGGTCGACCAGCCAGGCTTGGTGCGATGCCAAGGCAACTATCAGGGCAATGGTCGACGCCTAGGCCAGATCGTCCTTCTCCAGCTTGGGCGCCTGCATGTAAGGAACGGCGGGGATGACGAAAACGTCGGTCGCCCCTGCAATCACCCCGGCGATCAGCCCCGCCAGCAGCTGCCAAAAATTGGTAACCATGGATGGAACAATCAGCAGGCTCGCCGCCGCCAAACGCCCCTTCTGCCCGCGCCCGCGAGGTCGCGCCAGAGCCCGTGCCATCTGAAAATCTCGCTTACCTCTTTACCCTTCTCTCATGGCTTTATTGAAGTAATCCGTGATCGGCTTGAGGAGATAGGCGATGGGGCTTCGGGCGCCGGTCTGGATATAGACCTCCACGGGCATTCCGGGGATCAGGGTCTTGTCGGCCAGCTTCTCTTTTTCGCCCGCCAGCAGGGTCACCTCCGCGGCGTAATAGGTCGCGCCGGTCGCCTGCTCCGTCAGCACATCGGGCGACACCTTCGTCACCCGCGCCGACAGGTCCGGGATCAGCCGGCTGGAAAAGGCCGGAAGGCGCAGCGTCACGTCCTGGCCGATCGTCACCTCGTCGATGTCGCCCGGCGCGATCCGCGCGCTCACGACCAGCGCGCGGTCCTGCGGGACCAGATACAGCACCGGCTCCGCCGGTTGCAGCACGGAGCGCGGCGCCTTGACCTCCATCGCATGCACGATCCCCGAAACCGGCGCCCGCAGGTCGAGCCGCGCGATCTGCTCCCGCAGGGCGCGCCGCCGCTCCGTCAGTTCCAGCACCTTCGGGCCGATGTCGCGCAAGGCGGTCTCGGCTTCCTCCCGGCGGACGCTTTCCAGCCGCAGCCGCTCCAGCGCGATCTCGGTGATCCGGCCTGCGTGCTGCGCCCGCAGGGCCTGCAATTCCCCCACCCGGCCCGACAGCGACGCCGCCTCGCGCTCCAGCGCCAGCACGCGGCTGGCCTGCGCTAACCCCTTCGCCAGAAGCGAACGCTGGTCCGTCAGTTCCAGCCCGATCAGCCGGTGCTGCTCGACCAGCGCGGCCAGCTGGGCATCGACCCCGGCGATCTGGCTCACGGTCTGGGCGCTGCGCTCGTCCAGCTGTTCGAGCGTCCGCGCCAGGGTGTCCAGCCGCGCCGTGAACAGCCGGTCCTGCCCCGCCATCAGCGCGCTCACCCGGCCATCGGATGGCTCCGCCAGAAGGTCCGCCGGAAACACCACCCGCTCCGCCCCGGAGCGTTCCGCCTCCAGCCGCCCGGTCCGCGCGAGGTGCTCGAACAGCTGCCCCTCCGTGACCGACAGCTCCGCCCCGGGCATCACCCCATCCAGCCGGATCAGCGGCTGACCCGCCGTAACCAGATCGCCGTCATGGACGAGGATTTCCGCGACGACACCGCCATCGGGATGCTCCACCACCTGGCGGCTTTGCTCCACTTCGACCTGCCCGCCCGCGACAACCGCCCCCGAGATCGAGGAGAGCACCGACCAGCCGCCGAAGCCCGCCACCAGCACCGCCACCGCGGCATAGCCGAGCGCGAGCGACCCGCCCGCCGGACAGGGGGGCGTCTCCGGCCCGGCGTCGGCCCGGTGCTGCGCCCCCGTCATGCCACGCCTCCCGGGCCCGGCGCCCGCACGAGCTGCCCCGCGTTCTGCGCCACCGCCCGCAGCACCTCGTCGCGTGGACCGAAGGCCCGGCGGATCCCGTCCTCCAGCACCAGCAACCTCTCGCATTCCGCGATCCCCGATGGCCGGTGCGCCATGACGATCACCGCCCCGCCCCGGGCCTTCATCGCCCGGATCGCCTGGTTCAGCGCCACGGCGCCGTCATTGTCCAGATTGGCGTTGGGTTCATCCAGCACCAGCAGCAGCGGATCGCCGAACAGCGCCCGCGCCAGGCCGATACGCTGGATCTGCCCGCCGGAAAGCCGGCCCCCCGCCTGGGTGACGCGGGTGTCGTAGCCGTCCGGAAGCTCCAGGATCATCCGGTGCGCCGCCGCGCGCTCCGCCGCCTCGACGATCGCCCGGTCCTCCACAGCCCCCGACAGCCGCGAGATGTTCTCCGCCACGGTGCCATCGAACAGCGCCACCCGCTGCGGCAGATAGCCGATATAGCTGCCCAGAACGTCCGGATCGTAGTGATCCAGCGTCGCCCCATCCAGCCGGACCTGCCCGCCGCCCACCGGCCAGAGCCCGCAGATCGCCCGGGCCAGGGTGGATTTGCCCGACCCCGAGGGCCCGATCACGCCGACCGCCTGTCCGGGCTCCACCCGGAAGGACACCATCCGCACGGTGGCCAGCTTCTCCCCCGGCGGGGCCACCGTCAGCTGATGCACCTCCAGCAGCGCCCGCGGTCTGGGCAGGGCGGTCCGGGCCGGTTCGCGCGGCACCCCGGACAGCAGTTGCCCGAGACGGGTCCAGCCCTCCCGCGCCCGCTGCACCATCGGCCAGCCCGCGATCGCCTGTTCCACCGGCGCCAGCGCCCGCCCCATCAGGATCGAGGAGGCGATGATCCCGCCCGCCGTCATCTCGCCGCGCAGCACCAGCCAGGCCCCGAGCGCCAGCATCGCCGATTGCAGGAACAGCCGGAACGTCTTGGTGAGGACCGAGAACGCGCCGCCCCGGTCCGTCGCCGTCAGCCCGTCGCGCAGCGCCCTGACCCGGGCCGCCTGCCAGCGGCGAAACGCCCGCGCCCGCATGCCGAGCGCCTGGATCAGCTCGGCCTCGTCGCGCATCTGATCCGACAGCCGCTCCGCGGCCATGCCGGAGGCCGAGGCGGACGTCAGCGGCCCCCGCGTCAGGGACTGGTTCATCAGCGTCACCACCATCAGCACACCGCCCCCGGCAACGGCCAGCCAGCCCAGCCACGGATGCAGCACGAAGATCGCCACCAGGAAAATCGGCGCCAGCGGCGCATCGAACACCGCCAGAAGTACCGGCGAGGCCGCCAGCTTCCGGATCGCCTCCAGATCGCGCAACCCGGCCGCGGCCGCGGGATCGCCGGGCAGCTGCGCCTGCCGCCGCAGCATCGCGCCGAAGACCCGCGCTTCCAGCCGCGCCTGAAGCCGCGCGCCGATCCGGGCCATGACCCGCGACCGCGCCAGGTCCAGAAGACCCAGCATGACGAACAGGAACACCACGATGCCGAACAGCGCCACCAGCGTCGCTTCGGACCCCGACCCCAGAACCCGGTCATAGACCTGCAACATGAACAGCGGCCCGGTCAGCATCAGGAGATTGACGAAGACACAGAAGATCGCGACCGACAGAAACAGCCATCCGCTCTCCCGGCACGCTGCGGTCAATTCACCCGTTCCCGGAGAAATTCGTTTTGCCAAATCACACCACAAGAAAACCGCCAGGGCGGGGATGCAAAGGAAGATCAAGTTGCCTTGGACCCGCCGTATCGGGAGATGGGAAAACGAACCCTGTCTGCGAACCGGCCAGCCACGCGCAAGATCTGCACATTCACTGCGCCCCTGTCCACGGCAATCTCGGGTCGCGAAGACAAAAATACCGCAAAAGACGCCCCCAAAACGCACAACCGCCTCATCCAACCACAAAGGTGCCGCGTGACAAACAGGATGAGACGGAACGCCGAAGGCATGCCTCCGGCCGGGCTACGCCCTCCCTCCGACACGCACCCGGCGCTTTACCTGATTTTCCGGGGCCCGTGATCGCGGCCGGCCCGTTACGTTGGCAATGTTCTGGCTACCATCGCAACTCTCTTGCAGACCTGCCGGATGAACAGCGCCGATCCGACCGCCTGGCTCAGCCAGACCCTCACCCGCATCGCAAACCAATGGCAGAGCGCCAATATCGACGCCCTTATGCCATGGAATTACAAAGCCTGAACGGGCCAGGCTCCCTGCTTATCTTGGAGCGACCTTCGGGATGGAAGCCTCGCCGACCGCATGATTCAAACCGCTTCGCTTGCCTGGCCGCAGGCTCTCGAGATCCCGAAGGGACGCGTGTCGTGGCCAAGGCCATCGCCAGCCATGCCTGAGCACGCTTGCACGCGGCGGTGTTGCAGAAAGGCGGCCTGAGGCGTGCTTCGGGTGCGGTATCCCGTCCATCGCCTCCAGAACGTTCGACCGTAGTGCCTCGTTGCGCGCCGGGGCGGTCGACGCCGCTCGATGGCATACATGAACTTCAGACGCTATTTCCCCGCTTTACAGTGTCGATTGCAGGTGGCTTACTAAACGCAACGCGCCCCTTTTCGAATGCTCTGCATGACCCACGAATCACCCGATGCGGCACCAAATCACCCCAACAATCCTGTGGGTGAAAAAACAGTTGCGGAGATCCTGGGCGAGATCACCTGGCTGATGACGCAAGACCCCGCAGGCCGCGAAATGAAGGTGGCCGAGATCGAGGCGCTGGTCATGCCCGCGATCTTGGCGCGGCGGTTCCACATCAAATACGCGCAAGTGCCGGATATGCGCAGGTGGGGCCGACGATGTTGCGGCTGGTGTCGGGTGAGTATCGTCGTTGCAGAGTTGCGCGAATTAACCGAAAATTCCAAATTCTCGAAACCCACAATTTTCTTGGTTAAATGGTATACTTGATTTTGACTGAAGAATAGACGATGAAGTGACCCTTTTGGAGATATGCAGGTAAGATGAGGATCGATAGGTGTAGATATGTAATCATGACGGGGATGGTGATTATGATATCTACACAATCTTCTCTTGGTTCGCCATCCTGCCTGCAATATACGGGAAGATCCCCTCAGGATTCAAATATTGAGTATTATAATGTTCCTCCTGTGAAGGGAGGGAAGCCATCTATGCGACGCATAATATATTCAAGTGACTATCTTTATAGCCCTGTCTGGGCGCCATTGAATCGAGATTCTATAATGAAGGATAAGATTTTTTTTCTTAATTTCGTTTCCGGAGAACCATACCCTGAAAGGCAGCAAGCGCACGGGCAACTCAAAGAATCTATGATGATTCTGGTTAGTGGGCTGTCATATTCGCAACCCGAATATTCACTTGGGGCTGAATCTGCATTTTATCCTACCCTTCCCCCTCTTACATGGCCAAATTATAAAATTGGCCCGATAGCTTTCGGCTCTTTCCGTGAGATCAATGTCGTGCTTCGTGATGGACAAAGTGCTAATTCTAATAACGACCTGTTTTCTGAAATGAATGATTCTGGCAGTATGAAGTCGCTACTCAGTTGCTCTAAAATGGAGAAAGCTCGATCGCCTCTTTGCAAGTTGCATGAAAATGTCGATGGATGGGAAACGCTTACCACGTTTTTCCGAGATCAGATTTCGAAAATAGATACAATCCGCACTCGTAGAGATGAATTTATTGAGTGTATTTCTTGGGTGGAGTAAATATGTCTGGTTTAACGCAGAGTAACCTTGATGCCCTCGCAGGTTATGCGATCTCTGGTAACCGTGTAGGTTACTATACTTACCTTGGATCCCTCGGGGGGGAGTTCGCTTCGTACTCCAGTCTTGCGCTCGGAGTGGTGACTGGGAGCTCAGTGAGCGGCCGAAGTGCCAATGTTTTTCTTTCTGAAACGGCATATAGTAAATATGGGATACAGTTGGACGAGGCGGCAGCGCGTCAGATCAGTATTGATTTGATGCGGGCTGATTTGACGAATCGCCAAGCTGATTTTTCTCGCGGGAATTCCGGGCTCATAGGTTTCAATGCGATTCAGCAGTATCATTCGGAAGTATTTACGGCCGCAGGCCTCGGTGTCGATTGTTGGACCGCCTATATTCCTCTTAAACTAGCTTACGAGCATCCTCAAATACTTCAGGAGTGGGTCAGCGACCTTACAAGATCTCCTGTTTTTTCAAGTGGTGGCGAAGCCCAGAAATATATGTGGAATCTGATGCTTGGGGCGGCAGATGACGGATTGGTTCTTAATAATGAAGAATCTCTACTTATTCTTGGATTCGTTGATCGCGTAGCTAAGCAATCAAATGATCCGGAGGCAATTGAGTGGGCAAATGAAATAAGGAATAATTTGATAGATGAGGGTGAATATATCCTTTTGGAAGGTGGAAGCCCATTTCCACCGGATGGGGCGCCGCACTGTTTCCCATCCGGCACCGCCGTCCTTACCGCCAAAGGCTCCATAGCTATTGAATCTCTCCTTCCCGGCGATCTCATTCTCGCCTTCGACCCTTCGGCGGATTTTGGCCGTGGTGCTCTGGTGCCAAAGCAGGTGGTACGGCTGTTCCACAATGAGACGGAGGATTGGCTGCGGCTGAGTTGGCGCGAGGGCGGCGAGGATCGCGAACTGACGGTGACGCCGGGGCATCGGTTCCTCGATACCATGGGGCGTTTCCGACGGATTGACGAGATCATCGATGACGCCGCGCCGACCGTGGTGCTGGCCGATGGCGCGCTTGCGCAGGTCCGGGCTGAGCGGATCGTCTGGTCCGAAGCAACCCGGCATCTGTTCGAGGAGGTCGAAACCGTAGCGATGGCTGCGGGCGACGGACTGGCGCATCGCACGGGCGGTGCCTGGCGCAGCTACAACTTCGAGGTCGAGGATCTGCATACTTACGTTGCAGGCGGCGTGCGGGTGCACAACAGCAGTCAGAAGACTATAGACCTTGCCGGGAACCTCGGCCGCGTTTTCGGCACCCAGATGGCGAACGTCATTCTGGACGGCGAGAGCCAGTTCACCAAGCTGCTTGGCGGAACCGTTCTGGGAGCGGTCACCGAGAATCTGGCAGAAGTGATCACGAGCACCAGCTATCACATGTTCGACGCGCACAACTTCAGCTTTAAGGAGTCTTTTGCCGATGCGTTGAAGGGGCAGGTGAATAACATCAAGCCTGAATTCGTCGAGAAGCCTTCAAGCGTCCATGGCTTCGCTGATGGTTGCCGAGCTCGGTGAGAAGCTTGGCCTGGAAGGTTTTGGTGCGGACATGTTCGGCACCGTCGGTACGGCCTATGCTGGCTCTCTCTACAAACAACTCGCGAACAGCAGCTATAATCTGAACGCACTCAAATGGGGTGAGGCTTGGCAGGAGGCGTCTTCAGGGCTGTTGCTTGGAAGCTTTTTCGGTTCAGCATTGGCGAGGAAGATCCTGCCGGCGGATGCTCTCGAAGGCTCTATCGGCGGTTCGTTCGGCTCGATCATTGGAACCTCATGGGCAATAGGTCAGATCGGCGGTGGTGCCGCAGGGATGCAATCCATGGGGCTGCTGGGTAACTTTCTTGTTCCTGGGGTCGGCGCCTTTGTTGGATCTCTCCTTGGAACTTACTTAGGGAATCTGTTTGGGGATGACCCTGACCCGGGGGCAGATTTCTGGATGTTCGCGGAGAAACAAGGCGAAGTCATCGTTCCGGGCGTGTTCAACTATTACCTATACGCCAGCGCGCGTGACGGTTTCCCGACCGGAACGACGCGTGACCTTGGGCAGGCCGTTCTCGACCTGTCGAAGGACTATATGAGCAATATCGGCGCCTTCGACATGGCGAATGCGCATATCGACAATTTCAAGCTGCCCGCGATCTTTCAGAGTAACGATCCGTATAATCTTGGAAGCAATCCGCTGATCCGGGTTCTTCAGCGAATGAACATTGATTCTGCTGGAAATGGATCTCTTAAGTTTTTCGTCAACGGCCGCAAGGTTGCCTCTGCCGAAGCGATGGTCGATGGCGCCGTGACCGACTTCCTGCGTGACGCCCAACCTATCGGTGGCGATATTTTCCTGAAGCGTGCTGTTGCGAACTCTACCGGGAACTCATCATTCACCATCGCGAGTGCAATGGCGACCGCGGCGGAATACCTGCGCTATCACGAAAATCGGGAAGTTATCAATGCCCTGATCGCAAGCGCGGCGGACACCGCTTTTGCGGGAACCTGGGCTTATGTTCTGGCGGGAGCTGAGGGATTGAAGCTCGCGAAAACCAATCAGAGCGACTTTAATGGTGGTCTCGGCGGGTTTGTCGCCTCTCTGACTGATGCGGGTGTCGCGGTTGATTTTTCGCAGGTGACAGTATCGCGGGGCACGGGTGGTAAAATTTTTGTCGATGTCATCGTTGAAGATTCTGCCAGTATTCCGAATTATCTTAACTTGTTTGCGAATGGAGCAAAAATTACACCCCTTAAGGACGGTGCCGGCATACGCTTCTCTTTTGATTCTAACATGGCCGGGGTGGGTTACAAGAACCTGACGACTTCGACACAAGTCGGCACTTCCACGCGATATGCCGTAAATGGGGAAAGCGATGGGCGTGATATATGGATTGCGCCGGATAACAAGAGCTATGACTTCAAGGATACAGGCAGCCATACGATCCATGTTGGTGATGCGGAAATAGAGAGCAGCGATGATATCATTTTCGCGGGCGGCGGAGCCGATAGCATTCAGGGGGGAACGGGCTGGGACTGGATTTCAGGCGGCGCCGGTAACGATACGCTCTTCGGAGGTGATCAGGACGATACGATTTTCGGAGGATCCGGTAACGATCTGATTTACGGCGGAAATCAGATGGACTATCTGGAAGGTGGCGCAGGAGCGGATACAATCTGCGGAATTTCGCCAAATCAGAATCTGCCTCCAGAAACGAATGCTACGGATTACGCAATCGCAGGATATAAGACTTCCAACGCAGCGGTTAACATCAATCTGAAAACCGGGAAGGCAACCGGCGGACATGCTACAGGCGACAAGCTCAGCTTCATCATCAAGTTGGTCGGCTCTGACTATAACGACACTCTCGTGGGAGACGATCTTCCCAACTGGCTGGAGGGCGGTGCAGGGGCTGACACTCTCGATGGAGGCAAGAATCCGTCAGGCTCTCCGGATTACGCATCTTACTTTTATGCCACGGCAGGGGTCACCGCTTCTCTTGCCAAACCGTCGATAAATACCGGCGATGCCGCGGGTGATACCTATATCAGTATCGAGGCACTCGAAGGGAGCAACTTCGACGATATCCTGATCGGTGACAATGGCAGCAACTATCTCTCCGGAAATGCCGGAGATGATATTTTGGTGGCTGGGCTGGGGGCAGATAGCATCAGAGGTGGATTTGGTTTCGACACTATGAGCTATCGAAACCTCAGCTCGGGTATCGTGATCAACCTCGCAAACTGGGCAGCCAGTAGCGCAGTCGTTGCGGATGATGTGCGTTACAACCACACTCAGCCGAGATCAATGGATATCGAGGCCTATGAGGCAACGAACTATAACGACACCATGCTCGGTTCTGCGCTTGATGATATCCTCATTGGCCGCGCAGGACACGATAGTATGGCGGGAGGAGATGGTTCCGACCTATTAAGCGGAGATGACGGTAACGATACGCTTGATGGCCAGAATGGCAACGACACTCTCGCTGGAGGAAAGGGGAATGACAGGCTTCTAGGAAGTGCGGGGACCGATCGACTGGAAGGTGGCGCAGGAAACGATCAGCTTTACGGTGGTGACGGAGATGACCTCCTCCAGGGCGGCAGCGGCGCTGATCAATTGGATGGCGGCAAGGGTGTCGATCAGGCGGATTATGGCAACGCTGCATCTGGGGTATTGGTCGATCTGACCAAAGTCGCGAATAATACCGGTGATGCCGCAGGAGATACCTATACAAGCATAGAAAAGATCTCCGGCTCGAATCATAATGATACCCTTCGCGGGAATGCATCCGCCAACACGCTTCTTGGCAGCGCTGGAAATGACTTTTTGGATGGCTACTCGGGGAACGACACACTTTATGGCGGTGATGGAGACGATATTCTTCGGGGTGGAGCTGGAGCTGACAGGCTGGAGGGTGGCGGAGGAACCGATCGGGCTGACTACGGCAATGCAGCTTCCGGTGTTCTGATTGACTTGACCAAGGCTTCGAATAACTCCGGGGATGCTGTGGGCGATATATTCGTCAGTATCGAAGTCATTTCCGGATCGAAGTACAATGATACTCTGCGGGGTGACGCCCGGAGTAACAGCTTGTTTGGCGGTTCTGGAGATGATCGTCTGGACGGCTATGCCGGAAATGACCAGCTTTTTGGCGAGTCTGGAAGCGATAAGCTCTATGGAGGAGATGGCAATGATACGCTCCAGGGCGGAGCCGGAGCCGACTATCTCGACGGTGGCGCCGGAACAGATCAGGTCGATTATGGCAATGCGGCGGCCAGGGTTCTGGTTGACCTGACCAAGGCTGCGAACAATACGGGCGATGCGGCCGGAGACACCTTCGTCAGCATCGAAGTCATTGCCGGATCAAAGTACAATGATATTCTTCGGGGCGATGCGGCACGCAATACGCTGATCGGGCGCGAGGGGAACGATCGCCTGGACGGCTATGCCGGAAATGATCTCCTTTATGGCGATGCCGGGAACGATACGCTTTATGGTGGGGACGGGAATGATGCCCTGCAAGGGGGGGCAGGGGCTGATCATCTCGACGGCGGCGTCGGGATCGATCAGGTGGATTATGGCAGGGCTGCGTCCGGTGTTCGGGTTGATTTTACAAATATTGCGAGCAACACGGGTGATGCTGCCGGAGATACCTTCACAAGCATCGAAAATATTCTGGGATCGAATTACAATGACATTCTGCGGGGCGATTCCGGGAATAACGTCCTGAGCGGTCGCGGCGGGAATGATCAGCTTTATGGTGAGGCTGGCAACGATACGCTGTATGGCGGAGATGGAAATGACAGCCTTCAAGGAGGGACCGGGGCTGATAAGCTGGACGGTGGCGCCGGAATAGATTTGGTGTACTACGGCAATGCCGCGAAGGCGGTCACCGTTGACCTGGGTAACGCCATCAACAACCGGGGAGATTCCGCAGGCGACACTTATGTCAGCATTGAGGGTGTTTCGGGATCGAACTACCATGATGTTCTGCGAGGCAATGCGGCAGGCAATATTCTGTTCGGGAAATCCGGAAATGATTTTCTCGATGGGCTCGCAGGGAATGACAGCCTTTATGGCGGAGATGGTGACGATCAATTGAAGGGAGGCGATGGAAACGACATTCTCGACGGCGGAAAGGGAAGTGACTATTATCTCGGAGGGAAAGGCGTTGACACCTTCGTCTTCCAAACCGGCAGCGGGAAGGACACCATCGGTGATTACACCGATGGATATGACAAGATCAAGTTCTCGACGGCTGGAATGAAATTTTCGGATCTCCACATCTCGCAATACAACAGTGGAGGCAAAACCGGGGTCCTGGTGGACTATGGATCGGCGACGGATACCATCCTTCTGGAAAGTACGGCCCTCAAGGTGGCGGATCTGACGGCTTCGGATTTCATATTCACCTGAACAGAACAAGCGGGCAGCGGCGCGGCTACCCGCTTGTTTCATGCGACGAAAGCGGAACACCATTTAGTCGCCCGTGAACAAGGCTCAGTGCTTTGATTTCATGTGATGATCTGTTGATTTTGTTGGCATTGGATTGCAGGGTTTCGTAATCTGAGAAGCCAAAACCCTGCAATTTCGGTTTACGGATGAAGCCGCATTCCCGCGCCCCCGAACAGGCTGACCTTCTGCGCCCGCGACTGTTGGACATGATTGATCCGCGCCACGAGTTGGTGAAGCTGGCGGCGCTGATCGACTGGGCGTTCTTCGAGCGGGAATGGTCCGGGTTCTTCCCCTCGGCGACGGGCCGTCCGGCGACTTCGCCGCGCCTGATCGCCGGGCTGATGTATCTGCAGCATGCCTTCAAGCTGTCGGACGAGGCGGTGATCGCCCGTTGGGTCGAGAACCCCTACTATCAGCACTTCACCGGCGAGACGTTCTTTCAGCACCGCCCGCCGATCGATCCCTCCTCTCTGGTGCGCGGCGCAAGAGGATCGGTGAGTGAGGCGTGAGGCGCCACCGGTTCAAGGCCACGCCGAACGGCGTAGAGTGGCTGTTGACCAAGACGATCGAAGCGGGGCGCAAGTCCGGAACGATCACAGACAACAGCCTGAAGCGGGTGGCCGTCGATACCACCGTGATGAAAAAGAACATCGCCCATCCAACGGATGCACGGCTCTACGAGCGGGCTCGTGCCCTGCTGGCCGGTCTGGCGAAGAGGGCCGGGATTGAGGTGCGCCAGAGCTATGCCCGGCTCGCGCCGCGTCTGGCGATCCAGGTCGGCCGCTACGCCCATGCCCGCCAGTTCAAGCGCATGCGCAAGGCGCTGCGCCAGCTCAAAGGCTATGTCGGCCGGGTACGCCGCGATTTGCGTCGGCACCTGCAGGACATCGAGCAGGGTTCTGTGCGCGAGAGGGTGCTGGACGCCCTCTACGCGGGTCGGTCGCCTGCTGGAACAGGGGCCGAAGAGCAAGGACAAGCTCTATTCCCTGCATGAGCCCGAGGTCGATTGCATCTCCAAGGGCAAGGCTCGAGTGCGATACGAATTCGGCACCAAAGTCAGCCTTGCCACCACCCTCGATGGCGGCTTCGTTGTCGGTGCCCGCAGCTTTCCCGGCAATCCCTACGACGGCCACACCCTCGCCCCGGCGTTGGAACAGGTCGCAATCCTGACCGACACAAGGCCCGACCTCGTCGTCGTGGACCGTGGCTATCGCGGCCACGGTGTCGAGGCCACCCGCGTCCTGATCAGCGGCCAGCGGCGCGGCCTTACCCCGGTTCTGGCGAAGCTCCTCAAACGACGAAGCGCCATCGAACCCGAGATCGGCCATATGAAATCGGATGGGCGTCTGGCCAGATGCCCCCTCAAGGGCAGAATCGGCGATGCGGTCTTCGCCGTGCTCTGCGCCTGCGGCCACAACATCCGCAAGATCCTCGCCCATATCAGGGCTCTTTGGACACTCGTCCTCCGCCTCATCCGCGCCATCACCGGGAGCACTGACAGGTCACTTCGGACACCCTGTGCGCCATAACCGCCTTGTTCAGAGCCGACCATTTACACCCGAACAATTTGCTTCGGCATGATCTGAGAGGTAAACGAGATCGGGTACAGGCCGACCATCCCCGAACCAATGGTTGGAGGTGGCATCGCCGCAAACTCGCTTCAGCGCACCAAGACAACTCGTGGTGGCGGTCAGTGGCTGCTCTGCGGACATTGTTGCCATAGAGCCTATGTTCCAACATGCCGATACAGTGGCAAGCACTCCAGAAGAAGGTCGCAATCGTGATGAGAAATGGTTGGCAACCCGAGAAAGGTGCAGCCGGTGAAGACCTTGCCAAGATGGTTGCCGCATCCAGATTGGCGCTGCCTGAGGACTATCTCTCGTTTCTGCGTGTCAGCAATGGCGGACAAGGACCCCTGCCGGTTGAGCCCTTCTGGTTGGTTCTGGACAGCGCTGATACCGTTATTGATACCTTGGCTGATGGCACCTTTACCCAGTTCTTTCCAAGCTTCCTCGTGATTGGCAGCAACGGGGCGGGTGAAGGCGTTGCATTCGACTTTCGCTCAGGCGGAGACGCGGGAGTCGTTTGTTTTGACATGACGAATGCCGACCTCGCTGAAAGCATTCGGCCTCTTGCAGCGTCATTCACGGGACTGCTCGCCTTGGCAGGGGTGACCGGCGCCTGAGGGCTCGAACCGACATTACCCCGCACCCGAGTCCGCGCCGCCGGTCGGGGGCAGTGGTGGCCGCCGTGCCGAGTCGGTTCCCGCGCCCCCTCCACCAATGGTCGAGTTCAGCGGATGAACCGCACGCTCAAGAACGCGACTGTCAAGCGCTTCCATTATGACAGCCACGACCAACTCCGCGCGCGGCCTAAACTCCGCACGAAGGATCAAGACCGGCGAGGTCTCGCGTCATACGAATACATCTGCAAGATCTGGGCAGATCCATCCTAAATCCGATCCACCAGAAGCCGAGATTGAACATCTAAGCCTGCACAGGTCTCGGTTGCACGCGGGCTCTTATCCGGGTCCAGTCCAACCCCTCGAAGAGCGCTTCGAATTGCGATCGGGTGAGGGAAATCACTCCATCACGGGCCCTCGGCCAAGCAAAACCCGTTCCCTCGATGCGTTTGCAAACCAGTACCAGCCCAGTTCCATCCCAGACGACAATCTTCAAACGATCTGTGCGCTTAGCCCGAAAAACAAAAATGGCTCCGGAAAACGGATCGAGATCGCATTCCGCTTGCACGATGGCGGCTAAACCATCCATTCCCTTACGAAAGTCCACGGGCCGGGTGGCCAGATAGATCCTGAGGTTCCCTGAAGGCGAAATCACGAGACATCCCCGGTTGTGTTCATGGCTTTCAGCGCTCGAAGGATCTGAACGAGATCGGCGACAGGGTAATCACGAGGAAGCGTAATTTCGGCAATCAGTCCGGAAATGGTGATATGCGCGGGCAGGGCGATCTCAGGAAAAGAAGGTTCCTCATCTTCATGGATGGCAATTTCTGCAAAATGAGCCTTTGCGCGCCATTCCGCCGCAGTTGCGGGCTTGCCTTTGGCCTGCATGCGCCACTGGTATATATAGGACCTCGATACACCACATGTTTTTATGATCTGGTCTAAGGTAAGCTCTCCGGCATCCATCTTTTCCAGAACGAAGCGCTTGAACTGCGGTGGCCAGATACGTCGTCCAGCCGGAGTGATTGGGATGGCGAAACCGAAGGCTTGAAGAGGCGGATTTTTCGTTTCTGACATATAATCCTCGCGGGTTGAGAGGAATATATCATGCCTTTAGCGCAGTTTTTAGCCATGACGGCGGGGGCCAGATGCAACGCTTACGTTCCACTTGCGGAAGAAGGCCATCCGCTCCATCGGCTGGATCGCGTCCAGCAGATGCGGCCCGATCTCCACCGGCTTGAGCCGGTCGCCATGCGCGGCGGTCAGCCCGGCGATGGTGGCCTTGCCCGCGACATCGGGCGGATCGGGCATCGTTGCCGATCACCGTCTGGCCGCGCTTCGACAGCAGATAGTCAAGGAACACCCGCGCCGCATTCGGATGCTGCGCCTGCTGCGTCACGATCGCCAGGCGCGACAGCACGACAGTATAATCCCCGGGCACCACGACCTTCACATTCGGGTCGCGTTCGGCACGCAGATAGGCATAGGGCCCGATAATATTGTAGCCAATGGCATGTTCCCCGGCGCTGATCTTTTCCAGCATGGTGCCGGTCGAGGTGTAGAACTTCGCATCCACCGCGCCGAAGGCCGTGACCAGAGCACATCGCTGCGGCGGCGCGTAATCGGTCGGAACTTCGGCCAAAGCGACGGCGGGCGCGCGTTGAAGATGCTCAACGGCTAGCATTCCCCCCGCGGGGACGGTAGGCAGGGGAAAAACTCACGTCCAATGGGAAAAACGATGCGGAATTTGATGACATCCCTCTGGGGCGCTTCGGCGCTCGTGCTCGGCCTTGCGGGCGCCGTTTCGGCGGAACCGGTGAAGGTCAAGGTCTTCATCGGCGCCATGTTCGAGATCGGCGCGAACAGCGGCGACCGGGCCGGGGAATATCAGCACTGGTTTGAGCGCTACTGGCAGACCGCCGCCGCCCGCACCGTGCCGGGCGCCTTCGCACCGGTGCAGTGTAATGACGATGGGGTTTGCGGCTCGATCCTGGGCATGGGCAAGGTCAATGCGGCGGCCTCGATGCAGGCGATCCTGCTGAACCCGGAGTTCGACTTTTCGGAGGCCTATTACCTGCTGACCGGCGTGGCCGGAACGCCCCCCGCGCGCGGCACGATCGGCGATGTGGTCTGGGCCAGCTGGCTGGTGGATTACGACCTCGGCCACCGTTGGGCACCCGAAGAAGGCACCCCCGGCGCGCCGGTCTTCATGCCGCGCAAAGGCTACGAAGGCTACCGCCTCCACCGGCTGAACCCCGATCTGGTCGCCTGGGGCGTGCGGCTGTCCTCGGGCGTGGCATTGCGCGATTCCGATGCCGCGCGCGCCTATCGGATGCGCTACCCCGAGGCCGCCGCGCAGGCCGCGCCTTCCGTCAAGGTCGGCACGCACATGACGGGTGACACCTTCTTCCACGGGCCCGGCTTGTCGGCGGAAGCGCAATATATTTCGAAACTTTATGGCGCCGACGATTACATGGTGACTGAGATGGAGGACAACGCCATCGCGCAGGTCATCGAACGGCTGCATGGCACGGACCGGATCGCGGCGATCCGCGGCGCGGTGAACTTCGATCAGGGCAATCCGAACGAAACCACGCTCCGGCACCTCGACCCGGCGCCGGGCGAAACGGCGGGGGGCTTTGCCGAAACGGTGGCGAATATCGCGCTGGTCGGGGCGCCGCTGGTCGACCGGATCGTGGCGGATTGGGCGGAGTGGCAAAACGGCGTCCCGGCACCCTGACCCGCCACCGCGTCCATGCCGCGCCGGCCTTGCATGCGGCGAAAGGCGAGATCTGTTTGCGGCCCCGGCAGGTATTCGAAGGGGGAGCGGGGCCCTCAGCCCCATATGCGCTAACTTAGTGGCATTTCCAGTGTTCTGGCGGCATTTGACTGGCTTTTCCGCAGTCTGGGCGTGTCGCAAAGAAGGCGCATGATTTTGGCTAGGGCTCCGGGCACTGCTTTCTTGGGTGAGAGTACCGTCAGGATCGCAGCCAGGAGCGCGCGTCTCAAAAGGTCATGCAACCTCCACATGGAAATTGCGATGGCTTTCCGGGGTGCTGTCTCCACAGGGGGAAGAGTCGAGAACGTCGTTGACGGCCTCGTCGATCATCAGCGCCAGAATGAGATGGGCTGTCAGCCAGGTTCTGGCCAGTTGTGGATCTTTGGCCGGCAGCTTGTGAATGCCAAGTCCGCTCTTGAGGCGCTTGAAGGCGATTTCGATCTGCCAGCGCAGCCGATAGAGATCCAGAATGGCCTGGGCCGTCATGTCGGTTGCCGGGATCGAGGTCAGGACCATGACGAACCCCGCCGCGGCGACGGTTGTCGGCAGCATGGTCTGATTGCGACGGCGGCGCTGGTGCCCCTGTCTGGCCGCCCTCAGGGAACGCTCCGCCGCCCCGGCATCTTTCCGTTTGATGATGAGCCTTGCCTGAAACAGCGGCTTGCCGCGACCCTTTCGCGGGTCACCGGAGTGTTCCACGAGCACGTCCAGTTCACGAATCTCGCCGACCTGCATCGGGGCATAAATGGCATTCCAATCAATCGGATGACCATCCCTCGTGACAATGCGCATGGCGCGCCAGCCCGAACGAACGATGAAATCGGCGCCGGCAGCGATCACCTTTTCCAATGACGGAGCGCGCGCATAGGCCCGGTCTCCGACAACGATATCGCCTGCCTGCAGCGGCACGCGGGTAAATGCCTCGCCGCCATGGGAGTCGGTGATTTCCAGATGCGTGAACCGGGAAAGCGCCGGCTCATAGGTTGCATGCAGCCGAAAATCCGTACCGCCGCTGCCGGGCCGGGAAATCGAACTGCCGTCCGCGATGCGCAGGCGACGGCGGCCGGTCGGAGGCTCATGCCGCCGGGACCATAGGCAAGGGCCAGGCGCAGCAAGGTCGCCCCGTCCCGAACGATACGCCGACGTAAAAGTGCGCCACTCGCCCGTGCCGTCTTGTCGAGGTCAATGACGGTCGAAAGCTTCGAGATCAGTTGCTGCCAGTCGGGGTCGATGAAATCGGGTGTTTGCATCCTCCCCGAGAATCACATCGAGATTCCCAGTGTCCACCCCTTAAGTTAGCGCATATGGGGCCCTCAGCCCCCCGCCGACCCGATACCCAGAAAGCCGCTCTGCATCAGGATCCGCTGCCCCTCGGCGCCGGTCAGAAAGGCCAGGAACTCCCGCGCCACCGGGTCGGCGTCCTGCGACAGGGCGGCGCAGATCGTCGTCACCGGCGCGGGGAGCGGCAGGATCGAAACCCCCGGCAGGCTCTGCGCGATCCGCCGCGCGCTGGTCGCATAAATGATGAGCAGATCCGCCTCCCCCGCCCGCAGCACCTCAAGCGCCGGGCTGCCGGTGCTGGCCGGATCGGGCAGTTGCCCGCCGAACAGGCTGCGGCAACGCGACCGGACCGCCCCCGGCATCCCGTCCAGAAAACCCGCCGCGTAATCGCCGCTCGGATCGGCGCCGGGGGTAGACATGCCGATCCGCCAGCGGGGATCGGCCAACAGCGCCAGCGCGTCACTGCCCGCCGCAATCCCCGGACGCGCCAGCAAAACCATGCGGTTATGCGCGATGACATGATGCGGCGCAAAGCCGGACAGGCTGCGCGGCCCCGCCTCGCTCGCCGAAATGTAAAGGTCGCAGCGATCCCCCGCCCGGATCCGCTCCGCGAGCAGCCCCGCCGGGCCACGGCGGAACGCGATCGGCGCCCCGAACGCCTCCGCCGCCCGGGCGGCGGCCTGCGCCACGCTGCCCGCCACAAACACCATCGCCATCGCATCCTCCGTCGTTCCTTGCCGTTTCCGCCATATGTTTGTATGGACATAACGAATCCAACGCAAATGCCGGAGCCCGCGATGAAACCCTGTCTGTCCTTCCTGCCGGTGGCCTGTTTCATGGCCGGGCTGATCGCCGCCCCGGCGCTGGCCGATCGGGTGATCCGGGACCAGATCGGGCGGGACGTCACCCTGCCCGATACGATCGAACGGGCCGTGGTGCTGCAACATCAGACGCTGAACATCGCGGTGCAGCTTGATGCGCTCGGGCAGGTCGTCGGCGTGCTGGACCAGTGGAAGAAGCAGCTCGGCCCCGGCTTCGCGCGGCTGGCGCCCGGGATCGGCGACATGGCGACGCCCGGCGGGCTGACCTCGGTCAACATCGAGGAACTGCTGCGCCTGCGCCCCGATGTGGTCTTCGTCACCAACTACGCCCCTGCGGAAATGCGCGCGCAGATCGAGGCGGCGGGCCTGCCGGTCGTCGCGGTCTCGCTGCTCGACGTGCCGCCGGAAGAGGCGGTCAAGATGAACCCGGCCTTCACCGATGAACGCGCCGCCTATGACAACGGCTTCCGGCAGGGCGTGCGCCTGATCGCCGAGGTCCTCGGCAAGGAGGCCGGGGGCGCGGCGCTGATCGCCGCCGCGGGCGAAACCCGCGCGCTGGTGGCCGAACGGCTGAAGGACATCGACCCGGCGAAACGCGTCCGCGCCTATATGGCCAACCCCGACCTGACCACCTATGGCAGCGGCAAATATACCGGCCTGATGATGGCCTATGCCGGGGCGGAGAATGTCGCCGCCGCCTCGATCAAGGGCTACAAACAGGTGTCGATGGAGGAAATCCTCGGCTGGAACCCCGAGGTGATCTTCGTGCAGGACCGCTATCCGCAGGTGGTCGATGAAATCCGGCAGGGCGCGGCCTGGCAGCCGATCAGGGCGGTGCAGGACAACCGCGTCTACCTGATGCCCGAATACGCCAAAGCCTGGGGCTACCCGATGCCCGAAGCCATGGCGCTTGGCGAGGTCTGGATGGCCAAGGCGCTTTATCCCGACCAGTTCGCCGACATCGACATGGACCGGATGGCGGATGACTATTATCGCCGCTTCTACCGCCAGCCCTATCAGCCGTGAGCCGGACAGCCCTGCTCGCCCTCGCGCTCGGGCTGGCGGCGGTGGCCTCGCTCGGCGTCGGGCGGCTGGATATTCCGGTCGCGCGGGTGATCCGGATCCTGCTGTCGCCGTGGATCGCGCCCGCCGTGCCGGTCACGCCGCTGGAATGGAGCGTGGTGGTCGTCGTGCGCCTGCCCCGCGTGATCATGGCGGTTCTGGCCGGGGCGGGGCTATCGCTGGCGGGGGCGACGTTGCAGGGCGTGTTCCGCAATCCGCTCGTCGGGCCGCAGGTGGTGGGGGTGTCCTCGGGCGCGGCCTTCGGCGGCACGCTGGCGATCCTGCTCGGCTGGCACCACGCGGGGCTGCTGGGCTCGGCCTTCGGCTTCGGCCTCATGGCGCTGGTCGTCGTGTTCCTGCTGGGGCGGCTGGTCGCGCGGCACGATCTGCTGGTTCTGGTGCTGGGCGGGGTGATCGTTTCGGGGTTTTTCAGCGCGCTGGTCAGCCTGGTGCAATACCTCGCCGATAGTCAGGACAAGCTGCCGGTGATCGTGTTCTGGCTGCTGGGCAGCTTCGCGACGGCGAACATGGAAAAGGCCGCCCTGCTGGCCGGGCCGGTCATGGCCTGCGGCGGGGGGCTGCTCGCGCTGCGCTGGCGGATCAACATCCTGTCGATGGGGGATGCGGATGCCCGCGCGCTTGGCCTTTCGGTCGGGCGGCTGCGCTGGTGCGTGCTGCTGCTGACGGCGGCGATCGTTTCGGCGCAGGTGGCGGTGTCGGGCATGATCGGCTGGATCGGGCTGGTGGTGCCGCATCTGGCGCGGATGCTGGTGGGGGTGGAGCATCGCGCGCTGCTGCCGGCCTCGGCGCTGCTGGGCGGGCTGATGCTGCTGGGCGTGGATACGGTCGCGCGCACCGCCACGGCGTCGGAAATCCCGCTCGGCATCCTGACGGCGCTGATCGGCACGCCGGTCTTTGCGCTGCTGCTCTGGGGCACCTATCGCCATGGCTGAGGCGCGCGTCATCGCCCGGGGCGCGGGCCATTCCCATGACGGCAGGGTCTGGCAGTTCCGCGATCTGGATTTCACCCTGCGCGCGGGGCAGGTCATGGCGATCCTCGGGCCGAACGGGCGCGGCAAGACGACGCTGCTGCACACCATCGCCGGGCTGCTGCGGCCCGCGCGCGGCCGGGTCGACCTGACCGGAGACCCCGCGCTGGTGCCGCAGGTTCTGGACCGCGGCCCGGCCTATCGCGCGCTGGACATGGTGCTGATGGGGCGCGCGCGGCATATCGGCCTGCTGCGGATGCCGCGCCCGGCGGATGAGGCGGCGGCGCGGCGCGCGCTGGAGGTCACCGGCATGGCGCAGAAGGCGGATCTGGCCTTTGACCGGCTGTCGGGCGGAGAGCGGCAGATGGTGCTGATCGCGCGCGCCATCGCGGCGGAGCCCGCGATCCTGCTGCTGGACGAACCGGCCTCGGCGCTCGACCTGCGCAATCAGGACCGGGTGCTGAGCCTGATCCGGCAACTGGCCGACGCGGGGCTTGCGGTGATTTTCACCACGCATCAGCCGGATCATGCGCTGGCGGTGGCGGATATGGCGCTGCTGATGCTGCCCGAGGGCGCGGCCTTCGGCCCCTGCGATACGGTGATCACCGACGCCCGCCTGAGCGCGCTGTACGGCCTGCCGGTCCGGACCCTGCGTTTCACGGTCGGCAGCGCGGAACGCCGCGCCGTCGTCCCGCTCTACAATCTCCGCGAATCCGGGTGTGCGCCGCTGCCGCGCGAGGGCTGAAACCGGCCGAGGCTATTTGCAAGCGCCTTTGCCGCTGCGGCGCAGACCTGAATGCCCCCATCGGGCCCGATGCGCATATGGATGCGTTTTAGGGAATCATATTCTCCGCTTCGGCGCGGGGGGCGCATTTTGACACAGCCCATGGCTCGGTGATTCCTTTCCCATCCTGCGGGTTCTGGAAACATTCACCAATTCCCCTCCGGAATCATTCCCCCGCCCGCCTGCGGCATTAATCTTAACGCCATTTTAATACCGTGTTGATCCGTAACGGGATTTCCCTTCCTTAACCGTAATGGAAATGGTTACCGCCCCTTTGGCATAAAACAAGCCTATGGCGCGGCCCGCCCGGACCGGCTAAAAAACCCTTGTTCCGAATGAGTTCGCTCCGGATCGGGACAAAGTTGAAAATGGTTCGCCCCCGGTTGGGGCACAGTAACGAGGGAAACGTTATGAACATGAAGATGGCTTTCACGGCGGCGGTTCTGGCTCTGGCAGCTCCGGTCGCGGTTAATGCGGCCACGGTCACCGCTGGCTCGAATGGCGAGGCATTTACCCTGAAGCCGGGCGAAACGCACAGCACGGTCTGGAATGCCGGGCAGGCATTTGACATTTCGCAAATCGGCTATACGCTGAATGGCGCGGGGCTCGATACGGTTGTGAAATCGAATATCGAAAAGGTTCTGGCCGAGGGCAATGGCTTTACCGGCACCACTTGGGAATATATCACCGTTCCGGGCGGCAAGGTGACTTTCGGCTTCTCCTACAGCGATGAATTCGCGATCGACGCAGGCAAGAGCTTTGCGATTTCGATGGCCTATGACGCCGCCGGGACGCAGGACCTGCAAGCGACCTATACCTTCACCGCGACCCCGGCCGCCGTGCCGGTGCCGGCTGCCGGTATGCTGCTGGTCTCTGCCCTCGCCGGCCTCGGCGCCGCGAAGCGCCGCAAGAAGGGCTAAGGTTCCCTCGGGACGCCGCCTTCGGGCGGTGTCCATGGATCGGGCGGCGGGGCAACCCGCCGCCCGTCTTGTCCCTGACACACCGGGCGCGAAGGCGCCCGACAGCCCGCGTTTCGTTACTTCTGCCAATTATCTATAATTGGTGATGACCTGAAAATGTGACCTCCTGTAAATCTACAAAACGGGAACCGCGCAGGACTGCGCCCGATTTTGTCGATAAAGGAGCTGCCATGCCCAAGGATATGCAAGCGTCGCCCCGCAGCGACTGGACCCGCGAGGAAGCCGAGCGGATCTTCCATCAGCCCTTCATGGACCTGCTGTTTCAGGCGCAGAGCGTGCATCGCGCGCATTTCGACCCGAACCGGGTGCAGATGAGCCGCCTGCTGTCCGTCAAGACCGGCGGCTGCCCGGAGGATTGCAGCTATTGCAGCCAGTCGGCGCGCAACGGCGCGAAGCTCTCGGCCTCGAAGCTGATGCAGGTCGAACGTGTCATCGCCGAGGCGCGCAAGGCCAAGGCCGCGGGCGCCACCCGCTACTGCATGGGCGCCGCCTGGCGCGAGCCGAAGGACCGCGACATGCCCGCGATCGAGGCGATGGTGCAGGGGGTCCGCGCCCTTGGGATGGAGACCTGCATGACGCTCGGCATGCTCTCCGACACGCAGGTGCTGCGGCTGAAGGACGCCGGGCTCGACTACTACAACCACAACATCGACACGTCGGAGGCGCATTATTCCAACGTCATCACCACCCGCACCTTCGCCGAGCGGCTGGACACGCTGGCGCGTGTGCGCGAGGCGGGGATCAAGGTCTGCTCGGGCGGCATCCTCGGGCTGGGTGAAAACGACGGCGACCGGATCGACATGCTGCTCGCGCTCGCGACGCTGCCCGAACATCCCGAAAGCGTGCCGATCAACATGCTGATCCCGATGGCGGGCACCCCCCTGGCCGAGGCGCCGCCGGTGGACCCGATCGACTTCGTGCGGGTGATCGCGCTGGCGCGGATCCTGATGCCGTGCAGCCATGTCCGCCTTTCCGCCGGGCGCACCGCGATGAGCGACGAAATGCAGGCGCTGTGCTTCTTTGCCGGGGCGAATTCGCTGTTCATGGGCGATACGCTGCTGACGGCGGGGAACCCCGAGGAAAGCGCCGACCGGCGGCTGATGGACCGTCTCGGCATCCTGCCCGAGGGATCCGCATGCCACTGAGCGCGCATCGCGGCCTGCTCGACAGCCTCGCGCAGCGGGGCAGGCTGCGCGAGCTGCGCCCGATTGCGGGGGTGGATTTCGCCTCGAACGATTACCTCGGCCTCGCCGGGTCCGCGCTCGGCGGCGGGGCGCCGGTGGGGGCGGGGGCGGCGCGGCTCCTGCGCGGCAATCACGACGCGTTCACCCATCTCGAAGCCGAGGCCGCCGCGCATTTCGGCGCCCCCGCCGCGCTGTATTTCGGCTGCGGCTACACCGCCAATCTGGGGATCTTTCAGGCCCTGCCGCAGGCGCGCGATCTGGTGCTGCATGACGCGCTGATCCATGCGAGTTCGCTGGACGGCATGCGGCTTGGCGCGGCACAGGCGCGCCCCTTCGCGCATAACGATCCGGAGGCCGCGCGGCGCACCCTGCGCGACTGGCGCCGGACGGGCACGGGGCGGGTCTGGATCGCGGTCGAGAGCCTGTATTCCATGGACGGCGATACCGCGCCCCTCGACGATCTGATCCGGCTGGCGGATGAGGAAGACGCCTTCCTGATCGTGGACGAGGCCCATGCCACCGGCATCTGGGGCCCCGGCGGGCGCGGTTTCGCCGCCGCCCATGCCGGGCGGGAAAACGTGGTCACGCTGCACACCTGCGGCAAGGCGTTGGGGGTGCAGGGCGCGCTGGTCTGTGCGGCCGCCCCGCTGATTTCGGTGCTGGTGAACCGGGCGCGCAGTTTTATCTATTCCACCGCCCCCTCCCCCCTTCTGGCCGAGGCGCTGCGCGGCGTGCTGGCGGATCTGGCCGCGGACCCCGCCCGCCGCCACGCGCTGCGCGCCCGGGTGGCGGGGGTGCAGGACCGGATCCGCGCGCTGAACCTCATCCCCAGCGGCACGCAGATTCAGCCGGTGATTCTGCCCGGCGATGCGCGCTGTCTCGCCGCCGCCGGGTGGCTGGCGGATCGCGGCTTCGACATCCGCGCGATCCGCGCCCCCACCGTGCCGAAGGGCGCCGAGCGGCTGCGCCTCTCCCTCACCCTCAACCCCACCGACAGCGACATCGACGCCGCCTTCGCGGCGCTGTCCGAACTGCTGAGCGAACCATGACCGCATTCATCGTGACCGGCACCGATACCGGCATCGGCAAGACCGTGTTTTCCGCCGCGCTGACCCGGCATCTGGGCGCGCATTACTGGAAACCCGTGCAATCGGGGCTGGAGGAGGAGACCGACAGCCAGGCCGTCGCGCGCCTCTCGGGCCGCCCGGTGCTGCCCGAAGGATACCGGCTGCGCCTGCCCGCCGCGCCCCATATCTCGGCCCGGGCGGAGGGCACGCGGATCGACCCCGCCACCCTGACCCTGCCGCCCGAACGCCCGCTGGTGATCGAGGGCGCGGGCGGCGTCATGGTGCCGCTGACCGAGCGCGAAACCTTCCTCGACCTCTTCGCGCGCTGGCGCCTGCCGGTGATCCTGTGCGCGCGGACGGGGCTCGGCACGATCAACCACACGCTGCTGTCGCTCGCCGCACTGCGCGGCGCGGGGCTAATGGTGCATGGCGTGGCCTTCATCGGCGACCCGGAACCCGCGACCGAAGACACCATCGCCGACATGGGGCAGGTGCGCCGCCTTGGCCGCCTGCCCTTGCTGCACGACCTTTCCACCCTGCACGCGGAATTCGCTGCGGCCTTCGGGGATATCGCATGACCTCCCCGATCTGGCATCCGTTCACGCAGCACGCCCTGTTCCCCACCATGCGCCCGATCGCCCGGGCCGAGGGCGCCTGGCTCACCGATACCGATGGCCGGCGGATCTTCGACGCCATATCGTCGTGGTGGGTGGTGACGCATGGCCATTGCCACCCCCGCATCGTGCAGGCGATCCGCGATCAGGCCGGGCGGCTGGATCAGGTGATCTTCGCGGGCTACACCCACGACCCGGCAGAGAATTTCGCGCGCGCCCTGCTGCCCCGCGTGCCGGACACCCTCACCCGTGTGTTCTTCAGCGACAGCGGCTCGACCTCGGTCGAAGTCGCGTTGAAGATGGTGCTGGGCCATTTCCGCCACCGGGGCAGCCCGCGCCACCGGATCGTGGTGATGCAGGACGGCTACCACGGCGATACCGTCGGCACGATGTCGGCGGGCGAGCGCGGGGCCTTTACGCAGCCCTATGACCCGCTGCTTTTCGCCGTGGACCGGATCCCCTTTCCCACCGGCGACGGGCAGGCCACGCTGGACGCGCTGGAACGGGTCTGCCGCCGCCCCGAAACCGCCGCGCTTCTGGTCGAGCCGCTGGTTCTGGGCGCGGGCGGGATGCGGGTCTATGCGCCGGGGATTCTGGCCGAAATGGCGGCGGTCTGCGCCCGGCATGGCGTGCTCTTGATCGCGGATGAGGTGATGACCGGATGGGGCCGCACCGGGCGGTTCCTCGCCTGTGATCACGCAGGCGTCGCGCCCGATGTGCTGTGCCTGTCGAAGGGCATCACCGGCGGGCACCTCCCCTTGGCCGTGACGCTCTGCCGCGAAGAGATCTACCGCTCGCATCTCTCCACCGACCGGCGGCGGACCTTCTTCCATTCGTCCTCCTACACCGCGAACCCGATCGCCTGCGCCGCCGCCTGCGCCAATCTGGCGATCTGGGCCGAGGAACCCGTTCAGGCCCGGATCGACGCCGTGGCCGCGGCACAGGCCGAGGGCGCCGCCCGCTTCCGCCGCCACCCGAACCTGTCCGAGGTGCGCCAGATCGGCACCATCCTTGCCGCCGAAATCGGCCGGGGCGCGGATTATCTGGCCGAGACGGGCCCCGCGCTGATGCGGTTCTTCGCCGACCGCGACCTGCTGATCCGCCCGCTTGGCCGCACGGTCTACCTGCTGCCGCCCTATTGCGCGACGGCGGCGGAGCTGTCGGCCTGTCACGACGCGATCCTTGAGGCCGCCGATGTTTTCGGCTGAGGGTGTGCGGATGGCGGGCTTCGGCCATTACCTGCCCGAACGCCGCGTCCCGAACGCGGAGATCGAGGCCGAACTCGCCCTGCCCCCCGGCTGGATCGAAGCGCGCTGCGGCATCCGCGCCCGCCACTACGCCGCCGACACGCAGGCGCTGAGCGATCTGGCGATTCCCGCCGGGCGGATGGCGCTGGCGGGGGTGGATCCGGCGCGGGTCGGGCTGCTGCTGCTCGCGACCTCGACGCCGGATCACCTGCTGCCGCCGACCGCGCCGCTGGTGGCGGGGGCACTTGGGCTGCGCTGCGGGGCGGTGGATCTGGCCGGGGCCTGCGCCGGGTTCCTGCACGCGCTGAGCCTTGGCGCCGCGCAGGTGCGGATGACGGGGCGGGCGGTGCTGGTGATCGCGGCCAATCTGCTCTCGCGCCGGATCGACCGGGCCGAGGCCGCGACCCGGGTTCTGTTCGCCGATGCGGCGGGGGCAGTGCTGCTCGAACCCGGGCGGGCGGGGCAAGGGCCGCGCGCGGTGGTGCTGTGCTCGGACGGGGGCGATTACGATGCGATCCGGATCGCGCGGGGCGGCTCGCGCCTGCCCTTCACCGCGCCGGGGCAGGACGGGCTCGACATGACCATGCCGGACGGGCGCGCGGTCTTCACCCGCGCGGTCGAGGCGATGACAGGCTCCGCGCAACAGGCCCTGCGCGAGGCCGGGCTGACCCCGGCGGAAGTCGCGCTCTGGCTGCCGCATCAGGCCAATGCGCGGATCCTGGCGAAGGTGGCGGACCGGCTGGGGATGCGCGGCACGCCCACCTTTGGCACGCTGGCGCAGCACGGGAATTCCTCGGCGGCGACGATCCCGCTCGCGCTTTCGTGGCACGGCGGCGCGCTGCCGCAGGGGCCGGTGCTGCTCTCCGCCTTCGGTGCCGGGACGATCTGGGGCGCGGTGGTCTGGCAGCAATAGCCCCGCTTGCCGTTTCCCCGGCGGCCTGCGACAAGATCGCACGATCACCACGAAAGGATTCCCATGCCCGCTGTTCTGACGCGTTGCGTCGTGGCGATGGCTCTGGCCGGTTCCGCCTGTGCGGGCTGGGCCGGGGACCGGATGGATGCCACCGTTCTGGCCGGACCCTGCGCCGCCTGCCACGGCCCGGATGGGCGCTCGCCGGGCGCGATCCCCTCCCTTGCGGGCCAAAACGAAGATGACCTGCGCGCCCGGATGCGCGCCTTTCGCGACGGCACCGCCCCGGCCACGGTGATGACCCGGCTGATGAAGGGCTACAGCGAAGACGAAATCGCCGCCCTCGCCCATTGGTTCGCGGAGAATGCACGATGACGACACGGCGGCAGGTTCTGGCCGGGCTCGGGGCGCTGGCCCTGCCCTCGGTCGCGCGGGCGCAGGGCGCGGCGCATGTGGTGGTGGTCGGCGGCGGCTTCGGCGGGGCGACGGCGGCGCGCTATCTGCGGCGGCTGAGCCCTGAGGTGCGGATCACGCTAATAGACCCCACGCGGCGGTTCTTCACCTGCCCGTTCTCGAACCTCTATCTCGGCGGGCTGCGGGATTGGGACAGCCTCGGCCATGGCTATGACGGGCTGCGCGCGGCGGGGATCGCGGTGCTCCACACCACCGCGCAGGACATCGACACGGCACAGCGCCGGGTCACGCTGGCCGACGGCGGCGCGCTGGACTACGACCGGCTGATCCTCTCGCCCGGCATCGACATCCGCTGGAACGCGCTCGCGGGCTATGACAGGGCGGCGGGGGAGATCGCGCTGCACGCCTGGAAGGCCGGGCCGCAGACACAGGCGCTGCGCGCGCAGCTTCTGGCGATGGAGGACGGCGGCACCTTCGTCATGTCGATCACCGATGGCGCCTATCGCTGCCCGCCGGGGCCCTATGAGCGCGCCTCGATGGTGGCGCATTACTTCAAGACGCACAAACCGAAATCGAAGATCCTGCTGCTCGACAGCAAGGACAGCTTTTCGAAACAGGCGCTGTTCCGACAGGGCTGGACGGCGCTTTACGGTGACATGATCGAATGGGTCGGGCAAAGCGATGACGGTCAGGTCGCGCGGGTCGATGCCGCGGCGCGCGAGGTCGAGACCACCTTCGGCACGATCCACCGGGCCGATGTGCTGAACGTGGTGCCGCCGCAACAGGCGGGCCGGATCGCCGAACGCGCCGGGGTGACGGATGCGACCGGCTGGGTTCCGGTGCGGGGGCGGACGTTTGAATCCGCGCGGGTGCCGGGGGTTTATGTGGTGGGCGATGCCACCATCGCCGCGCCGATGCCGAAATCCGGCTTTTGCGCCAATGTTCAGGCCAAGGTCGCGGCGGCGGCGATCGCGGTGGATCTGGCGGGTGGCTCCATCGCCGATCCGCCGCCCGCGCAGTTCCTGAACACCTGCTACAGCCTTGTCGGGCAGGATTGGGGGATTTCCGTCGCCGGGGTCTACCGCACCGAAGGCGATGCCATCGTCGAGGTCGCGGGCGGGGTCAGCCCGCTTGACGCCGATGCCGCCTTCCGCCGGGCCGAAGCCGATTATGGCGCGGGCTGGTATGCGTCGATCACCGCCGACATCTGGGGCACCGCATGAGCCCGGTGCTGCTCGGGCTGGCGCTTGGCGCGGTGTTCGGCGCGGCGGCGCGGGCCGGAGGGCTGTGCCTGCTGCGCGGGATGAAATCCGCGCGCCGGGGCGAATTCGGGCCGCTGCGGGCCTTTGCGCTGGCGCTGGCGGTGGCGATCTGCACGACGCAGGGGCTGGCCCGGGGCGTGGACCTGTCGGCCGCCCTGCCCCTGCGCGGCGGCGCCTGGCCGGGGATGTTCCTTGGCGGCGCGGTCTTCGGGCTGGGCATGGTGCTGGCCAATGCCTGCGGGGCGCGGGCGCTGGTGCTGGCGGCGGGGGGCAACATGCGCATGGTGCTGGTGCTGCTGGCGCTCGGGGTCTCGGCGCAGGCCAGCATGACCGGGGTGCTCGCGCCGCTGCGCCTGTGGGTGCAGGGGCTGGGCACGGCGCAGGCGGGCACGCTGCCCCTCGCGGCGGGGCTGGGGCTGGCGGTGCTGCTCGCCGCCTTCGCCCTGCCGCTGCGCAACCGGACCGAGGCCGCCTGCGCCACGGTGATCGGCCTCACCATCGCGGCGGGCTGGTGGGTGAGCCATGCGACCGACGACCCGTTCGACCCGCGCGCGCTGACCTCGCTCAGCTTCATCGGCCCGGTGGCGGACGGGCTGCTGTGGCTGATGCTGTCCACCGGGCGGGCGCTGAACTTCGGCATCGCGGTGGTGGCGGGAACGGTGATCGGCGCCTTCACCATTGCCGCGCTGCGCCGGGACCTGCGGCTCGAACCCACCGGCGCGCAGTTGCCACGCGCCCTCCTCGGCGGCCTGCTGATGGGCTTTGGCGGGGTGCTTGCCCTGGGCTGCTCGATCGGGCAAGGTCTGAGCGGTATTTCGACACTCTCGCTGGCCAGTCTGGTCGCGTTTTCAGGTATTCTTGCCGGAACTGCGGTCGCACTGGTCTTCGACCCTCGCAAGGAGCCGACCTGATGATCCGCCGCCGCACCCTGCTCGCCGCCGCGCCCGCGCTCGCCCTTCTGGGCCGCTCCGCCCTTGCGGCGCCCACCCTGCTCACGCCCGAAACCACGCTGCTGCCGCGCAAGGGCGCGGGCCCGCGCATCGTGATCTGCGGCGGCGGCTGGGGCGGGCTGACGGCGGCGCGCTACCTGCGGCAGGAAATCCCGAACGCCGATGTCATCCGTGCTGGAGCGCAACCCGATCTTCTGGTCCTGCCCGATGTCGAACAAATGGCTGATCGACGTGGTGGATACCGCCTATCTGACCCATGACATGCTCGCCCCCGCGAACAAATACGGCTATCAGCTGGTGCAATGCGAAATCACCGGGATCGAGCGGGACCGCAAGATCGTGCGGACCTCGAAGGGCACGGTGGATTACGACTTCCTGATCCTGTCGGGCGGGATCCGCAACGCCTATGACGCCTGGTTCGGCGATGACCTCGCGGCGGCGGAGTATACCCGGACGCATTTCCCCTCGGCCTATATCCCGAACGCGGAACACCTCGCGCTGAAGGACAAGATCCGGAATTTCAAGGGCGGCACCATCGTCATGACCCTGCCGCCGCCGCCGCATCGCTGCCCGCCCTCGCCCTATGAACGGGCCTGCGTGATGGCGTGGCATTTCAAGGTCAACAAGATCCCGGCGAAGATCCTGATCCTCGATCCGAAGCCCGGCATCGCGCCGATCGGCGGCGGCTACCGCGCGGCGTTCGAGGAACTGTATCCCGACATCATCACCCATGTGCCGAATGCGAAGGTGCGCGAGCTCGACCCCTACAACAAGCGGATCATGACCGAAGCGGGCGATTTCGACTTTGACGAAGCGGTGCTGATGCCGCCGCACCGCGCCGCCGAAATCGTCTACCACGCCGGGCTGATCGGCACCGATGCCGAGGGCAAACCCACCGGCTGGGCCGATATGGACCCGCGTTATTTCCACGCCCGGGGCGATGACAGCGTGTATATCGTCGGCGACAGCATGGGCGCGATTTCCCCCCATTTCGGCCATTACCCCAAAAGCGGCCATGTCGCGAATTACATCGCCCATATCGTCGCGAAGAACCTTGGCCAACGGGTGCGCGGCCAGGAGGTGGTGGCGGAACTGCCCAACAATCTGTGCTACATGCTCGTCAACGGCGACCCGCGCGAGGCGATTTCGGTGCAGTTCGACTATGACATCGGCGCCGACGGGCTGGTGCGGCAGACCCAGATCGACGTGGACGTGCGCACCCCCGACCTGCTGGAGGAAGATTTCGCCTGGGTGCAGGGGATGTATAATGACTTCCTGCGCTGAGCTCAGCCGCCGGGCGGTGCTGGCCGGGGCGGCGGTGCTGGCGGCGGGGGTCGCCGCCGCAGAGCCCGACAGCCGCGCCGTGCCGCAGCCGGACGACGCCGAATCCGACCGCATCGCCACGGCCTTCCTGAACGGGGCCACGCCCCTGCCGCGGGGGCTGGCGCTCGACCTGCCCGCGCTTGGCGACAACCCCGCCGCCGTGCCGGTGCGGGTGCATCTGACCGAGCCGACCGGGGCCTGGTGCGAAGAACTGATCGTGCTGGCGCAGCGCAACCCGAAGCCGCTCGCCTGCCGGTTCCGGTTCACGCCGCTGACCGGTTCGGTCGATGTGGCGCTGCGGCTGCGGCTGATGCAGAGCATGGGGCTGCGGGCGATCGCGCGGATGAGCGATGGCCGTTTCCTTGAGGCGCGCGGCGAAATCACCGTCGCCGCCGGCGGCTGCGGCATGTGAGGGCACCATGAGCAAACCCCGGATCTGGATCAGCAACACCACCCCCGCGCCGGGCGAAATCCTGCGCGTGCGCGCACAGGTCGCCCACCCGATGGAGACCGGCTTCCGCTCCGGCCCGGACGGCCCCTTGCCGATGAACATCGTCACCCGCTTCGCCGCCACGCTGGACGGCGCCCTGCTTCTGGAATGGCTGCCCGAAACCGCCGTGGCGCAGAACCCCTATATCGAATTCACCTTCGCCGCCCGGCACGGTGGCCTGCTGCGCATGGTCTGGACCGATGCCAGCGGCGATTTCGCCAGCGCCGAGCAGGAAATCCGGCTGCAAGGCTGACCCTTCCGGCAAATCGCACGATTTTTCCGCGAATTGTTCAGAAAGAGGTTGAAAAAGCGCCGATTCTGCCCGCACAAAGCGCGAAAATTAAGCGAAGGGTGAACGAATTGGTGCAACTTCATGAGACGCTCGAAACGATCCTGGCCGAGGTGATGCGCCGCAACGCGGGCGAGCCGGAGTTCCATCAGGCCGTGCGCGAGGTGCTGGAAAGCCTGAACACCGTCATCGCCAAGCGCCCGGAATATGCCGAAGAGGCGCTGATCGAACGGATCTGCGAGCCGGAACGGCAGATCATCTTCCGCGTGCCGTGGATCGACGACAGCAATCAGGTGCGGATCAACCGCGGCTTCCGGGTGCAGTTCAATTCGGCGCTCGGCCCCTACAAGGGCGGGATCCGCTTCCACCCTTCGGTGAATGTCGGCATCATCAAGTTCCTGGGCTTTGAGCAGACCTTCAAGAACGCGCTGACCGGCATGCCGATCGGCGGCGGCAAGGGCGGCTCGGACTTCGACCCGAAGGGCCGCTCGGACCGCGAGATCATGCGCTTCTGCCAGTCGTTCGTGACCGAACTGCACCGCCATATCGGCGAATACACCGACGTTCCGGCCGGGGATATCGGCGTCGGCGGGCGCGAGATCGGCTATATGTTCGGCCAATACAAGCGCCTGACGAACCGGTTCGAGGCCGGGGTGCTGACCGGCAAGGGCCTGCTCTACGGCGGCTCGCGCGCCCGGCCCGAGGCGACGGGCTACGGCAACACCTATTTCACCCGCGCCATGCTGGGCACGAAGGGGCTGGATTTCGACGGCCGCACCGTGGTGGTTTCGGGCTCGGGCAATGTCGCGACCTATACCATCGACAAGGTGACGCAATACGGCGGCAAGGTCATCGCGTGCTCGGATTCCAACGGCTATGTGGTGGATGAAAACGGCATCGACCTTGGGCTGGTGAAGGAGATCAAACAGGCCCGGCGGCAGCGGATCGCGGAATATGCCCGGCTGAAGGGCGAGGGCAAGGGCGTCTATTACGTCGCGGGCGGCTCGATCTGGGATGTGCCCTGCGATGTGGCGATGCCCTCGGCGACGCAGAACGAGCTGACCGGGAAGGATGCGCGCAAGCTGGTCGCCAATGGCGTGATCGCGGTGGGCGAAGGTGCGAACATGCCCTGCACCCCCGAGGCGATCAGCGTCTTTCAGCATGCGGGCGTGCTGTATGCGCCGGGCAAGGCGGCGAATGCCGGGGGCGTCGCGACCTCCGCGCTGGAGATGCAGCAGAACGCCTCGCGCGACAGCTGGAGCTTTGAGCAGACCGAGGCGCGGCTGGCCGCGATCATGCGCGGCATCCACGACCTTTGCGCCGAAACCGCCGAGGAATACGGCGCGCCGGGCAATTACGTCATGGGCGCCAATATCGCGGGCTTCGTGCGCGTGGCCGAGGCGATGCGCCAGCAGGGCGTGATCTGAGACGGCCCCGGGGGATGCCCTCCCCCGGGCCACAGATCGGCATCGACAAACCCGCGCGGCGGTTTTATCTATAATCCATGAGCAAAGCCCCCGAGGAAACCATCGCCGCGCGGATCGCCCGCACCCTCGCCGACCGCATCATCTCGGGCGTCCTCGCGCCGGGGGTGCGCCTGCGGCAGGACCATATCGCCACCGAATTCGGCACGAGCCACGTCCCCGTGCGCGAGGCGTTCCGCGATCTTGAGGCCCAGGGCCTGGCCGAGAACCTGCCCCGCCGGGGCGTGCGCGTCACCGATTTCGACGTGGCCGAACTGCGCGAGGTCGCCGAGATGCGCGCCAGCCTCGAATCCCTCGCGCTGCGCCATGCCGCGCCGAACATCACCCGCACGATCCTGCACGAGGCCGAACAGGTCACCCTGCGCGGCGACAGCGCCAGCAACGTCCGCGAGTGGGAGGAGGCGAACCGCGAGTTCCACCGCATGATCCTCGCGCCCTGCCACATGCCGCGCCTGCTGCGCACGATCGACGACCTACAGGCCGCCAGCGCGCGCTTCCTCTTTGCCGCCTGGCGGCAGGATTGGGAGGCGCGCACCGACCACGACCACCGCGCCATCCTCGACGCGCTGCGCCGGGGCCAGACGGATCGCGCCTGCGCCATCCTCGCGCGTCATGTCGGCTGGATCGGCAAACGCAGCCCGACGCGGAAAAACACCGACGAACGCGCGACCTACGTCATCTCCGCCTAAGCCCGCAGCGCGGCGCAGCCCGCGCAAACCTCACGCCCGCAGCGCGGCCATATGCCGGTGCATCAGCTTGCCGCCGACCTCGCGCAGCCCAAAGCACCGCCCCGACCGCAGCCATTCGCTCATCAGCCCGTTCATCAGCGCCATCACCGACACCGCCCCCTCCTCCGGGCTCAGATCCCCGGCCAGCAGGCCCTTTTCCCGCGCCTGCCGCATCAGTTGCAGCAGCAGGCGGAACATTTCCTCGTTTTGCGCGGCGTGGCGGTCGTCGGGGTTGCCCGGCGCGCAGAGGATCGCATACATCCGCTGCCGGCTCTCGTCGCCCTCGAACAGCGCGAGGAACCCCGCCCCCGTCATTTCCAGCAGATGCAGCGGATCCTCGTGCCCGTCCTGCGCCGCCGCCTCGATCATCGCGGCCTGCGGCGGGCGGAACCGTTCGTGCAGCGCGCACAGCAGATCGTCCTTGTCCTTGAAATGCCAGTAGACGGCGCCGCGCGTCACCCCCGCCGCCCGCGCCACCTGTTCGAGCGTCGCCTGCCCCACCCCGCGCTCGCAGAACACCCGTTCGGCCGCGTCCAGAATGGCAACCCGCGTCCGTTCGGCATCGGCCTTGCAGCGTCTCACATCTTCCTCCCCCGCGCAGATCCGCACTTTACAAACATACACGAATGTCTGTAAATGGCAACGACGCGGCACCGGCTGCGCGGCGTGAAACGCCCCGGCCTGAAAGGGACAGGAATGGCAGATCCACCGATCAGGCGGGGCTTCCGTGCAGATAGTCCTTGCCGCCTCCGATTCTCCCCATCCGACAGGTTTGCCATGATCCTCCCCTCCCTCCGCTTCGGCGTGGTGTGCGCCGCGCTCTGCCTCTCCGCCCTGCCTGCCGCCGCGCAGCAGGGCGGCCCCGCCCCCGTCACCGCGCTCACCGCCACCGCGCAGGACTACCCGCTGACCGCGCGGCTGCCCGGCCGGATCAAGGCCTCGACCGTGGCCGAGGTCCGCCCCCAGGTGTCGGGCATCATCCGCGAACGGCTGTTCGACGAAGGCGCCGCCGTGACGCAGGGCCAGCCGCTCTACAAGATCGAGGATGACAGCTATGTCGCCGCCGTGGCCGCCGCGAAGGCCGCCGTGGCGCAGGCGACGGCGAACCACGACCTCGCCGTGATCGAAGCGAAACGCGCCGTCGAACTCTTTGACGCGCGGACCGGATCGGCGCAGAAACGCGATTCCGCCATCGCCGCCCGGCAGGCCGCCGCCGCCGCGCTTCAGGCCGCCGAGGCACAGCTGAACAGCGCGGAAATCGACCTCGACCGCACCACGATCCGCGCGCCGATCACCGGCGTCATCGGCCTGTCGCAGACCACGACCGGCGCGCTCGTCGCCGCGCAGCAGCCGACCGCGCTCGCCACGATCCGCGACCTCGATCCGGTCTATGTCGATGTCACGCAATCGGCGACCGACATCCTGCGCTGGACCTCGACCGCCGAGGGCCGCGAGACCCGCGCACAGGGCGAGGCCGCGCTGCGCCTTGCCGACGATTCGATCTATGCCCACAAGGGCCGACTTGAGGCCGCCGAACCGCAGGTGGAACCCACCACCGGCATGGTGACGCTGCGGATGACCTATCGCAACCCGGATCACATCCTGCTGCCCGGGATGTATGTCGAGGTCGACCTGCCGCAGGCCGTGGCGAAAAACGCCGTCGCGCTGCCGCAAAGCGCGGTGATGCGCGACCGGCAGGGCAATCCCTTCGTCTGGATCGTCGCGGATGGCAAGGTCGCGCAGCGCCCGGTCCATATCGCCACCTCCTCCGGCAACGAATGGGTGGTGACCGATGGCATCGCCCCCGGCGATCAGGTCATCACCTCGGGCTTCCAGAAGACCGCCGTGGGCGCCCCGGTGCAGATCGTCCCCGCCGAAGGAGCGAAGTGAATGTCGCGCTTCTTCATCGACCGGCCGATCTTCGCCTGGGTCATCGCCATCGTCATCATGGGGCTCGGCGTGCTGTCGATCCTGCGGCTGCCGATTTCGCAATATCCCTCCATCGCCTCCCCCTCGGTGGTGATCAACGCAACCTACCCCGGTGCTTCGGCAGAAACCGTGGCCGATACCGTGGTGCAGGTGATCGAAAAGCAGATGACCGGCCTTGACGGGCTGCGCTACATCAACTCATCGACCACCTCGACCGGCCGGGCCACCATCACCATCACCTTCAAACTGGGCACGGACCCGGACATCGCGCAGGTGCAGGTGCAGAACAAACTGTCCCAGGCCGAAGCGATGCTGCCCGAGGCCGTCACCCGTCAGGGCGTGACGGTGAAGAAATCGACGACCGGCTTCCTCATGGTCGTGTCGCTGATTTCACAGGACGGATCGCGCAGTCAGGTCGAACTGGCCGACTACATGAACTCGAACATGGTCGAGAACTTCTCCCGCCTGCCGGGGGTGGGCTCGGTGCAGGTGTTCGGCTCGGAATACGCCATGCGGATCTGGCTCGATCCGCTGAAGCTCAAGGCCTATGACATGGCGCCGGGCGCGGTGATCGCCGCCGTCCGGGGGCAGAATGCGCAGATCTCCGCCGGGTCTTTCGGCGCGCAGCCCGCGCCCACGGGGCAGCTTCTCGAACGCCACCATCACCGCGCAATCGCTGCTCAAGACGCCCGAGGATTTCGAGCGGATCGTGCTGCGCGCCGATACCGATGGCGGGTTGGTGCTGCTGCGCGACGTGGCGCGGGTGGAACTGGGTGCCGAGACCTATGAGGTCAACGCCTATTACGACGGCAAGCCCTCCGCCGGGATGGCGATTCAGCTCGCCTCGGGGGCAAACGCGCTCGACACCGCCGAGCTGGTGAAATCGCGGCTGGCGGAACTGGTGCCGTTCTTCCCCTCGGGCGTCGAATATGTGATCCCCTATGACACCACGCCCTTCGTTCTGCTCTCGATCGAGGCGGTGATCCACACCTTGGCCGAGGCGATCGTGCTGGTGTTCCTGGTGATGCTGCTGTTCCTGCACAACATCCGCGCCACGCTGATCCCGACGATGGCGGTGCCGGTGGTTCTGCTGGGCACCTTCGGCGTGATCGCGGCCTTTGGCTTCAGCATCAACACCCTGACCATGCTGGCGATGGTGCTGGCGATCGGGCTTCTGGTCGATGACGCGATCGTCGTGGTGGAAAACGTCGAACGGATCATGGCGGAGGAACACATCTCCCCCAAGGAAGCGACGAAGAAGTCGATGGGCGAGATTCAGGGCGCGCTGGTCGGCATCGCCATGGTGCTCTCCGCCGTCTTCGTGCCGATGGCCTTCTTCGGCGGCTCGACGGGGGAGATTTATAAACAGTTCTCCGTCACCATCGTCTCGGCGATGACGCTTTCGGTGCTGGTCGCGCTGATCTTTACCCCCGCGCTCTGCGCCACCATGCTCAAACCCCATGTCCCCGGCGCCAGCGGCAAATTCGCCGATGGGTTCGAGCGGCGCTTCACCCGGCTCACGAACGGTTATGGCGGGATCACGAAATGGGTGGTGTCGAACCCGGTCAAGGCGCTCGTCGTCTATGCCGCGCTGGTCGCGGGGATGGTGCTGCTTTACAACCGCACGCCGACTTCGTTCCTGCCGGACGAAGATCAGGGCGTGCTGATGACCGTGATCCAGACGCCTTCGGGCACCACCGCCGAGCAGACGAAGAAAGTCGTTGAAAAGACGGAACAATATTACCTGAACGCCGAAAAGGATAACGTCGAGGCGGTGTTCTCCGTCGTCGGCTTCTCCTTCGCCGGGCAGGGCCAGAACATGGCGATGATGTTCGTCAAGCTCAAGGACTGGGACCAGCGCGAGGGCCCGGATAACCGCGCCGAAGCCATTGTCCAGCGCGCTTTCGGCCCGCTGATGGGCGGGATCAAGGAAGGGATCGTCATCCCGCTGGTGCCGCCCGCAGTGATCGAACTCGGCAACTCGAACGGCTTCACCGCCTTCCTTCAGGCCCGCACCGGCCAGACGCATGAGGAACTTCTGAACGCGCGCAACATGCTTCTGGGCATGGCGAAGGGCGCCGACACCCTCACCGCCGTCCGCCCGAACGGGGTCGAGGACGCGGCGCAGTTCAAGCTCAACATCGACTGGCCGAAGGCCGGGGCGGTCGGGCTGACGGCGGCGCAGGTGGGCGAATTCCTCAACACCGTGTGGTCGTCCTCCTACATCAACGACTTCCTGTATGAGGGCCGGGTGAAGCGCGTCTACGTTCAGGGCGAACCCTGGGCCCGCGCCACGCCCGAGGATTTCGCCCTCTGGCGGGTGCCGAACGCGAACGGGGATTTCGTCTCGCTGTCCACCTTCGCGACGCAGGAATGGGTCTATGGCCCGCAGCAGGTGGTGCGCTACGACGCGCTGCCCGCGATGGAGGTCCAGGGCTCCGCTGCCCCCGGCGTCTCTTCGGGCGAGGCGCTCAACACCATGGAGCAACTGGCCGCCAAGCTGCCCCCCGGCTTCACCCTGCAATGGACCGGCCTGTCGCTTGAGGAAAAAGAGGCCGGCAACGGCGCGATGATGCTCTATGCGCTGTCGCTCGCGGTGGTGTTCCTCTGCCTCGCCGCGCTGTACGAAAGCTGGTCGATCCCGATCGCGGTCATCCTCGCGATGCCCGTGGGCATCATCGGCACGCTGATCGGCGCGTGGATCGGCGGGCAGGCGAACGGCGTCTACTTCCAGGTGGGCCTGCTCACCGTGGTCGGCCTGACGGGGAAGAACGGCATCATGATCGTCGAATTCGCCCGCGACCGGATGGTGCACATGGGCGAAAGCGCGATCACCGCGGTGGTTCAGGCGGCGCGGCTGCGGTTCCGCCCGATCCTGATGACCTCGATGGCGTTTTCGCTCGGCGTGGTGCCGCTGGTGCTCTCGACCGGCGCGGGCTCCGGCGCGCGGCAGGCGATCGGCTATGCGACGCTGTTCGGCACGCTGACGGGCACGGCGCTCGCGATCTTCTTCGTGCCGCTGTTCTTCGTGCTGGTCGATGCGGCCTTCAACCACCGCCGCCGCAAAGCGGCCTGACCCTGCGGGCCGCCTTCGGGCGGCCCCCCTCAGACGATCTCGACCGAAAAGCCGAACGCCCTGCCCTCCCCCGGCGGCAGCAGCACGGAGAACGGACGCGCCGCGATCTCCGGCCCCGCGCCCTTCCGCGCCGCCATCCCGTGCCACGGCTCGATGCAGACAAAGGGCGCGCCCGGCTTCGACCACAGCGCGAGGTTGGGCAGGTTCTCGAACCGGAACCGCAGCCCCGGCCCGCTCTCCGCGCGATAGGTCAGCCCCTCCCCTGCGCCCTCCGGAAAGATCATCGCATCCTCGGCGAACATCGCGGGGTTCAGCACCAGCGCCCCGTCCGTGAACGGCGACGGCCCCCGCGCGTCAGTCAGCAGCCCGCCCGACAGCCGCGCCACCACGGGCTCCGCCCCATTGTCCAGCACGATCCGATGCCCCTGCCCCGCGCATCCCGGCAGCGGCCACAGGAACGCCGGATGGAACCCCAGCCCGAACGGCATCACCCCGTCGCTTAGGTTCTCGACCTCCGCCCGCACCCGTAGCACGGTGCCCTCGATCGCATGGCTCAGCCGCAGCCGGAAGTCGAAGGGATAGACCGCGCGGCTCGCCTCGTCCGCGCAGAGCTCATGGCAGCACGCCCCCTCCTCCGCCGCGATCAGCCGGAACCCGCTGCGCCGGGCAAAGCCGTGCTGCGCCATCGCCGCCCTGCGCCCCGCGACCGCGATCACATCGCCCTCCGCCCGGCCCACGATCGGGAACAGCACCGGCGACCGCCCGCCCCAGAACGCGGCATCGCCATGCCACAGCAGCGGCACCCCGTCGAAGCTCAGCGCCTGCATCTCCGCGCCCAGGCTGCTCACCGTGGCGCGCAACCGGCCGGAGCCGATGGTGACAGTCGTGGGCTGATCGGTCATGGCGTTCCTCGTAAAAGCTCCCCGCCCCTTACCCCTCCCTACCCCATCCGGGCAAGAGCGCCCGGCCCTGCGTGACAGGAACCGGACACGCCGCATCGTGGATCGCCTCTCCGTATACGCGCCAAGGCTCGCCGTAGAATATTCGCCGCATGGCCAGGGCCCGTCCATTGATGATCGGGACATTTCCACCAGTGATGACATATTCCCCGCTTGACCGGGGCCTGTCCATCTGCCGGGGCTGCCGATGGCCCCGACACCACGACCCGCTGGCTAAGGCCCTTACGCCTCATCCGCCGCCGAAGCGCTCAGCCCAAGATCAACCAGCCGCCGGATCGCCTCCGACCGGCTGGGCAGATCGTCCTGCGTCCTGCGCCAGGCATCAATGGCCCGGACCTGCGAGGGCGCAATCACGAGGTTCAATCGGGTGGTTTTGAGTTCCCTGTCCATGCGCCGCATATTGCATGACTTACATAACTTACGCAATACAAAGCCCCATCGCCGACGGGCTCCGCCTCATTGCTCACAGACCCAGACAAACCGCACCACCGCCCAAATACCCCTGCCCCGCTCGAAAGCCGCCCATCACCGAGGCACGCCCCCGGCCACTCCGCTTAGACACAATTCCCGTTTCCCAGAAAGACCACGGACAATCCCCCGGCCCTTATGCTCGGCTCACCCCACGGACAGCGGCCACAGCGCAACCCCCGATCAAAGCGGCCACCATCCAAACCAGAGCCAAAGCGGCAAGCAAACACAGCCCCCGCCCAACCCCTCTCCCGGTATCGACGCCGTGACGCTGCGAAGCAGAGGAAGCAGAGGAAGCAGAGGAAGCAGAGGAAGCAGAGGAAGCAGAGGAAGCAGAGGAAGCAGAGGAAGCAGAGGAAGCAGAGGAAGCAGAGGAAGCAGAGGAAGCAGAGGAAGCACAGAGGAAGCAGACCAGCCTGACGCGGCAGCGTCCAGCCCTCTTCGCAGCGATTCGCCATAAAAGCACCGATACGCTTCGGCCCTTAACCGACTGCGGGCCCGCGAAGATTGCCCCTGCCACATAATGTCAGAGGGCGCCCCTGAAACAGAAAATTCACAATATTATGGAGGTGCGGCTACCCCTCGGCAAACACCTCGCCGAAGAGGACATGAAGACCCGTTCCCGAATCCGCCCGCGCAGGTTGAATTACCTGACCTCGACCACGAACCCACCCCCGAACAAAAGCCGTTATACCCAGTTGCCTCTGGGCCCGCCCGCAACGGAATCACCCGCCCCAGCCCAAGCCGCCGGAGATCCGATGCAAGAAACTATCGGACCAACCCAACCACCATAGCAAAGTTGACAGCTGTCAACTCAGGAGCGGCCGAGGCCGGGAAGGCGTCAGCAAGGCCATGATCATCGGAACCGGCGTGAATGCGTTCTCCACCGCCTTCGCGCTCAATCGCCGCAGATAGCCGCCGGGATTTCGGATCGTGGACATTTTCTGAAGCATGGCGGCAAGCGTCGCCGCGGCCCCCACCGGTCCCATCGCACGGCGTGCTTCGGACCAGGTTCCGGAATCAATCCCCATCATCGGATGAATATCACCGGCGGCGGAGACAAGATCGGGCCAACTGCGGATCTCGTGCCGGGCATAGGTTGCGACATCCGGACAGGCCTCCAGCACGACCTCAAGGGGTAGGGCCGTCGGTTGCGGCAGGGCTTCTCCCTTTTCCGTGCAGCTTTCAGATTCAAGTTTTTCTGGTTTTGAACTCTGATAGTGCCGCTCATTTTCGCTGTCTTTGCCGCTCATTTCCGTTGGAACAGAGACGGCTTCGACCTGTTCCTGCACCATCCTCAGCAGCGTTTCAGCGGCACTGAGCAGGGCGGTCAACTCGGCTTGCGGCAGCTTGCGCCGTACGATCCGGCGCAGATCGGCGAAGCGTTGGGGCAGGGCGCTGTCCACCACGCCGGTCGCTTCGAGATAGGCCAGCAGCTTGCCCGCGTCGCGGAGCCGCAGCGTGATCGTTTCGCGCAGCAGGGTGCAGCGGTGGAGGTCGGCCTGGATCGCCTCGGCGGCGTTCAGGATCGCCCCCGCACGCACCAGCAGCGGACGCAGGGAAAAGCCGAAGGCGCGGGTGACGGCGCCGCTGCGGTCGTGGCGGGCGTAGCGCTTGCCGTTCGGGCTGTCGTGGCGGGCGATCATGCCGGCATTGACCAGCGCGGCCAGATGCCGGCGCAGGGTGCTTTCGGCCATGCCATGCGCGCGGTCGGAAAGCGTCGCGTTCGACGGGAACACGATCAGACCGGCGCCTTCGGCGAGCGTCCGCTCGGGCAGGAAGCTGAGGAGGGCGTTCAGCACGGTCAGGTCACGATCGCTTAACCCGAACTGCGCGCGCGCGGTGCGCAGGGCGTGGAACACCTGCCATTTGTCGACCTGTGCCACCGGCGCGGGCGCCTCGGCCAGCGCCTGCGACACGAGCAGGCCATGATCGACCGCCCGGCGCCCGAAGGGCGTCGTGGAAATATGCCTCATTTTCGCTGTCACGAGACAAAAGAAAGCCGATCACCGCCGTAACGGTGTTGACATGAATTCGATCGGTGCCGTATCTTTGAGGTGCTAGATCAAGAACGGGCCTCTCGGGATGTATGTCCTGGGGGGCTTACTTTTTGTCGGGCCGTGCCTCCTGTTGCTTTCGGTTGCGGATCAGTTCCCCTGGCTCCATTTGCTGTGGAGATCGGGGAGGTTGTTCAGAAGCCAGTCCTCGAAGCCGCTGCTCTGCTTCTTCTCGAAGCGCAGGGTCAGGCGGCCGCCCTTGCGGCTGGCCTCGGCGATGGGGACGCCATTCGTGCTGCGGATCACCTCCGGGGGAGGGGGGGCGCGGCGGGTGCTGCCCTTGGCGCGGGCCAGCGCGGCCTCGAACCGGGCGTCGGAATTGCCCTCGGTGAGGTTGACGAGCGCGATCAGATCCTCCGTCCCCAACCGGCTTTCCTCCAGCGCATCGGCCAGCGCCAGCCAGCGTTCGCGCCCCACCGAAGGGGCGGCGCCGATCGCATGAACCAGCTCCGGGTCGATCCGCTCCGCGACAGAAAGAAGACGTGAAATCAATGTCTTATCCATCGTCAGCGTATCGCCGATGACCTTGCGGTCATAGCCCGCCGCCACCATCTGCCGGGCGAAATTCGCCTTTTCGATGAAGCTCAGATCGCGCCGGGCGGTGTTTTCCTGCCCCTGCGCGATCAACAGGTCGCGGTCGTCGAGGTTGCGCAGCAGCGCCTTGACCGGGCGGCCCAGGTCGCGCATCGCCAGAACCCGGCGGCGGCCGTAGACGATCTGATAGCGGCCCTCCTCGGTCGGGTGGGGGCGGACCAGAACGGGCACCTGCTGGCCATATTCGGCGATGGACTCGCGCAGCGCGGCATCCTCTGCCTCGTCGGTTTCCAGCCGGTCCTGCGCCCCGCCGGGGTCGATCAGATGGGGGTCGATCTCGATCAGCGCGCGGGCCTGAAGATCCGCGACCGAACGCGAAATCGCGCCGATCGCCCCGCGTGACATCCGCGGCGCATGCGTCTCTGCGGGCGGGTTAGAGCCTTTTTCGCTCCCGAGCAGTCCTTCGAGCAGGTTCTTGCGGGCCATCAGCGCGGCTCCCTTCCCCAGGCACGCTGGATCAGATCCTCGATCTCGTGGTTCACGGCGTTCAGGCTCTCCATCGCGCGTTCATAGGTCGAGCGGGTGAAGGCCGATTTCTCGATTTCATAGAGCGTCTGCTTGGTGATGCCCGCATCCGAAATCGCGGTGGATTTCAGCACGGTGTTGTTCAGCACATGGTCGCCGAACAGCGAGCGCATGAAGCTGACCATCTGATTCTGCGGCCCGTCGCCCGGTTCGTAGCGGGTGACGAGGTAGCGCAGCCAGTCATAGCTCATGTTGCCGCCCGCATCGGCGACGACGCCGAGCAGGTTCGAGGTCATCAGGAGGAACTGGCACATGGACATCACATCGAGCATCTGCGGATGGACGGTGACCAGCACCGCGGTGGCGGCCGAAAGCGCCGACATCGTGATGAACCCGAGTTGCGGCGGGCAGTCCATCACAACAACGTCATAATCCGCTTCGACCTCGGCCAGCTTTTCGGAGATCCGGGTGAAGAACATCTGACCGGAGCGCGCGGCGAGGACACGGGGGGTATCGTGCTCGAACTCCATCAGGTCGAGGTTGCCGGGAATCAGGTCGAGGTTGGTGAAATAGGTGCTGCGAATCACGCTGCGCAGCGGCACGGGGTCGTCGTAGCGGATCGCGTCGTACAGCGTGCCGCCGTCGAGCAGGTCGAATTCCGGCTGATAGCCATGCAGCGCCGAGAGCGAGGCCTGCGGGTCGAGGTCGATCGCCAGCACGCGATAACCGTCGAGCGCGAGCTTCTGCGCCAGATGCGCGGCGGTCGTGGTCTTGCCCGAGCCGCCCTTGAAATTGATCACGGTGATGACCTGAAGGTGGTCACCTTCGCGCCGCCCGGGCAGGTAGGTGCCCGGCGTCTTCGCCCCGGCTTCGAGCATCCGGCGCAGGTCCATGATGTCCTGCGGCGTATAAAGCCTGCGCCCGCCCGGCCCGGTTTCGGGCTGCGGCCCCCGGCCTTCGAGCGAGAGCTTGCGCAGATAGGCGTCCTTCACGCCCAGAAGTTCGGCCACCTCGCCCGAGGTGAAGCGCCGCAGCTGTTTCGACGCATTCGGCGGGAACAGCTGTTCGCGATGCGCCAGCAACCGTTCGGAGAGCTTCGCGGCATGCTCCCCCACCAACCGATCAATTCGGATCTCTTCGCCCATGACTGCCCTTTGCTGGCGTTTGTTACGCCGTTGAGCGATTATTTCTGCTCTTGGCGTATATGAATGCGGCAGAAATCAGATTCGGGCAAGGGCTTCGTCACGGTTTCGTGCCCCTGAACGGGCAAGATAGGCCGGAATCGCCGCATCGGGGAGTCGGGAAGCGCCGAAATTCCGGGCAATGCGCCGATTCGCGGGGCAGATTCCGGGCATTCCCCGGGGCGGCGGCGAAAAGGCGGCGGGCGGGCGTGGCGTTCGGCGATGGCTGCGGCAAAAGCTGGACAGCCCTTGAATACATGACTGACATGCCCGTGGACATCGAACACACCATCCTCGCCGCCCTGTCGGAGCGCCGCATGACGCCCGGCGAGCTGGGCCTGATCCACGACATCCGCGAGGCGCACGATCCGGTCGAACCGGCGAAGACATCAACCACGCACAGGACACTGCCATGAACAAACGCTCCTTCCTCAAGGCCGCCGTGCTGGCGCTGGCCTTCGCCGCGCCGATGACCGCTTCGGCCGATGCGCTGGCCGACATCACCGCCGCCGGAAAGCTGCGCGTCGCGGTGCCGCAGGACTTCCCGCCCTTCGGCTCGGTCGGCGCGGATATGTCGCCGCAGGGCTATGACATCGACATGGCGAAGCTGATCGCCGAGCGGATGGGGGTGAAGGTCGAACTGGTGCCGGTGACTTCGGCGAACCGGATCCCGTATCTGCAAACGAACAAGGTGGATCTGGTGATCTCGTCGCTGGGCAAGAATGCGGAGCGCGAGGCGGTGATCGACTTTTCCACCGCCTATGCGCCGTTCTTCAACGGGGTCTTCGCGCCTGCGGATGTGCAGATCGCGGGGCCTGCGGACCTGTCGGGGAAGACGATCGGCGTCACGCGCGGCGCGGTCGAGGATCTGGAACTGACGAAGGTCGCGCCGTCCGATGCGACGATCAAGCGCTATGAGGACAACAACGGCACGATCTCGGCGTTTCTCTCGGGGCAGGTGACGGCGGTGGCGACGGGCAATGTCGTCGCGGCGGCGATCCTTGAACGCAACCCGCCGAAGAAGCCGGAGCCGAAGTTCCTGATCAAGAATTCGCCCTGTTTCATCGGGCTGAACAAGAACGAACCGGCCCTGCGCGCGAAGGTGGACGAGATCCTGGCGCAGGCAAAGGCGGATGGCGCGATGAACGCGATTTCGGAAAAATGGCTGGGCGCGGCGCTGCCTGCGGATCTGTAACTTGGCCTATCAGTTTGATTTCGGTTGGCTGGCGCAATACTGGCCGGTGCTGCTCAAGGGGGTCTGGGTCACCTGCCTGCTGACGGTTGTCGGCGGGGTGGTGGGGATCGGGCTTGGGATCCTGTGCGCATGGGCGCGGGGGTTCGGGCCGCGCTGGCTGGCGGCGCTGGTCGCCTGTTATGTCGAACTGATCCGCAACACGCCCTTCATGATTCAGCTTTTCTTCATCTTCTTCGGCCTGCCCGCCGCCGGGGTGCAGATGGGGGAGATGACGGCGGCGAATTTGGCGATGATCGTCAATCTGGGCGCCTATAGCTGTGAAATCATCCGCGCCGGGCTGAACGCGACGCCGAAGGGGCAGTTCGAGGCGGGGGCCTCGCTCGCCATGTCTCCGGTGCAGATCTTCTGGCGGGTGGTGCTGGTGCCGGCGCTGCAAAAGATCTGGCCGGCGCTGTCGTCGCAGGTGGTGATCGTCATGCTGGGCTCCGCCGTGGTCAGCCAGATCGCGGCCGAAGACCTCACCTTCGCCGCGAATTTCATCCAGTCGCGCACCTTCCGCGCGTTCGAGGCCTATATCGTCTCGACCCTGATCTATCTGCTGCTCGCCATCGCGCTGCGGCAGGTGCTGGCGGGGGCAGGGCGGCTGATCTTCCCGCGCCGGAGGGCCGCGACATGACGGATTTCAGCACATGGGACATTCTGCGCAACCTGCTTCTGGCGGCGCGCTGGACGGTGCTTCTGTCGCTGGTGTCGTTTGTCGGCGGCGGGGTGCTGGGGCTGGTGCTGCTGTTCGCGCGGATCGGCCGGGTGGGCTGGCTGCGCCGGGCGGTGGCGGGCTATGTCGAACTGTTTCAGGGCACGCCGCTTCTGATGCAACTGTTCATCGCCTTCTTCGGGCTGGGGCTGTTCGGGGTGGATGTGCCCGCCTGGCTTGCCGCCGGGGTGGCGCTGATCCTGTGGACGGCGGCCTTCCTGACGGAGATCTGGCGCGGCTGCGTGCAGTCGATCCCGAAGGGGCAGTGGGAGGCGTCCTCTTCCCTCGCCATGACCTATCTGGAGCAGATGCGGCATGTGATCCTGCCGCAGGCGTTGAAAATCGCGGTGCCGCCGACGGTGGGGTTTTCGGTGCAGGTGGTGAAGGGCACGGCGCTGACCTCGATCATCGGCTTTGTCGAACTGTCCAAGGCGGGGACGGTGCTGACCAATGCGACGTTTCAGCCGTTCACCGTCTATGGCCTTGTCGCGCTTATCTATTTCGCGCTCTGCTATCCGCTGTCGATGAGCGCGCGCGCGTTGGAAAGGAAACTTCATGCCCCTCATCGGCATTGACGACGTTCGCAAGAGTTTCGGCGAGAACGAGGTGCTCAAGGGCATCACGCTGCACATCGACCCGGGCGAGGTGATCGCGGTCATCGGCAAGTCGGGGTCCGGGAAATCGACGCTGCTGCGCTGTGTCAACGGGCTGGAAGTGATTGATTCCGGGGCGATTTCGGTGGCCGGGGCGCAGTTGCTGAACGACGAACTCCACCTGCGGGAACTGCGGCTGAAGGTCGGGATGATCTTTCAGCAGTTCAACCTGTTCCCGCATCTGACGGCGGGGGGGAACGTGATGCTGGCGCAGCAGGTGGTGAAGAAGCGGGGCAGGGCGGAGGCCGAGGCGATGGCGCGGCGCATGCTGGACCGGGTGGGGCTGGGCCACAAGTTCGACGCCTTCCCGGATGAGCTTTCGGGCGGGCAGCAGCAGCGGGTGGCGATCGCCCGCGCGCTGGCGATGGATCCGGTGGTGCTCCTGTGCGACGAAATCACCTCGGCGCTGGATCCGGAACTGGTGGCGGAGGTTCTGGCCGTGGTGCGGGAACTGGCCGCCGAGGGGATGACCCTGATGATGGTCACGCATGAGATGAGCTTCGCCCGCGACGTCTGTTCACGCGTCGTCTTCATGCACCAGGGCCGGGTGCACGAAATCGGCCCGCCCGAGCAGGTGTTCAGCGCGCCGCAGACGCCGGAACTGCGGCAGTTCCTGGGGCATTGAGCCAGCCGCGGATCGTGCGGCGGATGCCCTCAAGATCGGCGATGGCGGCGGTCGGTGCTGCCAGATTTCGGCCAGTGCAGAACACCAGCCCGAAGATGCACAGGACCGGGATCGCGGCGGCGAAGGGCAGGCTCAGGCCCGGCTGAAACCCCGGCTCGCGGTGAGGAGCTGGCGGGTGTAGTCCTGTGCCGGGGCGCCGTGGGCCAGCGCATCGGCGGTGAGTTCCTCGACCACAGCGCCCGCGCGCATCACCGCCAGCCGGTCGCACATATGGGTGACGACGCCGAGGTCGTGGCTGACCATGAGGAAGGTCAGGCCCCGGTCGCGCCGTACCTGTTCGAGCAGGTTCAGCACCTCCGCCTGCACCGAGGCATCGAGCGCCGACGTGGGTTCGTCGAGCAGCAGGATCTCCGGTTCGAGGATCAGCGCCCGGGCGATGGCGATCCGCTGCCGCTGCCCGCCCGACATCTGATGCGGGTAGCGAAAACGGAACCCGGCGCCGAGGCCCACCTCGTCCAGCGCGCGGCGGATCCGGGCATCGGTATCGGCGATGCCATGCACGGCGAGCGGTTCGAGCAGCAGCCGGTCCACCGTCTGGCGCGGGTGCAGCGAGCCGTAGGGATCCTGAAACACCATCTGCACCTTGCGGTAAAAGGCGCGCGACCGGCGGGTGCCGCGCAGCGTTTCCCCCAGCACGGTGATGTCGCCGGTAAAGGGCGCAAGCCCCGCGATGGCGCGCAGAAGCGTGGATTTCCCGGAGCCGGATTCCCCCACCAGACCGAAGGATTCGCCCTTCGCCACCGCGACGGTGACATCCCGGAGCGCGTGGAAATCATCGAAGCGAACGTCCAGATGGCGCGCGGTGAGGATCATGTCAGCCACTCCGGCTTGCGGTCGAGAACGGGCAGGGGGTGGCGGTCGGCGCCGATCTTCGGCACGCAGTCGAGCAGGCCGCGGGTATAGGGGTGCTTCGCGTGGGCCAGATCGGCGGCGGCGATTTCCTCGACCACCCGGCCCGCATACATCACCAGAACCCGGTCGCAGAAGCTGCTGACCAGCCGCAGGTCGTGGCTGATCAGGATCAGGCCCATGCCGCGATCGGCGACCAGCGCATCGAGGATCTTCAGCACTTCGAGCTGCACGGTGACATCAAGCGCCGAGGTCGGTTCGTCCGCGATCAGCATCTCGGGCCCGGCGATCAGCATCATCGCGATCATCACGCGCTGACCCATGCCGCCCGACACTTCGTGCGGGTAAAGGTTGTAGACCCGTTCGGGATCGCGGATCTGCACCGCCTCCAGCATCTCCAGCGCGCGGCGCTTGGCCTCGGCGCCGCTGATCCGGCTGTGGGTGTGCAGGGTCTCGGCCACCTGCTTGCCGATCTTCATCACTGGGTCGAGCGAATATTTCGGATCCTGCAACACCATGGCGATCCGGCCGCCGCGCAGGGCACGGCGTTCGCGCGGGCTGGCGTGGAGCAGGTTGATGCCGGAAAACTCCATCCGGTCGGCGGTGATGCGCGCGTTCGGCGGGGTCAGGCCCATGATCGCGCGGCCGGTCTGCGACTTGCCCGAGCCGCTTTCGCCGACGATGCCCAGACGCTCCCGCCCGAGGGTGAAGGTGACGCCGCGCACGGCCTCGACCAATCCGGTGCGGGTGGGGTAATGGACCTTCAGGTTCTCGACATGCAGCAGCGTCATTGCCCGGCCTCCCGCGGGTCGAGCGCATCGCGCAGCCCGTCGCCCAGCAGGTTGAAGCCGAGCGAGACGACGAAGATCGCGATCCCCGGCATCGTCGCCACCCACCATTGATCAAGGATGAAGCGCCGCCCCGACGCGATCATCGCCCCCCATTCCGGCAAGGGCGGCTGTGCGCCAAGGCCCAGGAATCCGAGCCCCGCCGCCGTCAGGATGATCCCCGCCATGTCGAGCGTCACCCGCACGATGAGCGAGGGCAGGCACATCGGCATCACATGGCGCGCCACGATCCGCCACGGCCGCGCCCCCATCAGCCGCACCGCCGCGATGTAATCCGAATTGCGCACGCCCAGCGTTTCGGCCCGGGCGATCCGGGCATAGGGCGGCCAGGAGGTGATGGCGATGGCGAGCACGGCATTCTCGATCCCCGGGCCGAGCGCGGCCACGAAGGCGAGCGCCAGAACCAGCTTGGGGAAGGCCAGGAAAATATCGGTGATCCGCATCAGCACCGCATCGACCCAGCCGCCCGCATAGCCCGCGACCGTGCCGACCAGCAGGCCCACCGGCGCCGCGATCACCGCGACCAGCACCACCACCATCAGCGTCAGCCGCGCGCCGTGAAGCAGCCGCGAGAGGATGTCGCGGCCCTGATCGTCGGTGCCCAGAAGGTAGCCGGGCGTGCCGGGGGGCAGCAGACGCGCCTCGGCCAGATTGCCGATATAGGGCGAATGCGGCGCCAGCACCCCGGCCAGCGCGGCCAGAACCACCAGCGCAAGGATGATCCCCAGCCCGACCAGCGCCAGCCGGTTCGACGCAAAGCTGAGCCAGACCCTGTAGGCGCGCCCAAGCCGGGCCTGCGTGCGCGAGGCGGGGCGGTCGCTGAGCAGCCAGTCACGGGTCATTTCTCGCGCGTCCTCGGGTCGAGCGTCCGATACAGCAGATCGGACAGCAGGTTGAGCGCAATGAACACCGACCCGATCACCAGCGTGCCGCCCAGCACGGCGTTCATATCGGCGTTTTGCAGCGAATTGGTGATATACATGCCCAGCCCCGGCCAGGAAAACACCGTCTCCGTCAGCACGGAGCCTTCGAGCAGCCCCGCATAGGACAGCGCGATCACCGTCACCAGCGGCACCGCGGCATTGCGCAGCGCGTGGAACCAGATGATCCGCGCCTCCGACAGGCCCTTGGCACGGGCGGCGACGATATATTCCTGCGACATTTCGGTGAGCATGAAGGAGCGGGTCATCCGGCTGATATAGGCCATCGAGAAATAGCCAAGCAGGCAGCCCGGCAGGACGATATGGCGGAACACGTCCCAGGCGATTTCCCACTGCCGTTGCAGCATGGCATCAAGGAGGAACAGCCCGGTGATCGGCGTGAAGGTATATTCATGCACCACGTCGATGCGCCCCGGAAAGGCCACCCAATGCAGCCGGGCGTAGAACAGCAACAGGCCCAGCAGCGCCAGCCAGAAGATCGGGATCGAATAGCCCGCAAGGCCGACGATCCGCACCAGCTGGTCGATGAACGTCCCGCGCTTCACCGCCGCCAGCACGCCGAGCGGAACCCCCAGGATCGTGCCGATGATGGTGCCGAAGGTGGCGAGTTCGAGCGTCGCAGGGAAGACGCGGGCAATATCCTCCGCCACCGGGCGGGTGGTGAGGACCGAGGTGCCGAGGTCACCCCCCAGCACCTGTTTCAGGTAGATCCCGAACTGCTGCCACAGCGGCAGGTCGAGCCCCATCTGTTCGCGCACCCGCGCGATGGCCGTCGCCGGTGCCCGGTCGCCCAGCACCGCCAGAACCGGATCCACCGGCACCACGCGGCCGATGAAGAAGGTCACCGCCAGAAGGCCGAGGTAGGTGGTGACGATCACCACCGCGAACCGGACCGCGCCGCGAAACAGGCGTGCGGCCCGGGGGCTGTCTGCGCTCATGCGTCAGTCCTTCGCGACCGGCGACAGGAAGTTGGAATCGAAGGTCGGCCCCAGCTTGTAGCCCGAAACCTTGGCCGAAACGCCCGCCACTTCAACCTGTTGCCAGATGATCGCATAGGGGCCGGTCTTCAGCACTTCGCGTTGCAGATCGGCATAAAGCGCGGCGCGCTTTTCGGGATCCTGCTCCAGAAGCGCGGCATCGGTCAGCTTCGACAGTTCCGGAATGTCCCAGGCATTGCGCCAGGCCACGGTTTTCAGCGCGCTGTCATCCGTGTTGTCGGCGTTATAGGCGAAGGTCTGCGCGTTCGAGTTCGGATCCCAGTAATCCGCGCCCCATTGGCCGATATAGATGTCATGGTTGCGCGCGCGGTATTTCGTCAGCGTCTGCTTGCCGTCGCCGGGGATGATCTCGATCTTCACGCCCGCCTGCGCCGCCGTCTGCTGGATCGACTCGGCCACGCCCGAAACCGGCTGCGTCGAGCGCACATCCATCGTCACGGTGAAACCGTCGGGCAGGCCGGCCTTGGCCAGAAGCTCCTTCGCCTTCGCGATGTCGAGCTTGTAGGGCGTTTCGTTCAGCGCGCCCAACTGCCCCTTCGGCAGGAAGGTCTGGTGGATTTCGCCCACGCCGGTCAGCAGCGTCTTGCCGAGCGCGTCATAATCCACGAGGTATTTCATCGCCTCGATGACCTCGGGTTTCGCCAGCGTCGGGTTCTTCTGGTTGAAGCTGATGTAGTAGATCGTGCCCTTCGGCGCGCTGTCGATCTTCAGATCGGCGTTCTTTTCCACCGCCGTCAGGTCGTTCGGGTCGAGGTTGCGCGCCACGTCCACATCCCCGGCCTCAAGCGCGAGCCGCTGCGCGGAGCTTTCCTTCATATGGCGGTAGATCACGCGGGCGAGCTTCGGCTTTTCGCCGAAATAATTCGGGTTGCGCTCCATCACCACGGCCTCGTTCGCCTTCCACACCCGGGTAACGAAGGGGCCGGAACCGGCGTGGTTGGTCTTCAGCCAGGCATTGCCGAAATCGGTGGGCCAGGCGCCTTCGGCCGGTTTGGCGTTCGCCTCCACGACCTTCTTGTCCACCACGGCGCCCGCGGTGGAGGACAGCACGTTCAGAACGAAGCTCGGCGCATAGGGTTTGTCGACGGTAAGCTGGAAGGTCAGGTCATCCACCGCCTTCGCCTTGTCCGCCACGTTTTCGCCGGTGATGCCCAGTTGGGTGAACAGGAAACCGGGGCTGAGGTCCAGCTTCACCACACGCTCGAACGAATAGGCGACATCGGCGGCGGTGAGCGGATTGCCCGAGGCGAAGGTGACGCCGGGGCGCAGCTTGAACGTATAGGTCATGCCGTCGTCGGAGAGCGTCCAGCTTTCGGCGAGGTCGGGCGTGACCTTCGACGTATCGTTCAGGTCCAGCCGCACCAGCAGGCTATAGCTGTTCGAGGTGATTTCCGCGGTGCTGAGTTCAAACGCCTCGGCGGGGTCGAGGCTGATGATGTCGTCGATCGCGAAGGCTTCGACCAGCGTATCGGCGGGCGTCGCGGCCAGCGCGGGCATCCCGGCGGCCAGCGCCGCGACACATACGCCAAGGCCGAGCATTTTGCGCAGGTGAATCATGGTTCCATCCCCGTTGTTGGTGCGGCCGGGGCGCGGTGCCCGGCCGTGAGTCTGGCCCCAGACTATGCGCAGCCCGCGCCGCTGACAATCAGGCTTCCATCGCCTCCAGCTCGTCGATGAAGCCCGCGATCATGTCCAACCCCTTGTTCCAGAACGCCGGATCCGAGGCATCGAGCCCGAAGGGCGCGAGCAGTTCGCGGTGATGTTTCGACCCGCCCGCCGCGAGCATGTCGAAATACTTCGCCTGGAAATCCGGCAGCCCGCCCGCATAGGCGGCATAAAGCGCGTTCACCAGCCCGTCGCCGAAGGCATAGGCATAGACGTAGAACGGCGAATGCACGAAATGCGGGATATAGGCCCAGAAGGTTTCGTAGCCCGGCATGAAGTCGAACACCGGGCCAAGGCTTTCGGCCTGCACCGACATCCAGATCGCGTTGATGTCCTCGGGCGTCAGTTCGCCCTGGGCGCGGGCGGCGTGGAGCTTGCATTCAAAGTCGTAAAACGCGATCTGCCGCACGACGGTGTTGATCATGTCCTCGACCTTGCCCGCCAGCAGCGTCTTGCGCTCGGCGTGGGTCTGTGCCTGATCCAGAAGCGCGCGGAAGGTCAGCATTTCGCCGAAGACGCTCGCGGTTTCCGCAAGGGTCAGTGGTGTGTCGGACAGCAGCGCCCCCTGACCTGCCGCCAGCACCTGATGCACACCGTGGCCAAGCTCATGCGCCAGCGTCATCACATCGCGCGGCTTGCCCAGATAGTTCAGCATCACATAGGGGTGGACGGTGACCACGGTCGGATGGGCAAAGGCGCCGGGCGCCTTTCCGGGCTTCACCCCGGCGTCGATCCAGCCCTTTTCGAAGAACGGCTGGGCGATCTCTGCCATCTTTGGCGAAAACGCGCCATAGGCGTTCAGCACGGTGGATTTCGCTTCGTCCCACATAATGGTGCGCGGGGTTTCGGTGGGCAGGGGGGCATTGCGGTCCCACACCTGCAACCGGTCCAGCCCCAGCCATTTCGCCTTCAGCGCATAGTAGCGGTGGCTGAGCCGGGGATAGGCCGCGACCACCGCATCGCGCAGCGCCTGCACCACCTCGGGTTCGACATCGTTCGACAGGTGGCGCGCGGTCTGCGGCGTGGGCATCTTGCGCCAGCGGTCCTCGATCTCCTTCTCCTTCGCCAGGGTGTTGTGGACGCGGGAGAAGATCTTGAGGTTCTCGGTAAACACCCGGGCCATTTCGCGCGCGGCGGCTTCGCGTTTCGCGCGGTCGTGGTCCTGCATCAGGGTGGTGGTGGCTTCGAGGTTCAGCTTTTCGCCGTCCACGTCGAATTCCAGCGCGGCGGTGGTTTCGTCGAACAGCCGGTTCCACGCCGCCGAGCCCACGACCGACTGGTCATGCAGGAACTTTTCCAGCTCGTCCGACAGCTGATAGGGTTTCATCGCGCGCATCCGGTCGAACACCGGCTTGTAGCGCGCGAGCTTCGGATCCGCGAACAGCCGGTCATAGACCGCATCTTCGACCCGGTTGAATTCGAGCGAGAAGAACACCAGCGGCGTGGTGAAGGTGGTGATCCGGTCCTGCGCATCGGACAGGAACTTTGCCCGCGCGGCATCCACGGTGTTCTGGTAATAGCGCAGGCCCGCATAGGACATGATCCGCCCGGCGGTGGTGTCGATCGCCTCGTAGCGCGCGATGCAGCGCGCCATGCCCTCCACGTCCAGCGTCGCCAGCCGGTCCTGATAGTCGCGCGCGAAGGCGGCGCATTCGTCTTCGAGCCAGGCCATGTCCTGCGCGATTTCCGGCGCGTCCGGGGCAGTATAAAGATCGTCGAGGTTCCAGTCGGGCAGGGCGCCGAAGGCCCCGGTGCCGTCCTGCTGTTGGGGCTGCGGTTGAATGCTGGTCATGACGTCCTCGCTTTCGTGTTGCCGCAGAGATAGGCACCCCGCAGCGCCGCACGCAAGGGGCGGAAACGATGGGAAGGCGGGGCTTTGCCGGTTGAGCGGGCCGGTTCAGCGGAAAATATGCCTATAATTTGCACGTTCGCCCATAAAATCACCGCGTATTCGCCTGTTGCAGACAATTCGCGCCCGGGGCCGCTTCCGCTCGCCGAAACCGCTGCATAAGGTTTCCTCAATGCCGGAGGAATCACAGCGCGATGAGCGACTACTTCAACGAAATGTATGAGCAAGGAAATGTCCGGGAGCCCTATGCGCGGCTTGAGGACTGGACCAAGTCAATGCCCGCCGAACTGCGGCAGATGAAGCAGGCCGAGGCGGAGGCCCTGTTCCGCCGCATCGGCATCACCTTCGCTGTCTATGGCGAGGGGGGCGACCCGGACCGGCTGATCCCGTTCGACATGTTCCCGCGCGTGTTCACGCAGAACGAATGGCGCAAGCTGGAACGCGGGATCAAGCAGCGGGCGCGGGCGCTCAACGCCTTTCTGCTCGATGTCTACAGCCGGGGCGAGATCGTCAGGGCGGGCAAGATCCCGGCGAAGCTGGTCTATCAGAACGACGCCTATGAGCGCGCCGTGGCAGGCTTCACCCCGCCGCGCGGGATCTACAGCCATATCGTCGGCATCGACATCGTGCGCACCGGGGCGGAGGATTTCTTCGTCCTTGAGGACAACTGCCGCACGCCTTCGGGCGTGAGCTACATGCTGGAGAACCGCGAGATCATGATGCGGATGTTCCCGCATCTGTTCCGCGAAAACCGGATCGAGCCGGTGGATGGCTATGCCGATGCGCTGCGCCGGACGCTGGCCTCTGTCGCGCCCGCGAAATGCGACCGGGAGCCGACGATCGGCATCCTGACGCCGGGGCATTTCAACAGCGCCTATTACGAACACAGCTTCCTTGCCGATCTGATGGGGGTGGAGCTGGTCGAGGGCGCGGATCTGTTCGTCGAAGGCGGCTTCGTGTGGATGCGCACGACGGAGGGGCCGAAGAAGCTCGATGTGATCTATCGGCGGATTGATGACGCGTTCCTTGATCCGTTGTGCTTCCGGCCGGATTCGATGCTGGGGGTGCCGGGGCTGATGGATGCCTATCGTTCGGGCGGTGTGACGATCTGTTCCGCGCCGGGCGCAGGGGTGGCCGATGACAAGGCGATCTATACCTTCGTGCCGGAGATGGTGCGGTTCTACCTGGGCGAGGAGCCGATCCTGAACAACGTGCCCACCTGGCAATGCGCGAAGGCGGACGATTGCAAATATGTGCTCGAACATCTCTCCGAACTGGTGGTGAAGGAGGTGCATGGCTCGGGTGGCTACGGCATGCTGGTCGGGCCGAAATCCACGAAGGAGCAGATCGAGGCGTTCCGCCTGAAGATCGAGGACGACCCGGACAATTACATCGCGCAGCCGACGCTGGCGCTATCGACCACGCCGACCTTCGTCGAAGAGGGGATCGCGCCGCGGCATGTGGACTTGCGGCCCTATTGCCTTGTGGGCGAAAAGGTCGAACTGGTGCCCGGAGGTCTGACGCGCGTCGCGCTGACCGAAGGCTCGCTCGTGGTGAACTCGTCGCAGGGCGGGGGCGTCAAGGATACCTGGGTGCTGGCGGAGTAAGACCATGCTGAGCCGGACGGCGGAAAACCTTTTCTGGATCGCGCGTTATATCGAACGTGCGGAAACGATGGCGCGCCTGCTCGAAGTGGGCGCCCGGATCGCGCTGATGCCCTCGGCCGGGCATGGCTACCGAAGCGAGTGGGAGAGCCTGTTGCAGGCCTCGGGCACGGCCGAGGGCTTTGCCGGGAAATACGGCGACCCGGTGCAGCGCAACATCGAAAGCTACCTGTTCTTCGACCGCGACAACCCGTCTTCGGTGATGTCCTGCATCGAACGCGCGCGGGAGAATGCGCGGATCGTGCGCACCGCATTGACGGCGCAGGTCTGGGACGCGCTGAACCTGGCGTTCCAGGAAATCCGCAAGCTGGAACGGCGGCCGCGGTCGGAACTGGAACTGACGGAGCTGACCGAATGGGTGATGGCGCAGGCGGCGATGATCCGCGGCGCAATCGAGGCGACGCTGCTGCGCAACGACGGGTATAATTTCCTCAACCTCGGGTTCGCGCTGGAACGGGCGGACAATACCGCGCGGCTGATCGACGTGAAATATTACGTCCTGCTGCCGTCGGTGGATTTCGTCGGCACGGGGCTGGACAATTACCAGTGGCAGACGCTTCTGCGCGCGATGTCGGCGCAGCGGGCGTTCCACTGGGCCTATGGCGGCGAGATCACGGCGAAGAAGATCGCGCATTTCCTGATCCTGAACCGGCAATCGCCCCGGTCGCTGATCACCGCGACGCTGAGCGCGATGCAGCAACTGGACGATCTGGCACATGCCTATCACAAATCCGGCCCGGCGCAGATGCGGGCGCGGGCGCTGATCGGCGAACTGGCGGAACTGCATGTCGAGGAGATCTTCGAGGAGGGGCTGCACGAATTCCTGACCCGCTTCATCCGCGACATCGGCGAATTGTCCGATATGGTCTATAACAGCTACCTGTCCGGAGAGGCGCGATGATCTTCACCATCAATCACGTCACCACCTACCGCTATGAGGCGCCGATGCGCTCGGCGGTGCAGTCGCTGCGGCTGTTCCCCTCGCGCTTCGACGGGCAGCGGGTGATCGGCTGGGAGGTCAAGGTCGAGGGCGGCACCCGGGGCGGCAGTTTCCGCGACGGCGCGGGCGATCGGGTCGAGGGCTGGTCCGTGCGCGGCCCGGTGTCGGAGGTCTCTGTCGCGGTGACGGGGCAGGTCGAGACGATCGACCTTGCGGGCGTGCTGCGCGGGCATCGGGAACTGGTCCATCCCTTTGCCTATCTGCGCGAAACCGCCGCGACATGGATCGACGATGCGGTCGAGACGCTGGCGCAGGAGGCGGGGGGAACGGATCCGCTGTCGCGCGCGCATGCGCTCTCGCGCGCGGTGTCGAAGGCGATTGCCTATGTGCCGGGCGCGACGGACACCCATACCACGGCGGCCGAGGCGCTGGCGCAGGGCGAGGGGGTGTGCCAGGACCACGCCCATGCGCTATGCGCGGCGGCGCGCGCGGTGGGGATGCCGGCGCGCTATGTCTCGGGGTATCTTTACGCGCGCGACGATGGCGCCCCGCATGAGGCAAGCCACGCCTGGGCGGAAATCTGGGTCGAGGGGATCGGCTGGATCGGGTTCGACGCGGCGAACGAATGTTGCCCCGACGAGAATTATATCCGGCTCGGGTCCGGGCTCGATGCGCGCGAGGCGGCGCCGATCAAGGGCATCGCGCTTGGTCAGGGGGAAGAGGCGCTCGACGTGACGGTTGCTCTCGATGCGGTGCAGCAATAAAAGGGCTCAGGCCGTTTCGGGACTGATCATGACGTATTGTGTTGGCCTTCTGCTCAATGAAGGCATCGTTTTGCTGAGCGATACCCGCACCAACGCGGGGTTGGACAATATTGCGACCTATCGCAAGATGTTCCTGTTCGAGGATCCCGGGGAACGGGTGATCGGGATTCTGACGGCCGGGTCGCTGTCGGTGACGCAGACGGCGCTCGCGCGCATCCGCGAGGCGATCGACGACACCGAGGCGACGTCGGAAACCTCGATCATGCTGGCGCCGACGATGCTCAAGGTCGCGGAACTGGTCGGCAATACGCTGGCCACGGTGCGGCAGGACATCGACGCGAAGATGGAGGCGAGCAAGGTCTCCACCTCGGCCTCGATGATCGTCGCGGGGCAGCGGCGCGGCGGCGCGATGCGGATGTTCCTCGTCTATCCCGAGGGCAATTTCATCGAGGCAACGGAGGACACGCCCTTCCTCCAGATCGGCGAACACAAATACGGCAAGCCGATCCTCGACCGGGTGGTGCGGATGGACATGTCGCTTGAGGATGCGCGCAAGGCGATGCTGCTGTCGATGGATTCGACGCTGCGCTCGAACCTGTCGGTGGGGATGCCGCTCGATCTGGCGGTGATCCTCAAGGACGAATGTACGGCCACGCGGAGCCGGATCGCGAAGGGCGATCCGGAATTTTCCCGCATGTCGCAGATGTGGTCCGAGGCGCTGCGCGACGGGTTTACGAAGATCCAGATCTGAACAGCGCGTCTGCGGCATCGAAGAACGCGGCGCGGGTGGTGCCCATCATCACCTCGTGCCGCTCGCCGGGGAAATCCATCAGCCGCCCCTTTGGCCAGGCGGCCATGCGGGCGCGGATCGCCTGTGGATCGACCACCTGTTCTTCGGAGCCGAGCGCGGTGAGGCAGGGCAGATCCGGCGCGGGCAGCGCCGCCAGCGCCCGGCATTCCAGCAGGCTTTCCGCCGCCCAGTTCAGCGAGGGCCCGCCCAGCACGAACCCCGGCTCCGCCGCCATCTGTTCCAGCAGATAGCCCCACATCGCCGGATCCGGGGTCAGCAGATTGCCCTGAAACGCCGTGCCGGGGACATAGCCCGTGGGGCCGGAGCCGGGCAGATACCGTTCCGCGATCCGCCGCCCTTTCAGCGTCCGGGCCAGACCCATCGCCAGCGGCCGGAACCAGCCGGGCAGGTGGATCCCCCACATCGGCGCGGTAAAGGCCACGGCGGCAAAGGGATGCGGATCCATCAGCCGGCGCAGCAGGATCGCGCCCCCCATCGAATGCGCCAGCGCGAACCACGGCTTCGGCAGGCCCTGCGCCGCGATCAGAAGGGCATCCAGATCCAGCTGGAACTCCGCGAAACGCCGGATATGGCCGCGCGCGGGATCGGGGTGGAGATGATCCGACAGCCCCTGTCCGCGCCAGTCGAGCGCCACGACGCCATAGCCCCGCGCCGTCAGATCGCCCGCCGCGAGGCCGTATTTCTCGATATATTCCGTGCGTCCGGGCAGCACGAACACCGTGCCGCCGGTGCCCGGCCAATGCGCCATCCGCAGCCGCAGCCCGTCCGCCGCGTGGATCCACATCGCCTCGCCCGCCGGGCCGCGGGCAAGGTCGTTGCGCAGGGGGGCCATCAGCTCAGCGCCGACCCCAGTTGCATCGCCAGCCCCATCGGCCCGTCGATCTTCAGCTTGCCCGACATGAAGGCCATGGTCGGATTGACCTCGCCCTTCAGGATGCCGATGAAGGTATCGGCATCGGCGGTCAGGGTGACATCGGCCGGATCGTCGCCCGCCCGCACGCCGTCCGGATCGGCGATGATCGCCCCCTCATCCTCGATGACGAATTTCGCCGTCGAGGCAAAGCCGTCCGGCAGGCGTTTCGCCAATGCTTCCACAGCCTTGTCGATCAGGTCGCTCATCATGTCCTCCGAAAAGTGAAGGCGGGGCACTCGCTTTTCCCGCCGCATGGGATACAGTCGGACTATGCGCATCCCGTGGGCCATTCTCAATCCTCTCGTCGCGACAACTTTCGCGATCCTGCCCGCATGGGCGGAAAGCGGGGGGTTGGAGCGGCAGTTTCAGGAACTGGCCGATCCGGATTATGCCGGATGGGCGCGGGCCGAATCGGATATCGAGCGGGCGTGGTCGCGATCCGGCTCTCCGGCGATGGATCTGTTGCTGAAACGCGGGGAGCAGGCGCTGGACGCGGGCGATGCGGGGGCGGCGATCGAACACCTCACCGCGCTGACCGATCACGCGCCGGAGTTTCCGGAGGGCTGGAACGCGCGGGCGAATGCCTGGATCGCGGCGGGGCAGTTCGGCCCGGCGCTGGCGGATCTGCGGCAGGTGCTCGCGCTCGAACCGCGGCACTGGGGGGCGCTGGCGACGCTCGGGCAGGTTTATGAGGAGATGGACCTGACGGAACCGGCGCTGGCGGCCTTTCGGGCGTCCTGGGCGCTCAACCCGCATCAGGACGAGGTGAAGGACGCGATCGCGCGGCTGGAAAAGGAGCTTGCGGGCGTCGCGCTGTGACCCCTGCATCACGATATGGCTGGACGGATCACGGCGGTTCTGGGGCCCACCAACACGGGCAAAACGCATTATGCGATCGAGCGGATGCTGGCGCATCGCACGGGGGTGATCGGCCTGCCGCTGCGGTTGCTGGCGCGCGAGGTCTATGACCGGCTGGTCGCGGCGCGCGGCCCTTCGGTCGTGGCGCTGGTGACGGGGGAGGAGCGGATCGTCCCCGAACGCGCGGCGTATTGGGTGGCCACCACCGAGGCGATGCCCGAGGTGGGCGCCGATTTCGTCGCCATCGACGAGATCCAGCTCTGCGCGGACCCGGAGCGCGGCCATGTCTTCACCGACCGGCTGCTGAACATGCGCGGGCTGCACGAGACGCTGTTCCTTGGTTCCGACACCATGCGCCCGGCGATTGCGGCGCTGGTGCCGGGGGTGCAGTTCATGCGCCGCGAGCGGCTGTCAAAGCTGTCCTGGGCGGGGTCGAAGAAGACCTCGCGGATGCCGGCGCGGTCGGCCATCGTCGGGTTTTCGGTGGAAAACGTCTATGCCATCGCGGAACTGATCCGGCGGCAGAAGGGCGGCGCGGCGGTGGTGATGGGCGCGCTCAGCCCGCGCACCCGGAACGCGCAGGTGGCGATGTATCAGAACGGCGATGTGGATTATCTGGTCGCCACCGATGCCATCGGGATGGGGCTGAACCTCGACATCGGGCATGTGGCGTTTTCGGCGGTGGCGAAATTCGACGGGCGGCGGATGCGGCATCTGTTCCCGCATGAGATCGGCCAGATCGCGGGCCGCGCCGGGCGCCATACGATGGACGGCACCTTTGGCGTGACGGGGGATGCGTCGCCCTTGCCGCCCGAAGTGATCGCGGCGGTGGAGGAACACCGCTTCGCCCCGATCCAGCGGCTGCAATGGCGCAACGCGCGGCTGGAATTCGGCACGGTGGAACGGCTGATCCGGTCGCTTGAGGACAGCCCGCAGAACGAATGGCTGACCCGGGGGCGGGAGGCGGACGACCTGCGCGCGCTCAAGGCGCTGGCGGGGATGCCGGAGATCGCGGACCGGCTGGGCCATCCGAACGATGTGCGGCTGCTGTGGGATGTGTGCCGGATCCCGGATTTCCGCTCGATTTCCGAGGCGGAGCATGCGACGCTGCTGGCGCGGATCTTCGGCTTTCTGCAAACCGGCAGGGGTGTGCCGTCGGACTGGCTGCGCGGCCAGATCGAGCGCATCGACCGGGCGCAGGGCGATATCGACACTTTGTCGCGTCGTCTGGCCTTCATCCGGACATGGACCTATGTTGCACAGCGCAAGGGCTGGGTCGATGACGAAGCCCATTGGCGCGAGGAAACGCGTGCGGTAGAAGATCGGCTGTCGGATGCGCTGCATGGCGCGCTGACCCAACGATTTGTGGACCGGCGCACCTCTGTGCTGCTGCGCCGGCTCAAGCAGAAGGAGACCCTCGTGGCCGAGGTGAACGACAAGGGCGAAGTGACGGTCGAGGGCGAATTCGCCGGCCGTCTGGACGGGTTCCGCTTCCGGCAGGACGGGACTTCCTCGCCTGACGAGGCGAAGATGCTGGCGCGGGCCGCCTATGAGGCGCTGAAGCCCGAGTTCAGCCTGCGCGCTGACCGCTTCTATAACGCGCCCGACACCGAGATGGATTTCACCGAACAGGGCGGCCTGATGTGGGGCACGACCGCGGTGGGCAAGCTGGTGAAGGGCTCCGAGACGCTGAAACCCGGGGTCGAGGCGTTTGTCGATGAGGAAGCGGGTTCGGAGGTGGCCGAAAAGGTCAAGCGCCGGCTCCAGCATTTCATCGACCGCAAGGTGACCGCGCTGTTCGAGCCGCTTCTGGCGATGAGCCATGACGAGGCGCTGACGGGGCTGGCGCGCGGCTTTGCCTTCCGTCTGGCCGAGAATCTGGGCGTGATCCCGCGCGAAACCGTGGCGGCCGAGGTCAAGGAACTGGATCAGGACGCGCGCGGGCAGCTGCGCAAGCATGGCGTGCGGTTCGGGCAATATACGATCTTCCAGCAGGCGTTGCTGAAACCCGCGCCGACGCGGCTGCGGCTGGTGCTGTCGTCGCTGTGGGAAGGGTTGCAGGAATTCCCGGAAAGCCCGCCGCCCGGGCTGGTGACGATCCCCTATATCGCGGAGGTTCCGACCTCGGCCTATACGCTGTCGGGCTATCGTCCGGCGGGGGTGCGCGCGATCCGGATCGACATGCTGGAACGGCTGGCCGACATTCTGCGCACGCAGGACACGCGCGGCGGGTTCGAGGCGAATCCCGACATGCTGTCGATCACCGGCATGACGCTGGAACAGTTCGCCGACCTGATGCAGGGGCTGGGCTACAAGGCCGAGAAGGGCGAGCGGGCGAAGACCCGCCCCGCGCCCGAGCCGAAGCCGCCCGTCGAAGGGGCCGAGAACCCGATCCCGGAGGAGGCATCCCCGATCGCCGAGGCGGAGGCCGAAGCCGTTGAGGCTGTGCCCGAGATGGAGGTGTTCTACACCTTCACCTGGGCGCCGCGCCCGCGTGCCCCGCGCCCCGAACGCGCCCCGCGCCGCGAGGGTGAAAAGCGGCAGCCCCGTGGCGACAAGGGCGAGCGCAAGTTCGACAAGCCGAAGGGCAAGAAGCCGCATGGCAAGCCCGAGGACAAGGCCCGGCATTTCGAGGCCCGCCCGCCGAAGAAGGACAAGCCGATCGACCCGGACAACCCCTTCGCCGTGCTGGCCGCGCTGCGCGACCGTAAGTGAGCGAGGGCCGGATCCGGATCGACAAATGGCTCTGGCACGCGCGTCTGGTAAAGACGCGCGGTCTGGCGGCTGATCTGGTTTCGGCGGGGCATGTGCGGGTGAATGGCGCCCGAAATCGACAAACCGGGCCGCGCCGTCGGCCCGGGGGATGTGCTGACCGTGGCGGTGGCGGGCCGGGTGCGCCTGCTGCGGGTGGTGGACTGTGGCACCCGTCGCGGCCCGGCGGCAGAGGCGGTGACGCTGTTCCTTGATCTCGATGCCGCGGGGGAACAGCCGTCCGGGGCGGATGCGATCTTCGGGGCAGGCGGTCTTTCCGGTCGGGGCGCTCTTGATTGATCCGCCCGCCGGGTCTAGGTAACGCGGCGAACGCGAGACAACCTCCGGGGCTATCCATGACCTATGTCGTCACAGACAACTGCATCGCCTGCAAATACACCGATTGCGTCGAGGTGTGCCCGGTGGATTGCTTCTATGAAGGCGAAAACACGCTGGTCATCCACCCGGATGAATGTATCGACTGTGGCGTGTGCGAACCGGAATGCCCCGCCGATGCGATCCGCCCGGATACCGAGCCCGGCATGGATGAATGGGTCGAATTCAACCGCCAATATGCGGAGGTCTGGCCCGTGATCACGCAGAAGAAGGATCCGCTCCCCGGTTACGAGGAGCGCGACGGCGAGCCGAACAAGCGCGAGAAGTATTTTTCCCCGAATCCCGGCACGGGGGACTGATTCTCCGCCGGACGGGGGAAGAACGCGGATTTGCGGTGTCGAAGGGGCATTTTGTCACGGATTCGTGGCAATTCGTGCCGCGCCGTTGTGCCGTGGCGCTTTGAAGCGCCGCGATTTTGTGCTATATAAGTGTTACAAGAATTCGACCTTTCCACCCGGTGGCCAAGCCCGCCCCCGGGTTGTTTCAGTGAGAGTCCATAACATCGCGGCATCTGGGTGCCGTGGGTGTTTCTGTGCTGAACAGGCGGAGAAGGTCTGGCTGCAAGGAAGCGACTGAATGATCAAGACCAAGAAGGCCGAGTTTCGTCCGGATGATTTCGTTGTCTACCCCGCTCATGGTGTCGGAAAGATCATTTCGATCGAGGAGCAGGAGATTGCGGGGCTTCGGATGGAGCTTTTCGTGATTTCGTTCGAGAAGGACAAGATGACCCTGCGGGTTCCCACGGCCAAGGCGCTCGATATCGGAATGCGCAGCCTCTCGACCCCGGATGTGGTGACGAAGGCATTGGAGACGCTGAAGGGCAAGGCCAAGGTCAAGCGCGCGATGTGGTCCCGCCGGGCGCAGGAATACGAACAGAAGATCAACTCGGGCGACCTGCTGTCGATCGCCGAAGTGGTGCGCGACCTGCACCGGGCCGACGATCAGCGCGAGCAGAGCTATTCCGAACGTCAGCTTTATGAAGCGGCGCTGGAACGGCTGACCCGCGAAGTCGCCGCCGTTTCGGGCACCGACGAAGCCGGTGCGGCGAAGAAGGTGGATGACGTTCTGGTCGGCCGCGCGGCCTGATATCTGGCGGGCGGCGCTTCGGTGCCGCCCGTTTGCATTTGCGGCGCGCGGATCAGTCCGCCTGCAACGGCTTCTCGTCTTCCTCCGTCAGATCCGCGCGGCGCGAGAACCGCGCCATCATCGCGGCTTCGAGTTCGGTGTTCAACTCCCGCGCCCGGCGGACGTATCCCGGGCTGTCCATGATCGGCACGCCGGGTTGCCAGTATTTCGCCAGATCGCGCAGCGAGGCCCGGTCGAACTTGAAATACAGCCGTTCGAGTTCCGCCGCCTCGAATTCGCTCAGCCCCACGTTTTCAAGGACATAGCGCCCGGCGCGCAGGCTTGAATCGAACATTTCGCGCACGATGTCATTGGCCCCGGCCTTGTAGAGCTCGAACACATGTTCGCGGTCCTTCGCCCGGGCGATGATATGCAGATCGGGCCGCATCTTGCGCGCATAGGCCACCAGCCGGTTCGCCGAAGCCCGGTCGTCCAGGCTGACCACCAGCACCCGCGCCTTGGCCAGACCCGCCGCCGCCAGCAGATCCGGCCGGGTCGGATCGCCGTAATGGCCCTTGAAGCCGAAGGTGCGCATCACCTGAATCGTCTTCAGATCGGTATCCAGAACCGTGGTGCGAAAGCCCGACATGGTGACCATCCGGTTCACCACCTGCCCGAAGCGGCCGACCCCGGCGATGATGATCGGCTGCTGCTCCTCGATCCGGTCTTCCTCGGGCGTGTCCTCGCGGCGCAGGCGGCGCGACAGATGTTCGTTGGCGATGAACAGCAGGGGCGAAATCAGCATCGACAGCGCGATCACCACCAGCGTCTTTTCCGCGATCGCCGCGGGCAGGATCCGCTGCCCGACCGCGAAGGACACCAGCACGAAGCCGAACTCCCCCGCCTGCGCGAGGCCGAGCGTGAACAGCCCCCGGTCCGCGCCGCGCAGCCGGAACGCCACCGCGAGGCCATAGAGAATCGCCGCCTTGAGCGCGATCAGCGCCGCCACCAGCCCGGCGATCTGGAACGGTTGCGCCCAGATCACCTCGAACTTGATCCCGGCGCCGACGGTGATGAAGAACAGCCCCATCAACAGGCCCTTGAACGGCTCGATGTCGGATTCCAACTCGTGCCGGAATTCGCTGTCCGCCAGCACGACGCCCGCCAGAAAGGTGCCGAGCGCCGGCGACAGCCCGACCGTATTCATCAGCGACGCGATCCCGACCACGATCAGCAGAGCCATCGCGGTATTGATCTCGCGCAGCCGCGCGAGGTGGACGAAGCGGAACAGCGGCCGCGCCAGATAGTGCCCCGCCACCACGATCAGCGCGACGGCGGCCAGCGTGATCAGCGTCACCCCCCAGCCGGGCAGTTCCTGGATGAAATGCACCGCCGCATTTTCGCCATGTTCGGCCTTGGCCAGCGCCCGCGCCCCGGGCAGCGCGAGCAGCGGCAGGATCGCCAGCATCGGGATCACCGCAATATCCTGTGTCAGCAGCACCGCAAAGGCCGACCGCCCCCCCGCCGTCTGCAACAGCCGCTTTTCGTTCAACGTTTGCAAGACGATAGCGGTCGAGGACAGCGAGAAGATCATGCCGAGCGCCAGCGCCGTCGGGAATTCCTCGCCACAGGCCAGCATCACCGCGCAGACCGCCGCCATCGTCAGCACGACCTGCAACCCGCCGAGCCCGATCAGCTTGTCCCGCATCTGCCACAGCGCCTTGGGCTCCAGTTCCAGCCCGATCAGGAACAGCATCATCACCACGCCGAATTCGGCGAAATGTTGCAGGCTGTTCATCTCGGAGCCCGCCAGATGCAGCACCGGCCCGATCACGATCCCGGCGATCAGGTAGCCCAGCACCGAGCCCAGCCCCGAGCGCGTCGCCAACGGGACGGCGATCACCATCGCGAACAGGTAAAGCGTGGCTTGAAGCAGAAAGCTGGTCATGGCGGGACTCGGGCGGCGGGACGGGTTCAGCCATAGCGCAACTGACCGTCGCGACAAGGCGAAAACCCGGAAAACACGCGCGATTCCGCGACCGTGATCTTAGCTGCCCTGCAACAGTTTCAACTGATAGAGCCGCGAGCCCTTCTGATAGGTCAGTTGCCCCTCGCCGATCGCCGTGACCCGCCCGCCGTCGAGCGCGTCGCCGACGCCGACCTTGATCATCTTGCCGCTCGGCATCCGGATCAGGGCGCGGCGGCTGCCCTGCGCGCCGTAAAGGCCGATCAGGTTCATCTCCTTCAGCCGGATCGCGTCCTTCTGCGTCGCCTGTTTCGCGACCGAGGCCGATGTGGGCGCCTTGCGCGTGGGCTGCGTCGGCTCCGGCTCGTCCAGAACGACAACCGGATCGCGGGCGGTGGGCTGCTGCACCGCCGGTTGCCGGGGCTGCTGCCGCTGCGGAGCCGGTTGCACGACCGGTGCGGGCGCGGGCTGCACGACGGGCGCGGGGGGCTGTTGGCGCGGGGCGGGCGGAACGGGTTCCGACGCGATCGCCGCCGCCAGCGCCTGTTCCACCGATTGCCGGTAGTTGCGCGGCCGGCTGACCGGACGGCGCGAGACGGAGACCGCCTGTTCCGTCGCGCCCTCGGTTTCCGCTTCGGCCTGCCGGGTGGTTTCCCCGGCACTGATCACGGCCATCGGGCGCGGCTTCGGGCGCACCCCGGCCAGCGCCGGATCCGCCGGTTCGGGTTGCGGCGCCTCCGGACGCGATTTCTGCGCAGCCGTCTCCGCTATACCTTCGGGGCGCGGCTTCGGGGCCTGCGGCGGGCGGCCGGAATAGAGCGTGATCCCCTGCGGCGTGACGACGCCCTTCGCCGTCGGCACGATGTCATTCGCGGCCAGGACGATCGGGGGTTCTGGCGCGACGTCCCCGGCGGGCGTTTCGACCGTCAGCGCGGCATCCACCACCCATTCTGGCATCATCAACTCGGGGTCCACGATCTGCGGGGCGATGTCCGCGACGACCGGCGCTTCGACGGGAATGGCGTCCTCCGCCCGGGACGCCCAGAGCGAAGCCGTCAGCAGCGCCAGCACAAGCCCCGCCGTCAGCCCGATCATGACCCGCTGCGCCGCCGCGCTCCGCGCCGGCCGCTGCGCGACACCCGAACGCACCGCGCCGCGCGCAACCCCGGGCAGGGCAGGCGCGCGATGGTCCGAAGGGTCCGCAAAACGCCCCGCCGGAACGGCGGTCAGCGGGGCCGGAGGCACGGGGGTGGGCTTGGGGGGCTCAGGTTCCTCGCGCTCCGGAACGGGCTCTTCCACGACAGCCAAAGCCTCGTCCGAATCCTCGGCGTCCATCGCCGGAGGGGGGAGGATCTCCTGCGGCGGGGCCTCCGCGGTTTCGGGCGGGGGGGCGTCCTGCGGAACGGGTTCCTCCGCCGGTGCCGCCGAAGCCAAAGGCAGTTCGGGTTCTTCGCAGGCGGACGGCTCATCCTCCGCCGAAGGGGTGGTATCCTGCGGTGCCGGAGGGGTGTCTTGCGGAACCGATTCCTCCGCCGGTGCCGCCCCCGCCAAAGGCAGTTCGGGTTCTTCGCAAGCGGACGGCTCATCCTCCATCGAAGGGGTGGTATCCTGCGGCGCTTCGGACAGGAGGGCGTCCTGCGGAACGGGTTCCTCCGCAGGGACCGCCATGTTTGGAGGCATCTCCGGGCCCGGCGCCATTTCCGTATCGTTTTCCGATGGTTCGGCCACGTTCTCCGGGGGCGCGGCCTCGGGTTCCATGTCCGGGGGGGCGTCCGGAGCGCCCTCGGTGCCGGGCGCTTCGGCAGCGTCCGGCGTTGAATCGGTGGCGCGGCCCTCCGGCGCGTTTTCCGGGGTTTCGGGTCCGGCGTTGCACTCTGGGGCTTCGGGTGGTGCGGTGTCTTCCGGGGGCTCGAAGGCGTTGTCTTCCGGTTCGGCGGCGGGTGTGTCGGTCTGAACTTGCAGCGGCAGCGGATCCCGGTCCGCCTGCGCTTCCGGGGTGCTGAGGCCGAACCACGGCTCGCCGGTGAACTGCCCGGGCTCCGGGATCGTCCCGAAGGAAACCGGGTGGAAGCCCCAATCCTCGGCGAAACACTCGGCCTCGCGCAGCGTCTCGCGCGCGACGACGGCGACCTGCACGGTTTCGCCCTCGCCGCACCAGTCGAAGACCAGATCGGCGACCGCATAGGGCGTCATGCCGTCCAGCGCGGCGGCGATCTGCGCGCGGCGGGCCTCGGGGTCCGGGCCGGGGGCCCGGATGGTCGTATACAGAACCTGCGAACCGGGGATCACGATCTTGCTTGCCACCGGGCCATCGACGGCGGCGCGGTCGCGCAGATCGGCCAGCCGCCCGCTCAGATCGGGAGAATCGAGCGGAACCTCGCCCAGCGTCTCCCACCCCGTCGCGGTGCGCCGCAACAGGCCGATGCCGTCGTGAGAGAGGTTGAGCGCAAATCCTGGTTTCATGCGGAAGCTCTGGCACAGGGAGCCGCGCCGCGGGAACGGCACGGAGGATCTTTACCTTGGTAAAGCAGTTTTCCGCTCATGAAAAGCCGCCATGCCACAATCATTGGCGGGACGATCCGGCGCCGCCCGCTATATCTGGCCGTCAGCGGCGCAGCAGCCGGAACGCCGCCGCCGCCGCCCATCCGGCAAAGACCGCGATGGCCAGCGCCAGCGCCCCGTAGATCGGCGCATGTTCGCGCGACAGCATATGCAGCCAGCGTTCCAGCCCGACCCGGCGCACCGCGATCGCGGCATTGCGGCTGTCCAGCACCTCGCCGCCGCGCAGCAGGAAGATCCGGATCTTGTAATCCCCTTCGACGAGGTTCGCGGGCAGGCTGAAATCGGCGCGGAAGAGCGTATCCTCGACGATGCGCACCGCGCCTTCGTGGACGGAATAGATGCCCTCCTCCTCGCGCAGGCGCAGCATCGCGGCGGTGTAGGGGCGGGCGTCTTCGACCTCCAGCGGGCCGGCGAAGGCGCGCATCGCGGTGGGGACGGAGATCCGCTGCGTCACGTCGGTCTTCAGGCTCAGCACCGATTCCATCGGGCCGGAGGTGGCGACGGAATAATAGCTTGGCGCAGAGGCGACGCGGACCTTTGTCGTGTTGATCCAGATCCCCCATTTGCGCGACTTGTGCCGGATCACCAGCGGCTGCGCCGGTCCTTCGAGCGTGACGATGACGGCGAGCGGCGGGCCTTCGGGCTCGGGCGCGGTGCGCTTGACGGCGCCGTAGATCAGCACCTCGGAGCCGTTGAAGGCGGCGGTGATGCCGATGTTGTCATGGCTCAGCCCGGCCACCACCTTTTCATCCGCCGCATGGGCGGGCAGGGCGAGCAGCACGAGCGCGAGGAGAAAGCGCATCACTCTTTCCCCGCGAAAACGGTATAGAGTTCCGACGGCTGGATCAGCAGGTCGAGCCCCAGCTTCAGCGCCACCCCCACCACCAGCAGCGCGAGCAGGATCCGCAGCTGCTCCGCCTTCAGCCGCCCGCCCAGTTGCGTGCCGAGCTGCGCCCCGATCACGCCGCCGAGGATCAGCAGCAGCGCCAGCACGATGTCCACCGACTGATTGGTGACCGCGTGCATCATCGTGGTAAAGGCCGACACCGTGATGACCTGAAACAGCGAGGTGCCGATCACCACCTTCGTCGGCATGCCGAGCAGGTAGATCATCGCCGGTACCATGATGAAGCCGCCGCCCACCCCCATGATCGCGCCCAGAATCCCCACCCCCATGCCGATCAGGATCGGCGGGATCACCGAGATATACAGGCCCGAGGCGCGGAATTTCATCTTGAACGGCAGGTGATGGATCCAGCCATGTGGCTTGCGCTTGACGGCGACGGCGCGGCGGCTTTTGACCAGCGCGCGGATGGATTCCTGGAGCATCAAGAGCCCGACCGAGCCGAGGAAGACGACATAGCAAAGCTGCACCGCCACGTCGATCTGCCCGATCGCGGTCAGCCGGTTGAACACCCAGATCCCGATCAGCGACCCCATCAGCCCGCCGATCTGCAACACGATGCCCATCGGCACATCCACCGCCTTGCGCTTGAACTGCGCCAGAACGCCGGAGACGGAGGAGGCCACCACCTGATTCGCCCCGGTCGCCACCGCGACGCCGGGCGGGATGCCGATGAAGAACAGCAGCGGCGTGATCAGGAACCCGCCCCCCACGCCGAACAGCCCCGACAACAGGCCGACGACTCCCCCAAGGCCGAGCAGGATGAAGGCGTTGACCGATACCTCGGCGATGGGAAGATAGATCTGCATGGCTGATCCGATTGGCGGGCTGGCTGAGTGTCGCCCGGCGGGCGGGGCGTGTCAAATGACGCTTTGGGCCGCGTCAGAGCCCGCGCAGGAATCTTCGGAAAATGCGTTCGAGTTTCGCCGCACCCTGGGGGGCCATTGCCTTCGTGTGGTCGTGGCTGATGCTTTCGCCGGACAACCCCGCGCCCATGTTGGTGATCACCGACACCGCCGCGACCCGCAGGCCCAGGAACCGCGCGAGGATCACCTCCGGTACCGTGGACATGCCCACCGCATCGGCGCCCAGAATCCGCGCGGCGCGGATTTCGGCCGGGGTTTCAAAGGAGGGGCCGGAGAACCAGCAATAGACCCCCTCGGGCAGCGCGATCCCCTCCGCCGCCGCAGCAGTGCGCAGCCCGGCGCGCAGCGTTGGGTCATGCGCCTCGGTCATCGGGACGAAGCGGGCATCCGTCGGTTCGCCGATCAGCGGATTGGTCCCGGCAAAGGCGATATGGTCGCTCAGCAGCATCAGCCCGCCGGGCGGAATATCGTCACGCAGCGACCCGGCGGCATTGGTCAGCAGCAGATCGCCGCAGCCCAGATCGCGCAGGAGTTCCAGCGGCGCCCGCATCGCCGCCGGATTGCCGTGTTCATAGTAATGCGCCCGCCCGCCGAAAACCGCGACGCGCGTGCCCTCCAGCGTGCCGATCACCAGTTGCGGGCTGTGCCCCGACACCCCGGCCTGCGGAAACCCGTCGAGGTCGGCATAGGGGATCGCTACGCCATCGACCGCCCCCACCAGCGCCGCGAGGCCCGAGCCCAGCACCAGCCCGATCCGCGGCGGCTCCGCCCCCGCGCGGTCGCGCACCAGATCAGCGTTCCTTGACATAGGGTTCTCCTCCGGCACGCGGCGGGATCGCCTTGCCGACGAAGCCCGCCAGCACGATCACGGTCAGGATATAGGGCAGCGCGTCCAGCAGCGGCACCGGAACCGCGACATGGGCCACCCCCTCGATCACATCGGGGCGCAGCGCCAGCGCCTGAAGGAAACCGAACAGCATCGTCGCCCAGAGCGCATACCACGGCCGCCATTTCGCGAAAATCAGCGCGGCGAGGGCAATATAGCCGCGCCCGGCGGTCATCTCGCGCCCGAAACCGGCCTGCAACGCGGTCGCCATATAGGTGCCGGCCAGCCCGCACAGCAGGCCGGTGATCGCCACCGCCGCAAACCGCAGCCGGGTCACCGAAACCCCTGCCGTATCGACCGATTCCGGGTTCTCCCCCACCGCCCGCAGCCGCAGCCCGAAGCGCGTGCGGTAAAGCACCCACCACGACAGTGGCACCGAGGCGAGCGCGATATAGACCAGCACCGACTGCCCCGAGAGCACATCGGCATAGAACGGACCGAGCACCGGCACCGGGCGCAGCGCCTCGGCGAAGGGGAGGGCTATGGGGCCGAAGCGCGCCTCTCCGGCCAGCGCGGGGGTCCGCCCGCCCTGCTGGAACAGGCTCTGCGCGATCAGCACCGTCGCGCCCGAGGCGATGAAGTTCAGCGCGACGCCCGAGATGAGCTGATTGCCCCGGAAGGTGATCGCCGCCACCCCATGCACCGCCGCCAGCGCCAGCGACGCCACCACCCCCGCGCCCAGCCCCACCCAGGCCGAACCCGTCAGAAAGGCCACCGCGCCCGATGCCATCGCCGCCATCAGCATCTTGCCCTCAAGCCCGATGTCGAAAATCCCCGCCCGTTCGGAAAACAGCCCGGCCAGACAGGCGAACAGCAACGGCGTGCCCAGACGCAGCGTCGAGGCGAGGATCTGCATCAGCGTCTCGATATCCATCAGCGTGCCCCCCGGAAGAACGGCGCCAGCATCATCCGCACCATCGTATCCAGCGCGCCGGTGAACAGGATCACCAGCCCCTGCATCAGCAGCCGCAGTTCGATCGGGATCGTGGTCCAAAGGCCCATCTCCGCCCCGCCCTGATACAGGAACCCGAACAGCAGCGCCGCCAGAAACACCCCCAGCGGATGGTTGCGCCCCATCAGCGCCACCGCGATGCCGATGAAACCCGCCCCTTCGGAGGAGTTCTGCAACAGCCGACCGGCCTCGCCCATCACATTGTTCACCGACATCAGCCCGGCCAGACCGCCCGAAATCAGCATCGACAGCACGATGACCTTCACCGCCGAAATCCCGGCATAGCGCGCCGCGGTCTGCGATTTGCCGAAGGCGCGGATCTCATAGCCGAGCCGTGTGTGCCACAGCAGCACCCAGACGCCGACACAGGCCGCGATGGCGACGAAGAAGCTCACATTCGCCGGGACTTTCTTCGCGAAGATCAGGTTCAGCCCCGGGATCTGGCTGAAATTCGGCAGCGCCGCCCCCGGCCCGAAGCGCGCCGAGGCGGGGTCCATCTGCCCCACCGGGCGCAGCACCTCGACCAGCAGAAAGACGATCAGCGCCGCCGCGATATAGTTGAACATGATCGTGGTGATGACGATATGGCTGCCGCGCTTCGCCTGGAGCCACGCGGGCACCGCCGCCCAGGCCGCGCCGAACAGCGCCGCCCCCACCATCGCCGCCATCAGCGCCAGCGACCAATGCGGCCAGGGCAGGGCCAGACACACCAGCGCCACGCCAAGGCCGCCAAGCTGCGCCTGCCCCTCGCCGCCGATGTTGAACTGCCCGGCGTGATAGGCCACCGTCACCGCAAGCCCGGTGAACATGAACGACGTCGCATAATACAGCGTATAGCCCCAGCCATAGGCCGAGCCGAGCGCGCCCGTCACCATCACCTGCACCGCCTCGCGCGGGTCGCCGCCGATCAGCACGATCACCAGCGCCGAGATCGCCGCCGCCAGCGCCAGCGAGATCAGCGGCACCAGCACCAGATCGGCCCATTTCGGCAGCCGGGTCATGCCGCCACCCCCGCCATCAACAGGCCCAGTTCGCGTTCATTCGTCCCGGCGGGCAGCCGCTCGCCCATGATCCGGCCGTCGAACATCACCGCGATCCGGTCGGAAAGCGACATGATTTCATCGAGTTCGACCGACACCAGCAGCACCGCCTTGCCCGCGTCGCGCAGCGCCACGATGCGTTTGTGGATGAATTCGATCGCGCCGATGTCCACCCCCCGCGTCGGCTGGCCGATCAGCAGCACATCCGGGTTGCGCTCGATTTCCCGCGCGACGACGATCTTTTGCTGATTGCCGCCGGAGAACCCCCGCGCGGGCAGGAACGGGTTCGGCGGGCGGATGTCGAACCGCGCGATCTTGCCCTCGGTCTCCGCCACGATCGCGGCATTGTCCATCAGCAGGCCCTTCCTGTAGCTGTCCTGATAGCCCAAAGCGGTGTTTTCCCAGGCCGGAAAGTCGAGGATCAGGCCCAGATGGTGGCGATCCTCCGGCACATGGCCGATCCCCGCATGGCGCCGCGCGCGGCTCAGGTCCAGCGGCTGGCCGTTCAGCGTGGCCTCCCCGGTTGCGGTGCAAAACCCGCCCAGAGCCTCCAGCAGTTCGGATTGCCCATTGCCCGCAACCCCCGCGATGCCGAGGATTTCCCCCGCCCGCAGCGTCAGGTCGATGCCCTTCAGCCGCTCGACCCCGCCCGCGTCCTTGACCCGCAGGCCCTTGATCTGCAACAGAACCTTGCCGGGCTGCGCCGGGGCCTTGTCGACATGCAGCAGCACCTTGCGCCCCACCATCAGTTCGGCCAGCGCCTCGGGCGTGGTGGCGCGGGTCTCGACCGTCGCGGTCATCTCCCCCCGGCGCATCACGCTGACGGTATCGGTGATCTCCATGATTTCGCGCAGCTTGTGGGTGATCAGCAGCACCGTCTTGCCCTGTGCGCGCAGGTTCGACAGGATCCGGAACAGGTGGTCCGCCTCGGCGGGCGTCAGCACCCCGGTCGGCTCGTCGAGGATCAGGATGTCGGCCTGCCGATACAGCGCCTTGAGGATCTCCACCCGTTGCTGATGGCCGACGGAAAGATCCTCGACCACCGCATCCGGATCGACCTCCAGCTCATAGTCCCGCGCCAGTTGCTTCAGCTCCCTGCGCGCCTTGGCGAGCGAGGGGCGCAGGAGCGGCCCGTCCTCCGCGCCCAGAATGATGTTCTCCAGCACGGTGAAATTCGGCACCAGCTTGAAATGCTGAAACACCATGCCGATCCCGGCCCGGATCGCCGCCTGACTGTCCGGAATCGCCGTCTGGCGACCGTGGATCAGGATTTCCCCCGCATCCGCCCGGTAAAAGCCATAAAGGATCGACATCAGCGTCGATTTCCCCGCGCCGTTTTCGCCGATGATGCCGTGGATCGTGCCCGGCATCACCCGGATCGAAATATCGCGGTTCGCCTGCACGGGGCCAAAGGACTTCGACACCCCGCGCAGTTCGATCGCCGGAGCGGCCGCCATCACTCCACCGGGCAGGTGTTGTCTGTCATATAGTCGTGGACCTTGATTTCGCCCGAAACGATCTTGGCCGTGGCGGCATCGACGGCGGCCTTCATCTCGGGCGTGATCAGCGCGGCGTTGTTGTCGTCGAGCGCATAGGCAACGCCCTGCTGCGCGAGGTCCATCACCACGACGCCGGTGCTCAGGTCCGGCCCCGCGCGGAACGCCTCGGCCACGGCATTGTCGACGCGCTTGATCATCGAGGTCAGAACCTTGCCCGGGTGCAGGTGGTTCTGGTTCGAAATCGACGCCGATCGACAGGATCCCCTCATCCGCCGCCGCCTGCAACACGCCGATTCCGGTGCCCCCCGCGGCGGCATAGATCACATCGGCACCCTGCGCCTTTTGCGCCTTGGCCAGTTCGCCGCCCTTGACCGGATCGTTCCACGCGGCGGGGGTGGTGCCGGTGAAGCTGGTCAGCAGCTTCGCATCCGGTTTCGCGGCCTTCACCCCCTGCGCATAGCCGCAGCCGAATTTGCGGATCAGCGGGATGTCCATGCCGCCGATGAAGCCCACCGTCCCGGTTTTCGATGCCATCGCCGCCAGCATGCCGACCAGATAGGAGCCCTGCTCGTCGGTGAACACGACCGAGCGCACGTTCGGCTGTTCCGCCACCGCGTCGATGATGACGAATTTCGTGTCGGGATAGTCCGGCGCCACGATATTGAGCACGTCGCCGAAGGCGAAGCCCGTCATTACGATCGGATTCGCGCCCGACTCGGCCAGCCGCCGCAGGGCCTGTTCGCGCTGCGCCTCGGACTGCATCTCAAGCTCTTTATAGGTGCCGCCGGTTTCCTTCGCCCAGAGTTCCGCCCCGCCATAGGCGGCTTCGTTGAAGGATTTGTCGAACTTGCCGCCCAGATCGTAGATCAGCGCGGGTTCGGCACAGGCCGCTCCGGCAAGGAGGGCGAGCGCGGCGGTGGCGCCGAGGAAGGGCTTGCTGAGGGTCATCGGTCACTCCCGGTCATTGGCGGGGAAAACCCCGCAGGCACCAATGATTAGCGCCCAGAGCGGGGGGCGGGTCAAGCCGGATTCGGCCCCCGCCGCCTGCGGTTCGGGCGGGTGATCAAATGTCGGGCAGGGTGAGAACCAGCGCGTCGATCCCCGGGTGGTAGTAACCCCTGCGCCGCCCGGCCTCGCGCCAGCCGGCGGCGGCATAGAGCGCGCGGGCGGGGGCGTTGTCCTCGGCCACTTCGAGGAAGGCGCTGTCGGCGCCACGCGCGCGGGCGGTTTCCGCAAAGCCTGCGAGCAGGGCGCGCCCGGTGCCGCGGCGCCGCGCTTCGGGGGCGACGGCGAGGGTAAGAAGCTCCGCCTCCCCGGCGATCACGCGGCCGAGCAGGAACCCCTGCGGCGCCGTGAGCAGAAAGGTGAAGGGCGCGGCGAGCAGATCGCGGAATTCGCCCTCCGACCAGGGTCGGGGCGTGGTGAAGCAACGGGCATGCAGCGCGGCAAGGTCGGCGGGCGTCATCAGTCGAGCAACACCGGCGGCGGGTCCGAAGGCGGCGCGGCATCGGCGCCGCGCAGATACAGCGGGGCAGGGCGGGGCTGCGGCACCCCGGCCCTCCGCGCAGCGATCAGCGCCGTCGCCACCGCCAGGGGCAGCGCCGGGGCAATCCCGTTCCGCGCCGCCGACCCGATCTCCGGCGCGGTAACGGGCAGGGCGTCGAGTTCCACCAGTTCCGGCGTCGAGGTATCCGGTTCTGCAACAGGGCGGGTGTCCGGTTCTGGCTCGGAAACGGGCCGGATGCCTGCCCCCGAAATGGGCCGGGTGTCCGGTTCCGGGGCCAAGACGGGCGGGGCGTTCGGCTCCGTTCCGGAAACGGTGGGAATGTCGAGCGCGGTCGATGTCGGCGCAGAAACGCTCAGGGTGTTCGGTTCTGCGCTCGCCGCGAAGTGCTGCCGATAGGCCTGCCCGCGCCGGGCATCTTCGAGCACCACCACCGGGCGGGGGCCGCCTTCAGCCAGCGCCTCCAGCCGGCTGACGCCGATCGCCGGAATGCCGAGCGACAGCGCCAGACCGCGCGCGGCGGCGACGGAAATCCGCACCCCGGTGAAATTCCCCGGCCCGATGCCGACGCCGATCACCCCCAGATCCGCCCAGCGGACCCCGGCGCCTGCGAGCATTTCCTCCAGCATCGGCATCAGCCGTTCGGCCTGGCCCTTCGTCATCTCTTCGCAGCGTTCGGCGATCACCGCCCCGCCGCGCAGCAAAGCGGCCGCGCAATGCGCGGCCGATGTGTCGAAGCCCAGAACGAGGTCAGAGCGAGACAGGGCGCACCTCGGTCACTTCGGGGATGTAGTGGCGCAGCAGGTTCTCGATCCCCATCTTCAGCGTCAGGGTCGAGGACGGGCAGCCCGCGCAGGAGCCCTTCATGTTCAGGTAGACCACGCCGCGTTCAAAGCCGTGGAAGGTGATGTCGCCGCCATCCTGCGCCACGGCGGGGCGCACGCGGGTGTCGAGCAGTTCCTTGATCTGGCTGACGATGGCGCCGTCTTCACCGTCGAAATCGGCATGCGCCGGTCCGCCTTCGCCCTCCATCACCGGGGCGCCGGACTGGAAATGTTCCATGATCGCGCCAAGAATCGCGGGCTTCGCATGGGCCCAGTCGGTCGCGCCATCCTTCGTCACCGTCACGAAATCGGTGCCGAAGAACACGCCGGTCACCCCCGGAATGGCGAAGAGCCGCGTGGCCAGCGGCGATTTCGCCGCCGCCTCCGCCGTTGGGAAATCGGCGGTGCCGACCTCCAGCACGGTCTGGCCGGGCAGGAATTTCAGCGTGGCGGGGTTCGGGGTCGTTTCGGTCTGGATGAACATCGGCGCCTCCTCGGCGGCAAATTCTCGGTTGCGGCAGATATGGCCCCGCAACCCCCGCAGGTCAAGGCGCGCTCAGGTGATCGCTTCGAGCCGTTCCTTCGACATGTCGCCCGGCACCACGGTCAGCGGGCAGGGCAGCGAGCCGGAATTGCGGCTCATCTGCGTGACCAGCGGCCCGGGGCCGGATTTCTCGGTCGCCGCGCCCAGGACCAGAACGCCGATCTCCGGATCGGTGTGGATCACGTCGAGGATCTCGGTCACCGGCTCGCCCTCGCGGATGATCAGCTCCGGCGTAACCCCCTGCTTGTCGCGCATCCATTTGGCATAGACCTCGAAATGTGCCTCGATCCGCTCGCGGGCTTCGGTGCGCATGATCTCGGCCACGCCGATCCAGTGCTGGAACTCCTCGGGCGGGATCACCGCGATGACGCTGACGCCGCCGCCCGTATGGGCGGCGCGCATCGCGGCATAACGCATGGCATTCAGGCATTCGCGGGTGTCGTCCAGCACCACGAGGAACTTGCGCATTTCTGTCTCCTTCTGTCGTGATGATGACGTGGCCCGCGGCCCTTTGGCAAGCTCAGAGCGGGCTCGACAGCGCCCAATCCATATAGATTTCGCGCGCCTTGCGGGTCAGCGGGTTGTCGCCATAGGTCACATCGTCGAACTTTGCCACCGCCGTGACCTTGGCGAAGTTCCCGGTCAGGAAGACCTCATCCGCGTTGCGGAAGTCGTCGAGCGTGAGGACCGCCTCCTGCACCGTATAGCCCGCCGCGCGCAGGTTGATCATGTGGCGCCGCCGCGTCAGGCCCGACAGGAAGGTGCCGTTGGCGATCGGCGTGAAGAATTCGCCGTCCTTCACCATCCAGACGTTGGCCGTGGCGGTTTCGGCGACATTGCCCATCGCGTCCTGCACCAGCGCGTTGCCGAAGCCCTTTTTCTGCGCCTCGACCAGCATCCGGGCGTTGTTCGGATAGAGGCACCCGGCCTTCGCGTTGCACACGTTGTCGGCCAGAACCGGGCGGCGGAAGGAGGTGGTGGTGAGCGTCGTCGCCGCATCGGCGGGCGGCATCGGCACTTCCTCAAGGCAGAGCGCGAAGCCCGTGGCGCCCATCGCCGGCGCCACGCCGAGGTCCGACCCGTTCAGCGCCCAATACATCGGCCGGACATAGACCGCCGCGCCCTTTTCGTATTTGCGCAGCCCCTCGCGGGCGATCTCGATCATCGCCTCGGTTTCCACGGTGGGCGTGATCATCAGCGCCGCGGCCGAGCGGTTCACCCGTGCCATGTGCTGATCCAGATCGGGGATCAGCCCGTCGAACAGCCGCGCCCCGTCGAAGACCGACGAGCCCTGCCACATGCCATGGTCGGCGGCGCGCATGACGGGGATGTCCCCCTCGTGCCACTGGCCCTCGAAATAGGTGCGAATATTCTTGCCGAAAGACATCTTGGCCTCCTTGATCGCGGCGCGGACTTAACCACGCCGCCGGACAAAGGTCCAGCGGCCGCATTGTATCGGTGTCAAGCCTCACTCCGTGGCGTTCTGCGCCGTATTGGCGATGCCGAAGACCGAGCCGATCAGGCTCAGCACCGTGCGCGTGTTGTTGAGCGGGCTTTCGGTGGCCAGCACCAGATCCTTCGGCTGGATCGTGAAGTTCTGCGCCGAGAACAGCCCGTCGGTCGAAGTCAGATCCATGGTGAAGACCACGCGCTGCTGGCTTGGCCCGCCCTTGCCATCGGCCCGCACCGCCGCGGCCGGGTATTCGCGCAGGATCAGCACGCCCTTCGGATTGGCCCGCCCGGCGTTGATGCCGCCCGCCATGGTGACGGCCTCGATCGCGGTGAGGTCTTCCTTCGGGAAGTTGATCAGCTGCTGCTTCCCGGCGGCGCCGAGCGCGAGGAAATAGCGCCGGTCCTTTTCCACCGAAACCTTGTCGCCGGGCCGCAGCCCGGTGTCGAGCGCCGGATCGTCGAGCAGCCGCTGCATCGCGATCCGATAGGCGCGGCCCCCGCGCATCAGCCGCACCTGCGGGTTCTCGATCGTCGCGCTCGGGCCGCCCCCCTGCGAGATCAGCCCCAGCACCGTCAGCGACCGGTCCATCAGCGGCATCCGTCCGGGATGCGCGACGCCCCCCACCAGATCGACCGAATTGCCGCTGCCCGGCGTCGCCTCAAGCTGCACCTGTGCCGAAGGGATCATCCCCGACACCTGATCCTGGATCTTCTGCCGCGCGGCTTCGGGCGACAGGCCCGCCACCTTCACCGGCCCGACATAAGGCACGAAGATCGACCCCCCCGCCGAGACCTGCGAGGGCTGGAGCGCGGCGGTCGGCGCGTCGGGCGTGGTCAGCAGCTTGTTCTCGCCGCTCTCCCAGATCGCCAGTTTCACCATGTCCCCCCGCGCGAGGATCTGCCCCGGCGCGCCCGCGCCGCCCTTCGGCCAGCCCCGCACAGGGTCGGCCCCGCTGCCCGCGGGCCAGTGCTGCACGGCGGGAAGCAGGGCGGCATCCACCTGATAATGCACGAAACTCGGGGTCTGGGCGTCCTGTTCGCGCAGGATCTCATGTTCCATCGCGGCGCCGCGCGGCAGGGTGCATCCCGCAACCGACGTCATCAGAACCGCTGCGACCGTCAGCATGGTTCTCATTCGATCTTCCCCCGTTTCGCGCCAAGGCGCATGATGCTATGACGTGCAGCGGTAGCGCGAGGCCCCCAGCATGTTTTTCTGTCTATGATCAGAAACCAGTCAATTCTCAAGCCGAAGATTCCGCGTGTGCTGGTGATCGGCGGCTCCGGGCGGCTCGGGCCGCTGTTGCGGCGGGCCTGGGCGCTGGAGGGGGAGGACATTCCCTTCGTCTGGCAGGCGCGGCGCGAAACGGCTTTCGCGGGCTCAGGCGGGCCGGATCTGGTCTTCGATCCGCTGGCCGACCGGGGGGCGCTGGCGGCGGCTGCGGGCGCGGCGGATGTGGTGCTGTGCCTTGCGGGCGTCACGGCGGGGAGCGCGGAGGAATTGGCGGCGAATGTGACGCTGGCGCAGGCGGTGGTCGATGCGAGCCCGGTGCCGGTGCTGCTGGCGTCTTCGGCTGCGGTCTACGGCGCGGGCCCGTGTTCCGAGGACGACACGCCCCATCCGCTGGCGCCCTATGGCCGGGCGAAGCTGGCGATGGAGCAGGCGGTGCGGGGGCGGGCCGTGATGCTGCGGATCGGCAATGTGGTGGGGGCGGATGCGCTTCTGGGCCGTGTGGTGCCGGGGCGGGTGCTGGACATCTGCGCCGATGGGCTGGCACCCCGGCGCAGCTTCATCGGGCCGGTGGCGCTGTCGCGGGCGCTGGCGCGGCTGGTGCGGCTGGTGGCGGCGGGGGCGGAGGTGCCCGGGGTGCTGAACCTCGCGCTGCCCGGCGCCTGCGGCATGGACGCGTTGCTGCGCGCGGCGGGCGAGGGCTGGACCCCGCGCCCGGCGCCCGAAGGGGTGATCCCGGTGGTGGAGCTCGACGTGCGCCGGGCGGTGGCGCTCGGTCTGGTGCCCGAGGCGCCCGCGCGCGCCGCGGCGCTGGTGGCGGACCTTGCGCGGGTGCGGGCATGACGCGCTCGAAACGGCTTCTGGATATTGTGCTGGCGCTGGCGATCCTGCCGATCGTGCTGCCGCTGCTGCTGGGGATTTTGCTGGTGCTGGCGCTGACGCAGGGGCGGCCGTTTTTCTATGCCGCCGAACGGATGAACAGCCCCGATCACGCGTTCCGGCTGTGGAAGCTGCGCACGATGACGGTGGCGGCGGCGGATCGGGGCGTGTCGGGGGCGGACAAGGCGGCCCGAATCACGCCGGCGGGGCGGTTCCTGCGGCGGTTCCGGCTGGATGAACTGCCGCAGATCTGGAATATCCTGCGCGGCGACATCAGCTTCGTCGGCCCCCGCCCGCCGCTGCGCGAATATGTTGATCGTTTCCCTAAGGTATACAATCGGGTGCTGAAATCCCGGCCCGGAGTCACCGGCCTCGCCTCGATCCACTATCACCGGCACGAGGAATGGCTGCTGTCGCGCTGCACGACGCCCGAGGAAACCGACCGCGTGTATTGCCGCCGCTGCATCCCCGCGAAGGCGCGGCTGGATCTGCTTTATGCGAGCAATGCCTCGGTCTGCTTCGATCTGGTGCTGATTTTCCGCACCATCCGAAAGCTGATTAACTAAATTGGAAGAATTCCGCCCTAAATACGGCAGAAACATGCCGCCATGGGGCTTGATCCGGGGCAGGACAATGGGGCACAGTTGCTTGCCGGGAAACAGGCGGGTATTAATGGCAAAAGATTTCCTGCGCGGGCTGGCTGACCGAATATGCTGAAGACGATCATTTCGCTCAGTCGGATGCAGAAGGTGCTGATCCTTCTTGCGCTTGATGTGGCCGCCGTTCCCGTTGCGCTCGGGCTGTCGCTGCTGTTGCTGGGCAGGCGGGCCGAGGTGCATGACCTGTTCACCCGCCATCTCCCGCTGATCGGCATCCTGATGATCGCGGCGGCGGCGCTGGTTTCGCTCAGCGGGATCAACCGGCAGAAGCTGAAGGATTATCAGGGCGATGCGATCACCCGCTCGATGCTCGTCGCGGCGGGGCTGGGCGTGGTCGCGGCGGGGATGTCGGGCTTCTTCGACACCGGCCTGCCGACGGGGTTCCATATCATCTTCGCGCTGGTCTATTTCGTCGGCTTCTTCGTCAGCCGCCGCTTTCTGGTCCGGCTGCTGACCGAGATGTATCGCCGCTCGCCGGTTTTCACCCGCGCGGCGATCTATGGCGCCGGGCGCACGGGAATGGCGCTGGCGCGCGAATTGCGCAAGGCGGATGATCTGGTCGTCTATGCCTTCCTTGACGACAATGCGACGCTTTCGGGCATGAATGTAAACGGCCTGCCGATTTATTCCGGGGTCCATGCCGGGCGGGTCAAGGATCAGTTCAAGATCAACCGCGTCATTCTGGCGATGCCCTCGCTGTCGGTGGACAAACAGACCTTCATCGCGCGGCGGCTGGAGAAGCTGGGGCTGGAGGTGCAGACCCTGCCGGCCTTCACGCAGCTTTATGGCGGGGAGGAGCTGATGGGGCGGCTGACGCCCTCGCGCCCGTCGGCGCTCTTGCACCGCGATGCGCTGAACGAAACGATGGTGAAGGGCTGCGCGGCCTATACCGGGGCGAATGTGCTGATTTCGGGGGCGGGTGGCTCGATCGGGCTGGAGTTGTGCCGCCAGGTGATCGCCTGCAACCCGGCGCGGCTGGTGCTGTTCGAGCAATCCGAGATCGCGCTTTACAATGCCGAGGCCGAGATGCGGGTGCTGGCGGAGACGTCCGGCACCGAAATCGTCTCGGTGCTGGGCTCGATCTGCGACGGGGTGCATGTGGCGCAGGTGCTGGCCGCGCAGGAGATTGCCGTGGTGCTGCATGCGGCGGCCTACAAGCACGTCCCGCTGGTCGAGATGAACCCCCGCGTCGGCATCGCGAACAACGTTCTGGGCACCGCCGTTCTGGCGCGTGCGGCGCGCGAGGCCGGGGTGCGGCGGTTCGTGCTGGTTTCGTCGGACAAGGCGGTGCGGCCGGGCAATCTGATGGGCGCGTCGAAGCGGATGGCCGAACTGATCGTGCAGGAACTGGCCGCGCGCGCGTCGGGGACGATTTTTTCGATCGTGCGGTTCGGCAATGTGCTGGGGTCTTCGGGCTCGGTGATCCCGCGGTTTCAGGAACAGATTTCGCGCGGCGGGCCGGTGACGGTGACCGATCCGCGCGTGACCCGCTATTTCATGACGATCGAGGAAGCCTCGCGGCTGGTGCTGCTCGCCGGGTCGTTCGCGGCGGGCGGCGAGGTCTATGTGCTCGACATGGGCAAGCCGCAGAAGATCGTCGATCTGGCGCGGCGGATGATCGAGGCGGCGGGCTATACCGCGCGCGACGCGGCCAATCCGGCGGGCGACATCGAGATCGTCATCACCGGGCTGCGTCCGGGCGAAAAGCTGCACGAGGAACTGATGGTGCGGCGCGGTGCGCAGGCGACGGCGCATCCGAAGATCATCCGCGTGCGCGAGGACAGCCTGTCGCAACTGGAAATCGCCGCCGCGCTGCGCGACCTGCGCGAGGCGGTGGATGCGGGCGACGACGAGGCGGTGATCGCGGTGATCGCCCGCGCGGTGCGGGAATATGAGCCGCAAAGCCTGCCGGAAACCGCGCTGCAATGCCGCGTGGTGCAGGCCCGCCGCGCCGCGGAGCGCCCGGCGGAATAGGGCGGCGGGTGGGTTTTCCCCATCGCCGCGCAATCGGAATCCCCGCCCGCTGCGGTAGTGCCCCATTTGAGGGGATGCGGCCCGCTGCGGTGGAGGGTGGCATTTCCGGAACCGTTTTCTGGCTTGCCGTGAGAGGGGGCGGCGCAACCGTTGGCGGGGCGGTCTGTCAGGGTGTCAGACGGGGAAGGATCGTCAGCGGAACGGATCGGCGGGGTAGCCGACGCCGCACAGGTATAGCCCCTGCGGCGGGCAGACCGGGCCGCAGGCGGCGCGGTCGCGGGCCTCCAGCGCGGTGGCCACGTCTTCGGGCGCCCAGGACCGCGCGCCCACCCGCTCCAGCGTGCCGACGATGGAGCGCACCTGATTGTGCAGGAAGCTGCGCGCGCGCAGGTGGAACCGGTATTCGCGCCCGCCGGGATAGGGCAGTTCGTCGATCCGGAGCTCGTCCAGCGTCTTCACCGGGCTGTTCGCCTGGCACATGGTCGAGCGGAAGGTGGTGAAGTCGTGCCGCCCGATCAGATGCGCCGCCCCCGCCCGCATCGCTTCGGCGCTCAGCGGGTTCTGCACCTGCCACACCCGGCCCCGGTCATGGGTTACCGGCGCGCGCCGGGCGACCAGCCGGAACAGGTAGCGCCGCTCGATCGCCGAAAACCGGGCGTGGAATGCGTCATCCACCCGGGTGCAGGCGGTCACCGCGACGGGCGCGGGCTTCAGGTGGAAATTCAGCGCCTCGGACAGCCGGAACGGATCCCAGTCGCGGGACAGGTCCGCATGCGCGACCTGCGCCGTGGCATGAACCCCGGCATCGGTGCGCCCGGCGGCGGCGATCGTATGCGCCCGGGGTTCGAGCCGCGCGAGCGCCGCCTCCACCGCGCCCTGCACCGATGGCTGTCCGGCCTGCCGTTGCCAGCCCGCGAAGGGGCCGCCGTCATATTCGATCCTGAGCGCATATCTGGGCATGAGGGCGCCTTAACCGTGCCACCCGGCCTTGACAATCCCCCCTGTGAAATCCGCCCCGCCGCCCCTATGTTCGGAAAGACGAGTGGGAGCAGCGCCTTGCGGATATCCGACCTGACCGACGGCCTTGGCCGCAGTATCGAGAAGCCTGGGGGCCTCGGTGACGGGAACCCTGTTCGAGCCGGTGATCCGGCTGGGCGTCACGGGCCTGTCGCGCGCGGGGAAAACGGTGTTCATCACCTCGCTGGTGGCCAATCTGCTCGACCGGGGGCGGATGCCGGCGCTGAGCGGGGGGGCGAATATCCGCGCGGCCTTCCTGCAACCGCAGCCCGACGATACCGTGCCGCGCTTCGACTACGAGGGGCATCTGGCCGCGCTGACCGGGCCGGATCCGCATTGGCCGGAGGGCACGCGGGCGGTGTCCGAACTGCGGCTGAGCTTTCGCGTCGCGCCTTCGGGGTTGCTGGGGGGGCTGCGCGGGCTGCGGACGGTGCATCTCGACATCGTGGATTATCCGGGGGAATGGCTGCTGGATCTGGGCCTGATCGACCGCAGCTTCGCGCAATGGTCCGAGGGCGTGCTGGCGCGGATGCCCGCGCGGCCGGGGGCGGAGGCGTTCCTGACCCGGCTCGCCGCGACCGACCTGAGCGCGCGGATGCAGGAGCCCGCGGCGAAGGCGCTGGCCGAGACTTTCACCGCGCATCTGCGCGCGGCGCGGGTGGCGGGGTGGTCCGATTGCTCGCCGGGGCGGTTTCTCCTGCCCGGAGAGATGGAGGGCTCGCCCGTCCTGACCTTCGCGCCGGTGCCGCCGGGGGAATATCCGCGCGGCTCGCTGGGGCGGGAGATGGCGCGGCGCTTCGATGCCTATAAATCGCAGGTGGTGCGGCCCTTCTTCCGCGACCATTTCGCCCGGATCGACCGGCAGGTGGTGCTGGTCGATGTGCTGGGCGCGATCCATGCCGGGCCCGCCGCGCTGGAGGATCTGCGGCAGTCGATGGCGGCGATCCTGATGGCGTTCCGGCCGGGGACGGCGGGGTTCCTGGCCTCGCTTCTGGGGGCGAAGCGGGTGGAGCGGATCCTGTTCGCCGCGACCAAGGCCGACCATCTGCACCATACACAGCACGCCCGGCTGACCGCGATCACCGGCGCGCTGCTGCGCGAGGCGAAGGACCGGGCGGATTTTTCCGGGGCGAAGACGCTGGCGCTGTCGCTCGCGTCGCTGCGCACCACGACCGAGGACATGCTGGCGGCGGATGGCGAGGCCCTGCCCGCGGTGCGGGGGCGGCTGGCGGATGGCCGGTCGGTCGCGCTTTATCCCGGTGACCTGCCCGAGGATCCGGCGCAGCTTCTGGCCCCGGCGCGGGAGGGGGCGGCGCGCTGGCTCGATGGCGATTTCGCGGTGATGGATTTCGCCCCCGCGCCCGTGACCCTGCGCTCCGGCGAGGGGCCGCCGCATATCCGGCTCGACCGGGCCGCGGAATTCCTGATCGGAGACAAGCTGTGAAAAAGCCGCTGATCGTTGAACTTTCGGAGAGTCCATCCCCCGCCGAGGCGCCGCCCGTGATGGATGACCCGCCGCAGGGCCGGGCGATGCAGATCGCCGCGCGGCTGGCGGCGCGGCCCCGGTCCCGGCTGGGGCGGTTCTTCTGGGCGGCGGCTTCGGTGCTGCTGGGGTTTGTGGTCTCCGTCGCGGCCTGGCGGTTTGTCGAGGGGCTGTTGGCCTCTAGCCCGTTGCTGGGCGGGATCGCGGCGGTGCTGATCGGGCTGTTCGTTCTGGCGGCGGCGCTGGTCGCGCTGCGCGAACTGGCGGCCTTCGCCCGGCTCGCGCGGCTGGATCATGTGCATCGCGCGGTGCTGGAGGCGGATGACCTCGCCCGCGCGCGCAAGGCGGTGGAAGCCGCGCGGTCAGCGGGTAGTCCTGCGCGGTGGGATGACCTCGCCCGCGCGCGCAAGGCGGTGGAGCGGGTCGCGGGGCTGTATTCCGCGCGCGACGATATGGCCTGGCCGCGCCAGCGTCTGGCCGAGCGCGCGCCCGAGCAGCTGGACCCCCAGACCCTGCTGACGCTGGCGGAAACCGAGCTGATGGCCCCCCTCGACGCCGCCGCCCGGCTGGAGATCGAGGCCGCCGCGCGCACCGTGGCCACGGTGACGGCGCTGGTGCCGCTCGCGCTCGCCGATGTCTTCGCGGCGCTGACGGCGAACCTGCGGATGATCCGGCGCGTGGCGGAGATCTATGGCGGGCGGGCCGGGACGCTGGGGGCGATGCGCCTCGCGCGGACCGTGCTGACGCATCTGGTCGCCACGGGCGCGGTGGCGGCGGGGGATGATCTGGTCGAAACGGTGACCGGCGGGCATATCTTCGCCAAACTCTCGCGCCGCTTCGGCGAGGGCGTGGTGAACGGCGCGCTGACCGCGCGGGTCGGCGTCGCCGCAATGGAGGTCTGCCGCCCGATGCCGTTCCGCGCCCTGCCGAAACCCCGCGTCACCGCGCTGACCGGCCGCGCGCTGGCGGGGGTCTTCGACCGCGCCAAGGATGCGCCGGACTGATCTCGGCAAGCTGCGGTGAGAAGATTTCGGCATCCGCATGGACCAAGCCGGAGGCCCGCGCCCGGGGATGTGCCGCTAGACGATAGCCCAGCCATCTTGGAAGGTCCGAAGCGCCGAAGAACCATGCCTCATGCGCGTAGCGCTGCTGCGCCCGGGCAATATGCGGGTGCAGGGCGCTGATGGGCAGGCTTTCGCACGGCTCGGGTGGGCCGCCGAACAGTTCCTGCGCGAAATGCCCGGCCAAACGGGGTCAATCCGGTGCCATGCGCATCGGGTGCGGTGGATCACCGAAAGCCGGGGCGGATCCCTGTTCTCCCGATCAATCGACCCGGCAATCCGCAGGTCAAGCGATGGGATCCTTGCCGGACCCGCGATCAGAAAATGGATGTGGTCTTACTTCTCCGGCAGCAGACCGCGCGGACTGAACCGCAAGACCAGAAGCAGGATCGCGCCCATGATGATCACCCGCATATGCGGCGCGGAATCGTAAAGGTGCTGGCGCAGCGCGCCTTCGGGGAGGGGCGCGGTGACGAGGTGCATGATCACCGGGCCCCAGACCTCGGCCTTGATCCAGACATACCAGATCAGCACCGCGCCCAGAACCGAGCCCCAGTTGTTGCCCGATCCGCCGACCACCACCATCACCAGCACGAGGAAGGTATAGCGCAGCGGGTTGTAGGAGGCGGGCGTCATCTGCCCGTCGAGCGTGATCATCATCGCCCCGCCCAGCCCGATGACCGCGGCGCCGAGGATGAAGATCTGCAAATGCCGCCCAGTGACGTTCTTGCCCATCGCGCTCGCGGCGACTTCGTTGTCGCGGATCGCGCGCATCATCCGGCCCCAGGGTGATTTCAGCGCGAGCTGCGCGCCGAGCAGGATCACCGCCAGCACCACCGCGAAGAGGCCCAGATACAGCAGCTTGACCAGCACGGTGGAGCCCGTCGTCGGGTCGATGCCCCACTCCGCCATCCGCTGCACGAAGGCGGGATCGGATTGCAGGTCGAGCTCATAGGGCACCGGCCAGGGCCGCGGAATGCCGGTGACGTTCAGCACGCCACGATCCAGCCATTCCTCGTTGCGCAGCACGGCGACGATGATTTCACCGATGCCGAGCGTGGCGATGGCAAGGTAATCCGACCGCAGCCCGAGCGCCGTTTTCCCCACGCCCCAGGCCGCCACCGCCGCGAGCAGCGCCCCCACCGGCCACGAAAGCAGCACCGGCAGGCCGAGCCCGCCAAGGTAGCCCTGCGACGAGGGGTTGATCGCCTGAATCGCCGCGACGGCCGGGTCGAACACCGCGCGATAGAGGAAAAACCCGCCCAGCAGCACCGCCGTGATCGCCGCCGCCTTGGCCTTGCCGCGCAGGCGCTGGCTGAGCCAGACCGCGAGCGCCAGCGCGATCAGCGCGATGACCAGCGCCAGCAACACGCCCCAGCCGCCCGCCGCGAAGGCCCCCGGCGTCGGCTGCATCGCCACCAGCACCGGCGCCAGACCGCCAAGCGCGATGAACCCGACCACGCCCGAATTCAACAGCCCCGCATAGCCCCATTGCATGTTGAGGCCGAGCGCGATCACCGCCGAGATCAGCCCCATGTTCAGGATCACCAGCGCCCCGTTCCAGCCGGTGGTCAGCCCCTCGATCACGATCAGGGCGGCCATCGCGGCAAACAGCAGCGGCGCGCGCATCTTGCCGCCCGGGGCGGCATCGGGTTGACGGGTGCTCAAAACGCTTTCCCCCGGAATAGGCCCGTGGGCCGGAACAGCAGGACGATGATCAGGATCACGAAGCTGACCGCGAATTTGTATTCGGTGGACAGCAGTTGCAAAAGCCCGTCCGATTGCAGGCCGAGATAGGTGGCGACCTTCTTCCAGGCATAGGTCACGCCGACCTCGGAAAAGGCGACGATGAAGCCCCCGGCGATGGCGCCGAGGGGGCTGCCCAGACCGCCCACCACGGCGGCGGCGAAAACCGGCAGGAGAAGCTGGAAGTAGTTGAATGCCTTGAAGGATTTGTCCAACCCGAACAGCACCCCCGCCGTGGTCGCAAGCGCCGCCGCGATGATCCATGTCACCGCCACGACGCGATCGGGGTTGATGCCCGACAAGAGCGCGAGGTCTTCGTTATCGGCATAGGCGCGCATGGATTTGCCGGTGCGGGTGCGCGCCTGAAACCAGAACAGCGCCCAGACCATCAGCCCCGCCACAACCACCGTGATCGCCTGTGTCGAGCGGATCGCCAGCGGTTCCGCAAGCCCGGTCCAGTCGCGCCATTCCTTCGCCGTGATCAGGAAGCGGGCGCCGTCGTCGAACTTGATCTCCTCCACGCCGATGATCAGCCGGGTCAGGCCGTTCATCACGAACATCACCCCGATCGACACCATCACCAGAATGACCGGCGCCGCCCGCACCCGGCGGTAATAGCGATAGACGGCCCGGTCGGTGAGCAGCATCAGCGCCGCCGTGAGCGCGATCCCGAAGGGCAGCGCGAGCAGCGCCGTGGGCAGCGGGCCGAACCCTACCCCCATCGCCTGCAACCCCCAGGTCACCAGGATCGTCATCGTCGTGCCGAAGGCCATCGTGTCGCCATGGGCGAAGTTGGAAAACCGCAAGATGCCGTAGATCAGCGTCACCCCAAGCGCGCCGAGCGCCAGTTGCGCGCCATAGGCGGTGGCGGGGACGACGACATAGTTGAGAACCGCGACCAGCGCGTTGAGAAGGTCCATCTCAGCCCCCGAGGAAAGTGCGGCGGACCTCCGGGTCGGCCATCAGGGCTGCGCCCGTGTCGGTATAGCGGTTCGCGCCCTGCACGAGGACATAGCCGATGTCGGCGATCTCCAGCGCCTGCCGGGCGTTCTGTTCCACCATCAGGATCGAAATCCCGGTGCGCGCCACCTCGATGATCCGGTCGAAGAGTTCGTCCATCACGATCGGCGACACCCCGGCGGTGGGTTCGTCCAGCATCAGAAGCTTCGGCCGCGTCATCAGCGCCCGCCCCACGGCGACCTGCTGGCGCTGCCCGCCCGACAGTTCGCCCGCGTTCTGGTGCCGCTTGTCACGCAGGATCGGGAAGAGGTCGTAGACCTGTTCCATCGTCTCGGTGAAATCGTCGTCGCGGATGAAGGCGCCCATTTCCAGGTTCTCCTCCACCGACATGGTGGGGAAGACGTTGTTGACCTGCGGGACAAACCCCATGCCGCGGCGCACGCGTTCCTGTGGCGAAAGGCGGGTGATGTCGGCGCCGTCGAGCGTCACCGTGCCCCCGCGCAGCGTCAGCATGCCGAAAACCGCCTTCATCGCCGTGGATTTGCCCGCGCCGTTCGGGCCGACGATCACCGCGATCTGGCCCCGGTCCACCCGCAGCGTGCAGCCGTGCAGGATGTCGGTGGCGCCATAGCCGCCCGTCATGCCGGAGGCGTCAAGAAAGCTCATGCCCGCGCCCCCTTGTTCTTCAGGCCCCGGCCCAGATAGGCCTCGATCACCGCTTCGTTCTGCATGATCGTGGCGGGGCTGCCCTCAGCCAGAACCTTGCCCTCGGCCATCACGATCACCGGATCGCACAGCCGACCGATGAAATCCATGTCGTGTTCGATGACGCAGAAGGTATAGCCGCGCTCCCGGTTCAGCCGCACGATCGCATCGCCGATGGTGTTCAGAAGCGTCCGGTTCACCCCGGCGCCAACCTCGTCCAGAAAGACGATCTTGGCATCGACCATCATCGTCCGGCCGAGTTCCAGCAGCTTCTTCTGTCCGCCCGAAAGGTTCCCCGCGCGTTCGTCCCTCAGATGCGAAATCGTCAGGAAATCAAGCACCTCGTCGGCCTTCTTCCGCAGCGCGCGTTCCTCCCGCGCGATCCGGCCGCGATGGAACCAGCTGTTCCACAGCGTCTCGCCCGACTGGCCCCCGGGCACCATCATCAGGTTTTCGCGCACCGTCAGCGTGGGGAATTCATGCGCGATCTGGAACGTCCGCAACAGCCCCTTGTGGAACAGCGCGTGCGGCGGCAGGCCGGAAATATCCTCGCCATCCATCAGCACGCGCCCCGATGTCGGCGCATAGACCCCGGCGATCACGTTGAACAGCGTCGATTTCCCCGCGCCGTTCGGCCCCACCAGCCCGGTGATCGTGCCCGTGGCGATTTCGAGCGACGCGCCATCGACGGCATGGAAACCGCCAAAATGCTTGTGCAGGTTCTCGACCCGTATCATTCCGTCCCCTGTTTCCTGCCGCGGGCCGTTCGGGCCTCGTTTGGAAAGGCCCGGGTTTCCCCGGGCCGTTCGGATCAGCGGTATTTCACCGTAGTGATCTTGCCGTCCTTCATCTCGATCTCGCGGAAGGTGCCCGCGCTTTCGCGTTCGTTGACGAAGGTGACCGCAGTCGCGCCGTCATAGTCGATCGCCTTGCCTTCCTTGATCAGCTCCAGCCCCTTGGCCAGTTCGCCGGGCAGGATCTTTTCGCCCGGGCCGTTGGCGATGGAGACGATCTTGTCCTTGTAGACCTTCGGATCGGTCGAGCCCGCCGCCTGCATCGCCAGCATCATCAGCGCGGCGGCGTCATAGGCCTCGGCGGCATAGATCGCCGACCCTTCGAACCCGGCGGCCTTGGCGATTTCGAGGAACTTGTCATGCCCCGCACCTTCGGAGGCGGGCATCTGGCCGAAGGAGCCGTCGAGTTCCGAACCGAAGTTCTTTTCCAGCGTCGCGGTCACCATGCCATCGGGCAGCACGAAGGTCTCGAACGCGCCGGTGTCGAGCGCGCCGCGCAGGATGCCCGAGCCGCCCTGATCGACGTAGCCCGCCACGACCAGCGCATCGCCGCCCGCCGCCGCCAGCGCCGCGACCTCGGCCGAATAGTCGGCCTTGCCGTCGTCATGCGCGGCGACGATGGTCACCGTGCCGCCCTTCGCCTTGAAGGATTCGGCAAAGCTGTCGGCCAGGCCCTTGCCATAATCGTTGTTGGTATAGGTCACCGCGACCGATTTGACCCCGTGTTCCAGGATGATGTCGGTCATCACTTCGCCCTGCCGCGCGTCCGACGGCGAGGTGCGGTAGAAGAAGCCCCTGGTGTCCATCGTCGACAGCGCCGGCGAGGTTGCCGAGGGCGAGATCATCACCACGCCGTTCGGGATCGCGACATTGGTGAGCGAGGCGATGGTTTCGCCCGAGCACATGCCGCCGACGATGCCGCGCACCTTCTCTGCGGTGACCAGCCGTTCGACCGTCGCGGTGGCGGCGGCAGCATCGACACAGGTCGTATCGCCGCGCACCGGCGTGAGCGTGACGCCATCGAGCAGCTTGCCGGAGTCGGAAACCTCCTTGAGCGCCATCTCGATGCTTTGCGCAATCGGCGGCGCCATGGATTCCAGCGGGCCGGTAAAGGCCAGATCGACCCCCATCGTGATGGTTTCGGCAAACGCACCGCCCGCGGTCAGCGTGATCGCCGCGCTCGCCAGAAGCAGTTTCCGCATGTGGTTCACTCCCAATTGGTGTTTGTTCCCGGAGAGGTTAGACCCCGATCGGGCAAAAGAAAAGTGCGCAGGCGGCTCAGATCTCGTCCGGGAGGTCGCAGGCTTCGGCAACGGGCTCCGGTTCGCCCAGGGGTGCCGAGGCGCCGCGTTCGCGATAGGGGGTGGTGTGATACTGCGCCCGGTAGCATTTGGAGAAATGCGAGGGGCTCGCGAAGCCACAGGCCAGCGCGACGTTGATCACGCTCATCTCCGTCTGCATCAGCAGGTTGCGCGCCTTTTGCAGCCGGATTTCCATGTAATACCGCTTCGGCGAGCGCCCGAGATAACGGCGGAACAGCCGCTCAAGCTGCCGCGTGGACATGTTGACACCTTCGGCGAGGGTCGCGGGGCTGACGGGTTCCTCGATATGGGTTTCCATCCGCGCGATGACCTGCGCGAGCTTCGGATGCCGCACGCCGATCCGGGTCGGGATCGAGAGCCGCTGCGTGTCGCGATCGGTGCGGATCGAATTGTAGATCAGCTGGTCGGCGATGGTATTGGCCAGCGCCTCGCCATGGTCGCCCGCGATCAGCCGCAGCATCAGGTCGATCGACGCGGTGCCGCCCGCCGTGGTCAGCCGGTTGCCGTCGATCACGAAGACCGATTGCGTCAGTTGGATCTCGTCGAAATCCTCGGCGAAGCTGTCCTGGTTTTCCCAGTGGATCGTGGCGCGGCGGCCATCGAGCAGCCCGGCCTTGGCGACCGACCACGCCCCGGTGCACAGCCCGCCCACCGCCGCGCCCTGCCGCGCCTCGCGCCGGAGCCACCCGAGCACCGCCTTCGACGTCGATTCGGCCACGTCGATCCCGCCACAGACCAGCACCGTATCGTCGCGCCCGACCGCGCCCAGCCCGGCATCCACCCGCATCACCGTACCGTTCGAACAGGCCACATCATGGCCGTCCTCCGACAGCAGCTTCCAGTCGTAAAGCTTCTGCCCCGAGACCTGATTGGCCAGCCGCAAGGGTTCGATCGCCGAGGCGAAGGCGATCATCGTGAATCGGTCGAGCAGCAGGAACAGGAATCGCCGTGGCTTTTCCGCGGTGGGGAGCCGGAGCGTGCCATGCGAAGGCGCGGGCCGGGCATGGGTGCGAATCTGGGCTGGCAGGCGCATTTGCGACCTCTGGCATGTCGTTTCGCGAATCTCTCTACAGGCTTTGCGCGCATCGGCAAGAAATTCCCGATGCGCGGGCTGCATGATTTTGGGCATTGCCGGAAAATTGAGCAGGTCGAGAATCTGCTTTGTTCCCGCCGCCGCAGGCTCTATACACGGCGGACAATTCTGTAAGGTTCGGAGGGGACTATGGCCAAGGGATGGATGAAGTCGGGCTGGCGCGCGAAACCGCGGGTCCAGATGCCCGATTATCCCGATCAATCGGCCTTGACGGCGGTCGAGGCGCAGCTTGCCCGGATGCCCCCCCTCGTCTTTGCGGGCGAGGCGCGGCGGCTCAAGGCGGATCTGGCAAAGGCGGCGCGCGGCGAGGCCTTCCTGTTGCAGGGCGGCGATTGTGCCGAGAGCTTCGCCGAATTCTCGGCCGACAACATCCGCGACACCTTCAAGGTGATGTTGCAGATGGCGATCGTGCTGACCTGGGGCGCGAAGGTGCCGGTGATCAAGGTCGGCCGGATGGCGGGACAATTCGCAAAGCCGCGTTCGGCGCCGACCGAGGCGATCGAGGGCGTCGAACTGCCCAGCTACCGCGGCGACATCATCAACGGCTTCGACTTCACCGCCGATGCCCGGGTGCCCGATCCCGCGCGGATGTTGCAGGCCTATACCCAGGCGGCGGCGTCGCTGAACCTGCTGCGCGCGTTCTCGACCGGCGGCTATGCCGATATTCACCGGGTGCAGTCGTGGATTTCCGGCTTCACCGACGAAACCGGCGCCGCGCGCTACCGCGAAGTGGCGGAGCGGATTTCGGATGCGATGGATTTCATGGCGGCGGCGGGGGTGACCTCGGACACCGCGCATGAACTGGGCACGGTGGATTTTTACACCTCGCACGAGGCGCTGCTGCTGGAATACGAAGAGGCGCTGTGCCGCGTGGACAGCACCACGGGGATTCCGGTCGCGGGGTCGGGCCACATGCTCTGGATCGGCGACCGCACCCGGCAACCCGATGGCGCGCATGTGGAATTCTGCCGCGGCGTGCAGAACCCGATCGGGCTGAAATGCGGCCCCTCGACCACGGCCGAGGATCTGAAGGTGCTGATGGCCCGGCTGAACCCGGAGAACGAGGCGGGCCGGCTGACGCTGATCGCGCGCTTCGGGGCGGGCAAGGTCGGCGAGCATCTGCCGCGCCTGATCCGCACCGTGCAGCAGGAGGGCGCGAACGTGCTGTGGTCCTGCGACCCGATGCACGGCAACACGATCAAATCAGCCTCGGGCTTCAAGACCCGGCCCTTCGATTCCGTGCTGCGCGAGGTGCGGGAGTTCTTCGCGATCCACAAGGCCGAGGGCACGATCCCCGGCGGCGTGCATTTCGAGATGACCGGCCAGGACGTGACCGAATGCACCGGCGGCGTGCGCGCGGTGTCGGACGAAGACCTGTCGAGCCGCTACCACACCGCCTGCGACCCGCGCCTGAACGCGTCGCAATCGCTGGAACTGGCCTTCCTCGTCGCCGAGGAGCTTCAGGACCGGCGCGCGCTGCGCAAGGCGGCAGGGCTCTGACATCAGGGCTTGCCCCCCGGTCCCCGGGGGGCTTCATCCGGATCCGGGCGGCGGACCCGGCGGATGTGGCGGCCATCTTTCATGTCCGGACCTCGGTGAGCGAGAACGCGGCATCGCGCGCTGAACTCGCCGCGATGGGCATCACCGAAGCATCCGTTGCGGCGATGATCGCAACGGATCGCTGCGCGTGGGTTGCCGTCGCGGACGAGGCCATTATTGGATTTTCGATGATCGACGCGGAGGAAGGCGCCCTGTTCGCCGCTTTCGTGTTGCCCGGCCATGAGGGACTGGGCGTGGGGCGCCGTCTTGTTGCGGAGGCGGAGGCGCAGCTTTTCGCGCGCCATGCGGTGATATGGCTTGAAACGGCGCAGGCATCGCGGGCCGCTGGGTTCTACCGCCATCTGGGATGGGGGAACGCGCAGGAGATCGGCGGCGGGGACATTCGTCTGGAAAAACGGCGACCCTGACAGAGCGGAAAAGCCCGGAAGCGGGGAACTGTTTCCCGATCAAGGAGGCCGCTGCCGGGGTCTGACCGGCTGCGCGCGGGCCGGATGATTCGGGCCTGCCGCACCGCCGCAGAGGAGGAAATTTCCAGATCCCGCCCGAAATTGGATCGTTCTGTTCGACTTGGCGACGAAGCCGGTTACCCCCGTCTTTTCAGATCGGGGCATGATTGACAGGCGCCGGTTTCAAGCGACACTTCAAACAGTGTTCACCAGCCCGCAGGAACTGTCATGACCCTCCAGACTCCCAAGATCACAGGTTCGTTCTGCGCCATCATCACGCCGTTCGACAAATCGGGGGCCGTCGATTTCGGCGCGTTCCGGGAACTGTTGCAGTTCCACGAAGCCAACGGCACCTCGGCGATCCTGATCATGGGATCGACCGGCGAAGTCTCGATGCTGTCGCCCGAGGAGCGCCGTCAGGTCATCGTCGAAACCGCGAAAATGAAGACTGACCGGATGCCGCTGTTCTACGGCTGCACCGGCACGAACACCCAGACCACCATCGACTATGTGAAATTCGCCCGCGACAACGGCGCCGATGGCGCGATCCTGGCGGCGCCCGCCTATATCTGCGCGCCGGAGGCCGATATCGAGGCCTATTTCCTCGAAGTCGCGGATTCCACGGATCTGCCGCTCGGCATCTACAACAACCCGCCGCGGGTGAAGAGCGATCTGCATTGGGACAGCCTGCTGCGGCTGTTCAAGCATCCGAACTACATCATCCACAAGGAATCGACCGGCCGCGTCGGTCAGGTGGCGCAGGTGCTGCGCGCGCGCCCCGATGTGTCGGTGATGTGCTGCGACAGCCCGAACCTCGGCCTTGTCGTGCCGACGATGAGCCTGGGCGGCCACGGCACGGCTAACATGGGCGGCAACATCGCCCCGGCGGAAATCGCCGCCATCTCGCGCCCCTGGACCTCTTATGCCGAGGCGGAGGCGTTCCGTGACACCTATCTGCGGATCCTGCCGCTGCTGCATTTCAACTATTCGGCGATCAATCCGGTTGCGGTGAAATCGCTGATGAAGGCGGTGGGCCTGCCCGCGGGGGAGCTGCGCAAGCCGCTCACCGGGCTTGCGCCCGAGGCGCTGGCGACGGGTCTGCGGATCGTGCAGGAGCTTGAACTCGACAAGAAATACGGCTGGAAGATCAAGCCGGTATCGTCGTTCGCAGCGTAAGGGGGCCGGTGTGGATCTCGGATTGAGCGGACGGAAGGCCCTGGTGATCGGCGCGAGCCGGGGCATGGGCAAGGCGACCGCGCTGGCCCTCGCGGCGGAGGGGGTTGTGCTCACCATCGTCGCGCGCACACCCGCGACGCTTGAGGCGGCGGCGGAGGAGATCCGCGCCCGCACCGGAGCGGTGGTGACGGCGGTGGCCGCCGACATCACCACGCCCGCCGGGCGCGATGCGGCGCTTGCCGCCTGTCCGGAGCCCGATATTCTCGTCAACAATGCCGATGGACTGCCGCCCGCGGATTTCCGCGATCTGACGGCCGAAGACTGGCATCGCGGGCTGGACCTGATGCTGCTCGCCCCGGTCGACATGATCCGGCGCACCATCGACGGCATGGCGGGGCGCGGCTTCGGCCGGATCGTCAACATCGTCTCGCGCAGCGTCAAGGTCGCGCAGGCCGACCTGCCGGTGTCGAACGCGGCGCGTTCGGGGCTCGTGGGCTTTGTCGCGGGGCTGGCGCGCAGCGTGGCGGGGCAGGGGGTGACGATCAACAACGTCCTGCCCGGCGTCATCGCCTCGGACGGGCAGCGCCAGCATGTGGCCGAAATCGCGCGGCAGAGCGGACGCCCCTTCGCGGAGGTCTGGGCCTCGCGCATCGCGCAGAACCCCACGGGGCGCTTCGGCGAACCCGACGAGGTGGGCAGCTACATCGCCTTCCTGTGTTCGGCGCAGGCGGGTTTCGTGACGGCGCAGAACCTGCTCATCGACGGCGGCCAATACCCCGGCACGTTCTGAGGGACGCGCCCCGAAACGGCCCGGCCCGCCTGCGGGCGGCAGGCGCATGACATATCAGGACAGGAGAAACGGACCAATGAAACCTTTCAGTTCGCTTGTGATCTCGGCCGTTCTGGCGCTGCCCCTCGGGCAGGGCGCGCTCGCGCAGGATTTCCCGACGCATCCGGTGACGCTGGTCGTGCCCTATCCGCCGGGGGGCTCGGTCGACAGCGTGGCGCGCGTTCTGGCGACGGAACTGACCGAGCAGACGGGCAAGACCTTCGTCGTGGACAACCGCGCCGGTGGGGCCGGGGGCGTGGTGGGCTCGACCGATGTGCAGAAGGCCGCGGGCGATGGCTATACGCTGCTGTTCAACGCCTCGATCTTCGTGGTCACGCCGATCCTCAACTCGAAGACGCCCTACAACCCGCTGACCGATTTCGCGACGGTGGCGGGCGTGGCCGAGGGGCCGCTGATCGTCAGCACGCCGGTTTCGACCAAGGCGAACACGCTCAGGGAATTCTTCGACGCGGTGAAGGCGAGCCCGGATGACTACAACTTCGCCACCTCGGGCTATGGCTCCGCCGGGCATCTGGCGGTCGAGGTGCTGAAGCAGGATGCGGGCGTCGATACCGAGGTCGTCAGCTACAAGGGCGGCGGCCCGGCCCTGTCGGATCTGATCGGCGGGCAGGTGCAGCTGATGGCGGATCCGATGATGTCGTCGCTGCCGCAGGTGAAGGCGGGCAAGCTGAAGCCGCTTGCGATCACCAGCGCCGAACGCTCGCCGCTGGCCCCGGAAATCCCGACGGTCGCCGAAAGCGGGATGCCCGCGCTGGCGCTGTCGTCGTGGTATGGCGTCTGGGCGCCGAAGACGCTCGACCCGAAGGCCGCCGCCTATCTGACGGAGGCGATGGAGAAGGTGGTCACCTCCGCGACCTTCGGGGACAAGCTCGCGACCTTCGGCTTTACCCCGATGTTCAAGGATCCCGCCGGTCTGCAAGGCTTTGCCGAGAGCGAGACCGCGCGCTATCGTGACATCGTGGCCAAGGCCGGGCTGAAGACGGAGTGATCATGGCGCAGGGTTCGGAAGCGGCCTTTGCGGCGCTGCTGGCGGAGCCTGCGGCGGGTCAGGTCGGCACGCATTGGGGGTTCTACCGCCATGACGGGCGGGCCGAGAGCCTGCGCCCCGCGCCTTCGGACCCGGACCCGGCGGGCTTCGCGGCGGATCTGCCCGCCGCGCGGCTGGCGCCCTGCCGGATCCTGCGCCCGGCGGTGCGGCAGTCCTTTCTTGAGAACGGCCCCGGGCATGGGCGGCGCGGGGCGGAGCGTTTCGTCGAAGTGTCCTGGGACGAGGCCGAGCGGCTGGCCGCCGGTGAAATCGCCCGGATCCGCGACAGATGGGGGCCGGAGGCGCTGTATTCCGGCTGCTATGGCTGGTCGAGCGCGGGGCGCTTTCACCATGCGCAAAGTCAGGTGAAACGGTTCTTCAACGCGATCGGCGGTTCTGTCCGTTCGACCCAGACCTATAGCTATGCGGCGGGCGAGGTGCTGCTGCCGCATGTCATCGGCTCGACGGCGGGGATGGTGTCGGGGCACAGCTCCTGGCAGCAGATCCGCGCGGCGGAGGTGATCCTGGCCTTCGGCGGGGTGCCGCTGCGCAATGCGCAGGTCAACGCCGGCGGCGCGCTGCGCCACGGCGCACGGGCGGGGATGGAGGGGCTGGGGCGGCGCTTCATCAACATCTCCCCGGTGCAAGACGACCTCGACGGCGCCTTCATGGCCGACTGGCTGCCGATCGTGCCGGGCAGCGATACCGCGCTCATTCTGGCGCTGTGCCATCATGTCATCGTGTCGGGGCGGGCGGATCACGGGTTCCTGCGCCGCTATACCACCGGCGCGGAGGGGGCGATCCGCTATATCCTGGGTGAGAGCGACGGCACGCCGAAGACCAGCGCCTGGGCTGCCACCCTGACCGGGATTGCGCCGGACCGGATCGACGGGCTGGCGCGGCTGATCTGTGAAAAACGCACCTTCCTGATGATGGCCTGGGCATTGCAGCGGGCCGATCATGGCGAACAGCCCTATTGGGCGCTGATCACGCTGGCCGCGCTCCTCGGCGGGATCGGCCTGCCCGGGCAGGGGTTCGGCTTCGGCTATGCTTCGGTCGATAGTATCGGCGCGCGTCGCCCGCCGGTGCACTGGCCTTCGGTGCCGCAGGGCACGAACCCGGTGTCGCTGTCGATCCCGGTGGCGCGGATCACGGACATGCTGCTCCATCCCGGCGCGCACTACCTGCATGACGGGGCGGAGAAGACCTATCCCCATGTGCGGCTGGTCTACTGGGCCGGGGGCAATCCGTTCCATCACCATCAGGATCTGAACCGCCTCAACGAAGCCTGGCAGCGGCCGGAGACGGTCATCGTCCACGAGCATTTCTGGAACGCGCTGGCCCGGCGTGCCGATATCGTCTTCCCCGTCGCCACGGCCTTCGAGCGTGACGACCTGACGGCGACGGGGCGGGATGCCTTTCTGGCGCTGTCGCGGCGGGCGGCGGAGCCTCCGGAGGGCGTGCCGACGGATTTCGAGATCCTGCGCCGGATCGCGGCCCGTCTGGGCGCGGAGGCGGCCTTTACCGGGGGGCTCGGCGCGGCGGACTGGCTCGCCCGGCTTTACGATCAGGCGCGCGGGGCGGCGGCGCAGGCCGGTGTGACCCTGCCGGAGGCGGAAGCGTTCATCGCGGCGGGCGTGGCCGAACCCGAACCGCAGGGCGAAGACCTGCCGTTCCTGGCGGAGTTCCGGGCGGATCCGGAGGCGCATCCGCTGCGCACCCCCTCGGGCCGGATCGAACTGGCGTCGGAGCGGATCCGGGGCTTCGGCCTGAAGGATTGTCCGGGGCATGCGGCGTGGATCGCGCCGGGCGAATGGCTGGCGGCGGCGGGCCGCTGGCCGCTGCATCTGCTCACCTGCCAGCCCTCGGACAAGCTGCATAGCCAATGGGATCACGCCGCGCCCTCGCAACGCACCAAGGCGGGCGGGCGGCAGCCGGTGCGGATCAACCCCGCCGATGCGCAGGCCCGGGGCGTGCAGAGCGGCGATCTGGTGCGGGTGTTCAACGACCGTGGCGCCTGCCTCGCGGTGGCCGATGTCACCCCGGCGCTGCGCCCGGGCGTGGTGCAGATCGCGACGGGGGCGTGGTTCGACCCGCTGGACCCCGCCCTGCCGGGCAGTCTTGAGGTCAACGGCAATCCCAATGTCCTGACCCCGGATCATGGCGCCTCCACCCTGTCGCAGGGGCCGAGCCCGAATTCCTGCCTTGTCGAGATCGCGCCGTTTCCCGGCCCGGTCCCCCCGGTGACCATCTACGACCGCCTCGACCTTGCGCCGGACAGCGGCAGACGACCGATGAAAGCGGACAGCCGATGAACACGCATCTGGGCAAGGATCTGGTCGCAGGTCTGCTTTTCGCCGCGATCGGGGGGGCGTTTCTGGCCGGAAGTGTCGGGATGGACCTCGGCACCTGGCGCCGGATCGGGCCGGGGGGCTTTCCGATGCTGGTTTCCGGGCTGCTGCTGGTGTTGGGGCTGGCGCTCACGGCAAAGGCGCTGATGCGGCGGGAGGAGGAGCGGCTGCGTTTCGATCTGCGCCGGGTCGCGGTGATCCTGGCGGCGATCGTGGCGTTCGGGCTGGTGATCCGGGGCGGCGGGATGCTGCCTGCGGTGGCGGTGTGCTGCCTCGTCGCCTCTTTCGCGACCCGGCCGTTTCAGCCGCTGCGGATGGCGGCCTATGGGCTGGGCCTCGGCGCGCTGTGCAGCTTGGCCTTCGTCAAGGGTCTTGGCATGACGACGCAGATCCTCGGCCCCTGGTTCGGAGGCTATTGAGATGGAGATCCTCGGCGCGATCTGGTTCGGCTTCGATCAGGCGACCACATGGTCGAACCTCGGCTGGTGTTTCGCGGGGGTTCTGCTCGGCACGCTGGTGGGGATCCTGCCGGGGCTTGGCCCGGCGGCGACGATGGCGATCCTGCTGCCCTTCACCATCGGCCTGCCGGCGGTGACGGCGCTGATCCTGATGGCGGGGATCTATTACGGCGCGCAATACGGCGGTTCGACCACGGCGATCCTGCTCAACCTGCCGGGCGAGACCTCATCGGTGGTGACGGCGATCGACGGCTACAAGATGGCGCGCAAGGGCCGCGCCGGGGTGGCGCTCTCGGCGGCGGCGATGGGGTCGTTCTTTGCCGGAACGGTGGCCACCATCTTCCTCGCGCTTTTCGCCCCGGCGATGGCCGAAGTGGGGCTGATGTTCGGCGCGGCAGAGTATTTTTCGCTGATGGTGCTGGGGCTGATCGCCTCGGTCGTGCTGTCGCGGGGCTCGGTGCTCAGGGCGGTGGCGATGGTCTGCACCGGCATCCTGATCGGCCTCGTCGGGCAGGATGTGCAGACCGGCGAGGCGCGCTTTACCCTCGGCAATGACAACCTGACGAGCGGCATCGACTTCGTGATCGTCGCGATGGGGCTGTTCGGCATCGGCGAGGTGATCCACGACCTGGAAAGCAGCGGCACCCGCACGGCGATCCATACGAGCTTCCGCTCGCTCTGGCCCTCGCGCGCGGATCTGCGGCGGATGATCGGGCCGATGCTGCGCGGCACGGGGATCGGCTCGGTGCTGGGCATCCTGCCGGGGGGCGGCGCGCTGCTCGCGGCTTTCGCCGCCTATGCGGTGGAAAAGCGCGTCTCGACCCCGCCCGAAGGCTTTGGCGGCGGTGCGATCGAAGGCGTGGTGGCCCCCGAAAGCGCCAACAACGCCGGGGCGCAGACCTCCTTCGTGCCGCTGCTCACGCTCGGGCTGCCGTCGAATGCGGTGATGGCGCTGATGTTCGGGGCGCTGATCATGCAGGGCATTCCGCCCGGGCCGACGCTGATCACCGATCATCCGGAGATCTTCTGGGGGGTGATCGCCTCGATGTGGGTGGGCAACCTGATGCTTCTGGTGCTGAACCTGCCGCTGGTCGGGCTGTGGACGAAGCTGCTCACGGTGCCGTTCCGCTACATGTATCCGGCGATCCTGGTGTTCTGCGCGCTCGGCGCCTATTCGCTGGGCAATTCGCCCTTCGCGGTGTGGATGCTCGCGCTCTTCGCGCTGCTGGGCTATGTGTTCTCGAAGCTGGACTGCGATGCCGCGCCGCTGGTGATGGGGTTGCTTCTGGGGCCGATGATGGAAGAAAACTTCCGCCGGGCGATGTTTCTGGCGCGCGGGAATGCGCTGACCTTCCTCGACCGGCCGATTTCGGCGGGGCTTCTGCTTGCGGCGGTGCTGGCGCTGGTGGTGGTGTCGCTGCCGCGCCTGAGGGGCGTGCGAGAACAGGCGTTCGAGGAATGACGGGGCCGGTTCTTCCATGAGCAAAAAGGACGATCGGATGCCATCAGGAACCTCTCGCCCCGCGGATCAAAGCGCGCGCAGCCGCATTCTGGCCGCCGCGCGGGAGGTCTTTGTCGCGAAAGGGTTCGAGCTGGCGACGGTGCGCGACATCACCCTGCGCGCCGGGGTGAACGTGGCGTCGATCCATTATCACTTCGGCTCGAAGGACGGGCTGATCAACGAAGTCCTGAACGAGATGATGCAGCCCTATACCCGGGCGCGGCTGACGGCGCTGGAGGCGCATGAACGGGCGCCCGGGGGGCTGACGCTCGAAGGGGTGATGGATGCGCTGATCCGGCCGATGGTGATGATGAGCCGCGACGAGGCCGGGCAGCGGCCGCTGACCCATCTGGTGCAGCAGGTCCGCGCCCGCCCGAGCCCCACCAGCGCGAAGTTCTTCGTCGAGCGTGTTGATCCGGTCGTGCTGCGCTTCATCGAGGCGCTGCAACAGGTGGCGCCCGGGCTGTCGCGCGCCGAAGTGTTCTGGCGCTACAACTTTACCATTGGCGCGATCATGCAGGTGCTGATCGACTCGGACCCCGATACCCGGCGGCTGAAGCGGCTTTCGGGCGGGATGTGCGACACCGACGACGACGAGGAGCTGATCCGTCAGCTCATGGCCTATTGCTGCGGGAGTTTCCGGGCGCCCTCCGTCAGCCGCTCCCCCGTCGCCGCCGCGACCCCCTGACGGGGGTCAGTTCCGGGCGAGCGGGCAGCCGCCCGCGTCGAGCGGACGATAGACCTCATCGCCGGGGATGGTGGCCAGCACCTTGTAGAAATCCCAGTCGCCGGAGGATTCGGCGGGCGATTTCACCTGCATCAGATACATGTCATGCACCATCCGCCCGTCCGCCCGCAGCACGCCGCCCTTGGTGAAGGCGTCGTTCACCGGCGTTTCGCGCATCCTGGCCACCACCGCCGTCGCATCGTCGGCGCCAAGCGCCTCGATTGCCTTCAGGTAATGGCGGACGGCGGAATAGACCCCGGCCTGGATCATGCTGGGCAGGTTGCCCGTGCGCGCGATGTAAGTCTTGGCGAAGGCGCGGCTGTCCTCGTCCCGGTCGGGGTTCCAGCCGTCAATCATCGCCAGCCCCTGCGCGGCGTCGAGCCCCAGCGACCTGATGTCGGAGGGGAACATCAGCAGGCTGGCGAGGGTCTGCCCGCCCTGCGGCAGGCCGAATTCCTGCGCCGACTTGATCGCATTCACCGTGTCGCCGCTGGCATTGGCAAGCGCGATGGCCTTCGCCCCGGAGGATTGCGCCTGAAGCACGAAGGAGGAGAAATCCGTCGATCCCAGCGGATGCCTGACCGATCCGACGATGGTCGCGCCGTTTTCGACCAGCACCTTCGACAGCGACGCCTCCAGCGCCTGGCCGAACGCATAGTCCACCGTGACGAAAAACCATGTGTCGCCAATGGTCTCGACGCCGTATTTCCCCATGCCCTGCGCCAGTGCGTAGGTGTCATAGGTCCATTGCGCCGTGGTGGGCGAACAGGGGGCGCCCGTCAGCTGCTCCGCCCCCGCGCCGGAAATCAGGAAGGCCCGGTTCTTCTGCCGCGTGATGTCTTGCACCGCCAGCGCGACCGAGGAGGTCGGCACATCGGCGATCGCATCCACCTGTTCGGTGTCGATCCAGCGGTTGGCGAGTGCGGCGCCCACGTCGGGCTTGTTCTGGTGATCGGCGAAGATGATCTCGATCGGCACGCCCGCCACGGTGCCGCCGAATTCCTCCACCGCGATGCGCGCGGCCTCGACCGAGCCCATCCCGCTCGCATCGGCATAGGCGCCGCTCATATCGGTCAGCACGGCGATCTTGACCTTGCCGTCCGAAATCTCGGCATCCGCCGTTCCGGCCGCAAGCGCCAGCGCGCAGGCCGTGGTCGCAAGGACTGTCCTCATGGTTCTTCCTCCCTCGATGGTCGCTCAGAACGCGACGTTGGCCGCACCCTTGGTCTGAAGCATCGCGCGCGCCTCCTCCGGCGTGGCGATTTCCAGGCTCAACTCCTCCAGAATGCGCCGGATCTTCGCCACCTGTTCGGCGTTGGAGACCGCCATCCGGCCCTTGCCGAGATAGAGGCTGTCCTCCAGCCCGACGCGCACATTGCCGCCAAGGATCGCGCTCAGGGTGACGAAGGGCATCTGATGGCGCCCCGCCGCCAGAACGGAGAGGTAGTAATCCTGTCCGAACAGCCGGTCCGCCGTCGCCTTCATGTGCATCAGGTTTTCCGGCTCCGGGCCGATGCCGCCCAGGATGCCGAAGATGCACTGGATGAAGAAGGGCGGCTTGATGATGCCCATGTCGGCGAAATGCGCGAGGTTGTAGAGGTGGCTCACGTCATAGCATTCAAACTCGAACTTCGTGCCGAGATCGCCAAGCTCGCGCATGCAGCGTTCGATCTGCGCGAAGGTGTTCGACAGGATCAGATCCTTCGTCTGTTCCAGATAGGGGCGTTCCCAGTCGTGCCTGAAATCGCGGATCTTCGCCGCCGCGCCCGAGATGTTGAAGTTGAGCGACCCCATGTTCATCGAGGCGACCTCGGGCTGTGCCCATTTCGCCGCCGCCAGCCGTTCGTCCAGCGTCATCCCCATCCCGCCGCCGGTGGTGACGTTCAGGATCGCGTCCGACTGCTGCTTGATGCGCGGCAGGAACTGCGCGAACAGTTCCGGCGAGGGCGAGGGGCGGCCCGTTTCCGGATCGCGCGCATGCAGGTGGATCATCGCGGCCCCCGCCTCGGCCGCCGCCACCGCTTCGGCCGTGATCTGCTCGGGCGTGATCGGCAGATGTTCGGACATGGTGGGTGTGTGGATCGAACCCGTCACCGCGCAGGTGATGATGACCTTCTTCGATTGTCTCATGGCTGGCCTCCCTCTTCGTGGTCTGTCTGTGCGCGTTCGCGCCGGAGCATTTCGAGCAGCGCGAGGAGCATTCGGTCGCGGTCCGCCGACAGGGCGGGGATGGTCCGCCCGGCCAGTTCGTCGCGCGAACCGGCGATCAGCCGTTCCCGCAGTTCCGGCGTCAGGCGCGGCTGGCCCAGGTCGGCCCACCAACCCTCCATCGCCGGGCCGATATGGTCGAGGAAATGGCTCATCCCGCCCGCGCCGCCGGCTAGGGCGAAGATCATGTTCGGCCCCATCAGCGCCCAGCGGAGCCCCGGCCCCTCGGCGATGGCGGTGTCGACATCCTCGACGCTGGCAAGGCCGCTTTCCACCGCATGGACCGCCTCGCGCCAGAGCGCGGCCTGAAGCCGGTTCGCCAGATGGCCGGGCACTTCCTTGCGCAGCCGGATCGGGCGTTTGCCGAGCGCGGCGTAGAATGCCATCAGGCGGCGGATCGTTTCCTCGCTGGTCGCGCGCCCGCCGACCACCTCGACCAGCGGGATGATATGCGGCGGGTTGAACGGATGGCCGATGGCAAAGCGCTCCGGGTGGCGCGTGCCCTCCTGAAGGCTGGACATGACGAGGCCGGAGGTGCTGGAGGCGACGATGGTGCCGGGCGCGATCACCTCTTCGAGCTGCGCGTAGACCTGTCGCTTGACGTCGAGCCGTTCCGGCGCGTTCTCCTGCACGAAGGCGGCGCCCTCGGCGGCGTCACGCGGATCGGCGTGGAAGCGCAGGCGCCCCGGATCGGCCCCGGGCATCAGGCCCAGACGTTCCATCACCGGCCAGGCCCGTTCGACAAAGCCGCGCAGGCTGGCCTCGGCGGCGGGGTCTGGATCGCTGACCGCGACCTCCATCCCGCGCGCCAGAAACAGCGCGGCCCAGCCCGCACCAATCGTTCCCGCGCCGACGACCGCCACGCGCATCCCTGAAACTCCCATGCCATCCCTCCCCGGATGTCCTCGTGCCGTTGACGCTAACGGCCCCACCGGCTTCGGGCAAGACGCGCTGATTGGAACATTGCGTCACAGGCGGGACAGGGGTCGGACCGATGCCGAAGCGCAGATTGCCGGCGCCCTTGGTCAGGCGAACCAGCAAGAGAGCGAGGCTGTGCCGGATCCGAAGCTGCTTGGTGCAACTCCATGAAATGGTCGGCCGGGGTGTTGAAGATGAACCGGTCGAGGTGAAGCTCATGTCCTGCCGGTCGAAGCCTTGAAAAGGAAGGCATCTGCCCGGTTTCAGATGCCACGTTGCCCCGGCTGCGATCCGTGGTGGGGGACGACCGTGCTTCGGCGGTTTACGTCCGGAACAAGGGCGTCCAGACGCGGGAAGCGGCTGCCCGCGGACACCCCCAAATCCGCGCTGATCCGGCGACCCGACCGCACCCGGACCCTGCCCACCACCTGCCCGAACCCGAGGGCCTGACGGCCTGAGGGGCCCCGGCCCCTCGCGCCGCGCATGCCCCTCGACGGGGCATCGCGGCGCCTACCCCCCATCGACAGTCGTCATCATGGTTTCCCGCTTCGGTCCCTGCCTCAACGATCTGCTCTGCCGCTGGCGTATCGGCGCCCTGATCTGCGCGCGGCCTTCCCGCCGCGCTTACAGGGCGACCATGATGTGGCGCACGACGGAATAATCCTCCAGCGCATAGAGCGACATGTCCTTGCCGTAGCCCGATTGCTTCAGCCCGCCATGCGGCATCTCGTTGGTCAGCATGAAATGCGTGTTGACCCAGGTGCAGCCATAGCGCAGCCGCCCGGCGAGCTGCATCCCCTTGCCGATGTCGCGGGTCCAGACCGAGGACGCCAGCCCGTAATCGGAATCGTTCGCCCAGCCAACCGCCTGTTCCACATCGGAAAACCGGGTGACCGAGACGACGGGGCCGAAGACTTCGCGCTGCACGATCTCATCCGTCTGCACCGCACCGGCCAGCACCGTGGGTTGGTAGAAGAAGCCGGGGCCATCGGGGATCGCGCCGCCGGTGACGGCTTCGATATGCGGCTGCTCCTTTGCGCGGGTGACGAAAGCGGCCACGCGGTCGCGCTGCCGGGGCGAAATCAGCGGGCCGATCTCGTTCAGGCTGTCATCCGCCTGCGCATAGCCGATGGTGGACACCGCCGCCGCCAGATCCGCCACGAAGCGCTCATAGATCCCGTCCTGAGCATAGATCCGGCAGGCGGCGGTGCAGTCCTGCCCGGCGTTGTAATAGCCGAAGGCGCGCAGCCCTTCGACCGCCGCCGCAATATCGGCATCGTCGCACAGGATGACCGGTGCCTTGCCGCCCAGTTCCAGATGGGTGCGCTTGATCGTCTTGTTCGCAGCCTCAAGGATCTTGCGCCCGGTGGCGATGTCTCCGGTGAGCGAGATCATCGCAACCTTCGGATGGTTGATCAGCGCCGATCCCACCGTCTCGCCGCGCCCCAGGACGATGTTCACCACGCCCTCGGGCAGCACCTCGGCAAAGACCCGGGCCATGAACAGAGCGGTCAGCGGCGTCTGTTCCGAGGGTTTGAACACCACCGTATTGCCCGCCGCGATCGCCGGGGCGATCTTCCACGCCATCATCATCAGCGGATAGTTCCAGGGCGCGATCGAGGCCACCACCCCCACCGGATCGCGCCGGATCATCGAGGTATGCCCCGCCAGATATTCCCCCGCAACCGGCCCCTGCATCACCCGCACCGCGCCCGCGAAGAAGCGGTAGCAGTCGATGATCGCCGGAAGTTCGTCGTTCAGCGCCAGATGCCCCGGCTTGCCGCAGTTCAGCGCCTCAAGGGCCGCGAGCTCCGTGGCCGCCGCCTCGATCCGCTCGGCGATCTTCAGCAGATAGCCCGAGCGTTCGGCGGGCGTGGTGCGCGACCATTGCGCAAAGGCGCGCTCGGCCGCCTGCACCGCCGCCTCGACCTGCGCGAGGGAGGCTTCGGGCAGGATGGTGATCACCTCGCCGGTGCGGGGGTTGAGGATCTGCTCCTCGGTCTCGGTGCCGGCCACCAGATCGGCGCCGATCAGCATCTGCGTCTGCATTCGGGTCTCCCTCATTTCTCGGATCCGGCGGTGTGTTCCCCGTCGCGGGTCAGGTAATAGGCGGCAAGGATCGGCAGCACGGTGACCAGCACCACGGCCATGGCGACGACATTGGTCACCGGGCGCTGACGCGGGCGGACCAGCTCTTCGAGCATCCAGATCGGCAGGGTCGACTGGTTCCCGGCGGTGAAGGTGGTCACGATCACCTCGTCGAAGGACAGCGCGAAGGCCAGCATTCCCCCCGCCAGCAGCGCCGTGCCGATATTGGGCAGGATCACCAGCCGGAACGTCTGGATCCCGTCCGCGCCAAGGTCCATCGCCGCGTCGATCAGCGCGCCGGAGGTGCGGCGGAACCGCGCCACGGCATTGTTGTAGACCACGACGATGCAGAAGGTGGCGTGGCCCAGAACGATGGTCCAGGTGCTGAACGGAATCTCCATCAGGGCAAAGGCCGAACGCAGCGAAATCCCGGTGATGATGCCCGGAAGCGCGATCGGCAGGATCACCAGCAGCGACACCGTTTCCCGCCCGAAGAAGCGCGAGCGGCTGACGGCGGCGGCGGTGAGCGTGCCCAGAACCAGCGCGATGGCGGTGGAAATCGCCGCGACCTTCAGCGACAGGCCGAGCGCCGCCCAGACATCCGCCCGCCCCGCTGTCACCGAAAGCCAGCGCAGCGTGAGGCCGGGGGGCGGGAACTGATAGCTCTTTTCCTCGGTCGTGAAGGCGTAAAGGAAGATCAGCGCGATCGGCGCCAGCAGGAACACCAGCCCGCCAAGCGCCGCCAGCCGCAGCAGAAGGGGGGCCCTAGAGCGCATCGAACGCCCCCATCCGCCGCGCGCCCCACAGATACAGCCCCATGATGACGATCGGCACCACGGTAAACGCCGCCGCCAGCGGGATATTCCCCGCCGTGCCCTGCTGCGTATAGACCGCCTGGCCGATGAACAGCCGCGACGAGCCGATGATCTGCGGAATGATGTAATCCCCCAGCGTCAGCGAGAAGGTGAAGATCGACCCCGCCACCATACCCGGCAGCGCCAGCGGCAGCAGCACCATCCGGAACGCCTGACCCGGCGCCGCGCCAAGGTCCGATGCCGCCTCAAGCAGCGCATCGGGCACCCGCTCCAGCGCGGCCTGCACCGGGATGATCATATAGGGCAGCCAGATATACACGAACACGATGAAGGTGCCGATATAGCTGACCGAAAGCGAATTGCCCCCGATCACCGGCAGCGCCAGCACCGCATCGAGCAGCCATGTCAGGTGCAGCTTGGCAAAGATCCAGTTCAGGATCCCCTCCTTCGCCAGAACCAGCTTCCAGGCGTAGACCTTGACCAGATAGCTCGACCACAGCGGCAGCATGACGCCGATGTAGAACAGCGCCTTCCATTTGCCGCGCGCGTAGCGGGCCGCGTAATAGGCAACCGGAAAGGCCAGTACGGCAGAGGCCAGCGTCACCGCCGCCGCCATCACCACCGTGCGGACGATGATGTCGAAATTCGACGGGCGCAGCAGTTCGGCATAGGTGGCGAGGGTGAATTCATGCCGCACCACGCCGGAGAATTCGTCGATCGAAAAGAAGCTCTGCATCAAAAGCGCGATCAGCGCGCCGATATAGACGATGCCCAGCCACAGCACGATCGGCAGGACCATCAGGAAGGTGAACATCCGCGGATGCCGGATCACCCAGTCCACGCCGCGCGCCAGCACGCCGGAGCGGGGCGGGAAGATCGCGGCGCTCATGCCTGCGGCCCCATCACATGGACCTTTGCGAGATCCCACGAGATTCGGGTGACCTCGCCGGGTTCGGGCAGGTCGCCCGGCGGGACCAGCGCGGTCAGTTCCTGCCCGCCGAGGTTCAGCCCGAGCTTTACCACCCGGCCGTGATAGGCGCGCGCGGTCACGGTGGCCGGACGCCCCGCCGGGTCGAGGCGGATGTCCTCGGGGCGCAGGCTGGCCCAATGGCCATCGGGCCCGGTGCCGGCATATTCCGCCGGGATGACGTTCGACGATCCGACGAAATCCGCGACGAAGCGGCTCGCCGGGCGGCGGTAGATCTCCTCGGGCGTGCCGACCTGCTGGATCCGGCCCTCGGCAAAGACGGCGATGCGGTCGGCCATCGACAGCGCCTCTTCCTGGTCATGGGTCACGAAGACGAAGGTCAGGCCAAGCGCGCGTTGCAGGCGCTTCAACTCCTCCTGCATCTGCTCGCGCAGCTTCAGGTCCAGCGCGCCCAGCGGTTCGTCCAGAAGCAGCACCTTCGGCTTGTTCACCAGCGCGCGGGCCAGCGCCACCCGCTGCCGCTGCCCGCCCGACAATTCGCCCGCGCGGCGCTCGCCATAGCCCGACAGTTCCACCAGCGCCAGCGCCCGTTCGGCCTGCGCATGGCGTTCGGCCTTGCCCACGCCCTTCACCCGCAGCCCGAAGGCCACGTTGTCGCGCACGTTCATATGCGGGAACAGGGCGTAGTTCTGAAACACCGTGTTGACGTTGCGGCGGTAGGGCGGGATGCCCTCCGCCGCCGCGCCATAGATCGAAATCGTCCCGGAACTGGGCTGCTCGAACCCCGCGATCAGCCGCAGGCAGGTCGTCTTGCCAGAGCCCGAAGGCCCCAGCATGGCGAAGAATTCGCCATCCGCGATGTCGAGGTCCACGCCATCCACCGCCCGCACCGCGCCGAAATGGCGGCAGACGGCGCGGAAACTTACCGCAGACATCAGCCCCCCATCACGGCGATATAGTCGGACACCCAGCGGTGATAGGGCACACAGCCGCCCGCCTCGCATTTCGACGTGGGCGTGCGCCAGAACCAGATCTTGTCGAAATCCTTCAACCCGTTGGCGGCGCAGCCTTCGGCGGTCTGCTGGCCCGATCCGTCGGTGCAGGCTTCGGGCACCGAAGGCACCGCGCCGAACCACACCGACAGGTCGGATTGCAGGTTCGAAGTCAGCGAATGCTCCATCCACAGATAGGCGCAGGTCGGATGTTTCGAGTCCGTGTGCAGCATCAGCGTATCGGCCCAGCCGGTCACCCCCTCCTTCGGAAAGACCGAGGCAACGGGCGCCTTGTCCGCCTGCATCAGGTTGACCATGAACGGCCAGGTGGAGGACGCCACCACGCCTTCGTTCTTGAAATCGTCGATCTGCACCATCGCATCGTGCCAGTAGCGCGAGACCAGCTTGCGCTGACCCTTCAGCAGGTCCAGCGCGGCGGCATACTGGTCTTCGTTCAGTTCATAGGGGTTGGTGATCCCCAGTTCCGGCCGATGCGTCTTGAGGTAAAGCGCCGCATCGGCGATGTAGATCGGTCCGTCATAGGCCTGCACCCGGCCGGTGTTCGACTTGCCATCGGGCAGGGTCTGTTCGCGGAACACGATGTCCCAGCTGTCGGGCGGGGTCTGGAACACGGTGGTGTCATACATCAGAACGTTCGGCCCCCACATGAAGGGCGTGCCGTAATGCACCCCCTCCACGGTGTGCCAGGGCGCCTCCTTCAGCCGGTCGTCCACGCGCGCCCAGCCGGGGACCAGCGCGGTGTTGATCGGCTGCACCTTGCCCCCCGCGATCAGCCGCAGCGAGGCATCGCCCGAGGCCGTCACCAGATCGAACCCGCCCTGATTCATCAGCGAGACCATTTCGTCGGAGGTGCCCGCGGTCTTGACCTCGACCTTGCAGCCGGTCTTTTCCTCGAATTTCGTCACCCAGTCATAGGCCGGATCGGTTTCGCCGCGCTCGATATAGCCCGGCCAGGCGACGATCGACAGCGCGCCTTCGGGCGTGCCCAGTTCCTTCAGCATCTCGGCCTGCGCCGGAAGCGCCAGCGCCGCGCCAAGGGCCAGCCCCGAGGCACAGAGGTTCAGAAGCGTTTTCATCTGCATGTTCCCTGTTGAGCTGAGGCTCTCTGGCCTCTCGGGTGCAAGCGTGGGGCAGATGGCGCGGTTTCTCAAATTCAATTGACAGAACGCGGCCATCGGAAATTCCGATGGCTCAGCGCCGCTGCTGGCTTTGCGCAATGCGGATGAAGTCGCGCGCGGGCGGCGCAAGCGGCGCGCCCCGGCGCCAGACCACGCCCACCTGCACCACCGGCAGCGTCGCCGAGACATCGCGCGACACGATCCGGTCGCCTTCCAGCGACCAGCGCCGATAGACCAGTTCCGGCAGCAAGGCGATCCCCGCCCCCGTCGCCACCAGCGAGCGCACCGCCTCGACCGAGCGGGTCCGGAACGCCACCCGGGGACGCGCGCCGAAGGCGGCGAGAAGGGTGCGGGTCGCTTCCTCGATCTCGTCGAGGCTGAGCATGATCATCGGTTCGCCCGCCAGATCGCCGATGGAAACCGAAGGCGCCGCGGCCAGCGGATGGCCGTTCGGCAGCCAGAGCTGATAGGGCGAGACCTCAAGGATTTCTGCCTGAAGCGCCATCCGGTCGCGCAGCGCCGAGGTAACCATCACGGCCACATCGAGTTCGCCCCCGATCAGCAGATGTTCCAGATGGTCGCCATTCTCCTCCAGCGCCGTGACCTCGACCCCCGGATTCGCCCGGCGGAACCGCGCGAGGATGTCCGACAGCACATAGCCCGCCACCAGCGAGGTCACCCCCACCTGCAACCGCCCGCCCAGCCGCTCGCTGTCCGAGGCCACCGCCTGCCGCGCATCGGCCACGCCCGCCAGAATCCCCTGGGCATGGCGCAGGAACTGATGCCCCTTCTGCGTGATCTCCAGCCCGCGCGGATGGCGGTTGAACAGCACCACGCCCAGGTCGGCCTCCAGGTCGCGGATCGCCTCGGTCACCGCCGATTGCGAGATCGACAGCGAAAGCGCCGCGCCGGAGACGGTGCCGCTTTCGGCGGCGGCGACGAAGTAGCGGAGCTGTCGGAGGGTGAAGGCCATGCGCGCAGGTGACCCGTTTGCGCGGGCGCGGTCAAGCGGGGTTGCGGCGGTGGCGGCGGCTGCTTAGCCTGCCCGAAAACCGGGAGGATCAGATGAACGGTGCAGAAAGCCTTGTGAAAACGTTGCTTGCTTCGGGGGTGGAGGTCTGTTTCGCCAATCCGGGCACGTCGGAGATGCACTTTGTCGCCGCGCTCGACCGGGTGCCGGGGATGAAATGCGTGCTCGGCCTGCATGAAACGGTGGTGACGGGGGCGGCGGACGGCTATTTCCGGATGGCGCAGAAACCGGCGGCGACGCTTCTGCATTGCGGGCCGGGGCTCGCGAACGGGATGGCGAACCTGCACAATGCCCGGCGCGGGCGCAGCGGCATCGTCAATATCGTCGGCGATCAGGCGGTGTATCACCGGCCCTTCGATGCCCCGCTCACGGCGGATACCGAGGGGATGGCGCGCACGCTCTCGCACCGGGTCGAGGTCGCGGCCACGCCCGGGCGGATCGGCGCGGCGGCGGCGGCTGCGGTGGAAACCGCGCGGCAGGGGCAGATCGCGACGCTGATCCTTCCGGCGGATGCGTCGTGGATGGAGGGCGGGGTGCCCGCAGTGGCGCAGCCCACGGCCACGCAGGGGGTGGACAATTTCGCGGTGGAGCGTGCCGCGCGGATCCTGCGCGAACCGGGGCGGCGGGTGCTGCTGTTCCTCGGCGGCAATGCGGGGATGGAACCCGGACAGCGCGCGGTGGCGCGGATCGCCGGGGTCACCGGCGCCGGGGCGATGATGGAGCTTGTCACCGCGCGGATGGAGCGCGGGCAGGGGCGGCTGCCGATCCCGCGCATCCCCTATCCGATCGACATCGCGCTGGAGGCGCTGAAGGGTTACGATACGGTGATTCTGGCGGGGGCGCCGGCGCCGGTGGCGTTCTTCGGCTATCCGGGGAAACCTTCGGCCCTGCTGCCCGAGGGCGCGCAGGTGCATGTGCTGGCCCGCCCCGAACAGGATGCGGCACAGGCGTTGCAGGCGCTGGCCGATGCGCTCTCGGCGCCGGAGGTGGCCTTGCCCTCCGGCCAGCCGCTGCCCGAACCCGGCACCGGTGCGATCACGCCCGAGGCGGTGGCGGCGAGTGTCGGCGCGCTGATGCCCGAGGATGCGATCATCGTTGACGAAAGCATCACCTTCGGCCGCGGCTTCGGCCCGGTGATGATGCGGCCGCATGACTGGCTCGCGCTGAGCGGGGGGGCGATTGGCGGCGGGCTGCCGATGGCGACGGGGGCGGCGCTGGCCTCCGGGCGGCGGGTGGTGAGTTTGCAGGCCGATGGTTCGGCCGCCTATTCGGTGCAATCGCTGTGGACGCAGGCGCGTGAGAACCTGCCCTGTACCACGCTTCTGATCAGCAACCGGCGGTATAACATCCTGATCGGTGAATATCACGCGATGGGCGCGGTGCCGGGGGTGACGGCGATGGATATGCTGGACCTGACGCGGCCCGCGCTCGATTGGGTCAGCCTTGCGCGCGGGTTCGGGGTCGAGGCCGCGCGGGCCGAGACGATGGAACAGGTGAATGACCTGATGCGCGCGAGTTTTGCCCGCCCCGGTCCGTTCCTGATCGAGATGGTGGTCTAGCGCCGCGCTTCCATCACCGATTTCAGGATCAGCACCACCAGCGCCAGCAGCGTGAGCGTCGAGGCGGCGGCAAAGGCGCCGACCATGTTGAGGTCGTTGAACAGCAGCTCGATCTGGAGCGGCAGCGTCATCGTCTGCCCCCGGATCGAGCCCGACACCACCGACACGCCGCCGAATTCGCCCACCGCCCGCGCACCGCACAGCACCGAGCCGTAAAGCAGCGCCCAGCGGATATTCGGCAGCGTCACCCGCCGGAACACCTGCCAGCCGGAGGCACCGAGCGTCACGGCGGCCTGTTCCTGCTCTGACCCCTGCGCCTGCATCAGCGGCAGCACCTCGCGCAGCACGAAGGGGGAGGTGACGAACATCGTGACCATGACGATGCCGGGCAGCGCGAACAGAAACCTTCAGGTCCATCGCGCCCAGCCACGGGCCCAGCAGCCCGTTACGGCCATAAAGCAGCAGGTAGCAGATCCCGGCGATGATCGGCGAAATCGAAAACGGGATTTCAATCACCGTCAGCAGCACCTTGCGCCCCGGGAAGGTGAAGCGCGCGATCGCCCAGGCGGCGGCGATGCCGAAGCCGATGTTCAGCGGCACCACGATCAGCGCGACCAGCGCCGTGAGCCACACCGCATGCAGCGTGCCGGGATCGAGGATGTTCTGCGCGAACAGCCCCCATCCCGCCGACAGCGCCCGGTGGAAGATATAGAGCATCGGCACCACGACGAAGACCGCCGTCAGCACCAGCGCCAGCCCGATCAGCAGCCGCGGCACAAGGCGGCTTTGGCGCGGGGCCAGCGCCCCCGGAACGGCGGTCATGCGGTCTTCCCCTTGTAGCGCAGCGCCCGCGCCTGAAGCAGGTTCGACACCGCGAGCAGCACCAGCGCGATCATCAGCAGCACCAGCGCAATCGCCGCCGCGCCGTTGTAGTCGTATTCCTCCAGCCGGATCACGGCGAGGAGCGAGGCGATTTCCGTCTTCATCGGCAGGTTGCCCGCGATGAACACCACCGCGCCGAATTCACCGAGCGAGCGCGCAAAGCTGAGCGTCACCCCCACCATGAAGGCGGGCAGGATCGCCGGGAACACCACGCGGCGGAAGATGGTGAAGGGATGCGCGCCCAATGTCCGGGCGGCGTCCTCATATTGCGGATCGAGGTCTTCGAGGATCGGCTGCACCGTGCGCACCACGAAGGGGATCGAGGTGAAGGCCATCGCGATCGCCACGCCCCAGATCGTATAGACGACCTTGATGCCCTGCGGCTCCAGCACCGCGCCATACCAGCCGTTCCCCGCGAACAGCGCCGAGAGCGCCAGCCCCGCCACCGCCGTCGGCAGCGCGAAGGGAATGTCCATCAGCGCATCGAGAATGCGTTTCCCCGGGAATTCGTAGCGCACCAGCACCCAGGCCATCAACAGCCCGTAAAGCGCGTTGAACAGCGTGGCCATCGCCGCCGCCGTCAGCGTCAGCCGCAGCGCGGCGAGCGTGCGCGGCGCCGACAGAATGGCGAAGAACTTCGCCGGGCCGATCTCCGCCCCCTTCAGCGCCAGCGCGACGACCGGCAGAAGGACGATGACGCCGACATAAGCCAGCGTCACCCCCATCGTCAGGCCAAATCCCGGCAGAACCCGCTTCATTGGTTCACGAAGATCGTGTCGAGAATGCCGCCCTCGGCGAAATGCTCGGCGGTCACCTTGTCCCAGCCGCCGAAGGCATCCTCGACGGTGGCGAGGGTCACATCGGGGAAGGCGTGGCGGGCCAGCACGCCGGCATCATGCACGCGGTTGAAGTTCTGCGCCAGAATCTCCTGCCCGGCGGGGGAGTAAAGGAAGTTCAGATAGGCTTTCGACACGTCCTCGGTGCCCTTCTTCTTCGCGTTCTCCTCGACCACGGCAACGGGGAATTCCGCGAGGATCGAGCGCGAGGGCGTCACCCGGACAAAGCCCTTGTCGGCATATTGCGCGGCGATGCCGCCGGTCTCGGCCTCGAAGGTGATCAGCACATCGCCGATTTCCTTTTCGGCGAAGGTCGTGGTCGCGCCGCGGCCGCCGGTCTCGAACACCGGGACATTGGCGAAGATCTTCTTGACGAAGGCCTGCGTCTGTTCCGCATCGCCGCCGAATTTCTGCAAGCCGTATTCATAGGCCGCAAGGTAGGTATAGCGCGCGTTGCCCGAGGTTTTCGGGTTCGGGAAGATCACCTGCACATCGTCGCGCGCGAGGTCGTCCCAATCCTTGATGCCCTTCGGGTTGTCCTTGCGCACCAGAAACGCGGGCAGCGAATAATAGGGCGAGGCCTGGTTCGGGAAGGCCTTGCGCCAATCGGCATCGACCAGCCCGCCCTTCGCCAGAACGTCGATGTCGGTCACCTGGTTGAAGGTGACGACATCCGCCGGAAGCCCCTCCAGAATCGCGCGCGCCTGTTTCGAGGAACCGGCATGGGACTGGTCGATGGTCACGTCGCGCCCGGTCTGCGCCTTCCATTCGGCGGCGAAGGCGGGGTTGATCTGCTGGAACAGCTCCCGCGCGATGTCATAGGATACGTTCAGGATCGCGTCCTGCGCATGGACCGGAGCGGCAAGGCCAAGCGCGAGCAGGGCGGCAATGAGACGGGTTTTCACAGCGAGGACTCCTTGAGGATGCGTTGCGCCGGGGCGGGGGCCGGAGCGGCGCCGGCGGCGGGAAACAGGCGCCCGGCTTCGGGGCGCAGGCGCAGCCGGTCGCCCGCGCGCAGCGCCGGGGCCAGACGGCGGGGGATTTCGATTTCGGGAGACAGATCGCCCTGTGTATCCGTGAGCGTCAGCCGCAGCATCGCGCCGGTGGAGAGCGCCTCGGTCACGCGGAACCGCCCCTGCGGATCGGGAACCGGGGTGATGTCGGTCGGGCGCAGGAACAGCGTGCCCGCACCATCCGCCATCGCCACCCGGGGGAGCGCGGTGGTGTCAAGGCCCGGCGCCTCGGCCCGGCCCGCATGCAGCGCCACCGGCACCTCGACCGTCATGCCCAGGAAGCGCGCGACGAAGGGCGTGGCGGGGTGGTTGTGGATCTCGTCCGGGCGGCCGATCTGTTCGATCCGGCCCGCGCCCATCACCACCACCCGGTCGGCCAGCTCGAACGCCTCCTCCTGATCGTGGGTGACGAAAACGGTGGTGGTCTTCGCCTGTTCCAGCACGCCCCGCAGCCAGCGCCGCAGATCGCGCCGCACCTGCGCATCCAGCGCGCCGAAGGGTTCGTCGAGCAACAGCATCTGCGGCGCGATCGCCATCGCCCGGCCAAGCGCCACGCGCTGCCGCTGACCGCCCGAAAGCTCCGCCGGGAAGCGGTCCGCCAGATGCGGGATTTGCAGGAAATGCAGCAGTTCCTCGACCTTGGCGGCGATCTGCGCGGCGGGCGGGCGGTGCGATTTCGGTAACACGCTCAGGCCAAAGGCGATGTTGTCGCGCACCTTCATATGCGGGAACAGGGCGTAATGCTGGAACACGAAGCCGATGCGGCGGTCCTGCGCCTTTTTCTTCAGCCAGTCCTCGCCATCGACGGTGAGCGTGCCGGCATCGGGCCAGTCGAGCCCGGCGATGATCTTCAGAAGCGTCGTCTTGCCCGATCCCGAAGGCCCGAGCAGCGCCACCAGTTCGCCCTTCGCGATCTCTAGGTCGATCCCGCGCAGCACCTCGGTCTGGCCGAAGCGGCGGGTCAGATGGGCGATGCGCATGGTCATGGGGCGGCTCCGGTGACAGGTGCCGATTATTAGCGGCAGCAGGGGGCCGCGGACAAGGAAAGGGAACCGGTTATTTCTTCTCCTGAAAGAGAAAAATATTCTACTACGATCCTGAAAACAGAAGATCAATCTCCGCGGGGACTCACCCCCGTCCGATCTCCTGCTTTGCCCGGATCAGCGCGGTGATCGCCGCATTCGCCGGGGCGGTCAGCCCATGCGCCGCCGCCTCGCGCAGGATCGCGCCGTTCAGGGCGTCGATCTCGGTCCGGCGATGGGCGCGCAGATCGGCCACCATCGAGGGGAAATGCCCCCCCGCCGCCGCCCCGACCCCGCGCAGATAGGCCAGCGCTTCGTCCAGCCCGAGCGCGATGCCCTTCGCCCCGGCCACGGCGACGATCTCGGCGGTCAGGGTCTCGAACAGGGTCTGGATGCCGGGCTGCGCCATCGCCTGCGCAATCCGGCAATCGAGCAGCCCGCAGACCGAATTGCAGCAACAGTTCACCACCAGCTTGCGCCAGATCCGCAGGTCGATCTGCGGATCGAGCGTGGCCTGCATCCCGCCGCCATCCAGCAGGCGGCACAGCTCCCGCGCGGTGGCATCAGGGTCGCCGGTCAGCGGCCAGAAGCTGATCTCGCCCTTGCCGTCCGAGGTGGCGCGCACCCGGCCCGGCCCCTCGATCTGCGCGGCGAGGGTGGTCATGCCATGGGCGATGACATGGCCGGGGAACAGCGCCGCGATCCGTTCCGCATTGCCGATGCCGTTCTGCATCGTCACGATCAGGGTCTTCGGCCCGACCACCCCGCGCGCGGCGGTCATCGCCGCTTCGGTCGCCCCGCCCTTGACGAAGACCAGCACCGCATCCGCCTCTCCGATCCGGGCGGGGTCGGTGGTGGCATGGATCCGCGCGACCTCGGAATGATCCGTGAAATCAAGGGTCAGGCCGACGGCGTTGATCTGATCCACATGCGGCTGCGACACGTCGTAGCCCCAGACCTCCGCCCCCGCCTGCGCCAGTTTCCAGCCGAACAGGCCTCCCATCGAGCCGGTTCCGATGATCGCGATCTTCATCTCGCCCTCCTTGGTCCTGCGCCAGCATAGCACGATCGCAGGGGAAATCAGATCTCCGGCGCCGGGCGCGGCGGAATGTCGTCATGGACCGGGACGGTCTGGCGCTCGATCATCCGGTGCACCCGGGGCATGTCGCCCGGCCCCCGGTGCAGCGCCCGCAGCCGGTCGAGGTTCTCGGCATCGGCCTTGGTGCGGCGCTGGTTGTGGCGCAGATAGTCGAGCCATGTCGGGACGTGATAGCTTCTCGGTCCAGCTGTCGGGGTTCTCCAGATCGCGCAGCAGCACCCATTGCCGGGCGCCGTCGCGGATGCGGATCCGGCGGCGCTCCTGCATCAGGGCAAGGAAGGCATCGGTATCGGCGGCGTCGATCAGGTAATCGACCATCACCATGATCGGGCCGGAGCGGTCCTTGATGTCCAGCCGGGGCTCGGGTGCGCGGAACCTGTCGAGCGGGTCGAGGTCGAGCGTCGAGAATTCGGACAGCCGCAGCCAGAAGCCGAGTGCCGCCCCCACCAGCAGCGTTCCCGAGGAGGCATAAAGCGCGAAGGACACCCCCCGCGCATCGGCCAGCGCGCCCCAGAGCCATGCGCCCCCCGCCATGCCGCCGAACACCGCCGTCTGGTAAAACGACAGCGCCCGCCCGACGACCCAGCGGGGCGTGGCCAACTGCACCGTGACATTGAACAGCGACAGCGCCAGCACCCAGCACGCCCCGGCCAGAAGCAGCGCCGCGCAGCTCAGCACCAGCCAGACCGAAGCGGCCAGCACCGCCACCGCCACCGCAAAGCCGACGAAGGCCAGCCGCACCACGATCTCGTTCGCCAGCCGCTCGCGCAGCGGCCCGTTCAGCGCCACCCCGCCGATCGCGCCCAGGCCGAAGCAGCCGAGCGTGATGCCATAGGTCATCGCCGTGCCGTGCAGCGTATCGCGCGCGACCAGCGGCAGGAGCGCCAGCACCGACACCGCCGCCAGCCCGAAGATCCCGCCGCGCCCCATCACCCGCAGGAGCGCGGGCGACATCAGCACATAGCGCAGCCCCGCCCCAAGCGCCGAGCCGAGCGATTCCGGCGGCAGTTTCGGTTCCGGATAGGCGGGCTTCCACCGCAGCAGCGCCCCGATCAGCGGCAGGTAGCTGACGGCATTGAGCGCGAAGGCCGCCGCCGCCCCCGCCACCGCGACGATGATGCCCCCCACCGCCGGGCCGAGGCTGCGCATCATGTTGAAGCCCATGCTGTTCAGGCTCACCGCGCTTGGCAGGTCGTCGCGCGCGACGATATCGCCCATCGACGCCTGCCACGACGGGTTGAACAGCGCCGCGCCGCAGCCGATCAGGAAGGTGAAGGTCAGCAAAAGCCACGGCGTCAGCAGCCCGAACCAGCCGCAGACCGCCAGCGCCGCCGAGACGATCACCATGAACCCCTGCGCGAAGATCATGATCCTTCGGCGGTTGAAATTGTCGGCCAGCGCCCCGGCGATCAGCGAAAAGGCCATGATCGGCAAGGTGTTGGACGACTGCACCAGCGCCACCATCCCATGCGAGGAGGTCAGCGAGGCCATCATCCACCCCGCCCCCACCGCCTGCACCAGCCCGCCGAGGTTCGAGGCGAGCGTCGCCGTCCACAGCGCGCGGAAACTGCGGTTGCGGAAGGGCGCGAGGACGGATTGGCGGGGCATGGCGGATCTTGTGCTGTGTCGCGCCACTATCGCCGGGGGAGCGCCGCCGCCGCAAGAGCCAAGTTGTATCCATACGCCGCCCCAAGGATACAGGGGCCGTCCCGTTGGGATGCCATGCCGAACCGGTGCCATGGGCGTCACCGGTTCGGGCAAAGATCGTCACCGCTCAGCCGAGGATCGCGGCCACCACCTGATCGGCGGCTTCTTCGGCGCTGAGGGTGGCGGTGTTGACCACGACCTCCGGCGCCTCGGGGGCCTCATAGGGGCTGTCGATGCCGGTGAAGTTCTTCAGCGCGCCGGAGCGGGCCTTTTTATACAGGCCCTTCACGTCGCGCGCTTCGGCCACGGCGAGGGGGGTGTCGACATAGACCTCCAGGAACTCGCCCTCGGGCAGCATCTCGCGCACCATCCGCCGTTCGGAGCGGAAGGGCGAGATGAAGGCCGTCAGCACGATCAGCCCGGCGTCGGTCATCAGCTTCGCCACCTCGCCCACGCGGCGGATGTTCTCCACCCGGTCGGCATCGGTAAAGCCCAGATCGCGGTTCAGCCCGTGGCGCACGTTGTCGCCGTCCAGCAGGAAGGTGTGCTTGCCCATCGCATGCAGCTTCTTTTCCACCAGATTGGCGATGGTGGATTTCCCCGCCCCCGACAGGCCGGTGAACCAGACCACGCAGGGCTTCTGGTTCTTCTGCGCGGCATGGGCTTCGCGGTTGATGTCCACCGCCTGCCAATGGATGTTCTGGCTGCGGCGCAGGGCGAAATGGATCATCCCGGCGGCGACGGTGGCATTCGTCATCCGGTCGATCAGGATGAAGCCGCCAAGGTCGTGGTTCACCGCATAGGGCTCGAACGGCACGGGCCGGTCGGTCGAGATGTTGCACACCCCGATCGCGTTCAGCTTCAGCGTTTTCGACGCCAGATGGTCGAGCGTGTTGACGTTCACCTCGTATTTCGGTTCGGTCACGGTGGCGGTGACCATCTGCGTGCCGATCTTGAGCAGATAGGGCCGACCGGGCAGCATCTCGGCCTCGTCCATCCACACGATGGAGGCTTCGAACTGATCGGCCACTTCGCAGGGCGCATCGGCGCGGGTGATGACGTCGCCGCGCGAACAGTCGATTTCATCCGCGAAGGTCAGGGTGACGGATTCGCCCGCGACCGCGCTGTCCTTGTCGCCGTCAAAGGACGGGATCGCCTTCACCGTCGTCGTCTTGCCCGAGGGCAGCACCCGCACCGCATCGCCCGGGCGCACCGTGCCCGCCGCGACCTGCCCGGCAAAGCCGCGGAAGTCGAGGTTCGGCCGGTTCACCCATTGCACCGGCATGCGGAACGGGCCTTCTTGCAGCCGGGTCGCATTGACCGGGGCCTGCTCCAGATGCGCCATCAGGGTCGGGCCGTCATACCAGGGCATTTCCGGGCTGTGGGTGACGATATTGTCGCCCTTCAGGCCGGAAATCGGGATCGGGGCAAAGCTCTCCATCCCGATCCGCTGCGCGAAATCGGCATAGTCGCGGACGATCTCGTCGAACCGGTCCTGCGCATAGCCGACCAGATCCATCTTGTTGATCGCCAGCACGATGTTGCGGATGCCGAGCAGGTTCACCAGATAGCTGTGCCGCCGGGTCTGCGTCAGCACGCCCTGCCGCGCATCGACCAGGATCACCGCCAGATCGGCGGTCGAGGCGCCGGTGACCATGTTGCGGGTGTATTGTTCATGCCCGGGGGTGTCGGCGACGATGAATTTCCGCTTTTCCGTGGCGAAGAAGCGATAGGCGACGTCGATGGTGATGCCCTGTTCGCGCTCCGCCGCCAGACCGTCCACCAAGAGGGCAAAGTCGATATCGCCGCCCTGCGTGCCGGAGGTCTTGCTGTCATGCTCAAGGCTCGCCAGCTGATCCTCGAAGATCATCTTGCTGTCGTACAGCAGCCGCCCGATCAGCGTCGATTTTCCGTCATCCACCGAACCGCAGGTGATGAAGCGCAGCATCGTCTTGTGCTGATGCAGGTCGAGATAGGCTTCGATGTCCTCGGCAATCAGGTGGTCGGCCTCGTAGACATGCGCTTTCAGATCGCCGGACATCAGAAATAGCCCTCCTGCTTCTTCTTTTCCATCGAGGCGGATTGGTCGTGGTCGATCGCGCGGCCCTGCCGTTCCGAGGTGGTGGTGAGCAGCATCTCCCGGATCACCTCGGTGAGCGTCGCCGCCGTGGATTCCACCGCGCCGGTGAGCGGGTAGCAGCCGAGCGTGCGGAACCGCACCGATTTCATCTGCGGCACCTCGCCGGGCTTCAGCCGGAAGCGGTCGTCATCCACCATGATCAGCAGGCCGTCACGCTCCACCACCGGGCGCGGGGCGGCAAAGTAAAGCGGCACGATTTCAATGCCTTCGAGGTGGATATATTGCCAGATGTCAAGCTCGGTCCAGTTCGACAGCGGGAACACGCGGATGCTCTCGCCCTTCGCCTTGCGGGTGTTATACAGCTTCCACAGCTCGGGGCGCTGGTTCTTCGGATCCCAGCGGTGGTTGGCGGAACGGAAAGAGAAGATCCGCTCCTTCGCGCGGGATTTCTCCTCGTCGCGCCGCGCGCCGCCGAAGGCCACGTCGAAGCCGTATTTCGTCAGCGCCTGTTTCAGCCCCTCGGTCTTCCACATGTCGGTGTGCAGGCTGCCATGGTCGAAGGGGTTGATGCCCTTCTCCACCGCCTCGGGGTTCTGATAGACCAGAAGCTCCATCCCCGCATCCTTCGCGGCCTTGTCGCGCAGGTCATACATCACGCGGAACTTCCACGTCGTATCGACATGCAAGAGCGGAAACGGCGGCGGCGCGGGATAGAACGCCTTCTTCGCCAGATGCAGCATGCAGGCGGAATCCTTGCCCACGGAATAGAGCATCACCGGGTTTTCGGCGGTCGCGACCACCTCGCGCATGATATGGATGCTTTCCGCTTCGAGATTGCGAAGATGGGTCAGCGCGCGGGTCGGGGCAGGGGTCATGGTGCGGGCTTTCTTGCAGGGATAGCGGCTCCTTGTGACGCTTTTCCGCGCGCTCTCCAAGAGTGCTTTGAAATTCAGGGAGAAAAGCCGGGCCGGGCGCTTCTGCGTGGATCATTTTCCCTGTGGGAGGGGGCGCAAAGAGAACGGCGGGGCTGTGAAACGCCGCATTTGCAGCACGTTCACCGCGCCGCGCGCCGGATTCCGCGCCGGATCGGCGTTTTTCCTTGCGGCGGCACGGATTCGGACCCATCCCATGGGGGACCGGACAGGCATGAGGATGGACATGACCCTTTCAAATTCGCTCGCCGCGCTGGATGCGGCGCATCACCTGCACCCTTTCACCGATGCGCGCGTGCTGGAGAAGAACGGCCCGCTGATCATCGACCGCGGCGAAGGCATCCATGTCTATGACACGACCGGCAAGAAATACATCGAGGGGATGGCCGGGCTGTGGTCCGTGGCGGTCGGCTTCAACGAAAAGCGGCTGGCCGATGCCGCCTATGCGCAGTTGCTCAAGCTGCCCTATTACCACACCTTTTCCGCCAAGGGGCACGAACCCTCGATCCGGCTGTCCGAGAAGCTGGCCGAGATCGCGCCCGAGGGGCTGAGCCATGTGCTTTATGCCAATTCGGGGTCCGAGGGGAACGATACCGTCGTCAAGCTGGTGTGGTATTACAACAACGCGCTTGGCCGCCCGGAGAAGAAGAAGTTCCTCGCGCGCAACAACGCTTATCACGGCATCACCATGGCTTCGGGCAGCCTGACCGGGATCGTGGTCGATCACAAGGATTTCGACCTGCCGATCCTGCCGGTGATCCACCTGACCTGCCCGCATTTCTACAAGGAAGGCACGGCGGACGAGACCGAGGCGCAGTTCACCGCCCGGCTGCTCGCGGAGCTTGAGGACACCATCGCGCGCGAGGGCGCCGAGACCATCGCCGCTTTCATCGGTGAACCGGTGATGGGCGCGGGCGGCGTGATCGTGCCGCCCGAGGGCTACTGGCCGGGGGTCGAGGCGATCTGCCGCAAGCATGACATCCTTCTCGTCGCGGATGAGGTGATCAACGGTTTCGGCCGCCTTGGCACGCCCTTCGGGGCGGAGCGGATGGGCTTCACCCCCGACATCATGACCGTCTCGAAACAGATCACGTCGAGCTATATGCCGCTCTCGGCGGTGGTGTTCTCGGATGCGATCTATCAGGCGGTGGCGGATAACAGCCACAAGATCGGCACCTTTGCCCATGGCTTCACCGCGGCGGGGCATCCGGTGGCGACGGCGGTCGCGCTGGAAAACCTGAAGATCATCGAGGAGCGCGACCTGATCGGCAATGCCGCCCGTCTGGCCCCGGCGTTTCAGGCGGGCATGCGCGCGCTGGCCGACAGCCCGATCGTGGGCGAGGCGCGCGGCGTCGGCATGATGGCGGCGGTGGAGCTTTCGGCGGACAAGGCGACGAAACGGCCCTTCGCAAAGCCCGGTCAGGTTGGCCAGATCGCCAATGCCATCGCCCATGAAGAGGGGCTGATCCTGCGCGCGATCGGCGACACGCTGGCGCTCTGCCCGCCGCTGATCGTGACCGAGGCGGACGTGGCGGAGATCCTGCGCCTGATGGCGGTGATCCTTGAGCGCACGGCGGCCGAAGTGGCGGCGCGCGGGATCAAGTGACCCCATGGGCGGCGCCTTGCGGGGCGCCGCCCATAGACAAAATCTATCACATTTTCCGTCTCAATCTATTTTACCAATGCAGCCGCAGCATATATATACTGCATCGCAGAAGGCCGGGGCCTCCCTTCCGGCCAGCAGACAGTGAGGAAAAAATGGCGCTGATCAACACCAAGATCAAACCGTTCACGGCGAAGGCCTTCAAGCAAGGCAAGTTCATCGACGTGACCGATGCCGACATCGCGGGCAAATGGGCGGTCTTCTTCTTCTATCCGGCGGACTTCACCTTCGTCTGCCCGACCGAACTGGGCGATCTGGCCGACCATTATGCCGAGCTGCAAAAGCTGGGCGTCGAGGTGTTCTCGGTCTCGACCGACACGCATTTCACCCACAAGGCCTGGCACGAAACCTCGGACACCATCGGCAAGATCAACTATGCGATGATCGGCGACCCGGTGGGCATCATCACCCGCAACTTCGATGCGATGCGCGAAGCCGAAGGGCTGGCCGACCGCGCGACCTTCGTGGTGGACCCGGACGGCGTGATCCAGGCGATGGAAATCACCGCCGAAGGCATTGGCCGTGATGCGGCGGACCTCGTGCGCAAGATCAAGGCCGCGATCTACGTCCGCAACCACCCCGGCGAAGTCTGCCCGGCGAAGTGGCAGGAAGGGGAAAAGACCCTCGCGCCGTCGCTGGAACTGGTCGGCAAGATCTGACCTGACGCGCCTTTCGGTCCCGGCGCCCGACGCCGGGATCCTCCCCCTTTGTCCGGAGACCTCCCATGCTCGACCAGAATCTGAAGACGCAGCTCAAGGCTTATCTGGAGCGGCTGACCCGCCCCGTCGTCATCGTCGCGGCGCCGAACGATACGCCGAAATCGGCCGAGATGATGGAGCTTCTGGGCGAAATCGCGGAACTGTCCGACAAGGTGACGGTGACCGAGGGCACGGACGAACGGCGGCCGTCCTTCGCGCTGACCTCGCCCGGGCAGGACATCACCCTGCGCTTTGCGGGGCTGCCGATGGGGCATGAATTCACTTCGCTGGTGCTGGCGCTGTTGCAGGTGGGGGGCTACCCGCCGAAGGTGGAACAGGCGGTGCTGGATCAGGTGAAGGCGCTGAAGGGCGATTTCACTTTTGAGACCTATTTCTCGCAAAGCTGCCAGAACTGCCCGGATGTGGTGCAGGCGCTGAACCTGATGGCGGTGCTGAACCCCGGCGTGAAGGTGGTGGCGATCGACGGATCGGACTTCAAGGCCGAGGTGGATGCCCGGCAGGTGATGTCGGTGCCGACCGTCTATCTGAACGGCGAGGTCTTCGGCCAGGGCCGGATGACGCTCGAAGAGATCCTGTCCAAGGTCGATACCGGCGCGGCGGAGCGCGAGGCGGCGAACCTTGCGGCGAAAGAGGCGTTCGACGTGCTGGTGGTGGGCGGTGGCCCGGCCGGTGCGGCGGCGGCGATCTATGCCGCGCGCAAGGGCATCCGTACCGGCATCGCGGCGGAGCGTTTCGGCGGGCAGGTGCTCGACACCATGTCGATCGAGAACCTGATTTCCGTGCCGCATACCGAGGGGCCGCGTCTGGCGCAGGCGCTGGAAACCCATGTCCGCGAATATGACGTGGACATCATGAACCTGCAAAAGGCCACCGGCCTGACCCGGAAGGGCGATCTGGTCGAGGTCGCGCTGGCCTCGGGCGCCACGCTGTCGGCGCGGACGGTGATCCTGTCCACCGGCGCGCGCTGGCGGCAGATGGGCGTGCCGGGCGAAGAGCAATACCGCAACAAGGGCGTGACCTATTGCCCGCATTGCGACGGCCCGCTGTTCAAGGGCAAGCGCGTCGCGGTGATCGGTGGCGGCAATTCGGGCGTCGAGGCGGCGATCGACCTGGCGGGCGTGGTGGCCCATGTCACGCTGATCGAATTCGACGCGCGGCTGCGTGCGGACGAGGTGCTGCAACGCAAGCTGCGCAGCCTGCCGAACGTCAATATCATCGTTTCCGCGCAGACGACCGAAGTGACCGGCGACGGATCGAAGGTCACCGCGCTGGTCTACAAGGACCGCGTGGGCGGGCAGGTGCATGAAATCCCGCTCGAAGGGATCTTCGTGCAGATCGGCCTGCTGCCGAACACCGATTTCCTGAAGGGCGCGGTCGATCTGACCCCGCGCGGGGAGATCGTGATCGACAGCCATGGCGCGACCTCGATGCCCGGCGTCTTCGCTGCGGGCGACTGCACGACGGTGCCCTACAAGCAGATCGTGATCGCGATGGGGGCGGGGGCCACGGCCTCGCTCGCCGCCTTCGACCACCTGATCCGCGTGACGGCGCCGGCGACGGAGCAGGCCGCCTGAGGTGACCCTGCGGGAGTTGCAGTATCTGGTGGAGCTGGCGCGGCTGGGCAATTTCCGCCGCGCGGCCGAGGTCTGCAACGTCAGCCAGCCGACGCTCTCCACCCAGTTGCGCAAGCTGGAGGATGAACTGGGCGTCGTGCTGGTCGAACGCGGCGCGCGCCGGGTGATCCTGACTGCGGCGGGGGAGGAGATCCTCGCCCATGCGCAGCGGATGCTGGACGAGGCGCAGGGTATTCGCGCGCTCGCGCAGCGGCACCGGGCGCCGGAGTCCGGGCGGCTGCGGCTCGGTGTGTTTCAGACGCTCGGCCCTTATCTGCTGCCCGCGCTGGTGCCCGGGATCGCGGCGGCCTTCCCGGCGCTGGAACTGCAACTGGTCGAGGAAAAGAGCGAACGGCTGATCGAGAAGCTGCGCACCGGGCGGCTGGATGCGGCGCTGCTCGCGCTGCCGGTGGCGGAGGGGTATCGGGTCGAGGAGCTGTTTGAGGAACCGTTCCTTCTGGCCGCGCCGCCCGCCCATCCGCTGGCCGGGCGCCCTATGATCGCGCTCGACGACCTGAGGGGGCAGCGGCTGATGCTGCTCGAAGACGGGCATTGCCTGCGCGATCAGGCGCTGAGCCTGTGCCGCCGGTCGGGTGCCGATGAAACGTCGGGGTTCCGGGCGACATCGCTCGAAACCCTGCGGCAGATGGTGGCGGCGGGGATGGGGATCACGCTGATGCCCGCGCTCGCCACGCGCGGCCCGCTGGCGCCCGAAGGCAATCTGTGCTTCGTGCCCTTCTCGGACGATCCGCCGCCAAGCCGGACGATCGGCCTGATCTGGCGCCCGAGTTCGGCGCTCGGCCCGGTGCTGCACCGGCTGGGCGGGCTGATCCGCGAAACGGCGGGGCGGATCATGGCGACGGACACCTAGGGTTCATGTCAGCGGGCGGTCGATCCACGCACCACAAGCTCGCCCGACAGCGTAACGGTGCGATGCGGCAGGTCGGGCCGGGCCAGCCGCGCCAGAAGCATCTGCATCGCCTCGCGCCCGAAGGTCTCCAGCGGCTGGCGGATCACCGTGATCCCCGGCTCGACGAAAGAGGCCCAAGCCTCGTCGTCAAACCCGCAGACGGCAATGTCGCGCGGAATCGCCAGGGCGCGTTCCCGGCACAGCCGCAGCATCGCCCCGGTGAACAGCCCGTTCGACAGCACCACCGCCTCCGGCCTCTCGGACAGCAGGTCGGCGAGCGCGGCATGCCCGGCCTCGGGCGTGGGCGCCGCCATCCGCAGCCGGGGCGCAAGGCCGTGCCGCGCCATCGCCGCCTCGAACCCCGCGCGGCGTTCGTCCCCGGTGGCGGAGGTCACGCCGAACAGCCCGGCGATCCGGCGCCGTCCGGTGGCGACCAGATGGTCCACCAGCGTTTCCGCCGCCGCGCGATTGTCCAGCACCACCGTATCGCGCCGCGCCCCCGGCAGGCCACGGTCCACCAGCACCACCGGGATCTCGAACTCCGCCAGCCGCGCCGGATCGAGCGCCCGTGTCGGCGCGAGGATCAGCCCGCTGGCCCGTTCCTCCGCCATCAGGCCCAGATACATCGCCTCGCGCCCCGGATCCTCGTCGGTGTTGCACAGCAGGACGCGCATGCCGGATTCATAGGCGGCGGTTTCCACCGCGCGGGCGAGTTCGGTGAAGAACGGGTTGCGAATGTCGGCGACCACCAGCCCCACCGTCATCGACTGCCGCGAGCGCAGCCGCCGCGCCGCCAGATTCGGGCGGTAGCCGGTCTGGATCACGGCATCCGCGACCTTGCGCCGCACGTCCTCGCTCACCGGGCCCTTGCCGAGCGCGCGTGATACCGTCGAGGGTGCAACCCCCGCCTGCCGCGCAACATCCTTGATACTGACCGCCATTTTCGTGGAAACGTTCCCGGTTTGCGATCGCGCGAGCATGGCCCTTCTCCGCCCGCTTTGCAACGAGGATGCCCGGGTGCGGTGAAGGTCTGGTAAAATCCGTTCAAAATATCGTGGAAACGTTTCCAGCTTTCCTGTAGGGATTGGAAAAATGGAGATTGGGAGGAGCCAGTGTCCCAAATGAGCGAAATGGATATCCTTCCGCGCGAACTCGTGCGGCTTGATGCGGTGGTGGCGGACAAGGCGGATGCGATCCGTCAGGCGGCGGCGCTGCTCACGGCGGCGGGCTGTGTCCGCTCCGGTTTCGACGACAGCATGACGCGGCGCGAGGCGGCATCGAACACCTACCTCGGCAAGGGGATCGCGATCCCCCATGGCATGGTCGAGGACCGCGACATGATCCTGCGCGACGGCATCGCGGTGTTGCAGGTCCGCGGCGGGGTCGAATGGAACGCCGGGCAGCGGGCGCAACTGGTGGTGGCGATCGCGGCGCGTTCGGACGCGCATATCGGCATCCTGCGCCGCCTGACGCGGCTGTTGCAGGACGAAGAGCGGATCGCTTCGCTGCTGGTCACCGACGACACCGGCGCGGTCATCGCCGCGCTGAGCGGCGCCACGCCCGAGGCGGCGGATGCCCCGGCGACCGATCTGGCGCAGGGGTTCGAGTGGGTGGTGGATTACCCGAACGGGCTGCACGCCCGCCCCGCCACCGAATGGGCCGAGACCGCGCGCCGTTTCGCGTCGCGGATCCGGGTGCGCCATGGCGCCGAGGCGGCGGATGCGCGCAGCATGATTTCGCTGCTGCAACTGGGCCTGAAGGCGGGCGAGACGATCACCGTTTCGGCAGAGGGTCCGGACGCGGCGGATGCGCTCTCGACGCTGAAGGTCGTGCTGTCCGGGCTGAGCGCGCGCGAAAAGGCCGAGGCCCGCAAGGCCGAGGAAAAACGCGCCGCTTCGGCCGGTGCCGGGGGCTGGGTGCCGCCCGGTTCGCCCGAGGTGGTCGAGGGGGTTTCGGCTTCGCCGGGCCTTGCCATCGGGCAGTTGCACCGGATGGTGGCCGGTCCGGTCGAAATCCCGGATGCGCCGGTCGACCTTGCGACGGCGGCGGATCAGTTGCACGGGGCGCTGGCCCGGGCGCGCGAACAGTTGCGCGCGCTGGCCGATGACACCGCCCGCCGTCTGGGCGAGGCCGATGCCGGGATCTTCCGCGCGCAGGCCGAATTGCTGAACGATCCGGGGCTGATCACGCTGGCCTCGCAGAAGCTGGTGGCGGGGCATGGGCTGGCCTGGTCCTGGAACGCGGCGGTCGAGGAGACGGCGAACCAGTTGATGGCGGTGGGCAATGCGGTGCTGGCCGGGCGGGCGACGGACCTGCGCGACGTCGGCCACCGGGTGCTGGCGCTGATCGACCCGGAACTGTCGCGTCCCGCTCCGGCGGAGGTTCCGGTGGGCACGATCCTGATCGCCGACGACCTGACGCCGACCGATACCGCGGGGCTCGATCCGGAGCGTATCGCCGGGCTGGTGACGGCGCAGGGCGGGCCGACCTCGCACACCGCGATTCTGGCGCGCACGCTGGGCCTGCCTGCGGTGGTGGGCGCGGGGGCGGCGCTGGCGCGGCTGGCGGAGGATAGCGCGGCGATCATCGACGGCACCTCGGGGCGGCTGTATCTGTCGCCGTCTGAGGCCGATCTGGCATCCGCGCGCGATTTCATCGCCGTCGAGGCAGAACGCCGCGCCAAGGCCGCCGAGGCGCGTGCCCTTCCGGCGACCACGCGCGACGGGCATCGGGTGGCGATCGGGGCGAATATCAACCTCGCCGAACAGGCGGCCTTTGCGCTCGAACAGGGCGCCGAGGGTGTCGGCCTGATGCGGACCGAATTCCTGTTCCTCGAACGCGGCGACAGCCCGACCGAGGAGGACCAGTACCGCGCCTATTCCGCCATGTCGCAGGCGATGGGCGGGCGGCAACTGGTGATCCGGGCGCTGGACATCGGCGGCGACAAGCAGGTCAGCTATCTGGACCTGCCGCGCGAGGAAAACCCGTTCCTCGGTGTGCGGGGCGCGCGGCTGCTGCTGCGCCGGCCGGAACTGCTGGTGCCGCAGCTGCGCGCGCTCTATCGCGCGGCAAAGGACGGGGCCGATATTTCGGTGATGTTCCCGATGATCACCTCGGCGGCGGAACTGCTCGCGCTGCGCGAGACCTGCGGCCGGATCCGCGAGGATATCGGTGCGCCGGAGGTGCCGCTCGGCATCATGATCGAGGTGCCTTCCGCCGCGCTGCTGGCGGAGGAACTGGCGCGGCATGCCGATTTCTTCTCGATCGGCACCAATGACCTGACGCAATACACGCTGGCGATCGACCGGCAGAACCCGGTTCTGGCGCCCGAGGCGGACAGCCTGCATCCGGCGGTGCTGCGGCTGATCGAACGCACGGTGGCGGGCGCGCATGCGCATGGCCGCTGGGTCGGTGTCTGCGGCGGGATCGCGGGCGATGCCTTTGGCGCCGCGCTGCTGGCGGGGATCGGGGTTGACGAGCTGTCGATGACGCCGCGCGACATTCCGGCGGTGAAGGACACGCTGCGCCATGCCGATCTGACGGGGCTACAGGCGCTTGCGGCGCGGGCGCTGGCCTGCCCGGATGCGGCTTCGGTGCGGGCGATGGCGGCGGAGGTGCGGGCATGATCCATACCATTTGCCTCAACCCCGCCATCGACCAGACCGTGGGGCTGGCCGAACTGGTTCCGGGCGAGGTGCTGCGCGCGGATTTCGTGCGGCTGGATCCGGGCGGCAAGGCGGTGAACGTGGCCTCGGTGCTGGCCGATTGGGGCCTGCCGGTGACGGTGCACGGGCTGCTGGGCGCCGATAATGCCGATGGGTTCGAGGCGCTGTTCACCCGCAAGGGCATCGCCGATGCGATGATCCGGATGCCGGGCGCGACGCGGACCAATATCAAGATCCTGGAAACCGGCGGGCGCACGACGGATGTGAACCTGCCGGGCTTTGCCGCCGATGCGGCGGCTGCGGATGCGGTGCGGGCCGGGCTGAATGCGGTGACGGGGCTGGCCGTGGTTTCGGGCAGCCAGCCCGCGGGCCTTCCGGCCGATACCACGGCGCGGATCGTGGCGGATCTGGCGGGGCAGGGCGCGCGGGTGGTGCTTGATGTCAGCGGCGCGCCGCTGACCGAGGCGCTGAGCGCGCCGGTTCTGCCCTATGCGGTCAAGCCGAACCGGCATGAACTCGAAGCCTTCGCCGGGCGGTCGCTCGCGGATCGGGCGGAGCTGGTGGCGGTGGCGCGGGATCTGCTCGCGCGCGGGATCGGGCTGGTGGTCGTGTCGCTCGGGACCGAGGGGGCGGTGTTCCTTTCGGCCGAGGGCGGGGTGCAGGTGCGTCCGCTTGCGCTCGCGACCGGCAGCACGGTGGGCGCGGGCGATGCGATGGTCGCGGGGATCACCGCCGGCCTGTCCGAGGGCCTGCCGCTCGCGGATCTCGCGCGCCGGGCCACGGCCTTCGCGGCGGGCAAGCTGCGCAATGCGGGCCCCCATCTGCCGCCGAAGGCAGAGGTGGAGGCGCTGGCGCAACAGGTCGCGCTGTGCCCGGTGGAAGCATGGATGGCCGGGCACTGACCCCGGGAGGAGGAAGGCATGACGAAATACATTGCCGTGGTCGGGGCCGGGGAACTGGGCACCCATGCGGTTCTGGCCGGAGAGGCGCTGAAGACGGCGGCGAAGACGCTTGGCTGGCCGCTGGCCGTGGAAGTGGAGACGGAGACGGGCGTGCTGGAGCCGCTCGACCCCGCCGCCATCGACAGCGCCGAGGCGGTGCTGCTGGTGGGCGATGTGAGCGACGCGCGCTTTGGTGCGCTGCGGCAGGTGCGGGTGCCGGTGACGGATGTGCTGCATGACGCGGGCGCGGCGCTCGCGGGCCTGTCCGGGGCGGCCACGGCGCCGGCGGCCGGGCTGAAGATCGTGGCGATCACCTCCTGTCCCACCGGCATCGCGCATACCTTCATGGCGGCCGAAGGGTTGCAGGAGGGCGCGCGGGCGCTTGGCCATCAGATCCGGGTCGAGACGCAGGGTTCGGTCGGTGCGCAGGACGCGCTGACGCCCGAGGAAATCGCCGCCGCCGATCTGGTCATCATCGCCGCCGACAAACAGGTGGAACTGGGCCGGTTCGCGGGCAAGAAGGTCTATTCGGGGCCGACCAAGCCCGCCATCAACGACGGCGCCGCGCTGATCCGCAAGGCGCAGGCCGAGGCGACCGTGCAGGGCGCTGTGGCGGAAGCCACCGAGGCCGCAGCGCCGCAGCGGGTGGGCGTTTATAAACACCTGATGACCGGCGTGTCCTTCATGCTGCCCTTCGTGGTGGCGGGAGGGCTGCTGATCGCCATCGCCTTCGCGCTTGGCGGGATCTATGTCTTCGAAGACCAATATGCCGGGACGCTGGGGCACACCCTGTTCCAGATCGGTTCCAAGGGCGCGATGACGCTGATGGTGCCCGCGCTGGCGGGCTATATCGCCTATTCCATCGTCGACCGGCCCGGCATCGCCCCCGGCATGACGGGGGGCGTGATCGCGACGACCATCGGCGCCGGGTTCCTGGGCGGGATTCTGGCCGGGTTCATCGCGGGCTATGGCGTTCTGCTCCTGAACAAGTGGATCAAGCTGCCGAAGACCCTGCAAGGGCTGAAGCCGGTGCTGATCCTGCCACTGCTGGGCACGGCGCTGACCGGGCTGCTGATGTATTACATCGTCGGCACGCCGACGGCGAAGATCCTGGCGGCGATGACGGCCTATCTGCAAGGGATGCAGGGGTCTTCGGCGGCGATCCTCGGGCTGCTGCTGGGCGGGATGATGGCGATCGACATGGGCGGGCCGATCAACAAGGCGGCCTATGCCTTTGGCACCACGCTGATCGCCGCGAATGTGACCGAGCCGATGGCTGCGGTGATGTGCGGCGGCATGACCCCGCCTCTGGCGCTGGCGATCGCGACGCGGCTCTTCGCCTCGCGCTTCACGGCCGAGGAGCGGGAGGCGGGCAACTCCGCCTTCGTGCTGGGCCTCGCCTTCGTCACCGAGGGCGCGATCCCCTTCGCCGCGCGCGATCCGCTGCGGGTGATCCCGGCGCTGGCGGTGGGTTCGGCGGTCGCGGGCGCGATCTGCATGGCGACGGGCGTGCAAATGCGGGTGCCGCATGGCGGGGTCTTCGTGCTGCCGATCCCGAATGCGGTGGGCAACCTCGGCGGCTTCGTGATCGCGTTGCTGGTGGGTACGGCGGTTTCGGTCGTGGCGCTCGGGCTGGCGAAACGGCGGATCGACGCCCCGGCCCCTGCCGCGGCCTGACTAGGGGGCGCAGCGCTCCGCCTGCCACAGGTGGAGCGGCGCGCCCGGCTCGGCACCGACTTCCTGACATCGGCCCTCCGCGCAGAGGGTCCAGCCGCCCCCGGTCATGCCGGAGGCGGCTAAATATATGTCGCGCTGCGGCGGCAGGGTGGGGCGGTAGGTCCAGCCGCCCGCGACCCGCTCGGCGCCCTCGGGCAGTTCCATCCCGGCGCCGGGGCCCTGGACGAAGGCCCGGACCGGGCGCAGGCCCTCCGGTCCGGCCTGCCAGACCTCTTCCCAGCGGGTATGGGCGACGGAATGCGACCAGGCCAGAGTGAACTCCGGCCCGGTCAGTGCAAGCAGCGCGGCGCCGGTGGCAAGGCAGATCATGCCGCCCCGACCGGCCCGCGCGAGGCGCCGCCCCGCTGGCGCAGCCAGTGGATCAGCACGAGGGCCACCGCCATCGCGATCCCGGCGAGGTCGGTGGCAAGGCTCGGCAGGACGAGGGTGATCCCGCCCGCCAGCGCCAGCGCCCGCTCGAACCAGGTCGCCCGGCCGATCAGCCAGCCGACCACGGCGATCCCCCACAGGCCCACGGCCAGCGCGGCCTTCAGCGTGACGAAGGCGACCTCGGCCCAGTAGCCCACATTCTCGGCGAAGAAGCTGCCGGGGGCGGCGTCTTGCAACATCAGGGCCGGGGAGTAGACCGCGATGAACGGCATGACGAAGCCCGCGATCGCCAGCTTCGTCGCGTCGATGGAGATCCGCAGGCCGGAGACCCGGGCCATCGGCGCCGCCGCGAAACAGGCCAGTGCGACCGGCGGCGTCAGATCCGCCATGATGCCGAAGTAGAACACGAACATATGGCTGACCAGCAGCGGCACGCCCAACTGTTCCAGCGCCGGACCCGCGAGCGACGAGGTGATGATGTAGTTCGGGATCGTCGGGATCCCCATGCCCAGAACCAGGCAGGTGATCATCACCAGAACCAGCGACAGGAACAGGTTGTTCTCGCCGATCTTCAGCACCACGCCGATGAAGGTGGAGGCGATGCCGGTCAGCGTCATTGTGCCGATCACGATGCCGACGATGGCGCAGGCGGCGGCCACCGGGAGCGCGTTGCGCGCGCCGAGCGCAAGGCTGTCGCGTACGATCACCAGCGCGTGCCGCCCGCCCTTGACCACGAAACAGGCGACCAGCAGCACGCCGATGACGATGAACAGCAGGTTCACCCCGTATTTCAGGAAGGCGGCGGAGGCGAGCCCGACCGAGACCCAGAACGCCACCCGGAAGGCGAAGGGCCCGATGGAGGCGGCGATGGCCGTGCCCAGGATCAGCACCACCACCAGCGCCAGCCCCATCGACCCTGCGAAGATCGGCGTGTAATCCGCGAACAGCAGGTAGACCAACGCACCGAGCGGGATCAGCAGGCCCCATTGCTTCTTGATCGCCTGCCACGGGCTGGGCAACTGGTCCTTCGGCAGGCCGAGCAGGCCCAGCTTGCCGGATTCCAGATAGACGCTCCAGAAGCAGGTGGCGAAATACATGATCGCCGGGATGATGGCGGCGCGCACCACATCGCCATAGGGAATGCCCAGCGTTTCGGCCATGATGAAGGCGACGGCGCCCATGATCGGCGGCATGATCTGCCCGCCCATCGACGAGGTGGCCTCGATCCCGCCCGCGAAACTGGCGCGGAAGCCGGATTTCTTCATCAGCGGGATCGTAAACTGCCCCGAGGCCACCACATTGGCCACGCCCGAACCCGATACCGTCCCCATCAGCGCGGAGGACAGCGTGCAGACCTGCGCCGCCCCGCCGCGCCAGTGGCCGACAAGCCCGAGCGCCACGTCGTTGAACAGATCCAGCATCCCCGCGCGTTCCAGAAACGCCGCGAAGACCACGAAGATGAAGATATAGGCCGAGGAGACATAAATCGGCGAGCCGTAGATCCCTTCGGTCCCGAAGCCGAAATGCTCGATCAGCATCTCGGCGTCATAGCCGCGGTGGCCGAAGATGCCGGGCAGGTGCTGGCCGAAGGCGCAATAGGCCAGGAAGGCGCCCGCGATGATCACCAGCGGCCAGCCCATCAGCCGCCGCGCCAGCCAGAACACCAGCGCGATCAGCAGCGCGCCCATCGTCAGGTCGGTGGCGGTCAGGAAATTCGACCGCATGATGATGTCCTTGTAGAACACCCAGTTGTAAAGACCCGTGCCGAAGCCGAGAAGCGCGAGGATCCAGTAGAACACCTTGCCCGCGCGGCTGCGGGTCAGCAGGTTGGCGATCAGCGCGAAGCCCAGCAGCAGCAGGAACCCCACATGCATCGCCCGCACGATCTGGCTGGGCAATGTGCCATAGGAGGCGACCCAGATCTGAAACAGGGAAAAGGTGAAGGCGATCCAGTAGGTTATGGTTCCGGTCCAGCCGTCGCCGAAGCCGGAGGGCAGGCCCTCGATCTGCTCTTCGGCATTGTGGTGGCTGTCGGACAGGCTGATCTGATCGGTCACTTGGGCAATCCTTGGCGAAGGGCTGTATTCCCCGCCGGGCTAGGCGCCCGGCGGGCGGGCCTTATTTCAGCACACCGATTTCGCGGTAGTAGCGTTCGGCGCCCGGATGCAGCGGGATCGGCAGGTTCGCGACCGCATTGGCCGGATCGAGCGCCGAGGCGGCGTTATGGGCGGAGACCAGCTTGCTCTTGTTCTCGAACATCAGCTTCGTCATCAGATAGACGGTTTCCTCGGGCACCGCCTCGGAGGTGACGAGGATATTGGTCACCGCCGCGGTCATGACGTCGGTGTCCTGGCCTTCGTAGGTGCCCGCCGGGATCACCACCGATTTGAACGGCGGGCCGATCTTCTCCACCACTTCGGCGGGGATTTCGACGATGTTGATGCCGTGGGTGGTTGCCAGATCCTTGATGAAGGCCGCGCCGAGGCCCGAGCTTTGCAGCGTCGATTCAAGCTGGCGGTTCTTGATCAGTTCGGCCGATTCCGAATAGGGCAGGTATTCGAGCCGCCCCACATCGTCATAGCTCATCCCGGCGGCGGCGAAGATTTCGCGCGCGTTGAGTTCGGTGCCCGAAGCGGGCGCGCCGACGGAAATCGAGCGGCCCTTCAGATCGGCGAGCGTCTTGATCCCCGACGACCCCTCGGCGATGATCTGGATGTAATTGTCGTAGAAACCGCCGATCGCGCGCAGGTTCTTCAGCTCGCGCTTGAAGCCCGCTTCGGTATTGCCCTCCCAGGCCGCGACGACCGAATCCCCGATCGAAAAGGCGACCTCACCCCGGCCCGCGGCCAGCAGGTTGAGGTTCTCGACCGACGCCTTCGTGGCCTGCACCTGCGTGCGCGCGCCGGGGATGCCCTCGGCATAAAGCTCCGACAGCGCCACGCCGAGCGGATAATACACCCCCGAGGTGCCGCCGGTCAGCACGTTGATGAACTCGGCCCGCGCATCGGTCGCGGCACTCAGGCCGGCAACGCCAAGCGCGGCCCCAGCGAGAAACTGGAACATTCTGGACATGATGGATCCTCCCGATCTTGTGATCCCCAAGATGGAATCCCGGCGGCACGGAGGGAAAGCGTTTTTCTTTTCTGCGAATTCTCGCGGCGGTGTGGATGAAAACCGTCTGTTTTCAGGGCGATAGGCGGATGCCTGTGCGGCCGGACCCTGGCGGATTCTTGCCAGAAACCGGCACCGGGCAAAAATCCGCCAGCGTTTCAGCCCTGCCGCAATCCGTAACGGGCGATCTTTTCGTTCAGGGTGCGGCGCGGCACGCCCAGCCTTTCCGCCGTTTCGGCGGAGGAGCCGCCGCAGCGGGCCAGCATCTCGGAGATGATCCGCGCCTCGAAGGCCGCGACGCGCTGCGACAGCGGCAGGTGTTCATCGGCCTCCTGCGCCGCATCGGCCACCGGGCCGGGCCTGTCCGCTCCGGCCAGCCCGAGGACATGGCGCTCGGCCACGGCGTGAAGCTGTGCGAGGTTGCCGGGCCAGGGCCGGGCGCGCAGCGCGGCGAGTTCGGCGGGCCCCGGATCGGGCGCCGGGCGGCGGAACCGGCGGGCGGCTTCGTGCAGGTACTGGACGTAAAGCAGCGGCACGTCCTCTGGCCGCTCGGCCAGCGTCGGCATCCGCAGCCGCGCACCCTCCAGCCGGAAATAGAGATCCTGCCGGAACTGCCCCGTCCGCATCAGCGCCTCCGGATCCTCCGAACTGCTGGCGATCAGCCGGACATCCACCGCATGGGGCCTTGTGCCGCCGATCCGGGTCACGCTGCGGTCGTGCAGCGCGCGGAACAGCCGGGCCTGAATCGCGGCGGAAAGCGCATGGATTTCCGCGAGGTAGAGCGTACCGCCCTGAACGAATTCCAGCAGGCTCCGCCGCTCGCCGCCACTGCCCGGAAGGGCGCCGCGCTCATGGCCGAAGAGTTCGGCCAGCATCGCCTCTTCGGAAATCGCGGCACAGTCGAGCGCGGCGAAGGGCCGCCGCGCCCGGCGCGAGCTTTCATGGATCAGCCGCGCCAGGAGTTCCCGCCCCGTCCCCGGCGGCCCGGAAATCAGCAGATCGACCGGCACATCGGCCAGTTGCAGAACGGATTCGCGCAGCTGCCGCACGAGGGGCGAAACCCCGGGGATCGCCGCCTCCACCCGCTCGCGGCGGTTCTGCGGCGTGCGAACCTGCGCCAGTTCGCGCCGCAGCCGCCGCCATTCGACCGCCCGGTCCAGCACGGCGACCAGATATTCCGCCAGATAGGGCTTTTCGACGAAATCATGCGCGCCGTCGCGCATCGCGCCCACGGCCTCGGGCACATCGGCATGGGCCGACATCAGGATCACCGGCAGATCCGGGTCGCGTCCGCGCAGCGCCGCCATCAGCCGGTCCCCCGGCAGGTCGGGCATGCGCAGATCGGTCAGCACCACGTCGAACGCCGCCGGGTCGATCGCGTCGAGCGCCCGCAGCGGCGCGTCCCATGTCGCGACCTCGAACCCCGACGCCTCTAGCCAGTCCTGCGCGGCGGCGCAAAGGTCCGGTTCGTCGTCGATAAAGGCGATGCGGCCACGGCTCATGCGGGTTCCTCCGGTGCGGGCAGGGTGACGATGGCGGAGGTGCCCCGTCCCTCCGGCCCCGGCGCATAGCGCAGGCTGCCTCTCATCTGTTCCAGCAGCGACTGGACGATGTAAAGGCCAAGGCCCATCCCCTCCGCGCCGCGGGTGGTGAAGAACGGCTCGCGCACGGTGTCGTGCAGCGCCTCGGGCAGGCCGGGGCCGGTGTCGGTGATGGTGATCTCGACCACGCCGCCCGCGCGCGCCGCGGAAACCCGGACCGCGCGCGGGGCCGGGGCGCGGGCCGCCGCCTCCACCCCGTTCAGCATCAGATTGGTCAGCACCTGTTCCAGACGCGGCGCATCGCCGATCAGGGGCGGCAGGTCGCCCACCGGCAGGGTCAGCTCCACCCCGGTGTCGCGCGCGCTCGGCCGCACCAGTTCGGCGGCGGTCTGGATCACCGGGGCGAGCGCAACGGGCACCAGCGCCACCGGCACCTGACGGCTGCCGAAGCCGCGCAGCCGCGCGACCACGCCCTGCAACCGCCGCAGCATCGCCCGCGCCCGGTCGAGCGCCGTGGCCAGCCGCGCGGCATCGCCCGAACGGCCATGCAGCCCCGCCGCCGCCAGATTGTTGTCGAGAGCGGAAAGCGACTGCCCGACCTCATGCACGATGGCGGCGGACATCCGGCCCAGCACGGCGAGTTTCGCCGCATGGATCAGGCTTTCCTGCGTGTGAAGCAGCTTTTCTTCGGTGCGGCGGCGCTCCTCGATCTCCTGCGCGAGCGCGCGGGTGCGTTCCTCGACCCGCGCCTCCAGCCGGTCCGCCTCGTCGAGCCGCAGCCGCAGGATCTGCCGCCGCTGCCGCAGCGCGACCGTGAGAACCGCCAGCAGCGCCCCCGCCGCCCCCGCGAAAACCGCCGCCAGCACCGCCTGATCGCGCACCGGCGCGAGCGGCAGCGCCACCGCCAGCCGCCAATCCGTGCCCGCCACCGGCCCGAGCCGCAGCCGCATCGCGCCGCCTGCGGAGGTCAGTCGGTCGCCCCGGATCGGCAGGGGCCGCGCCCCCTCCAGCGCCAGCCCGGCATAGCGTCTTTCCGCCGTCAGCCGCGCGATGGTCTGCGGCGGCAGCGCCGCCAGCGGCCGGAAGCGCCATTCCGGAACGGCCGACAGGAACACCATTCCCTCGGCATCGACGACGAAGGTCGTCTCCCCCGCCCGGGTCCAGGCGGATTCGAGTTGGGTGAATTCCATCTTCACCACCGACACCCCGCGCGGCGCGGAAGCCGGGCCGATCCGCGCCGAAAGAAAGGCCCCGGGGCGGCCGGTGGTGATGCCGATGGCGTAGTAATAGGCCTCGCCCGCCGCGATCGCCTCGCGGAAATAGGGGCGGAAGCCGTAGTCGAACCCCACGAAACTGCCCGGCTCGTTCCAGTTCGACGCCGCGATGGTCACCCCGTCCGTCCCGATCAGATAGGCTTCGTCGGCATCGGTCAGGTCGCGCGCGCGCCGCAGGTAGTCATTCGCGGCGCCCAGCCGGTCCGGGTCGCGCGGGGCATCCAGCGCCTGCCACAGACGGCTGTCCTCCCCCAGCACGCGCGGCAGGTGGCGCAGCCGGGCGACCTCCGCCGCGAGGACATGCGCGGTGATCGAGAAGCGGTCCTCCAACTGCCGGTCAAGCCGTGCCAGCGCCCATTGCTGCGTCGCCATGCCGGACAGCCCCGCAACGGCCAGCACGGCGAGCACCGCTGCGAGCAGCCGCCCGGCCCCCGCTGCCGTGCCGCGCCCCTGTCCGATGTCGTCTGTCCCGCCCGTCATGCCCGCCATCTTTGCGCATTTCACGGGCAGCGCAAGACTGCGCCCGATCTTTCCGGGCGGCGGGTCAGGGGGCGAGGGTGCCGTCGAAGGCCAGTTCGTAAAGCCGGGCCATTTCCTCGGGCGTGGGGATGCGCGGGTTGTTCGCCGGGGTGCCGGAGGCCAGCCCCTGGCGCACCATCTCCGGGATCAGCGCGTGATAGCGCGCGCGGTCGATGCCGAAACCGGCGGGCGTCGGCACCTCCAGTCGACGGGTCATCGCCGCGAAGGCCGGGACCAGATCCGCCGCGCCAGAAAGGCCAAGCGCCGCCGCCAGCGAGAATTGTGTCACCAGCGGCAGGACCATCGCATTCGACATGCCATGCGGAACGTGGAAGAAGGCGCCGATCGGGCGGCTGAGCCCGTGGATCAGCGCGGTGGAGGTGTTGGAGACCGCGATCCCCGCCTGTGTCGCGCCCAGCATCACCGCTTCGCGCGCCGGGTGGTTCAGCGGCGCGCGCGCGGCGGTTTCCAGATGCCCGCCGATCAGCCGCAGCGCCGACAGCGCCAGCGCATCGGAATGGGGATTGGCATTGCGGTTGACCAGCGCCTCCAGCGCATGGGTCATCGCGTCGATGCCGGTGTCCACCGTCACCCGGAACGGGCAGGTGAGCGTCAGTTCGTAATCCACCACCGCCGCCACCGGCAGCGCGGCGGTGCCGAGGATCAGCATCTTCTCCTGCGCGGCGGTATCGGTCACCACGGCGGCGCGGGTGACCTCCGACCCGGTTCCTGCGGTGGTCGGCACGGCGATCACCGGCATCACCGGAAGATCGACGATCCGGGGCACCTTGAGCGCGCGCAGTGCCTCACCGGTGGCCAGCACGATCGCGGCGGCCTTGGCGGTGTCAATTGCGCTGCCGCCACCAAGCGCAACCAGGGCGTCATGGCGGCCCAGCCGCACCGCGGCCGCGAGGGCGGCGACGGAGGTATCGGTCGGATCCTCGACCACATCGGCGAAGATCGCGGCGCCGAGGGTTTCGGCCAGTGCCTGCGCCGGGCCGAGGCGCAGCATCGCCGGATCCGTCACGAGCAGCGGGCGGGTGGCCGAAAGCGCGGCGAGCAGGTCGCCCAGCCGGTGGCGCACCCCGCCGCCGATCAGGATTTCGCGCGGTTGCAGCAGGCGGATGGCCATCAATGCACCAGGATCTTTGACAGGAAGGAGCGGGCGCGTTCGCTCTGCGGATGGTCGAAGAAGGTCGCGCGGTCGCCGATTTCCACGATCTCGCCGCCGTCCATGAACACGATCCGGTCGGCGACCTTGCGCGCGAAGCCCATCTCATGCGTCACCACCATCATCGTCATCCCGTCCTGCGCCAGCGCCACCATGACATCCAGCACCTCGTTGATCATCTCGGGGTCGAGCGCGGAGGTCGGTTCGTCGAACAGCATCGCATCGGGGTCCATCGCCAGCGCGCGGGCAATGGCGACGCGCTGCTGCTGCCCGCCCGAAAGCTGCCCGGGGTATTTATGCGCATGGGCCGCGAGGCCCACCCGGTCCAGCAATGCGGCGGCCTTGGCGCGGGCCTGATCCGGCGGGCGGCGCAGCACCTTTTCCTGCCCGATACAGAGGTTTTCCGTGATCGTCATATGCGGGAACAGCTCGAAATGCTGGAACACCATGCCGACGCGGGCGCGCAGCCGTGGCAGGTTGGTCTTCGGGTCGGTCACGGTGGCGCCCGCCACGGTGATGCGCCCGCTGTCGACCGGCTCCAGCGCGTTCACGCATTTGATCAGCGTCGATTTTCCCGAACCGGAGGGGCCGCAGATCACCACCACCTCGCCCCGCGCGACGGAAAGCGAGCAATCCTTCAGCACCTGAAACGTCGGCCCATACCATTTGTTGACCGATTGCAGGTCGATGACGCTTTCACCGGGCATGGCGGTCTCCTTACGGATTGGGGGCGGCGCCATAGGCGCGGCCGAAACGGCGTTCGATCCGGCGCTGCACCAGATCCCATGCGGTGGTCATCGCGAGGTAATAGAGCGCCGCGACGACGAAGAGTTCCAGCACCAGAAACCGCTCCTGAATCAGCACCTGCGTGCGGCGCAGCAGTTCCTCCATCGAGATGATCGAGGCGATGGAGGTGGTCTTCAGCACGCTGTTCACCGAATTGCCCAGGGGCGGGATGATGATGCGCAGCGCCTGCGGCGCCACGACATAGCGCATCACCTGCGGTTCGGTCATGCCGATGGCGCGGGCGGCGGCGACCTGTCCCTTTGGCACGGCGGAGATGCCGGCGCGGACGATCTCGGCCAGATAGGCCGCCTCGCACAGCGCCAGGCCGATCAGCGTCGATTGCAGCACGGTGAAGCGGATGCCGATCTGCGGCAGGCCGGTGTAGATGATGATCAACTGCACCAGCAGCGGCGTGCCGCGAAAGATCCAGATGTAGAACGACGCCGGACCCGACAGCACCCGGTGCCGTGACATCCGCATCAGCGCGACGAAGAAGCCGATCACCAGCCCCGCCGAAATCGCGAAGACCGTCAGGCCGAGCGTCACCAGCGCGCCCTGAAACAGGTAGTAATTCGTCAGGTACTCGAAGAAACCTTCCCAGTTCCAGCCTTTCACCGCGGGCGTCCTTCTCAGTTCTTGAGGGGCAGATAGCTCAGGTCGCCCGGCGCGGGGGTGACGCCGTATTGCTCCATCAGCCGGTCGAAGGTGCCGTCGGCCTTCATTTCCTTCAGCGCGTCGGAAACGGCCTGCGCGATTTCGGGCGTCTTCATCGCCAGCGAGCCGGGCGTCGGATACATGCCGGAGAGCGCCTGCCGGAAGTCGCCGCGCTGTTCGTATTGCTTCGCCACCGGGTCGATGGAGACGGCGGCATCGACCTGCCCGGCGCGCAGGGCCTGATAGACGGTGGCGTAGTTGTCGAACAGGCCGATGGTCATTTCCGCCAGCCCGCGCGCCTTGAAATCGGCGTTGTGCTGCTTGATCTTCACTTCGGCATAGCCGCCGATGTCGGTGCTGACTGCCTTCCCCGCAAGGTCATCCGCCGTCTTCACCGTGTCGTCGTCGATCCGGGTGGAGATCGAAATCGCCAGGTTTTCATAGGGGATCATCAGCAGGATCTTGCGCCGCTCCTCGGTCACGAACAGCCCGGCGTCGATCAGATCCCAGCGGCCGCCCTGTAGCCCCGGCACCATCGCGGCATATTCGATGCTGATATATTCGGGCGTCAGGCAGAGCCGCTTCGCGACCTCGGCCCCAAGCTCGATCCGCAGCCCCTTCAGGTTGCCCTGCGCATCGGCATAGGCCATCGGCGGCAGGGTCGGGCTGGTCGCCATCAGCAGATGGCCCGGCTTGACCAGGAATTCATCGGCGATCCGCGGCGCGCAGCCCTGCGCCTGCGCCGCCGTGCCCAGACCGGCCAGCATCATCGCGAACACGGCGGCCCGGCCGTGATCCCACATTTGCGTCATCCGCACCCCCTGTTTATTGTATTATGGCATACCATCACATGGGAAATTTGACCCGTCAACAGATTCCCGGACCGGCGAAGGCATGGGCGGCCTCGGGTTGCCAGCGCAGCATCAGCCGGTCGCCCCGCGCGATCCGGCCGGTGAGCGGATGGCCGAAGTTCAGCCGCACCGGCAGCGTATCACCCCAGCCGGTTGCGACCTCGACCGAGGTGTTGTTGCCCAGAAACGTCAGGTCGCGCACGGTGACGGGCATGCCCGCGCCCTCGGCGGCAAGGTCGATCCGTTCGGGGCGCAGCATCACCTCGACCGCCGATCCGGGGTGGGCGAAGCCATGCACCGGCACCCCCGCCACCTGCGTGCCGTCCGGGAATTCCACCACCCCCGGCGCCTGCACCGTCGCGCGAAGGAAGGCGCTGTCGCCGATGAAATCCGCGACGAAATGCGTTGCGGGATGGGAATACAGTTCCGGCCCGGTGCCGACCTGCTCGATCCGGCCCTTGTTGAAGATCGCGATCCGGTCGGAAAGCCGCAGCGCCTCTTCCTGATCGTGGGTGACGTACAGGATGGTGACGCCGGTTTCCTGATGGATGCGGCGGATCTCGTGCTGGATCTCCTCGCGCAGCTTCTTGTCCAGCGCGGAAAGTGGTTCGTCCATCAGCAGCACCGGCGGATCGTAGATCAGCGCGCGGGCCAGCGCCACGCGCTGTTGCTGCCCACCCGACATCCGCGCGGGCATCCGGTCCCCAAAGCCCTTCAGCCGCACGAGGTCGAGCGCACGGGCGACCCGGGTGGCGATCTCATGCCCCGGAACCCCCCGCACCCGCAGCGGAAAGGCGACATTCTCGGCCACGGTGAGATGCGGGAACAGCGTATAGCGCTGAAACACCATGCCGATGTTGCGCTTGTTCGACGGCACCTTCAGGATCGACCGGCCATTGAGCAGGATGTCCCCCGCCGTCGGATCCTGAAACCCGGCGAGGATATAGAGCGTCGTCGATTTGCCCGACCCGGACGGCCCGAGGAAGGTCATGAACTCGCCCTGCGCGATTTCCAGTTCGACATGTTCGGTCGCCACGACATCGCCGAAGGTTTTGCGCAGGCCGTGGATATGCAGATAGGCGGTCATTTCGTCGCTCCCTTGCGCAGCAGCGCCGCGCCAATCATCAGCAGCACCGTCACCCCGATCAGCAGCGTCGAGGCGGCGGCAATCACCGGGGTCAGATCCTGCCGCAGCGTGGCCCAGATCCGCACCGGCAGGGTTTGCAGCGTGGGGCTCGCCATGAAGATCGCCACCACCACCTCGTCCCAGCTGACGAGGAAGGAAAACAGCGCGGCGGAAAACACGCCGTGGCGGATCGCGGGGAGGGTGACGCGCAGCCGCGCCTGCCAGGGCGTGGCGCCGCACAGGATCGCGGCATCCTCGATCGCCGGGTCGAAGGTTTCGAGCGCGCCGGAGATCGCCATCACCGAAAACGGCACCGCCAGCACCAGATGCGCGATCACGAACCCCGCCAGCGTGCCGCCAAGCCCGATCCGCAGGAACAGCGCATAGACCGCGACGGCAAACACCACCACCGGCAGGACCATCGGCGTCAGGAACAGCGCGCGCAGCACTTCGCGCCCCCGGAACCGCCAGCGCGTCAACGCCAGCGCCGCAAGCCCGCCGATCACCACCGACAGCACCGTCACCAGCACGCCGATCTTGGCCGAGGTCAGCGCCGCCTCGATCCAGCGCGGATCGGCGAACAGTTCCTCATACCATCTCGTGGTCCATTTCGGCGGCGGGAACTGCATCCAGCGCGACGAGCCGAAGGACAGCGCGACGATGAACACCACCGGCAGCAGCAGGAACAGCCCCGCCAGCGCCGCCACCCCGCCCAGCCACCAGCGCCACCATCCCAGACGGTCGAAATCCAGCAGCATCACGCAGCCCCCTTGGCAAAGCGCAGTTGCAGCGCATAAAGGCCGAGCGTCACCACCAGCAGCACGAAGGCCAGCGCGCCCCCGAGGCCCCAGTTCGTCAGGCTCTGCACCTGTTGCGCGATCAGTTCGGCCAGCATCATGTTGGACGTCCCGCCCAGCAGCGCGGGGGTGACGTAATAGCCCAGCGACATCACGAAAACCATCAGCGCGCCCGAGGCGATCCCCGACCGGGCCAGCGGCCAGAGTACCCGGCGCAGCGCCTGCCCGCGCGTCGCACCGCACAGCGCCGCGGCCTGTAGGATCGCCGGGTCGATCTTTGACAGCACGCCATAGAGCGGCATCACCATGAAGGGCAGCATGATATAGACCATGCCGATCGTCACCCCGGTGAGGTTGTTCACCAGCGCCAGCGGCCCGTCGATCAGCCCCATGTCCTGAAGCCAGCGGTTGATCGGCCCGGTGCGTTGCAGCAGCACCATCCAGGCGTAGGTCCGCGCCAGAAGGTTCGTCCACATCGACAAGAGGATCAGCGCGAACAGCCCCGCCGCGACCCGGCGCGGAAACACCGTCAGCCCCCAGGCCAGCGGGAAGGCGATCAGCGCCGTCACCACCGTGACCAGCGCCGAAACGGTGAAGGTGTTGAGAAACACCCGCGCATAGGTCGGCGTGCTGAAGACGGCGGCGTAATCCGCCATCCCCGGACGCGCGAGCAGCCCCGCCACCGGCGCCACGAAGAACGCCAGCAGCAGCACCAGAATGGGCAGGGTAAGGCCCAGGATCCGGGCCGGGATCGGGATCATGAGCGGCTCCTTTCCGGGCGGATCATTCGGCCTGCCAGGCATACCAGCGGTTGCCGATCTCCTCGCGATGCGCGGCCCACCAGGCCATGTCCGCGTCGATCCGGCTCTCGCCATGGGCATCGGGCAGGGTGGCGCGCACGGCCGGATCCATCAGCGCGGGCGATCCCGTGTTGATCGGCGCATAGCCGGTGGCGGCGGCGAAATCGGCCTGCGCCTGCGCCGAGGTCGCGGCGGCGATGAAGCGCATCGCTTCGGCCTTGTTCTTCGTGCCCTTCGGCACGACCAGCGCATCGGCGGCGGTGATGTTCTGGTCCCAGACGATGCCGACATCCTCGCCATCCGCCTGCAACGCCGCGAGCCGCCCGTTCCAGAAGAAGCCGATCGGCGCCTCGCCCGAGGCCAGAAGCTGTTGCGACTGTGCGCCGCCGGTCCACCAGATGATTTCCGACTTGATCGTGTCCAGTTTCCGGAACGCCCGGTCGAGGTCCAGCGGATAGAGCGCATCGGGCGCCACGCCATCGGCGATCAGCGCGGCCTCCAGCACCCCGGGCGCCGCCCATTTGTAGAAGGTCCGCTTGCCGGGGAATTTCTCCAGATCGAACAGATCGGCGAGCGTGGCGGGTTTGTCCGCAAAGGCCGCCGGATTGTAGCCCAGCACGAAAGCATAGTAGAACGACCCCACCGCGTAATCCGACACAAAGCGCGGATCCAGCGCGGCCTTGTCGATCACCGTGAAATCAAGGGGTTCGAGCAGCCCGTCCGCCCCGGCCTGAAGCGCATAGTCGAATTCGACATCGACCACATCCCAGGCGGTGGCGCCGCCTTCGACCATCGCCTTCAGCTTGCCGTAATCGGTCGGCCCGTCCTGCACGACCTTCGTGCCCGTGGCGGCGAAGGGTGCGGCCCAGAATTCGGTCTGGGCGTCCTGCGTCGTGCCGCCCCAGCTGGTGAAGACGATATCGGCCAGCGCGGGCTGTGCCGCGAGGACCATCGCCGCCGTGAATTTCAGAATGCGCATCGGGATCTCCGCTGTTGTTGGGGTGCGCCTTGTTGGTTCTGTCCCGTCCGTGGCGCGGCGGCGGGTCTTTGGGTCAGCGCATCACGAAGGGATCCGGGATCGGATCGTCCGAGGTGCGCAGCCAGACCGTCTTGACCGTGGTGAAATCCAGCGCCGCCGCCAGCCCGCCTTCGCGCCCGTGCCCCGACAGGCCATGCCCGCCGAAGGGCGCGATGGGAGAGACCGCGCGATAGGTGTTGACCCAGACGATCCCGGCGCGGATCGCCCGGATCATCCGATGCGCCCGCGTCAGGTCGCGGGTGAAGACGCCCGAGGCCAGCCCATAGGCGGTGTCATTGGCGATCCGGATCGCATCGGCCTCGTCGGTGAAGCCGGTGACCGAAAGGACCGGGCCGAACAGTTCCTGCCGCAGGCAGGGCGCATCGGGGGTCTCGGTGCAGTCGAGGATCGTCGGCGGGTAGTAGCTGCCCGGCCCTTCGGGGAGCACCCCGCCGCAGATCAGCCGCGCCCCGGCGGCGACGGAGGCGGTGACGATCCCGTGCAGTTGGGCGCGCTGCCGTTCGGTGCAAAGGGGGCCGATCTCGGTCGCGCTGTCGCCCGGCGGGCCGGAGACGATCCGGGCGGCGCGGTCCGCGAGCGTTGCCAGCACCTTTTCGCGGATGCTGTCCTGCACCAGCAGCCGCGATCCGGCGACGCAGCTTTGCCCCGTCGCGGCGAAGATCCCGGCGATCTGCGCGTTGACCGCGCTGTCCAGATCGGCATCGGCGAAGATGATGAAGGGCGATTTCCCCCCGAGTTCCAGCGAGGTCGAGGCGAGGTTCTCCGCCGAGGACCGCAGCACATGGCGCGCCGTCTCCGGCCCGCCGGTAAAGGCGATATGGTCGATGTCGGGATGGGCGGTCAGCACGGCGCCGCAATCGGGTGCGAAACCCGTGATCACATTGACCACGCCGGGCGGAAAGCCCGCCTCATGCACCAGCCGGGCAAAGGCGAGGAGCGGCGCGGGGCCGTCTTCGGATGCCTTCAGCACCACCGTGCAGCCCGCCGCCAGCGCCGGGCCGAGCTTCACCGCCGAGAGGAAAAGCTGGCTGTTCCACGGCACGATCGCCGCCACCACGCCGATCGGTTCGCGCCGCAGCCAGACCTCCATGTCGGGCTTGTCGATCGGCAGATGCGCGCCCTCGATCTTGTCCGCCAGCCCCGCGTAATAGCGGTAGTAATCGGCGACATAGGCGATCTGGGCCGAGGTCTCGCGGATGATCTTGCCGGTGTCGCGGGTCTCGATCCGCGCGAGCTCCGGCGCCGCCGCCTGCACCAGATCGGCAAGACGATGCAGCAGCTTGCCCCGTGCCGTCGCCGTCATCGCGGGCCAGGGGCCGGAGCGGAAGGCGCGTTTGGCCGCCGCGACGGCCGCATCCACCTCCGCCGCGCGGGCTTCGGCGATCAGCGCCCAGGGGGTGCCGGTCGACGGATCGCGGCTTTCGAACCGCGCCGCGCCCGGCGTGAAGGCGCCGTCGATGTAAAGGTCGAACTGTTCCATCATCCCCTCACGCGAAAGCCGGCATGACATCGGCGATGAACCGCTCCAGCGACGCCTTCTTGCGCGCGAAGGGCATGCCGGAGTCGATCCAGAAGGAATATTCGTCGTAGCCCATCGCCTCGTAGCGCCGCAGCCGCTCGATCACCTCCGCCGCCGGACCGATGACGTTGTTCGCCCGCATCGCTTCGGGCGAGTAGAACGGATGGGCGGCGATCTCGGCCTCCGACAGCGGCGCGATCAGGCCCTTGCTGATCTCGCGCTCGTTCTTGAACCAGGCGCCGAAGTAGTTGTAAAAGCGGTTGATTTCCTCGGCCCCGCGCTGTGCGTCGGCCTCGTCGGCGGCGACATAGGTGTGCCGCAGCAGCATGATCTTCGGGCGCGGCACCTCGGGGAATTTCGCGCAGGCGGCGGTGAAGCGGTCCATCAGCGAAACCACCTCGTCATCGCCCAGGTGCAGCGGCGTGACCTGCACGTTGTAGCCATGCGAGACCGCGAATTCGTGGCTGTTCGGATCGCGCGCCGCGACCCAGATCGGCGGATGCGGCTGTTGCACCGGCATCGGCGCCGAGGTCGATTTCGGGAATTTCCAGAACTGGCCGTCGTGGGTGTAATCGCCCTTCCACAGTTCCTCGACCGCCGGGATCAGCTCGCGCATCATCTGCCCGCCGGTCCAGGCATCCAGACCCGGCATCATCCGTTCGTATTCAAACATATAGGCGCCGCGCGCCACGCCCAGGTCGATCCGCCCGCCGGTCATGATGTCGGCCATCGCGGTTTCCCCCGCGAGCCGGATCGGATGCCACAGCGGCGCCATCACCGTCCCGGTGCCCAGACGCACGTTCTTCGTCCGCCGCGCCAGATCCACCAGCGTCAGGAACGGATTGGGCGCGATGGTGAAGTTCATCGCATGGTGTTCGCCCGACCAGATCGCGTGCATCCCGCCTTCGTCGGCGATCTGGCACAGTTCGATCATTTCTTCGTAAAGCTGCTGCTGATCCTCGGCGGGATCGGTGCGCTCCATGTGAATGAAGAGGGAAAACTTCATCGTCTCAGCCTTTCAGGAAGGGGCGGACCGCGCCGGTTTCGTGCGAGCCGACATATTGTCCGAAATTGCCCAGCCGGGTTTCCTGCGCGAAACGGGCCAGCATCGCCTGTTGCGCCGGGTCGGTGACATCGGCCATCGTGCTGTCGTCGAGCGGCACGAAGGCGCCCCGGGTGCAGGCATCGCTGCGCGCCGGGCACAGATGGGCGATGAATTGCAGCCCGCGCTGCACATCGTCATAGATCGCATAGACAAGCGCCGGTTCCGCATCGGCACCCAGACTGTCGAGCAGGGTTTTCAGCGTCGCGCGCGTCCCACCCTGCCGGACGCGGATTTCCGGCAGCTGCACGCCCCCGGTGCCGTCATCGACCAGAAGCACCCGGCCCTCATGTTCGACGATGGCCGAGATCACCACACGCGGCCCGGCATCCGCCGCGAGCGCGGTGCCTGCGGGCGTCATATAGGCGCCGCGGTAATAGCCAAGGCCGGGGGCGGTGCTGGCCTCGAACCCCTGCACCCGGCCGATCAGGATCGTGTGGTCCCCCGCCGGGATCGCCTGTTCCAGACTGCAATCGAACCAGGCCGAGGCCCCGGCGATCACCGGCCCGCCGAACGGCCCGGGCGCCCAGCCGATATCGGCGAAACGGTCGGTGCCGGGGCGGGCGAAGGTGTTCGACACCGGCTTCTGCGCCTCGCTCAGGACATTCACCGCAAAGCCGCGCCCCTCCGTAAAGGCCGCCAGATTGGCCGAACGGTTCGCGATCGACACCAGCAGCAGCGGCGGGTCGAGCGACACCGAACTGAACGAATTCGCGGTGAAGCCGAGCGGCGTGCCCTCTGGCCCGGTGGTGGTGACGACCGTCACCCCGGTCATGAAACAGCCGAAGGCATCGCGCAATTGGCGTTGTTCCGCTTCGGTCATGCGACGGGTTCCTTCAGCCAGAGCAGCAGTTCGCGGTTGACCGCCACGGGCGCGGTCAGGCCGACCATGTGGCGCTCGCCGGGGATGACGACCGCGCGCGCGCCAGGGATGGCACCGGCGATCTGCCGGGTCATCGCAGGGCTTGAATTGTGGTCGAATTCGCTGGTCAGGACGAGGACCGGGCAGCGGATTTCGCCCAGCCGTCCGGCATAGACCGCATCGCCCGCGGCAAAGGCGGCATAGGTTTTCGCATAGCCCTCCGGGTTCACCTGCCGCAGCCAGCGCGCGACGCGGGCGCGGGCCTCGGGCGCCTCGCCCGGCGCGAACCAGCGCGCCAGAGGGGCCTCCGGATCGCCGCCGCCATCCGCGAGCGCGCGGGCACGTTCCATCACCGCCGCCCGCGCCGCCGCATCGCGCCGGTAGACCGGGTTCAGCAGGCAGGCCCGCGCGACCAGATCAGGATATTCGACCGCCAGCCCCATCGCGATCAGCGCGCCCATCGAATGCCCCGCCACCGCCGTGGGCGCCACGTCCAGCGCCGCGATCACCCCTGCGGCCCAGCGGACGTAATCCGCCAGCCCCGGCGCGCCGGGCAGCACGTCGCTGTTGCCATGCCCCGGCAGATCGACCGCGATCACCCGCCCCTGCGCCGCCAGAACATCCATCTGCGGCGTCCAGGCCTCGGCGCACATGCCGACGCCGTGGAACAGCACCAAGGGCGCGCCCGCCCCGGCCTCGGTCACGCCGAAGCGGCTGCCGTCAGAGGCCCGCAGGATTGTCGACGTCATGGCCCAGTTCCTTCAGATCCTGATAGCGGTCGCCGATGCGGTGATGCGGACGCCCGCCGATGGAGGCCCCAAGCGCCACCACGATCTCATCCGCCGCCGGGGCATCCGGGATCGAGAACTGGATCGTCAGGTAATGCGACCGCCGCCCGGCGTCGTTCTTGTCCATCAGCGGGATCATCACCGGCGCATCGGCCCCGCCCCGGGTGTTGCAGAAGGACAGGTCAGCTTTTCGCCCCCACCGCATCGCGGTAGTAATTGCCGAAGCGCAGGGTGTGGATCAGCGCCGAGGCATGCTCGACCTCGCCATCCAGCCCGACGACGGCGGCCTTGCCGTAGCCCTCCACCTTGTCGCCGCCGCCCGCCGCCTCGATCACCATCGCGGTGAGCAGCTGGCCGAGTTCCGGCGCGATCGCGTGGATCTCGGGGCGCAGATCCTCGACGAAGCCGCGCCCGGCCCAGGGGTTCTTCAGCACCGCCGCCGCCGCGATCAGCTTGAGCGGCGTGGCGGCGGGTTTGCCGCCTTCGATCAGCGTCGTTTCGACATGCAGCAATGTCTTGCGCAGGGAGCCATTCATTTCCAAATCCTCGTTTGACTTGATGGTATGGTGGTATACCATAATACGGCAAGTCAAGCATCTTGCACCTCCGGACAGAACCAGCCATTTACATGCCCGGAAAACGGGCAACTGAGGGGAACACATGACCGCCTATTGGATTGCCCATGTCACCGTGACCGAACCCACCGCCTATGCCCGTTATCAGGAGGCCGCCCGGGGCGTGTTCGAGGAGTTCGGGGGCGCATTCGTCGTGCGCGGCCCGGGCGAAACGGTCGAGGGCACGCCCTTCGCGCGCCATGTCGTCATCGCCTTTCCCACGCTGGAAGCGGCGCATGCCTGCTACGATTCCGCGCAATATCGCGCGGCGCGGGCCTTGCGCGCGGGGGCGGCTCAGGTGCAGATCAGCTTCGTCGCCGCGCCCTGAACACCTTGGCCCGGATCGGCGGATGCCATAGGATCAGTCAATGGACAGTGCCAGCCTCAAAATCGAAACCCTGCCGCAGACGCTGCGCGAAATCGCGACGGAGCGGCTGCGCGACGCGATTCTGAGCGGGCTGTTCAAATCCGGCGACCGGCTGGTCGAACGCACGCTGTGCGATCAACTGGGCGTGTCGCGCACGGTGGTGCGTGAATCCATCCGGTATCTTGAGGCGGAGGGGCTGGTCGAATTCCTCAGCAACCGGGGGCCGATCGTCGCGCGGCTGGACTGGTCGCAGGCGCGGCAGATCTACCGCATCCGGCTGCTTCTGGAATCCGACGCGGCGCGGGATTGCGCGCGGATCGCCGACGCGGCGGTGAAGGCCGATCTGCGCGCCGCGCTGGAAACCCTGCGGGCGGCCTATGACAGCGGCTCGGCCCATCAGCTGTTCGAGGCGTCGGCGGAGTTTTATCGCCACATCTTCTACGCCGCCGGGCACGATATTTCCTGGGAGGTGGTCAACCGCCTGAATGGCCGGATCAGCCGGCTGCGGGGGATGACGCTCTCGACGGCGGACCGGCACCGCGCGGGCTACGCCCGGATGCGGCGGATTTTCGACGCGATCGACGCGAACCTCCCGGAAGCCGCCGAAACCGCAGTGCGCGAGCATATCGAGGAAGCCTCCGAACTCGCGCGGCAACAGTTGCTTGCGGATGGGGATCAGACCGCCTGAACGCGCGCGCGTCGCCAACCGGGGCGTGGGGCAGCTACGGGATCGTTTTCCTGACACCCCCGTAGCACCGGGGGCGCTACGGAGGTATCCGGTTCAGCGGGCGATGAAGTCCTCGGTGCTGATGACCTCGCCGTAAAGGAAGGCGAGGGCGGCCATGAAGGCGGCCTGAACCTGTGCGGCGGGGGTGGTCACGCCGTTGAACTCAAGGTCGCGGGTGGCGCAGGCGTCGTGGATGGTGGTGGTGCGATAGCCCAGATCGTTCGCCCCGCGCGTGGTCGCGTCCACGCACATGTGGCTCATCGCGCCGATGACGACGACCTCGGCGATGCCCTTGTCGCGCAACAGCGCATCCAGCCCGGTTTCGCGGAAGGAATTGGCGAAAGCCTTGGTGATCACCGGCTCGCCGTCCTGCGGCGCAACGGCCTCGTTGATCCGCACCCCATCGGTGCCGGGCACGAAGATCGGCCCGCCCGGCGCTTCATGGCGGATGTTCACCACCAGATCCCCCTGCGCGCGGGCATGGGCGATGACCCGGGCGGCATTGGCGGCGGCGGGTTCGATTCCCACCAGCGGGAATTTGCCCTGCGGCCAGTATTCGTTTTGCAGATCGACGACGAGGATGGCGCGGTTCGGCATGGGGTCTCCCTTCGGGTTGGTGCTTGCCGCGATCATGTCCATCGGCGAGGATGGCTACCATTGGCGCAACCGACAGAAACCGGGGTGATAACGACAATGGCGCGGATCGGCATCCTGCTCTATCCCGGTGCGCAGCTTTCGGCGGTGCTGGGGCTGACCGACCTGTTTCGCATCGCAACCCGGATCGCGCGGGAAGACCAGCGGTTGCGTGTCCTCCACCTTCGCGTGGAAGATGGCGCCCCTGCGCAGACCGTCTTCGACAGCGATCCGCAGGCGTATGAGGCAACCCCTTGCGACGTGCTGATCCTGCCGCCCTCGCTGGAGCCGCCGATCGGGCCCGGGGCCGCCGCGCCGATCGCGCGCTGGCTGCGGGATCGGCATGCCGAGGGGGCGGTGCTGGCCTCGGTCTGTGCCGGGGCGTTTGTGCTGGGGGAAACCGGGCTGCTGGCCGGGCGGGCGGTGACCACGCATTGGACCTATGCCCAGACGCTTCAGGCGCGCTTCCCCGAGGCGAGGGTGGATGCCGATCGGCTGATCATCGACGGCGGCGACATCCTTTCGGCGGGCGGGCTGCTGTCCTGGACCGACCTCGGGCTGAGGCTGGTGGCGCGGTTCCTGGGCCCCGGCGTCATGGCCGAAACCGCGCGGATGCTGCTGGTCGATCCGCCGGGGCGGGAGCAGCGCTATTACAGCGGCTTCGTGCCCCGGCTGAGCCACGGCGATGCCGCGATTCTGAAGGCGCAGCATTTCCTGCAAGCGGGGGAGGGCAGGGAGGCGCGGCTCTCCGTTCTGGCGGCCGAGGCCGGGCTGGAGCCGCGCACCTTCCTGCGCCGGTTCCAGAAGGCGACCGGCCTGACCGCGACCGATTATGCGCAGCGCCTGCGGGTGGCCAAGGCGCAGGAGCTGCTGCAATTCGGCCAGATACCGGTCGAGCGCATCGCCTGGGAGGTCGGCTATTCCGACCCCGGCGCCTTCCGCAAGGTCTTCTTGCGCATCGTCGGCCTGCCGCCGGGGGAATACCGGCAGAGGTTCCGGGCCTGATCTTATTTTCCGCGGCCCCTTGACCTTCCCACGGTTGGAAGGCCTACATCGGGGGCCTGAGCTATGGATCAGGAGGTTTGCGATGAAATTCCATGTTCCCGACATGTCCTGTGGCGGCTGCCTGCGTTCGGTGACGAAGGCGCTGACGGTGCTGGATGAAGGGGCGCGGGTGACGGCCGATCTGGAGGCGCGGGTGATCTCGGTCGAGACCACGGCGGCGGTTCCGGCGGTGCTGGCCGCGCTGAGCGAGGCCGGGTTCCCGGCGACTGAAGCCTGAACGGAAGGAGGCGGCGATGACGACGCCCGCGCATGACATCACCCATCGGACTCACCCCGCGGACCAGGCGAAGGATTTCCCCGCTCAGGGATCCCGGCCCGGCGCGGCGAGCATCACCCTGCCGATCGAGGGGATGACCTGCGCATCCTGCGTGGGGCGGGTGGAGCGTGCGCTGAAGGCGGTGCCGGGGGTGACGGAGGCCGTGGTGAACCTTGCGACCGAAAGCGCCACGGTTCAGGGCAGCGCGCCGCGCCCGCAACTGGTCGCGGCGGTGGAAAAGGTGGGCTATGCGGTGCCCGCGCGGACGGTCGAGCTTGCGGTGCAGGGGATGACCTGTGCGTCCTGCGTGGGGCGGGTGGAACGCGCGCTGAAGGCGGTGCCGGGGGTGAGCGACGCGGTGGTGAACCTCGCGACCGAGCGGGCGACCGTGCAGGGCACGGCGGATCCGGCCAGCCTGATCGCCGCCGTGGAGCGTGTGGGCTATGAGGCCGCGCCGGTCGAGACCGCCGCGACCACCGACCGCAAGGATGCCGAGCTGCGCGCCCTGAAACGCGATTTCGGCCTTGCCTTCGTGCTGACCCTGCCGGTGTTCGTGCTGGAGATGGGTTCGCATATGATCCCCGGCATGCACCACCTGATCGACGCGACGATCGGGATGCGCAACAGCTGGTATCTGCAATTTGCGCTGACGACGCTGGTTCTGTTCCTGCCGGGGCTGCGGTTCTACAGGAAGGGCCTGCCCGCGCTGTGGCGGCGTGCGCCGGACATGAATTCGCTGGTCGCGGTGGGATCGCTCGCGGCCTATGGCTATTCGCTGGTGGCAACCTTTGCGCCCGGGCTGCTGCCGCCCGGCACGATCCATGTCTATTACGAGGCGGCGGCGGTGATCGTCACGCTGATCCTGCTCGGCCGGATGCTGGAGGCGCGGGCGAAGGGCCGCACGTCCGAGGCGATCACCCGGCTGGTCGGCCTACAGGCCCGCACCGCCCGGGTGCGGCGCGACGGCGCGGTGACGGACCTGCCGATCGCCTCGGTCATCACCGGCGACATCATCGAGGTCCGCCCCGGCGAGCGCGTGCCCGTCGATGGCACGGTGACCGAGGGCGAGAGCTATGTCGATGAATCCATGATCACCGGCGAGCCCGTCCCGGTGCAAAAGGCCCCGGGTGCGACGGTCGTCGGCGGCACGGTGAACCAGACCGGCGCCTTCGCCTTCCGCGCGACGGCGGTGGGCGGCGATACGGTGCTGTCGCAGATCATCCGCATGGTCGAGGCGGCGCAGGGCTCGAAACTGCCGATCCAGACGCTGGTGGACCGGGTGACGATGTATTTCGTCCCGGCGGTGATGGCGGCGGCGGCGCTGACCTTTGCGGCGTGGATGTGGTTCGGGCCGACGCCCGCGCTGACCTTCGCGCTGGTCAATGCGGTCTCGGTGCTGATCATCGCCTGCCCCTGCGCGATGGGCCTGGCGACGCCGACCTCGATCATGGTGGGCACCGGGCGGGGGGCCGAACTGGGCGTGCTGTTTCGCAAGGGCGAGGCGCTGCAACTGCTGAAGGATGCGCGGGTCGTCGCGGTGGACAAGACCGGCACCCTGACCGAGGGCCGCCCCGCGCTGACCGATCTGGAACTGGCCCCCGGGTTCGACCGGGCCGACGTTCTGGGCATGGTCGCGGCGGTTGAGGCGAAGTCCGAACATCCGATCGCCCGTGCCATCGTCGCGGCGGCAAACGGCACCGCCCTGCCGCCGGTGAGCGCGTTTGAATCCGTCACCGGCTACGGCGTGCGCGCGCTGGTGGACGGCACGCCGGTTGAAATCGGCGCGGACCGGCACATGGCGCAGCTTGGCCTGGACGTCGCCCCCTTCGCGACGGTGGCGGAGCGGCTGGGAACCGAGGGCAAATCGCCGCTTTACGCCGCGATCGGCGGCCGGCTGGCGGCGATCATCGCCGTCGCCGACCCGATCAAGGACACCACGCCGCAGGCCATCGCGGCGCTGCACGGCCTCGGCCTGAAGGTGGCGATGATCACCGGCGACAACGCCCGCACCGCCCGGGCCATCGCCGCGCGGCTCGGCATCGACGAGGTGGTGGCCGAAGTCCTGCCCGATGGCAAGGTCGCGGCGATCCGGCGGCTGCGCGCGGCGCATGGCAAGGTGGCCTTCGTCGGCGACGGCATCAACGACGCCCCCGCGCTCGCCGAGGCGGATGTGGGCCTCGCCATCGGCACCGGCACCGACATCGCGATCGAGGCGGCGGATGTCGTGCTGATGTCCGGAAGCCTGCAAGGCGTGCCGAATGCCATCGCGCTGTCCCGGGCGACCATCGGCAACATCCGGCAGAACCTGTTCTGGGCCTTCGCCTACAACACCGCGCTGATCCCGGTGGCGGCGGGGGCGCTCTATCCCGGCTTCGGCATCCTGCTGTCGCCGGTGTTTGCGGCGGCGGCGATGGCGCTGTCGAGCGTCTTCGTGCTGGGCAATGCGCTGCGGCTGCGCCGGTTTGCGGTGCCGGGGGGGCGGTCATGAATATCGGGCAGGCGGCAAAGGCTTCGGGCGTGTCGGCGAAGATGATCCGCTATTACGAGGAGACCGGCCTGATCCCCCCGGCCGGGCGTACGGCGGCGGGCTACCGCGATTATTCCGACAGCGACGTGCACATGCTGCGGTTCATCCGCCGGGCGCGCGACCTGGGCTTTGCCGTCGCCGAGATCGCCGACCTGCTGAGCCTGTGGCGCGACACCGCCCGCCACAGCAGCGAGGTCCGCCGCATCGCCACCGACCACATCGCCGCGCTGGAGGACAAGATCCGCACCCTTCAGGACATGACCCGGACGTTGAAGGAACTGGTCCACTGCTGCCACGGCGACCACCGCCCCGACTGCCCGATCCTCGAACGCCTCGAAACCGACCCGCCGGGCGAAGACCTCACCATCCGGCCAAGAGGCGGCCTCAGGTAGAAACGGCCCGGTGCCCGTGGGACCGAAGTTCGAGTTCGGCGGCATGACCGTCATGGACATGAAACGGTCGGGTGCCCGTGGGATGGGAACGGACCCGCAGCCACACGCACATTCAGCCGATCCACGCCCCCAGCCCGATCAGCACCAGCGCCAGCACCGTCTGCATCGCCATAATCCCCGCCATCAGCGGCGCGTCTCCGCCACGCTGCCAGGCGAGGGTATAGGCCGATTCCAGCCGCCTTCAGCCTGCTATCGAAAGGCGGCGCTGGCGTGTCTAGCCGGGGGCGCAGGCGCAGCAAGCTCGCGCCCATCCCCAGCACGGCGACACCGGCGCCGAACCTCAGTGCGGCGACCGATGGGCCAGCCGCCAGCCGATGCCCAACGCACCCGCATCCTGCGGCGTCATAGCCAGAAGCGCGGCGCTGGTCAGCGAAATGTTGGGCGTGACGATGCCGAGGAGAACGGCGAGCAGGGCGCGTGGTCATGATCTGCGCCCCGCGAAACGCCATCCGTGCCGCACCCCGAGCGTGCCGAGGATGATCCGCGCCATCCCCGCCGCCTGTGCCGGGCCGATCAGCCGGCCATGGAACGGCCAGTCTGCGGTGAGCATGCAGATTGGGAAGCTGGAGGAGACGCTGGGCCGGCCGCTTCTGCTGCGCGAGCCGAAGGTGGCGCCAACCTCGGCGGGGACGGACCTGCTGGCCTATGCGCGCCGGTTGCTGACGATTTCGGACGAAGCCTGGGCCAGCGTCACCCGGCCCGAGGAAACCGGCACCGTGCGGCTGGGCGTGCCCGAGGATTACGCGATGCTGCTGCCCGGAACGCTGGAACGGTTCGGGCGGGATTTCCCGAAGGTGACGGTGGAGCTGGTCTGTGAACCGACGATCTCCCTGACCCGCGCGATCGAGGCGCAGCGGATCGACCTGGCGATCGTGACGCGCTTTGGCGAAGTCCCGGCGACGGTCATCCGGCGCGAACCGATGGTCTGGCTCATGCGGCCTGGGGCATCGCGCCGCTGCCGGTCGCGCTGTTTCTGCGCAGCATGGGTGACCATTCTGAAGGCCCTGTCCGAGGCCGAGCGCCCCTTCCGCTGCACCTATTCTAGCGCCAATCTGGCCGGGATGATCGCCATCGTTCAGGCCGGACTGGCGGTCGCGGGCGTGGCGCGGTGCAGCGCGCCGCCCGGCCTTCGGGTGGTGGGCGAGGCCGAGGGCCTGCCGCCGATCCCCGAGCTGGAAATCGGCCTGCTGCGCGGCCCACGGCCCACCGCCGCCGCGCAACGGCTGGAGGATGCCCTGCTGCGTGATCTGGGTACGGCCGGGTAACCACGCGGCGGATCAGGCCGCCGGAAGCCGTTTCTCGAAGAACAGGTCCGGATAGGGATCGTCGTTGAAGCGGGGGATCTCGTGCCAGCCGGTGTTGCGGTAAAGGGCCACGGCCTCCGGCAGCGCGCTGTTGGTATCAAGGCGCAGCACCGCAACCCCCAGTTCGGCGGCGATCCGTTCCAGTTCGGCCATCAGGCGCCGCGACAGGCCCAGCCCCCGCGCGGCGGGCGCGATCCAGAGCCGCTTGACCTCGGCAAAGCCGTGATCCGTCCCCTTCAGTCCGCCGCAGCCGACCGGCAGCCCATCCGAAAGCGCGAGCAGAAACGCGCCCCGTGGGCGGATCATCTCCGCGGCATCGGGATCCTTTGACAGGGCCACGTCGAAGCCCCGGTCGAACCTGTGGGCAAGCTCGTCATAATAGGCCGTCATGCAGGCCCGGGCGCGCGGGTCGCGGGGATCGGTTTCGCGAAACGTCACCCGCTCCTGCCCGAGCGCGACCGCCACGGTGTCCATCGCCGCAAGCAGCCGTTCGGGGTGGGGATGGCGGTCGAGCAGCGCCCGCGCCCGCGCATCCGACAGCGCTTCGTAGGCGGCATATTCGCGTTGCCCCGCCATGGTCAGCCGCGCCGCGCGGCGCCGGCCATCCCCCGCGCCCTTGTCGAGCGCGATCAGCCCCTCTGCCTCAAGGCTGCGCAGCATCCGGCTCATCAGCCCGGAATCAAGGTTCAGATAGTGGCGGATTTCGCGCACTTCGGTGATGCCGGAGCCAATGGCGTTCAGCACGCGCGCCACGCCGAGCGGTCGGCCAAGGCCGAGGAAGGAGTCGTCCAGCGCGCCGACTTCGGTCGTGACGGCGCGCTGAAACCGGCGGAGGCGGGCAATGGGATCGGGCATGCGGCACCTTTCGGGAATATACCTGACTTATGTCAGGCATATCCCGGCGCTGCGCAAGGCCGAAACTCAGGGCGCGGTCAGGCGGCGCAGCACCGTAGCGCAGAGCGCAAGCTCGCTTTCCGCGATGGATTCATCGGGCTGGTGGCCATCCGCCATCGTGCCGGGGCCGCAGACCACGGTGGGAATGCCGAGCGCGGCGAAGAAGCCCGCCTCGGTGCCATAGGCGATCTTGCACGGGGTCGGATCGGGCAGGACCGAGAGCAGCGGCGCGATGGTGGCGGGGTCGGTTTCCAGCCCCGGATAGCTGCCGGTTTCAGCGACCGTTACCCCTTCGGGGAGCGCGATGCGGGACAGGATCGCGCCGGGCGGCTCGCTCGCCAGATGGCGGATCTCGAACAGCACCTCCGCGCTGTCGGGCACGATGTTGAGCGCGACGCCACCGCGCATCACCCCGGCATGGACCGTCGAGCAGGGCGGATCCTGCATCGGATCCTGTGCCCCCTCGCGCAGCAGCCGCGCCTGTTCGTCGCGCAGCGACAGGATCAGCGCGGCGGCGCCGTGCAGAGCGTTGCGGTAATGCGGCGCCATCGCGGAATGCCCGGCCTCGCCGGTGCAGGTGGCGCGGTAGCTCGCCTTGCCCTTGTGGCCGATGGCGGGGCGCATCAGCGTGGGTTCGCCGACCACGCACAGATCGGGGCGGCCCAGAACCGGGATCACCCGGTCGATCATCTCGGGGATGCCCTTGCAGCCGATTTCCTCGTCCCAGCTCAGCGCGATCATCACCGGCCGGGCGGGGGCGCGCAGCGTTTCCGCAAGCGCCAGCACGCAGGCGATGAAGCCCTTCATGTCGGTCGTGCCGCGGCCATGCAGCCGCTCGCCGCGCCGGGTCAGGGCGAAGGGGTCAAGCGTCCAGTCCTGCCCATCGACCGGCACGACATCGGTATGGGCCGAAAGCAGCACGCCCCCCGGCCCTTCGCCGATCCGCGCCAGCAGCCCGGCCTTCATGCCATCGCGCGACGGCACCCGGGTCACGGCAAAGCCCGCATCGCGCAGGAACCCCTCCACCCAGTCGATGAGCGCAAGGTTCGGCCCGTTCGTCACCGTGGGAAAGGCGATCAGCCGGGCAAGGATTTCCAGAATCCGGGTCATGATGCCTCGTGGACAATACGCCCGGCGCAGATGGTCAGCACGGCGCGGCAGGCATCGGCGGACTGTGCCAGATCGCGCGGGTTGCCGTCCAGCAGGGTCATATCCGCCGCCATGCCGGGGTCCAGCCGCCCGCGTTCGGTTTCGGCAAACAGCGGATAGGCCCCGCCCTCGGTATAGGCGGCAAAGACCGCCTCGAACGGGATGCGCTGATCGGGGACATCCGCGGCCCAGGGCTGCCGCGACAGCGTCGAATGGATCGCGTTGAAGGGCGAGAGCGGCGCCGTGGGCCAGTCCGTGCCAAAGGCCAGCGGCACGCCCGCATCGCGCAGCGCCTTCCACGGGAAGGCATCCTTCCAGCGGTTGCGCCCCATGATCGACACGGTGGGTTCCAGGGGCAGCCCGCTCGACCCCGGCGGATGGACGGGCTGCATCGAGGCCACGACGCCCAGATCGACGATCCGCGGCAGGTCGTCGGGGTGCAGCATGTCGATATGTTCGATCCGGTGGCGGGCATCGCGCGCGCCATTCGCCGCGCGGGCGGCGGCGTAGCCATCCAGCGTCGCGCGCACGGCGCCATCGCCCACGCAATGGACCTGAATGTTCAGCCCCTTCGCATCGGCGCGGGTGCAGATGTCGGCGAAGCGGGCAGGCTCGAACAGCGGATGGCTGCGGAACCCCGGGCGGCCCGGATAATCGTCGGTGCGCAGCGCGGTCCAGGTGTCGAACACGCCATCCATGAACATCTTGATCCGGCCGAAGGACAGCATCCCCACCGGCGGGCGGCAGGCGGCCTCGATCAGCTCGGCCACACGGGCATCGGAATGGCCGCCGACGATCCGCATCGGCAGGCTGACGCGGATCGGCAGTTCATCGGCCATGGCCATTTCGGTCAGCAGATCGGCCTGATACAGGTTGCCGTCCATGTTCACGGCGGTGGTGATGCCAAAGGCGGCGCAGGTGTCGAGCGCGCGCCGCAGCGCGGCCTTGTCGGCGGCGCGCTGTGCGGGGGTGACGTTCTCGGGCTCCTCGCCCGCCATGCAGATCCCCTCGCGCCCGCCGGTGACCGAGAGCCGCGAGACGAGGCGCATCGCATTGCCCTCGCGCAATTCGCCGTTCGGCTTGCCATCGGGGCCAAGCACGACCTCGGCATTCACCACCTCGGGCACATGCGCCATCAGCCCGGCGGCGGTCAGCGCGGCGGTATTGGCCCATGCGGTATGCAGATCGACCGCCAGCATCAGGAGCGGCTGATCCGGCACGATCCGGTCCAGCGCGTGCCGGTCCGGCCGGGTGCCGGGACCAAGGATTTCGTAATTCGCCGACCAGGTGCCCAGGAGCGGTTCGCCCTCGTGCCCCTTGCGATAGGCGATGAGCGCGGCGCTGGCGTCTTCGGCATTGTCGATGCCCAGAAGGCAGAGCTGATCAAGCGTCACGCCCCCCGGAAACAGATGCAGGTGGCTTTCGCACAGCCCGGGCAGCAGCACCCGCCCGCCCGCGTCGATCCGCCGGTCGGGCGTGCCGCCCGCAAGGATCCGCCCGTCGCGGAAGGTGACCGCCGTGGGCGTGCCGTCCAGCCGGCGGGCGTTGTGGATCTCGATGGTTTCGCTCATGTCTCTCGCCTCGGGGGTTGGCCCGCCCCCAAAGGGACGGGCGGCATTTGGGCGTGCCGCTGGGGATGGGCGGCGGATCAGCGCAGCAGGTCGGTCCAGACCTTGGTGACCAGATCCTGCGCCTCGGGCGAGCAGGTCTCGGAGAAGATCACCGGCACGGTCGGGAACAGTTCGGGCGCGTTCTCGGGCGTGTATTTCGCCTTTGCGGGGTCAAGCTGCATCGGCGAGGAATGCGAATAGTAGTTCGCCTGCACCGTGGCATTGCCCGGCTCGGCCATGAAGTTGATGAACTTCTTCGCGTTCTCGACATTGGCCGCGCCCTTCGGCACGACGAAACTGTCGAGCCAGCCGACCAGCCCTTCCTTCGGCATCGCATATTCGAGGTTCGCGCCCTCCTGCCGGGTTTTCAGCACATTGCCGTCCCACCAGAAATGCACCGCGACCTCGCCCGAGCCCAGCCGGTTTTCGATATTGTCCGAGGAATAGGCGGCGACCGAAGGCTTTTGCGCCATCAGCAGGTCGTAGACCTTCTTCATCTCGCCCTTGTCATCCGAACAGAACGGCACCTTGAGGAGCAGTTCCGCCGCGCCCACGACCTCATCCGGGTAGGACAGCGAGCCGATCTTGCCCTGCAACTCCGCCGGCGGATCGAAGTAAAGCGCCCAACTGTCGATCGGCCCCTTGTAGATGTCGCGGTTCACCGCAAAGCCCGCCGTGCCATAGGCCGAGGGGATCGAATAGGCGTTGGTCGGATCCCACCACTGACCCTTCCACTTGTCATCGACCTGGGCATAGGCGGGCATGTCCTTCGCGCCGATGTCCTCAAGCAGGCCCTGATCGACCATGATCTTCACGAAATGCTGCGAAGGGGTCACGATGTCATAGCCCGAAGACCCGGCCTGAAGTTTCGTCAGCGCGTCTTCGTTCGAGTTGTAGGCATCGACGTTGACCTTCACGTCGTTCTCTTTCGAGAACTTCTCGATCAGTTCGGGCGCGATCGAATCCGACCAGACGTAAAGGTTCAGCGTGCCTTCGGCAAAGGCAGGCAGCGCCAGCGCGGCAGACAGCGCAGTGCCAAGGATCAGTCTTGTTTTCATTGCGTTTCTCCTGTTGGATTCTGGTCAGCCGCGCCGCATCGCGCGGGCGGAAAGGCTCAGCGCGACGGTCGCGATGATGAGGGAGGCAAGGATCAGGAGCGTCGAGACGGCGTTGAGTTCCGGCGTCGTGCCCTGTTTGATCAGGCTGAAGATATAGACCGGCAGGGTGGTGGTGCCGCCGGTGTTGAGCAGGCTCGACGTGATGAAATCGTCCATCGAGATCACGAAGGCCAGCATCGCCCCCGCAAACACCCCCGGCGCGATCAGGGGCAGCGTCACCCGGCGAAAGGCGGTCCAGGGCGTGGCGTAAAGATCCTGCGCCGCCTCCTCGAAATCCGCGCTCATGCCCTGAAGCCGGGCGCGGATCGGCAGGAAGGCGAAGGGCGTGCAGAAGGCCGAATGCGCGAGCGACAGCTTCAGCAGCCCGTTGGTGATGCCAAGCTGCGAAAACAGGATCAGCACCGCGACCGCCACCACGATTTCCGGCAGCAGCAGCGGCAGGTTCACCACGGTTTCGGACAGGCGTCGGAACTTCAGGTCGGCATGCCGAGTCAGCACCATCGCCGCCATCAGCGCGGTCACCGTGGCGATCACCGTGGCAATCACTGCGACGGTGAGCGAGACCCGCAGCGCATCCATCAGCGCCTTGTTCTGCAACGCGGCGACATACCATTTCGTCGAAAACCCGGTCCAGACCGAGAACGATGCGGTTTTCGTTGAAGGAAAACCAGATCACCACCGCAATCGGCAGGTAAAGCCACAGGAACACGGCCCAGGCGATCAGCTTTGCCCCCGGGTAGTGGCGGATGTCGGTATTCATGCGCGGGCCTCCTTGCGCCGCGCGCGCTGTGCGCTCAGCAGCAGAACGATCACCACCATCGCCATCAGCACGATCGCGATCGCCGCGCCGAAGGGCCAGTTGCGGCCGCCGCCGAACTGCGTCTGGATCAGCGTGCCCATCATCATCTGCTTGCCGCCGCCCAGAAGCATCGGCTCCAGCACGGTGCCGAGCGCGGGCACGAAAACAAGGATCGCCCCCGCCGCCAGCCCGGGCCAGGTCAGCGGCAGGATCACCCGCCGCGCCGTGGTCCAGCGGCTGCCATACAGATCCGCCCCGGCCTCAAGCAGTGCCGGGTCCAGCTTTTCGATCGCCGCATAGACCGGCAGCACCATCAGCGGGAAGCAGGTGTAGACCATGCCGATCAGCATCGCGCCCGGCGTGAACAGCAACTGCCCGCCGCCCACCGCCTGCCACAGCCGCCCGCCGATCCCGTCCTGTCCCAGAATGATCAGCCAGGCATAGACCCGCACGATCATCGACACCCAGAACGGCAGGGTGACGAGGTAGAGCAGCACCGCCTTGGTCCGTGGCGCGCAGGTCGAGATGACATAGGCCGTGGGCAGCGCCAGCGCCATGCACAGCACCGTCGTCACCGCCGCGAGTGCCAGCGTCCGGCCGATGATGATCAGGTATTTCGGATCGAATTCCAGCTCGTCCGACCAGCCCGTGGTGAACAGGATCTCGCGGTAGCTGTCCGTTGAAAAGCCCCACTCGAACCCGCCATAGGCGCCCCGGGTGGAGACGGAGACGAGCAGCACGATGGCGACGGGGATGATCAGCGTCGCCCCCATCAGCACCCAGGCCGGCATCAGGCCCCAGAAGCGGAACCCCCTCATTGCGCCAGCACCCGGGCATTGGCGGGGTCAAAGCCCAACCGCACGTCGCGCCCGATGGGATAGCCCTCGGACACCGCACCGTCGTTCCGGCGCGAGACCCGCAGGCTGCGGCCCGCCGTTTCGACCGTGTAATGGGTATAGCCGCCCATGTAGTTGCGCGCCGCGATCCGCCCGGTCAGGGTGTTGCCGGTGGCCTGATCCTCCAGCCCGATCTTTTCGGGGCGCAGCGACAGGGTGGCGGGGCCGGGGCCGGAAATGCCCTTCTGCGCGGCGGTGATGTCAAAGCCGAAGGGGGTCCGGACACGGGCGACGCCACCCGAGACGGAGAGCACCTCGACCTCCATGAAATTCGTCTCGCCGATGAAATCCGCCACGAAGCGGTTGGCGGGTTCCTCGTAGATTTCGGCGGGCGTGCCGATCTGCTGGATCTGGCCCTTGCCCAGGACACAGATCCGGTCGGACATGTCCAGCGCCTCGTCCTGATCATGGGTGACGAAGATGAAGGTGATGCCGGTCTTGCGCTGCAAGCTGCGCAATTCGTCGCGCATCGCCTGCCGCAGCTTCAGGTCCAGCGCGGAGAGGGGTTCGTCGAGCAGCAGCACCTGCGGTTCGGGGGCCAGCGCGCGCGCCAGCGCGATCCGCTGCCGTTGCCCGCCCGAAAGCTGCGCGGGGCGGCGCGCGGCGAAGGGGGTCATGTGGACCAGTTCCAGCATCTCCGCCACGCGGGCCGCGCGCTTCGCCTTGTCCCAGCCGAGGTTCTCCAACCCGAAGGCGATGTTCTGCGCCAGCGTCATATGCGGGAACAGCGCATAGCTTTGGAACACCGTGTTCACCCGGCGCTTGTGCGGCGGCAGGGTGGCGATCTCCTGCCCGAAGAGGCTGATCGAGCCTTCGGTCGGGGTTTCGAACCCGGCGATCATCCGCAAAAGCGTGGTCTTGCCGCAGCCCGAAGGCCCCAGCAGGGTGAAGAACTCGTTGGCGTCGATGGTGAAGCTGACCCGATCCAGCGCCTGATAGTCGCCGAACCGTTTCGTCACGTTATAGACTTCGACCGCTTTTCCGCGTGTCATTTTCCGGCTCCCTGTGTTGGCCTCAGGCCAGTTGCGTCACTTCGCGCCGGAAGGGCAGCGCATCGCCGATGTCGGGCTGGTCGAGTTCGCGGGCATAGCGGTGCCCGGCATAAGTGGCCCAGGCGATCGGGCCGGGGGCGCAGGCATCGCCGATCACCCGCACCGAGCGGATCCCGGCATCGGCCCAATCCGCCTCCCGCGCCTTCAGCGCCTGATACAGCCCGTCGTCAGAGACGCGCGAGGTCACCATCACCGCCGCGTCACAGCCGATCCGGCCCCGCGCATCGGTGTAGACACAGGCGGTTTCGGCGCCATCCGCATGCAGCGCCGCGATCCCGGTGTTCAGCACGATCTTCACGCCGCAGTCGACCAGCCGCCGGTGGATCGCGCCCTGTTCGAGCGTGTTCAGCGTCCAGTCCGACACATAGGCCGAAGGCGTGACCAGCGTCACCGCACAGCCCGCCTTGGCCAGCAGTTCGGCAATCACCCCGCCCATGTAATAGTGATCGTCGTCGAACAGCACGACATTACCCGTGGGCAGCCGCCCCGCCATGATGTCATCGGGCGTGAACACCGGCAGCGCCGCATCCATCGGCATCGGCACGACATGCAGCCGCGCCACGCCATCCGCCCGCCATTTTGCCCCGGTGGCGATGGCGACGTTTTCAAAGCCGAAGTCCAGAACCTCCTCCGCGCTCAGCGGACTGTCGAAATAGGTCTCGACATTCGGGCGCTGGCCGATCTGATAGGCGCGGTAATCCGCCACCCGGCCCCAGGCCGACAGCCCCGGCAGCAGCCGTTCGCGCGCCACCCGCCCGCCAAGCGCGGTGCCCGCCTCGGCCAGCGCCACGTCATAGCCGCGCAGGGACAGCGCGCGGGCGGCCTCCAGCCCGGCGGGTCCGGCGCCGACGATCAGCACGTTGGAACTGTCGCCCTTCGGGTTCATCCTTTCGGGGTGCCAGCCCTTGCGCCATTCCTCCATGAAGGTCGGGTTCTGGGTGCAGCGGCTGATGCTCATCGTCATGTCGCCGGTGATGCAGATGTTGCAGCCGATACATTCGCGGATATCCTCGATCCGGCCTTCCTCGACCTTTTTCGGCAGGAAGGGGTCGGCGATCGAGGGCCGCGCGCAGCCGATGAAATCGAGCGTCCCCTGCCGGATCAGCCGCGCCATCACATCGGGCGAGGTGAACCGCCCCACGCCGACCACGGGGCGCGAGGTCAGCTCCCGGATGCCCCTGACCAGAACCTCCTGCGCCGCCTCTTCCTTGAAGCGCGAGGGGCCGGAGCAGTCCTCCCATGTCCCCTGCGCCAGATCCCACAGGTCCGGCAGGTCGCGGTTCATCTCGATGAACTCGCGCACCTCGGCGTTGGAAAAGCCAAGCGCGCCGATGGTTTCGTCAAGGCTCACGCGCAGCGTGATCCCCATCGTATCGCCCACCGCATCGCGCATATCGGCCACCACCTCATTGACGAAGCGGGAGCGGTTTTCCAGCGACCCGCCGTATTCGTCCGAGCGCTGGTTCGTCGCGCGGCTCAGGAAATGCTGGAAGATCCCGAACCCATGCGCGCCATACAGGCAGATCAGATCGAACCCCGCCAGTTTCGAGCGTTTCGCCGCATTCACGAACCAGCGGCGCAGGTTGCGGATATCGGTCCGGTCCATCGCGCGGGCCTGCACCGGATCATTGGTGAAAGTCCGGATCGGCAGGGCGGAGGGCGCGAGCGGCACCTCCTTCGTATACAGGTTCGGCCCGTTGATGCCGGAATAGGCGAGCTGAATCCCCGCCAGCGCGCCCTGCGTTTTCATCGCCTCCGACATCCGCCGCAGCGCGGGAATATCGGCATCGTCCCACAGCCGCAGTTCGATGAAGGGCGTGATTTCCGAGGTGTGGTGCATCTCGGTCTGCTCGGTGAAGATCACGCCCCAGCCGCCTTCGGCCTTGATCCCCCGCATCGTGGCCGCCGCCGTCGGGTCGCGGTAGCCGCCGCCGTTGCAATGCGGCACCTGGTAGAAGCGGTTCTTCGCGGTCAGCGGGCCGATCTTCGCGGGCTCGAACAGAATGTCGTAGGCTGGGTTGCGCATCATGTCTCCCTTGCCGGTATTTCCGGGGCAGGGCGGACGATCCATAATGTCGCACCCCCCGTAAATTACAGGTTGCGGAAGCCCGAGTTAGGCTGATCCTAATTGCTGGTTATGCTGGCAAAGGGCCTTCCGAATAAGCGGAATGAAAACTCACTCCGCCCCCGGCAGCACCTGAAGGCCCGGCGCGCTGGTCGGCGTGATTTCCGCCCGGGCGTGTTCAATGAAGGCCCGCACGGAGCGCGACGCCTCGCCATCCGATGTCAGCAGGCCAAGCCGCAGCGCCTTCACCGGCCCGCTCAGCGGCACGAAGCGCAGCCGCCGCCCGTCCGGCGCCAGATCCGTCAGCGGCCGGATATTCGCCACGCCATAGCCGAAGCCATTCGCCACCAGCGAGCGCATCACCGCGATGTCGCGCGTGCGTTCCGCGATGATCGGCGAGATGCCCAGCTGCGTGAAGAACGACAGGAAGTAATCCGCGCTCATCGGCAGGTCGAGCAGCACCATCGGATAATCGGCCAGTTCCGCCGGGGTCACGCTGCCCAGCCGGGCAAGCTCATGCGTATCGTTCAGCATCGCGAAGGGCGGCAGGTCGATCAGCGGCGTGAAGCGCACATCGGCCGGGATGTTCAGGTCGTAGCTGAGCGCGATGTCCAGCCGGGCGGAGCGCAGCCCCTCGAAGATTTCCTGTTGGTCGCGCTCGAACTGATGAAACTCGACCTCGGGCCAGAGGTCAACGAAGCTGCGCCGCAACTGCGGCAGAACGATCTGCGCGAAGGTCACCAGACAGCCGACGTTCAGCGGCCCGCGCACCTTGCCGGTGATGTCATTGGCCAGATCGTTCAGCCCGCGCGCCCGGTCGAGCAGATCGCGCGCGCTGTCCAGAAACCGCAACCCGCCCTGCGTCAGCGACAGCCCCTGTGCATGACGGCGCACGAAGAGTTGCAGCCCGAATTCACTCTCCAGCTGCGCAATCGCCGCCGAAATCGAGGGCGAGGAGACATTGACCTTCTCCGCCGCCAGCGCGATCGAACCGCATTCCCCCACGGCCACGAAATATTCCAGTTGTCGCAGGGTGAAACGCAGGGGCATGGGCAGACTATAGCGCCGGGATCAATACCGGATCCAGACGGTTTTCAGCGCGGTGTATTTGTCGAAGCTATGGATCGACAGGTCGCGCCCGATGCCCGACTGTTTCATCCCGCCGAAGGGGGTCATCGCCGACAGCGCATCGACCGTGTTGACCGAGACGGTGCCGACATGCAGCCGGTCGGACAGGTCCATCGCCCGGCTCAGGTCGCGGGTCCAGACCGAGGCGGCAAGGCCATAGGGGCTGTCATTGGCCATCCGTACCGCTTCGCCCTCGTCCGCGAAGGTCTGGATCGACAGAACGGGGCCGAAGATCTCCTCTCGCGCGATCCGGGCGTCATGGGGCACATCGGCGAAGACCGTGGGCTGGATGAAGGCGTCCGAGCCGCCGATCGTCAGCCGCTCGCCCCCCGCCACCAGCCGCGCCTGTTCCTTGCCCGAGGCGAGGAACTCCGCCACCCGCGCCGCGTGCCGGTGATCCACCATCGCGCCCATCTTCGTGTCCGGGTCGAGCGGATTGCCCGGCAGGATCGCCTCGGCCCGGGTCTTCATCCGTGCGGTCATCTCTTCGGCCACGTCGCGATGCACCAGCATCCGGCTGTTGGCGGAACAGACCTCGCCCTGATTGAAGAAGATGCCGAAGGCCGCCATATCCGCCGCCTGATCCAGATCGGCATCCGGGAAAATCAGGTTCGGGCTCTTGCCGCCGGTCTCCAGCCAGACCTGCTTCATGTTGCTTTCACCGGCATAGCGCTGGAACATCTTGCCGACGTCCGTCGAGCCGGTGAAAACGAGACAATCCACATCCGGGTGCCGGCCAAGCGCCTGCCCCGCATCCTCGCCGAACCCCGGCACGACGTTCAGCACGCCGTCGGGCAGCCCGGCCTCGGCGGCCAGTTCCGCCAGCCGCAGCGCCGACAGCGGCGATTGTTCGGCGGGCTTCAGCACCACGGAGTTCCCCACCGCCAGCGCGGGCGCCAATTTCCACGTCGCCATGTCGAGCGGATAGTTCCACGGCACCACCGCGCCGACGACACCCAGGGGCACCCGCCGGATCATCGCCACATCGCGCCCGCCGGTGGGGGCCACCTCGTCATAGATCTTGTCCACCGCTTCGGCGTGCCACTGAAAGAAATGCGCCGAACCGGGCACATCCACATTCACGGTTTCCGCAATCGGCTTGCCCATGTCGAGCGTATCGAGCAGGGCGAATTCCTCAAGGTTCTCGCGCAGCAGTGCGGCCAGCCGCAGCAGCACCTCCTTGCGCTCGCCCGGCGTCTTGCGCGACCAGCGGCCATCGTCGAAGGCTGCGCGGGCCACCGCCACGGCGCGGTCGATATCCTCGGCGCCGCCGCGCGCCACATCGGTCAGAACCTGCGCGGTGGCAGGGTTCACACAGTCGAACCGCGCGCCGGAGGCGGCGGGCACGAACCGCCCCCCGATCCAGCACTGGTTGCGCAAGGTCATCGCCGCCGCGCGGGCGGTGTAATGGGCAAGGCTCTGCATCATTCGTCTCCGGGCACGCCATAAGAGGGCGCGGCGGTGGGGTTCAGCGCGCGCGTCACATAATCATCCGCCTGGGGCTTGTAGACCTCCCAGGCACGGGCGACCGCCTCGATCGGGCAGCCTTCATCGAGCCAATCCACCCGCAGCTCCGCATAGGGCCAGGCCTGCCGGTCCACGATCAGAAGCCCCGCCGAATGCACCGGCCCAGCCTCACCGCCAAGCGCCACCGCCGCCCGCATCGCCGCGATCAGCCGGTCGCCCAGCGGGCCATCCGCCGCCTCGAAGGCCGCGACCATCGCCGCCGGAATCCCGGCATCGGCCAGCATGTTGCCCCCCGCCGCGCAATCCGCCCCCTGCGCCGCCGACCACAGGCCAAGCGCCTTCGCCCCGGAATGCACCGCGCTCCGCCCCGCGCCATCCACCGCCAGCAACTGCCGGTAGTCCGGATAGCCATCCGCATCGCGCGCCGCCGCCACCGCTTCCGCCGCGCCCCCCGCCATCCGGTCGAGCATCAGCGGCCCAAGCGCCGGATTGGTCACGTTCTGCGTCGAAACCGCGCCCACCCCGGCCCGCGCCCAGGCACAGCGCGCCGCCACTGCGGGAGAGGAAGACGAAATCGCCACCCCGAATTGTCCGCTTTGCGCGCAACGCGCGACGATGGAAAAAGTCATCCGCTTTCCTTTCCTCTCCGGTTTCGTGCAACGGCGCGGTCGGGGGTCGCGGGGGGCGTCCCCCGCGCGCGGCCCAAGGGGTCGCCGTGCCGCAAGGCACCGCGACCGCGCGGGAGCCCCCCTCAGTCCGGGATCACCGCCGTCGCGTCGATTTCCACCAGCCAGGACGGCCGCGCGAGGCAGGTCACCACCACCCCGGTCGAAACGGGATGCACGCCCTTGATGTATTCGCCCATCGTCCGGTAGACCGCCTCGCGGTGGCGCACATCGGTCAGGTAGACCACCACCTTGCACAGATGCTCCATCGAGCCCCCCGCTTCCTCGATCAGCTGGCGGATGTTCTGCATCACCTTGTGGGTCTGTTCGACCGGATCCGGGCTGCCGATATCCTCGGCGGTGTCCAGATCCTGCGGACATTGCCCGCGCAGGAAGATCGTCGTGCCGCGCGCCACCACCGCCTGACACAGGTCGTTGTCGAGCTTCTGCTCCGGATAGGTGTCCTTGGTGTTGAACGGGCGGATACGGGTGTGGGCCATCGGGCTCTCCATGGGTTCGGCGCGGTAGGAAAGGTAGCCGCGCTGCTTGACGATATGATCGGCGATGAATTTGGCGTCATGCCAGACGCCCCAGATGAACGAAGACCCCCGCCGTGACTGCCATGGCAGGCCGAGGAAATAGAGCCCCGGCTCTTCCGACACGCCGCGCTTGTGCCGGGGCCGGCCGTTTTTGTCAAAGGCATCGACCTGCATCCAGCGGTGATCCTGCGCAAAACCGGTGGCCCAGATGATCGCGCCCACGCCCTTCAGGTCCAGCTTGCGCAGCGGATCGGTGACGCAGGGCGGATCGGCCGGGATCACCCGCGCCTCGGGCTCTTCGGGCAGGTTGAGCCCGTTGCGCGCGATATAGGCATCCGCCTCGTCCAGCACTGAGAGGTAGTTCGCATCCCCCGCATCCAGATTCCGCTTGAGGTCATCGGCGAAGGTCACCGCGCCGTTCTCATACCCGTTCAGCCGCCCGGTCAGCACCATCCCCTGTTCCGCCAGCCGCCGGAAGTCGATGGTATAGCCGCCGCGCGCGCCGGTGACCGCGATGGTGGTGTGCTCGGACCCAGGGCTCGCCTCCATGTCCCATTTGTTCAGCACGCCCAGCCACCACACATTGTCCCGTCCGCGATAGGCGCGCGGCGGGCGGTCGTGCTGGCCGACGGACAGATAGACCTTGCGCCCCGCCCGCATCAGTTCCTCGGCGATCTGCACGCCCGAAGAGCCCGCGCCCACCACCAGCACCGCCCCTTCGGGAAGCTGCTCCGGGTTGCGGTATTGCGCCGAATGCAGCTGCGCGAACCCGGCATCCTGCGGCACCAGGGGCGGGATCACCGGCACCTGATAGGCCCCGGTCGCCGCCACCACATAATCCGCCTCGACCGGCCCGGCCGAAGTCTCGACCGTGAAGCCCGGCCGCCCGTCGTTGCGGCTGAGCGCGGTGACGGAAACCCCCGTGCGGATCTCACCGCCGAATTTCCGCGCGTAATCCGCAAGATAATCGGCCACCTGCTCCTTCGGCACGAAGGCATCGCCATCGCCCGGGAATTTCATGTCCGGAAACCGGTCATGCCAGGCCGGGCCGTTCGCCACCAGCGAATCCCACCGCGCCGTGCGCCAGGCCTCGGCCACCCGCGCGCGTTCCAGCACGATATGCGCGATGCCCTCCCGCGTCAGGTGTTGGCTCATCGCGATCCCGGCCTGTCCGGCCCCTACCACCAGAACTTCTGTCTTCTCGGTCATGCCGCCTCTCGTGCTATCATCCCGCTGATCCAGCGGGCAAATTCGTAATTCGGCCGTTCCAGATGCGACAGCGCGCCGGGCGCGGCCAGCCGCCCCTGCATGCCGCGCCAGACGCGCTCGGTGCAGCCCTTGTCTTCGTCGTTGACCGCATCCAGAAGGCCCTTGAGCGCGGCGAAATGCGCCTCGGCCTGCGGATCGGCGATGAAATCGGGCGACAGCCCGCCGCCATACAGGATCTTCACATGGTCCGGCCCGTCGGGCATCAGCGACAGATACCAGAAATATCCGGGCGTCAGCGTGATCAGCAGCGCCGGATAAAGCGCCAGCAGCCATGTCCGCCGCCGCTCCTCCCCCACCAGCCGGGTGTTCGTGGGGTGCGCGAGCGCCAGCGCCACCGAGTCATCCTTCAGGATATGGTGGTAGTTGAACGCCGCGAACCCCTCCGGGCAGGTCATGTCCCGCAGGCTGACCGCGCCGCCGATGGTGCCGCCATGGCACATCGGCAGGTGGTAGCTTTCCATGAAATTCTCGGCGAGGATCTTCCAGTTGGTGTTCCAGCGGTGTTCCTCGCGGAAGGTCTCGGTATAGCTGCCCATGTCGAGGGGGCCGACCAGCGCCTCGACCTCGGCGAACATCCCGGCGGGGTCGGGCAGGTCGGGGTTCAGCGTGACCATGATCCAGCCCTGCCAGTCGACGCAGCGCACCGGAGGCAGGCGGACATCGCTTTTGCAGAAACTTTCGTTGCGATCCATCGCCGGGGCGCCGCGCAGGCTGCCGTCGAGGTTGTAGGTCCAGGCGTGATAGGGGCAGGTGATGACCCGCGCGTTGCCCCGCCCTTCGAGCAGGACCGACATCCGGTGCCGGCAGACGTTCGACATTGCCCGCAACACCCCGTCGCGGTCGCGCAGCACGATCACCGGCTCCCCCGCGATGTCCAGCGTCAGGTAATCCCCCGGCGCCTTCAGCCCATCCGCCCGCCCGGCGCAAAGCCAGCTGCGCGCAAAGATCCGCTCCTCCTCCAGCCGCAGGAATTCGGGCGAGGTATAGACGGACACCGGCATCGCATGTGCCCGCTCAAACGGCACGGCGACCGAAGCGGCGAGTTCAGTGGCGGCATTCATGGCGGGCTCCTCCGGGGTTCAATGGCGCAGGGCGTGCTTCAGGAAAAGAACATCATTCGTCATCATTGATTAGGTTGTGCCTAAGATCGCGCGGGCGCATTTCTCGCCGATCATCATAGACGGCACATTGGTGTTGCCGCCGATCAGCGTGGGCATGACCGAGGCATCGGCAACGCGCAGCCCCCCGATCCCGTGGACCTTCATGCTGATGGGGTCGATCACGGCAAGCGGATCGGTGCCCATCTTGCAGGTGCCGACGGGGTGATAAACGGTCAGCGCCTCGGCCCGCAGATAGGCGAGGATCTCGTCATCGCTCTGCACACCGTCGCCGGGCAGCATCTCGCGCCTGCGGATCGGGGCGAAGACCGGATCGGCCAGGATCGCGCGCGCGACCTTGATCCCCTCGACCAGCGTCGCGGCATCCTCGGGCGCGGTAAAGAAGCGGTGGTCGATCTCCGTCCCCGCGCCGGTCAGGCGGATTTCGCCCACCGATTTCGGCCGCAGCACGCAGGTATGGATGGCGTAGCCATGGCCGTATTCGACCAGCCGCCCGCGATGGCTGCGGTAGCCGGGGACGAAATGGAACTGGATATCCGGCTCGGCCCCCGCGTATTTCGTGCGGGCAAAGCCGCCCGCCTCGACATAGTTGGTGGTCAGCATCCCCTTGCGCTGCAACAGAAACCGGAACGGCGCGGCGAGCATCGCGGGCAGGTTCGGCACCGACAGGCCCAGCGTCTGCGTCGAGTCCGAGCGCACCGTGATCATCCCGTCGATATGGTCGCGCAGGTTCTGGCCGACGCCGGGCAGGTCATGCGCCACCGCCACCCCGGCCGCCCGCAGCATCTCCCCCGGCCCGATCCCCGACCGCATCAGCAGCGCGGGCGAGCCGATCGCCCCGGCCGACAGGATCACCTCCCGCGCGGTCAGGGCCTGCCCGTTGTGCAGCTGCACCCCGGTCACGCGGCGGCCGTCAAGGGTCAGGCGGCTCACCTCCGCCCCGCTCATCACCGTCAGGTTGGGGCGCTCCAGCACGGGCTTGAGGAATGCGCGATAGGAGGACCAGCGCAGCCCGTCATGCTGCGTCACGTTGTAGATGCCGACGCCTTCCTGCACCCCGGCGTTGAAATCGGTGTTCTCGGGCAGGTTGACGGCCCGCCCGGCGGTGACGAACATCCGCGACACCGGGTTCGGATCGCGGGCGCGGTCGACATAGACCTCGCCATCAAAGCCGTGCCAATCGGGCGACTGGCCGATCACGTTGCGCTCAAGGCTCTTGAACACCGGCAGGACGTCATCCCAGCCCCAGCCCGCACAGCCCAGATCCCGCCATTCGTCGTAATCCGAACAGGCGCCCCGGATGAACAGCATCGAATTGATCGTGGACGAGCCGCCAAGCGCCTTGCCCCGGTTCACCGGAATCCGGCGGTTGTTCAGCGCGGGCTGCGGCACGCCGACATAGGCGTAATCGTATTTCGGATTGCCATACAGCGACAGGATCCCCGCCGGTACGCGCACATTCGGCGCGCTTTCCGAACCGCCGCCCTCGATCACGCAGACCTTTTCGCCCCGCGCCGAAAGCCGGTTGGCCAGAACGCAGCCCGCTGAGCCTGCGCCGATGATGAGGATGTCGAAATCTTGCTGCATCATGTCCTGTCCCGAAGTTCTGGGCACCATGCGGCGGGGCCTGGTTAGGCGGCAGAAGTATTTTCCTTGGCCGGACTTCGGATAATCCTAAGTATATGCGTAACTATATGGATTATCGTGGAAAATGCCGGGCGCCGTCCGGCCCGGCGGTGGCGGCGCGCAGGGCATTGGCCTGTCCCTGTGGCGATATGCCCGGTGCATGGGCAGTTCGCGAACCTCAGCGCCGCCGCCCGCCCGCCGAAGCCGCGATCCGAAGCAGCCTGCGCCGGTCCCCCGCCAGCGCCGAGTCCATCAGCCCGGCCAGCACCCCGCGCGATTTCAGATGGGGCACAAGGCTGGAATGAGCGAGGTCCGGGAAGATCAGATGGTCGAGGCCGGGACATTGCGGGAAGGGCAGGGCCTGCGGCAGGTCGTCCAGCGCGCCATGAAACAGCACGGTCCAGCGCGCGGCAATCGGCGCGGTGGGGTAGCGGATGGGCGGCAGCGCATCTGTCCAGCGCGTCCAGCGGGTTTCGTTCCTTAAAGACCATTGCGGCGAAAAGGCCAGCGCCACATCCACCGGCAGCACCTCGGCCGCCGCCAGCGCGCAGAACCCGCCCATCGAAAGCCCCGTGGTGGCGATCCGCCGCACCGTCCCGACATGGGCCAGTGCCTGTTGCAGCGCCGGGGCAAAGCCCGGATGGTTCGCCCAGCTGCGGCTTTCATCCGCGACGAACAGCGCCCGGCGCCCGCCATTGGTGGCGGTGGCGACGAATTCGGGCGAGGGCACGCGCTCCGGATCATGCCCGACCGACGAAAAGGCGATGACCAGATCCGCGCCCGGACCGTCGGCGAACAGGATCCGGAACGGCGGCGGGACCGGCAGGGGGCGGAGGGTCGTCGGGCGCATCGGCGCAGGATAGGGCGTCGCGTTCCCGCGCACCATGGGGTCCGCGCGCCATGGGGGGTGGTCAGCGTTCCGCGCCATGACTCTGTGGTTTTCCCGCCCGATCGCCCGCCATGGCCCCGTGCCCGTTGCGAACCCGGCCCGCATCGAAGCTATGGCGGGCATGAACGCGCATTGGCTAACGCGCTGCGGTGGTTTATGGATTGGGTGAACGCATCCCGGGCCCGTCGCAGGCGGCCCGGCAGGTGTGGCGGCGTGGTGGAACGGTAGACACAAGGCACTTAAAATGCCCTTCCGAACGGAGTGCGGGTTCGACTCCCGCCGCCGCTACCAGAATTATCCCGCAGGCAAGGGGGCCGCATGACCGAACCGATGTCCGACCGCAAGCGCGGCTCCGGGGTGAAGCATGTCTATGACGTGCTGCGCGACGAGATCCTTTGCCTGACCCTGCCGCCCGGCGCGCCGATTGACGAGGTGCACCTGGCCGAGCGGCTGTCGATGTCGCGCACGCCGGTGCGAGAGGCGCTGGTGCGGCTGGCGGCGGAGGGGCTGGTGACAACGTTGCCGAACCGCTCGACCGTGGTGGCGCAGATCGACTTTCTCAACCTGCATCATTTCTTCGACGCGCTGACACTGATGTATCGGGTGACGACGCGGCTGGCGGCGCAATACCGGCAGGACGATGACCTGACCCGGATCCGCGCGCAACAGGAGGCGTTCCGTCGCGCGGTGGTGGCGCAGGACGCGCTGGCGATGATCGCCACCAACCGCGATTTCCATGTTGCCATCGCCGAGGCCGGGCGCAACCCCTATTACATCGGGCTGTTCGCGCGGCTGCTGGACGAGGGGCGGCGCATCCTGCGGATCTATTATTCCTCCTATCAGGACCGGCTGCCGCTGCGCTTTGTCGAGGAACATGAGGAGATGATCGCCGCGATCGAGGCGGGGGACATCGACCGCGCCGACCTGTTGGCCACGGCGCATGCCGATCAGATCGTCGGGCAGATCCGGGCCTTCATCGCGCGGGACGACCGGCAGGCGGTGCCGCTGAATCCTGTCGACAAATAAAATACACGCGCTACAGTGGGGCATTCCATGAGAGGATGATTCCATGCGCTCGACGATCTTCACCGGAACGATCCCCGCCCTGATGACCCCCTGCAAACCGGACCGGACGCCGGATTTCGACGCGCTGGTGCGCAAGGCCACGGAACTGATCGGGCTGGGCATGTCGGCGGTGGTCTATTGCGGTTCGATGGGGGACTGGCCGCTGCTCACCGATGCCGAGCGGATGGAGGGGGTCGAGCGGCTGGTCGCGGCGGGGATCCCGGTCATCGTCGGCACCGGGGCGGTGAATACGAAAACCGCCGTCGCCCATGCGGCGCATGCGCAGAAGGTAGGGGCGAAGGGGCTGATGGTGATCCCGCGGGTGCTGTCGCGCGGGTCCGTCATCGCGGCGCAGAAGGCGCATTTCAAGGCGATCCTGTCGGCGGCGCCGAACCTGCCGGCGGTGATCTACAACAGCCCCTATTACGGGTTCGCCACCCGGGCGGATCTGTTCTTCGCGCTGCGGGCAGAGCATCCGAACCTGATCGGGTTCAAGGAATTCGGCGGTAATGACGATCTGTCCTATGCGGCGGAGCACATCACCTCGCGCGACGACGATGTGACGCTGATGGTCGGCGTCGATACGGCGGTGGTGCATGGGTTCGTGAACTGCGGCGCCTCGGGGGCGATCACCGGGATCGGCTGCGTTCTGCCGCGCGAGGTGCTGCATCTGGTCGAACTGTCCAGGGCCGCTGCGGCGGGCGATGCCACGGCACGCCGCCGGGCGCAGGAACTGGACGCCGCGCTGCATGAACTCGCCAAGGTCGATGCCGGGCCGGATCTGGTCCTGTTCTTCAAGCATATGATGGTGCTGAAGGGGAATCCGGAATATGCGCTGCATTTCAACGAAACGGATGCGCTTTCGCCCAGTCAGCAGGGCTTCATCGAAGCCCAGCTGAAGCTGTTCGATACCTGGTATGCCGACTGGTCGCGCTAGGCCATCGCGCCGCGCCCATGCGCCATTGACCGCAGCAGCACCGCGATAGTGGTGCCGTTGTGCAAAAGCGCGGTGGTGACGGGCGCGAACCGCCCCGTCGCCGCTCCGGCGAGGATCGCCGAATTCACCCCCACCGCCACGCGGAAGTTCGAGCGGATCAGCGCCATCGTGTCCTGTGCGATCGCCACCACATCGGCCAGCGCGTCGAGCCGGTCCTCGACCAGCAGCACATCCGCCGTCGCCCGCGCAATGTCGGCGGCGCGCGGCATCGCCAGCCCGACATCCGCCGCCATCAGCGCGGGGCCGTCGTTCACCCCATCGCCGACATAGGCGACCTTCGCGCCCCCCTCGCGCAGCGCGGTGATCAGCCGGGCCTTGTCCTCGGGCTGCTGCTCGTAATGCACCTCGTCCAGCCCTAGCGCCTCGCCAAGGGCCAGCGCCTTTTCCCGCGCATCGCCGGTGATCATCACCAGCCGCTTCACCCCCATCGCCCGCAGCCGGGCAAGCGTGGGTGCCGCCTCCTCGCGCAGGCGGTCGCGCAGGGCGAACATGGCAAGCGGTTCGTTGTCGCGCGCGGCGTAAAGCATCGACTTGCCCTCGGCCTTCAGCTTGGCCACCTTGTCGCGCGCGGCGGCGAAGGAAACGTGCTCGTCATCCTCGATATAGCGGCGGCTGCCGAAGCGGATCACATTGTCGCCGATCCGGCCCGCGACGCCATGACCGACGATGAAATCCACCTCTTCATGCGCGACATGGGCCAGATGGCGGGCCTGTGCCAGTTCCACCACCGCCCGCGCGATCGGATGGGCGGTGTGTTCGCCCAGGGACGCCACCATCGCCACCGCCTGCCCCTCGTCCAGCCCCTTGGCCAGCGGCAGGACATCGGTGACCTGCAAGGTGTTGTGGGTCAGCGTGCCGGTCTTGTCAAAGACCACGGTGTCGATACCCGCCAGCGCCTCCAGCGCCTGACCGGATTTGATCAGCCCGCCCGCCTTTGCCGCGCGATACATCGCGCTTTTGATCGCGATCGGCGTGCCGAGCTTCACCGTGCAGGAGTAATCGACCATGAACACCGATTCCATCCGCCGCCAGTTCCGCGTCAGCCCGAACACCGCCGCCGCCGAGGCGAGCGTGATGCCGACGCGCTTGTCCGCAAGCTGTTCGGAAACGGTTTCGATTTCGGCGGGGCGTTCCAGCGCCTCCTGGATGTAGCGGGTGATGCGGCCGGTGGTGGTGGCATCGCCCACCCGGTCGGCCCGGATCACCAGCCGCCCATCGGTGACGATGCTGCCCGAGAAGCACCACATCCCCTACCATGCGCGAAAGCGGCAGGCTTTCGCCCGTCACCGCCGATTGGTCGACATAGGCCGCGCCGGTGAGCACCACGCCATCGACCGGAACCGTCTCGCCGATGCCGACGACGATGCGCTCGCCGCCCTTCAGGCTGTCGAAGGGCATGCGGGTGGTCTGGCCGTCGCGCTCGACCCAGACATCTTCGGGGCGGCGGTGCAGCAACGTGCGCAGCAACTCGTCCGAGCGCTCCGCCGTGCCCGCCTCGATATAGGTCGCGAGTTCCATCAGGAAGCGGGTGAAATTCGCCGTGCCATATTCGCCGCGCAGGGTGGGCAGGCCCATCGCGATGGCGTCCAGCACCTCGACCTTCAGCCCCTCGGTCAGCGCGGCCTTCGCCCCGGTCAGGATCGGGCGCGCGACATTGGCGAGCGTGACCGCCCCCGCCAGCGGACGGGGCAGCACGAAGGCCCCCGCCACCGCGAGCGCCGCCGTGGCAAGGTCCAGCCCATCGGCCCCTTCGGGGGGCACAAACCCCTCGGCATTCGCGGGCGGGTGTTCGGCGGTGGCAAGGATCCGCGCCCGCAGGCCCGGGCGCCCGTCATGCGACACGATCACCGAACCGCCGCGCGTGTTCACCCGCACCGCCGTCACCCCCGGCAGCGCCCGCACCGCCGCGCCCACCCGCGCGAGCCACCCGGCATCCGGCGTCAGCCGCAGCCGCAGGCGGCCCGGCGTCTCATGCGCGATCCGCATCGGCTCAGGCCTTGACCGGGCGCGGGCCGCTGCGGCGTTTGGGTTCGGGGGCGGGGGGTTCCGGTTCGGCAACCGTTTCGGCGGCCGCTTCGGCCTCGGCATCGTGGTAGCGTTCCTTCAGCTCCTCGATCCCGCCTTGCAGCGCGGCCCAAAGCTGCACCGCCGTGCGCATCACCACCCGCTGCGCCGGTTCGCTGGTCAGAAGCCAGGCCGCCCCGGCCCCGACCGCCAGCCCCTTCACCAGCGAATCCGCCGAAGGATGGGCATGGGGGTTCGGCTCCGTGGCATGGGTTGGCGGGAATTGGGGCGGCTGCGGGCAGGAGAAACCGCCCGAAGGCCCCGCCTGCTGCGGTGGCTGCACGTTCGCACCGTAGAAATGGTAATGGTAGTGGACGCCGCCGGTGGTGTCCGTGGTCGTTTCGGTGGTCTTTTTCGACATGATCACACCTCCCTGTGGTCATTCCTGTGGTCATTGCGGAAGATGCCCGCGACGGCGGCGCGCACTTCGGGCTTGCGTGCCAGCACCACGGCCCCCGCGCCGATCGCCGCCCCGAGCCAGAATTTCGACCCGCTCGCCCGCGCGATCCGGCTCAGGTTCGAGAAGCTGAACCCGTCCTGCATCACGCCTTCGAGAACGTCGAGAACATCGACCCGGCGCGGCCCCTGCGGCCCCCAGCCATTGTCTTGCGTGCCGTTGCTCATGAAATCTCTCCTATCCAAGATGCCGGTCCAGAACCGCCAGCGCCTGTGCGGCATCGCCGCGCAGAAGCGTTGTCCAGTCGGACGCGGGAACGACCCGGGGATCGTATTCGACCACGACCGACAGCGCCGCCGCATTGACCCGCGCGACATGCACGGGCAGGTGTTTGAGCAGATCGAGGAACGGCCCCACCGCAACCCCCTGCACCTCGGCCAGCGCCGCGGGCGCGAGCTTCAGCCGGATCCGCCCCGGCACATGATGGGCGACGCCGATATGGCGCCGTAAATGCAGGAACGGCGCAAGATCCGGTATACCGCGCATCGGACACCTCAATTCTGTGAAACAGGCTGGCGGCGGCTGGCCCTTACCCGGTTAGCATAGGGCGTCACGGCGGGAAATCCCTTGATGCGTGTCAAGGTGGGCTCTGGCAATTCCCGCCGGCCTGCCCCATTTATCGGGGGAACCGAGAGAGGAAGAGACGTGGAACTGCGCCCCCTGCCGCCCCGCCCGAACTGGCAAGAGATCGCCGAGGAAGCCGGATTCAGCTTTCACACCATGTATGGCGAACCCTACTGGAACGAATTCCGCGCCTATCGGTTTACCCTGCGCGAAATCGAGGAGGACATCGAGGATCCGGTGACGGAACTGCATGGGCTGTGTCTGGATGCGGTGGATCGGATCCTGGGCTCCGAGGAGTTGATGGAGCGGATGGGCCTGCCGCGCGCGCATTGGGATTTCATCGCGCAAAGCTGGCACGACCGCGACCCGTCGCTTTATGGCCGGATGGATCTGGCCTATGACGGGACGGGCCCGGCGAAGCTGTTGGAATACAACGCCGATACGCCGACGTCCCTGTTCGAGAAGCACATCGTTCCAATGGCGCTGGCTGGAGGATCAACTGGGCGCGCGCGTGCTGCCGCGCGGGGCGGATCAGTTCAACGGCACATGGGAGGCGCTGGTCGAACGCTTCGGCGCGCTGTTCCCGGACAAGCCAAGCGTCTGGTTCACCTCCGTCCCCGACAACAGCGAGGATTACGGCACGGTCGAGACCCTCGCCTGGGCGGCGAAGGAGGCGGGGGTCAACCCGCTTTACCTGACGATGGACAAGATCGGCCTGACCGAGGAGGGCCGCTTTGCTGACGCCGATGGCTGGCCGGTGCGCTATCTGTTCAAGCTCTATCCCTGGGAGAACATGCTGAACGAGCCCTTTGCCGAATATCTGGCGGGGAGCGGCTGCACCTTCCTCGAACCGCCGTGGAAGGCGCTGGTGTCGAACAAGGCGATCCTG
>NZ_JASGKI010000002.1:0-447932 GCF_047600745.1 Paenirhodobacter sp. | reverse complement strand
CAGGCCGTCTTCGTTGCACCGGTGCCGGGCGCAAGGGTCGGCAGGCTGGTCTCATCCGCGAAGATCATCGCCCTTGCAGACCTCGGCCAGCACATGCCCGGCCAGGATTTCCAACTCGAACCCGACCTTTCCCATCCATTGCGACATCAGGCGGCGCTCAAGCTCCACGCCATCGCGGGCGTAAATCCCTTTCTGACGGTAGAGCGGCAGGCCATCGGCGTATTTGGAGACCGCGAGTCTCGCGCCAGCAGCGCCTCGGTCGGGATGCCGCCCTCGATGAGATGGGCCGGAGGCTGGATCACGTCATCGGCATTTTTGAAGGCCGTCGGGCATTCCTTCGGACCAATGGCAGTCATGCCCTCCATTGGGTCGGCGGGTGACGATGACGCGGAACTTCGCGGACATCGACGAGGATCAGCGCACAGTCCCCCGGACTGTGCGCCCGAGGAGGGTCCGCTCGTGCGGCCATCGCTCGAACCAATGGCGCGATGGCCTCACCATCCTCGCCGATCAGAACCTTCCGCTGGCCTGCATGTTCCGGCAGGTCTTCTGGCTCGATCACCACCTCGACCCGCTCCAGGTGCGGGGCGAAGTCCTTGCGCGGCCGGGGTGCGCGCTTTTCACCGGCAGGGCGGTCCTTGCGGACCTGTGCCTGCAATGCCGCGATACCGATCTCCTCGCAGACAAAAGCCCGGCTCGCGCCTCGTCGTCCTCCGGCATCGGGAGCTTTTCCGAACGGCGACCGAACCGCGCCCGGTCGAAGGCCTTCAGGATGCCGTCAGTTCCCGGATCCGCTCCGCCGCCGCCGCGTTGCTGACCTTCAGGGCCTCATTCTCGCCCTGCAAAACCGACGCTTTCGCCGCCATCGCCCGGATCATGGACTTCAGCAGATCCATGTCGTCTGGAAGAGAAAGATCATCGGTGCTCATGGCCATTTCATTGCTCCGAATAGGATTCAGGTGACCTGGCCGGGCTGCCTCCCGGCGGTCAACGGGGCGGTTCCGGGCTTGGGTAACGGATCACGACCGAAGACGTCAGCCGACTGTATTCATGTAGATAATTGAAATTAATTGATATTACCTGCGTACATCCACACATCCTTTTGCTGCGACCGATCATGGCAATGAAGCGGCCGCAGGCTGGATCGGGATGGAGCCGGTTCACTCCGTTGAGCCAAGTGCTCGGGCGATCTGCGTCAACGCCGCGTGAAGCGGGGATTTCGCCGGCAAACAGGCACGCGCCAGCGCCACCGCTTCGGCCAGAGCGAGAGCCGGTCCCTCGATCCGGTCCGCGACTGCGTTGAGCGGCACCGGATCGGTGGCGATCAGCGCTCGCGCAAGTGCGAGCAGCGGCGCCTCGGGCAGGTGCAGCCCGATCCGCGCCGCCTCGGCAACAAGCTCCGGCGTGGCCTTCTGCTGCGCCGCCCGTGCGAACAGGAGCCGCAGCCGCAAGGTCTCTTCGTCCTGCGGGTCGGCAAGTTCCACGGCGTGTTGCAACGCCTCCACCATCGCGCCGAGCGCTTCGTCGCGTTCGTCAACCGAGAGGGTGGCGCGCCGCTGGTTCAGGTCGGCCATGATTTCGAGTCGCGCCACCCCCGGGCCACAGGCAAGGTTCAGCGCCTCGATGATCCGCAAAGCCCGCCGCAACTGCGCGGCGTCATCCGCCATCCCCACCCGCAATGGCAGTGACAGGCATTGTTGCAGCGTCCCCACCGGCAGGATGCCGACCGTCGCCCGCACCGCGCGTTCATAGGCCGCGAGAGCTTCCTCCAGACGGTTCTCCGCGGCATAGGCATCACCAAGCGCGCTGGCGACATCGGCGCGTTCGGCCCAGCCATAGGTCTCGATCTGCCGCGCCAGTGTGTCGAGCGGCACCTCGGGATCCGTCACGGATTGGCGCAGCAGCGCGATCGCCTCTGTCGGCGCGGCAGGGTCGTGGGAGCGCGATACCGCTTCAGCCGGCTGGCCATGCAGAATGAAACCCGGATGGCCGTAACACTGATAGGCGCCCCAGGTGCTGTCGCGATAGCCGGTTGCATCATGGGCCGCACGGCGGGCCTCTCGCACGGCGGTTCCGAAATTTCGCCCCTCGCAGAGCGCATCGTAAAACGCCGTGGCGAAGCGTAGCGCGGCGGTATCATCGACTTGCCAGCCGCAGGCGACGACGGCGGGGCAGCCGAACTCGATCATTTCAACGGCGAGACTCGCGGCCATGCCGGGCCGGTCGTGGCGCAGTTCGCGGTCCTCATCGCGGATCGCGCCAAGATGGCAGCAGTTGAAGAAGAACAGTTCCGGCGGTGCGGGAAGCTGCGCGAGCGGCCCGGCAGGCAGAACCGAAAGAGGCCCGCCGCCAAGCACGATCCCGGGACCGACTTCGCTCTCCGCGACGCCATGGCTCGCGATATGGATCACGTCCCAAGGCCGCGAATAAAGCGCCGAGATGACGTCGACCGGGGCCGCTTCCTCTCCGATCAGTCGCGTCACCTGATACTTCGCCTCTTCAAGCCGCGTGGCGACCTCCTGTGCCTCGGCCACGGCGCCGGGCAGGGCGGCATTGGGGCTACCACCGCCGCGCGGATCACCGATGACGAGCGCCCGCCTGTTGCCGCCGCGCCGCGGCGGGGCGGGGCGGTCGCGCTGCGACACCAATTGCCGCAGCACCCCGAAGCGCACCGCAGGCGGCGCGGTTGCCAGCCGGACGTCATCGTCGGGGCGCCGGTCGTCGAGCATCTCCCACGGGATCGCGGCGGTCTCCCGGTCGAGGATCAGCCGCATGTTGCGGTCATCGAGGCTGTGCTCCTTGAAGCGCGATGGCCAAAGCAGCTCGAAAAGCGTCCGGCCGGGACCACGGCCATCGGGGTCCACCGCGCCGGTCTGTGCGGGGATCCCGGCGACGAACTGCCGCACGAGACGGCGAACCCGCGGAACGACATCGGCCTCGACCCGCGCGCGGCCATCGACCATCAGATAATGTAGCGGACCTTCGCCGGACGGTTCCGCCTCGGGTGCAGTGACGGTGACCTCGATCCAGGAGTCGGGCGTATTTTCCGGGCCGGTGCGGCGCCAGCCACCTTCGCCCTGTTCCAGCCGCGAAATCAACTCGAACCGCCCCGGGCGCGCGTCGATGCGCGATTTCGCCGCGTGCCAGGCGGTGATTGCGGTCTGCTCCACGGCTTCGATGATCTCGATTTCACCGATGGCGGGGGCCGGGCCCTCGCGCTCGCCCGCGATCAGCCGGTTGACCTCCTCGGTCGCGTTCAGGATCGCGGCAACGCAATCGCCGACCGAAACCACCCCGCCGCCGGAGCCGAGCAACACCGTCGAACAGGTAAGTGGTCTTTCGCGGCCCATCCGCTGCGCCGCGTCGACATAGGCGAGCAGCGCGCTCCGGATCGTGCGCGTCAACGCCCCCGCCGAAAGGGTCGAGAGAACGCCCAACCCTGCGACGATCCCCTCATGTCGCGAAGCGTTATCAAGCGCGACATCCCATGTCCCGATCAGGCCGGGATGCAGGCCGCGCGCGTTGCGCTGCGTTAAGCGTCCACCGAGCATCGTGTCCAGCGCGGCCTCGGAGCCGCTGATCGGGTCGCCGACGAAATGCCCGACAAGCACCGGATGGTTCGGGCGCCGCCTGCGTTTGAGATCGCCATGGACGACGCGGACGCGCACCGGCGCCTCGGTTTCCTCTTCCTCACCTGGCACGCCACCCATCGCCATCGCGAGGAACTGACGCTGAGAGGGCAGGATCGGCAGTTCCCGTTCGGGCAGAATCCGGGTGTCGTCCCCCACGGGGCCGTCGCGCATGGCGGGCTGGCGCGGGAGCCCGCGCGTGTCCCCGTTGAACAGCAGTTCCGCGATCGCCGGGAAGAACGACCGTCTGCGGCACAGGTCGCCATGCTGGGCCGGGGCATTCCAGGCGGGCACGTCCTTCGGGATGCCGGTGGACCAGAGCACGGTGCCGTCCCCCGCCATGGTTCCCGTCGCCTGTATCTCGTCCTTGACGAGCCGGAAGCCGTTGACCGTCTCGCGGCGGCCCTGCCCGGAAATATAAAGGGTTCGTCCGTCGGGCAGGACGTCATCGCCCAGCAGCCTCCAGAAGGCGTTTGCCGATTTCAGTGCATGGGGCGCGGGCGGCGGGCGCCCGGCAAGCGCCCGCCACACCGCCGGGGACAGCATGTCGGGCGGTAGCAACTGAGTCGCGCCGGGCCAGCCGCGGATGACGGCGGTGATGTCGTCGAGCGACCCCGAGCCGCCGAGAAACGCCAGCGCCCGCGTCGCGAAATCCCGCCCCAGCATCGCCATCGCCATCGCGTGCGAGCCGCCATTGGGCGTGCCGAGCATCAGCAGGCGCGAGCCGCTCCGGTTGCGGAATTCGCGCTTCAGGTCGGGGCTTCGGATCAGCGCCATGCGCGCCACCAGCCCCCCCATCGAATGCCCGACGAGATGCAGCGGGCGACGGCTGTCCCCGGCCAGGGATTCGAGGATCTTCTGCGCCACCCGGGGACCGAGATCCTGAATCGGCTGCCGCCAGTCGTAGGACATCGGGAGCACCTCATGCGTGCGCCGCAGATAGCCGATCAGATCGCCGTAATAATCACGCATCACGCCATCGGCGGAGACCTTGCTGCCCCATGCAAGCGCGGCAATCCCCTTGCGGCACAGTTCAAAGGGGCTGACCCAGACCACCCTGTCGTTGACCTTCAGGCTGCTGCCAAGGATGCCCGGCAGCACCACCGCGAGCGGCCGCCCCTTGTCACGCGCGAGCGCAGGGGCAGCAAGGCCACGGTCCACCGGGTCGGCCTGCGCGGCTGCGGCGCGCTCGGTCAAGCCATTAGCCACCAGCCGCCCCTGTCCGCGCAACCCGGCAAGCAGTGCAGAGACCGTTCTGGTATTCGCGAAATAACTGAAATGATTGACGCTCGGGCCCTGGTCGAAGAAAACCGGCGGCTCCTCGGCGCGGGTCATACCGGCGCCCATCGAGGTCGTGTCGACAACGAGATCGTGATCCGCGCCGAAATACGCATCCAGGAACCACAGCGGCAGCGCCGAAAGCAGACCACTGGCTGCGGTATCGCCGCTGATCACCATCAACCCGTCATTACCCGTGCCGAGGATTCTCTGGTTCAGCAGGCACAGAAGCGGCGAATGTTCGGGCGCCATCGCGGCAACACCGGGCAGGGCGTTCAGACTGTCCGGAGAAAAGGCCGCGATGCCGATTCCGCGCAGCATATCGAGCCGCGCCCGTGTCTCGGTGCTGACGGGGAGGAGGCTCAGGACGTTGAAGATCAGGTTGATCCAGTCTCCGATGCGGCCATCGACAAGGCTCGTGCCGCCTGCGGGGCAGGCGACGCGCACGAAACGGGTCACGCGCGGAGCGTTTGCGACGAGGGCCTTGCCGAGCGCCGCCATACGCGCCTGCGCCTCCTTCGGGAATGTCGCAAGATTCTCCTTGCTGAAGATCGTGTCGCCTTTCGGTGGTCTCACCTGCGGCCAGGCGAGCAATTCGCCGACAAGCCCGCCACGGCTGTGCGTGACGAGATGCAGTTCGATCCCCTTGGGCAGACCCTCAAGAAGTTCGGCGACATTCTGCGCCGGATCCTGGGTCAGGCTGCGGTGATCGAAGGCCAGAACGCGGCCCGGGTAGAGTGCGTGAATCTCCTGCCAGACCTTCGACGGCGGGCGCATCAGCGCGCCGAAAGAGCCATCTGTCGTCGAGGCCGTGCCGTGGATGAACAGCAGCCAGGGCCCGTTTTCGGGCAGGGCCTCGGGGGAGGTCACGGGGGTGCGGGTGCCGTCCACCGAAAGCCGGAACAGGCCCTGGGTGTCGCCTTCGAATTTACGCGCGGCCTCGGTAACGGAGGCGGCGGCGGCCAGCACGGCGATCTGTTCGACCGCGACATGGGCCGCACCCCGGGTGATGCCTCCGGGGACATGAGGCCGTGTCAGGACCGTCGGCAGCAACAGGACGTCCTCGCCGTCGGCGGCGCGGCTGCGCAGGACATCGCGCGGAAGGCGCGCGCCGATGTCCTCGGGCCGCAGCCAGAGCCGCACGCCGTCCGCCATCTCGATCTCGACGACATCCTCCGGGCCGATGTCGAGCAGGATCGGTTCGGCGGTCGCCCGTGCGGTGCGGACCTGCACCCGGTCCCTGACCTTGACGTCAGGCAGATCGCCCGCGACCCGTTTGCCCTGAACCTGAAGTTTCATGGTCATCTCCTCCGAGAGTTTGGCAGGTGGCACGCGCCGGGCGTTTCCTAAGATCTCGGATGGTCGAGCCGGGTGATCGAGACCCGCGCCGCGCCCGAGTTGTTCGTGTAGAAGACACCGGGCAGGAAGCCGACGTCATTGGCATAGAGAAACAGCGGACCCGTGCGGTTCGCGGTGAAGCTGCCGACGAAATCCGCATGGCAAAGGGTTCCGGGCGCGGGCATTTCGCCGGGATCCTGCGCGCCGATCTGCACCACCGGCGCGAGCCACGGCGCATCGGCCCGGCGCGCCCATTCAAAGCTGCGCAGCAGGGGGCCGGGCGAGGGGGCGCCGCCGGGCGGAACCGGGTTTTTGTGGTCCTTGAAGTCCTCGCTCACCGTCATACGCAGCGCGAACTGCTGGCCCTTGACGGCCCGCAAGCCGGTGTCAATGCAGGGCGCCTGCGGATCGAAGGCAAGCCGGTGCGCGGCGCCGGGCACGATTTGCGCGTCGTCCTTCTGCACACAATGCGCACGGGCCAGGACTACGCGCTGAATTCGGAGTGAAGGTGCAGGCCACGAGCGCGAGGATGGTGCAGGCAAAAACGTATTCGAGCGTCTTTGGCGCCATCCGCGCCCCCGCGTGCCAGAACCGCGAGACCTTCGGCACCTGTTCCTGCCCACGCCATCCGGCGGCGGCGGCATCGCGGATCCTGTCGCGCAGGTTCCAGCCGGAAACGTAGAGCATCCCCCCGAACAGAAGCGCACCCGCGCCCGTGCAGCCCGACCGCATCAGCCCGCTCATCACCCAGTTTCGCAAGCCCTCGGACAGGATCGTCAGCCGCCCGTCCGCCCCGGTTTCGAACAGGAACCGCAGCGGATAGAGGCAGAAGAAAGCGATGATCGCGATGATCGCCCGGTTCAGCAGGCGGTAGCGGAAGACCATCGCCGCGATCGCCTGCCGTGTCGCGGCGGGAAGCGGGGGCAGGGCGTCCTGCCCGGCGATCATGCAACCCTCGGCTGGGCTGATCGGGCCGTAAAGGTCGGCGCCGCCCTCCAGCTTGGCGGGCAGGGTCGGGTCGGCCTCCTCAGTGGGGTCGATATGGCGCGGCTGATAGCGATATGCGGCGGCGAGGCCCTTGCGGGAATCGTGGATCGGCGCGAGGTCGAAGCGGCGTGCGATGAGATCTTCCTGCAACGTGGGGGCGACGCGCAGCCCGGCCTCCCTGGCGCCGTCGAGTATCCATTGCAGCGGGGGAACAGCACCGTGATCCTCGGGGTAACCGCCGCCGATATCGGAATGCACGCCGGGAAACCACATCTGCCGCACATCCTGCCAGGCGCGCTCGGACGGGGTTTCAAAGGCGACGGGGTGGAAGGACAGCCGCTCCTCGTCGATGGCAAGAGCGTGGCGCGCATGCAGCACACAGGGCGCACAGACCCCATTCGCGAAGTTGAGTGGAAAGATCAGCCGGTCGATCAGCCCGCGCAGCTCCTCGACCGGCATGCCATAGGCTTCGACCGTATCGAAGACGCCGAGGAAATCGACGGTGACGCCGCAGTCCGGCGGCCCGGTGAACTCCTGCACATCGGGCGGCCAGACCGGGCGACGCTTGGTTCCGGCGACCTCTTTCTCGATGTCGCCGTGCAGTTTCTGGCCGAACAGCCATCGTTTCGCCGTGACCAGCCCGTCGCGCACCAGGCGCGCCGCCGCGATCGTCGGCCAGACCGGACCGAGCGTCGCCTTGCGATAGGCCCGCCAGGCGCCCCTCGCGTTGCGGCGCATCTCTGCGGTGCTGACCGGCCGGTCGTCGCGTTCCGCCGGCATCAGGCCCTGCCGCGCGATCATCCCCGCCAGCGTACGCACGGTAAACGCCCCCCGGCTGAAACCGAACAGCAGGATCCTGTCGCCGGGCCGCCAGTTCCAGCACAGGAAACGGTAGAGCTTGCGCACGTTCGAGGGCACACCGAAGCCCGTTGCCCCGTCAATCAGGCGTATGATGCTGTTGCCATGGGTGCCGACGCCGGGAATATAGCGGGCGATCTGACCTCCATCGCTCTGATCCGTCGCGGTATAGAGTCTCCAGATGTTCGTTTGGCTGACGGAGAAAGCATTCCCGGTGCCGTCGGCAAAGACAATCAGAACCCGCGGTTCGCGCTCTTTGTGCATCAGAACCCTCTTGTTTCGTCGGTTGTGAAAACCCTCTCGCACTCTGCGCCGGGACCAAGGACGAAATGCCCGTGAATTTTCGACCAGCGCGGCACGGGCCGGAAAAACCGCGCTCCGTATTCAGAAAGATGCGCAAGAAATACAAAGCCCGGTGGCGCGGTATCCGCGCCATTCACAATGAAATGCGTCATGAAAACTTCCATAAAACGTGAATTGATGTTTCGAGTATTCGACTCCTTTCGATTCTCGTCAACACTCCCGGCTATGGATGTCTGTCATGCGGTTTTGCGCCATGTTGCGCATCACCAGAATGGGGAATCAGGATTCGATCAGGGCGGCGCCGATGCTGGAGGCGAGGCGGATGAGTTGCGTGCGGTTGATACGATCAGTCTTGGACAGCAGCGATTTGGCCTGTGAATTGACCGTCTCCACAGAGCGGTTCCGGCGCGCCGAGATCTCACGATTTGTCAGGCCCTCGGCCATCAGCCCAACCAGGCTCGTTTCGGAATCGGTCAGGGCCAGCACCCGTGACAGCAGGCCAAGGTCAAGCGGAATCCTGCGTGCGATGTCGAGGCTGTAGAGGATGTATCCGTCGAGCCAACGTTCGCCGAGGTCAGCGGTGTGATCTCGACGGCAAACCTCCCGGCATCTGGCCTCTGTCCGTCGAGGGCTTCCTTTCGCGGTCGCGCTCCGAACCGGCCATGACGTCCCGCCTCCGATGTCAGTTCGAGGGACCAGGCCTGATCCTTCGGATCGCGCAATTCGATCTGCCCCCGGATGGTGCGAAAGAAAACGCCGCATTCCGCGCGTTGGCGCCGAAATTCGGCGTTTTCGCAGACCACCTGACGGTCCGACCGGATCTGGAGCCGCGGATCGACGGGCGGAGCGCACGCCTTCGCCGAAGCGCGACAGGATGAGATGGTGCGGCGCCTGATGACGATCCTAGGCGCGTGGGCCAGTCTGCGCCGTGGCCCTTGCGACACCGGCCCCACCGGTCGAGAGGTTCTCGAAAGACCGGGACTTCGCGACCTGCTCATTATCGGGGCCACGCAGATCGTGCGCTGGCGATCTCGGCACGATGCGCCCGCGGGCTCGTGGATGGTGCGGATACTGGCGACGAAGCCAAAGATGCTGATTGCCGTGACGCTGGCCAATAAAATCGCCCGCCTCGCCTGGGCTTTGATGCGCGGCGATGGGGTCTATCTGGCTCCGGCCAGCGCCTGACGCCAGGCGGACCGATCGGGGACCGTCGGAGGGTGTGAACGGTCGACTGGAAGGTTATGGACGAAAATCGAGAAGACGGGATTAGGCAAACCATCAGACCGGACAGCCCCTTGAGCGCAGGTAAGCATTCTGAACCCGATCCCCTGGCTTCATAAGGGCCTGTGGCGCACGGAAAACCGCACCACGAGGCCTCATCGGCCTGGATTTGGTCAAAGAACGAGGGTCCTGATCCAGATATCCGTCCAGATGCTCGACATGTTTTCGAAACACGCCTTGAGCTGACATGATGTCTGCCTCATGTTAGAAGAAATCCGTTTTACGAACATGTTGCGGGCATCATGTTAAAACCCACCTATCTCCTTCCGACTCTGCCGCCTCCGGTGGCTCTGGAAACGGTGCCGGTCTGAAAAGCCTGAACCGTGCCTCTCGGACGCTTGCCGACCTGAAGGGGCAGGCGCGGGCCATCCTGATCGACACGCTGGCGCTGCAAGAGGCCAAGGCCTCATCCGAGGTCGAAAACATCGTGACGATGCAGGACGAGCTGTTTCAGGCAGAGGTGGTTCCCCATGACTCCCAGTCTCCGGCCGCCAAGGAGGTGGCACGTTATCGGAATGGGCGGCGCCTCGGCCACCGCAGGCTGATCGAGACGGACGGGCTTATCCCGAACTCGACCATCATTGACATGTTCCGCCTGCTGAAGGACCGGGATGACGGCTTCCGCGCGATGCCCGGCACGGCACTGAAGAACGAAAGAAGCGGCGAAACCATCTTCGTTCCGCCTCAGGATGCAAACGTCGATCATGTTCGGCAGCCGAATGGCAAGCACCTCCGAAACGCGCATACCGGTCGCCGCGATCAGCCCGAACATCGTGGCGTAGGTGATCGGTCGGATCGAACCGTCGGGGCCAAGGCGATGCGCGGCATTGATCAGCCGCCGGATGCCCCTGGGATCTTAGTAGGGGGTGCGGCGCCGGTTACTGGCGCGGCCAAAGCGGTCAGCCAAGGGCACTTCATGGCGCGGATCTTCGGTATGCAGCGCAACCGCGAAGCGGCGTACCGTCAGCAGACGGTTGCGTCGTTGCTCGGGCGATGGTGCCCACTCGCGCACGGTCGCCGTCGTGACGACACGCTCACCGCGATGCTCGGCGAAGCGCAGAAGGATGCCCGGGTGAAGAGAAAGAATGCGCTCTTCGCCGGGCACGAGGTCGGCGCCGAGAACTAGGCGAGGCTCGCCGGCCTCATCGCCAATTGCAAGATGTGCGACGTAGACCCGGCCAGCAAGCTCACCGAAACCCTCCGCGCCGTGCTCGACGGACACCCCAAGAGCCGCATCGACGACCTCATGCCGTAGAATTTCGCACCCGCGTCAACCATCGCCGCATAGGGCACCGGCTGAGCGCCTACAGACAGCCCAACGCGGTTGCCGCACGTCCATGATCGGCCCGAGAAGCCCCGACCGTCGAACACCGGAACACGGAGCGAGCGTTTTTGATTACATAATACTGATTACAGGTGTCCTTGTTGTGACGCTGTTCTGAAATACGGATGTTGGTGAGCGAAAGGACATCCTGAATGGCGGCGCGCTACAGCCGCCTCACCCATGCTGACAACTAGGCTGCGGGGATCGACGACCGGAGCAGAGCGTCTTTTCCGCCGAACCTGCGACGGAGCGCATCAGCGCCCCGGATCGACGGCCTGTCGCAGAAGGTCCACCACCCGTTCGTGGCCCATCAACCCCTTCGTGACCATGGCCTCGACAAAGGAAACCCCGTCCTTGGCTGCCTGTTTCACGATCGCCGAAACCCGGGTGTAGCCCAGTTCGGGCACCATAACGGTCGCCAGCGCCGGGGGAATTCAGCAGCAGGTCGAGCGCCCGCCCGGGGACCACCTCGATCCCGCGGATGCGTATGTCGGCAAAAAGGCTGTTGCCATTGGTCAGAAGACGGGTGCTTTCAAACAGGCGCGCGGCGATTACCGGCTCGAAATGGTCGATCTCAAGCTGCCCGGCCATCAAGGCCAGCGCCACGCTCTGGCCATTGCCAACCAGCGCGAAGGCCAGTTGCTGCATCATCATCGGCGGGACCGGGTTGATCTTGTCCGGCATGATCGACGATCCGGGCTGCACCGCGGGCAGGCGGATCTCGCCCAGGCCCGTCTGCCGAATCAAGTCATGCGCGATCTTTTCGATGGTCTCGGCGACGATGCGGATCGCCGACGAGACGCGGGCGAATGTGTCGGAATTCTGCATCGCATCAAAGGGATCCACCACCCGAGCAAGGATAGCTCGACCATCGGATGCGCATAGACCGCAGCCGGATCTCCCGGGGCCGATCGCGCTGCCGCCTAGCAGCAGGATCAGCAGATCTCCGGCCGCTCCGGCGATCTTTGCCGCTTGACGCCGGATCGCGCAGGCATAGCCGCCGAACTCCTGGCCAAGCGCCATCGGCTGCGCCGCCTGCATGCAGGTGCGCCCGATCTTCAGCACATCGGCAAAGGCCATGCCCGCCCGGCAAACGCATCGGCCATTATACTCCAGCGCCGAGGGTGCCACGTCATTGGTCGATTGCCCATGGTTCACATGATCGTTCGAATGCGGCACCGCATAATCACCTGCCTCGCGCCCCATGATATCCACGATGAACTGTTCATGATGCACGCCCGCAATGATTTCGTCGCAGGCGGCGATGATGGCGGCGGCCAGATCGGACGGCAGGGCGCCGATCTCCAGATTCGCGCGGACCGCGGCCTTCTTGGTCACCGCCAGCGCAATGACGAGGCACGGGTGATCCCCAGCCGCTCGCCGCCCTGGGTGTTGACGCCATAAAGCGCCGTATCGGGCAGTTCGCGGGGACCGAGACCATCGGCTTCAATACGAGCCATGCTCAGAAATCCTGTGAGAGAGAAGGGTCAGAGCACCTGGTTCAGGAAGCACGGCGTGCGCGGGCCGGTGGCATTGTCGAAAAGCTGCGCGGGCGGCCCGTGTTCGACGACCACGCCCTTGTCGGTGAAATAGATGTGATCGGCGACTTCGCGGGCGAAACTCATTTCATGGGTGACCAGAATGCAGGTCATCCCCTCCGCCGCCAGATCCTTCATCGTGACCAGCACTTCCTTGACCGTCTCCGGATCGAGCGCCGCCGTCACCTCGTCGAACAACATGATGTCGGGCCGTATCGCCAGACTGCGGGCGATGGCGACGCGCTGTTGCTGCCCGCCCGACAATTCCCCCGGATAGCTGTTCTCCTTGCCTTCCAGCCGGACCTTTCGGATCAACTCCCGGGCGCGCTTCTCGACCTCGGCCCTGTTCCCCTTCAGCACCTTCACCGGCGCCATCATCACGTTTTGCAGCGCGGTCTTGTGCGGGAACAGGTTGTATTGCTGAAACACCATGCCAACCCTCTTGCGCAGGGCCAGAAGGTCGAGCTTCGGGTCATGCACCTTCTCCCCTCGACCAGGATCGAGCCGCCCGGAATGACGTTGAGCGCATTGATGCAGCGGATCAGCGTCGATTTCCCCGATCCCGAAGGGCTGATGATACAGACCACCTCGCCCTTCCTGCTGTCGAGGCTGTTCCGGTTCAGGACCGTCAGCGGACCGTAGGATTTGTGGACGTCTTTCAGCGAGACGATGGGTTTGTCTTCTGTCCAGGCTATCGGATTTCCTTACAATTTCATGGCATGGCGGCGTTCCAGCCGCGCGGTTAGGACGCTGATCGGATGCCCTGCGCCCAGCCCGGGCCGATCACGCTGGCGATCAGCGCGCCGAAGACCAGCGGAATCCGCAGGCCCGTCGCACCAGCCCGGCATCCGGGCCGCCATGGGTGCGACGGGGCAGCAGCACCACCATATGGCCGGGCCGTTCGATCGGAGGCAGCCATATGTCAGCCTCCATATCCGGGGATGTGCAGGGCCTGTTCCCAGCGGCCCATGATCCAGACCAGCGTCGTCTTGACCAGATTGGTGCCCAGCGACGGCAGCGAGATCCGCAACGCCAAGGGCAACACGATATCCCTGTAGATCCGCCACCGGCTGAACCCCAACGCCTTGGCGGCCTCGGCGGTGGCTTTCGGCACGGCTTCGATACCTGAACAGAAAATCTCGGTGTTCAGTACCCCGGCGAAAAGCGAAAGTGAGATCACCGCCCAACTGAAGGCCGACACCATCGGCACCGTCTCCCCGGTTTCGGTCTGCATTCGCAGGATCGAAGCGAGCGCGAAGAAGAAATACAGCGGCACCAGCGGCGGCGTATTGCGGAAAAAGGTCACGAACAGTCCGGCGGGTGCCCGCAGCGCCAGATGCGGCGAACCCTGCGCCCAGTTTCGGCCACCCCCACCGCCAGTGAAAGCAGGATCGACAGTTTGACCATCACCCACAATCCCCCAAGGAACTGCGCCCGGTTCCAGGCACCATCGCCGATGCTCAGGTTGATCCCGTGGCTCTGGTATATCCACTGAAAGAATGTTTCGATAGTTTCCATCGCCACCTCCGGAAAAGCGGCCCAATGAATGGGCCGGCAAGGTCAGCGGAATTTCTCGTGCTGCTCTTCGGGGAAGGAACTGGGCGCGATGCCATGGGCGGCATTGGCCGCGATCAGAAAGCCGCTCCTGTGTCCGTCCGTGACGATCTGGCTGATCTTCTGGTCATAGGGGCCATTCAGTTCGTCCAGCGAAACGGCAATGGCCTAGGGTTGCATCTATTCCGTAACGAAGGGCATTTCGTAATCCGCCCAGGCCGCTTCCGACGCGCGTTGGCTCCCGATCCAGGTGTTGTCATAGATCAGCGCGAGGCAACTGCCGTTGGTCAGGGCGGCGCTGACCTCGGCACACCGGCGAAGGCGACGATGTTCGACTTGTTTCTGCCTCACTTCCCGCAGGCAATAGCGGCCCTGAATGGCGCAAACATCCTTTCCCGCCAGATCCGGCCATTCCTTGAGACCGCTGGATTTCCGCGCCATCACATTGGCGCCACCGGAATAGTTCGGCTCGACCATCCCCACCACCTTGCGGCGCTGCGGGTTGTTGCCAAGCGTCGCGACGATCAGGTCGACCCGTTCCTGTTGCGGGAATTTCATCCGGTTCGAGGCCACGACCGGCGCCAGTTCCACCGAAACGCCCAGAAGCGCGACTATATCCTTCGCAAGGTCGATCTCCAGTTCTACCAGTTTTCCATCCGCATCCAGATAGCCTCAGGGGCGATAGTCGTTCTTGATGCTGATCACGATCTTTCCAGCGGCGAAGATCTTGTCCAGTGTGTCGCCAGAGGCGAGGAAACAAGAATTGCGGCGAAGGTGAATTTCAGCAGGGTTTTTATCTGATGTCACCTGTTGAATTGTCGTCGCGCCCTGTTTAAGGTGCTTTTTTATTCCCGCTCATCGCATGCCGCACACTTGCCACGCTGGATTCGCATCAGGAATCCAAGCCGCCGATTTATGCCACCTGTGTCACCGCCGCTTGCGCAAGGGGGCATTCTGGATCCTTTTGGCGGGTCATCGGGTGCTGACATGTGTCCGGCCTCTTTGCAGCCATCGTCATGCCGCGGGCCGGTATGGTGTTCGCGGATCAGGTCCAGATCAAAGCCGCGTGCTCGAAGGCACTCTGTTGCACACTGGTTCGCCCGATCCCGTCTCACGACGATTGCGCCAAACTGCTCCTTGCCCTCTTCCGCTCCGACGTCCGCGCGACCGACGACGATTTACAGCGCCGTGGCCGGAGCCTTGTAGGCGCTACCGTAGGCCAGCACGGCCCAGACGATCCGCGCCGTTCGCGATGAGCTTGAACCCGTGGCGCTTCATCGCTCACTGTTTGCCAATGCCACCCTCACCAGCATCGCCAGCATGCCGCCGAGCGAGGTGCCCGGTTGCGCCGCAGCATGGCAGTGCCGTTTGATGATGACGCTGTTGGCGCCGATGACCAGCAGCCTCCTCAATGAACGCTCGCCCATCTTCGTCGTGGCCCCCAGCCGCTGCTTCCCGCCTTCGCCGAATGCTGTCGCGGCGTGGGGCTGATCCAGGCGGCAAAATCGCGGCCCTTGCGGAATATCTCCGGAGGCGTGGCGAGCGCCGTAGCGATCAGCGGACCGATGCCGGGATTACCATGAGACGGCGCACCTTATCGCTCTCCCGCCCGCGGCGATCTGCCGGTCAAGTTCGGCGAGCAGCCCTGCCAGCACGCCCAGAGTGGCCCGCGCCGTCGCGGGCAGGCTCGAAGCCTCGCTTTCGATCCGCGCGATCAGCCGGCCCGCGTTCCTCGCGCCTTGAGGCACAACATAGCCATGCTCGCCCAGATGTCCGCGAAGGGCATTGATCGACTGCGTGCGCTGCCGGATCAGCAGCTCGCGCAAGCGGAAGACCATCGCCGCGCCCTGAGTCTCTTTGCTCTTCACTGGCACGAAGCGCATTGTCGGTCTATGAGCCGCCTCGCGAGACGGGCCTCGGCATCCGCCATGCCGTTCTTCTGGCGCTTCACGAACGGTTTCACCTAGGCAGGCGGGATCAGCCGCACGTCATGGCTCAGCTTGCCGATAGTAATGCGCACCGCCACAAGCTTCCATCGCCACGACGCAAGAGGGCAACTGGCTGCAAACCCCAGCACCTGAGCCCGCCGCAACTTCTTGCGCAGAACGGCCCGTCCTGTGCCATCGGCTCCATGCACCCGAAACACATTCTGCGCCAGATCGGGCCCGACAGTGATAATCGCCAACAGGACCACTCCCTATGTGGACCCTCGCAGACCCACCCGGGCACAAAGATGCCCGCAGGGGGACAGCAACAGTGTCGCGACGATAGACCGTTATACGCTTGCGGATGTGATGCTGTCGCCAGAGGATTTCGGCCTGTCGCCCGCAGCCTGACATTTCACGGATAGCCGCAGTCGGCTCCTGTTCCAGCAGGCGCCCGACCATCCAGCGCGCGCGGCGTAGTCGGCTCTGAACAATTATGGGGCGATCAGCGGCCGCGATCCGGCGTGAACGTCCTTCCTGGAACAAAGAGGCATCATCGTGGCGGAGGCCTCGCCCCGTTCACGCTATTGCACGAACACCGTCTCATCTATGGCTCTGCCTTTTGCATCCTGACGGCGGGCCTGCATTGGCGGTTCAGGCCCATGGGAAGATGACACTACTCCCCTCTCGACAGCCGAATGAGAAAGACCCGTTGGATCTCACCGCCCGGGAGCCGGATCGCCTTCCTTCTCGGGCGCATAGATGGCGGTGCGGATCTGTCCGGATGGATCCGTCCATGCGCGATACATCCCGGGGCTGTTGAACGGCATGCAGATATTGCCCTTGCGGTCGATCGCCACCAGCCCGCCGGACCCTCCGATCCGGCCGAGTTCGGCCACGACATCGCCCGCGGCTCTGTCGAGGCTCTGCCCGCCCCACCGCATCCGCGCGTCGATTTCGTGACCCACGGCCCAGCGGATGAAATATTCGCCATGCCCGGTTGCGGAAACCGCCGCCGTCGCATCGTCTGCCCAGGTTCCGGCACCGATCACCGGGCTGTCCCCGATACGGCCCGGCATCTTGGCCGTCATCCCGCCGGTCGAGGTCGCCGCCGCCAGATGCCCCGCCCGGTCGCACGCGACAGCCCCCACCGTGCCGTGCTTGCGGGCCGGGTCGCCGTCATCGGGCAGGCCAAGGCCGCGGCGGCGCATCTCGGCATCGAGCGCCGCGCGCCGGGCCTCGGTCCCGAACCATTCGGGCGGCATGATCTCCAGCCCGGTTTCGGCGCAAAAGCGGCGGGCGCCCTCGCCGGACAGGAAGACATGCTCCGTCCGCTCCATCACCGCGCGGGCGGCAAGGACGGGGTGACGTGGGCCGCAAATACCGGAAATCGCCCCGCAGGCACGGCGGGCCCCGTCCATGATCGCGGCATCCATCTCATGCGTCGCATCGGTGGTGAAGACCGCCCCGCGCCCCGCGTTGAAAAGGGGATCATCTTCCAGTGCCATCACCGCCGCCGTCACCGCATCCAGCGCTGAACCACCCTCTTGCAGGATATCCAGCCCGGCTTTCAGGCAGGCGCAAAGCGCGGCGCGATACGCGGCCTCGCGCTCCGGCGTCATGCTGGATTTCAGGATCGTGCCCGCGCCGCCATGCAGCGCGATCGCCGGTTGGATAACACTCATGGCGGCCTCCTATCGCAGCGCGAAGCTCATGGCGGACATCGCCGTCATCCAGCCGATGATCTCGGCCACCGAGGCACAGTCGAACGCCACCGTGGTCGGGTCCAGACGCTCGGCCGGTGGCAGAACCGCCATCTGATCGGCCAGCGCCGCGTTGTTCATCACGAATTCCGCGCGGTAAGGCCCCTGCCAGCGCAGTGGCGCGTTCTGCCCCGCCGCCTCCACGGCCCGGAGCGCCGCGGCCTTCAGCATCTCATGCGCCCGCGCAACCGAGACCTGACGGGCGGCGCGCTGGCCGAAGGCGCGCTTCACGGTGACGAATTCGGCCTGCGGGAACAGCGGCAGGTTCTCCTCCCGCATCCGGTCGTCGCCCGAGACCAGCCCGACCGGCACCCCCAGTTCGCCGGCATAGGCGCCATAGATCGCCGGTTCCCCGCAGGGGCGGCCGTTGACGCGCACCTCGCGGAACGCGAAACCGTTGGTGGTATGGGCCAGAACGCCGCCCTGCCCCGCCATCGAGTGATGCCCGGTCATGAAGAACAGGTCGAACCCGGCCTCCAGACCGCAGGCCATGTTCATCGGCTTCGGCTTGCCGAGGATCAGATCCGCCGCCGGATGCAGGTCACCCGGCAGCAGATTGGTCATCGGGCCATGGGAATCGTTGACGAGGATTTCCGAAACCCCCGCCTCGACCAGCCCCTCGACCACGGCATTGACCTCGCGCGTCATCAGCAGGCGGGCCTTTTCATATTCGGGATGCCCGGCCTGACCCTGCGCAGGGGCGACCACGCCGGCGACACCTTCGATATCCGCCGAAATATAGACCTTCATCGTCAATTCGTCCTGAGTTTTGGATCGAGCGCATCGCGCAGCCCGTCGCCGAAGAGGTTGAAGCCCAGCACCGTCACGAAGATCGCCAGCCCCGGAAACAGCGTCAGGTGGTCGGCGACGCCCATATAGGTGCGCCCGTCGGCCAGCATCGCGCCCCATTCCGGGCTGGGCGGCTGTGCGCCGAGCCCGATGAAGGACAGCGCCGCCGCCGTCAGGATCGAAGTGCCGATCCGCATCGAGAAATAGACGATCACATTGGGCAACGTGCCGGGCAGGATGTGGCGCATCATGATGACCCAGTGATCGACCCCGATCGCACGCGCCGCATCGACATAGACCGTCCGTTTCAGTTGCAGCGTCGTCCCGCGCGCCAGCCGCGCGAAGACCGGGACCGAGAACACCGCGACCGCATAGATCACATTGGTGATCCCCGGCCCGAGGATGGCGATGACCGCGATAGCGAGCAGGATCCCGGGAAAGGCCAGAAGCAGGTCGCACAGGCGCATGATCGCGGAATCGATCAGCCCGCCGAAATAGCCCGAGACGATCCCGAGCGAGACGCCGACGAGCGCCCCGAGCGTCACCGACAGGAAGCCGACCGCCAGCGAGATCCGCGCGCCCCAGATGATGCGGCTGAAGATGTCGCGGCCATAGGCATCCGTTCCCGCCCAATGCACGGCGGTAGGGCCTTCGAGGACGGCGTTGTAATCGGGTTGTGTCGGGTCATAGGGCGCAACCCAGGGCGCAAACACCGCCACCAGCATGATCGCCACAAGGAAGACCAGCGCGACCAGCGCCACCTTCTGTTTCCTGAACCGGCGCCAGAACTCGGCCAGCGGCTTGCGCATCTTTGCGGCGGGGGGCGCGGCTGCCGTCACATCGGTCATTGGTAGCGGATCTCCGGATTGGCAAAGACATACAGCACATCAACCAGCAGGTTGATGAAGATGAATTGCAGCGAGAACAGAAGGATCAGCGCCTGGATCACCGGATAATCCCGATAGGATACCGAATCCACCAGCAGCCGGCCGACGCCGGGCCACGAGAAGACGCTCTCGATCACGATCGAGCCGCCGAGCAGAAAGCCGAATTGCAGCCCGACCATGGTGATGATCGGGATCAGCGCGTTGCGCAGCGAATGGTGCCAGATCACGCGCCGCTCCGGCACGCCCTTGGCGCGGGCGGTGCGGACGTAATCCTCGCGGGCGATCTCGATGAAGGCCGAGCGGGTGAAGCGCGCCATGACCGCCGCCACCCCCACGCCCAGCGTGAAGGAGGGCATCACGAAATGCTGCCAGGTGCCGTATCCCCCCGTCGGCAGCCAGCCGAGCCGGACCGAGAACACCCCGACCAGCAGCAGGCCGAGCCAGAAGGGCGGAAAGGAAATCCCCGAAACGGCGATGATCATGCCCATGTAATCCTGCCACTTGCCGCGCTTGACCGCCGAGACGACGCCGATCAGCAGCCCCACCACGGTGGACCACGCCATCGCGAAGACCGTGAGCCAGACCGTCGGCATCAGCCTCTCGCCGATCTCCTCGACCACGGTGCGGCGGGTCTTCAGCGAGATGCCGAAATCGCCATGCAGGACGCGGCTGACATAGGTGACGAACTGCTCGGTCAACGGCCTGTCGAGGCCGAGCGACTTACGCACCGCCAGCACGTCCTCGGGCGAGGCATCGACCCCGGCCACCAGCCGCGCGGGATCACCCGGCAGCATATGGACGAAGGCAAAGACACAGACGGCGACCATGAGGATCACCGGGATTGTCGACACCAGCCGTTTGACCAGATACCCCAGCATGGCTTTCCTTTCCTGAAACGGGCGCGGCCATCAGGCCGTGCCCTGGGTCACGGTGGCGTTATTGCGCGAATGCGGCATCTTCCAGCAGGAAGCCGCGATCGGGCAGCATGTAGACCCCCGACAGATCCTTGGTCCGGGCGGCGATGTTCTTCGGCACGCCAAGGAAGATCCACGGTGCCCCCGCCCAGGCGAGCTTCTGCGCCTCGGCATAGAAGGCCGCGCGCTTTTCCGGATCCGCGGTGCCGATGGCGCCCGCGATCGCGGCATCGACCGCATCATCCTTGAAATAGGCAGTGTTGAACATCGCGGGCGGGAAGCTCTCGCCGTAGAGCAGCGGGCGGATGCCCCAGTCTGCATCCCCTGTCGAAGCCGACCAGCCGCCGTAATACATCTGCACGGTGGCATCCTCGGGCTTCTCCACCGACCAGATCCGTTGCGCGGCGACACCGGCTTCCAGCGGCACCACGGTCACCTTGACCTTGATCTGGGCAAGCTGCTGCTGGATGAACTGCGCCGCGCGCAGGCTTTCGGTGTTCGACGCGGCCCAAAGCTCGGTTTCGAACCCGTCGGCCAGCCCCGCCTCGGACATGAGTGCGCGCGCCTTGTCCAGATCGAAGGCATAGTCCCCCGCCGTCACATGGAAGGCCAGCAATTCGGGAATGATCGAATCCGCCGGGCTGCACAGGTTGTTATAGGCGATCTTGCAATAGGTCTGCTGATCGACGGCATGGTTTCAGCGCCTGGCGCACCCGCACATCGTCGAAGGGTTTCTTCGTGTTGTTCAGCGCAACGTAATATTCCACGATGGAATCCGTCGCCTCGACGGTCAGCGCCGGGTTCTTTTCGGCCACCGCCATCAGTTCGGGCGGAAAGCCGGGAACGAACTGCACTTCTCCGGTTTGCAGCATGGCAAAGCGCGCGCCCGATTCCGGAACCGAGCGGATCGTCACCCCCTCGACCTTCGCGGGGCCCTTCCAGTAGCTGTCGTTCCGCACCACCTCCAGCGTATCCGCCGACCAGTTCTTGAAGATGAACGGCCCGGTGCCGACCGGATTGCGGTCGATGTCCTTACCGTATTTCTCCAGCGCGGCGGGCGAGATGATCATCGCGCCCGGATGCGACAGCGAGGCGATCATCGCGCCGAAGGGCGCCGAGAGGATCAGTTTGACGGTATGGTCGTCGACGACCTGCACTTCCTTGATCATCGACACGAGGCTGCGGCGCGATAGCCCGTTGGCGGGGTCGGCCAGACGCTCGATGTTCACCTTTACCGCCTCGGCGTTGAAATCGGTGCCGTCGTGGAATTTCACCCCCTGACGCAGCGTGATGGTGAATTCGGTGGCGTCATCGTTCGACGTATAGCTTTCCGCCAGCAGCGGCACGCTCTTCATGTCCTTGTCGAAGCCGAAAAGCCCCTGATAGACGAGCCGGAGCGAGGTCTGGGACATGGTGTCGTTGACATTCGTCGGATCGAGCCCGGTCAGGTTGTTCGGAATCGCCACGGTCAGCGGCTTCGCCCAGACGGCGGCGGGGATCAGCGCGGCGGCAATGGCGGCCGAGGCAAGAAGATGTTTCAGGTTCATTCCGGGTTCCTCTGTCAGAGTGTCATTTGAAATCGCCGACGGGGTGACGGGCGACGAAATGCCCGCTCTCCACCTCTATCAGCGGCTTGACGATGGGCGGATCATTGGGGGCGCGGATCGGGCTCGGGACTTCGCCCTCGATCAGCGGCCGGTTCCGGTTGCGGCTCTGCGGCGCGGCGATCGGCACCGCCGACAGCAGCCGGCGCGTATAGGGGTGCTGCGGGTTCTCGAACACCTGCCGGCGGCTGCCGATCTCGACGATCTGGCCCAGATACATCACCGCGACCCGGTGCGAGATCCGCTCGACCACGGCCATGTCATGGCTGATGAAAATATACGAAAGCCCGCGCTTCTCCTGCAAATCCATCAACAGATTGACGACCTGCGCCTGAATCGAGACATCGAGCGCCGCCACCGCCTCGTCGGTGATCAGGATGGCCGGATCGCCCGCAAGCGCCCGCGCGATACAGATCCGCTGGCGCTGCCCGCCCGAGAACTGATGCGGATAGCGGTGCGCATGTTCCGGGCGCAACCCGACATCGAGCAGGAGTTCCGCCACCCGCGCCTCGACCTCGGCCCCTTTCGCAAGGCCGTGGGTCAGAAGTGGCTCGGCGATCGAAAAGCCGACCGTGAGGCGCGGATCGAGCGAGGCGAAGGGGTCCTGGAACACATACTGGATCTTGCGCCGCATCACCTTCTGCTCGGCGGCGGACATGGTGAAAATGTCCTTGCCCTGATACAGGACCGAGCCCGAATTCGCCTCTTGCAACATCATCACCGTGCGGCCCGTCGTCGATTTGCCGCAGCCGGATTCACCCACCAGCGCCAGCGTCTCGCCCGGGCGCAGGTCGAAGCTGACCTGCTCGACCGCATGGACCCGCCCCGTCACCCGCGACAGGATCCCCTTGCGCAGATCGAACCGCGTCACCAGATCGCGCACCTGCAACACCGGCTGATCCGAGGTCACGGTATCCTGCGCGGGATATTGCTCGAACCCGTCGGCGGAACGATAGTCGCCATCCGCCTTCAGCAGCGGGAAGCGGCGCGGCAGATCCTCGTCCTTCAGCGCGCCAAGGCGCGGCACCGCCGCCAGCAGCGCCCGCGTATAGGGATGCTGCGGCGCGTCGAAGATCTGCTCGACGCCGCCCTCCTCGACCTTCTCGCCATGGCGCATGACCAGCACCCTGTCGGCGACCTCGGCCACCACGCCCATGTCATGCGTGATGAACAGCACGGCCATGTCGATCTCGTCCTGAAGGATGCGGATCAGCCGCAGGATCTGTGCCTGAATCGTCACGTCAAGCGCCGTCGTCGGTTCGTCCGCGATCAGCAGCCGCGGCTTGCACGACAGCGCCATCGCGATCATCACCCGCTGCCGCATCCCGCCCGAAAGCTGGTGCGGATGGCGGTTCATGATCCCGGCGGCATTGGGGATGCGCACCTTTTCAAGCATCCTCAGCGCCTCGGCCCGGGCTTCCTCCTGCGAGCAGCCCTCATGCTGGCGCACGGCTTCGGCGATCTGCTCGCCCACCGTGAAGACCGGGTTGAGCGAGGTCATCGGCTCCTGAAAGATCATCGCGATGTCCCGGCCGCGCACCTGCTCCATCTTTTTGAGCGGATGCTGCGCAAGATCGACGGTCCGGCCATCGCGGTCCGTCAGGCGCACCGAACCTTCGGAAATCCGCCCGCCGCCGAATTCCACCAGCCGCATGATCGCCAGCGATGTGACCGACTTGCCCGATCCGGACTCGCCCACGACCGCCAGCGTCTCGCCCGGCGAAATCTGGAACGACAGGTTCCGGACGGCACGGAAATCGCCATCGTCCCCGGCGAAATCGACGGTGAGGTTGTCCACGCGAATGATCGGCGCGGCGGTGGTCTCGCCCTGCGGCGGGAGGGTCGTTTCGGCGGTCATCGCGGTCATTCGGGCTCCTTCCCCGGGGTTTCGGTATCGTGTTCCCGCAGCCAGTCGGACAGCAGCGGGCGCGTCGCGCCGCCGGGGCCCACAACCGGCGTCGCGGCGCAGAGCGCGTTCAGGACCGCCTCCTCGGTCGCCTCGCAGGCGGCGCGGAACAGGTCATCCATGCGGCTGTCATGCAGGCGCTGCATCGGCAGCAGGTCCGGCCCGGGATCGTGCGGGATACGGTTGGCCGTGGAGAACCCCAGCACCACATCGCCGCTGCCATTGCCCCAGAAGGTACCCAGCCGGGCGATGCCCGCGCCCGCCCGCCGGCAGATGCGCTGCAACTGCCGCTGATCGACGGGCACATCGGTCGCCAGAACAACAATGATCGAGCCTTTCTCCGGGCCGCCTCCGGCGCGCGGATCGGGCCGCCGCCCGTCGGGCAGGACCAGATCACCCGCGCGGCCGAAATTGGCCAGAACCAGCACACCCAGATGCCGCGCCTCGCCCGCGATCGTCATCCGCCGCGATGCCGTGCCGATGCCGCCCTTGAAGCCGAAGCAGGTCATGCCGGTTCCCGCGCCGACAGAGCCCTCGGCGCAGTCGCGGCCCGCGGCGTCGAGGGCCGCCAGCGCGTCGGCCTCGGTCACCGCCATGGCCTGAATGTCGGAGAGCCCGCCATCGTTGCATTCGCAGACCACGGCATTCACCGTCGATGTGCCGCGCCCGATGTCGGGGTTCTCCGCGACCGCCCGCCGGATCAGCGCATCGGCACACCGTCCGACGGCGAAGGTATTGCTCAGCAGGACAGGCGTTTCCAGCGACCCGAGTTCGGCCACCTGCATCAGCCCCGTGCTTTTGCCGAAACCGTTCACCACCTCGACCGCCGCCGTGAGCTTTTGCCGGAACAGGTTTCCCGGCTGTGGCACCACCGCCGTCACCCCGGTGTTCAGCGCCCCGCGACGACATGTCCGGTGCCCGACAAGAACGCCCGGAACATCCGTGATCGCATTCAGCGCACCGCAGGGCTGAATACCGGGCAGCCGTGCCATCATGCGGTATCGGGGCGCCCCGACCTGCTCCCGGACGCCCCCGTTCATGCCGCCTCGGGATTGTGCATGGCGACCGCCTCCAGATAGAGCCGCTGCAATTCCCGCGTGACCGGCCCCGGCGTGCCGTCGCCGATCACCGCCTCGCCGATCCGGACGACCGGCAGAACGAGGTTCGAGGCGCTGGTGAGGAAGGCTTCGGCCGCACCGCGCGCCTCGTCGAGCGTGAAGGCGCGCTCCTCAAGGCGCAGGCCCGGCGCCGTCTCGATCAGCCGCAGCACCGCCCGGCGCGTGCAGCCGGGCAGGATCGCCGTGGAATTGGGCCGTGTCACGATGGCGCCGTCGCGCGACAGGATGAAGGCCGTCGAGGATGCACCCTCCGTCACCACGCCGTCCTCATGCAGCCATACGTCGTCGTAACCTTCCGCCCGCGCCTGCTGCTTTGCCAGCACCTGCCCGAGCAGCATCACCGTCTTGATGTCCCGCCGGTTCCAGCGCGGATCGGCCAGCGGCAGGACCGAAATCCCGTTGCGCTGCGCCACCGTATCGGTCAGCATCTTCGGCTGGGTAAAGGCCACGAAATTCGGCTTCAATCCCTGCGGGGGCAGGAAATTCCGCTCCGCCGTGCCGCGCGACACCTGAAGATAGATCGTGCCATCGGTCATCGCGTTGCGCCGCATGAGTTCGTGCTGGACCTCGCGGATCTGCGCGAGTGGCAACGGCAGGGGAATGCCAAGCTCGCCCAGAGACCGCTCGAACCGCGCGAGATGCAGGTCATTGTCAACGAGCCGCCCGCCGATCACCGCCGTCACCTCATAGATCGCATCCCCGAACAGAAAGCCCCGGTCCATCACGGGAATGGTGGCGTGCTCTTCGCTCTGGAAGACACCGTTGACATAAATCTGTCGCATCGACTGCACCTTGCTGTGACGGTTCAGCAAACCCATGCGCGGGAAGCATGGCACTGGCCAATGCCGGTTCTCGAAAAAGATATTCCGGATCTGCATAACCTCGGTTATTCAAAGGGTAACTGTTGCAGCATGATCGGCGCCGAAACCGGGGATGGAACTTAAGTGGCTTGAAGACTTCGTTGTGCTTGCAAATTGTGCGAGTTTTTCACGGGCGGCCGAGGCCCGGCATGTCACGCAATCCGCTTTCAGCCGCCGAATCAAGCAACTGGAGACCTGGCTCGGGGTAACGCTGATCAACCGCGCGGGGCTTCCCGCCGAACTGACGGCCGAGGGCCGCGCCTTCCTTCCCGTGGCGCAGGACACCATCCGCACCTTCCACCAGTTGCGCGAGAGCCTGCCCCCGGTCGCAGATCTGGGCGACCGGCGGGTGACGATCGCCGCGCTGCACAGCCTCGGCGTGACGGTGCTTCCCGAATGGCTCGAACGCAGCCGCGCGACACTGCCCGGCCTCGTGACGATGGTCCTCCCCGACCGCGGCGGCATAGAGGCCAACCTCGAAGCCCTGACCGGCGGCGAGGTGGATCTCTTCGTGACCTATGTCCATCCTTTCGTGCGGCTGTTTCTCAGCCCCGGGGATTTCGAATGGAAGACGCTCGGCGCTGAGCAGCTCCTGCCGGTGGTGTCGCCGAAGCTGCGCCTTCCCGGGCTGCGTGCCCGCGAGGATCTGATCGAACAGGCGCTGCGCCAGGATGTCCCCCTGCCCTATCTCGACTATACCGGCAGTTCGTTTTTCGGCGTGGCCCTGCATCGGGTATTCGCACAGCGCCCCCCTTTGCAACGCAAGCTGGTTCACCAGAGCACGATCAGCGACGGGCTGCGGCAATGCGCGCTGGCCGGCTGGGGGTTGTGCTGGCTTCCCCATGCGCTGATCCGCGACGATCTGGAAAACGGCCGACTCTGCCTTGCGAGCCGCGATCCGGACTGGTCCCTGCCCGTCGAGATCCGCGCCTTCCGCCCGCGCGACGGAAACCGGGCGATGGCCGATGCGCTGTGGCGCAACCTCCCCACGGCCGATCCGCCGTCACATCCCACGCAAATATGAGGCGACCCCCGATCCGGCTGGAAACGATTGGGGAACGGAACCGCGCCCAGGTGTTCAGTCCCGGCATCTGGTGGATCGGGCTCAGGATGAATCTGTCGGGCTCTGATGTCCAGACCTTGCAGATGTATTCGTGCGGCTTGAGACCACCGAGCGTCTTGCGCCTGCGCGCGAAGTTGTCCCGCTGCAATCATCGTTAGCAGGGAATTGCGACCGACAGCGCAGCGAGAGATCGTTGGCCCGGGCCACGATCAGGTCATGCCCCTGCGGACCGGTGCCATCCTCACGCAGGAGGAAGATTTTGCCATGAGATGTGTTCGCGTTGCACCAGAGGGTGCGTTTCCGGCATTGTCACCAGCAGACGATCACGCCAGACAACGCGGGCGTGCAGGTTGGGGATTTCGTGCGTGAAAGCCATGAAGGCCACATCCAGCCGGTTATCGCGTGCCGTCCCCTCGGTGATGCGGAGCGCGTCCCCGGCATGGAGGTTGAGCGATTCAGCAGCCGGTCGAGAAATCCACCGGTAATTTTCCCCGTCAGCGGACCTTGCCAAAGCAAGGCACCCGATGCGTAAGGACAAGGCAGACGGAGGCTCCCAGCCCCCAAGGTGCCGTCGCCGGCTGCCGCGGCCTGTCCCTCTTGCGTGACAGAACCCGACCGAATGGGCGATGCGCAACAGGAGGAGACGGCAGACGTGACAGCGATAATCGACTTTCTCAACAATATTTTCTGGGGCTATGTGCTGATCTACGGCCTGCTGACGGTGGGGATCTATTTCAGCATCCGCCTGCGCTTTCAGCAGGCCCTGCATTTCGGCGAGATGATCCGCTCGATCACCGCCGCGCCGTCTACGGACAAGCAGGGCATCTCGCCCTTTCAGGCGCTTTGCACCAGCCTGGCCTCGCGCGTGGGAACCGGCAACATCGCTGGCGTCGCCGTGGCGCTGGTGCTGGGGGGGCGGGCGCGATCTTCTGGATGTGGGTGGTAGCTTTCGTCGGTATGGCCACGGCCTATGCGGAATCGACGCTGGCGCAACTCTACAAGGTCAAGGACGACACCGACGCCACTGCCGTCTATCGCGGCGGTCCGGCCTTTTATATCGCCAAGGGTCTGGGCATGCCCTGGCTGGGGGCGGTGTTCGCGTTCTGCCTGATCCTGTCCTTTGGTCTGGTGTTCAACGCGGTGCAGGCCAATTCCATCGCCGACGCGATGGAAGGCGCCTTCAACCTGCCCAAGATCGTCACCGGGCTGGCGCTGGCGGCGCTGACCGCCGTGGTGATCTTCGGCGGCATCCGCAAGATCGCGGCGGTGGCGGAATATGTCGTGCCCTTCATGGCCGGCATCTACCTGCTGGTGGCAATCATCGTCGTGGTGATGAACCTGTCCGAAGTGCCCAGCATGCTGTGGCATATCGTCGGCAATGCCTTCGGGCTGGTCGAGGTGGCGGGCGGCGTCACCGGCGGGGTCGCGGCGGCGATGATGAACGGGGTCAAGCGCGGGCTGTTCTCGAACGAGGCCGGTATGGGCTCGGCTCCCAACATCGCGGCGGCGGCGACGCCGAACCCGCATCATCCCTCCAGCCAGGGATTCGTGCAATCGCTGGGCGTGTTCATCGACACCATCCTGGTCTGCACCTGCACGGCGCTGATGATCCTGCTGTCGGGTGTCTACGTCCCCGGCGGCGAGCTGACCGGCACGCAACTGACGCAATCGGCGCTGGCCGACCATATCGGCGGCATCGGGCCGATCTTCGTCGCGGTGGCGATCTTCTTCTTCGCCTTCACCTCGATCATCGGCCACTATGCCTATTCGGAAATGGCGCTGTCCTTCCTGGGCATCGGCAACAAGGCCGGGCTGACGGCGCTGCGCACGGCGGTGATGGTGATGGTGGTCTGGGGTGCGCTTCAGGCGGTGGCGACGGTGTTCAACCTGGCGGCTGCCTCGATGGGGCTGATGGCGACGATCAACCTGATCGCCATCGCTGCACTGTCGGGCACGGTGGTCGCGCTGACCCGCAACTATTTCGAGCAGCGCAAAGCCGGGGTCGTGCCGCGTTTTCATATCAAGGAGCACCCGGAAATGGCCAAGGGCGTCGATCCCGAAATATGGAACTGACCGCCACGACCCGCCCATGACATCGGCAGCCGGGCCCTGGGGTCCGGCTTGTCTTTGCGCCCGACGGTCGCGCCATGCCTACCCCTTTCGGCCAACCGGCAAGGCTTCGCCCAACAAAACGGCAGTTATCCCCGGCAATGACCCTAGGTTAGCCTCGGCACCATCAACAGAGAAATATAAAATAAAATCAGGACATTCCTCGCGGCTCTTGCCGCCACCGCCGCGCTCGGCCAGGCCGCTTCGGCGCAGGAGATGTCGTTCTTCCGCATCGGCACCCGCGGCACGGCGGGCACCTATTACCCGATCGGCGGGCTGATCGCCAACGCGATCTCGAACCCGCCCGGCTCGCGCGCCTGCGAGGATGGCGGCTCCTGCGGCGTGCCGGGGCTGGTGGCGACGGCAGTGGCCTCGAACGGCTCGGTCGGCAATGTCAATGCCATCAACGGCGGCGCGATGGAGGCGGGCTTCAGCCAGTCCGACATCGCCTATTGGGCGCAGACCGGCACCGGGCTGTGGAAAGGCCAGCCGGCGGTGGAAAAGCTGCGGCTGATCGCCAACCTCTATCCCGAAAGCATCCATCTGGTGGCGCGCAAGGATGCGGGCATCGCCTCGGTCGCCGATCTCAAGGGCAAGAAGGTCTCGCTGGACGAGCCCGGCTCGGGCACGCTGGTCGATGCCAAGATCATCCTGGAAGCCTATGGCCTGTCGGAAGCCGACGTGACGCCGGAATACCTGAAGCCCGACCAGGCCGCCGACCGGATGCGCGACGGCGCGATGGACGCCTTCTTCTTCGTCGGCGGCTTTCCGGCGGGCGCCATCGCGGAACTGGCCAGCCAGCATGACGTGACCCTGGTGCCCATCGCAGGCCCCGAGGCCGACAAGCTGCGCGAAACCTACAGCTTCTTTGCCGCGGACAACGTGCCCGCCGGCACCTATGACGGCCAGGAGGCCGATGTCGCCACGCTTTCGGTAGGCGCGCAGCTGGTGACCAACGCCGACCAGCCCGAAGAACTGGTCTATGGCATCACCAAGGCGCTTTACAACGAGAACACGCAGAAGCTGTTCACCGCTGGCCATGCCAAGGGCAAGCAAATCACGCTGGACAGCGCGACCCAGGGCGCGGGCATCCCCTTCCATCCGGGGGCCGAGCGTTTCTACAAGGAAGCCGGGAAGCTGGAATAAGCACCCCCGCAAGCCGAACGGGGGACGCGACCGGCATCCGGTTCGCCTCCCCACCCCCCAATCGCACGGCAGGACAAGCGCATGACCGACACCACCCCCCAGCTTTCCGAGGACCAGCTTCGCGCGCTGGAAGAGGAATACGATCCCGAGGCGCGCTTTCGCACGGTGACGCGCCCCGTCGCCATCCTGTCGGCGGTGATCCTGTTTCTGCTGTCCTGCTATCACTTCTACACGGCCGGCTTCGGCATTCCGCGCGCGACCACGCATCGCGGGCTGCATCTGGGCGTGTCGCTGTTCGTGATCTTCCTCAGCTTCTCGGCCCTGGCGCGCAACCGCCACAAGACCGATGGCTTTGCCGTGCTGGGCGTACCGGTGACTGATTGGCTGCTGGCCATCGGCGGCGCGGTCAGCGCCTTTTATGTGCCGTGGATCTATGCCCAGTTGCAGTTCCGCGTCGGTAATCCGCTGCCCATCGACATTGCCATGGGCACGGTCCTGCTGGTGGTGCTGATGGAGGCGGTGCGGCGCTCGATGGGCTGGCCCCTGCCGGTGATCGCGGCCCTGTTCATCGCCTATGCCTATTTCGGCCGGTCGATGCCGGGCATCCTTGTCCACCCCGGCGCGGATTGGGCGACCATCATCAATCACCTGTATCTGACCTCGCAGGGCATCTACGGCACCGCGCTTGGGGTGATCGCGACCTATGTGTTCCACTTCGTGCTGTTCGGCGTCATGGCGCAGAAGATCGGGCTGGGACAGTTGTTCATCGACCTGGCCACCGCGCTTACGGGCCGCTTCGCGGGCGGGCCAGCCAAGGTGTCGGTGGTGTCCTCGGCCATGCTGGGCACGATCTCGGGTTCGTCCATCGCCAATACGGTAACGACCGGGGCGCTGACCATTCCGGCAATGATCAAGATCGGATTCAAGCGCCATTTTGCCGCCGCCGTCGAGGCCGCGTCCTCGACCGGCGGGCAGATCACGCCGCCGGTCATGGGGGCAGTCGCCTTCCTGATGGTGGAATACCTGGGCATCCCGCTGCGCACCATCCTGATCGCCGCCATCGTACCGGCCTTCATGCATTTCTTCGGCGTGCTGGTGCAGGTTCATCTTGAGGCCAAGCGCCTGGGCATCCGGGGCCTGCGCAAGGAGGAACTGCCCACGGCTGGCAAGGTCCTGCGCGAGGGCTGGCTATCGGTCTTTCCGCTGGTGCTGCTGGTCTGGATGCTGATGTCGGGCCGTACGCCGTTCCTGTCGGCCTTCTGGGCCATCACCGCCTGCATGGTGGTCTATCTGATCCAGCGCATCATGGCGGCGGGCGTTCTGGGCGGCATCAAGGAGGCCGCCGCCGGTATCTACGAGGGCTTCGTCGCGGGTGCCCGGCAATCGCTGGCGGTGACGGCGGCGGCGGCGCTGGTCGGTGTGGTGATCGGCATCGTCACCCTGACCGGCGTGGGCTTCAAGATCGCCTTCATGGTCACATCGGTCGCGGCGAACTGGGCCGCCTCGCTACATGGGGTGCTGCCGTTCGAACTGTTCTCGATCCAGACACTGACGCTGCTCTTCACGCTGGTGATGACGGCGGTGGTCTGCGTGCTGATGGGCTGCGGCGTGCCGACCACGGCGAATTACATCATCATGGTCGCCGTGGCCGCGCCGGTGCTGGGCATGATGAATGTCGAGCCGCTGGTGGCGCATTTCTTCGTCTTTTACTTCGGCGTGCTGGCCGACGTGACGCCGCCAGTGGCGCTGGCCGCCTATGCCGGTGCCGGGATCGCGGGCGCGAACGGCTTCAAGGCGGGCAACACCGCCTTCCGGCTGTCGATGGGCAAGGCGCTGGTGCCTTTCGTCTTCGTCTTCTCGCCCTCGCTGCTGCTGGTCACGCAATCCTTCACACTGCCCGACTTCCTGCTGGCCTTTACCGGTGCGGTGCTTGGTATCGTGGCGCTGTCGGCGGCGATCACCAATTGGCTGCTGGGTCCGCTGCTGCTGGTCGAACGGCTGCTGCTTCCCGTTGCCGCGCTGATGATGATCGCACCCGAGATCATCTCGACCGTGATCGGCGCAGCGATCCTGGGCGCGGTGCTGCTGCGGCAAGTGCTGGCCGGAAGATCGGGCCCCAGCCCCGAACCGGCCTGACCGGAGGCACCGAAAGGCGTTCCCGGCCACAGTATCCATACGCCGCCGGGGGCCATTGGTGCCCTACGCCAGGGACGCCCTCGGCAAATATCCGGTGCACAAGGTGAGAGAGGGGGTGAGGTCATGCTTGAGCATCCGACGCCACGACGGCAACGATCAGACGATCCAGCGCTCCGCTGGCCTCTACAGGCAGGTGGATTGATGCGCGACACGCGCTTGCCGGTGGAGGGATCTTTGACGAAGCGCAGGCGGTTCCAGACCAGCACGCCCGCATAAAGCTCGTTGTTGACGATGCCGGTTCCGCGCGAGACATGGCCCCGGATACTGGTGTCGCCCCATGCCCGGCCAAGCGGGCCGGGAACGCCATCGCGGTTCAGATCGACGGCGATAGCCTTGGGGCTTTTGCCGGATGCAAACTCGCGGAAGATGCGGCGCACGGTATCGGCTTCTTCGGGGATGATCTCCCTGTCGCCCCGGATCGGCTCGCCATTACCGTCGATCTTCTTCACGATGCGATAGCCGTGGCAAAGCCCACCGCCCGCCTTGCCCTTCTCCACCCTGCCCCGCAACCCGCAATGGGTTTTCATGGCAAGGTCTTTGAGAAACAGCGCGTTCATCGTGCCTTTCAGCCCAACATGAAGCTCGGAGATCTCGCCCTCGGCCAGCGTGACGATGGTCACGCCCGCGAATTTCAGATGCTTGAACAGGGCCGCCACGTCCGCCTGATCGTAGAGGGAACATCAGAACTGACTCGCGTCGGCACGGCTAACTGCCCCTACTCGGCGGCGCGCATGCCCAAACGGTATCAGCCCACGACCATGTAGCGAAGGCGGGAAGCGCGGAGACCTCATCTATCGCAGCGCTTCTCGCCTTCGCGGTTGCGTGCTTCTCGACGAGAAGGGCGGGAGGTTCCTTGTTGGCGCACAGGATGGCGATCTGGAAGCCCAGAGATAGGTGCCAGTCAGACAAGTCGCAGCCAAAGCCCCTACCAATGGTGACGGAGGGCGGAAAGATGAGGTTTGTTGCGCCCACAAATAGGGCCATGCCACGCGCTCAGAAGCGGACCTCCTAGAACTGTCCTCTCGAAGAGTCCACTCTTGAGAGCAGACTTGTTCACATGTCTCATTTCGCAAAGCCATCACGCGCAACGATCACGGCCGCCCGCCGATCCTTGAAACCGATCCACGTCCGGCACGCGGCAGGGCACGAAACGCCGTAGAGACCCCGCACAAGACCAGGTTCACTCTTTCAGGCATCAGAGCACGTCTTGTTCGGGTAGTGTCTCGCCGGTGATCCTGGCCAGTTCGGCAAGCAGTTGCTCCCGAAAGGTGACATCCGTGAAGCGCGTCTGGATCGGCGCCAATGCCACGGTTCTCGCCGGCGTCGTGATTGGATTAGGCGCGGTGGTCCCGCAGTATGTCGATCTGAACACAGTTATTGGCGGAGTGCCGGCGAAGAGAACCCGGGATATCTGGCCAGTCGGATAGCCTCTGAACCAGGTGATCGGCCGGTTCGGCGCAGAAAAGAACCGCCGCTGGATGAGGCGGCGGCTCTCAGGGGTCCGCACGAGCGACCTGCTATTGGACAACGGTCGCCGGCTCGGTGGACGTTGCGCCATTCAGCACCTGCGCCACACTCGTGGCAGCCTCCACGCATGCGGTGGTGGATTGCGCAGGCATGACAGCGCGGACACTGCGCTCGGCCTTGAACGCACAGTTCGCCCCCCCGGCCAGCATACTGGGCCGGCTGAGGACGATGGTCGCTGCAAGCCTCATCGTGTTCCACTTTTCTGTTGGACTGGTTGGCCACGGTCACAGAGTCAGATGGAATGCTTTGCACGGTCAAATTGCCCCGCGTATCGCGAATGAGCTTGTGATTCCCTTGCATGAATAAAAGGCGGCATTCAATCCCCGCCACGGTATCTGACCGCATCCAGGAACAGCCTGAATGCCCGGGATGCCTGATGGCGGTTGGGATAATACAGGTGATACCCTTGTATGACAGGGCACCAATCTTCGAGAGCGATGACAAGCTCGCCCCGGGAAATGAAGGGGGCGGCAAGGTCTTCCGGCAGATACGCCAGACCGTGGCCATCCACGGCAGCGCTCAGTATTGGAACGACGCTGTTGAAGGCAAGCTGACCACCGACGCGAACATTGATCGACTGACCATCCTTCTCGAATTCCCACGGGTAGAACGATCCGGCCGTGATGGAGCGCAGATTGATACATTGGAGATCGGTCAGATCCTGCGGGACCGTCAGCATGGGGTTCAGGGCAAGATATGAAGGTGCACCAACGACGATAAACCTGAAATCGGGACCGATCCGCATCGCGATCATGTCCTTCTCGATGCTCTCGCCAAGACGCACACCGACATCAAGACCCTGCTCGACAATATCGGTGTAGCCATAGTCAATGACGAATTCGACCTCGATACCCGGATGTCGGGGCAGGAACTCCCGCAGCCTCTGCCGGAAAATGGTCTCGATCACATAGTCATTGCAGGTGATCCGGATCTTTCCTGACGGACGGTCACGCAGATCGCCGAGGCTGGCGATCTGAAGATCAATCTGCTCGAAAAGCGGGCCGACCGACTGAACAAGCCGGAGGCCGGCTTCCGTTGCCGCGACGTTGCGGGTGGTGCGCGTCAGAAGGCGGATCCCCAGACGTTCCTCAAGCCCTCGAACAGCATGACTGAGCGCTGAGGGCGTAACGCCAAGCCTGGCGGCCGCCCTTGTGAAGCTGCGCTCACGCGCAACCGCCAGAAACGCAGCAATCTCGTTGTGCGGCCCCGCTGCCATTGGTGAATTTTCCTCACAGGTTCATACAATATAACGGTACTAATACCCGCAATCTTTCTGGCCTACCTCTTCCCTCAACGCAACAGACAGTCTGGCCGGGCGCCTTGAAGGCCAAGACGCAGATTCAGACGACCGGGCCTTGCCCACATTTCCGGTCATATGGTCGTCCAGGGGGATCGAAGAAATGCAACATGTTCTGCTCAAGGACTTTGGTGATCCCGGTCAGCTTGTCGTTGAATCCGTCGCAGACCCGATCCCGGGGCCTGGCGAGGTTCTGGTCGATGTCGAAGCCGCCGGCGTCAACTTCCTGGATCTCGCGCAGCGCATCGGGGCCTCGAAGATCCACACCGTGCAGCCTCCGCTCGTTCTCGGTCTCGAAGGACTTGGCCGTGTCCGGACCTTGGGCGCCGGTTTGGAGGATGGCCAATCGGGCCTGAAGGCCGGTTCGCGCGTCGCCTGGATGGATGTGCGCGGTTCTTATGCGAGCCAGGTCGTCCTTCCTGCCAGCCGGGCCATTGTCGTTCCTGAAAGCTTCACGACAAGCCAGGGCCTGCTTTTTCAGGCGCTTACGGCGCAATACCTCGTCCATGAATACAGGAAGGTCGGCCCCGGTGATCGTGTGCTTGTTCATGCGGCTGCGGGAGGTGTCGGACAGATTCTTGTCCAATGGTTCAAGCACCTCGGCGCCTGGGTGGTTGGCACCGTATCAAGCGAACGGAAGGCGGCCACAGTTCGCGGCCTCGGCGCCGATGCCGTCGTCATTTATGGACCGGACTATGATTTCGTCGAAGAGATCATGACGCACACCGGCGGCAAGGGGGTTGATCTCGCGCTCGATGGGATAGGAGAAAAGACCCTGGTGAAGACCATCGCGACGCTGGGACGGGGCGGCACGGCAGTTTCGATCGGTGCGGCTTCCGGCCCCATTCCGGCAATTCACCCGACGCTGCTGACCCAGAAGGCGCTGCGGCTGGGCGGAGGGTCGGTGTTCACCTATGTCGCAGACCCGGCCGAGTTGCAGCAGCGTGCGGCACAGGTCATCGCCGCCATTGAAGAGGGCTGGCTGCACTTGGACAACGCAACGGCATATTCCCTTGATCGCGCTGCGGATGCCCATCGGGACATCGAAAACCGGCAGGCGCAAGGCAAACTTTACCTGACACCCTGACGAAAGGCCGACGACGCGAACCGGATATGGCAGGTTTCGGTTCGCCCTTCCTCTGCCGGCGGCCGATGCCCCTACGCGGCGCCCGCCCGTGCGCGGTGGCGCACCCACCCTCTCGACCAAGGACAAGAACAGAATGCGAAAGTCCCTCATCCTTGCTGCCGTCGTCGCAATGATGCCGACCGTCTCCACCGTCAGTTGGGCTCAAGCGCCCGAAGCCACGCCAGTCGCCGCAGCGGATGAACAGGCGATCCGCGACATCCGCACCCGTTGGGCCACGTTGATCGAAGCCGGAGATGCGGCTGCGATCGAACAGCTCTATGGCGCAAACGCCGTGCTCATGGCACCGGGCGAGGATGAAGTGGTCGGCAGCGCGGCAATCGGCGCACGGTGGGGGCGGCAGCTTCAACTGGAGGGGTTCAGCTTCCGCCTCAACCCCGAGGACCTGATTATCTCCAGTTCCGGCGATCTGGCCTATGACCGGGGAACCTACGATTTCGCAGCGACAATCCCGCAAGTCGGCCCGATCACCGACACCGGAAAATATGTGCTCGTCTGGCAGAAGATCAGCGGCGACTGGAAGGTGATCTCCGACATCTTCAACAGCGATCCGGCTCCGGAAGCAAACTGAGCGGCATCAACCAGCAGCGGGAAAGGAACGGGCGATGACGATCAGTCCGACATTGAAACTGAACAACGGGATCGACATCCCCGCACTGGGGCTTGGCGTTCTCTATAGCGGCGGTGACGACACCGTTCGCATGGTGCGCACCGCAATTGAAACGGGCTATCGGCTCATCGACACCGCCGCCGCCTACCAGAATGAAGAACAGGTCGGTGAGGGTATTCGGCAAAGCGGCATTGACCGCTCTGAACTGTTCGTCACAACCAAGCTGTTCTTGCCCGACTATGGCTATGAGGAGGCGTTGCGGGCCTTCGACACCAGCCTTGGAAAACTCGGACTGGACTACCTCGACCTCTATCTTCTGCACTGGCCTGTTCCCCGGACCTTCGATGCCACGCTGGCATCCTGGCGGGCATTGGAGAAGCTGCTGGCCGAGGGTCGCATTCGCGCCATCGGCGTCTGCAACTTCAACCCGGACCATCTGGCCAACCTGATCGCCGGGAGCGATGTGATTCCTGCGATCAATCAGGTCGAGCTACACCCTTATTTCACCCAACCCGACGTGCGGGCGGCGAATGCCGAGCATGGTGTTCTGACGCAGGCGTGGTCGCCGATCGGAGGCGTGAAGCGATACTGGGCCAAAGACCCGGCGACCGCCCATGACCCGCTCACCGATCCGGTCATCGCCGAGATCGCGTCGAGATATGGCAAGACCACCGCACAGATCGTGCTGCGCTGGCAGATCCAACACGGCCATTCCGTCATCCCGAAATCCGGCCGGCCCGAGCGCATTGCGCAGAACATCGACATCTTCGACTTCCAACTCACCGCCGAAGAGGTCGCGGCCATAGACGCGCTCGACTGCAATGAACGTGGCGGCCCCGATCCCGAGGCCAACGATCTTGAGACCATCCGCAAGCGTGTGGCGGCAGCGAAAGCCTGAGCATCGCCACCTCGCTTGAACGGCAGCGGTCGCTCGACCGATCGTTGCAACCTGACAGTAGAATGGAGACATAAATGGCAGAACAGAAAGTCTGGTTCATTACGGGCGCATCGCGTGGCATGGGCGTCGAGTTTGTCAAGGCGGCGCTCGCCGCAGGGGATTTTGTCGTTGCGACCGGCCGGAACCCCGACAATGTGGCAGATGCGGTTGGCGCCCATCCGAACCTGCTGGTCGTCAAGCTGGACGTGACCAGTCAGACGGATGCGGAGGCAGCGGTGCAAGCTGCCGTGGATCGTTTCGGCCGTATCGACGTCCTCCTCAACAATGCCGGCAATTGCTATGCGGGATATTTCGAGGAGATGTCTCCCGTCCGGATTCAGGCACAGCTTGACACCAACCTGATCGGGCCGATGAATGTGACCCGCGCGGTGCTTCCCGGCATGCGCAAGCAGCGGGCCGGTCATATCCTTTCCATCTCCTCCGGTGCGGGACTGGCCGGCTTCCCCTTCAGCTCGATCTACGCAATGTCGAAATTCGCCGTGGAAGGGTGGATGGAATCGCTGCGGGGAGAAGTCGCCCAGTTCGGAATCCACACGACCATCGTCAATCCGGGCATGTTCCGTACCGAACTGGCCTCGGAAGCCTCGATGTTCTTCGGCGAGGCGACGGTGGCAGAGTATGCGGAGGCGAGTGCCGCACAGCGGCAATGGTGGAAGGATCAGTCCGGCAAGCAGGCCGGTGATCCCAGAAAACTGGCCGGCGCCCTGGTGGAAGTGGTGAAATCGAACCCGCCGCCGCACCGGTTCATCGCTGGCAGCGATGCCGTTGAGCTTACGGAACAGAAAATCCGTGAGTTGCGGGAGGATATTGCTGCACTTCCCGAGGCTTCGCGCCATATGGACATCGACGTGTAAGACCGAACCCATTGGGCTGGATTGCGTGCCTGTGCATCCGGCCCACAGACATATCCGTGACTTCAATAGAATAGCCGCCTCCTGTGATGGGCGGCCATCCTTTATACCAGACTGTTGGCGTAACCGCGCGAGCTAGCCCCGGCGGGGAGCCTCGCGCAGCCTTGCTGCCAGTGCATCCTGGTATTCGCGAAGCCTGCTGCCGCTTGCGCCAGCGGCGCCGAGGAAAGCCAGAGGCTCCGAATAGTTCATGCCGATATAGTTCGCGCTGGCGGCCAGCGGGGTCAGCACCTGTTCGATGGTGAAGCCGTATTGGCCTTCACGCCGGTAGCCGCTCGCGGCGCCGCCGGCCGTAACCACGGCGAACAGCTCCTTGCCCCTGAGCTCGGACGGAGCGCCCGCGCCCCATACCTCGTTCAGATATGCCTTCATCATCGGCGTCATGTTGAACCAGTGGATCGGGAACATCAGGACCATCCGGTCCATCTGCTGATAGAGCCGGCGTTCCGCCGCGCGGTCGAATCCACGCACGTTGTCACCATAGACCGAATCCAGGTTCACGAACATCGTGTCTTCTGCGGTTTGCGCCACCTCCCACAACGCCTTGTTGACGACAGAGCGGTCAGGATAGGGATGGGAGGCGATGATCAACGTCTTCGGTGTGCCGTTGATAACCTGAGCCTGAGCACTCGTGCCCGACAGCGCTGCGGGCACCACCGCGCCGAGGGCCAGCCCGGCACCTGCCCTGAAGATGTTGCGGCGGCTGACATTGCCTGCACCTGAGGCTTCGTTCTGTAGGTTCGGCCCTCTTTGCCTGTCTGACATGGTGATCTCCTTTCTTGAAGGTTTTGTCTGCTCCCGGACGTGAAATGAGGAGGTCTCCCGATCCTATGCAGGGGGATACGGCGCCTCGGCAGTCCAGCTTTCGGCCGACTGACCGAGAACGGGATCCGCCTCGCGCATCCTGATCTGTCGCACATCACGACTGTTCGCTTTATGCTCGAAATGCTCATTACCCTTATATATTAGGCTCATGAATTGGCCTGACATGATCAGGCCAGCGCCAGCACCGGCCCGTCCAGAAGGTCCATCAGACGTCCGAAATGCCCATCCGACCGGGCGGGGGCATTCGAGTCCGAGGTGATGGCGATGGCAAGGTTGCGGTCAGGATGCGCCGCGATAATCTGGCCGCCATAGCCGCGCGCGAGGATGTAGCCGCTCCCGGTCAGGAACCAGCCATAGCCGTAGTCCATGCCGGACCAGGGCGAGCGGGTGTGCCGGCGCACCGAGGCGCGAAACCACTCCGGCGTCACGATCTGCCGCCCCTCGAACTGCCCGCCGTCGCGCATCATCACGGCGATGCGCAGCATCGCGCGCGGCGTCAGCGCCATCTCGTTGCCGCCGAAATAATAACCCTGCGGGTCGCGGGTCCAGGCGGGGATCTCGATGCCAAGGGGACGGCCGAGGACAGTGCGCGCCTGATCGAGCAAGCTAGCACCCGTCGCAACCGCCAGCACCGCTCCGAGAATATGGGTGGTGCCGGTCGAATAGATCATGCGGCTGCCCGGCGTGGCGACCATCGGCCGGCGCAGGGCATAGGCGACCCAGTTGCGGGAATTCACCCAGGCCCCGTAATTGCCGCCCGAGGTTCCCTCAAGACCGGCGCGGAGCGTGACCAGATCCTCGATGGTCAACTCCGCAACGCCGGATGTTGCATCAGTGGGAATGAGCGACGGGGCGACTGTGCCAAGCGCGGCATAGACGGAGGGAAACGCCCCTTGCGCAATCGCGCTGCCGGTCAGCAGCCCGACGATGCTTTTCGAGCAAGACTTGATGTTCGCCACCCGGTCCAGACCCGGCCCGCGTGGCGCTCCGGCCACAAGGACGTCCCCACCCCGCTGCACCATGATCGCATGAAGCTGTGGCAGGTTCGCCGCAAACAAACGGATGTCGCCTGCGGTCTGGGCGGCAGCCCGATGCACGAAGGGGCTGGTGAGGACCGCCAGAAGGCCAGCGGAGAAGACACGGCGGTTCGGCATCGGGATCACCGCGCAGGCGTCAGGCGGATCAAGGCGCCGTCCTCGGCATCGGTCAGGATCATCACCGCACCATCCTGTGCGACATCGACATCGCAGATACGGGCCTGCCCTTGCAGATACCGCGCCTGGCCGGTGACGCGACCATCCTCCAACGTCAGGCGCACCAGTCCACCGATCAGCAGGTCGCCCCGCCAGTCCGGGAACAGCGCGCCCTCATAGAAGGCCATGCCACCCGGCGCGATCACCGGATCCCAGTAGTAGACCGGCTGCTCCATCCCCTCCCGCGCGGTCAGACCCTCGCCAATCGGGGCGCCGCTATAGTCGCGGCCATAGGTGATGACCGGCCAGCCGTGGTTCAGGCCCGCCTGCGGCCGGTTCAGCTCATCGCCTCCGCGCGGCCCCTGCTCGGCCGTCCAGAGGCTGCCGTCCGGGGCCAGCGCATCCACCTCCGGCAGACCGGCAATGGGCTCGGAGACCGTTCCGTTCTCTGCGATCTGCCGCAGCCGTCCGGGCCGTTCGGTCACAAACCAACGTCCATCGGGCAACTGCTCCATGCCCCAAGGGTGGACCAGCCCCTTCGCGATGACCTGCTGTTCCAGCCGCAGATCATCCGCAATGACCGGCGCGCGCGTCTGCCCCGCAAAAGCCGACTGCTGCCCGGGCGCATTGGGCGGGGCGGCATTGAAGTCCTGCGCCATGGCAGGAGCGGAGAGAGCAAGAACCGTCGAGATCGCCAGGGGCATGCCCCACCCGAAGGAGCCACGTTGTTGTCCTGGATTCTGCATCGTCGGCGTCTCCTCAACATGTATCAAATGAGTGGGCACCCATCAGGGCGGGGCGCGGTCATCCGACCACAGCTTGCACCATACGGGCGCTGCCCCGGCGCGAAAACCCGCCCGATCCCGCATGGCCCTATGAGGCCCGCTCATGAAACCACCTGGCCAGCCCTGTGTTGTCCCCGGTTTGGCGGATTCACGCTACCCCCAGTCACTGCGCGCGCCCGGCCCGGAACTGTGCGGCAACCTCCGCCACGCGCTGCCCGAGGTGGGCCGCAGTCTTCAGGTCGCTCTCGATCGGCGTCACGTCGGGCGAGTCATTATCGGACTGTGCCATGGCGCCCAGCCAGCCGCCGACGCGGTTCATGTCCTCTGAACCGTTGCCGGGAAACATGTCGAGCCCGACCCAGATCATGCCGTGCTGGGCGGCGAACAAGGCCATGGAAATCAGCGAATTCAACTTGTCGCCGTGTATGGCTCCGGAATTGGTGAAGCCGGCGGCGATCTTGTTGCGCCACTTCTGCGGTGTCCACGCCCGCTGGGTCGAGTCCTCCATAAACTGCTTCAGTCGCGCGCTGATGAGCCCGTTGTAGGTGGGGAAGCCGAAGATGATGGCGTCACACGTCTCAAACATATCCCACGGCACATTGCCTTCCGCGACCGGAACGAGGACGGCTTTTGCGTCTACCACCTTGTTGACGCCTTCTGCGACGGCCTGAGCTTGCTTGGCGGTGTGACCGAAGCCGCTGTCGAAAACGATTGCAATTTTCATGATACTTCTTCCGAATTGAGAGTTCGCGTGAGGGCCAGGCCCCTGATCGCCATCGCGAGCGCGTCAGTTATCTGCAACAGCCTTTGGGAACCGCGTCCCTGCCTAGCCGTTGCCTATAGCTAGGCCCATGAGCCCAACAGATTAGGTATATTCTTGCATTGCCTTATGATCGCCATTCATCAATCAAAGCATGACAGCACCTGTCAGCGGCAGAAGTTAGCCCGAGAACCGCATCGCCTTGACCAAGGCAGCGAAGGCGGGCGAGTGATGCCGTCGGCTGGGATAGTAGAGGTGGAACCCTGTCCAATAGGCTGAACAGTTTTCCAGCACGCAGACCAACTGACCGGATTCCAGATAGGGACGGGCCAGGTCTTCAGGCAAGTGAGCCAGACCGATCCCGTCCACCGCTGCCTGCAATACGTCGTAGATGTCGTTGAAGACGGCCTGACCTTCGACCCGGACACTGATCTCCCGGCCGTCTTCCTCCAATTCCCAAGCATAAAGGCCGCCATAGGTAGGTAAACGCAAATTGATACAGGAGTGGTTGGTCAGATCCCGTGGCGTCTCCGGTGCGGCTCTGTTCTCGAAGTAGGCGGGTGCACCTACCACCAGAAACCGGATGTCGGGACTGATCCGAACGGCGATCATATCCTTTGCCACCTGTTCACCCATGCGAACACCGGCATCATACCCTTCGGCAACGATATCCTGGAGGCCGTAATCGACATTCAGCTCGACGGTGATCGCAGGATATTCCTTGAGAAAATCGCGCAGCTTCGGCCACAGATACTCCCGCATCTGGTAGTTAGCGGTAGTAATCCGGATGTTTCCAGAAGGTTTGTCGCGTAGTGCGCTGACGGCATCAAGTTCCATTGCAATTCCATCAAAATGCGGTGCGATCCGCGAAAGGAGAAGTTCCCCCGCGTCGGTAGGCGAAACGCTCCGCGTCGTTCGTGTCAGCAGCCGCAACTCCAGCCGTTCTTCCAACTGCCGGATGGTGTGGCTGAGCGCCGATTGCGAGACGCCGAGTTTGGCCGCAGCCTTCGTGAAGCTTCGCTCACGGGCGACCTCGATGAAGGCAATCAGATCGTTGATGTGCTGTCGCTTCATTGATCGCCTCTCCTCATGAATGACAGGCTGATTATGCCACCGCTTACCCTGAGGAGGTAGCCGAACCCTGCCGGTTCGGCCATTGCTATGGCATGTTCTGGACACTGCGCTGCGGCTGGCGCGCTTCCAGCTTCTCGGGATAAGGGGGTTTGTCCCATTGCTCGAACATTTTTCGGTCCCTTGTCTGTCGATAAGGGCAGGATACTGTTGGTGCCTTCACGGAATTAGAGGCAGAATCCGGCAAAAGGCTATGAAAGTAGCTCATGAATTGGGTCACTTGCCGCAAGCCGTAGGATTCGCCGGGGCGATCTGCATCTCATGCCCACGAACGGGCATGGGTCATGCGCCGCGAGGCGTGATCCGAACCGTGGCCCCGCGCGCCCGGGCGCCGATCATCGGCGCAAGATACTGGCTGCCTTTGTATTTGACCCTATAGGCGTCGTCGATGCGGTCATTCAGTGGTCCCTCGATGGGTTCGAAGATAACTCCGTAGGTATTGCCGGCGGCAGTGATCTGTCCGGCGCCTTCCCGCATCGCCGCCTTGTGCCAGCGTGAGCCCTGACCATTATAGGCGCGGACATAAAGCGCACCCTCCACGATGACCGACCAGATCCATGTCGGTGTGCCCGGAGTCTTCCCGTCCTCGCGAAAGGGGGCGACGCGGAGGTCATTCGCCGCGTCGATTTTGTTCAGTTCTTCCTTGTCCCAGCTCATCATGGGCTCCTTATGGTTCGATGCGTTCGATGGTGGCGTTCAGTGGACCGGGCTGGCGCAGGGCGTCGATATTGCCATCGAAGGCCCCCAACCTGATCAATCCGCGTGAATAGCGGAAATCGCGGTAGAAGATGGCTAGATTGCCCCAGGGCGCAAAATAGGTGATGTCGCCGACCGACGGATCGACGCCTTCGGGCGATCCATCCGTCGACAGCCGCGCGGGCAGATCGGCGATCTTCTCGGTTGCGTTGTAGTCGGCGAGCGTCAGGTCGAGCGGAAGCATCGCAAGAAAGTCGCGGCTCGCGGCGTTGTCTTCCAGAGTCGCCGTCAGTACCGCGCCTTGAAGTGTCAGCCGGATTTTCATGGTGCTCTCCTTCGCCTCGGCGGCGAGCGCACCAGATCCCGCGATAGAAAAGGCGACCATCAAGTTGGTCGCGAAACGGGAGCGCATCGCTCAATCCTCCGATCAGTAGAAACTCGTATGTTGTCGCGGGCCGTCTAGCGGCCCGCCATGATTGTATTGGCGACCAGGGCGATCGTTCGGAGGCGAGGGCGCGCCCTTGCAATTTGCAGGACACTGCGTTCCTCTTCACCAGGGCTGACTGGTCGGCCCGACGGTGAATTCGTTGATCGTCGTATCCTCGGGTGCGTCGATCGCAAAGGAGACGACGCTGGCAATCCGGTCGGGCGTGATGGCGTGCTGGTCATAGAGCGCCTTCATGCTCTCGGCGGCGCCGGGATCGGTGATTCCGCCCAGCAATTCGGTGCTGATCGCGGCGGGATAGATGGTCGCCGTGCGAATGTTCGTGCCCTCCATGGCGGACTCCATGCGCAGCACTTCCATGAAATCGCGCACGAAAAACTTGGTGCCGCCATAGACGGCACTGCCGGGGTAAGCCTTGATCCCGGCAACCGAGGAGGTCGCAATGACATGGCCGGATTTTTGCGCCATGAAATGCGGCATCACGGCTGCGACGCCGTTCAGGACGCCCTTGATGTTGATATCGACGGCCTGGTTCCATTCCTCGGTCTTGAGCGCGGAGACCGGCGAGGTCGGCATGATGCCGGCGTTGAGGAAGATCACGTCGACGCGGCCGAACGTGTCCTTGGCGAGGCTCACGATGGCCTCGTTGTCGGATGGCCGGGTCACGTCGAGAACCTGGTAGACGGCCTGTCCGCCGTCCTTGCTGATCTCGTCTGCGATCTGCTTCAGCCTATCCTCGCGGCGCGCGCCGAGAACGACCTTCGCGCCCTGTTTGGCGAGCAGCCGGGCCGTGGCCTCGCCGATGCCGGAAGACGCGCCGGTGATAATCACCACTTTATCTTTGATCATTGTCGTTTGTCCTTGAAAGAAAGCGCCCGTCAGGCGCCGTATTGCGCGTCGCTGACATGCTCCAGCCAGTCGACGACCTTGCCGTCCTGCACCTCCTGCAAGGCGATGTGGCTCATGCCGGTCTCCGGCGAGGCGCCATGCCAGTGCTTTTCGCCGGGCTCGAACCAGACCACATCACCCGGATGAATGCTCTCGATCGGCCCGCCCCACCGCTGCACAAGGCCATGTCCGAAGGTGACGATCAGTGTCTGGCCCAGGGGGTGGGTATGCCATGCCGTCCGCGCGCCCGGCTCGAAGGTGACATGGGCGCCCTGAACGCGCTCGGGGTCGGCGGTGTTGAACATGGGGTCCACGCGGACTGTCCCGGTGAACCAGTCAGCAGGGCCTTTGGAGGACGGGCTGGTGCCCGCTCGGGTGATGTGCATGGTGGCCTCCTTATCATTCGCGACCGCCGGGCAGGAAGCCCGACGGCCAATCTTCCAGCTTCCTCGCCAATTATTCGCTCAGATATTGTTCGTCGGTAACGCGCTCCATCCACTCGACGACCTTGCCTTCAACGGAGCCGTTGACCACGATATGGGTCATGGCGGTCGTATCCGACGCGCCGTGCCAGTGTTTGACACCCGGCGGTGCCCAGATCACGTCGCCGGCACGGATGATCTGGCGTTCGCCGCCTTCCACCTGCGTCCAGCCGGTCCCCGAGGTCACATACATGGTGCTGCCGGCCGGGTGCGAGTGCCAGTTGGAATGCGCGCCGGGAAGAAAGGTCACGCTTGCCATTTCGTAGTTACGCCCGTCGGTGGCGCTGAAGATCGGTTCAACGAACACCGTTCCGGTAAAGACTTCCGCAGAGCCGATGACGGTCGGCCGCGAGCCCGATGGGCTGATGACATCCTGCGCCAGGGCGGGGCCTGCGATCAGCACGAGCGCGGCGGCGGCAATCAACCTGTTCATGTCATTTTTCCTCTTGATCGGGTTGCGAGGAGCCCGCATCGCCGCGGTCACTGGCCGCGGGAGGCGAAGACTTCTTGGAATACCGGGATCACGCCGAATACGTTTGGCCAGTTGGCGTAGAAGGCGAGCTGGGTCAGGGCCTCGGACGCCTCCGCCTGGGTCAGGCCGTTATCCATGGCGCGGTTGAGGTGGAAAGGCACCTGCACGCCCTGGCCATTGGTGACAAGCGACGTGACCGTGACCAGACTGCGATCGCGCGGCGTCAGATCGGGACGTTGCCAGAGGTCGAGGAACATAGGATTGCGGGTGAAATCGACGACGCCCTGCGCCGTGGCGCCATAGGTTTCCTGCACGCTGGTCTCGCGCGCAGCCTCGACTTCCTCGTTCAAGGGCAGCAGTTCGACATCCGGCCCAGGCAAGCTATCGGGAGCGATACCGCGTTCCTCATAGAGGTCCGCAGCGACCTGTGCAGCGGCGATACCGTGGTTCCACCCGGCATAAAAGGCGAGATGGGTAATGATGCCGGACAGTTCCCCCGAAGTGACGCCGTTGTCCAGGGCGCGGGCAAACTCTTTGCGCTGCAACTCGGTCTTGCCGCCCGCGATCAGCGCGGCGACGGAAATCACGCTGCGGTCACGGGGGGAAAGCCCCTCACGCTGCCACAATCCCCCTTCGAGCGTCTTCCTGTCATAAGCGGCGAGGGCCGGGGCCGCCCGGGCCAATGCTGGATCAGCTTCCTGAGCGAAGGCCGCCGGGCCAGTGAGGGACAAGGCAACCGCAATTGGCGCAAGCTTCTTCATCGGTCTGTGCTCCTTCTCTTATCCGGGGGGAAGATGGCACTGCCCTTGGGTCAGAATAATGGGTAAAATTCCGATTGCGCCTATGAGCCAGATTCATCAATCAAGGTGTCAAGGCGTGACGCCTTGCGATCGCGAAGGACGCGAGATGTTCATCGTCCCACTTCGACGCAGCAGCGTCTGTGCTGTAGATCGACGGCTATGGCGCTCTTTCTGAAGACGGACCTGTCTACAATTACTTCGGCGGGAAGCGCGACCTGTTCGTCCTTGTGTTTGGGGAGGAACTGACGAAGATCGCGCGCGGCGTGCCCGCCGAAGGTGACTGAAAGTCAACCGACTTCGCTGGTGCTTAGCCCAGGATCGGATTGGGTCGCCAACAAGGATCTGACAAGCATTGTGTGTTGAGCGGCATCAGCTATCAGCCAACTCTTTTCGCCATATGCCTACCATTTCTAATATTCGTAAAGCTCTGACGGATAATGATACAAGTTCTCTCCAAGGACGCTGCCCGGGAAGTCCAGGCCGATAAGCCGCGGCGGGGTGGATGATGGATCTCTACTGGCGATCAACCCATATTTCTTCGCCACATTCTCCACGATGACTTGAACGCGATGTTCCGCTCGCCGCTAGCAGAAGGCGGTCTTCCGCGCCGTCGCCCGCCTGCATGGCGATGACGCCACGGTGCCGCTGCTCGCCCGGGGCGGGATGAAGCGGGATCTCTCAAGTTCCCCGGCGATCCATCCTGCGACTTTGCGGCGGCCGAAGACCCCAGACGACCCTGCCTGCCTCGCCAGTGACGGGAGGTCAGGTGCTGCCCCCGGGCTCAACACACCGAAGGCGTCATCACGAACATGATTTCGGGGCTTTCCCCGCCGCTTCATCGCCCGCTGTCTACGCTTCACGACTGCCGTTGCCGACAGCCATGCAAAACTCGCTTCCGGCTGGCGGGCGGCGCCTTTGCCGGGCGGGAGTTGAACCCGCTGGATCGCTTCGAACGGTTTCAGGTCGTCTGTCACCTCCTTCCATTTATCATCCCCCGTTCCGGGGCTTCGACCTGGCCAACGTCGAGGGGAACACCCGCAAGGACAAGGAGGCCAAAGAGATCACCCATCGCCTTCGAGGCCGTGAAGCGCATCGACGCGCTGTTCGCAATCGAGCGCGACCTGAACGGCCAGGATCCCACCGACCGCCTCGCGACCCGACAGGCGCGCTCGGTCCCGCTGGTCAAGGATCTGGAACGCTGGCTGCGGAGCGAACGCGCGCTTCTGTCGAAGCACGCCAAGGCGATCGGCTATCTGCTTTCATCCGAACACTGGCCTGGCTTCACCCGGTTCCTCGACGACGACCGCGTCTGCCTCAGCAACACCTGCGCTGAACGGTCCTTGGTCGCAAGAGTTGGCTCTTCGCCGACTCGGAGCGTGGCGGTCACCGAGCGGCCTGCATGTATTCCCTGATCGGCTCCGCGAAACTGAACGGCATCGACCCGCAGACCTGGCTCGCCGACACCATCACCCGGATCTCCGGCCTGCCAGCCTCGCGCCTGCCCGGACTGCTGCCGTGGACCTCAAAACCGGCAGTGCCACAAGTCAACGCTGCATGACCACGGTTCTCGGCGGAGGGTACAAAGAAGATTCCTGCGGTGTAAGCCGTAGCCATAATCCAGGTTGTTTCTGTCTACGCAGCACAGGTCATGATCGACAACGCCGCGGGCAGCGCCAGTTTGCTCAACATATCATTCTTCCGTTGGCTTTCTGATTTTATGTTCAACTATACTGCGGTTGCGCTCTCAATGACCAAGCACCTGCGACAAGAAGCGCTTGGTCCGTTCGTTTCGAGGGTTTGAAAAGAACGCATCGGGCGCAGCTTCCTCCACGATTTCGCCGCGATCCATGAAGATCACGCGATCGGCGACCTTGCGAGCAAATCCCATCTCATGCGTGACGCAAATCATTGTCATGCCTTCGGTCGCCAGGCTTGTCATGACGTCCAGCACCTCGGCGATCATCTCGGGGTCAAGCGCAGAGGTAGGTTCGTCGAACAGAAGGATCTCGGGCTTCATGCACAGGGCGCGGGCAATGGCGACGCGCTGTTGCTGGCCGCCTGACAGCTGGCCCGGGAACTTGTCGGCCTGATCGGGAATGCGGACCTTTTCCAGAAAGCGCATCGCCGTCGCCTCGGCCTCGGCGCGAGGGGTCTTGCGCACCAGCATGGGAGCAAGCGTGCAGTTCTCCATGACCGTCATGTGCGGAAACAGATTGAAATGCTGGAACACCATGCCGACCTCGCGGCGGATCTCGTCGATGCTTCCCACGCTGTCGTCCAGTGCTGTGCCGAAAACCCGAATTGTGCCGGCATCATGTTCTTCGAGCTGGTTGATGCAGCGGATCATGGTCGACTTGCCCGAACCGGACGGCCCACAGACGACCACCTTTTCACCTCTGGATACGGTCAGATTGACATCCCGCAGAGCGTGAAAAGTACCATAGAACTTGTTCAGGCCGGTAATCTCGATGGCGGGGGCTTGGTGATTGCTCATCTGGCAGGCTCCTATCGGCGGCCGACATTCATGCGCCGTTCGAGATAGGCGCCATAGCGGGACAGGCCGAAAACAAAGGTGAAATAGATCGCCGAGATGAAGACATACACCTCGACATAGGCGAACTTCCATTCGCCGGTGTTATAGGCGGCGTTGCCCGCAGCGAGCAGTTCGACGAAGCCGACCACCACCACCAGCGAGGTTTCCATGAAAGTAATCACGACCTGGTTGATGGTGGCGGGCAACGCCAGACGAAAGGCCTGGGGCAGGACAATCCGGCTGATCCGGTAACGATAGGGAATGCCAAGCGCCTTGGCGGCCTCCTCTTGTCCGGAAGCGGTGCCCTGCAACCCACCGCGGATGATCTCGGCCTGATAGGCGGCGAAGAAGATCGCAAGCCCCACGATGACGCGGTAAAGTTTTTCACCCGTCAGCATGGCGGGCAACACGAAAGGCAGCACCACGGCGAAAGTGAACAGGATCGACAAGAGCGGCAACGAACGCACAGCGTCGATGAGAAGCCCGGTGACCTTGGCGATGACCGGCATCTCGGAGCGGCGCATCAGGGCCAGCATCACCGCCAGCGGCATCCCGATCACGACAGTCGAAACGAACAGGAACAAGGTCAGGGCAAGCCCGCCCCATTGCTCCTCGCTGACCCGCGACAGGCCGAAAGTTCCGCCCTTCATCAGGATATAGAAGGCCAGAGCGGCAAACAGCCAGATCGCAGCGAGCCGTCCGATGGCCCACATACGCGGCAGGCAGCTAAGAGCGACGGTCGCGATGACGATCACGCAGGCCAGCGCAGACCGCCATTGCTCGCCATAGGGATAGATGCCGAACATGATCAGCCGCCAGCGATTGGCGATAACCGCCCAGCAGGCGCCACCATTCGCGCGACACTCCGCAGCGCGGGCGTCGACGCCGAAAGTAGCGCGGAACAGTGCCCAGTCCAGCACCCACCATATCAGCAGGCCCAGGATAGCGACGCAGACCAGCGTAAGGATCGAACCCAATGGCGAGGCAAAATATTCGCTTCGCAACCGGCGCCAGAGGCGTTGCGAGGGGTCGGGGGCATGGATCGGAAGATCGGTCATTGTGCTACTCCGATCTGCTTGCCCTTCAGGGCGATGGCGCGGTTGACGCGATTCAGTACAGCGGCAAGCGAGAAGTTGATGATCAGGAAGCCCGCCATCAGGATGCCGATCAGTTCCAGCGTCTGGCCCGAATGGGTGATCGAACCGGCGATGACCATGAAGAAGTCCGAAAAGCCGACCGCGATCCCCAGCGTCGTGGCCTTGATCAGCCAGACATATTGGTTGATCAGGATCGGCAGCATGGCGCGGATCGCCAGCGGCATCCGCACCCGGCTGAACACCCGCCAGGGCGACAGGCCAAGCGCCTGCGCGGCCTCGACCTGGCCGCGGCCAACGGATTTGAAGCCCCCGCGGACGATCTCACCTATATAGGCCGCCCCATAGACGGTGATGGCAAAGGCGAGCGCATAGATTTCCGGCCGCAGCTGGAAACCGCCGCGAATGTTAAGGCCGCGCAACTCGGGCAGGCTGATCAGCGGTGTGCCGGGGATACGCCCCCAGTATAGCGCGACCGCCGCGCCAAAGATACCGGCCATAAGAACGCCCAGGCACAGCAGGCGGCGCCGCGCGGCCTCGACCCTGCCAAAACGCCGGGCGACCACTATCCACAAGATGACGAACAGCGCGGCGATCATGATCACAATCGCAACCACGGCCGACAGCACGGTCACGCTCAAACCGGGAAAGTGCAGGCCACGACCGGTCAACATGATATGGCCGATCTGGATGGCATTGCGCGGGCTGGGCAGTTGCGTGACCACCGCATACCAGAAGAACAGTTGCACGATCAGCGGGATGTTTCGGAAAATTTCGGTATAGATCGTGCCAAGCAGGCGTGCCGGCGCATTTTTAGAACTGCGCGCAAGGCCAATGACCAGGCCAAGCAAGGTAGCACAGAACAGCCCGACGAAGCCCATCAGCAACGTGTTCAGGATGCCGTTGAAGATGAACCACCAATAGGGATCACCGGGCGACGTCGGCAGCAGCGAAGTCCCCATCTCCCATCCGGTCGCACGCCACAGGAAGCCGAAACCCGACGAGATCCCCTGTGCGGAAAGGTTCCTCTGCGCAGTCACCCCGCCGATGATCAGGATCGCGGCGATGGCCGCAAGAAAGGCGCCCTGAAGCAGCTGCCGGCGGATTTTCTTGCGGCGCCAGAAAGGAATCGTTGTCATGCAGAGCGCCTCCAACATGTCGCTGTGAAACTGCATGGCAGAGCGATCGGGATAGGGATCGCTCTGCCCGATTTACGGGACTGCCCGCTCCCATCAGTCGATGATGTAGGGGAACAGCACGCCGCCATCCTTCCACAGCGCGGTCAGTTCGCGGTCCATCTTGTAGGGAGATTTCTGACCCAGGCTGCGTTCGAAGATTTCGGAATAGTTGCCGACATTCTTGATCACGCCATAGGCCCAGTCATCCGACAGCCCCAGGCCCGCGCCCATGCCCGGCGTCGCGCCAAGGAATTTGCCAACTTCGACCGTAGGCGGATTCGCCTTCATCTCATCGACGTTTTCCGACGTGATGCCCTCCTGTTCGGCAAAGAGCAGCGCGCTCAGCGTCCAGTTCGCAATATCGACCCAGTTGTCGTCACCTTGACGCATCAACATCACCGACGGCTCCAATGCGATGATATCAGGCAGCATGACATGCGCCTCGGGATCGTTCGATGACGCCCGGGACACCGCCAGAACCGGCCCCCACTGGATGTAGGTGTCGCAACGGCCCGAGAAATAGGCTCCCTCCAGCTCGGACGTGCGTTCGATCGCGACAACCTCCATCTCGATGCCGATCTGCTGGAGATATGAGGTCAGCTGCTTTTCCTGCGAGGTGCCCGCCATGACGCAGATCGTGCCGCCCTCGGCATCCTTGAGGCTTTCCAACCCCAGCTCTTTATGGGCCAGGACGCGGGTCGTGCCGAGATAGTAAGAGTTCGAGAATTGCATGTTCAGGTCGGTGTCGCGGCTCAGCGTGCCACCCGAGGCCTTGATCATGATGTCGACATCGCCCGATTGCAGCGACGGCCAGCGCTGTTCCCAGGACAGCGGGATGATGCGGACTTTGGACGGATCGCCAAGGATGGCGGTGCCAATGGCGCGGCACAGTTCGATGTCGATCCCTTTCCAGTTGCCGCGATCGTCGGTTTCGGCGAAGCCCAGATACGAGCCGTTATGTCCCGGACACAGCAATTCGCCGCGTTGCTTCACCGTCTTCAGCGTGTCGCCGTTGCCTGCGAAGGCTCCGGCAGCGGAAAGGATCAGGATACCGGCGGCAATGCCGGTTTTCAGAAAACAGTTCATAGCCCACTCCCGTGTTGGCATTGATTACAGGCATTCGGTCTTGATCCCGCCGCAGCCTGCGTTTCGCGTCGGGTTTTTCCAGTCCGGCATCGCGGATAGGGAAACAGTGTCAGGCGTAAATATAACCACCTGACACTATTATATTTTCTCCGGTCATATAGGTGTTCTTCGGGCCACCGGCCATCAGCACCCATTCCGCCATCTCTTCCGGTTCGCCACCTCTGCCCAGGGGGCTGGCCTTCGCCAGTTCGGCAAGGAATCCTAGCTCGCGGGCCTTTTGCGTGGCCATTCCGGCCGGCGCGACCGAGTTGACCAGAATTCCGTCAGGAGCAACTTCATGCGCCATGCTTTTCGTCAGGCTGACGACGGCGGCCTTGGTGGCGGCGTAATGGGCATTCTGCGGATGCGCCTTAAAGGCGTCGACCGAGGTGATATTGACGATCCGCCCACGCACAAGGCCGTTCAGGGACTGCTGCCGCATCCTGCGGATCGCCGCGACCATCATGTGATAACTGCCCTTGACGTTGATGGCATTCGAGGCGTCCCAATCGGCATCCGTGATTTCGAGGATCGGCTTTCTGGGATAGATGGCGGCCGAGTTCACCAGCGTGTCGATCCGGCCCAATTCGTCGGCGACCTTTTCCAGCGCGGCATGGGCCGCATCGGCCGTGCGGATGTCGCAGGCCGCAAAAGCGGCAGGAATACCGGCCTCGCGCGCGGGGGCCAGTGCCGCCTCGGCTGCTTCGGGGTTGAGGTCGATGATCCCCAAGGCCGAAGCCCCGTTTGCCACTGCCATGCGGCCGATGAGCGCGCCCAATCCAGCACCGCCGCCCACGATTACGACAGAAGTCCCTGCATCTGCGCCTATCCTTACTTTTTCTGCTGCGAACCGGTAACGGTCGCCTGATGGGTGGGAAGAATGTCGAAACGCGCCACATCGACGGCCTGCGGCAGCTTCCAGACCGAAAGCAACATGGCGGCCACGTCCTGCGGCTGAACTGCGGAATGCCCGGCATACATCGCGGCCCGTGCATCCTCCGACAGCAGATCCTTGTAGAGGCCGCTTTCGACACGGCCTGCGACGATCTCGGTCACGCGCACACCATGCGGCGCCATGTCCAGCCGCAAGGCCTGGGCAAAACCGCCGATGGCCGCCTTGGTGGCGCAGTAGACGGCCAGATTCGGGAACGGTGCATGTCCCGCTGTCGAGCCGGTAAAGAAGATATGACCCCTGCCCCGCCGACGCATACCCGGCGCGACGATCCGGGTCAGTTGCAGCACAGCAGTCAGGTTCACCGCGATGGCCCTTTGCATCTCCTCCTCGGGCAGATCGCAGAAGTTCACCATCGCTGGCATCATGCCCGCGTTGTTGACGAGAATGTCCGGCTCCAATTCCGCGAGCGAACCGAGAAGCATTCGGATCAGCCAGATCCAGACGCAGGCCCCTGATGCCCTGCGCCTCCAGTTCCGCCAACGCATCAGGCTGCCGCCCGACAGCGATCACCTCGTGACCGGCATCCCTCAGGGACAATGCGATTGCCCGTCCGATACCGCTCGTGGCGCCTGTTACCAAAGCTTGTGTCATGCGCGTATCCTTTCACGCAGGAGCGTGCAGCATCGGGGGGCGCAACCAAATCAAGAAAAGCGCAGGATCGACAAGTTTTTCTTGCCTCTCGCCTTGCGCGAAATCCGGTGCATCGCACCGTCGCGGATCAACTAGGACTGGGCCCAGTCTTCTTCCGCGATCCATTTGCAGAATGCCGCGATAGCGCTGACCCGGCGATGCGCCTTGGGCAGAACCAGATAGAAGCCAGGCACATGCCCGGCAGGCATGCCCCGCATGATCCCGCGGCCGAAAGGGGCGACGAGCTTGCCCAGTTTCAGATCTTCTTCCGCATCAATGGTCGAAATCAGCCCGACGCCCAGCCCCGCCACCGTCGCCCGCCGCATCGTCGCGGCATCCTGAAAGCGGATGGCAGCCTGCGAAACCTCGGCCCTCACCCCCAGATGGGCCAGCACATCCGGCCAGAGCCTGTCCGAAAGAACAGGATGCAGCAGCGCCAGATCCTTCAGGTCGTCGGGGATGGCGATCCTGCGGGCAATTTCAGGCGTGCAGCAAATTTCCTTGTAGTCGTAGAGCAGCAAGGTAGCCTCATAAGGCTTCCAGGTGCCGTAGCCCCATTGGATGGCGACATCCACATCGTCCGCCACGAAATCCGGCAGGTCGACCATCGTCGTCAGGCGCAGGTCGGCGTCAGGCATGGTTTCCCGGAACCTGGCAAGCCGGTCGAGCAGATAGCGCGTGGCAAAGTAAGGGCTGGCGTTCACGTTGATCCGGGTCCGCCGCCCGACCTTGGTGACGCGGCGCACGCCCTCCTCCATCTCCTCGAAGGCGGACTGGATGTAATGCGCCAGCAAGATCGCCTGCTCGTTCGGCTCGATGACGCGGCCCTTGCGCTCGAACAGCTCAAGCGCCAGGGTTTCCTCCAGCAGCTTGATCTGCTGGCTGACGGCCTGAGGCGTCACCAGCAATTCGTCGGCTGCGGCCCGAAAACTGCGGTGCCGCACGACGGTATGAAAGACGCGCAGCGCATTGAGCGGCGGCAGCCGGAAGGGGCGGTCGTTCATCGCCGCCCCCCGTGGTCGATCCGGCGTGTCAAACGCATGGCTTCCTCGCCTCCGCCCGGCGATCAGATGACCGCCTTTTCCAAGAAGGGCCGGTTTTCGACGATACGCTCATAGCCGACTTCGGACAGATCGAGTGTGCGGAAGCCGCCATAGGTGATCAGCTCAGACACGCCGCGACCGGCCGCAGGCCCCTGCTGCAAGCCATGCCCGGAATAGCCGTTGGCGTAAACGAAATTCGTCACTTCCGGGTGCGGCCCGACGATCAGGTTGTGGTCCAGGGTGTTGAAATCATAGTGGCCCGCCCATTGGTTCACCACCTTGATCGCCTCGAAACCGGGCGAGCGTTCCGCCAGCGCGGGCCAGATGATTTCCTCGAACTCTTCGTAACGCGGCTCAAAATCGTCCCAGTCCGCCGCCGGATCCTCGACCGGCGGGCAGCCGGTCAGGAAGAACCGTCCCTCGGGGCGGCAGAACACGCCCGAGGGGTCGATCATCAGCGGCAGGCGGCCTTCGTTGACCTGGGCCGTACCCTCGGGGGTCTTTGCGCAGTCAAAGACGAACAGGGTGCGCTTTCGCGGCTCGACCGGCACATCAAGGCCCGCCATCCGCGCCGTCAGCGCCGCGCGCGGCCCCGAGGCGTTCACCACCGTCCCCGCCTTGATCACCGCGCCGGATTTCAGCGTGACCGTGGCGACGCGATTGCCCTCGCGACCGATCGCCACCACCTCATCGGTGACATATTCCGCGCCTTGTTCGCGGGCCTTGGCCTTGAACCCATACATCAATCCGGTGTTGTTGAACCAACCCTCGCCCGATTGCCCGTAAGAGGCCAGCACGATGTCATCGACATTCAGATGCGGAAAGGCGCGGGCCAGTTCTTCCTGCCCCCACAGCACCACATCGGCGCCACAGGCCCGCTGGACCTCATGGTTTTCGCGCAGGGTCTGGGCCTGTTCCTCGGTATTGGCCAGGAACAGATAGCCGCCGGGATGAAAGTTGAGGTCCGGCTTCGGTTCGCCCGCCACCTGCATCGTCTCGGCGAAGCCGCGGATGAACGCGCTGCCGAACTGGCTGATCTTGACGTTGATCGGGTTCGAGAACTGCACCCGGATCGACGATGACGACAGCGAGGTCGCGGCTTTCAGATAGGTGGGGTCGCGCTCGACCACCAGCACAGAGCCCTTGAAATCCGGGTTCGCAGTCAGGAAATAGGCGACGGAGGAGCCGATTACCGCGCCCCCCACGATCACCACGTCATAGCTGTCCTTCATTTCGATGCCTCGTCGTCAGGATGGCCCAGATCCACGAACCAGCCGCCAAGGCATTGCACGGCGGGGGCATGCGGGTCTGCGGGATCGGTCTTGGCCTCCATGCCGGCCCGGAAGCCCTCGGTATTGTCCTGCGGGCGATAGCCCAAGTGTCCGGCCAAGCGGTTGTCCACCGGCTTCACCGCATTGTCGGACATGCCGAAGGACACCGTAAAGCCGACGCGCGGCGCGGTCAGGCTGGCCGTGACCAGCCGCACGCAATCGTCGAAGGACAGCCAGGACCACAGCATCCGCCGGTCCGCCGGCTCCGGGAAGGACGAGAAGATGCGCAAGGCGACGCTCTCGATGCCGAACTTGTCCCAGTAGAGCTGGCCCAGATTCTCGACGAAGCATTTCGACAGCCCGTAAAGGCTGTCCGGTCGCTGGCGGGCATTGGCGTCGATATGGTCTTCCAGCTTGTGATAGCCGATGGCATGCACCGACGAGGCATAGATCACCCGCTTGACCCCATGTTTCCGCGCCGCCTCATAGATGTGATAGCTGCCGCGGATATTGGAGTTCAGGATCTCCTCCCAGGGGCGCTCCAGCGGCGCTCCGCCGAAATGGACGATGGCATCGACGCCTTCGACCGCCTTCAGCACCGCCGCCTCGTCGGCCAGATCAAAGATCGCGGCCTCTTCGTTGGGTTTCAGATCCTTGATCTCGGCGACATCCGCCAGCCGCAGCCGGCGCGCCAGCGGCGCAAGGCCCCGGCGCAGTTCGGTCCCCAGGCGGCCGGCGGCGCCTGTGATCAGGATGGTGTCGAAACGGGGGCTGGTCATGCGGATACCTCGGCAGGTTGAAGCGCGGCCACGGCGCGGGCGATCCGGGCAATGGCCTCGGTCAATATCTCGTCGCTCGTCGCGGTCGAGATCCGGAAGAAGGGCGACAGGCCATAGGCCGTGCCCGGCACCGAGCTGACATGCCCCTCGGCGAGCAGGTAGTTCGACACGGCCACGTCATCGGCCAGCACCTCGCCCTTGGGCGTGCGACGACCGATCAGGCCCGCACAGCCGATATAGGCATAGAAGGCGCCCTCGGGGGCCGGAAGCGTCAGCCCGTCGATCTTCGCGATCCCCGCCACCACCAGGTCGCGGCGACGCTGGAACGCCGCGCGGAATTCGCCGATGCAATCCTGCGGGCCGGTGAGCGCCGCCAGCGCGGCGGCCTGCATGGGCGCGGCGACCGAGGTCACGCTCTGGCTCTGCACCGTGTTCATCGCCTTGATCAGCGGCGCGGGACCGGCGGCGTAACCGACGCGCCAGCCGGTCATGGCATAGGCTTTCGCGACGCCGTTCACGATCAGGCTGCGGTCCTTCAGTTCCGGGCAAGCCTTGCCCCAGCTGACGAATTCCCGCCCGTCGAAGATGATATGTTCATAGATTTCATCCGACAGCACCAGCACCTGCGGGTGCCGTACCAGCACATCGCCAAGCGCGCGCAGTTCGTCGCGCGAATAGACCGCGCCCGAGGGATTGCCCGGCATGTTCAGGAACAGCCATTTCGTGCGCGGCGTGATCGCGGCCTCCAGCACCTCGGGCGTCAGGCGGAACCCGGTTTCCGCCGGGCACTCCGCGATGACCGGGGTGCCACCCAGCAGCTTCACCATCTCGGGATAGCTGACGAAATAGGGCGCAGGCAGGATCGCCTCGTCGCCATCGTTCAACGTCGCCATCAGCGCGTTGAAGATGATCTGCTTGGCGCCGTTCGCGACCACGATGTCTTCGGGACCGTAGTCGAGGCCGTTCTCGCGCCGGAACTTCTCGGCTACGGCCTGCCGCAGCGCCGGCGTGCCCCCGGCGGCGGTATACAGCGTCTCGCCCGCCAAGGCCGCCCTGTGCGCGGCCTCCGCGACATGGGCGGGCGTCGGAAAATCCGGCTCGCCCAGACCAAGGTCGATCACATCGACGCCGGTCGCCCGCAGCGCCTTGGCCGCCTGCGACGCCGCCATCGAGGCCGAAGGTTTCACCGCCCCCAGGCGGCTTGCCACATAGCTCATTTGCCCGTCTCCGTCACATAACCCTTGTGGGCATCCTCGGCCCGCGCATCAGTGCTGCGCCGGGCCGGATCGCCGAAGCCACCGCCGCCCGGCAGGTGCAGGATCAGCTTGCGCCCGCTCGGCACATGCTGCCAGCCCTTGGGTTTCAGCCGCGTGCCATCGTCCAGTTCGACCCGGCCCTGCGCGCCGTCCTGCCCGCCGTCGCGGCCCCTCGCCGCATGGCCCACCCGGTCGAACATCGCCGAGAAGTCGAATTCATGCCCCGGCGCGGGTTCGATCTCGATGATCTGGCCCAGCCCGCCGCGATATTCGCCATCACCGCCACTGTCCGGGCGCAGTTCCTTGCGCCAGACGATGATCGGGCCGGTGTGCTCGGTCGCCTCGATCGGCATCGTATGCACGCCCGAGGGGAAGGCCGTCGCCGACAGCCCGTCCAGCGAGGGCCGCGCCCCCATGCCGCCCGAGTTGAACATCAGGATTTCCGCGTGGCGTCCCTCCTGCCCCGCCACCGGCCGGGCGGAGATATGGATGTTCCACAAGGCCGCCGCACCCTCGGCCAGAATCTGCCCCGGCATCGCCTTGGCGACCGCCCCCAGCACCAGATCAGGCACCATATGCCCGTTCACATGCCGCAGGCTGACCGGCGCCGGACGCTGTGCGTTCAGGATATTGGGCGGCGAGGACACGGTGAACAGTTCGAGCGAGGCCCAGTTGTTCGGGATATCCGGCGCCACCACGCATTTCAGCGCATAGCAGGCGTAAGCCTTGGTATAGATCAGCGGCACGTTGATGCCCCAGCGGCTGGCCCCATCGGTGCCGGTGAAATCGACATGCACGTTATCATCGCCAAAGGTGACACAGGCGGCCAGCCTGACCGGCTCGTCATAGCCATCGGTCAACATCTCGTTCGACCAGCTTCCCTTCGGCAGCGCGCGGATACGGTCCAGCGTCGCCGCGCGGGTGCGGGTGAAGATGAACTCGCCCAGCATGTCGAGGCTTTCCAGCCCGATTTCCTCCATCATCGCGATCAGGCGACGGTGGCCGACATCGTTGCACGCCGCCAGCGAGAAGAAATCGCCCACGACCTGGTTCGGCTCGCGCACGTTGCTGCGCAGGATGCGGATCAGATCCTGATTCACCGCGCCGCGCTCGGCGAATTTCATGATCGGGATCTGGATGCCTTCCTCATAGACCGACTTGCCGTCCGCCCCGAAGCCGCGCCCGCCCACATCGACCACATGCGCCGTGCAGGCAAAGAAGCCGACCAACTCGTCGCCCTTGAACGAGGGCGTGACCATGGTGATGTCGTGCAGATGCCCGGTGCCCAGCCAAGGGTCGTTGGTGACATAGGTGTCGCCGGGATACATCTGATCGCGCGGGATCGCCGCCATGAAATGCAGCACCGATTCCGCCATGGTGTTGACATGGCCCGGCGTGCCGGTCACCGCCTGCGCCAGCATCCGGCCCTGCGGGTCATAGACCCCCGCCGACAGGTCGCCCGCCTCGCGCACCGAGGTGGAGAAGGCCGTGCGCAAGAGCGTCATCGCCTGTTCCTCGACCACCGAGATCAGCCGGTTCCACATGACCTGCATGCGGATTTCCTGCGTTGCGTCAGTCATTTTCCGGTCTCCTTGCGGGTCAGAAGAAGGGTGCCGTCGGCCTGCATCACCACGTCAAAGGGCGAGGTGACGACGGTCGAGGTCTCGCGCTCGACGATCACCGCCGGGCCGCTGACGCGGGCGCCGGGGGTCAGGCTCTGGCGCTCGACGATGGCGGTGGTCAGGGGTTTGCCCTCGGCGGGATCGAAGACGGCGCGGGTCACCGACGCCTCATGCGCCTTGTCGCCGCGGGTAATCTCCAGCCGCTCGGGCGCGGGGCGTTCGTCCTGCGCCTTGACCGAGAAGGTGACGATCTCGATTTCCAGCCCGTCCAGCCCGTCGATGGCGCGGCCGAAGAAACGGGCGTAATTCTCGCGGAAACTGTCGCGCAGGCTTTCGACATCCCCGGCGGTAAAATCGCGGTCGGGCAGCGTGACCGGGATTTCCCAGCCCTGGCCGACATAGCGCATGAAGGCGGTGATCTCGCGCTGGATGGCGCCATCGGTTCCGGCACGGACGAAGCCCTCGGCGGTGGCCTTCAGATCGGCCAGCAGGGCGTTGACCTGCGCCGGATCGAATTGCGACAGCCGCACGATCTTCGAGGCCAGCGCCTCATAGCCGAAGGGCGCCTTCAGGAAACCGATGGCCGAGCCCACGCCCGCGCCCGGCGGGATCAGACATTCGTCCACGCCCAGCTTCTCGCACAGCCGCGCGGCGTGCAGCGGCGCGGCACCGCCGAAAGCGATCATGATATTGTCGGAGATGTTCTTGCCGTTCTCGACCGCATGGACGCGGGCGGCATTGGCCATATTCTCGTCGACCACCTCGACGATGCCGAAGGCCGCCGCCTCGGCGGGCAGGTTCAGCCGGTCGCCCACGTCGCGGACGATGGCGCCTTCGGCATTCGCCACCGACAGCCTGATCGCGCCGCCGGCGAAATTGTCGGGGTCGAGCTTGCCCAGAACCAGATCGGCATCGGTGATCGCCGGGCGCTCACCGCCGCGCTGATAGCAGGCCGGACCGGGTTCCGAGGCCGCCGATTCCGGACCGGTCTGGATCCGCCCCATGGCATCGACCCAGGCAATGGATCCGCCCCCCGCCCCGATCTCGATCATCTCGATCACCGGGATCGAGATCGGCATCCCCGAGCCCTTGCAGAAGCGATAGGTGCGGGCGACCTCGAAGGTGCGGGCGGTCTTGGGCTGGAAATCCTCGATCAGGCATATCTTGGCGGTGGTGCCGCCCATGTCATAGCTGACCACCGTGTCGAGCCCGAAACGCTGCGCCACATCGGCGGCAAAGATCGCGCCCCCCGCCGGGCCGGATTCGACCAGCCGCACCGGAAACTCCGCCGCCGTCTCGACCGAGATCAGACCGCCGCCGGAATGGATCATGAAGACGGGACATTGCGCGCCCATCTCCTTCAGCCGGATCTGCAACCGGGCCAGGTAATCCGCCATCTGCGGCCGCACATAGGCATTGGCGCAGACGGTGTTGAACCGCTCGAACTCGCGCATCTGCGGCGAGACCTCGGCGGAAATCGAAATCGGCACCTTCACCTTGGCCGCGATGATTTCGCGGGCGCGGCGCTCATGTGCGGGGTTCATGTAGGAATGGATGAAGCCGATGGCGACGGCGCCGAAGCCCCCGGCGGCGATCCGGTCGGCGATCTGTTCCAGCGCGGCCTCGTCCAGCGGCGCCAGTTCCTGCCCCTGCGCGCCAATCCGGCCCTTGACGGTGAAACGGTCCTCGCGCGGGATCAGTGGCGTGGGCAGTTTCAGGTTCAGATCATATTGCTCGAAGCGGTTTTCTGTCCGCATCTCGATCACGTCGCGGAATCCCTCGGTGGTGACCAGCGCCGTGCGGACCCCGCGCCGCTCGATCAGCGCATTGGTCGCCAGCGTGGTGCCGTGGATCACGATGTCGAGCTCCGCGGGCGTGATCCCCGCATCCCGCATGACGACGACGATCCCGTCGAGGATGGCCTGTTCCGGCGCGCTGTAATTGGTCAGTACCTTGGTCGAGAACATCGTGCCGCGGCAATCCAGCGCGATGTCGGTGAACGTGCCGCCGATATCGGCACCAAGGCGGATACTCATGCGCTTTCCTTTGCTTTCAGCGCGGCTTCGCGCATCTGGGAGAGGGTCTGGCGCGGGGTCAGCGCCTCGGGCGAAATGTTCAGTTCCAGCAGCGCGCCGGTGCGCGAGGCGCGGGCGCGGGCGAAGGCCGCCGGGAAATCCTCGGTCGTCTCGACACGCTCGGCGTGATAGCCGTAGGACTGCGCCAGCATGACGAAATCGGGGTTTTGCAGCTCCGTCCCCGAAACGCGGGCCGGGTAGTTGCGCTCCTGATGCGCGCGGATGGTGCCGTAGATACCGTTGTTCAGCACCAGGATGATCGGCTGCGCACCGGCCTGCATGGCGGCGCCAAGCTCCTGGCAATTCATCTGGAAATCGCCATCGCCCGCAAAGCAGACCACGGTGCGGTCGGGAAAGGCCACCTTGGCCGCCACCGCCGCCGGAACGCCGTAGCCCATCGCCCCGGATTGCGGCGCCAGCAGCCGCGCCTTGGGGCCGAACTTGTAGAACTTGTTCGGCCAGACGGTGAAGTTGCCCGCGCCATTGGTCAGGATCGCATCTTCGGGCAGCACCTCGCGCAGATGCGCGGTGGCCAGCACCATATCCACAGGGGAGGGCTGGACGGGCGCCTCGAACCCGTCCTCATAAGCCTTGCGGCCATTCGCGCGCCATTCGGCCCAGTTGCCCTTGACCGGGCGGAGCGCGGCGGCGAAGGCGTTCGGCCCCGCCTGAATGCCGAGCGTCGGCTGATAGATCTTGCCGATCTCGCGGTCCGAAGCATGGACATGGATCAGCTTCTGCGACGGAACCGGCACGGTCAGCAGCGTATAGCCGTCCGTCGTCATCTCGCCGAAACGGATATTGATCGCCAGGATCACATCCGCCTCGCGGATCAGCGCCTTGACATGCGCGGGCATGCCCACGCCCGCCTCACCGGCATAGACCGGCGAGAAATTGTCGAACTGATCCTGATAGCGGAAGGCCGCGACGACGGGGATGTCGCTGGCTTCGGCGAAGTCCTGCAACGCCGCCTGCCCGGCCTCGGTCCAGTTACAGCCGCCCATCAGCACCAGCGGACGCGCGGCGCCTTCCAGCATCGCCAGCGCCTCTGCGACGGTATCCGCCGCAGGCGCCGGCTCGGCCACGCGGGCGAAGCCGGTCAGCGGCGCGGCATCGGTCAGGCTGGTCAGCATGTCCTCGGGCAGCGCGATCACCACCGGGCCGGGGCGGCCCGTGGTGGCCGTGGTCCAGGCGCGGGCGAGGATTTCCGGGATGCGCTCCACATCGTCGATCTCGACCGCCCATTTCGCCATGGTGCCGAAGACGGCGCGATAGTCGATTTCCTGGAACGCCTCGCGACCTTTCATATCCGTGCCGACCTGACCCACGAACAGGATCATCGGCGCCGAGTCCTGCATCGCCGTATGCACGCCGATCGAGGCATTGGTGACGCCCGGGCCCCGCGTCACGAAGCACAGACCCGGCTGGCCCATCAGCTTGCCCCAGGCGGCGGCCATGAAGGCGGCCCCGCCCTCGTTGCGGCACAGGATGAAATCAAGCTTGCCTTGCGTATCGTGCAGCGCATCCAGCACCGCCAGATAGCTTTCTCCCGGAACGCCGAAACCCTTGGTCGCACCAAGAGCGACCAGGCTTTCGACCAGAAGCTGACCTCCGTTCCGCATTCCCGTATCCTTCCTGCCCCCGGCTCTGAGCGCGGCCAGCGGGCATAAATGAATTGACTGTCTGAAACGATCCTGCCCCTCCGAAGCGGTGGACAAAATCAAGAATTGTGGCCCATCGACAAGATTTAATTGTCGATTACCGCGCCCGGGTTCATCGTGCCCCCGGGGTCCAGCGCGGCCTTCACGGCGCGCATCAGCCTGCGTTCGACCTCGGACCGCATCGCATCGGCCAGCGCGATTTTTGCCCGGCCCAGCCCGTGCTCCGCCGCGAAGCTGCCGCCCATATCGGTGGCGAGCTGCGCGAGTTGCAGGCCGATCTCCCGCTCCCGCCCCGCGAAATCCATCCGGCCTTCGGGGGCGGTCAGGTTGTAGTGGATGTTGCCATCCGCCAGATGCCCGAAGGGATTGATCCGCACATCGGGCACCAGCGCCCGGCACAGCGCATCCCCCCGCGCCACGAATTCGGCGATCCGGCCCGGCGGCACCGCGATGTCGTGCTTCAGTTGCGCCCCCTCCAGCCGCTGACCCTCGGGCTGTTCCTCGCGCAGGCGCCAGAAAGCCGCACGCTGCGCTTCGGACGCGGCCAGCGCACCGTCGAGGACAAGCCCCTCCTCCATGCCCCATTCCAGAACGGCGCCCAGAATATCGTCCAAAGGCACCTTGTCCGAGCCGCTCGCGACCTCCACCAGCAGATAGCAGCCGCCCCGCGTCTCCAGCGGATAGGCCAGGCCATGGACATGCTTCAGCGCCAGCGCCAGACCGAGTTCCGAGAAAAATTCCAGCCCGGTCAGGAACTCGCCCGCCTCGGCCCGCAGCCGCGTCCCGAAGCGCACCGCTGCCGCCTCGTCAGGCAAGGCGAGAAAGGCCGTGGCCCGCTGACGCGGCGCCGGAGACAGTTTCAGCACCGCGCGGGTCACGATCCCAAGCGTCCCTTCCGAGCCCACGAACAGGCGGCGCAACTGGTAACCGGCATTGTCCTTCTGCACCGCGCGCAGCCCGTTCCAGATAGTGCCGTCGGCCAAGACGACCTCTAGCCCTAGAACCAGATCGGCCATCATACCATAGCGGAATGCGTGGCTGCCGCCCGCATTGGTGCCGATCAGACCGCCGATCTGGGCCGAGCCTTCCGCGCCCAGATGCAGCGGGAACATCATGCCCGACCCTTCCAGCGCGCCATGCAGCGCGGCCAGCACCGCTCCCGCCTCGACCTCGACCGAGGCGCTGGCGACATCGGGCGGCGCGATCGCCGCCATCCGCGCCAGCGACAGGATGACACCCCCGGCCTGTCCCAGAACCGCGCCACCGCACAGCCCGGTATTGCCGCCCTGCGGCACGACCGGCACGCCGGCGGCATGGCAGGCCCGGACCACTGCGGCAACCTCGGCGGTCGAGGCGGGACGGGCAACCCCTAGCGGCACCTCGCCGTAGCGATCCAGCCAGTCACGCTGCCACGACGCGGCATCCGCGCCCTCGATCCAGCCCGAAGGGCCAAGGATCGTCTTCAGGTCCTGCTGCAAGCTCATCTCCTACCCCGCGAAGACATAGGCGGTCTTGACCGCGGTATAGAAATCCATCGCGATCCGGCCCTGCTCGCGCCCGCCCAGACTGGACGCGCCGCGCCCGCCGAAGGGCACATGGTAATCGACGCCAGCGGTCGGAAGGTTGACCATGACCATACCCGCTTTTGATTTGCGCCGGAACGCCGTCGCGTGTTTCAGCGACGCGGTGCAGATCCCCGAGGACAGCCCGAACGACGTGTCATTCGCCACCGCCAGCGCCTCGTCGAAATCCGCGACCCGGATGACCGAGGCGCAGGGGCCGAAGATCTCCTCGCGCGACGAACGCATCCGGTTCGTGGCGCCGACGAACAGCGCCGGGTTCTGGAAATATCCGGCCCGGTTCAACCGCTCGCCGCCGACGACCTCGCAGCCCTCGTCGGCCGCCAGCCGCACATAGTCGAGGTTACCCGCAAGCTGGCCCTCGGACACCACCGGCCCGATCTGCACGGCCTCGTCCAGCGGGTCACCGATCCGCAGCCCGGCCATCGCCTGCCGCATCCGGTCAACGAAGGCGTCATGGATCCGATCCTCGACGATCAGCCGCGAGGACGCCGTGCAGCGCTGCCCGGTCGAGAAAAAGGCACCGTTGAGGCAGGCATTCACGGCCAGATCCAGATCGGCATCGGCCAGCACCACCATCGGGTTCTTGCCGCCCATTTCGAGCTGGACCTTCTTCAGACCCTGGGCGCAGCCCATGGCGATGCCGCGCCCGACCCGCTCGGACCCGGTGAAGGAAATCGCAGCGATATCGGGATGTTCGACCAGCGCCTTGCCGATGACCGAGCCGCTGCCCATCACCAGGTTGAATACGCCTTTCGGACACCCCGCCTCGACAAGAATCTCGGCCAGCAGATGCGCGCAGCCCGGCGTCAGGTCGGCTGGTTTCAGCACGACCGCATTCCCCGCCGCCAGCGCCGGGGCGGTCTTCCAGACAGGAATGGCGATCGGAAAGTTCCAAGGGGTGATCAGGCCGACCACGCCCAGAGGCTCGCGCATCACGTCGACCTCGACCCCATCGCGGATCGAGGTCAGCTTCTCGCCGGGATTGCGCACCGCCTCGCCCGAGAAGAAATGGAACAGCTGCGCGGCGCGCAGGGCCTCCCCTGTGGCCTCGGCCAGCGTCTTGCCTTCCTCCCGCGCCAGCAGCCGACCCATCTCATCGTTGCGGGCCAGCAGCATGTCGCCCGCCCGGCGCAGCACATCCGATCGTAGCTGCGGCGAGGCGGCAGCCCATCCCGGCTGGGCGATCTTCGCCGCCTCGACGGCGCGGGCCACGTCATCGGCTTCGGCACGGGCATAGAGGCCGATCACCTCGTCCGGGTTGGCCGGATTGCGGTTCTCACTGAAGGTCTGCGGCGAAACCCATTCGCCGCCGATCAAGTTGCGCTTACAGTCCTGCATGCCTGCCTCCTGCTGTCGGGCAAGGATTTGCCTCAAGAAACTGGCAGGATTATTCCCGATCCTCGGCGAGCAGACCGCCAAGAAGGGTTGACGATCGACAAGTTTCCCTTGTCACATATTCGGGTAATTCGGCCCGTCTGCGCCTTGGGGTGTTGTCCAGTTGATGTTCTGGCTGGGATCCTTGATGTCGCAGGTCTTGCAATGTACGCAGTTCTGGAAGTTGATCTGGAAGCGCGGGCCACCCTCGCCCTCCAACACCTCATAGACCCCGGCCGGGCAGTAGCGCTGCGCGGGCTCGGCGTAGAGCGGCAGGTTCACCGTGATCGGCGCCGAGGGATCGCGCAGCTTCAGGTGGCAGGGCTGGCTTTCCTCGTGGTTGGTGAAGCTGAACGCCACGTTGGTCAGCCGGTCGAAGGACAGTTTCCCGTCCGGGCGCGGGTAGTCGATGGGCTGGAAATCGGCGGCCTTGCCGGTGGCCTGCGCATCTGTCTTGCCGTGCTTCCAGGTGCCCAGCGGGTTCCAGCCGGTCAGGTTCGCCACCCACATGTCGAAACCGCCAAGCGCCAGCGAGGGCCACAGCCCCAGCTTCGACCAGACCGGCTTGACGTTGCGCACCGGCTTCAGGTCGCGGGCGATGGCCCCGGTGCGCACCTCGGCCTCGTAATCGGTCAGCTCGTCGCCCGCGCGCCCGGCGGCGATGGCCGCAGCCGCCGCCTCGGCCGCGGCGATGCCGGACAGCATGGCGTTGTGGTTGCCCTTGATGCGCGGCACGTTCACCAGCCCGGCCGAGCAACCCAGAAGCGCCGCCCCCGGCACCGTCAGCTTCGGGATCGACTGCCAGCCACCCTCGGAGATGGCGCGGGCGCCGTAGGCCACGCGCTTGCCGCCTTCCAGCAGTTCCGCGACCAGCGGATGGTGCTTGAAGCGCTGGAACTCCATGTAGGGATAAAGGTAGGGGTTGGTATAGTTCAGGTGCACGACGAAGCCGACAAGCACCTGGTTTCCCTCAAGATGATAGATGAAGCTGCCGCCGCCGGCGTTCCTGCCCAGGGGCCAGCCCATGGTATGCGTTACCGTGCCGGGACGAGCCTTTTCGGCCGGAATCTCCCAGATTTCCTTCATGCCGAGGCCGAATTTCTGCGGCTCGTGGCCTTTGGAGAGGTCGTATTTGCCGATCAGTTCCTTGGCCAGAGAGCCCCTCACACCCTCGGCGATCAGCACATATTTGCCGCGCAGCTCCATGCCGGGCTCGTAGGCCGGGCCGGGGGTGCCGTCGGCATTGAGCCCCATCTCGCCGACGACGACACCCGCCACGCGACTGCCCTCGTAGACCAGCTGCGAGCAGGCCATGCCGGGGAAGATTTCCACCTCCAGCGCCTCCGCCTGTTCGGCCAGCCAGCGGCAGACGTTGCCCATGCTGACGATATACTTGCCGTGGTTCGACATCAGCGGCGGCATCGGCCAGTTCGGGATCCGTATCTGGCCCTGTTCGCCGAGGATATAGAAATTGTCCTGAGTGACTTCGGTGGTGACGGGCGCGCCCCTGTCCTTCCAGTCCGGGATCAGCCGGTCGAGGCCCGAGGTGTCCAGGACCGCGCCCGAGAGGATATGCGCGCCGATCTCGGACCCCTTCTCCAAGAGCACGACCGTCAGCTCGGGGTTCACCTGTTTCAGCCGGATCGCCGCCGACAGACCCGCAGGCCCGCCGCCAACGATCACCACGTCATACTCCATCGACTCGCGTTCTGGCTGGTCGAGCATGGTCTGGTCCCCTAGATTCCGAGGTCGCGATAGGCGTTGGCGACTTCTTCGATGGCGAGCACATAGCCCGCGCGGCGGAGGGAGCCGAGTTCGGGCTGTTCGGCCAGCCTCTGGGCGATGCGGCGATAGGCGGCGCGGATCATCTCCTCAAGGCCCGAGCGCACCAGGTCAAGCTCCGACCCGGAGTCAGCCAGATCGGACCGCACGCGCGAGGGGATCGCCTGGCTCGTTGCCGACTGGATCAGGTCCGCCACATGCGAGAAGCGGCGCTGCGTGATCCGCCGCTCCATCAGACCAAAGGGCATATGCGTCAGGTTCTTGACCCATTCGAAATAGCTGACGATCACGCCCCCCGCATTGGCGCAGAGGTCTGGGATGACGGTGATGCCGCGCTCCCACAGGATCCGGTCGGCCTCGAAATCAATCGGCCCGTTGGCGGCCTCGATGACGATCCGCGCCTTGATCCGCGCGGCATTCTCGCTGGTGATGACATTCTCCAGCGCCGCCGGGATCAGGATGTCGCAGTCCGTGCAAAGCGCCTCGGGCGTGACCGGTTGCACCTCGGCGCCGCCGAAACCGGCCAGCGCGCCGCCCTGCGCCAAGTGGGCGCGCAGCGCTGCGATGTCGATGCCGTCCTCGCGGAACAGAAAGACGTCGCGCTCGATGATGCCGGTGATGTGGGCGCCGTATTCCTCGGCCAGCACATGGGCGGCATGCGAGCCGACATTGCCGAAGCCCTGGATGACGATCCGTTTGCCCGCCAACCCTTCGGCCCCGCAATGTTCGGCCAGCACATAGGCCACGCCGCGCCCGGTCGCCTCGGTCCGCCCGGCGATGCCGCCGCGCGACAGCGGCTTGCCGGTGACGCAGGCCGCCGCGTTCAGCGTTTCCAGAGGCGAAATCCGGCGATATTCATCCGCCATCCAGGCCATCTCGCGCTCGCCCGTGCCCATATCGGGCGCCGGGACGTTGCGGCCCGGGCTGATCAACCCGCGCCGGGCCAGTTCCTGCGTGAAGCGGCGGGTGATCTTTTCCAGTTCCAGTTCGGTCCATTCACGCGGATCTATGCAAAGTGCGCCCTTCGAGCCGCCAAAGGGCACGCCTGCGACTGCGCATTTCAGCGTCATCAGCGCCGCCAGAGCCTCGACCTCTTCACCGGTAGCGTCCGGCGCGTAGCGGATCCCGCCCTTGACCGGCTCGATCTGTTCGGAATGCACCGCGCGCCAGCCGGTGAAGCTGATCAACTCGCCGCGCAGCCGGACGCCGAAGGTCACCCGATAGATCGAGTTCGTGGCCTTGATCCGCTCGGCCAGCCCCTTGGGCAGGGTCATATGCGCAAAGGCGCCGTCGAAATGCGCACCGACGCTGGCGAGGAACGATGTGATCCGGGTATCCGTCATGGCTTCCCCTACAGCTTCTGTGTCAGTTCTGGGACATTGGTGAACAGGTCTCCGACCAGCCCGTAATCGGCGACCTGGAAGATCGGCGCCTCCCCGTCCTTGTTGATCGCAACGATCACCTTGCTGTCCCTCATCCCCGCAAGGTGCTGGATCGCGCCCGAGATGCCGACCGCGACATACAAGTCCGGCGCCACCACCTTGCCGGTCTGGCCCACCTGCCAGTCGTTCGGCGCATAGCCCGAATCCACCGCCGCGCGGCTTGCCCCCACCGCGGCCCCGAGCTTGTCAGCAAGTGCCTCGATGATGGCAAAACTCTCCTTCGAGCCCAGACCGCGGCCGCCCGAGACCACCCGCTTGGCCGAGGTCAGCTCGGGGCGGTCGCTCTCGGCTACCTCGTCGGCAACCCAGGCCGACAGGCCCGGATCGGCGGCGGCGGCGGTCTCCGCCACGCTGGCCAAACCGCCCTCGCCCGCCGCGTCGAAGCTCGCTGTGCGGATGGTGAAGACCTTCCTGGCATCCTTCGAGCGCACCACCTGAATGGCGTTGCCCGCATAGATCGGCCGTTCGAACGTGTCCGCGTCGATCACGGCCGAGACGTCCGACAGCACCATCACGTCGAGAAGCGCCGCCACGCGCGGCATGACGTTCTTGGCGTCCGTGGTCGCCGGGGCGGCGATGTGGTCGTAATCACCGGCAAGGCCCACGATCAGCGCCGCCGTCGGCTCGGCCAGGCGGTGGCCGTAGAGCGCGTTTTCCGCGACCAGAACCCTGGCGACGCCGGCGATCTTTGCCGCCTCCTCACCCGCGGCGCGGGCCGAGGCGCCGGCGCAGAGCACCGTGACATCGCCCAGGCCCTTGACCGCACCCACCGCCTTCGCCGTCGCGTCACGGTTCAGCACCCCGTTCGTCACTTCCGCAACCAGAAGAACAGCCATCAGATCACCCCCGCTTCCTTCAGCTTGCCGACCAGTTCGTCCACCGAGCCGACCTTGATGCCGGCCTTGCGGCCCTCGGGCTCGCGCACCGAGACCACCTCCAGCCGCGGCGAGACGTCGACGCCGTAATCGGCGGCGGCCTTCTCATCGAGCAGCTTCTTCTTGGCCTTCATGATGTTCGGCAGCGAAGCGTAGCGCGGCTCGTTCAGGCGCAGGTCGGCGGTGATGATGGCGGGCAGCTTGACCTCAATGGTCTGCAACCCGCCGTCCACCTCGCGGGTGACCTTGGCCGCCTCGCCCTCGATCTCCACCTTGCTGGCGAAGGTCGCCTGCGCCCAGCCCAGGATCGCCGCCAGCATCTGGCCGGTGGCGTTCATGTCGTTGTCGATCGCCTGCTTGCCGGCGATGACGAGCTGTACGCCTTCCGCCCTGGCCACCGCGGCGAGGATCTTCGCCACCGCCAAAGGCTCGATGTCCTGCTGCACATCGTCCGTAGCGGTGACGAGAATGGCGCGGTCGGCGCCCATCGCCAGCGCGGTGCGCAGCGTCTCCGCCGCCTGCTTGACACCGATCGAGACGGCGATGACCTCCTCGGCCCGGCCCTTCTCCCTCAGCCGGATCGCCTCTTCCACCGCGATCTCGTCGAACGGGTTCATCGACATCTTCACATTCGAAAGGTCGACACCAGACCCGTCACCCGTCACACGGACCTTCACATTGTAATCGACAACCCGCTTCACCGGAACGAGAACCTTCATCGGCCGCTTCCTCTTTCTGCCTTGCTCGCCACGAGAGCCTAAGCAGAAGGCTGCCGCAAAACAGAAAAGAACGTCCGAAAAAGGGCAAGAATTACTTGTCCATTGATACGCTCAGCCAATCAGCAGCCAGCCGGAATGGCTCTCGCCCAGAGGTTGGCCGTCAGCTATCCGCAACGATGACATGCGGTATTGCCTCCCTCAAGGCGTCAAACCCGGGGCGTTCCCTGGCACGGGCATCGACCACAAGATGATCGATTTCGGCGGTAGGACAGAAGCAGGCGCGGGTCACCACTCCAACCTTGGAGTGGTCGGCAAGAATTGCCACCTGCGCCGATTGTCGAACCATCGCCTCAGCGATTTCGGCACTGTGCAGGAAATGGTTCATCGCTCCAACCGAAGCCTCGATGCTCCAGGGCGCGATCAGCGCGATATCGGCGCGGTAGCTGTTGACGTGGGCGACCGTCGCGCCACCCCAGGTTTCCAACGGATCGCGCTTGACTGCGCCGCGCAGCAACTGGACGCGGATGTCGCCCAGTGCGTCATCGGGAGCCGGGGCTAGCCGGGCCGCAACATCCAGCGAATTGGTGATCACGGTCAGATCGGTCAGCCCGGTCGGGCCGGCCAGCACCTCGGCCATAATCGTGGTGGTCGAGCCCGCATCCATGAAGATGGTCTGGTGGCTTTTCACCAACGAAAGTGCGGCCACGCAGATCGCACGCTTCTCCCGCAGGCGTTGCGTCACGCGCACCCCGAAATCCAGATCCTCGGTCTCCACCGGAACAGCACCACCGCGCACCCGTCGCAAGGCTCCCGCCTGCTCCATCTCCATCAGGTCGCGGCGTACGGTTTCCCGCGAAACACCGAAATCCTCGACGATGCGGTCAACTGACACCTGCCCGAAGGAGGCCAGCATGGCACGGATCTTCTGATGGCGTTCTTCCTGCCACATGGGCCCTCCACAGCATCAGCCATCATTTACACATTTCGCCGCATTCGCCAATTGGAATAAAAAACACATTTTGACACTAACGCCATATTTTGGCACATTGAGGAGCGACGGGGCGATTCTCCTGTCAAGCCCCCGGCCAGAGGACGGCAACATATCCGTGCAGCAAGAAAGGCCCAGATGACCCAGCACCGATTCCCCGGCCCTCCGGTCAGCGACGACCATATCGTCTTTGCCACCGAACTGGCCGACACAGCTCGACACCTGCTGCTGCACGAGATTGGCAGTCGCCCCGAGGGCTCATTCAAACCTGACCGCAGCTTCGTCACCCAGACCGACCTTCTGATCGAGGTGCGACTGCGCGAAATGATACACGCGCGCTTTCCGGGTCATGGCATCATCGGCGAAGAGCACGGGCGGCAGAACGCAGGGGCCTCGCATGTCTGGGTGCTGGACCCGATCGACGGGACAGCACAGTTCATCGCCGGCATGCCGGTCTATGGCACGCTGATCGCGCTGGCGGTGGAAGGCGTGCCTATCCTGGGACTGATCGACATTCCAGCCATCGACGCACGCTGGCTTGGCGCATCTGGACAACCCACGAAACAGAATGGAGAAATCGTCACTGTCCGCCGCTGTCAGGCGCTGGATCAGGCGATCATGACGAACAGCAACCAGGACTATATGAGCCCTGCCGAGCGTCGTGCGCTGGACCGCCTGCGTGGCGGGACCGCCACCCGCGTTTATGGTGGCGCCAGCCTGAATTATGGGCTGCTTTCCTCGGGGCGGACCGATCTGGCACTGGATGCGGGCCAACAGATCTATGACTTTGCTCCCTTCCGCCCCATCGTTGAGGGCGCGGGGGGCACCATAACGGACTGGTCAGGCCGCCCGCTGACGCTGGAGAGCGACGGTCGCCTTCTTGGCGCGGGTGATGCCGTGTTGCACCGGGCCGCACTGGAAGAAATCCGGGCGCTGGATCTGGACGCCGCAGTCCCGGACACGACAGGCGCCAGCTGACCACGCCGCAGCAACAGACCGTCCACACCAAAGGTGAGACGGAAAGATGGCGGACAACAGCCGCCGCAACCCTCAGGGAGACGACCATGACCGACAGAAGCAAGAAGTTGGCCACTATATTGGCCGCGGGGGTGGCAATGACCAATTTTGCCACATTCCTGCATGCGGGCGAAATCACCATCTATTCCGCGCTGGAAGAAGAGGAGATCAACCAATTCGTCGAGAAGGCTCGGGAAGAAATTCCCGAGATCACGCTGAACGTGCTGCGGCTCTCGACAGGCAACCTGACAGCCCGCCTGCTAGTCGAGGCCGAGAACCCGCAAGCCGATGTCGTGCTCAGCCTGCCCGTTACCAATATCATGAACCCCAATATCCTGAATATCTTCGAGCCTTATGCACCCAAAGGGATCGAACAGGTACCCGAGCAGTTCCGCGACCCTGAAAACCGCTGGTTCAGCCTTGCGGGCTATATGGAAGTGTTCTGCGTGAACACGGACCGGATCGAGAGACTGGGCCTGCCGATCCCCACCTCATGGGAGGAGCTGGCCGATCCGAAATACAAGGGCGAGGTGGTGATGCCGGATCCGCTGTCCTCGGGCGTAGGCTTCATCGTGGTGGCCAGCCTGGCCAACGGGTTGGGCGAGGAAAAGGGCTGGGACCTGCTCGGGCGAATGTCGCAGAACATGGCGCAATACACAAATTCGGGTTCGCGCCCCTGTCGCATGGCGCAGACCGGCGAATACAGCATCGGCGTCAGCTACGAGGTTCCCGCGATCCAGGCGATCGACGAGGGATATCCGATGCAGATGGTCATCCCCTCGGACTTGGCTGGCTATGAAATTTCGGGGATCGGCCTGCTGAAGGGCTCGAAAAACGAGGGCGACGCCAAGGCTTTCCTCGACTGGATGCTGACGAAAAGCCCGCTAGACATCTATCAGTCGCTGAAGCCCGTCACCACCATCCCGCGCGAGGCGTCCACAGAGGCGGAACAAAAGGCCGGCATGCCGACGGACCTGTCCTCGGTTTTGGCACCGATGGATTTCGGCGCAATCGCAAGTCAGCGCGACGCGATGCTTGCCCGCTGGACCAGCCTGATCGGCAAATAACCGTAACGACCGGAATCCCCGATCACCGAGGCCCCGATCACGGGGTTTCGGATCATCGGGTCCGGGCTCTTGCACAGGGAAAACCACATGCTCGACATCAAGGGCCTTTACAAGAACTACGGGGAATTTCGCGCGCTCAGCGACATCAATATCAGTGCCGAAAGCGACGAATTCGTCTGTCTTCTGGGGCCGAGCGGCTGCGGCAAGACCACGCTTCTGCGCATCATAGCGGGACTGGAAGAATACCAGCAAGGCACGATCACGCTGGATGGACGCGACCTGAACAGCATCGAGGTACGGGACCGGGGCTTCGGTATCGTTTTCCAATCCTATTCATTGTTTCCGAACATGACCGTAGCGCGGAATATCGGCTATGGATTGAAGCTGCGGGGTCATGACAAGGCGACGATCAGCGCCAAAGTGGATTCGCTGCTTCAACTGCTGGGGTTTCCGCATCTGGCAGGACGCTATCCTCATGAATTGTCGGGCGGCCAGCAGCAGCGCGTTGCCATCGGCCGGGCGCTGGCGGTCGACCCCTCGCTTCTGCTTCTGGACGAGCCGCTATCGGCCCTGGACGCCAAGGTCCGCCATGAGATGCGGGACGAGATACGGCAATTGCAGCGGCGGCTACGCATCCCTACGATCATGGTCACGCATGACCAAGACGAGGCCCTGAGCATGGCCGACAAAGTCGTCTGCATGAACCACGGCCTTGTTGAACAGGTCGGCACACCGCAAGATCTGTATTTCCGACCGAGAACGAAATTCGTAGCCGGCTTCATCGGCACCAGCAACTTCTTCGACCGGGCCGAGGCAAGCACGCTGTTCGGCGTTAGCGACAATGCCGGAACGGCCGAACACCTGTTCGTGGCCCGCCCCGAAGAACTGAGTCTGCGTGCCGATGAAGGCGCCGAGGCGATGGTCGAGGACATCACCTTTCTCGGCAAGGTCAGCCAGGCACAGATCCGCTGGCGCGACCGCACCATCCTGGGCGAAATCCGCCTGGGCGAGCGATTGCGCCCCGGCGATTGCGTGGCGGTTGGCCTGCTGCCCGAAGCCGGGCGTTGGGTGGCGCCATGAACAGCCCCGCCCGCCGCGGCCTGCTGGAACGCCTGGCCCGCAACGACCGTGCCATCACCGCGCTGCTGCTGGCCGTCCCCCTGAGCATGCTGACGCTGTTCTTCCTGTATCCCTTGTTTGGCATCATCCGCCGCGCGCTGACCGGTGCCGAGGGGATGGGGCTGGGCAACTTCGCCCGCGTGGCCAGCCTGCCGCATATCCCGCGTGTGATCCTGAACAGCGTAACCGTCGGCCTTGCCACGACCTTCGTCTGCATCACGCTAGGCTTTGCCATCGCCTTCATGCTGCACCGCACCCGGATCCCGGGCAAGAACCTGGTGCGGTTGGCGCTGATCCTGCCCCTGCTGGCGCCCTCGCTGGTGCAGGCACTTGGGCTGATCTTCATGTTCGGCCGCAACGGGCTGGTGAACAACTGGCTTGGCCTGGATATCCAGATCTACGGCTTCTGGGGCCTGCTGCTGGCGAATTGCATGTATGCCCTGCCGCAGGCGGTGATGATCATCGAAGCCTCGCTGCGCCGCTCAGATGCCCGAATCTACGAGGCATCGCTGCTGATGGGCGCCTCGCGCTGGCGTAGGTTCATCGACATCACCCTGCCGGCAACGAAATTCGGGCTGATCAGCGCGGCCTTCGTCATCTTCACCGTCTCGATCACCGATTTCGGCAATGCTGCGGTGATCGGCGGCAATTTCCAGGTGCTGGCGATGGAGATCTATACTCAGGTCGTCGGCCAGATGGATTTCAACATGGGCGCGGTCGTCGGCATCATGCTGCTGCTGCCGACGCTGCTGGCGGTCTATATCCAGCGCATCGCCAACCAGCGCCAGTTCGGCGGCAGTTCGGAAAGCGCGATCCCGGTGCAACCGGACCGGGTGTTGGGCCGCGACATCCCTCTGGCCGCTGTAGTCTATGTAACGGCGGGCGTGGTCGCACTGATCGTGGCGACTGTGGTCTTTGCCAGCTTCGTGCGGCTCTGGCCTTACCGGATGGAGCTGACGCTGGCGAATTACAACATCTCGATGGCGGGCGGATACAGCTCGCTGTGGTCCACGCTGCTGATCTCGTTCGAGACGGCGCTGATCGGCTCGGTGCTGCTGTTCATGCTCGCGTTGGCGCAACGCGAGCTCAGCGCCAGCATGGCACGGCTGGTCTACTTTCTGGCAATCGTGCCGGTGGGCGTGCCGGGGCTGGTGCTGGGCCTGTCCTATGTGCTGTCCTTCAATGTTCCCGGTCCGGTGATTGGAGCGCTTTACGGCAGCAGTTTCCTGATCGCGATCTGCAACTTCTACCACTACCATTCGCAGGGCTTCCTGACGATGGTGACGGGCATCCGTGCGGTGCCTCAGCGGCTTGAGGAAACCGTGCTCTGCCTGGGTGGCAACAACCTGCACCGCCTGCGCGACACCATCCTGCCTTTCATGGCGCCTACCTTGGTATCGGTGTTCTTCTTTCTCTTCATGCGGGCGATGGTCACCTTGTCGGCGATCATCTTCCTTGTCAGCCCGCAGCTCTCCGTCGCCGCTGTAACTGTGGTGAGGCTGGATCAGGCGGGGCGAAGCACACAGGCCGCCGCCTTCTCGGTCTGCATCATGCTGTCGGTGCTGATGGCCATGCTGGCCATGCGCCTGTCGATGCGACTGATCACGCACCGGGCCGCAACGGCTCAATGACTTTCTCAGAACAGGAACGAACCATGAGAATTCTTCTCGCCAACGACGATGGCATCCAATCCGAAGGCTTCGCCGTGCTCGAAGACATCGCTCGCGAGTTGGGCGACGAGATCTGGTGCGTCGCGCCCGAGGCGGATCGCAGCGGGCTGGCGCATTCGCTAACGCAGCTTGAGCCTCTGCGACTGCGCAAGCTGGCGGAACGCCGCTACGCCCTGCGCGGCACTCCCGCCGATTGCGTCATCGTCGCTATTCGCGAATTGATGCCCGCCCTTCCGGACCTGATCCTGTCGGGCGTCAACTCGGGAGTGAACATCGCCGACGACATCAACTATTCCGGCACCATCGGCGCCACGATCGAGGGTGCACTGTTCGGTATCCCCTCGATCGCACTGTCACAGCACTACGAGATCGTGGACGGCGAACGCCACTTCAATTGGGAGATCAGCCGCCGCAAGGCGCCCGGCCTGATCCGCCGCCTGCTGGATCTGCCGCATGTCGACGGCACGTTCTACAACATCAACTTTCCGCACTGCCGGCTGGAAGAGCTACAACCGCCGCGCGTGGTCGAACAGGGGCGCCGGGCGCATGGCTATCAGGTGGACCGCCGCCTTGACGGCCGCGACTTTCCATATTTCTGGCTGAGGGCCGCGCATGAAAAAACCGACTACCTGCCCGGCAGCGATGCCGAAGCGATGGCGCAAAACGCCCCCAGCATCACGGCCCTCAAGATCGACATGACCGATCACACCCAGAACGCCCGGCTGAAAAGCCTCGACTTCTCCGGTTAGCTGTCGTCACCCCGTTGCAAGGCGTCAAGCCTGGCCAGTTCCCGAGGGCTAAGCTCGATGCCCTCGGCCAGCGCCTTGCTGCGGGCGGCGAAGCGGCGCTGCGACGGCAGGCGGGCGCCCTGCCCCACGATGGCCGAGAACAGCACTTCCGCCCGGTCCAGCGGATCGCCGGAACGGCCAGAGGCAAAGCGCTGCGGATCGAACGCCAGGATTAATTCGCCATGCCTGGGGAACAGGGCCGTGGTGCCCAGATAGTCCAGCGCGCCCCGACTGGTCAGATCGACGATCATCGCCCCGGCCAGAAGCTCGATCATGGTTGCGATGGCCGAGCCCTTGTGGCCGCCGAAGGGCAGCATGGCGCCTTGCAGGGCGCGGTCGGGATCGGTGGTCGGCTGGCCGTCTGAATCAATCGCCCAGCCTTCGGGTAGTGTGGTTCCCGCCCGGCGATGCAGCTCGATCTCGCCGCGCGCTGCGGCCGAGGTGGCAAAGTCGAAGACATAGGGCGGACCGTTCCGGCGCGGCCAGCCGAAGGCCAGCGGATTGGTGCCCAGAAGCGGGGCAGTGCCTCCACTGGGCGCAACCGTCGCATAGCTGGGACACATGGCCAGCGCCGCGAGTCCGTCATTGGTCAGAACCTCGACCTCGGGCCAGAGCGCCGAGAAATGCGTGCAGTCGTTTATGACCAGGGCCGCAACGCCCAGAGCCCTCGCCCGATCCGCCAGCACCGGGGCACCGAGCGCGAAGGCTGCTGGCGAGAAACCGCCCCGCGCATCGACGCGGATCACCCCGCTGCCGTCGTCTTGCAGGCTTGGCTCGGCATCGGGATTGACCTTGCCCGCCGCCAGCGTATTCAGACAACCGTCGATCCGGTAGATGCCGTGCGACTTGCAGGCGTCTCGTTCACCGGCGGTGATGACCCGCGCGACCGCACGCGACTGCGCATTGCAAAGACCAGCCCGGAGGAGGATCCCGGTCACGATCCCCTCAAGTTCGGAAACGGATATTCGCGTTGCCATTGTATCAACCTCCTCCGACCCGCGCCCTACAGCGTTTCAAAGAGCCTGCCATGCTGGGGCAGCTGGTCCCCGATGCCCGCCAGGCGCAGCATATGCCATGCCAGCGCATGGTTGCTGGAGGTGACGGGCTTGCCGATGACGGCTTCGACCCTGGCGGCGATCCGGGCCACACGCAGGCTGGTGCAGGACACGAAGACCGCATCGACCTGATCCGAACGCCCAAGCTCGATCATCGCAGCCTCGATCGCCTCGGGGGTGATGCGGGCGACGGTGTAATCGTCGGGCTGGTTGAACGAGCCCATGACCGGAACGTTTAACCCGCGCTGCTGGAATTGCTCGCGCAGCGAGGCGTTGATTTCGGGCAGATAGGGCGTCAGCAAGGCGATGCGGGGCGCCTTCAGTGCAGCCATCGCGGCAACGGCTGCGGTGACCGGGTCGGTGACCTTGGCCTCGGGTCGAACCGAGGCAACGCGGGCCGCGACGTTTCCTTCTCCAATCACCAACGCGCCGGAAGTGCAGCCGAACCCGATCGAGGCGAAATCCACTGCCGGCAACAGCCCGGCGGCGACGGGAATATGCGTCTCCATCAGCTTCAGCTTTTCGGGCGTGATCTCGGCCGGGGATTCCAGCCGCGCACCATAGAGGGCCACGCCCTCAGGCAGGATATGGCGGAATTCGTCCTCGATGGTCAGGTCGGTTTGCAGGACCAGCAGGCCGATATTCGCCCGGCTGCCGATACCGGCATCCGTCTTGTAGGCCATGCCGGTCAGGTTGGTAACAAGGTCAGTTTCTTGCAACATGTTTGGTTCTTTCACAATGAACGGCGCGGGCCTTACGGCTCGCCGCCCAGATAGAGGTGGCGCATGGCCGGGTCGGCCAGCAGGTCGGCGGCCCGGCCCTCAAGCGCGACCTGTCCAAGCGCCAAGACATAGGCCCGGTCGGCAACGCCAAGCGCTTCGAAGGCATTCTGTTCGACCATCAGGATGCACATGCCGGTGCGGTCGCGGATGCCCGCGATTGCCTCGAAAACCTCGTGCACCATCGCGGGCGACAGGCCGGCCGAGGGCTCGTCCAGAAGCAGCGTCGTGGGTTCCGCCACCAACGCGCGCGCCAGCGACAACAGCTGACGCTCGCCCCCCGACAGGGCCGACGCCTTGCGCCCCGCCTTCGTGGCCAGAGACGGATAGGCCGTCATTTGCGCGTCAAAGGCATCCTGGCGCCGCGCGGACGGCAGGAACCGGGCGCCCAGCATGATGTTTTCCGCAACCGTCAGCGACGGAAAAACATTGTCGGATTGCGGCACGAAACCCATGCGATGGGCGCGGACCTTTTCATTGGCGGGCACCGAGGTCAGGTCCTTGCCGTCGATGGACACCCGCCCTTCGCGCGGCTTCACGAAACCGGCCACGGTCTTCAGCAGGGTGGATTTGCCGCAGCCGTTCGGCCCCAGGATCGTCACGATCTCGCGCCCCTGAGCGTTCAGGCTGATGCCATGCAGGATGGCGGGACCGTCGCCATAGCCCGCAACCACGTTCGATACGTCGATCATGCCACGACCTCCATCCGCTTGGCCTTGCCCAGATAGGCCTCGACCACCCTTTCGTTCTCGGTCAGCGCCTCGGGGTGGCAATCGGCGATGATGCCGCCGCCATCCAGCACCACGCAGCGGTCGCAGAGCCCGCGCACGAAATGCATGTCATGCTCGACGATCAGGATGGTCACGCCGCTGGCCGCCACCTCGCGCAGGATCTGCACCATGCGTGTGCGCAGTTGCGGGTGAACGCCAGCGGTCGGCTCATCAAGGCACAGAAGCTGCGGCTTGCCCTGCAAGGCCACGGCGATGGAGAGCAGCTTCTTCTGCCCACCCGACAGCGCGCTGGCCGGAATGTCGGCAACGGGCCCAAGTGCACAGCGCTCGATCACCGCGGCCACGCGCCCGTCCCGGTCCGCGACCCGGCCGAGGACCGCACCGAGGCTGAAGGGCACGCGCTCCCCCGCCTCGATCAGCTCGCGCGGGGTCATCCGGTGCGGCATCGAGGGCAGCTGAAAGGTCCGCATCAGCCCGTGCTGCGCCACCTTATGCGCCGGAAGGCCGGTCATCTCCTGTCCGGCGAACAGGACACTGCCGCCGCTGGCCGGCTGGAACCCCGAGATCACCGACAGCAGCGTGCTTTTGCCCGAACCGTTGGGGCCAAGCAGGCCAACGATCTCGCCCTTGCCGACATTGAAGCTCACGTCCTTCAGGACCTGCAACATGCCGAAGGATTTGGCGACGTTGCGGATTTGCAGGATGTCATTTGCCATGGGTCGCGCCTCCGATCCGTTCGGGGATCAGCCCCTGGGGCCGCCAGAGAAGGAAGGTCAGCAGGCCGCCGCCAACCAGCGTCAGCCGCAACGCCGCCACATAATCCGAGGACAGGCCCAGGAAATCCTTGGCGAAGGGCACGAAGGCAAAGAGGAATTGCAGCAGGAACGCCCCGACCACGACGCCCAGGTTGTTTCCGGCGCCGCCGACCACGACCATGGCCCAGATCAGGAAGGTTTCCGCCGCGACCAGCTGATCCGGCCCGACGAAGGAAACGTAATGGGCAAAGATCACGCCGCCGATCGCCGCGATGCAGCCCGACATGACCAAGATCTGTGCCCGCAAGGCAACGGGGCTGTATCCCAGCGAAGCAGCCAGCAAGGGCTCTTCGCGCAGGATCTTCAGCGCCAGCCCGTAATGGCTGCGGGCCAGGCGCTGGCACAGCCAGAAGACCACCGCCAGCAACAGCAGGCAGGTGACAAGGGTCGCCAAAGCGGCTTCGCGGCGGTCCAGGGTGCCGAACAGCGGCGTCAGCCCGCTGATCCCCTGCGCACCGCCCGTCACGCCGTCGAATTCGCGCAGCAGGATGCGGCAGGCCTCGGCCACGGCCAGCGTGGCGATGCCCCAGTAATCGCCACCAAGATCGCGGCCCAAACGGGCGAACAGCAGCGCCACCGCGCTGGCCATCGCGATCCCGGCGGCGAACGCAGCCCAAAGCCCCATATGGCTGCTGAAGGCCAGCGCGGCCCCATAGGCTCCGGCACCGAACAGAATGATCTGGCCGAAATTCACCAGCCCGGTAATGCCGACCTGCAGGTTCAGGCTGAGCGCAACCACCGAATAGAGGCTGGCCATGACGCAGACATGGATCAGGAAATCAGACACGTTTCACCTCGCTGACCAGGATGCCGACCGGACGCACCAGCAGGATCAGCACCAGCAGCCCGAACGAAGCGACCGATGCGAAGCTGGCGGGCAGGAAGTAGAAATCCTGTCCTGCAAGCAGACCGAAATTGGTGTTGGTGACGAAGGTCTCGGCCAGGGCGATGATGATCGCGCCCAGCACCGCGCCCAAGGCATTGCCTAACCCGCCCAGGATGGCCGCGGCAAAGATCGGCAGTAGCATGTCCATGCCCAGTTGCGAGCTGGTCTCGCCCTTCAGCGCGATGGCGATGCCGCCAAGGGCCGCCATGACCCCGGAAATGACGATCACCGCATTGGTGACACGCCGAGTAGGAATACCCGTCGCCTCAGCCAGCACGCGATTGGTGGCCGTGGCGCGCATGCAGCGGCCAAGCCCGGTGCGGAACAGAACCAGCGCGAAGGCGGCAATGGCCAGCACGGTCAGGCCGACCGACAGCATCTGCACCTGCGTCAGGCTGACCCCACCCCAACGCAGCGGCGGCGCGATGGGCAGATCGAAGCGTTGCGGCCTTGGGCCGACCGTGACCAGAAAGGCGGCGGTAAAGATCATCGACAGCGCCAGCGAGCCGATCATGGCGATGGCCGGGCTGATCCTCAGCAGCTTTTCGAAGATCAGCACGCTCATGGCCAGGGCCAGAAGCCCGACAAGCGCACAGGCCACGATGATCGCAAAGGCAAGGGGCAGGCCGACCGCTTGCAGACCGACCGCGATCAATGCCCCCGAGGTCGCGTATTGCACCAGCGCGACATTGGGAAAACGGATAAGGGAATAGACACAGCTCAGCGCGAGGGCGATCAGGGACAGATCCACCGCGCGCAAAAGTGCATCCACCAGGAACTGAAACATCAGGCTTTCTCCGGCATGGTCCCGAAACCGTGGCGCTGGAGCTGCGGATCGGGGCGGGATGGACGGCGCCGGCGCGATGCCGGCGCCACGCGGGATCAACGGTTGACGGTCTTGCCGCCTTCGATCTTCTGCTTCAGATAGGGCTGCTTGCTGCGCTGACGGTCGGCATCGAAGGTGATGTTGCCGGTCGCACCTTCGTAACCGGCAGCGCCCAACTCGTTCAGGGCGGTGCGGATGGCCGCCGGATCGGTCGATCCGGCCTTCTCGATGGCCGCCGCAGCCAGCTTCGTCGCATCATAGGCATAGCCTGAGAAGCTGGTCACGAAGGGCTCGCCATAGGCGTCCTGATAGGCCTGCTCATAGGCCTGGCCGTTTTCGCCGACGAAGTTCAGGTCATAGCCGATCTGACCCTCGACGTAGGTCCGCTCGCTGTCCGAGGTACACATCGACAGGTAGCCCGCATACCACTGGCTCTGGTTCAGGCCCAGCTCATAGGCTTCGCGGTTGATGGTGGCCGCGTCCTTGCCATAGGCGGAATAGAAATAGGCATCCGGCTGGGTGCGCTGCATCTGCTGCAATTCGCGCCGATAAGAGGTCTGGCCCTCGGTATACAGCACCTCGGCGACGACCTCGCCTCCAAGTTCGGTCAGCGCCTTCTTGAATTCAGTCGCGACGCCCTGCCCAAAGGCGTTGTTCGGCGTGATGACCGCGATGCGGCGATAGCCCTGGTCGAACATGTCCTGCGCGGCGAAGGCGCTGGACACGTTGTCCAGGCCCAACAAGCTGAAACTGCCCTCGCCGATCTCGCGCACACGGCCGCTGCTGGAGCCGATGTTCAGATGCACCAGCCCTTCCTGCACCAGATAGGTGCCGACCGGAATGGTGATCCCGGAGGAATATTCGCCGATTACCACCGGCACCTTGTCCACTGTCACCAGCTTTTTCGCGGCATCCAGCGCCGAGGGAACCCGTGCGCCGGAATCCTCGATCACGACCCGAATGGGCTGGCCAAGCACGCCACCCGCATCGTTGATTTCCTTCAGCGCCAATTCGATGCCGCGGCGCTGATCCTCGCCCGCCGTCGCGCTTTCGCCCGACAAGGCAAGTACGGCCCCCAGCTTGATTTCCTGCGCCGAGGTGGCGCCTCCCCATGCGACAAGCGCCATCGCCGCCGCAAAAAGCGTCGTCTTCTTCATTTCAGTCTCCCTGTTATTTTGATTGATTCGTTTGCGCGGCCTACGCCCGGTCAACGATACAACATTCACAACATAAGTGAATACACTTTTTAATGCAGATGTGGATGCGGGTTATCATGCCCCCCGAACCGGCACATTGAATCAGCGACCAAAGCCTGGGTATCCGCCTCTTCCCCGGACAGCATCTGCGTGGGCGAGAGCGAGAAACGCAGCGCGTGCAGGGCACCCAGATCCACATCGGCCGGCGACGCGACCCCCTCGGCCAGCAATTCACGGATGGGTCGGGCGACCGCGATGCGCAGCCGGCGCGCAATGGTATCGGCCTTGTGTCCGGCCAGGGACGACGGTGTTTCGTCGAGAAGCCCATTTGTCATTTGCCGCCGCAAGCTCGCGCAGCTTCGCCGCAGGCTCGTAAAGCGCACCCAGATGCGCCAGGTTTTCCAGCGCATGCAACATGACCGGGGCGCCAACGATATTCATCGACGCAAAAGGCCCGAGAGGCTGGCCGAACAGGCCGCATGCGATCCGGTCGATCTGTGCGGGACTGCCCAATCCGTCCTCAAGGCAGCGCAGGGCCTCGTTCACATAAGGGCAGAAGAACCGATTGACGACAAAGCCGTTCGAATCGCGGCATTGCAGGGCGATCCGCCCGGTGGCTGACAGAAATTCCTTTGCCGCCTCAATGGCCTCTGGCGCGGTCTGGTCACCACGGACCAGTTCCACAAGCGGATTGATCTCGGCCGGGCTGAAATAGTGCAGGCCCAGAAAACGGTCGGGGTGAGTCAGCGCCTGCGCAATCTGCGAAACACGCAGGCAACTGGTATTGGTCGCAATCAGGCAATGCCGCGACACCACCGGCTCAAGCTCGGCCATCAGGGCCGTCTTGACATCCAGCCGCTCGAACACCGCCTCAATCACCAGATCGGCGGCGGCAACGTCCGAGAAGCTGGCACCCGTGCGCAGTGTGGCGCTGGCCACCCGCGCCTCGTCAGCGGTCATGCGACCCTTTTCCACTTGTCTGCCAAGATAGACGTCCAACCGCGCACGAGCAGCGTCCAGGGCCTGCCCGGAACGGTCGATCAGCAGCGTGGGCAGACCGGCCATCGCCGTGGTGATGGCAATGCCGGCGCCCATCGTCCCGGCACCGATGATGCCAACGGTTTCGATCTCGGCCATCAGGGCAAGACCTTGACGATACTGCACAGCGCGCTTTGGATCAGATCCGCCATGTGTCGTTCCTCCGAGGTCAGCCCGCCATGCGGGCCGGCTGCGGCAAGGCGATCAGCCGCCCCATCAACTGCTTTTGCTGCGCGCGCGCAGCGGCGACATTGGCATCCTTGACATGGCCAAAGCCGCGCATCTGTTCGGGTAATGCCGCCAGTGCCAGCGCGATGGCGTAATCGGCCCGGCCCAGATCGGTCAGGATCGTCTCGATCAGGTGTTCGTATTCGCGGATCAGCTGACGCTCCATCCGGCGCTCGGCGGTGTGGCCGAAGGGATCCAGTGGCGTGCCGCGCAACCGTTTCATCGGCGCAAGCCAGCGCATCGCGCGCAGGATCCACGGGCCGAAATCGCGCTTGAGCAGATGGCCGGTCTCGGGATCGCGCCGACTGAACAGCGGCGGCGCCAGATGCAGCTTGACCTTGTAGTCGCCGGTGACCTGCCCCTCCAGCATCCGGTCGAAACGGCCATCGGTATAAAGCCGCGCCACCTCGTATTCGTCCTTGTAAGCCATCAGCTTATGGAGGTTGCGCGCCACCGCCGAGGTCAGTTCCTTGCCCGGCGACGGGTCTGCGGCCAGCACGCGCCGCACCATCCCCTCGTAGCGCGCGGCATAGCGCGCATTCTGATAGAGGGTCAGATCGGCCGCGCGATGGGCGATCACCTCCTCCGGCGTCATCTCGATGCGCGCGGCAGCAGGCGCGGAGATGCGCGCCTCGACCTGCGCCGGATCGGCGGCCCAGGCCCGTCCCCAGGCAAAGCTTTTCTGGTTGAACGGGATCGCCACGCCGTTCAGTTCGATGGCCCGCTGGATCGCCTCGGCCGAAAGCGGAATCAGGCCCTTCTGATAGGCCACGCCCAGCATGAACAGGTTCGCCGCGATGCTGTCACCCATCAGGCTGCGCGCCACATGGGTCGCGTTGACGAAAACCCCCGCCCCAGGCGCGACCGAGGATTTCAGCCGTGCCTGCATCAGGCTGACGGGCAGCCTGAAATCCGCGTCGCGGGTAAAATCCCCGGTCATCATCTCGTGGCTGTTGACGACCAGATGGCTGCGGTCCGGGTCGATCAGCCGCATGACGGTATCGCTGGCGCTGACCACCAGATCGCAGCCCAGTACCAGATCGGCCTTGCCGGGCGCGATGCGGATCGCCTTGATGTCCTGCGGCTGCGGCGCAAGGATGATGTGAGAGGTCACCGCGCCGCCCTTCTGTGCCATGCCGGTCATGTCGATGATGCCGCAGCCCCGGCCTTCCAGATGTGCGGCCATCCCCAGAAGGCTGCCGATGGTGACGACGCCGGTGCCGCCGACCCCCGTCAGCGCGATGGCATAGGGCCGGTCAGCCGGCGCGATGCGCTCGGGTTCGGCAAGCGGCGGCAACTCGGCCTGCTGCGCCTGCGGCTTCTTCAACTCGCCGCCGATGACCGAGACGAAGGACGGGCAGAAGCCCTTGACGCAGGAAAAGTCCTTGTTGCAGGCCGACTGGTCGATCTCGCGCTTGCGGCCGAACTCGGTTTCCAGCGGCAGCACCGCGACACAGTTCGATTTCCGGCCGCAATCGCCGCAGCCCTCGCAGACGGCGGGATTGATGAAGACCCGCCGTTCGGGCTCGCCCATCTTGCCGCGCTTGCGCCGGCGGCGCTTTTCAGCGGCGCAGGTCTGTTCGTAAAGCAGAACCGTCACGCCATCGACCTGCGACAACTCCCGCTGAACCCGCAGGATGTCGTCACGGTGGTCGATGGTCGTGCCCGGCGGGAAATCGGCGGCGGAATACAGATCCGGCCGGTCCGACATGAAGGCCAGGCGCTGGACGCCCGCAGCCTTCACCTCGGCCGCGATGCGCTGCGGTGTCAGCCCGCCCTCGTGGTCCTGCCCGCCGGTCATGGCGACGGTATCGTTGAACAGGATCTTGTAGGTGATTGGCGTGTTCGAGGCGATGGCCGCCCGGATCGCCATCAGGCCCGAGTGGTTATAGGTGCCGTCGCCAAGGTTCTGGAACATGTGCTTGCGGGTCGAGAATCTGCTTTCGCCGATCCAGTTCGCGCCCTCGCCGCCCATATGGGTGTAGCCCTCGACATTGCGCTCCATCATCTGGCTCATCCAGTGACAGCCGATCCCGGCATAGCCGCGCGCGCCCTCGGGCAGGACGGTCGAGCTGTTATGCGGACAGCCCGCGCAGAAATAGGGCTTGCGCTGCACGGCAAGGCTTTCCCGCTCCACCCCCAGCCGGGCCTTCACGACGGCCAGCCTTGCGACGACCTCGGCATCGGCCTCCAGTCGCGACCCGATGGCCTCGGCGATCTGCATCGGGTTCAGGGCCAGTTCGGCCTGAAACAGCGTGCGGCCCTGTTCGTCCTGCTTGCCGATGATGCTGCGCGGCGCACCGGGCTGACCGTAAAGCAGACCCCGGATCTGTTCCTCGATCAGCCCGCGCTTTTCCTCGACCACGATTAGCTGATCCAGCCCTTGCGCAAAGGCCCGCAACCCCTGCGGCTCGACTGGCCAGGGCATGGCGATCTTGTAGAGGGACAGGCCCAAAGCGGCGGCCCGCGCCTCGTCAAGGCCCAGCTCGTCCAGCGCGGACAGCACATCCATATAGGATTTCCCGGTCGAGACGATGCCGATACGCGGCTGCTGACCGCCGAACAGGATCACCTTATCCAGCGCATTGGCCCGCAAATAGGCCCGCACCGCATCCAGCTTGTGCCGATGCAGCCGGACCTCCTGATCCTGCGGGCTGTCATTGGTGCGGATGTTGAGGCCGCCCTCGGGCAGGCTGTAATCCGCAGGCAGGACCGAGCGGAAAGCCGCAGGATCGGCATGGATCGAGGCGGTGGATTCGATATTGTCCTTGACGCATTTCAGCCCGACCCAGACCCCGGCAAAGCGCGACAAGGCCCAGCCATGCAGCCCGTAATCCATGATCTCCTGCACATTGGCCGGGTTCAGGATCGGGATCATCGCGTCCTTCAGCGCATATTCACTTTGATGGCAGGTGGTCGAGCTTTCGCAGGTATGATCGTCGCCCATCAGCACCAGCACGCCGCCATGCGCCGAGGATCCCGCAAGATTGGCATGGCGGAACACGTCGCCGCTGCGGTCCACGCCCGGACCCTTGCCATACCAGATGCCGAAAACACCGTCGAATTTACCCTCGCCACGCATCTCGGCCTGCTGCGCGCCCCATAGCGCGGTCGCGGCCAGATCCTCGTTCATCGCCGGTTCATAGACGACCTGCGCGGCATCCAGTTGCTTCTTCGCGCGCGGAAACTGGCTGTCGAGCCCGCCGAGCGGCGAGCCGCGATAGCCGGTGACGTAGCCCGCCGTACTCAGCCCGGCGCGACGGTCCAGCCAGCTTTGCGTCAGGCACAGCCGGATCAGGGCCTGCGTGCCGGTGATGAAGACCTGCTGCTTTTCCAGATCGTATTTGTCGTTCAGATCGACGGGCAAAAGGCTCATTATCTGGTTTCCTTGCTTGCTGCCCGGGCCGCCTGCAACAGGCGCGGGTTGCTGATCTCCAGCTTGCGTTCGACATAGCTGCGCAGGGCGGCGCGCAATTCGCCGCTGTCCGTGACCGAGCCTTCGCGCAGCCCGCGCGCCAACGCCGCAGCCCCGCCGAACCCGGCCAGCGCTGCCTCGGGCGGCTCTGGCACCGTCGCTTCGGCCAGCAGCACGTCCAGCGAGCGTTTCAGCATGGCGCCGGTATAGCGGTCGCCGGCTTCAAGCCGGGGCAGCAGCAGATCCACGAACTCGGCACGCGCCGCGCGCAGAAGGCCAAGGTTGATCCTGCCGCTCATGCCGCCACCTCGATCAGGTTCAGGATGTTCAATTCCATCTCGGAGGACATGATGCCGCTGAGCGCCAGTTCCTGCGTGATTTCGGTCCCGGAATTGCAGCGTTCGCCCTGTTGCAGCGCGATGATCGCCCAACGCAGTTCCGCCATCACCTGCCAATAGGGCAACACCCCGCGATCGACCCGGCGGCCCGAGATCCGCTGATAACCCTCAAGGAACGGTTCGATCCCGGCAATGCCGCCCGCCTCCAGGTGATCATTGCCGAAACGCCAGCAGCGCGCCATGAACCAGCCGATATCCTCGTCAGGATCGCTGAAGCTGGCGAATTCCCAGTCGAGGATCACGCTCAACGCACCGTCGTCCACCAGGTAGTTCCCGGTTCGGAAATCGGTATGGCACAGCACGACCGGATTGGGGGCCGGTTTACGGGCCTCCAGCCAGTTCAGCGCGAATTCCAGAACCGGGTGCGGATCCGGCAATGCGTCCAGATCGGCGCGATAGCGATCAATGCGCAACTGCGCGGGATGGCCCTGCGGCACCGGCAGGAAATCGAGCCCGGTCACCGGCGGACGCACCCGATGCAACCGGGCCAGTTCCTCGCCAAGACGCGCGGCCAGCGCCGGGCCAAAGCTGGGCAGCGCCGGATCGCGGGTGATGCGCCGGGCATGGGCGGTGCCCCTGCCCCGTGCCATCAGATAGAACGGCCGCCCGGTCACCCACTCATCCGTGCAAAGAACGACCGGCTGCGGCACGGAAACCCCCGCCTGACAGGCGACCTCAAGACTGGCGAACTCCTGCGCCCGGCCATGCGAGGTGCTGATCGACGACGGCGCATCCGTGCGCAGCACCCATTGCTGCGCGCCGGGATGGCTGCCGCCGTCGCAGTCGGCATCCAGAGACCAGTTCTCCTGGATCGCGCCGCCGGACAGCTTGGACATGGCGGTGATGGTCACGGACCGTGCCCCCAGGGCATCGGCAAGCCAGCGTTCCAGCGCCTGCCGCTCGGGCGCCTGCTGCACCGGGGCCATGCTCATACCCCCCAACGCCAATAATCCATGCCCTCATCGGCATAGGCGCGAGCAAGGACCATCTTGTGAACCTCGTCCGCGCCATCGACCAGACGCGCCTGCCGCGCATAACGATAGATCCATTCCAGCCGCGTATCCTTGGAATAGCCCCGCGCACCGTTCAGCTGGATCGCGGTATCGACCGCCTTGTGCAGGGTATTGGCGACATGGACCTTGGCCGAGGACACTTCCTTGCGCGCGAAATCGCCCTGATCCAGCTTCCACGCAGCGTACATGACCAACAGCCGGCCGATGCTGATCTCATGCGCCAACTCGCCCATCTTGATCTGCACCGACTCGCGGTCGGCCAGCCGGATGCCGAAACCCGTCCGCCGCTGGGTATATTCCGCTGCGATCTCCATCGAGCGCTTGGCCAACCCCAGCCAGCGCATGCAATGGGTCAGCCGCGCCGGTCCGAGGCGTATCTGCGTCACCTTCAACCCGTCGCCGACATTCAGCAGGCGGTTCTCGTCCGGGATCTCAAGCCCGTCATAGACGATCTCGCAATGGCCGCCATGTTCCTCGGGGCCCATGATTGGGATGCGACGCTCGATCCGATGGCCGGGCTGGTCGGCGCTGTAGAGAAACGCCGAAAGCCCCTTGCGCGGATCGTCCGATGTGCGGGCGATCAGGATGAAATGCTGCGCGGCCCCGGCGCCGGTGATGAACCACTTGCGGCCGTGAACCACCCAACGATCCCCCCGCTTTTCTGCGCGGGTCAGCATCATGTTGGGATCCGAGCCCGAGCCGGGATGAGGCTCGGTCATGGAAAAGGCGGAACGCACCTTGCCGTCGATCAGGGGCTGTAGCCACCAGTCCTTCTGCGCCTCGGTACCGATCTTCGACATGACATTGATATTGCCGTCATCGGGCGCGGCGCAGTTCAGGCAGGCCGGGCCGAAGATCGAGCGGTTGGCCTCTTCATAGATCGCGGCCCAGCCCGTGACCGGCAGCCCCATGCCGCCGCGTTCCCTTGGGGCCTGCGGCGCCCACAGGCCGGCGGCTTTGGCCTTTTCGCGGACCTTCGCCAGCACCCCTTCGTCGATATTCTCATGGTCATCGTAATTCGCGGGATCCTCCTCCAGCGGCAGAACTTCGGCCACGATGAAGTCGCGAGTTCCTGCGGCGAAGCGCCTCGATCTCGGGGGTAAGCGCAAAGTCCATGGCAGATCCTTTCCGGGTCAGAGGCTGTTGAGCAGATGGCCGCCATCGACCGGAATGACGGTGCCGGTCATGAAGCTGCCGGCGTCGGACAGAAGCAACAGCAGCGGGCCATCCAGTTCGTTCAGGTGGCCGATCCGCCGCATCGGTACCCGCTTGCGCAGCTTGTCGCCGGCATCGGATGCCAGAAAATCCTGCGTCAGTTCGGTCTCGAAATAGCCGGGCGCGATGGCGTTCACCCGGATGCCGTGCCGCGCAAGTTCCAGCGCCTGAATGCGGGTCATATGCGCCACCGCGGCCTTGGTGACCGCATAAGAGGCCGCCCCGCCGACAGCCCGAAGCCCGGTGATCGAGGCGATGTTGACGATCGCCCCCGGATTGCCGACGGCAACCAGCCTGGCACAGACCTGCTGCGCAACCTCCCAGACGCCGGTCTGATTGACGGCAAAGACACGCTCGGTTTCGGCGCGGGGGGCGGCAAGGAAGCCATGTTCGGCGGCAAGGCCAGCGTTGTTGATCAACAGTTCGACATGGCCAAAACGTTCCTCGATGCGGGACAAGCCGGCCCGGATCGCTTCCGGATCCGTCACGTCCATCGCAACGGCCATCGCTTCGCCGCCGGCATCCGCAATAGTGGTGACCATCCCTGCCAGCCGATCCTCGCGCCGGGCGGCCAGCGCCACGCGGCAACCCTGCCGCGCCAGCAGGGAGGCGAAATGTGCCCCCAGCCCGGAGGAAGCCCCTGTCACCAAGACAACTCGTCCGCGAAGATCTTGAAACATGCCAGCCTCCATTCTGTGCTCATAAGTGGATACACTTTTGGATGCGGTTGTCAAAACAAAAAGGCGGACGATCTGGTCGCCCGCCCTTCCCCGAGATCGCAGACGCCTAGCGCGCCCGACCGTTCTCCATGTCAAAGAAAATCCGCGCCAGCCCTTCCTTGGTAACCATAACAGCGTGACCCGAACTCATCACGATATGGTTCTTCAGAATTTCGACGCCGCTCTTGTCGCGACGCCTCAGGCAATCGAGGACGGCCGCATGCTCCTGATAGGTGTTCTTGCGGCGACTGTCGTTTTCAAGGTCGATTCGGCGAAAGAATCGCAACTTGGCGTTCAGATCGTTCAGCGTGTTCAGGATATGCGGATTCTCTGCGAGGCTCGCGATGGCCAGGTGGAACGCCTCGTCGGCCGCGCTCAACTGCTCCCAGTCGCTGCCGGCACTGCTCTGGGCCTCCCATTCCGCCTGGATACGGGCGATATCCTCGTCGCTGCCCCGCTCGCAGGCCAGGCGAAAGGCGCCGCATTCGACCAGAGCGCGGAACTCATAGATCTGGCGAATGTCCGCAGGGGCGATCTCGCGCGCATAGAATCCGCGATTGGGCACGAAGGTCACGAATTCCTCATGCACCAAGCGATTCAGCGCCTGCCTGATCGGCGTACGCGACACCTTGAGCCGCTGCGCCAGCTCAACCTCGTTCACCCGCTCTCCGGGGCGAAAACGATACTCGATCGCCATGTCACGGACTTGTCGATAAACCTTCTCGACCACATCCGCGGGACGCTTTGACTTGGCCTCTGCCACGCTCGCCATCCGCCTGTCTCCGTTATGATTTCTCGGCCCCGCAGCGCACGGACATGCCGATTTCAGCGACAATTTACTCCCTCGGAAATCATGACGCAAATAAAAATCTTATTGTGTATCCACTTGTGTATTGTTAGCGTGATTCCACCTGGAGCCATCAAGCAAGGAAAGTCCGATGACCGAGATCACCCATATCGACCCCAACGCCCGGATGTCCGCTGCCGTCGTTCATGGCAACGTGGCCTATCTCGCGGGACAGGTCGCGCTTGGCGCACCCGGCGGCAGCGTCACCGAGCAGGCCAAAGACATCATCGAACGTCTGGAGGCCACGCTGGCCAAGGCCGGTACCGACAAGTCCAAACTTCTGTCTGCCTCGATCTGGCTGTCCGACATCTCGACCTTCGACGAAATGAATGCCGTCTGGGACGCATGGGTCAAGGATGTGACCGCCCCGGCCCGCGCCACCGTCGAATCGAAACTGGCGGCGCCCCAATTCACCGTCGAGATCGCCCTGATCGCAGCGATCTGACGGGCAAAACCACTCATGCCTTGGGCGAAAGGAAACAGGGAATGCGTGTCATCGTTCTGGGAGCCGGGGTGGTCGGTGTGACGACCTCCTATGAACTTGCCCGCGACGGGCATGAGGTCACTGTCATCGACAGGCTGGACCTTGCCGCCTCGGAAACCAGCTATGCCAATGCCGGCCTGATCGCGCCCGGCCATTCCTATACCTGGTCCTCGCCCAAGGCACCGAAAATCCTGCTGCGTTCGCTGTTGGACCGCAGCCAGGCGCTGGTCTTCCGGCCCAGCCTGGACCCCCGGCTTTACCTCTGGTCGCTGCAATTCCTGCGCAACTGCACCGCCGAGCGCGCCAGCACCAACACCAAGCGCAAGGTTGGGCTGTGCCGCTATTCTCAGGACCGCCTTCTGAAGATCACCGAGGAAACCGGGGTCGCCTATGACGGGCTGTCCGGCGGCCTGCTCTATCTCTATCGCAAGCCGGAAAGCTTCGAGCGCGGCACCCGCAACACGCGCGTGCTGACCGAGGAAGGTCTGGAGCTGCGCGCCATTTCGGTGGACGAGGCTGTCCGCATCGACCCGTCCCTGAGTTCCGCCCGCGACAAATTCGCCGGCGCGATCTATTGCCCGACGGACGGCAGCGGCGATGCTCGCATGTTCACCCGCAACCTGGCCGAATATTGCGCGACGAAGCTGGGCGTCACCTTCCTCTACGATACCGAAATCCGCGACCTGGAAACCTCGGGCGACCGGATCACGGCGGCCCTGACCGACAAGGGCCGCATTGCCGGCGATGAATTCGTGGTCTGCCTTGGCGTCTTTGCCCCGCGTTTCGCGCGCAAGCTGGGCGTATCGCTGCCGATCTATCCGATCAAGGGCTATTCCGTCACCATGCCCATCGGCGAGAACCATCAGGCCCCGACCGTCGGCGGCGTCGACGAAGACAACCTTGTCGCCTATGCCCGCTTCGGCAACCGCATGCGCGTCACCGCGACAGCCGAGTTCGCCGGGTTCAGCAAGACGCACAAGCCGCGGGACTTCACCCATATGCTGCGCGCCGTCCGCGAACTGTTCCCGCAAGGTGCCGATTTCGGCCAACCCGACTATTGGGCCGGACTGCGGCCGATGACCCCCGACGGGCTGCCGATCTTTGGCCGCGGCAAGCGCTTTGCCAATGCGGTGATGAATCTGGGCCACGGCCATATGGGCTGGACCATGTCGGCCGGGTCGGCGCGGATCGTCGCGGATATGGTCAAGCGCACAGAACCTGCCTTCAATCCCGAAGGCATGCTGGTCAAGGCAGCATGACCCGGACGACGCTATGAAAAACAGCTATGATGTGGTGATCATCGGCGGCGCGGCTACAGGCTCGGCCATCACCTATTTTCTTGCCGCCAACCCAGATTTCGACGGATCCGTCCTCTTGGTCGAGCGGGATCTCAGCTTTGCCCGCGCCGCCACATCGCTTTCGGCATCGGCGATCCGCAGCCAGTTCTCGACCCCGATCAATGTGCAGATCAGCCGTTTCAGCCATCGGTTCATGATGAATTTCGCCGAGACCATGCAGGTCGACGGGCAGGCTCCGCAGCTGAACTTTCTTCCCGGCGGCTATCTGTTCCTCGCCACGATTCCCGATCAGGCCGAGATCCTGCGGCAGAACCACGCCGTGCAGATCGCCCATGGCGCCGATGTGGTGCTGTGGAGCGCCGATGAACTGGCCAAGGCGTTCCCGCATCTGAACGTGGCGGATATCGAACTGGCCTCTTACGGGCGCTCGGGCGAAGGTTGGTTCGACAACACCGCCCTGATGAACGGCTTTCGCAACAAGGCCCGCAGCCTGGGCGTCGACCTGATTCAGGACGAGGTGACGGCGGTTCATCGGGACGGAAACCGGGTCACGGGTCTGCGGCTGGCGTCCGGGCGCCGTATTTCGGCAGGAGCCGTCGTGAATGCAGCGGGATGCGGCGCCCCTGCGATCGCGCGGATGGCCGGGATCGAGACCCCGATCGAGATCCGCAAGCGCACCGTCTTCGTCTTCGATTGCGCCAAGAGCCCCGAAGGCACGGCCCGCATCAACGATGGCCGCCTGCCCCTGATGGTCGAACCCTGCGGCGTCTATTGCCGCCCCGAGGGGCATTTCTTCCTAGCCAGCACGACCCCCGACCCTGACCCGGAGGTTGCTCCCGGTGACTTCGACCCACGCTATGATGAGTTCGAGGAACTTGTCTGGCCCGCCCTTGCCGAACGCTCGCGCCATTTCGAGGCCATCAAGGTCGTCAACCAATGGGCCGGGCATTTCGACCTGAACGCGTTGGACCATAATCCCGTCATAGGTCCGCATCCCGAGATCGCAGGCTTTCACTTCGCCTGCGGGTTCTCGGGCCATGGTCTCATGCAATCGCCGGCCATCGGTCGCGCTTTGTCCGAGATGCTGGTTTACGGAGAGTTCCGAACCTTGGATCTGTCGCCCTTGGCCTATACCCGCATTCTGAACGACACTCCGTTTCACGAAAGAGTGCTGCTTTAAAAGTTAAGTATGAACAAAAATGCCAAGACACCAACATCTGCCTGGATTCACTCGATTCTCTGATCAGATCGCAACGATCGGGCGAATGATCCGGTGTCAAAGTGCCCTGAGATGGACGAGGTTCTTACTACCGTCAGGACGCGTTGATTTCGGTCATTTAGCGTGATTCAGGCTCGGCAAGGAGACCTGACCATGAGCAACCTATACTGGCTTTCCGAGGCGCAGATGGGGCGCCTGAACCCGTTCCTGCCGAAGATAGATCTCTTCCATCTCTTCTTGGGTTTCGCGGACGACGGCATGCAGCTTCCAGTTTTCCTTCCAGTCGCAGAACTCATGCCCGGCGATGCTCTTGATCACCATTTCTTGTCGGACGCCCGCTGGACGATGAACAGCTTGGGGCCGAGTGGCAGGATGATGCGGTCGTCCCATGGCACCTGCTCTTGCAGGATATGCGTGCACCCTGACCACCGCAACAATCGCCCCGCTGCACGCGATGAGGGTTCCGCGCCTCGGGCGATTGCTCAACCCGCGCCGCTGGCCGTAAACACCCGGGCCGATGCCTCCGCGATTTGTTACGGGCGTTCCGGTGGCAAAAGCAGACGTGATACCGCAGTCTTATGAAGGGGTCAAAGCACAGCCCCCGCGCGGAACCGCACGGGGGCTTTCTGTCGGGCCGGGGCACGGCCCCGTCATTCGATCTGCGTCACTCGGCTGCGGCGCGGGCGGTCTCCAGCCAGCCATCGACCAGTTCACGGTTCCCGGCGATCCAGGCATCGGCGTGGGCCTGAATGTTCTGGTCGCCCGCATTCATCAGCGCGTTCTGGGCATAGATGTCGGTCAGCGGAATCTGCGCCGCCTCGAACAGGGCGCGCACCGCCGGATTGGCCGCGATGAATTCGCTGTTGACCACCGGCACGATATCGTTGGCGACATAGCCCAGCATGCAGGGGTCGGCCACGCAGCCCTCGACGCCCGTCATGGTGGCGGCGTCCTCCAGCCCCTTTTCGGTCTCGACCAGATCGACGAAGGGCACCTGAATCCAGACCACATCCTTGCCGGGCTTCAATTCGTTCACCGTCCAGTTCGGTGTCCAAGTGTAGAACAGGATCGGCTCGCCACTGCCATACGCAGCGACCGCATCGGCCATCGAGGCCGAATAGTTCGCGTTGATGACGTTCACATGGTCGCGCAACTCATAGGCGTCCATATGATGCTCGATATTCTCTTCGCAGGCCCAGCCGGGCGGGCAGCCAACCATGTCGGCCTTGCCGTCGCCATTGCGGTCGAAGGCGGCCTTCACATCGTCGCGTTTGAAATCCTCTATCGAGGTGATGCCAAACGCCTCCGCCGATGCCTTGTCCACCAGATAGCCCTGCAAGGCCCCGCCCTTGGCGACGGCCCCGACGATCTCGGCCCCCTGCTCGAAACTGTCGCGGTAGGAATTGTGGCCGGGGAACCAGCCATCCACCCACATGGTCACGTCGCCGAAGGCCACGGCCTGATAAAAGGCGGGATTGTCCAGCGTCATCGGCTCGGACACGGTATAGCCGAGTTCGGCCAGCAGCTTGGAATATATGGCGGTCTGGAACCAGCCGGTGTCCCATGTGGGCTGCACCATGGTGATGCTGACACCTTCGCCGGGCTCGGCGGCATGGGCAAGCGGCGCGGCCAGAGCCAGCGCGACGGCGGTGAGGGTGAGACGGGGCATGCCGGGTCTCCTTTTGTTTTGGTTCGGTTGATTGGTGGCAGGGCGGGGTCAGCCCGCCTTGCCGGGTTCGGCCGCGGGCGCCTGCCCGCGCAGCCGGATCAGATTGGAGAGCACCTGCCGCAGCGAGGGCGCACGGGATTCGGTCAGCCCCTGCGTGATGCGGTCCAGCACGATGGCAAGGATCACGATGCCGACGCCGCCAGCCGTCGCCCCGCCCACGTCCAGCCGACCCAGCCCGGTATTGACCACAAGGCCGAGCCCGCCCGCGCCGATCAGCGCCGCGATGACCACCATCGACAGCGCCAGCATCAAGGTCTGGTTCATCCCCGCCATGATCGTGCGCATCGCCAGCGGCAGTTGCACGTCCCACAGCATCTGCCAGCGGGTGGAGCCGAAGGCTTCCGCCGCCTCGATCAGGTCGGCGCGCACGTTGCGGATGCCGAGGTTGGTCAGCCGCACGATGGGCGGCAGGGCGAAGATGATCGTGGCGATGATGCCGGGCGCCATGCCGACGCCGAACAGCATCACGATGGGCACCAGATAGACGAAGCTGGGGATTGTCTGCATCACGTCGAGGATCGGGCGCACGACTTTCCACATCCGGTCCGATCCGGCGGAGAGGATGCCCACCGGCACGCCGATCACCGCGCAGAACAGGACCGAGGTGACGACCATCGCCAGCGTGGTCATGGTGTGGCCCCACAGCCCGATCATGTCGATGAAGGCAAAGCCCAGCACCGTGAACAGCGCCGCGCCGCGCCCGGCGGTGCGCCACGCAACGCCGGCAAAGGCGGCGGTCATCACCAGCATCGGCACCCAGCGGAAGAAGGCGTCGAGGTTGTTCAGAACGGCGGTGATCGGCACCTGTGCCGCGCGGAAGGTGGGGCGGAAATTCGGCACCAGCCAGCCGCGTACGAAGGCGTTCACCCAGTCATCGAAGGGCAATGTAACCAGATCAGCGGGGCTGAGCATCGGCGCCCTCCTTTGCGGGTTCGTTGGTGGCAGCTCCCGAGAGGTGGGTCAGAACATCCCCCGGCTCGACCACGGCCAGCAGACGGTCGCGCTCGTCGGTGACGGCGATGGGCAGGCCCCCGCCCGCCGGGCCGTAAAGCTCGTGCAGTTGCGTGTCTGTGTTGGCGGTCGGGAAATCGGTAATCAGTGCCTCGCGCAGCGTCGGGTTGGGCGTGGCCTCATCCAGTTCCGATGCGGCAAGGTCGCGATAGGTCACCACGCCGACCGGGCGCGTCCCGTCCATGACGTAAAGCGCCTGCGTCCCGCGATTTTCCATCAGTCGCAGCGCCTGGCGCACCGAGGTATCGCGCAGCGGCACGGTCAGCGCCTCCGACGATACATCGTCCACGGTGAACACCCGGCCCCGGTCGATATCGGCGACGAAGGCCGCCACATAGTCATCGGCGGGATTGGTCACGATCTCCTGCGCGGTGCCGATCTGGACGATCTCGCCATCCTTCATGATGGCGATGCGGTTGCCGAGCAGCAGGGCCTCGTTCAGGTCGTGGGTGATGAAGACGATGGTCTTCTTCAGCGTCTTTTGCAGGGTCAGCAACTCCATCTGCATGTCGCGGCGGATCAACGGGTCCAGTGCGCCGAAGGGCTCGTCCATCAGCAGAATGTCGGGATCGGCGGCCAGACCGCGCGCCAGACCCACCCGCTGCTGCATCCCGCCCGACAGGTCGGCAGGACGGCTGTCGGCCCAGGGCGCCAGCCCGACCTGCTCCAGCACCTCCAGCGCGCGGGCGCGGCGTTCGGGCGCGGGAATGCCGCGCACCTTCAGCCCGTAAGCCACGTTTTCCGCGATGCTCCAATGCGGGAACAGCGCGAAATGCTGGAACACCATCGCGATGCGCTCGCGCCGGATGCGGCGCAGATCGGCGGGCGCGGCCGTGGCCACATCCTCGCCGTCGATCAGGATATGGCCTTCGGTGGGCGGGATCAGCCCGTTCAGCATCCGCACCAGCGTCGACTTGCCGGAGCCGGACAGGCCCATGACAACGAAGATCTCGCCCTCCTCGACGGCAAAGCTGGCGTCGCGGACGCCCACGGTGGCGCCGGTCCGCGCCAGGATGTCGGCCTTGCCCGCCCCTTCGCGCAGCATGCGCATGGCGGCGGCGGGGTGTTTGCCAAAGATCTTGTACAGGTTCTCGACCGAAAGTTTCGGTTGCATGCAACTCCGTATCAGGCCCGGCAGACGCAAGGGCACAACGCCCCCGCGAGGTGAATGGCTGATCCCGCGCCGCATTCGGGCGCGTAAAAGCTCGCCCGTCCGAAAGGGGCGGGGTCGCGAAAAGAGGCGCGCCGGGCGGCGCCCCGGGATCAAGGCTTACCACTACCTATAGCAATTTGATGCCGGAATATCAACCTATTGTGTTCAAGGCTCCAGATGGGGGGCGGCCATGAGGGCAAAACCTGCACGTCTCCGGCAGGAATTTCCGCCTGTCACGCTATCCCAGCCAGCGGCCCCGCCGGTCGACGCAGCAGGCAGATCAGCACCGCAGACAGGAACTGCGTCACCGTGACATGAGGACGAATATCGTTGTCGGCCTTGGTGCGTGATCCAGTGGCACGACGGCGCAATTGGCGCCTTCAAATCCTGTTCCGCATCAGCATGACGGTGACGAAGAAGGCGCCGATGGAACTGGTGACGATACCGATCGGCAGTTCCTGCGGCGGCAGCAGGGTGCGGGCGATCAGGTCGCTGGCCAACAGCAACGCCGCGCCGAAGACGGCGCAGGCGAGCGTGAGCCGCAGATGCAACGGCCCCGCCACGCGGCGCGCCAGATGCGGGATCATCAGCCCGACGAAACCGATGACACCGGCCAGCGCGACCAGCGTCGCGGTGGCAAAGGCGGCGGCCAGAAACACCGCCATGCGGAAGCGGGCAACCGGCACGCCAAGGCTTTCCGCCGTGGTTTCGCCCGCCAGAAAGGCGTCCAGCCGCCGGTGGTTCCACAGCGCGAAACCCGCGATCCCGCCCGCCCCAAGCGCCGCGAAGCCGATATTGTCCCACCGCGCAAGGCCAAGCCCGCCCATCGTCCAGAACAGCACCGAATGCGCGGCCCTCTGATCGCCCGAGAACACCAGATAGTTCGTCAGCGCGGTGAACAGGAAGGAGACGGCGAGCCCCGCGAGGATCAGCCGCTCCGGCCCCTGACCGCGCAACCGGCTGACCAGCGCCAGCACCAGAAGCGCCGCCAGCATGCCGCCGGTAAAAGCGGCGACCGGCAGGGTCCAGATCCCCAGCCGGTCGCCGAAGACGGTGATCACCGACACCGCCCCCGCCGCCGCGCCGGAGGACAGCCCGAACAGGAACGGATCGGCCAGGTCGTTGCGCGTCACCGTCTGCAACAGCGCGCCGACCACGCCCAGCCCCGCGCCCACGCAGACCGCCAGAAGCGTGCGCGGCAGGCGCAGATCCACCACGATCTTGCCCACCGGGCCGGAAGGCGGCGCGCCTGCGACCCCGAACGAGGCCAGCACATCGGAGAGCGGGATCACCGTCGAGCCCCAGGCGACCGACAGCAGCGCCAGCACGATCACCGTCCCCACGCCGATGCCGATCGCCACCCCGAAGCGCATTCAGAACGCGTCCGGATACATCGCGCGGGCGATCTTCTCGATCGCTTCGATATTCGCCGGGCCGGGGGTCAGTTCGGCGTAACGCAGGGGCACGAAGCGTTCGTTCTTCACCGCGTCCGTCTCCTTCATCGCGGGATGCGCCTTCAGGAAGTTCAGCAATTGCGCCGCGCCGCCGCCGTCCTGATAATCCAGCAGCACGAGGAATTGCGGGTTCCGCGCGGCCACCGTCTCCCAATCGGTATTGCCCCAGCTGGTTTCCATATCGGCCATGACATTGGTGCCGCCCGCCGCCTCGATCATCGCGGTGGTGATGGCGTATTTGCCCGCCGTGAAGGGTTTGTCCTCGCCGGAATCATAGAGGAACACGCGCGTGCCCTTGCGCTCGCCGACCTTCGCGGTGATCCCGGCCAGCCGGTCTTTCCAACTGGCAATCAGCGTGTCGGCCTCGGCCTTCTTGTCAAAGATCCGGCCCAGTTTTTCCACGTCGCCATAAAGCAGGTCCATCGTGGCGGCGGGACGGTTCTTCTCGACCTGCACGCAGCTTTCGGTCAGAACCAGCGTCTTGATCCCATGCGGGGCGAGCGTATCGGGCGTGACCTCTCCGCCCGGTTTCATGCCGTAATACCAGCCGGCGAAGAAGAAATCGGGCTCGACCGACAGCAGGTTTTCCAACGTCGGATATTTCGGCGCCAGTTCCGGAATGTTGCCCCGCATCGCAGTGAATTCGGGCCCGACCTTATACCAGCCGGTGATGCCGGTCAGCCCGACGATGCGCGGCTGAAGGCCCAAAGCAAAGGCCATTTCCGTCATGTTCAGGTCGTGGATCACGGCGCGCTTCGGCGCGGCATCAAACGTCAGCGGCGCGCCGCAGCTATCGACGGTGACAGGATAGGCCGTGGCAGCGGAGGCCGCGAAGAGCGCGGCAAGGATCAGCAGGGGTTTCAAGGCAATATCTCCTCAGGGGGTCGAAAGACGGATCGGAATGTCGAAGACGGTCAGTTCGCGGGCATCCGTCGGATGCGGCAGGCGCAGCACATCGACGCCGAAGACCCGCCGCACCAGCGCGAGGCTCAGCGCCCGGTCCGGCGTGTCGCAGGCCACGAGCCGCCCGCGATCCAGCACCGCCACGCGGCTGGCAAAGGGCGCGACCAGCGACAGGTCATGCAGCACCGCGACCACGGCAATGCCGAGCCCGGCGACCAGTTCCAGCACCTCGCCCCGCGCCCGGGGGTCGAGGTGGTTGGTGGGTTCATCGAGAAACAGGATGCGCGGCTGCTGCGCGATGGCCCGCGCGATCTGCGCCCGCTGCCGTTCGCCGCCCGAGAGCGAGCCCATGCTGCGCCCGGCCATCGGCAGGAGGCCGCTCCGCTCCAGCGCAGCAAGGGCGATCCGCCGGTCATCCCCCCGCCGCCCGGCATGGGGGACGCGGCCGAGCGCCACATACTCCAGCACCGAAAGGCGCGGGTCGGGCTGATCCGACTGCCCCACCACGGCAATGCTGCGGGCGCGCTCCACCGCCGGGATGCGGGCCAGATCCCGCCCGTCCAGCGTCACCACGCCCATGCCGGGGCGCAGCACCCCCGCCAGCATCCTGAGCAGCGTGGTCTTGCCCGCCCCGTTCGGCCCGATGATCGCCAGCCGGTCATGAGCTTCGACCGAAAGGCCGACCCCCTCGACCAGCACCGCGCCCTCCGCGCGAAACCCCAGATCGCGCGCCCGGATCACCGCAACACTCCGGGGATCCGCGCCAGCACCTTGCCCGCCAGACCACGCGGGCGCTGCCCCTCGTTGCACCAACCATCGGGCAGGCTTCGGTAAAGGCGCGCGAAGTCGATCAGATGCGGCGCGTCCCGTTCCACGTCGATACCGCCGAACAGGTAACTCGCCTTGCCCGGCGCGGTAACGGCTACTGCCAAAGGCCGGTCGCAGCCCGCCATGCAGGCGACCTCCCCGATGCGGAACTCCGAGAAGCCCCTCAGCACGCAACCGCACCACCAGCGCCGGGCCGGGGCGGATGCCACCCGCGCGGCAACGGGTGCAGACGATGATGCTATGCGCGGCGCTCTCCACCCTGCCATCTCTTTCCCGAAGCCCGGCCCGGGACACCAGGAAGGATGGCACGCAAGACGGCGCGAGGCCGCTTGAGAAGCTCCCTCCCGGCACACCCCGTCCGGTCCGATCTCTCCGATGGCAGGTCTCCTGGCTCGCGGGTCGCGGCCCCGATCCTGCCTTCCCAGCCGCGCGGGGCCAGTGGCATCTCGGACGGGGCTCGCCGCTTACAGTTGCGGGGGCAGCCATGGCCTTGGCCCGAAAGCCGCACCACATTCCCTTTTCACCCCGGCCCAAAGAACACGGGGAACCATCGGCGCCGAGCCTATGCCGAATGAAACCAAAGGGCAATCGCCATGAGGACCGGCCCGGCGCGTGGCAGGCCGCGACCTGTCAGGTTTCACACGTCAGGACGAGATCGCCCGCGACGAAGTGGCAGGACGCATGGCACACGCCCGGCGCTTCGGTGACGGCGCGCCTGGCCCTTCGGTCGGCGCAACGGCCACATCTCGGCGCGCTTACCGGCTTGCCGTCGGCCACCCATTCGATCCGCTCCTCGATCCATTCCAGGGCTTCACCGATCCCGCTTTTTATAGTATACCCCCCCATGTTATAAGAAGCCAAGGCCATGTCCCACACCCACCGCGACAAGGAAAAGCTGATCGCCCGCGTCCGCCGCCTGAAGGGCCAGATCGAGGGGATCGAGCGCGCGCTGGAAGCCGAAAAGCCCTGTGGCGAGGTTCTGCGGCAACTGGCCTCCGCCCGCGGTGCGATGAGCGGCCTGACCGCCGAAGTGATGGAGGACCACCTGCGCGAACATGTCCTCCACGCCGGGACCGAGGCCGAACGCCAGCAGGGCGGCGAGGAGCTGATCGCCGTCATCCGGACCTACATGAGGTAACCCCCGATGTCCGCCATCGACATTTCCGCCCATACCCACGGGCATGATTTCCTCGGCCGCGACCATCGGCGCAATGAACGCCGGGTCTGGCTGGTCATCGCGCTCACCGCCACGATGATGGTGGTGGAGATCGCCGCCGGCAGCCTCTTCGGCTCCATGGCGCTGGTGGCCGATGGCTGGCACATGTCCACCCATGCCGGGGCGATGCTGATCACGGCGCTCGCCTATCTCTACGCCCGCCGCCATGCCGGCGATGCCCGCTTCAGCTTCGGCACCGGCAAGCTCGGCGATCTGGGAGGCTTTGCCAGCGCCATCGTGCTGGCGCTGATCGCGCTGCTGATCGGGTGGGAGAGCCTGCTGCGGCTGGCCGATCCCGTCCCGATCAGCTTCGGCCAGGCCATCGCCGTCGCCGTGATCGGGCTGGGGGTGAACCTCGTCTGCGCATGGCTGCTGCGGGACGACCATGACCACCATCACGGGCACGACCACCACCACGCGCAGGACAACAACCTGCGCGCCGCCTATCTGCATGTGCTGGCCGATGCGCTGACCTCGATCCTCGCCATCGGGGCGCTGCTGGCCGGGCGGGCCTATGGCTGGCTCTGGGCCGATCCGCTGATGGGCGTGGTCGGCGCGCTGGTGATCGCGCGCTGGTCCTGGGGGCTGATCCGCGATTCCGGCGGCGTGCTGCTGGACCGCACGGATGACGATCTGCCCGGCGAAATCCGCGCGGCGCTGGAAACCGGGGGCGACCGGATCACCGATCTGCATGTCTGGCAGGTCGGGCCGGGGCATCACGCGGCGATCATCGCGCTGGTCTCCGCCAATCCCCGAGAGCCGTCGGAGTACAAGGCCCGCCTGTCACCGATCCACGAGCTTTCCCACGTCACCGTCGAGGTCGAGAGAGCGGCGTCCGAACGCCCGGCCTGAGCCATGAACCGCAGATCAAGCGCGGCACATCCGTCGCCAATAACGTGATGTAATTACAATATATGCCCCAGCCTCTGCCAGGGTCATCCCTGTCCTCACTCCAAGGAGCAAGACCATGACCGAACAGATCCCCGTCACCGTCCTCACCGGCTTTCTCGGCGCCGGCAAGACGACGCTGCTGAACCGCATCCTCACCGAACAGCACGGCCGCAAATACGCCGTCATCGTCAACGAATTCGGCGAGACCGGCATCGACAACGAGCTGGTCGTCGATGCCGACGAGGAAATCTTCGAGATGAACAACGGCTGTATCTGCTGCACCGTGCGGGGCGACCTGATCCGCATCCTCTCGGGGCTGATGAAGCGCAAGGATTTCGACGGCATCCTGATCGAGACGACAGGCATGGCCGATCCGGCGCCGGTCGCGCAGACCTTCTTCGTCGATCAGGAGGTGGCCGGTAAGACCCGGCTCGATGCCATCGTCACCGTGGTCGATGCGGTGAACCTGACCACCCATCTGGACGAGGCGCATGAGGCCGCCGAGCAGATCGCCTTCGCGGATGTGATCTTGCTGAACAAGGTCGATCTGGCGGACGGGGCGGGCCTGAAATCCGTCGAGAACCGCATCCGCGCCATCAACCCCTATGCAAAGATCCTGCATTCCGAGAAATGCGGCGTCGATCTGGACAAGGTGCTTGGCCTCGACGCCTTCAGCCTGGAGCGGGTGCTGGAGATCGAGCCGGATTTCCTTGATGGCGATCACGAGCACGAGCATGAAGAGGACATCACCTCGATCTCGCTGCACGCCGATGCGCCGCTCGACCCCGACCTGTTCAATCTCTGGTTCGGGCGCCTGCTGCGCGAAAAGGGGCAGGACATCCTGCGCTCCAAGGGGATCCTGGATTTCGCCGGATCGGATCAGCGCTATGTCATCCAGGGCGTCCATATGCTGATGGATGGCAGCCACCTGGGGCCATGGCCCGAGGGGCAGGCCAGAACATCGAAACTGGTCTTCATCGGCCGCAACCTGGACAGCATGGCGCTGAAGGAAGGCTTCGACGCCTGCAAGGCGGCGTGATGGCGCAAACCCCTGACATCCCACCCACCGCCATCGAGGCGGCGGGGCAGCGCCTGACCATCGACGCGGTGCCGGTCGGGGCCGTCCTCGCGGGCGCGGCGGCCCTCTCCGCCTGGGGCGACGGGCGGCTGCGGATCTTCCGCCCGGACGATCCGCCCGAGGTCATCCCCCTGCATCGGGGTGCGATCCTGTCGCTGGCGCTGGCCCCGGACGGGGCGATCCTGACCGGAGGCGATGACGGGCGCTTCATCCGCACCCGGCCGGACGGCGTGTCGGAAACGCTGGCCGAGTTCGCGCGCAAATGGGTGGATCACGTCGCCGCCAGCGCGACCGGCGCCCTCGCCTGTTCGGTCGGGCGCGAAGTCCACCTGACCGAGCCTTCCGGCTTTCGCCAGACCTTTGAGCACCCGTCCTCGGTCGGCGGGCTGGCCTTCGATCGCAAGGGCAAGCGCCTTGCCGTTGCGCATTACGGCGGCGTGACGGTCTGGTCGCGCGAAGCCCGGCGCTGGAAGCCAACCTCGCTCAAATGGGCGGGCAGCCATATGCGGGTGATCTGGTCGCCCGACGACCGCTTCCTGATGACCGCGATGCAGGAAAACGCCCTGCACGGCTGGCGGCTGCGCGACAAGGCCGACCTGCGCATGTCGGGCTATCCGGCGAAGGTCGCGGGGCTGGCCTGGGCGGGCGCCCTGCCCTGGCTGGCCACCACCGGCGCCGAAGCGGCGATCCTCTGGCCCTTCGACGGCATGAGCGGCCCGATGGGACGCGCGCCCCTACAGCTTTGCCCCGGCGGCCCGGACCTCGTGACAGCCGTCTGCACCGTTCCGGGGCGCGAGGCGCTGTTCGCCGGCCTCTCGGACGGGAGCGTGCTGTTTTCCGAGATCGGCGAAGAGGCCGAGCCCGCCCTCGTCCGGCGCGGCACCGGCAGCCCCGTCACCGTCATCGCGGCCAGCGGATCCGGCAGGCTGTTCGTCGCCGACGAGGGTGGCGGGGTGCTCTGGGTTTCGCTCGCCGGGGAGGGTTATCAGCCCGTCCGCGCCACGACGACATAACGGCCCGCACCCGTTCCGAAGACCGCGTGGCGGGCGGCCTTCCTGCGACCGGCCCGGCATCGGCAGGCGGATGTTCCAGCGCAGCTTCACGCCCGGACGACACGAACAGATGTCCGCCGGGCTTCGGCCATCGGGGGTGAGCATCACTTCGACGACGGATGGGTCTTGCTGCACTTGCCCGGATATGCGGCGGCGGGTCTCACGTCTACCCGGACGCCAGGCGCATCCTGCCCCCCCCGAGGTCGACGCGCGTCGTCTCCGGCAGCACGTCGAGGTCGCTGTCAGCGCGATCGTTACCTGTCAGGACGGAACCGAAGACATGGGGATCCGGGCCGCGAGTGCGCGGGACAGGCCCTGTTGCAGGGCCTGAGTATCCGCATCGCAAGGATTCCCTGCTGCCAACATCGACGATCCGGGGGCGGCAGCCAATCCGCGCGATCATTTCCCGAACCGACACCGGATCAGGCTCGCCCATGGCGCCACATTTCCATCCCGTCGATCGGATCCATTGGCACCTGAGGGGCGACCCGCTGCTGGGTCATGCGGCTCCGGGAATTCATTTTTCCCATCATCTGAAACTGAAAAAGATGGTTTTTGCCACGCCTCAAACTGGCATAGGCTGCCCGCAACATTCGTCCGCGGGCCAAAGGGGGAAGGCATGACGATCCAGGCCAAGTTCAGCAGGCTGGGCACAGACAATGCACCGGGGCAAGAGGTCCGGCAGGGCGGGGACGGCACGGACTTCCTGCAAGGCGACCGGCTGCCCGGCCGCCGCGTCGATTTCTCGCATGGCGATGTCGATGCGCATGAACCAACGCCGGGTTCATTCGAGGCCTTCGCCGCTGGCGTCGCCTTGGGCGGGGCGCAGGCCTATACCGAATATCGCGGCGACCTGGGCATCCGCGAGGATCTCGCCACACGGCTGGCCGCGTTCACCGGCGCCCCGGTCGATGCCCGCGACGGCATGATCGTCACCCCCGGCACGCAGGGCGCGCTGTTCCTGGCCGTCGCCGCCACCGTGGCGCGCGGCGACAAGGTGGCCATCGTGCAGCCCGACTATTTCGCCAACCGCAAGCTGGTCGAGTTCTTCGAGGGCGATATGATCCCCGTCCAGATGGGCTATCGCGCGGCGGGTCCGGGACAGGCGGGGCTGGACCTCGACGGGCTGGAGGCGGCATTGCGCGCCGGGGCGAAGGTGTTCCTGTTCTCGAATCCCAACAACCCCGCCGGGGTGGTCTATTCGAAGGGCGAAATTGCCCGGATCGCGGCGCTGGCGGCGCAATATGGCGCGACGGTGATCGTGGATCAGCTCTATTCGCGGCTGCTGTATACCGGCGCCAGCTATACCCATCTGCGCGCGATGGATCTGGACCCGGAAAACGTGATTACGATCATGGGCCCGTCGAAGACGGAATCGCTCAGCGGCTATCGGCTGGGCGTGGGGTTCGGGTCCAGAGACATCATCGCGCGGATGGAGAAGTTGCAGGCCATCGTTTCGCTGCGCGCGGCGGGCTATTCGCAGGCCGTTCTGCGCACCTGGTTCAATGAGCCCGAGGGCTGGATGACCGAGCGCATCGCCCGGCATCAGGCGATCCGCGACGACCTGCTGGCACTGTTTCGCGGCATCGACGGCTGCTTTGCCCGCACGCCCGAGGCCGGCAGCTACCTGTTCCCGCGCCTGCCCGCGCTGACGATCACGCATGGCGCATTCGTCAAGGCGCTGCGGCTGCAAGCCGATGTGATCGTGACGCCGGGGACCGAGTTCAGCCCGCATACCGGGGACAGCATCCGCCTGAACTTCTCGCAGGACCACGCGGCGGCGGTCGCGGCGGCAGAGCGGCTGGCCACCCTGGTCGAGCGGTATCGCGCATGAGCGGCGCCCCGATCCCACAGGGCGATTACGTCCCCGCGACCCGGCACGGCGCGCTGATCTTCACCGCCGGGATGACACCGCGCCGGGACGGCAGGCTGATCCAGCAGGGGGTGATCGGCAAGGACACTCCGCTGGACACCTGCCGCGCGGCCGTCGTCCTGGCCTGCGCCAACGCCCTACAGGCCGCGCGCGGCACGCTGGCCGAGGGCGAGCGCATCGCCGCCATTCTGTCGATGACGGTCTATGTCGCCGCCGAGCCGGGCTTCACCGCCCATTCCCGCCTGGCCGATTTCGCCTCGGCATTCCTGCGCGCGGAACTGGGCGATGCCGGGATCGGCAGCCGCTGCGCCGTCGGCGTCGCCACCCTGCCCGGCGATGCACCCGTCGAAATCCAACTGATCGCCGCGGTGTGATCACAGGCCACGCCCCTGCCCCATCCGAACGAAAGGCGAGACGATGACGGCATCCCCGAGGGCCTTCGCATGCGTTCGGCGGCGGGCTCGCTCTGGCATGCGCTGGAAACCGCGATGGAGCGGCAGGGGGAACTGACATGAGCGTTATGATTGACGGGAAGGGCTTCGCTGCGACACTTCGGGCCCGGGTTGCGGGGTATGTTTCGGGTCTGGGCGTGGTCCCCGGTTTGGCGGTGGTGCTGGTTGGGGACGATCCGGCTTCGGCGGTTTACGTCCGCAACAAGGGGATCCAGACGCGCGAAGCCGGGATGAACAGCTTTGAGCACCGGCTGCCCGCGGACACGTCCGAATCCGCCCTGCTCGGGCTGATCCACCGGCTGAACGCCGACCCGGCGGTGCACGGCATCCTGGTGCAACTGCCGCTGCCCGCGCATCTCAACGCCGACCTGGTGATCAACGCCATCGACCCCTCCAAGGACGTCGACGGCTTCCATATCCTCAACGTCGGGCGGCTCGGCACCGGGCAAAAGGCGATGGTGCCCTGCACGCCCCTCGGCTGCCTGATGCTGCTGCGCGACCGGCTCGGCTCGCTCGCGGGCCTCGACGCGGTGGTGATCGGGCGCTCCAACATCGTCGGCAAACCGATGGCGCAGCTGCTGCTGGCCGAGAGCTGCACGGTGACCATCGCCCACAGCCGCACCCGCAACCTGCCCGACGTCTGCCGCCGCGCCGATATCCTCGTCGCCGCCGTCGGCCGGCCGGAAATGGTCAAGGCGGACTGGATCAAACCGGGCGCCACGGTGATCGACGTCGGCATCAACCGCATCATCCGGGACGGCAAATCCCGCCTCGTCGGCGATGTGGACTTCGCCGGCGCCGCCCAAATCGCCGGCGCCATCACCCCCGTCCCCGGCGGCGTCGGCCCGATGACCATCGCCTGCCTGCTGGCCAATACCCTCACCGCCTGCTGCCGCGCCCACCACCTGCCCGAACCCGAGGGCCTGACGGCCTGAGGGGCCCCGGCCCCTCGCGCCGCGCATGCCCCTCGACGGGGCATCGCGGCGCCCACCCCCCATCGACAGGAGCCCCTGATGACCGACTATTGCCTGACCGTGACCTGCCCGACAAAGCGCGGCATCGTCGCGGCGATCTCCACCTACCTCGCCGACAAGGGCTGCAACATCACCGACAGCTCGCAGTTCGACGACACCCTCACCGGCCGCTTCTTCATGCGCGTCAGCTTCGCCTCGGAACAGGGCCTCGGCCTCGCACAGTTGCGGCAGGACTTCGCCGCCACCGCGGAAACCTTTGACATGACAGCGCAATTCCACGGCGAAGCGGAAAAGATGAAGGTCGTCATCATGGTCTCCCGCTTCGGCCACTGCCTCAACGACCTGCTCTACCGCTGGCGCATCGGCGCCCTGCCGATCGACATCGTGGCGGTGATCTCGAACCACATGGACTACCAGAAAGTGGTGGTAAACCACGACATCCCCTTCCACTGCATCCGGGTGACGAAGGAAAACAAGGCCGCCGCCGAGGCCGAACAGATGCGCATCGTCCACGAAACCGGCGCCGAACTGATCGTGCTCGCGCGCTACATGCAGGTTCTGTCGGACGAGATGTGCCGCGAAATGTCGGGCCGGATCATCAACATCCACCACTCCTTCCTGCCCTCGTTCAAAGGCGCGAACCCCTACAAACAGGCCTATGAGCGCGGCGTGAAACTGATCGGCGCAACCTCGCATTACGTCACCGCCGACCTCGACGAAGGCCCGATCATCGAACAGGACACCATCCGCGTCACCCACGCCCAATCCCCCGAAGACTACGTCTCCCTCGGACGAGACGTCGCCGCGATTGCGACGGAAAATCCAGAATATTGCCAACCCTGGCTTGCCACGGTCGAGGCCGGATCAGAGACCGCCTTCCAGGCGATAGCGCGCGAGGACAGGCATCAGAACCAGCCTCCGGCAAACCCGGTGCAGTTCGGTCAAGGGCTTCAGAGGTGGCAACGCCCTGTGCTGTGTGCTTGGTTGCCAATACCCGGCTTTGACCGGGCGGCCCTTGAACCTCAGGACGGAAGATGTCCGCGTGAACGAAACGACCCGGGCCAAACCCCGCCCGCACCTCACCGGCAACGCCGGGCTCAACTATGCCGCATGGCAGCTTTCGCGCCGGGGCTGGCACGTCATGCCGACCATCCGCAACGCACGGGGTTCGGACCTCTTTGCCATCAGCGAGGACGAGACGCTCACTTTGGGAATCCAGTCGAAGGCGCTGAGCAAGCGATCTGCCGTGCCGCTCGGCCGGAACATCGAGAACCTGCGGTCGGACTGGTGGATCATCACCATTCACGCCAACAGCGACAACCCCATCTGCCACATCCTGCGGCTGGACGAGGTGCGGGCGCTGGCCGGGCAGGACAAGAACGGCGGGGCGTGCCGGCTCGCATATCGCCAGAACGACCCTGGAACGCAAAATGCCTCGCGAGGGGCATAGGGGCGCGAACGATGCGCGGGTGGAAGGGGGAAAATTCAAGCTATTGATTACGGCATGATCACAGAAGGTCTTGCCTTTGCAACCGGCCAACGGGCCAAAATCCCTTGGTGCGCAAGGTATTTCTTTACCCCAAGCCGCCAGAGAACCCGTGCGGGTGCTTGACGGCACCCTAGCCGGACGGAACCGGGGCGGGCTATTCGGGCCATGCCTTGCCTGCGAGGGGGCCGATCCTGATCAGCTCCGTCGTGCTCTCGCCCCGGCCGGTAAGGCAGTCCGTGGCTTGCAGCAGGCCCGTCCGGGTCAGGTTGCGACCGGCGTGGAGGATCGCCGCCGCGATGTTGCGCGCGGACGTCAGGGCATAGGCCTCGATCAGGGGCCTGCCGGAACCGACCGCTTCGGAGAGGATATCCGTGCCATAGACCAGCACGAACCCGTCTTGCGCGGCAGCGGCTTCCAGATCCTTGCGCAGAATGCCCTCGGGCAGAAGGAGCGGCCTGATGCCGGGGCGGCCCGGTCCGGCGGCACCGATTTGCAGGAATACGGTAGAAGCGGCATCCGGAACCGGCTGATCCGGCGTCAGTATCCGCAGATGCGGATCCACCGCGCGTTCATCCTCAAGAAGGGGCAGCAGGGGATGATCCCGGTGCGGCACCATGACCGCCTCAATCCCCGCTGCCTTCAGCGCCGCGACGAGATCGCGCGCGATTTGCGCCCATCCCGGAAGCAGGGTGCAGGTGAGGCCCATATCCCCGGGCGCGGAGACAAGAGGGTATATCGGATAAAGCACCGGCACCGCCCGGGCGGCAAGGCAGGGGCGCAGGGGGTCCAGTTCGGGCCCGAGGCCGATCACGGCAGCGGCTCCGGTCAATCCGGGCGGACAGGTGCCCGGCGCGACCTTGACCGCCTCGACCTCCGGCACGCGGCCATAGGCGCCTTGCGGACCCAATGCCTCGGCCAGACCGGCGCGCAAGGTCGCGGCATAGGCCGATGCCCGATCCTCGCCACCGGCTCCGAAGGGCACGGCAAGGCGTATGCTGCGCGCGGTGATCCCGGTCCTTTGCTCGGCGGGAAGACGGTCGAGATAGGCCGTCAGTTCGGACAGGACTTCGGGGGAAAGGGAATAGGCGGGCATCAGGGCGGACAGGATCGACCCGTCCGGGCGGCGGCGCTGTTCCAGCGCCAGTTGCATCCCATGCGCATCCACCGATGCCCCCGTCCTGTCCGCAACGATGGCGGGCGCCGCGCCTTCGTTTCCACCCCGGCCGTCGCGGCCATGGCAGGTGTGACAGGCCCGGAAGGTCCGCCCGTCGATCACCACCGAAGGTCCGCCGTCCGCGCCCTGAAAGATCAGCCGCCCCCCGATCCTCGGCCTGGACCGGTGAACCGGCGAGGCACAGGACGAAGGCAAGCCCTATGAGCCGATGTTCAGGACGACCACTGACCAAGGATATCCAGAACCTCCTCGGCAAGCGGCAGGGATTGCGACCGATACAGCCTGCCGGTCGCGGGATCGCCTACCAGAAACAGCGGTTCGTGCAGGAACAGCTCGTCCGCCCGCGCATCCAGCACCCCGAGCAATCTGTCGATCCCCTCGGGCGCGCCGGTCAACCAGAGCCAGTTGCCGCTGGCGTTCATCTCGCGGGCGGCGCGGCGCATGACGGCGGGCGTGTCATGGCTCGGGTCGATGGTGATGGTGACCAGCCGCACCCCCGGATCGGGACCGAGCGTCTCGTCGATTTCGCGCATCACCTCGTTGCCGATGGGGCAGATCGACTCGCAGGTCGTATAGGCAAAGGTGATGACCATCAGGCCCTCAAGCCCCCCTGCCCCCAGACGGTGGCGCTCACCGTTCTGGTCGAGCAGTTCGACATCCGGCAGGCGCAGCTTTTCGCGGCGGAAGACATCGGCCTGCACCGCGGGCGCAAGCGTCAGGGCAAGCAGGAAGGTGATCAGGCGGATCATGGCTCAACCTCGATGACGGGGGTGGCGTTCAGACGGTATCCGGAGGGAAGGCGCAGCGGCTGGACGGCATAGCTGCCGGGAACGGGGAAGGTAACGTCGAGCTGCGCCCCACCCTCCGGCGCGGGCGTGGTCTCGGTCATCTGGCGCGCCGGACCCGTCAGGCTGGTCAGCAGCAGCGTCATCCGGCGCGGGGTGTGGTCGCGGCCCTCAGGGTCCAACAGGTGCAGCACGACCCGGCCCGGGCGGCCCGCCTGCATCTGCGATGCGGTCAGCGCGGCCTGCAACGGGATCACGGGCAGATGCTCGGGCTCGCCCTCGGCGCGGAACGGAATGCAGCGGGCGAAAGGAGGGTCCGTGCCCGCGAGAACCAGTTCCTGCGGGCCGGGGGGCAACATCGCGGTCGTTTCATAGATCCCGGCGGCCGTACGGCGAAAGCTGCGGTCCAGCAGGTACAGGCCCTGAGGCACTCCCGTCCGCAGGCGGATTGCGTCCATCGCCGGTGTTTCGGTCGTCAGCCCGTCCTCGATCAGCCAGGCAAGCTGCCGCGCCGGATCCAGCGCCAGCGCGCTGGACGACGGCGACAACGACACCAGCAGCGGCCCGGTCAGGTCCGGGTCAGGCTCGGCGGCACCCCCCAGATCGACCGTGGGGGCATCATAGGCGCGCCCGGTTCGTACGCGGTCGAGGTCAATCACCTGCACCAGCCCGCCATCAAGCGACAGAGCCAGCGCCCCCTCGGTTGTGGTGATCAAGCCGGTCACGGTTCCCGCGCGCGGCGGGCGGATCGGATGAACGGTCATCGTCGCGCTGTCGATCAGCGTCATCGAGGCCGAACCGGGATGCCAGGCGACGGCATATCTCCCCTCTGGATGGGCGTCGAGGCGGCTGGCCGGGGCAGGCAGGTCCAGCCGCTCGGCCCGGTCTGGATCGTCGCCATAGCGCAGATGCACCGCCCGCCCGCCCGCCGCGAGGATTGCCACCGATGCGCCGTCAAGCAGCGCCGCGTCACGCGGGGCCGCTTCGCGCAGGCGTGCCGTCAGCGCGCCGGTCTCCGGGTCGATCACCAGCACCTCGCCCCGATCCGTCACCACCCCGAACCGGCCAAGCTGCGGCGGGCCATATCCGCGCGGGTCCGGCCTGTGAACCGACAGGAGCCGCGGCATGCCATCGACCGCGATGCGCGCGATCACGGCGCCATCGGCGGCATGCAAGCCGACTTCGCCCGGCGACGCCGCCCAGAACCGGCCATCCGCCAGGGGTTCGGCACCGCCGATCCCCGGGCGGCCCGACAGAAGCACGGACCGCCCGGCCGAAAAGGGCGACAGCGCCAGCAATTCGCCCCGCTCCGGAAGGGTGACCAGAATCCGCATCCCGTAGGAATCCGCCGCAATGGCAGAGGGACGCTCGGGCAGGCTGTGGGCGGCGGTCAGATTGGCCCTGCGGTTGCCAAGTCGGGGGTCGGCGACATGCACCGTCTCGTCGCTGTTCCGGGAAACGACGAGGATCCCGTTCAGATCCACCGCTCCGAACGGCAGCGACCTTGTGCTGCGAAACGCCGCCACCGCCGCCTGACAGGTGGGATTGGCCGGATCGGCGGGGCGCAGCCACGCCGTCAGCCGCCGGTCGCTGGCAGGCCGCCCGGTCACCGCATCGGTCAGGTCCACGCGAACGCGCAGCGCCCGATCCGAGGGCGGTATCCCGAAGGGCACATCCCCGTCGACGGGCAGGAAGCCAAGCCCGACGTCGATGCCCGGCGTGACGTCTTCCTCTGCGAAAACGTCACCCGGCTGCTGAGCCAGCGCCGCGCCCGGCAGGCCGAGGGCCAGCCACAGCGCCACCCGTTTCACTGACGGGCGCATGGCCGGCCCCTGTCGGGTCTCGCGTCCAAACCGACCTCGGGGCTGACCACCTCAAGCAGACCCCAGGCGCCGCCGCTGCGGGTGGTGGCTGGCCCGTCGAACCACAGATAGCAGCCTTCGGTAACCGGCATGGTCAGCGATGCGGTCACTGCCTTGCCCGGCGCTAGCAGCGCGCCGCGCGGGAAGCCGAAGCCCGGAAACAGGTCGTCATAATCCTGACCGATGGTGACGAAGGCGCGTTGCCTTGCCCGCCCGCCCGGATGCACGACATGAATGACCACCTGCTCGCCCGCGACGGAACGCAGCACCGGCATCGGCGGGGTCTCCGCTTCGTCCGGGCGCAGCCGCCAGAAATCCGTGCCGAAGTCGAAGGCATTCAGGTCGTAATGGCTTTCCGGCGGGTTTCCCGCAGCCGAGGGCTCGGACCGCAGGCGGATGTGGAAGGGTTCGGCGCGATAGCTGACGCCCTTCTCCCCCCAGTCATAGCTGTCGGTGCAGACGAGGCAATTCGCCACCAGCCGCCAGTTCCAGCGGATCAGCCGATCCGGCAGCCGAGCGGACGGACCCCCGGGCGGACCGGTCAACTCCTCCCTCCGGATCGGGTCGAGCAGCTTGAGATCGGCGACATAATCGGCCATCCGGGCCGCGTCGAGTTGCAGCGAACCGGTCCCGCTGTCCCCCGGTCGGGTCGCCTCAAGCAGATCACCGATCTGCGGGGGCAACAGAACCGTGCCGGGCGGGCGGCTGTCGGGCACCCCACCGGCAGGGACAAGCAGGTCCGGACTTTGGGCGGCGACCATCGACAGCAGGCTGGAGCGATGCACATCGCGGGTCGCGGCGTCGCGCAGGTTCAGGCCATCCTGCCAGAAGATGGTGAACTGACGGATGGTGTGCGCCCGCGCCTCATCGCGCTGCGGCATGTGCAGACCGCCCTGCGGCAAAGCGGGCAGGCTGAGGACCGAACTGCCGAAACGCGGGAAGCTCCTGCCGGGCGGCAGGATCAGCTTCATATCGCAAGTGCCGACAGGCAGGGCACCTGCCTCGCAGGCATTCACGGGCAGGCGCGTCAGGTCATCGGAGATCCCGGCCTGCTGCGGAACCACGGTGATCGCACCGAAGAGGCCGTGCGTCACATGCCCGACGACATCCGACATCGACCGCAGCGGCAGCGCGCCGAAGGCATAGGGGATATAACGCCCGTCCGCAGCCAGCTTCTGCCGCGCTTCCGCCTGCGCCGCGTCGATGCGGCGCGCCGCTTCCAGTTGCGCCTGATCAATCCGGCCGCGCAGATCCGCGCTCTGATCGACGGGCAGATGGTCGACACGCGTTTGGAAATCGGCGGGGGCGATGGGCTGAAGGAGACCACCCCCACCTTCGGCCGCCCGCACCGCCTCGGGCAGACCGGCATTTCTCAATGCCAGATTGACCTGGGTCGCGTAGCTTTCGGTCAGGGTGCCGATCTGGGCATTGGACAGCAGGAATTCCATCTGGGCGGGGGTCTTGTCGGGCATCACCGCGAGACCGGCATAAAGCTCGGCCACCTGGATCTGACCGCTGCGCTCCTCGACGGGGGCATTGTCCAGCTGCAACTCCCCGTCTGCCGAGGCCAGCATCGGCGGCCGCGTTTGCGCGCCTCCGACGATACGCGGAAGATCGGACAGCAGCCCGGAGACCGGCAGCGGCAGGTTGATCGCAAGCCCCGAGGATGGCGCCACCGTCGGCACATGCCGCGCGGAGACGGTTTCAGGCTGCAACGGCCTGGTCATCTCGGGCCAGTCGTAATCGACATTGAGCGGCGTGATCGGCGGCATCCGCGCATCACCCGGCTCATCCCGCAACCGTGCCAGCGGATCGTGCCTGTCGGCCTCCAGCGCGTTGATCGTGACGAGTTGCAGGCAGTCCCCGGCGTTGACATGCAGCACCAGCGGCTCGGGCCGGTCATAAGCGTCCAGAACCGCATCCAGCACCGCGTCACGCGGAATGGATGGCCATTCCCGCGGGTTCGCGACCTCCATCTGCGGCCTTCTGTCATCCGGCAGACGGTCACGCACCTGACGGGGGTCGATCAGGGCGAAAAACAGCCCGTCGCGATCCGTCAGACCCGGCCTGTATTCGGTCGCGGCGGGGAAGTTGGCGCCCTGCGCGGATGCACGCGCCGCGAGGCTGCGCACCGATACAGCCGCGATCACCGCCTGAAGGCGCGGGGCCTTCGGGTCGCATTGGGCGATCTGGCGATCCTTTTCTTCCTCCTCGCCCTTGTGGACCCGCAGCAGGCCCCAGGCGCCGTTCCACAGCGCATCCTGCGATCCGAAATGGAGCAGGCTGTCGAAATAAGGCGGTTGGCGGCCCATTTCTTCGATGGGCTTGAAGATACCAGGCCGGGCAATCAGGTCGAGCGCCGTCTCGGGCTGGCTTTCGATACCCTTGGTGATCTCCTCAAGCTGCCGGCGGCCAAGCTCGCTGAGCTGGGCATCGGGCACGCGCCGCAACTCCTCGATCACGCCGGAGCGCAGGCTGGACTGCGGCATCTGCCGGAGCAGCGGTTCGATCCTGTCCGGAAGCTGCTGCAATTCCGGCGAAGGGGGGGTTTGCAGATTGTCCCGGTCAAGATTGAACTTCTCGGGATCAATCAAGCGATCTTTCTCAATCTCTAGCTTTCTGAGCATGTGTATTTCAGAACCACCGTGATTGGTCCCGTAGCGATAGGCAGCGGCGAATTCGAAATGTTCGGATATGCCGATTTCCTGCGTCGTGATGCGCCCCTCGGCGTTGAAGCAGCGGGCAAGGCGCTGTTCATGCGCCTGCCAGTAGGGGCGGCTTGCGGGGGGCAGAGCAGCCACCCCGCCCGCGAACCATCGCCCATATTGATCCGGACGGCCCAGATGGGCGAAGGCCGTGGCGATGCCGCCAAACTGTGCGACCTCGCATTCCCGCACCAGCGTCTCCGCGGGCGTGATGTTGTCCAGCGTCAGCATCCCCGAGGGGAACGCCTGATCTATATTGCGCTGCAACATATGGTCTTCGAGCGTGAAGGCATGCTGCACCTCCTGCGCGCCCTGAATAAGCCGGACCGACACCCGGTCGCCGTCGCGGCTTTCGAGGATCGGCGTGATCGGATCGCCCGCGCCGCCCGTGCGGAAGGCCAGCGACATGTCCCGGGTCTGGGTGTCGATCGAGCAGGTGGGTTGCACGCCGCCCGACTCCAGCCCCGCGACCCAATAGGCAAGCGGGCGCAATGCGCAATCGCCCGAGCCGCCGCCCACCCGCAGCGGAATGGGCTCGCCGCGATAGTTCAGCAGATAGGGGTCGTGATGGTCGACCGAGATGGATTCCGGCCGGGCGGGCGGCGCGACGGGCTTGGCCAGAACCCTGCCATCAAGGCTCGCATATCCGGCGGCATTGGCGCGCCAGATCAGCATATGGTGGCGAAGCGCGTCGATCTCCTCGCCCGTGATGACCGGCGCGCCCGGTTCCCATGCGCCGCGATAATACAGTTGATGCGAGGGCTGATCGCCGGGCCGACCGAAGGCATACCATGCCGGGGGCACCTGACCTTCGGGGCCGTGCCAGGCGTTGCCGTCGGCTTCCATCCCGGCCCCGCACAGATCATTCAGCGCAGAGGGATTGCCGGCATTGCGCGCCTCGCAGACCAGGGTGGCCATGCCCTTCATATTGTTGGCCCCGGAGGTCAGTTCCTCGGCGGTCGTCCGGTCGCGCGGATCGTAGAGCGTCGCGAAATCGGCCACCGCCAGCGCGTATTCGCGGGTCAGCAGGTTCTTTGCCTCGCCCTTGCTGTTGCGCCCCATCGCAAGGACGACCTTCCGGGGACCGACATCCTGCCCGTCCGCGAACCGAAGCCTGCGGTCGGTGCGCAGCGGCGTGCAATCGGCCGGATCGCTGTAATCCAGCCGACTGGCATTCTCCGGCGCGCCCTCCAGATCGGCGGCGACGGTGCAGACCCGCGCCCCCTGTTTCTCAAGCACCAGCGCGGTATAGAACCCGTGCTGCTGGATCGAGGACGGGCCGAAATGGTCGTGGCTGAAGACCGTCCGCAAGGTGCGGTCGTCAACGGTCGGATCATCGGCGGCGACCTTTTCATCGCGCGGATGGCGCCGTTCGGACAGGATGGGATCGGCGAACCAGCGCTGCACCGTGGTCTGGAACAGGTGGCGGTTTTCGTCCAGCGGCCTGCGCCATATATCCTTCATCGCCGGAACCCAGAGCCCGTCCTTCATCTCGCACAGCCCCTCCGCCACGCGCAGCTTCTGCGCGCCCGCTGGCCGGGTGCCGAGGGCGAGAATGGCCTCCTGCCCTTCGACATTGCGCGCGGCGCAGATGCGGGCGGCGATCTCGTCCGGGGCGAAGGTGCCGTCCTCGTAATTCCAGCCATTGGCCGATCCGTCCGAGGCGGTGACGTCGAATTTCACCAGATGGATATGCTGGCCGATGGTATCCGTCGGCGTCCTGACCTGAAAATCGTCCAGTTCCAGATCCTTGGGCAATTCGTTCGTATGCCGGAACTCGATACATTCGCCGGACAGGGCGCGGAAGAAGAACGGCGCCTCCGAAGCGCTGACCTTGGGCGAAAAGCGGTTGGCGGGCTTTTCCGGTCCCGTCTTGTAACGGTCCGACACCGCGCTGAGGACGTTGATCCGCGCCTGCGGATCGTGCCAGCCCGCCCGGTTCGTCACCAGATTCAGCTGCACCGCCGAGGCCTCATAGCGCCGGAACCCGATCACGCCGGGATCGGTGGTAAAGCGGGGACCGCCGGTGCCGTCGTCAAGGAACGGGTCATTCTGGCTGATGAGCAGCGGCGAATTGGCGTCACGCGGCAGGGGGCCTTGCCGGTCCAGTTGATGCACCGTCCCGCCGGAAACGTAATACAGCACCGCAAGCCGCGTGGTCAGCGACCCCGGCAGACGGCGATTGGCCCAGTTGGTGACATCCTGATCGGTGGCGGCGTGCGCATCCGGCCCCTGAGGCGTTGTGCCCGCCGGAGTGGCCATCAGGTCATGCTGTTCCCCGCTTTCATCGAGAACCCGGTAGGTGACCGATCCGTTATCATCAAGGCGCAGGATGCGGCCCAGCATGTCGGGCGCGCCGCAGGGATCGGCATAGGGCGCACCTGGCACCGGCGGGGCGCCGTTCACCCCGAAGAGACGGTCGCCAACCGCATAGGCGCCGATCTCCCCCCTGTAGCTGACCGCGGAACCGTCCAGCGCGGCGATGGTGAGCGCCTGCCCGTCCACCGTGCCGTTGTGATGGAACCCCATCGCGGCGCGCTCCAGCGGCGTGCCGTCATAGGGCAGGGTTTCGACCGCCGCGGATTTGAACTTCATCGTCATGTCGCCAAGGGCCAGCGCCTTGGCGATGATCTGGGACTGTGCGATCTCACGGTCACGGCCAAGCGGCGGCAGATCCTTGGGCACCGTGAACTCGGGCGCACGGGTCGAAGCATCGCCGAGCACATGGCGCGGCAGGCCGCCATCCAGATACTCCCCTGTCAGCGACTGACCCGCGCCATCCCGCGCCCGGGCGATATCCATCGGCGCCTGCGGCGGGCGGTGGCCCGGCGCCCCCGGAATATAGAAGGGATAACCGGGAAAGGTCGTGACCCCGGCGGTTTCATCCGCATTGCCTATCGCGCCGCTGGCGTCCAGCGTGGCGACGGCTTCGGGATAGCTCGGCGCCGGAGGCAGGGCCTGATGCGGCAAGGGCACGATGGCCGGGATCGGCGTGCCGATCTGCATCCTGCTCATCCCCTCTGCGGGCTCGATCCGCTGGCCGGTCGCGCGATGCACCGACCCGGGCCGGGCCATCGCCTTGATCCCGGCCTCTTCCTCGGTCAGCGACAGGCCGGGATTCCATTGTCCGTCGGGCAGCTTGCGGCTGCCATCCTCGAACACGTCATGGACGCGCCACAACTCCCACATGCCCTGTGCGAAATGCGGATAGAGGTGGCAATGGAAGATCGAATCGCCCACCGTCCTGTTGCGGTTGCCCGAGCCGAGCGTTTCCCACCAGCCCTTCCCGTCCTGAAGACCGCGGTGATAGACCTCAAGCCCGCCGCCCGAAATATCATAGGAAAATGCCTGCTGCGGACCGACCGTCTGGCTGTCGAGGAAACTGCCGCGATTATTGTCATTCCCCGCATACCATTGATGTGCGTGCAGGTGAAAGACATGGGTTTCCTTTGGTCCCGCGTGGAAATTGCGAAAGACCACGGCATCGTTCAGATAGGAATGGTGAACGTTCGATGGATCGTCGCTGTAATGCTCCAGAAGCGCCGGGTCGCCATTCGCCCAGGATGTCAGGAAGAACTCCTCGTAAAGGCATTCCGCGCAATTGGCGGAGGGCCCGATTCCCTTGCGATTGGCCAGAAGGATCGTCCCCATCCCGGAGGCGCCATAGTTGATCGCGAAGCCGTCGCGCGCGCCTGCCAGTTGCGCCGAGCCAAAGGCCCCCAACTCGTCGAAATTCCGGGTATAGAAGGATTTCAACTCGTCATGGAAGAATACCGACAATTCACGAAAGGCGCGCGGCCCGGATTCGGCCGCGACCAGATCGCCATTCGGATCGCGATGCTCCGGGGTAAGGGTGGAGGCGGGGTTTTCGATGATGGCGTTCAGGTCGGAATGGACGATCCGATAGGCGCCCTCGTTGTCCGACGGCATCAGCATGTCCAGAACCGGGACACCATCGACCTGCGCCTGATAGTCGACGGCCTGCCCGGCGGGCGCAGAGGCGCGCGCCGCCTCCATCGCCCCGCGCGAAACCTGGCTGCGATACCAGCGGGTGCCCGCCTTCTGCACGTTCACGGCCCCGAACAGCCCATGCGTCAGCGAGCCGCCATCGCCTTCGCCACCCGACGGGGCAGCGGTCGAAGCAACAAAATAAGGCCCCTCTCGCAGGACCGCATAATGGCAGGTCACCTCTTCACCGGGTTTGACAGCCATCTCGCCCAGGCAGCGCGTATCGACGTCGCCCCCTTCCGGTGCGACCGCCCGCAGCCCCTAAATCGCGAAATTGACGCCGCGCGTGGCGGGCCAGTCGGGAGGAGTTGCCGGATCTTCGGCATAGTCAGGAGAGGCGGGATCTGCGCAGGATGCCTCGCCATGGCTGACGAGATCGCCGGGCCCGGCGCTGACTGCGCCACCAACGCCGCCGAAACGCGGCTCCATGCGGTTTGCGCAGAAATCGCTGGAAAAGTCGGGCCCGCGCGTGGCATCCCCTTGCCGTTCAACAAACAGCAGATTCTCCAGCCGGATCGTCAGCAGGTCTCCGACATTGGCCCGCAGAACCAGAGGCCGCGGGCGTTTGCAATCGCGCAGACGGACATTCCCTTTCGCCAGTTCCTGACTGTTCCAGGCCGTGCCTGTATCGTCATCACATAGTTCGGCAGTGAATTTCTCCGGCTGTTGATCCGCCGGAACCACATCGCGGCGCAAGGCGAACATCATGCCGAACGGATTGAACGACCCGAAACGATTATACACCAGCGTCTGATCCAGAGCGACGACATCGGCACAGACCGTTCGCTTCAGCCCGTATCGCGAAATCCCGGATGCCTCATGAAGCGCCCTACACTCCATTCCCTGCGCATTGGCTCCACCGGCGACGGAGCTCGCAAAAGTGACCGAGAGAAAGGCAACCAATATCAAGATATTCATAGGAATCGTCCTGTATAAAAACGGACATTTTCCGCGAAAACGGCGAAGGTTTGATCAGAATAATTTGTTAACGGTAACTTAGAATCGCATTTTCGACAACAAGGAATTCGGTAAGGATCATGGAACAGAGCACCAGCGTGCCGGGATAGCTATCCGCTCTTGCTCCGACAGGCTGCCAGACCCTGCGATACCCTCGGGATCGGCGCCCCTGGCACGGCTTTCAGGGCCGACGCCGGAAAGACATTTGCCGGCCCTCAGCCTCGCCGACGCATTGGTGCTGACGAAACGAAGAAAGGGGAAATGGCGACTGCTCCCCCGGACGAGATCCGGGCACGGCCCTATCGACAGGGACAGCATCGAGCACGCCGCGCTGGATACGCACACCGCTTCGACCGCCGAGCGGGGATGAGAGCTTTCATCCGCCATGACCGTCGGATCTTCCCGGTAACATTCTGATCACAAAGGGATCTGCCACACAACGATGCTTGCCATATGCGGGCCTGCCCGGCGGCGGAAGCCGCGGCCGGAGTTGACGATCGCATCCCTACCGCCGGTTCTTCCGGGCGCGTATTTCCTCGGTGAACCGCGCCTTCCCGCCTTCACGAAGCAGCATTTTCTGCACCGTGAACCGCATCCAGACAAGGGTCGTTTCTCGGAAGTGGTGGAGATTTGCAGGCGGCGTAATTTCCGGGTGAACTGCCCCCAACCGGCAGCTGCGACCACCAAGAAGATCACGCCATGAATGAAACGCCAGTTCGTCCCGTTCGCCACTGTCAGATGCCACGGAGTACGACCCGATCGAGGATCGCCTGCGGGCAAACGTCCGGGCCACGATCGAGGAGGAGTTGGCCGAATTTCTCGGTCGCCTGCGCTACGGCCGGGATCGTCTTCAACAGGTCGTTGCGCAAATTCATCTCCTCAGTTCGGGTTGATACTTTCCGCGCCCGAGCGACCCGGATGCGGCGTTGGCAAAAGGAGGTGAGGGCTTCAGACATCCTCTTCCTCATGATCCGGGAGCGATGCTTGCTGCATGCCAATCCCGCCCACCAATCAGGCAAAGGCCCGTCAGGTTGCTCCCGGCCATCCATCCGGCGGCCACCGGCACGCCGAACGCCGGTGCGGTGCAACCGCAAACAGCGGCAAGCCCAAGGTGAACACGAGGGCGAGACTGCCCAGCCGGGCACGGGAAAAGGCCATCATCCCCTCCGGGTGGCTATGTCGATGGTTCGCGTGCTGGCTGGACGCAACAGAGCTTCGCTCCGTCACCTTCGGCTGTCGAATCGCGAGAGAATTCACCATCATTTTGGGGTTTACCCTGCAACAGGGGTAGCAGGGCCTGTCGAGAAATGGCAGGATCCGGTTGGCAGGCAGCGTTCATTCAGATGCTTACCGCACCCTTCTGAAGGCGCTGGTTGCCCTTCGGAACGAAAAGGGCATGTCTCAGGCCGATCTGGCCACGAAACTACACAAGCATCCCTCGTTCGTCGGGAAGTATGAGTTGGGAGAGCGGCGCCTCGATGTCATCGAGTTGATGGTCATCTTGCGCGAATTGCAGGCTGATCCTGCCGATTTCTGGGCGAATGCCAGGATTGTTCTCCCCGAGCGTATCTGAAAAATAGATGGCCACTGTGGTGTCATCGTTGGCCCAGCCGTTCCGCCCGCAGCGTCCACCGCTTCCAGGAGACGTCGGCGAATGTTGGCCTTGTGGCGACATCAAGATACGAAGCCTGTTAGCGTGCCAGATCATTAGTCCGCTCTGAACAATCTTTTCAGGCGGTGATTGGGGCCTCCATGCGGGGCTTTCCTTGGCAACAGGCCGCTGCGATCAGGTGCAGGACCAGGCATCAAATGGTCCGAAGATGGGCGAGGATCTTGCGGATTTGTACCCGCAGGCGCAGAGGGGTGAGGCGTATCGCGCCACTGGTTCAAGCGATGCGCCGGACAAAAACCGCGTCGCCGATGCGGCCCGTCAGCGGGCATCTGGCAAGGCGCCCGTCCATCTTCATGTGACCGATCTCGGGCACGATGGCGCTTCGGCGTTTCAGGAGCCGTGCCAGTAATGGCGTGAGGCCGCGTCGCTGGCCGCTGATCAGGACACGGGTGGTTTCGACGCCATGGCCGCGATAGCCGCGGTCGACGACGGCGGGATCGGGCACCTGGTCGGTCAGGATGGCGACCGGCTCCAGCGCCGACGCCAGGGTGTGGCCGTCATAAGGGCTGCCGGGAAAGCTGCGAGCGCCGACGATGAAGCGGGAGCCACCCACTCCATCAGTGGCGCCTCGATGGACGACCGTTCGGGGCCTCGCTCCACACCAACCCATTACGTTGAATGAAGATTGCTCCGCTCAGCATCCGCCGGTCGTCAACCCGCGGCCTGCCTCGTGATTTCGGAAAGGAGGGGCGCGGTCGCTCCTTGGTTATCCAGAAAACCCGCCCATGACCCTCTCCAGGTCGGGGGAGTGCATCATGACGCCCGCCTGCGATCAAGCAAATTATGGGGCCTGACTGTAGTCTGAGCCGCCCCGATATGTGGAGATCGCGCTGGTGATTCAGGTCTCCCCAGGCTGAAGAAAGGGGGCGAGATTGGTCGGCGGCGCCATCACCGCGACGATCTTCAACTGCGCGATGGTGCGATGGAGGGCATTGGCCAGATGCGTCTCGAACATGCCCTGCGCGGCCACCGGGGCGCGCGCGAGCAGCAGGTCTATCACCAGCCGCAATTCCTGAAGCGATTGCCGTGCCGTGGGTAGACCAAGCGCGAAAAGCGCCCGCTGCGAGGCCGCGAGCGCCTTGCCGTTTATCGTGATGAACCGCGACAGATCCGGGTTGGTCACGGACAGCACGGCCGCTTCGGTAAAGCGATCCGACAGCGCGAACCAGGTCTCGGGCGGGATCGCATCGGCCTCTTCGGCCTGCGCCATGTCCTCGCGCAGCGCGCCCAGCTCCCGCAGGTCATGATTGGCGGAACGGAGGGCCGCTACTTCGAGGATCATGCGCAACTCGAACTTGTCGCGGATCTTGCGCGCCGTCAGAGGCACGACGATCCAGCGCGACGTAGCGCTTTTCGAGACCAGCCCCCGTTCCTGCAACCGGCCGAGGATCTCGCGCACCACCGTGCGGCTGACCTGATACTGCTGTGCCATCGCCGATTCGACGATGCGATATTCGCCGAAAACCACCGTGCGCAGGATTTCCTGCTCGATGATGTCGTGCAGGCGGTACCAGTTCGGTTGACCCGCCATCTCGTCGAGCTGGTCGAGGTCCAGTTCCAGTTCTCGCAGATTGGCGCGATGCGGGCTGCCCCCGCCCGTGCCGACCAGATAGCCGCGCCCGGAAAAGCGGCTGACCAGGCCTTCGCTTTCGAGCAGGGCCAGCGCCCGTTTGACCGGCGCGCGCGACATCGAAAGCCGTTCGGAGAGTGCGCTTTCCTGTAGCACCAACCCCTCGGGCAGCAACCCCCGCGCGATATTGGCCCGGAGCACCTGCGCGGCGGTTTCGAAAAGCTGGGGCGTCATGCTGGGGGCGTCGGTGGCTCGGGTCATCAGGATCTCCGGTTTCGCAGCAAGGATTGTAGCGAAATCATGGCCTTTGCAACCGCTACACAAAACGTACTTAGTATACATTATGTTATAATAATACAGATCAAGTCAGGGGTTTTATTATACGCCGCGCCGCTGACGGCCCCGTGCGGATGATATTTTAAGCGTTGCGATTATGGAATTTTGCCAAACATCGGCCTCAGTGGACAGGGAGCGTTTTTATCCTTGCGCCGAATCATTATCGGCACTCTGTATACATAAAACAAAAATGCAGGGAGATCGACGTGCTGAGACTGAGCGGCATAACGCGTCGCTATGGCGATGTGTGCGCCTTGGAGCGACTGTCATTCGAGGTACCGGACAACCGTTATGTCGCACTCCTCGGTGCGTCTGGCTCGGGTAAGACGACCCTCCTGCGGCTCATCGCCGGATTCGAGGAACCGGACGCGGGGCAGGTCTGGCTTGAGGGAAAGCGCCTCGACGGGGTGCCGACGCATGAGCGCGATGTCGGCTTCGTGTTCCAGAACTTCGCGCTGTTCCCGCATCTCAACGTCTTCGACAACGTGGCCTATGGGCTGCGCCACAGGGCGCGCAATCCGCTCGGCAGTGCCTCCGAGATTCGCGACCGAACGATGGCGATCCTGGATCTCGTCGGCCTGAAAGGCTTCGAGCGCCGGGCCGTCGGCGCCATCTCGGGCGGTCAGCGCCAGCGCGTGGCGTTGGCGCGGACACTGGTGACCGAACCGCGCGTGGTGCTGCTCGACGAGCCGCTCGGCGCGCTCGACGCCAACCTGCGGGCGCGGATGTGCGAGGAGCTGCGCGCGATCCGCGAACGGCAGGGCGTAACCTTCCTGCACGTCACCGGCTCCGAGACCGAGGCGCTGGTGATGGGCGACGAGGTGGCGGTGCTGGCGGAGGGCCGCATCGTGCAGGCCGCCCGCCCGGCCGAGCTTTTCGCCCTGCCGGGCAATGCCGCCGCGGCGCGTCACCTGAACGCATGGAACATCCTGTCGGGCCGGGTCCGCGATGGCGCGTTGCTGACCGGGACGGGATCGCTCGCCCTTCCCCGGCCGCTGCCCGAGGGGAAACCCGCGCAGATGGCGGTGCGCTTCGACCAGATCGACATCTGCGCGCCGGGCCAGGTGCCGCCGGGGCGCGACCATTTCAGCGCACGCTACGTCGCCGGGGAGTTCAACGGCGCGACCGCGCTCGCCTTCTTCCAGACCGATGACGGGCAACTGATCCAGGTCACTGACCATCTGAGCGCGCCGCGCCTGCCGGTGATGACCGAGGGCACCGATTACGCCCTGCATTTCGCGCCCGGGGCGGCGCTCGTCTTCGAGGGGGCCGGAGCATGACCGCGCAGGAAACCAGCCCCGCCCTGCTGCGCGCGAAACGCGACCGGCGCCGGGCGCTGATGCTGCTGTCCCCCGGCATCGCCTGGATGGTGCTGTTCCTGGCGCTGCCGATGCTGATGGTGATCTGGGTCTCGTTCTGGACACAGACCACATTCGCGGTGACGCCGGACCTGACCACGGCAAGCTGGGAACGTTTCCTGACCACGCCGACCTATCTCGACGCGATCCTGACCACGGTGCGGATCTGGCTGACGGTCCTGGTGGCGACCGTCGTCGTGGGCTATCCGGTCGCGCTTTATATCGGGCTGTTCGTGCGCTCGAAGACGGTGCAGACGGCGCTTCTGGTCGCCTGCGTGATCCCGTTCTGGACCTCCTTCCTGATCCGGGTCATCGCCTGGCGGCCGATGCTGGGCACCGAAGGCGCGATCAACGTGATCCTGATGAAGCTCGGGATCATCCACGAGCCACTGACCTTCCTGCTGTTCTCCGAATTCTCGGTACTGGTGGGCATGACGCAGATCTATTGCGTGTTCATGGTCGGGCCGATCACCTTCATGCTGGGCCGGATCGAGCCCTCGGTGATCGAGGCCGCGCGCGATCTGGGCGCTTCGTTCTGGACGATCTTCCGCCGCATCATCGTGCCGCTCTCGCTGCCGGGGGTGGTGGTGGGGGCGATCTTCGTCTCCGTCATGGTGCTGGGCGAATTCGCGACCGCCGCCTCGCTCTCGGGGCGCAAGGTCAACCTGCTCGGCAATATCATCGTGAGCCAGGTCGGCTCGCTCAAATGGGCCTTCGCCGCCGTTGCGGGCGTGGTGCTCACCCTGATCATCACCGCCGTGATCTCGCTCGCGCTGCGGCTGGTCGATCTGCGCAAGGAGATGTGAGATGGAAGCGCGTGCCCTCCGCCCCGTCCTCGCCGTCTATACCGGGCTGTTCCTGCTGTTCCTCTACGGGCCGATGATTGTCCTGGCGGTGCTGTCGTTCCAGTCGGCCGATGGCGGGCCGCAGCTTCCGATCCGGGACTGGTCGGTCTACTGGTATCGGCATCTGCTCGGGCTGGCCGAAACCTCCCGCGTGTCGCGCCTGCCGGTGGGCGAGCCGCTGATCCGGTCTCTGGCGCTGGCCTTCATGACCACGGTCGTCTCCACCATCCTGGGCGTGATGAGCGCCGAGGCCTTCCGCACCCGGTTCAAGGGGTCGGGCCCGGTGTTCTACCTGATCATCATGGGGATGATGGTGCCCGGCGTTCTGGTCGGCCTTGGCATGGCGCTGCTGTCGAACACCATCGGCATGGACCGCGCCTGGTGGGGCACCGCCTTCGTGCTGCATGTGGTCTACACCTATCCCTTCGCCTTCCTGGTGATGCTGGCGATCTTCAACCGCTTCGACCGGTCGATCGAGGAAGCGTCGATGTCGCTCGGCGTGACGCCCGCGCAGACCTTCCGGCGGGTGACCTTCCCGATCATCTTTCCGGGCGTCCTGTCGGCCATGCTGTTCTCGTTCACGCTCAGCTATGACGAATTCGCCCGGACGCTGTTCACCGCGGGGCGCGAGCTGACGCTGCCGCTGGCGATCTACGGCACCTTCGCGGTCGAGATCTATCCGAACATCTTCGCCTTCGGGGTTCTGACCACATTGTTCTCGTTCACGCTGCTGGTGATCTACGGGCTGCTGATGAAGCGTTTCACCGCCCGCGCCGGCCGCTTCAAGGGTCAGGAGGAATGAGCATGACCGCTCTTGTCACCGGCGCGGGGTCCGGCATCGGCGAAGCCATCGCCCTCAGGCTGGCGCGGGACGGGCACCGTGTCGCCGTCAACGACCTGCATCTGGAAGCCGCGCAGAACACCGCCGCCCGGATCAATGCGGCGGGCGGCCAGGCCCGTGCCTATGCGGCCGATGTGTCGGACGAGGCTTCCGTCGCGGCGATGATGGATCGGGTGCGAGCCGAGATGGGCGCACCCGGGATCCTCGTCAACAACGCAGGCTTCGGCCATCAGGCGCTGTTCCTCGACATCGCGCCCGCCGATTTCGACCGGATTTTCGCCGTCCATGTCCGGGGCACCTTCCTGATGACGCGGGCCTGCCTGCCCGCGATGCTGGAGAGGGGTGCGGGCCATGTCGTCAACGTCGCCTCGCAGCTCGGCCAGATCGGCGGGGTCGAACTGGCCCATTATTCGGGCGCGAAGGCCGCCATCATCGGCCTGACCAAATCGCTGGCGCGCGAGGTCTCCGCGCGGGGCGTGCGTGTCAATGCCGTCGCGCCGGGGCCGATCAATACGCCCCTCGTGCGCGCGCTTTCCGAGGAGTGGAAGCGCGAGAAGCGCGCGGGCCTGCCGCTTGGCCGCTTCGGCGAGCCGGAGGAGGTCGCGGGTGCGGTGTCGTTCCTCGTCTCGCCCGATGCCGCGCTGTTCGTGGGCCAGACCCTCGGCCCCAATTCAGGAGATGTGATGCTATGAATACGAAACGGGTCGTGCTGGTCACGGGCGGCGGAATCGGAATCGGCCGGGCCTGCTGCATGCTTTTCGCCGCAAAGGGGGATCATGTCGTCGTCACCGACGTGCTGGAGGATGAGGGCCGCGCCACCGTGGCCGACATCGCCGCCGCGGGCGGCAGCGCGGAATTCAGGGCCCTGAACGTGCGGGACACCGCCCGGGCCGAGGCCGTGGTGGCCGGGGTGCTGGCCGATCATGGCCGGGTGGATGTCGTCGTCGCAAATGCCGGAATCGCGCTGCGCTGCCCGATGGCCGAGATGACCGACGAGAAATGGGACGAGACCCTCGACATCGACCTGACGGGCATGCTGCGGGTGATCCGCCCGGCGATCGCGGCGATGCAGCCGGGCGCCTCGGTGGTCTGTCTCAGTTCGATCATGGGCATCGCCTATGGCTGGGACGAGCATGTGCATTACTCGACCGCGAAGGCCGGGGTGATCGGCCTCGTGCGCGGGCTGGCGGTGGAATTCGCCCGCCGCGGCATCCGGGTGAACGGCGTGGCGCCGGGCTATATCCGCACGGCCCAACTGCTGAACGAAGGGCATTCGCTGGGCGCGCGGGCCGCGGAAATCGCCTCCCCCTATATCCCGATGGGCCGCCTTGGCGAGCCGGAGGAGATCGCGAAGGTCATCGGCTTCCTCGCTTCGGACGATGCCTCCTACCTCACCGGGCAGATCGTCACCGTCGATGGCGGCCTTCTGGTGGGCCGCTACTGAAAAACCAAAGACAACAGGGATCAACCGACATGACACATCAAGGAAAGACCTCCCGTCGCCGCTTCCTGCAAGGCTCGGCCGCGATCGGTGCGGCGGCATTGGGCTCGGGGCTGCATCCGTGGTCGCGCATGGCCCATGCCTCCGCACTGTCGTCGCAGGAGCTGCGCACCACCGGCCTGTCGACCACCGTGCAGGACCGCATCCTCGATGCCTTCAAGGCCGCAAGCGGCGTCAGGGCGGTTTCGGGAACGCCCTCGACCTATCCCGACGCACAGACGAAAATCCTCTCCGGCTCGTCGGATTACGACTGCTGGGAAATCATCGCGGAGCGCCTTCCCGCGATCATCGCCACCAACAACGTCGAGACGATCCCGGTCAGCGCGCTGTCGAACTGGGCGGACATCCGCGACACCTTCACCAGGACCGATCCGAAATGGGACGCGAAGGCGCAGATCTCCGGCCAGATCTGGGCGGACGAAGCGCAGACGGAACTGTACATGGTTCCGGCGGTCTATAATTTCGACTCGATCGGCTACAACCCGGAGGTGCTTTCGGCCGAAGAGGCCAACAGCTGGACCGCGATCTTCGACAGCAAGTGGAAGGGCAAGTCGGGGCTGAACGTCGATCCGCTGATCGCGATCGGACAGGCGATCCTGGCGATGAACTCGCTGGGCCTGCTGGAGGCGAAGAACCCCGGCAACCCGACCGGCGCCGAAATCGACGAGGCGGCGAAATTCCTGATCTCGAAGAAGAAGGAAGGCCAGTTCCGCGCGCTCTGGGGAGATTTCGGCGAGTTGGTGAACCTGCTCGCCTCGGGCGAGATGGTGGTCTGCGATGCCTGGCAGCCTGCGGTGTTGGCGGTCAAGGCGCAGGGCAAGCCCGCGAAATACGCGACGCCCCGCGAAGGCTATCGGGGCTGGACGATCGGGCCGTCGATGCTGCGGGGCACGCCGAACCGCGATGCGGTGCTGGCCTATGCCAACTACTGGCTCTCCGGCCCGCCCGGCGTGACGGTGACGGAACAGGGGTATTATTCGCCCTCGAAGACCATCGAAAAGGCCATGGATCCGAACAGATACGCCTTCTGGTACGAGGGCAAGCCCTGGGTCGGCGCCCCCGACCGCGGCATCAGCGAGGGCGATCTGCGCGATGGCGGCTCGCTCGCCGAACGTTCGGCGAATGTCGCCTACTGGCACCAGTGGCCGGAGGAATATGACCACCTGATCCAACGCTGGGACGAGTTCCTGAACGCCTGATCCCCTGCGCTCCCCGGCGGCCGGGGGGCGCGCACGGACCCTTGAGGACGGCCATGCTCCATGATCTCGAACTGATCCAGGTCGGCAAGACCTATGCGGACGGCACCAAGGCGGTGTCGGATTTCAACCTGAAGGTGGGACAGGGCGAGTTCGTCGCCTTTCTCGGCCCTTCGGGCTGCGGCAAATCCACCACCTTGCGGATGATCGCGGGCTTCGAGGACATCACCGAGGGAGAGATCCTGATCAAGGGGCAGAACGTTTCCCACACCCCGCCCGAAAAGCGGCCGACCTCGATGATCTTCCAGAACTACGCGCTGTTCCCGCATATGACGGTGCGCCAGAACATCGGCTTCGGGCTGGACGTGAAGGGCCTGCCGAAGGCCGAGCGCGACCGCAAGGTCGAGCGCATCCTCGACATGTTCGGCCTGACCGATTTCGCCGACCGCAAGGCGGACCGGCTGTCGGGCGGCCAAAGGCAGCGGATCGCGCTTGCACGCGGGCTGGTGGTGGAACCCGACATCCTGCTGCTCGATGAGCCTCTCGGCGCGCTCGACGCCAACCTGCGCCGGATCATCCAGAACGAACTCAAGCTGCTCCAGCGCGAACTGGGCATCACCTTCGTCTTCGTCACCCATGCGCAATCCGAGGCGCTCGGCCTGTCGGATCGCGTGGTGGTGATGTCGAACGGTCTCGTGGAACAGATTTCGGCGCCGAAAGACCTGTACCTGCGCCCGCAAACCCCGTTCGTGGCCGACTTCATCGGCAACAACACGGTGATCGAGGGCCGCGCCCGGGCCGCTGGCCTGATCGACACCGCCTATGGCCCGATCGCGGGCGTGGGGGGCGAGGGCGCCTCGGTCGCGGTGATCCCGGCGGAGGCCTTCCGCCTCGCGCCCTCCGGTGCGCCGGACGAAATCCGCCTGCCGGGCACGGTGACCTTCCGGCAACTCGTGGGGGCCGCGGGCCATTTCCGCGTGCGCCTGTCGGACGGGCGCGAGGTCAAGGTCGAAACCCATTCGGAAACCCCCGAGGCGCGCAGCACCCGCCCCGGCGACACCATCACCCTCGGGGTCGATCCCCGCTCGGTCACGCTGATCGCGGCGTGACCCATTATAAAGGAGACTGACATGGCAAAGGAAATTCTGGTCGGCTTCGGCGTCGACGTGGATGCGGTCGCGGGCTGGCTCGGCTCGTATGGCGGCGAGGACAGCCCCGACGACATCTCGCGCGGGCTGTTCGCGGGCGAGGTCGGCTCGATCCGGCTGCTCGATCTGTTCGACAAGATGGGGATCAAGACCACCTGGTTCATCCCCGGCCATTCGGTCGAGACCTTCCCCGAGCAGATGAAGGAAGTCGCGAAGCGGGGCCATGAGATCGGCATCCACGGCTACAGCCACGAAAACCCGATCGCGATGACCCCCGAGCAGGAAGAGGCCGTGCTCGACAAATGTATCGGCCTGATCACCGAACTGGCGGGCAGGCGGCCCACCGGCTATGTCGCGCCGTGGTGGGAGTTCTCCAATGTCAGCAATGAATTGTTGCTGAAGAAGGGGATCAAGTATGACCATTCGCTGATGCACAACGACTTCACCCCCTACCGCGTGCGCGTCGGCGACAGCTGGACGAAGATCGACTATTCGGCCCGCCCCGAGGACTGGATGAAGCCGCTCGTGCGCGGGCAGGAAACCGACCTGATCGAGATCCCCGCAAGCTGGTATCTCGACGATCTGCCGCCGATGATGTTCATCAAGAAATCGCCGAATTCGCATGGTTTCGTGAACCCGCGCGACATCGAGGAGATCTGGCGCGACCAGTTCGACTGGGTTCATGCGAACATGGACTATGCCGTCTTCCCGATCACCATCCACCCGGACGTGTCGGGGCGGCCGCAGGTGCTGCTGATGCTGGAGCGGTTGTTCAACCACATGAAGGGCCATGAAGGCGTGCGCTTCGTCACGATGGACGAGATGGCCGACGACTACGCGCGGCGGTTCCCGCGCTGACATCCCCTCTGATGCGGCTTCGGCCGCATCCTTTTTCGCGGAGGCATCATGTGTTCGCTCTGTGGCATTCTGGGCTGTGACGACCACTGGTCCAATCCCGTGGCCCGTCCCGGCGTGTTCTCGCGCAATACCGACGGCCCCTCCCGCCGGGCCGAGGCCGCGCGGCGGCTGGCGGCGGCGAACCGGGTGCTGTCCTTCCGGCGGCTGAAGCTGTCGGACTGGCAGGGCCGCTCCTATGTGCTCGCCGGGCCGACCGGAGCCAGCACCGTCTTCGACGCGCTCTCGCATCTGTGGCCCGAAGCGGAGGCGCTCGCGCCGCGCGGCTTCGACCCGCTCGACCCCGACCTGATCGCCTGGATGGAGCGGCCATGACCCCGGTCATCCTGCTGACGGGCTTTCTCGGCTCGGGCAAGACCACGCTGCTGCAACGGCTGCTGACCGATCCGTCGATGGCGCGGGCGGCGGTGCTGATCAACGAATACGGCGAGGTCGGGCTGGATCATCACCTGCTCGACCGGATCGACGAGACCGTGATGCTGATGAAATCGGGCTGCATCTGCTGTACCGTGCGCGGAGAGATCGCCGAGGCGCTGCTCAACCTCGAAAGCCTGCGCGTGACGGGCCGGGTCGATTTCGACCGGGTGGTGATGGAGACGACGGGCCTCGCCGATCCCTGGCCGGTGTTGCAGACCCTGCGCGCACATCCGGTCCTGCGCAGCCATTTCGCCTCGGGCGGGGTGCTGACGACGGTGGATGCGGTGAATGCGGCGGGGCAGCTCGATCACCGGGCCGAGGCGCTGCGCCAGATCGCCGCCGCCGACCGGATCGTGCTGACGAAAACCGATCTGGCCGCATCGGGCGCGGTCTTCAACCTGCGCCGCAGGCTCGGGCGGATCAACCCCTCGGCCGAGGTCTGCGACGGTGCGGAACCGGTCGCGCGGCTGATCGGCGGGCTGGCCCCCGGGTTCCTGCCGCTGCCGCCCGATGCCTGCGACGGGCAGCACCACCACGACCACGACTTCGGCGTGCAGACCTTTTCGATGGTGTTCGACCGCCCGCTCGACTGGACGGCCTTCGGGATCTGGCTCGGCTTGCTTCTGCATCGCTATGGCGACAGGATCTTCCGGGTGAAGGGGATCCTCGATGTCGAGGGGGAAGAGCGGCCCGTGGCGATACATGGCGTGCAGCATCTGATCCATGCGCCGGTGCATATGACACATTGGCCGGAGGGGCCGCGGGTCTCGCGGCTGGTGTTCATCCTGGAGGGGCTGGATCCGACGCTGGTCCGGCGCTCGTTCGCGGCCTTCCTGCGCCTGCCGGAGCCCGTGGCATGACGGGCCCGCTGCGCATCCTGTGTACCGAGATCCTGCCCTGGAAGCGGCTGAAGGCGCGGGCGGAGGCCGACCTCGGCTTCGCGCTGGAGTTCCACGAGCATGATTTCGTCACCGCCCAGCGGATCGCCGCCACCCGGCCGGACGGCTACGACATCTACGACCAGTGTTTCCACAATCTGGATATCGTCTGGAACTGGGGGGCGGTGCAGCCGATCGACACCACCCGGATCGAAGCCTGGGACGAGGTGTCCGACCTGACCCGCCGGGGCGGCTTCGACGGCCGCAGGCTCGGGGTCGGCGACCACCCGATCACGCGCCTTTATGTCCAGTCGGACGGAACCCTGTCCGATGCCGAAAGCACGGCGATCTCGATGCTGCCCACCGTCCACAACTTCGACAGTTTCGCATTGAACCTCGAACTGGTGCGGGTCGATGTGGACCGTGAGGTGACCTCCTGGGCGGAGATCCTGCAACCGCGCTGGAAGGGCCGGGTCGCGCTGGTGGACGAACCGGCGATCGGGGTCTTCGACCTGGCGATGGCCCTGCGCGCGGTCGGGCTGTTCGCCTGCCGCGACCTCGGCAACCTGACGATCGGGGAGATCGACCAGTTGATGGCGCGCGGGCGCGAGCTGGTGCAGTCGGGGCATCTCGCGCGGTTCTGGCGCACCGCAACCGAGGCGACGGATCGTCTCGCGGCGGGCGAACTGGCGATTTCCTCGCTGTGGTCGCCCTCCGTCGTGGCGCTGAAGTCGCGCAGGCTCCGGGTGCGGCAGGCGGTGCCGGTCGAAGGCTATCGCGGCTGGCACGGCGGTTTGTGCCTTGCGAACCATCTGACGGGCGGACGGCGCGACATGGCCTATGCCTGGCTCAACTGGTTCCTGTCGGGCTGGGCCGGGGCGGTGATGGCGCGGCAGGGCTATTACATGTCGGTGCCGGGGCGGGTGCGGGCCTATCTCGATCCGGCGGAATGGAATTACTGGTACGAGGGGCTGCCCGCGCAACGCCCCCTTCCCGGCCCCACGGGCGACTTTGCAATCCGCGAGGGGGAGGTGCGTTCGGGCGGCTCCTACCGGGCGCGGGCCGCCCGCGTCGCGGTGTGGAACAGCACGATGGACGAGCACAACTACCTGGTGCGCCGCTGGCACGAACTGGTCCGGCTGGCCGAGACCCGGACCGAACGGCGCGGACCCTATCAGCCCAATCCGAAGGAAACGCCATGCCCCATGTCCGACTGATCGCCACTGGCGGCACCATCGCCTCGCAGGAGGATCACGCGGGCGGCCCGGTGAATGCCGGCCTTGCCGGGGACCGGCTGATCGCCAGCCTGCACGAACCGCTGGGCGGCATCACCGTCGATGTCGAGGATTTCCGGGCCGTGGGCAGCTATGCGCTGGATCTGTCCACCGTCCATGCGCTGTGCGGCCGGATCGCCGCGGCACTGGCCGATCCGGCGGTTGCGGGGGTCGTGGTCACCCATGGCACCGACACGATGGAGGAAAGTGCGTTCCTGGCCGATATTCTCGTCGCTTCCGACAAGCCCGTGGTCTTCACCGGTGCACAGCGTCATGCCGGGGTGCCCGATACCGACGGGCCGCGCAACATCGCCGATGCGCTGCGCGTTGCGGCCTGCCCGGACATGCGGGGCGCGGCGATCGTCTTCGAGGGCGATATTCACCCCGCGCGCGAGGTTTCCAAGACGCATACCGCGCGCACCGATACGTTCCGCTCCGCCGGCCTTGGCAAGATCGGCGAGGTCGATCGGGGCGCGGTGCATTTGTACCGCCAACCCCGGCCCCGCCTGCATGTCGCGGCGCCCCGGCTGGCGGAGGTGGAACTGATTGCCGCGGGCCTCGGTGCGGCGCCGGGCTATCTGGAATATTGCGCGGCGAACGGCACCCCCGGCGTCGTGATCGCGGCTTTCGGGCGGGGCAACCTGCCGCAGGGCTGGGCGGCGGCGGTGGCGCGGCTGACGGCGCGGGGGGGGCCGGTCGTCATCGCCTCGCGCTGCCCCGAGGGGCGGACGGCGCCGGTCTACGGCAAGGATTCGGGCGGCACGACGCTGGCGGCGGCGGGGGCGGTGTTCTCGGGTGATTTGTCTGCGGTCAAGGCGCGGCTGCTGCTGTCGGCGCTGCTCGGTGCGGGGGCGGGGCCGGAGGCCATCGCCGCCGCCTTCGCCTAGATCTGCGGGGTATGGAACGCCTGCCGGAAATACGCGTGCAGAACCAGCGTCGCCGGAGTAATGTCCGCACCGCGCCGCCAGGCCAGGCCAATATCCATCGACGGCACCCCCGGATCGGTTTCCACCGTCACGATGCGCTTGCCCTCCAGCGACCAGGGCCGATACACCATGTCGGACAGCACCGTCACCCCCCGGCCGTTCGCCACCATCGACCGCACCGCCTCGATCGACGAGGTTCGCAGCCGGACATTGGGCTGCATGGCGTTGGAATTCCAGTATTTCATCGTCGTGTTCGCGGCCTCGTCCACCGTCAGCATGATATAGTCCTCGGCGGCGATTTCGTCGAAACGGACACGCGCCCGATCGGCCAGACGATGCCCCTGCGGCAGCCACAGCCGCCGGGGCGAGCGCAGCAGGGTTTCGGTCTCGATCCCGGGATTCGAGATGTTCGAGGTCAGCACGAGGGCGATGTCGAAACGGTTCGCCAGCAGCCCCTCCTCGACGCTCTCGCGGTTCAACTCGTGGATCTGGATCTCCAGATTCGGATGCAGCCGGGCCAGCCGATCCAGGTGATAGGGCAGGAAATAGCCGATGACGGTATAGGTCGTGGCCATGATGATCCGCCCGGAGGTGCCGGAGGCGCGCTCGCGGATATTCACCGCCTCGTCGATCTTGGTCAGGATTTCATAGCTCAGCGCCAGAAGCTCGCGCCCCGCCTGGGTCATTTCCATGCCATGGGCGGTGCGGGTGAAAAGGCCGGTGGCAAGCTCGCTTTCCAGCTCGCGGATCGCCGTGGTGATCGCGCTTTGCGAAATCGACAACGCATTCGCCGCGCGGCTGACCTGCCCGGTCTCGGCGGTGGCGACGAAATATTTCAACTGGCGGAAGTTCATCTTTGGAAAATCCGATACTGTCTATCTCAGCAGCCGAAAATCGGAATTCGCAAGCCGCCGCGATTTTCCGGGATGTCGCGATTTCGCAGGGTTTTCATCCGTCCGACCGGCTCATCATTATCTGAAATTCGGAAATGGCAAGGACTGAATTCTGAATTTTACTTGGCCGAGAATCTGCGGAACCCTGAACCGGGGCAAGACTGAGAGAGAGCCATGCGGAAAAGTGTCGATCTGAACTGTGACATGGGCGAGGGCTTCGGCCACTGGACCCTCGGCGAAGCGCCGGATGAGGATCTGATCGAACTGATCACCTCGGCCAATGTCGCCACCGGCTTCCATGCCGGCGATCCCTCGCTGATGAACCGGGTGGCGGGGCTGTGCCGGCAGCATTCGGTGGCCCTCGGCGCGCATCCGGGGTTCCGCGATCTGGTGGGGTTCGGGCGCCGCCCGATCCGTGCGCCCGCCGATGAACTGGTCAACGACATCCTGTATCAGATCGGCGCGCTGCGCGAATTCGGGCGGCGCCATGGCCTTGCGCTGCAACATGTCAAACCGCATGGCGCGCTTTACATGGAGGCTGCGGCGAACGAAGACCTGTCGCGCCATCTGGTCGAGACCCTGCGCACCACCGCCCCCGACCTGATCCTGTTCTGCATGGACATCTCGGTCACCTGCGAGGTCGCCCGCCGCCTCGGCCAGCCGGTGGTGCGCGAATTCTACGCCGACCGCGACTATGACGACAGCGGTTCGATCGTCTTCACCCGCCGGGTGGCGGCGCCCGATCCGGCGACGCTCGCGCGGAAATGCCTGCGCGCCTGCCGCGAAGGCGTGGTCGAGACGGTGACGGGCAAGGACATCCCCATCGCCTTCGAGTTCGATCTGCTTCCATTCCGATACGCCCGGCGCGCTGGCCATCGGCCGTGCGATCAAGGCCACCCTGCAAGACAACGGCATCACCATCGCCCCCGCGGCGGTGGTCCTCGCCCAACAAAGCTGACCCGACAGGAGAGACCCATGAACGAGATCCTTTCCCCCCTTCCCGGCACCTTCTACCACAGGCCCGCCCCCGACGCCGCGCCCTTCATGGCGGCGGGCACGGCCGTCGCCATCGGCGACACCATCGGCCTGGTCGAGGTGATGAAAACCTTCATCGAGATCAAGGCAGAGGTTGCAGGCACCTTCGTGGCCTATGTCACGGGCGATGCCGATCCGGTCATGGCGGGGGCGGTCCTCGCGACGCTGGAGTGAGCGCGATGGCCATCCGCAAGCTCTTCATCGCCAACCGGGGCGAAATCGCGGTGCGGATCATCCGCGCCGCGCGCGACATGGGCATCACGACGGTGCAGGCCCATTCCGAGGCCGACAAGGACATGCTGGCCGTATTGCTCGCCGATCAGGCGGTGTGCATCGGCCCGGCACCGGCGGCGAAATCCTATCTCGACATCGCGGCGGTCGTGGGGGCGGCCCGCGATGCGGGATGTGATGCGGTGCATCCGGGCTATGGCTTCCTTGCCGAGAATGCCGACTTCGCCCGCGCGGTCGAGGCGGCGGGGATGACCTTCGTCGGCCCCGCGCCCGAGACCATCGCGCGCATGGGCGACAAGGTTGCCGCGCGGATCGCGGCAGCGGCGGCGGGCGTGCCGGTGGTACCCGGATCGGAGGGCCGGATCGAGGCGGAACAGGCCCCGGCCGTGGCCGCGGCCATCGGCTATCCGGTGATGATCAAGGCAGCGGCGGGGGGCGGCGGGCGCGGCATCCGCATCGCGCAGACGCCCGACGAGCTTGCGCGTCTCGCGCCGCAGGCCCGGGCCGAGGCGCAGGCGGCCTTTGGCGACGGCGGGCTGTATCTGGAAAAGGTCATCGTCAACCCGCGCCATATCGAGGTGCAGATCCTTGGCGACGGCACGGATGCGGTGCATTGCCATGAACGGGAATGTTCGCTGCAACGCCGCCGCCAGAAGGTCTGGGAGGAGGCGCCCGCCTTCGGCCTGCCCGAGGCCACCCGTCGCGCCCTGTGCGACAGCGCGGTCGCGCTTGCCCGGGCGGTCGGCTATCGCGGCGCGGGCACGATCGAATATCTGTATGACCCGGCGGCGGACCGTTTCTATTTCATCGAGATGAACACCCGCATTCAGGTCGAACACCCGGTGACGGAAATGATCACCGGGCTCGACCTTATCGTGCTGATGCTGCGCATCGCCGGGGGCGAGAAGCTGCCGCTGACGCAGGAGCAGATCCCCTGTCAGGGCCATGCGATCGAGGTGCGGCTGAACGCCGAAGATCCGTTCCTGCACTTCCTGCCCTCTCCCGGCACGGTCTCCGCCCTGACGCTGCCCGAGGGCGCGCGGTTCGACCATTTCCTCTATGAGGGCTACCAGATCCCGCCGTTCTACGACTCCCTGCTGGGCAAGCTGATCGTCCATGCGCCGACGCGTGCGGAGGCGATTGCGCGGATGGCCCAGGCGCTGACGGAGATCGAGATCGGCGGGCTGAAGACCACGGTCCCGCTGCATCTGGCGCTCGCGGCCGATCCCGGGGTGCGCGACGGCGCCTTCCATACGCAATGGCTGGAACCCTGGCTCGCCGCCGGGAACCTGCCCCCCGCCGCATAGGAGAAAGCGATGAAGACACGGTATTCCTTTGGCGGCGACGAACATGTCTATGTCGAGATCGACGAGGAGATGTCGCTCGAAGCGTTCTTCGTCGCGCTGTCGCTGCGCAATGCGGTGGCCGCGGCCGATATCCCCGGTGTCACCGAAATCTGCCCGGCCAATGCCTCGTTCGAGGTCCGGTTCGACCCGGACGTGATCGCGCCCGACGACATCATGGCCCGCGTGCAGGCGCTGGAACAGGCCGCGCTGTCGGGCGAAAGGCGGCTCGACACCCGGATCATCGAGATCCCGGTCTATTTCCAGGATCCCTGGACGCAGGAGACGCTGATGCGGTTCCGCGAGCGGCATCAGGATCCTTCGGGCAGCGATCTCGACTATGCCGCCCGGATCAACGGCTATGACGACGTGGCGACCTTCATCGAGGCCTATCACGCGCAGCCGTGGTTCGTGTCGATGGTGGGGTTCGTTTCCGGCCTGCCGTTCCTGTATCAGCTCGTCGCGCGCGACAGGCAGATCCAGGTGCCGAAATACCTGCGCCCGCGCACCGATACGCCGAAGCTGACGGTGGGGCATGGCGGCTGCTTCGGCTGCATCTATTCGGTGCGCGGCGCGGGCGGCTACCAGATGTTCGGGATCACCCCGATGCCGATCTACGACCCGACGCAGACGATCAGTTACCTCAGGGAGTTCATGGTGTTCTTCCGTCCGGGCGACATCGTGAAATGGAAACCCGTCGACCGCGCCGAACACGACCGCATCGCCGCCGACATCGCCGCCGGAACCTATGTGCCCCGGATCGCCCCGGTGACCTTCGACCTCGATGCCTGGAACGCGGACATCGCGGGCACCAATGCCAAGATCATGGAGGCGCTCAATGGCGTTTGACGTTCTCAAGCCCGGCCTGTCGACGACGATCCAGGACCTCGGGCGGCCGGGCTATTTCCACCTGGGCATCCCCGAGGGCGGCGCGATGGACCGTTTCGCGCTGCGGGTGGCCAATATGCTGGTGGGCAATGACGAAGGCGCCGCCGGTCTGGAAGCGGTGTTCATGGGGCCCGAACTGCGCTTCACCACCGACACGCTCGTCGCCGTGACCGGGGCGGAGATGCCGATCCTGGTGGATGGTGCCCCGCGCGAAGGCTGGAGCGCCTTCATGGTCCGTGCCGGGCAGGTGCTGAGTTTCGGCTTCCTCAAGGCCGGGGCGCGGATCTGCATCGCTTTCGCGGGCGGGATCGACACGCCCCCCGCGCTCGGCAGCCGCTCGACCTATCCGATCGGCGGGCTCGGCGGACTGGACGGGCGGGCGCTCGCGGCGGGCGACGTGGTGCCGGTGGCGCAGGGCGGCACGCTCGAACGCAGCCTCGACCGGGGCCTGATCCCCCGGATGGAGGCGCCGGTGCCGCTGCGGGTGCTGCCCGGCCTCTACTGGCACCGCCTGACGCCCGCCGCGCAGGACCGGTTCTTCGCCGACGACTGGACCGTCGCACCCGAGGCCGACAGGATGGGCTATCGCTTCCGTGGCGGCCACCCGATGGAATTCGTCGCACGCGCGCAGCCGTTCGGCGCGGGGTCGGACCCGTCGAACATCGTCGACGGGTGCTATTCCTACGGGTCGATCCAGGTGCCGGGCGGGCAGGAGCCGATCGTGCTGCATCGCGATGCGGTCTCGGGTGGCGGCTATTTCACGCTCGGCGCCGTGATTTCGGCGGATATGGACCTGATCGGACAGTTGCAGCCCAATACCAAGGTGCGTTTCGTCCAGGTTTCCATGGACGAGGCCCTGGCCGCGCGCCATGCCCGCACCGCGGCATTGGACAAAATCCGCGCGGAGCTTTGCCGCTGAACGGGGGCTGCCCGTCGGCCCCGATCCGCATCGGAATACCCTGATCCCCGAGGGGCGCGGAGACCCGCGCCCCGGCAGCTTTCGCGCAGGCGTTGGCCCCATTCCCGCCAACATCCAAGCGTAGAGTTTCGCACAGTCGTCGTCGCGCAGATCCCCGCTTTGCGACCGTCGTTCTGCTCGGGACTGCCTGATCTCTGGCACGGAAAGCGAGGCGTCAGCCTTTCGAAGGCAGGACTGCACCTCGGGAGGCGTCACGCCTCCCGAGGTGATGCTGTTCGACGAGCCGACCTCGGCGCTTGATCCGGAACCGGGATCGAAGTGCCGAACGTGATGCAGGGGCTCGCGGCGGGCGGCATGACGATGATCGTCGCCACCCATGAAAGGTATTTCGCCGAAAGCGTCTCGGATCGCGTGTTGATCATGGCCGAGGGCAGGATCCACGAACAGAGCCCGAGCACCGAGGTCATGCGCCACCCCCGGACCGGGCGCGCCCGGCGCTTCCTCAGCGCGGTGAAGCCTCGCAAGCGCTCGGCATGGCGGATGTGGGATGCCGCAACTGCTGCGGATCACGCTGCCGTCGATCGTGACCGATGCGATCGGGCTCATCAGGGACACGGCCATCGCCTCGGCGATCGGCATGCCCGAAATCGCCTTCAGGGCGTCGAATGTCTCACAGGCGACGTTCCGCGGGCTGGAGAGCTTCGTCTTTGCCGGGCTGCTTACATCGCGCTCAGCATCCCGATCGCGATGATCAGCCGTCAGGTCGACCTGCATCTGCGCTGGAAGGTGGCGCGATGATGGAGATCCTCGATTTCTCGCGCCAGTCCTTGCCGCAGCTTCTGGCTGTCTCTTCCGCTGGGGCTGCTCCTCGCAGGGCGGGACGGCATGGCTGCGCCGGCCCTCGCTGCTGATCGTCGAGATCGGCCTGACGCTCGCCTCCTTCGCCTCGGTCCTCGTCGCCTTCACATGGTGCACCGCCGCCTGTACCAGCGAGATCATCCGCGCGGGGCTGTGTAATCCGCCGTGTCGAAGGCATCCAGCACGGCGAAGCTCCGCGCCTCGTCGATGGTCCAGCCGAAAACCAGTGGCATGATCTTCAGGCCGGTTCTGCCGAAATCGCGATGTTCCATGGAAACCTCCATCTGCCATCGGTTGCAAGGTCAGTTCCACCGTGTTGCCGGGGCGAGGGCAGGCGCGGTGCCCGGGAACCCGGGACGCGGCTTCGTTGAAATCGCCGGCCTCACCCTGCTGACAGCTTCCGCCAGCAGTTGAACCCCGCGCTCGATCCGCCGGGCGTCGAGCGCGGCGTAACCCATGACCAGCCCGACCCGATCCGGCAGGGTGCCCGCCTGCGGATCGTACAGCGGGGAGATCGGGTAAATGCCGACACCCGCCCGCCCTGCCTCGGCAACCAGCGGGGCCTCGCATGATGGGGGCAGGTCCAGCCACAGGACGAGGTGCAGGCCCGCGTCCGCCCCCTCGATGGCGGCGCCGTCGCCAAAGCAGCCGCGCAGCGCGTTCAGCAGGGTCATGCGCCGCTCGCCGTTCAGGCGGCGGGCGCGGCGGACATGGCGCTCATAGGCGCCGCTTTCGATCAGCGCGGCCAGCGCCTCCTGTTCGGTAAGGGGCGCGTGCCGGTCGGCCAGGTGCTTGGCCGTGGCAAACACCTGCCGAAGATCGGGCGGCACGACAAGATAGCCGATCCGCAGGCTGGGCGAGAGCGTCTTGGAAATCGTACCGAGATAGATCACCCGGCCGCTGTCATCGAGCCCGTAGAGCGGCGGCACCGGCGTGATGTCATAGCGGTATTCGCTGTCGTAATCGTCCTCGACCACCCAGGCGCCCTGCCCTCGCGCCCAGGCCAGCAACTGATGCCGGCGCGAGACGGGCAGCACTCCCCCCAGCGGGAACTGGTGCGAGGGCGTGACATAGGCCAGCCGCGCCCGGACATGCGCCAGCGCCTCGGCGACCAACCCGTCGCGGTCGACGGGCAGCGGCAGGGACATGGCGCCGGTGCTGGCAAAGACCCCGCGTGCCATGGCGTAACAGGGATTTTCGATCGCGAAGCGGTCGCCCGGATCCAGCAAGAGCCGGGCGCAGAGGTCCAGCCCCTGCTGCGAGCCGTTGACGATGATGATCTGGTCCAACGCGCAGCGCAGCCTCCGCGCGCGCCACAGGTAACCCTGCAACGCCGCGCGCAACCGGTACGAGCCGCGCGGATCGTCATAGGCCAGCCGGTCGCCCCGATGCGCCAGAGCCGCATTCACGGCGCGCTTCCACAGCACCGAGGGAAAATCCGAGGGCGCGAGATCGCCATATCGGAAATCGGCGATCAGCTTGTGGTCGCTCCGGGTCGGGGCCGAAAACGCGCGGATACGTTCCCCATAGGCCGAGAGCGGGCGCGCACCGACGGGCGCCACCTTGATCGCGCGCTCGGCCCGCCCTGCCACGGTGACACGCGGCCGCGCACCCTGCCGGACCTCGATATAGCCCTCGGCCAGCAATTGCTCATAGGCCACCGTAACGGTCGTGCGCGAAACGCCCAGTTCCTGCGCCAGCGTGCGGGACGAGGGCAGGCGGCCATCCGCCCCGAAGACGCCGCCGAGGATCTGGTCCCGCAGCACCTCGCAGATCTGCCTTGCGCCCATCGGTCGATCCTGCGCCATGTCCCTGCTCCAACTGGAGCATCTAATTCTTCCAAAACTGGCCGTTATCGGCAAGCCAGTTCAAGGGTAACAGAATAGGATATTCACAAGGATCCACCGCGCCATGAACGGAAATGCCGGGCCCCCGGACCAGCCATCGCCAGCCACCCGCCCCGGACTCTCGGACGAGGATGTCCAACGTTTCGGCCCCGATCCGCTGGCCAGGTTCCGCGACAATCTGGCCCTCGTCGAAGCGCGCATCGCCGCCGCCTGCGCCCGCGCAGGACGCGCGCGGGACGAGGTGCGGCTGCTGCCGATCACCAAGACGGTGCCCGCGCATGTGCTGCGCCTGGCCCATGAAGCCGGCATCCGCACCTTCGGCGAGAACAAGATCCAGGAAGCCGCCACCAAGCGCGAGGCCTTAGCCGAGCTGGAGATCGACTGGTGCATCGTCGGGCATCTGCAAACCAACAAAGTCAAATACCTGACCCGCTTTGCGCGCGAATTCCACGCGCTGGACAGCCTGCGGCTGGCCGATGCGCTGAACCGGCGGCTGGAGCGCGAGGACCGCTTCCTCGACGTCTACATCCAGGTCAACACCACGGGCGAGGCGAGCAAGTTCGGCCTGCACCCGGATGCGCTGCTGCCCTTCGTGGACGGGCTCGGGCAGTTCCCGCGCCTGCGGCCGCGGGGGCTGATGACGCTGGCGCTGTTCAGTTCCGACATGGCGCGGGTGCGGCCCTGCTTCACCCTGTTACGCAACCTGCGCGACCGGGCAGTGACGGTCCATCCCGGCCTGACCGGCCTGTCGATGGGCATGACCGGCGATTTCGAGGCCGCCATCGAGGAAGGCGCCACCGTGGTCCGCGTCGGACAGGCCATCTTCGGCAAGCGCCCGACGCCAGACGGCCATTACTGGCCCGGCGCAGCGGTGTGATCCAGAACGGTACCGGGCTTCTCATTTCAGGGGTAACATCATGATTCCGCCGCGCGGCTTGACCGCCTATCCGATCACGCCCATGGACCGCACCGGTCGGGTCGATGCCACCGCCCTGCGGATGCTGATCGCGCGGCTGGTCGCGGCGCGGGTCGATGGCATCGGCCTGCTTGGCAGCACCGGCAGCTATATGTATCTGACGCGCGAAGAACGCCGCCGCGCCTTGGAGGCCGCGCTGTCCGAGGCCGATGGCCTGCCCGTCCTCGCCGGTGTGGGCGCGCTGCGCACCGACGAGGCGATCCGGCTCGCGCAGGACGCGAAGGCCATCGGCGTAACAGCCGGTCTGCTGGCAGCGGTGTCCTATACGCCGCTGACCGAAGACGAGGTGTTCGGGCATTTTTCCACTGTGGCGCGGGAAGGCGGCCTGCCGATCATCCTCTACGACAACCCCGGCACCACGCATTTCCGTTTCACCCCGGACCTGCTGCACCGGCTGTCGCGGGTGCCTGGCATCCTGGGCGTGAAGAACCCCACCACCGACGCGGCAGAAACCCGGCGCACCCTTGAAGAACAGCGCGGCTTCGCCCCGCCCGGCTTCTCCATCGGCTTCAGCGGCGACTGGAACGCCACCGAGGCGATGATTGCCGGGGCCGATGCCTGGCACAGCGTGCTGGCGGGCCTGATGCCCCGGGCCTGCCTGGAAATCACCCGCGCCGCCGCGCGCGGCGATGCCGACGAGGCCCGGCGCCTCGACGCCACGCTGGCGCCCCTGTGGGACATGTTCCGCCAGCATTCCAGCCTGCGCGTGGTCCATACCCTTGCGGATATGCTTGGCATCTGCCGCGCTGAACCGCCGCGCCCGATCCTGCCCTTGCCCGAGGCGATCCGACGCCAGCTTGCCGAAACCCTCGCCCACCTGCCCAAGGACATTCTCCTGTGACAAGAACCGCCCTCGCCATCCGCCACGTCCCTTTCGAGACCCTCGGCACGTTCGAGGAAGTGCTGGAGGATACCGGCTATTCCCTGCGCTATGCCGATGTCGCAGCCGGGGATATCGCCGCCCTCGACCCGCTGGCGCCGGACCTGCTGGTTGTCCTCGGCGGCCCGGTCGGGGTCTACGAGGCGGACACCTATCCGTTTCTGGAAACGGAACTGGCGCTGATCTCGCGGCGGCTTGCGGCGGGCCTGCCGATGCAGGGCATCTGCCTTGGCGCACAACTGATCGCGGCAGCGCTTGGCGCGAGGGTGGCCCCGACCGGGATCAAGGAAATCGGCTTCGCGCCCATCGACCTGACCGATGCCGGGCAGCGCGGCCCGCTGCGCCACCTTGTCGGCCTGCCCGTCCTGCACTGGCACGGCGACGCCTTCGCGCTGCCCGAGGGCGCGGAGCTGCTGGCGACGACGGCGGTGGCCAACTAGGCCTTCTCGGTCGGGGCCAATCTGCTGGCGCTTCAGTTCCATCCCGAAGCCGATACCAGCCACGACCTCGAAGCCTGGCTGATCGGCCATGCCGCCGAACTGGCCGCCGCCGGCATCGACCCGCGCGAAATCCGCAAGGCGGCGCGCGAACACGGGCCAGCCCTGCGCGAGGCCGGGGCGGCAGCTTTCCGCGAATGGCTGGCGGGGCTGGACCATTCGCGCCCGAACGCCTGAGGACGGACATTGCTCTACCTTGTCTGGGCCCTGCCTGCGCTGGCGGTGATCGGCGCGCTCGCCAGCGGCCGGGCCGGGACGCTGGCCGCCGCGCTGATCGGGCTGGTCCTGGCGCTGCTGGTCGCCCTGACCACCGGTTCCCCCTGTCCGAGGCCGCCCATGCGCTGGCCCGGGGCGCCTGGATCGGCTGGATCATCACCCCTTATATTCTGGGCGGGCTGCTGTTCTGGCAGATGGCGATCCGCCCCGGCGATGCCGCCATGCCGGTCGAGACCACGCGGCCCGACCCCCGCGCCCGCCGCCGCCTGCTGTTCACCGCCTGCTTCCTGATCGGCCCCTTCGCGGAATCGGTCACCGGCTTCGGGGTCGGCATCATCGGCACCATGATGCTGATGCGCCGCCTGGATGTGCCGCCCGTGCCGCTGCTGGCCTTCAGCCTGCTGAGCCAGACCATGATCCTGTGGGGCGGCATGGGCAGCGGCGCCATCGTCACCGCCGCCTTCGCCCGCACCGATCCCACCACGCTGACCGCCTGTTCTTCGCCGCGCTGAACCTGCTCTGGCTGCCGCTCTACTGGCGCATGGCCGATCGCGCCGGCATCGCCGCGGGCTGGCGCGGGAGGGCCGGCGAGGCCGGGTGGCTGGCCCTCGGCCTGACGACGGTGATCCTGGCGACGGCGCTGCTCGGCCCCGAGGTGGCGATGCTGGCCGCCTATGGCCCGCTCATCGTGCTGCGCTACCTGGCGGACGAACGCCCGGATCGCGCCCAGATCCGCCGCGCCCTTGGCCGCATGGCGCCCTTTGCCCTGTTGATCGGCTGGCTGGTCCTGACCCGCCTGCTGCCGGGGCTGAAGGACTTCCTGGAACAGACCGGCCGCATCGCCCCCTTCAGGGGCACCCCGGCATGGCCGCCCCTGTTCCACGCCGGCACCTGGCTGGTGGTCGCGGCGGTCCTGACCGGCTGGCTGCGCGGCCATGCCGCCGCCTTTCCCACCGAGATCCGCGCGGCCTGGAGGACCGGCCGCCTTGCCGTTCTGACCATCCTGACGTTCTCGATGATGGCCGAGCTTCTCTCCGGCTCGGGCATCGCCGGGAGCCTGGCCAGCGGGCTGTTCGAGGCGCTTGGCCGCTGGTCGATCCTGCTCACGCCGCTGATCTCGGCCGTCTTCGGCGCGCTGGCCAACAGCGGCAACGCGGCCAACGGGCTGTTCATGGGGTCGCAGGCCAGCCTCGCGACCAAGGCCAGCCTGAACCTCGGCGCGGTCATCGCGCTGCAACATGCCGCCGCGCTGTCGCTCAACATGGTCTCGCCGGTGCGCATGGCGATCGTCTGCGGCCTCGCCGGTACGCCGCGCCGCGAGCGGGATGCCTATCGCGCCATGGCCCCCTTCGCCGCCGTGGCCGTCGCCCTGCTGCTGGCCGTGTCGCTGATGGTCGTACTGGGGGGCCCGTGAAACATCGCCTGCATTGCGGTTCGTTCGACGCAAGCGCGCAGGCCCACCGTGACACAACCGGCGTAGACCCGGAGGTCGGGACGATACATAAGCGCGCTGCCGCTGGTTACGGTTTGCCTCGTGGCCCCGACCATCGGCAGTGCCCGCCGCGTGACCAGCCGAAAGATCAGAAATTACATCACCCCACGGCGTGACCCTGAGCGCTTCTTCATATTCGGCAGGCTCCAGAAGGTCGCCATCCGCATACACGGTGGGCCAAATCTCGAAACCGTCTCCGACAAAAACCGCAGCGCTCACCACGATTTGCTCATAAGTCTGGCCTGCACACCTCTCCGTTGATTGATTATAGGTGATGGATCTGGGGTTTTGTTGGCTTCGCCCCGCAGGGTTTCGATGCTTTGGCCAGAAACCTTGCGATTTCAGGTTACCGACCAAGCCCCATTCCCGCGCCCCTGAACAAGACGACCAACCATTGGGTGCCGTGGGAGCTGGGAACGCCGGTCAAGCCAAGGGGCTCAGCAAAATGGTGGTTCGCCAAGATGCCCGGACACGCCATCGGGCAACATGACTTTGGAATGGATAGCCCCGTGCTTCTGCCAGTCATGCGGATCCACCGAACCAATAGACCTCCAGCACCTGTTCTTGAAGGGCGCGTATATCCTGTCGTTCGAGAGAGCTTGCTTCCGTGCCATCTTCATCCCACCGCAGTGTCCTTTAGGAACCCTTATTTTGTCCCGCGGCGACATTGACCCATTAGCCGCATATTCTTGGTGTTCCGAGTCTGACGCTTGCTGCCGATTTCCGCAGATATCATCGAGCGCGTCGATGACCCTGCGCTCTCGCCTGAGGATATCTTCGGCCGAGGCGCTGGTGAGCGTGAAGTGCAGCCTGAAACGCGGAATTTCCAGCCAGGCCATGACCTCGGGCGTCTGTGGGTCGCGTAGTTGTCGCGCACGAAATGAATGTCGCGCGGCTTGCGGACCGCCCGGTCGATCCGGCGCAGGAAGCTCAGAAACTCCTTAGCCCGGTGGCGGGGCATGCAGTCGCCGATCACCATGCCCGATTTCACGTCGAGCGCAGCGAACAGGGTGGTCGTGATCATGGGTCATGGTGGCCGCGCGGCCCTTCTTCAGCGGCAGGCCGGGCTGGGTCCGGTCGAGCGCCTGGATCTGCGACTTTTCATCGACACAGAGAACAACCGCCCGCGCTCGGGCGGGTCGAGGTAAAGGCCGACGATCTCGGTCACCTTCTCCTCGAACAGCGGATCGTTCGAAACCTTGAAGCTGCGCGTAAGGTGCGGCTTGAGCCCCGCTTCCGCCCAGATACGGCCCACGCTCGATGGTGAATTCGGCCGCCGTCGCCGCGACCCGCTATCCGCCGCGCGGCATCTCGGGGCTCACGCGGGGGACGGGCTTTGGCCGGATCGCGGATTATGCCGCACGGGCGGAGGACGCGCGGTGCCTGCCGGTGCAGATCGAGACCCGCGCGGCGCCGGACCGGATCGAGGAAATCGCGGCTGTCGAGGGCGTGGACGGCATCCTCGCCCGGCACAGCGAAACCCTGCTGAAGGGCTTCCGGACCTGCCCCCCCCGTCAGACCGTCGGGGAATCCCAGCCCTCGCGCGCCACGGTGGCCGTCAGTTCGCGTCGGAAGCGGCCGATGGTATATTCAGCGAAACTGGAGAGTTGACGATCCTTTTTCGTCACCACCCAGGCGGTGATGCCTGCGCCCTCGACCAGCGGACGGCGCACCACGCCGGGCATGTAGACCTCGGCCACCGAGAATTCGTCGATGATCGCCACCCCCAGCCCGTGGCGCACCAGGCTGACCACGGTCTGCGCGAACCGTCCGCGCATCGAATAGCGCGGCTCGACCCCCGCGGTGCGGAAGGGCTGCGCCAGGATCGCGCCGTAGGGATCCGAGGGATCGACGCCGACGAAGGGCTCGCGCGCCAGTTCATGCACCGAGATCGCCGGTTTCGCCGCCAGCGGATGCCCCTCGGGCACGATGGCGACCAGCCGGCCATGCGCCAGCGGCGCGCTCGACAGCGCCGAATTCTCGATCGCCGAACTCATCAGCACGAATTCGCCGCGTTCGAGCAGCAGGTAATCCGCCGTCTCCTCGATCTTCAGGATGTTCAGGTCGATGAAGAGGTCGGGAAAGCGCGCGCGCACGCCCCGGATCGCCCGCGCCGCGATGAACTGCGCGATCGACGGCGCCGAGGCGAAGCACAGCCGTACATCCTCGCCCTTGCGCAGCGAGGCAACGGCGATGTTCAGGTTCTCCATCTGGCGGTGGACCTGATGCACCATCTCGAAGATCGCCGCCGCCTCGGTCGAGGGCACGAACAGGCCCGCCTTGCGCTCGAACAGCCGGATGCCCAGCGAGTCCTCGGTATGCCTGATCAGCCGGGAAATACCGGGGGAGGACACGTTCAGCAGCTTGGCCGCGCCCTGGATCGTTCCGGCCATCATCACGGCGCGGATCACTTCGACCTGGCGGAGAGTCAGTTCCTTCATGGGGCGATCCTAGCGGGGCAGGCGGCGAATTTCGCGGAAAAAGTCACCGCGCCGCGCAGTTCCGACTTAACATGATGTTATTCTGCACGATAAAACGGCATTTGTCGTTACGCCCGTTCCTTGCGATCCTTGCCACATCAGCGAAAGGGAGCGGGATGAAAACCTCGATTGCCACCGTGTCGATTTCGGGCAGTTTCACCGAGAAGCTCGACGCGATCCAGCGGGCCGGTTTCGACGGGATCGAGATCTTCGAGCAGGATTTCCTCGCCTCGGATTTCACCCCGCGCGAGGTGGGCCGCATGGTGCGCGACCACGGGCTGGAGATCACGCTGTTCCAGCCGTTCCGCGATTTCGAGGGCCTGCCCGAACCGCTGCGCCGCCGCGCCTTTGCCCGCGCCCAACGCAAGTTCGACCTGATGGCCGAACTGGGCACGGATCTGGTGCTGTTCTGCTCCTCGACCCATCCCGAGGCGCTTGGCGGCATCGACCGCGCCGCCGACGATTTCCGCGAACTGGGCGGGATCGCGGCCGAACGCGGCATCCGCGTCGGCTATGAGGCGCTGTGCTGGGGCCGCCACGTCAACGACCACCGCGACGCGTGGGAGATCGTGCGCCGCGCCGATCACCCGAACATCGGCCTGATCCTCGACAGCTTCCACACCCTGGGCCGCAGGCTGGACCCCGACAGCATCCGCCGCATCCCCGGCGACCGCATCTTCTTCGTGCAACTGGCCGATGCGCCGCTGATCGACATGGACCTGCTGTATTGGTCGCGCCATTTCCGCAACATGCCGGGCGAAGGCGACCTGGACGTGACGGGCTTCACCCGCGCGGTCATGGCCACGGGCTATGCCGGGCCGCTGAGCCTTGAGATCTTCAACGACCAGTTCCGCTCCGGCCTGCCGCGGCTGGTGGCCCGTGACGGCCATCGCAGCCTGATCGGGCTGATGGACCGCGTGCGCCGGGCCGAACCGGCCTGTGCGCCGGACCTGCCCGCGTTCCCCGCCCCCGCCCCGGTCGAGCGGGTCGAGTTCATCGAATTCGCCACCGCGGCCAGGGATGCCGGGCCGCTGGAAACGCTGCTCGCCGCGGCCGGTTTCGCCCGGGCCGGTCAGCATCAGAGCAAGCGCGTGGCCCTGTGGCGGCAGGGTGGCGTCAACCTGCTGATCAATACCGAACCGCAGGGCTATGCGCACAGCGCCTGGCTCACCCATGGCACGGGCGTGTCCGAAATCGCGCTGACCGTCCCGGATGCCCGCGCCGCCTTCGCGCGCGCGGTGGCGCTTGGTGCCGAGCCCCATGTGGCGCCCCATACCGCGCGGGAACTGGAAATCCCCGGCATCTGCGGCGCCGGGAACAACGTGATCCGCCTGCTGGACCGGCAAAGCGATCTGGCCCGGATCTGGGAGGTGGATTTCGCCATCGACACCCCCACGCCGCAGGGCGCCGGGCTGAGCGGCGTCGATCATCTGGGCCAGACCATGGCCTATGACGAAATGCTCAGCTGGTCGCTGTTCTATACCTCGCTGTTCACGGCGGAAAAGGCGCCGATGGTCGATGTCGTGGATCCTGACGGGCTGGTGCGCTCTCAGGCGATCCGGGCGGGCGGGCTGCGCATCACCCTGAACGGCGCCGAGGCGCGGCACACGCTGGCCGGGCAGTTCCTGCAAGAGACCTTCGGCGCCTCGGTCCAGCACATCGCCTTTGCCAGCGATGACATCTTCGCCTCCGCCGCCGAAATGGCCGCGCGCGGCTTCCCCTTCCTGCGGATCGGGGCGAATTACTATGACGATGTAGAAGCCCGTTTCGGTCTGGACCCGGAGTTCACCGCCCGGCTGCGCGCGCATAACATCATGTATGACGAGGATGCGGGCGGGCAGTTCCTGCAATTCTATTCGACCGCCCTGCCCGGCGGCTTCTTCCTGGAAATCGTGCAGCGGCGCGGCGGTTATGGCGGTTATGGCGCGCCGAACGCCCCGTTCCGCATCGCCGCGCAAAAGCGGACCATGCAGCCGAAGGGGATGCCCCGGGCCTAGGCGACGGCCGGGGCCTGCACCAGAGGCGGCATCGGGCGGTGGATCACGGGCGGAACGCCGATCAGCGTATCGCGGCCCGACGTTTCCACTATATGGAACATGATTCAAATGTAAAAACATCTTCCATTTTAACATCCACTGTGACAAGTTGCCCCACACATCGGGCGAGGGGGGAGGATCGCGCATGATTTCGACGAAGACGGGGACCGGCGGCGATGTCCGGCCCTTCGGTGCCTGCGAAACGACCGGCGCCGATCTGCGGCGGGCAGCGGGCGGAAACGGCGTGGTCTTCCATCGCCGATCCCGCCATCCGGCCGATGTGCGGATCCGTTTCCTGCCGGAAACCGGCGGCCTCGCCGACAGCCGACACCGGTTCCGCAGATTAACATCATGTTATCAGGAGTCGAAAACCGGTCTTTGACGTTACGACAAGGCTTTGCGACTTTGCCATGAACCGCGCGGAGGAATAGGCGCGGTCAGTTTCGGGGAGGAGAACCCATGACCTCATCAACAACCGCTTCGGCGGGCCGGAGTCAGTCGAGCAAGGCAGCCGCCAGCGGCTGGATCGGCTCGGCTCTGGAATATTACGACTTCTTCATCTACGCGACCGCCGCTTCGCTGGTATTCCCGCAGGTGTTCTTCCCGTCCGACAACCCGCGCACGGCGATCGTCGCCTCGCTGGCGACCTATGGCGTGGGCTATATCGCCCGCCCGGTCGGGGCCTTCGTGCTGGGCCATTGGGGCGATACGCATGGCCGCAAGAACGTGCTGATCCTGTGCATGTTCCTGATGGGGATCTCGACGCTGCTGGTCGGCCTGCTGCCCACCTATGCGCAGGTCGGCATGCTGGCGCCGATCCTGCTGGTGCTGCTGCGTCTGGTGCAGGGCTTCGCCGTCGCGGGCGAGATTTCGGGCGCAAGCTCGATGGTGATGGAACACGCGCCCTTCGGACGGCGCGGCTTCTTCGCCAGCTTCACGCTGCAAGGTGTGCAGGCGGGCCAGATCCTGGCCGCCGCCGTCTTCCTGCCGCTGGCCCATTTCATGCCCGACGAAGCGTTCAACAGCTGGGGCTGGCGCATCCCGTTCCTGCTGTCCTTCGTCGTCATCGTCGCCGGCTGGATCATCCGCCGCGAGGTGGACGAGACCCCCGCCTTCCAGCAGGAGGAAGCCGCCCACGCCACGCCGAAATCCCCGGTGATCGAGGCGATCCAGACCAGCTGGCCCGACATGATCCGCGTGGTCTGCATGGCGCTGATGAACACGATCCCGGTCGTCGCCACCGTCTTCGGCGCGGCCTATGCGGTGCAGGCGGCCTATGGTATCGGCTTCCACAAGGACGTGTATCTGTGGATCCCGGTTCTGGGCAACATCCTCGCCTGTCTCGTCATCCCGATCGTGGGCAACCTGTCGGACAGGATCGGCCGCCGTCCGCCGATCATCATCGGCGCCCTCGGCTCGGGCCTGCTGGCCTTCGGCTATCTCTACGCGATCTCGATCCATTCGGTACCGCTCGCCATCCTGATGTCGCTGCTGATGTGGGGGCTGGTCTATCAGGGCTACAACGCGATCTTCCCGAGCTTCTTCCCCGAACTGTTCCGCACCCGGACCCGCGTGTCCTCCATGGCGATCTCGCAGAACGTGGGCACCACGATCACCGCGCTGCTGCCCGCGCTGTTCGCGACCGTGGCGCCTCCGGGCTCGGCCAATGTCTGGCTGGTGGTGGGCTCGATCGCCTTCGCGATCACGGTCATCGCCGCCGCCGCAGCCTGGTCCGCGCGTGAAACCTACCGTGTCCGCATGGAGGATCTGGGCAATCCCGACGCCGTTCCGGTGCCGCGCGCCGAATATGACCGGCTGCGCGCCGAAGCGCTGGCAAAGCGCTGACACCACGGACCCGGCCCTTCGGGGCCGGTCCCCATCCAGACGAAAGGTCAGGACAGATGATCAGCGGAACCACCCGGCTCATCGCGCATGTGGGCTATCCGACCCATACCTTCAAATCCCCGATGATCTACAACCCGTGGTTTCAGGCCCGCGGCATCGACGCCGTGGTGGTCCCCATGGGCTGCAAGGCCGAGGATTACCCCCAGTTCATCCGCCTGCTGTTCCGGCTGTCGAACATCGGCGGCGCGCTGATCACCATGCCGCACAAGGTCACGACACAGGCGCTGGCCGACCGGGTTTCGGTGACGGCCCGGATCGCGGGCGCGGCCAATGGCCTGCGGCTCGGGCCGGACGGCGCGCTTGAGGCCGACATGTTCGACGGCGAGGGCTTCGTGCGCGGCGTGCTGAACAAGGGCCAGCCGGTTCAGGGCCGCTCGGCGCTGGTGGTGGGCGCGGGCGGCGTCGGCTCGGCCATCGCCGCATCGCTGGCCAGGGCGGGCGTGGCGCGGCTGGCGCTGTTCGATCCGAACGCCGCCACGGCGCAGGCGCTGGCCGGGCGCATTGCCGCCGCCTATCCGGGGATCGCGCTGCAAACCGGCTCGAACGATCCGGCGGGGTTCGATCTGGTGGTGAATGCCTCGCCGCTGGGGATGAACGCGGACGATCCGCTGCCGCTGGACCCCGCGCGCATCGACCCCACCGCCTTTGTCGGCGAGGTGGTGCTGAAGACCGAGATCACCCCCCTGCTCGCCGCCGCGCGCGCCCGTGGCTGCCGCTATCAGATCGGCACCGACATGCTGTTCGAACAGATCCCGGCCTATCTGGAATTCTTCGGCTTCCCGAAGCCCAGCGTCGCCGAACTGCGCGAAGGCGCCGCGATCCGCTATTGAACGACCGACTGGCCCGAGCGCGCGCAATAGCTGCGGCGCGCGCCCTCGCGGACCTCCCGGCACGGCGCATCCTGCGCGAGCGGGGTGACGGTGAAAGTCTCCCCCACCAGATCGACGCGGTAGCGGTTGGTTTCGGCGCTTTCGGGCATGCCATGCACGAAGGGCGTCAGGCGCAGGTCGCTCTGCCCGCACAGCGCCAGGATCGGCGGGCGGCCGGCCCCCGTCAGAATGGTGGTGACCGCATCGCGGTTCGCCTCGCATTCCACCATGTCATCGGTCGCGGACAGCGTGACCCGGACCGAACCGTCCTGCATCGTCGTGAGCACCAGAAGCGCGATTTTCAGCATGGTTCACCTCAGAAAGCATAGGTCATGAAGAGGCTGAGCGACCGCTCCGCCCCCGGCATCTGGGCATAGGGGGTATAGCTGCGGTCGGTCAGGTTGTTCAGTTCCGCGACCAGCGACAGCCCGTTGCCAAGCCGCATGTCGCCGCGCAGGTTCAGCGTGCCATAGCCCGCCGCCCTCGACACCACGGCCCCGCTGTCGTCGCGGTATTTCACCCCGGTTTCGCCGCGCAGAAAGACGTCGAGCGTGCCCGTCGTCTCGCCGAGTTGCCAATCCTGCCGCAGCCCGATCCGCCCGGAAAAACCGGGGGTGCCGCTGTCGCCCGTGGTGTAGCCGTTGGCATATTCCAGTTCGCGCCGCATCGCCGTGACCGAGGCATAGGGCGTCAGGCCGGAGGCCAGCCGATGCTCCGCAACCAGTTCCAGCCCCCAGCTCCGCGCCCGGTCGACGTTTTCATAGGTGCCAACAGGGTCGCGCAGGACCGAGGCGATATAGTCCCGCGCATCGGTATAGAACAGCGCCGCGTCCAGCGAGGCATTCCCATAATCCAGCCGGGCGCCCAGTTCATAGGTGGTGGCGCGTTCGGGCTTCAGGTCGGGGTTGCCGACGATGGTCTGTCCGCCGCCGGTGGTGGTCAGGAACAACTGCCCGAGCGCCGGATAGACATAGCCCTGCGAGATGTTGCCGCGCAGGCTCAGCGTTTCGTCGGGCGCCCAGACCAGCCCGGCCGAGCCCAGCAACAGATCGTCGGATTTGTCCGCACCCGGGCGCGCGGTGCCGTTCTCGACCGACTTGTCCAGCCTGGCCCGGACCTTGTACCAGCGCAGGCCCGCCGTCGCGGTCAGGTCATGGCCGAGCCGCTGTTCGTGCTGCGCGAACAGCGACAGGGTGCGGATCCCGGCATCGTCATGGCGCAGCGACCGGCGCGGGAAGGGCAGCATCGGCAGGGTGGTGATACTGGTCTTGTTCGCGACCAGCCCGTCGTCTTCGTATTCCAGCCCGGCGACGGTGCGGCTGCTGTCGGTCAGGGACATCTCGCCGCGCAGGTTCAGCCCATAGGTCTCCTGCTTGTCGAGCGAGGTCGATTGCACCCGCACCGGCCCCATCCGCACATCGTTGCGGAAATCGCGGTCGATGGTCTGGCGATACAGATCGACGCTCAGCCGGTCCAGCCAGGGGGTCAGGGCGGTGCCCTCGTAGAACAGCCCGTATTTGCGCAGGTCGCGCTTCGGCAGAGAGATCAGGAACCCCGGATCGCCGGTGTGGACATTCGCCGCCAGATCAAAGCGCTGCGCCTTCAGCCCGAAATAATGCTTGCCCTGCCGGTAGCCCAGATGCGCCGACAGGTTGCGGTCGTTGACATCGGAGCGCTCCAGCACCCCGTCCGGGGTCCGCCGGTCGCCCTGATCCATCCGCCCGTAGCTGAGCCGATAGTCGAACGCACCCAGCGTCCCCGCCGCCGAGACAGAGCCGCGATAGCCCTCGGTCGCCGACATCCAGCCCGCCGTCGCGGTGACTTCGAGCGGTTTTTGCGCGCCCTTTTTGGTGATCACGTTGATGACCCCGCCGATGGCCCGGCTGCCCGACACGACCGAGGACGAGCCGCGCACGATCTCGATCCGCTCGATGGTGGTCGGATCGACCAGCACCGGCTGGCCGTAATTGGTGTGGTCGGTCAGGTGCTGGCCGTCGATCAGCACCGCCACCCGGCGCGCGCTTTCGCCCCGGATCGAGATCCGCTCGATGCCCTCCTCGCTGACCTGCACCCCCGGCACGTCGCGCAGCAGCTGCGCGATCGACACCGGCGGCGCGCGGCGCAGGGCCTCGCCCTCGATGACCGAGATCGAGGCCGGATTTCAGCCGCACCTCGGTCGGCAGGCCGGTCCCGATGATGGTGATCGTGTCCAGCACCACGGGCTCGGCGTCCTGCGCCAGAAGCGGCGCGGTCAGGCCCAATGTCACGGGCAGGGCGAACAGCGGCGAAACGCGGAGCATGACGGATCCTTTCTCTGGAACAGAACGGACCTGGCGTCATGCTGGGATGCGGGCCGATTCGCTGGCCCCGCCCGAACTGGATAGTCAGGACGCCAAGGCCGCGCAAGCCACCGGCGCAGGGATCGCCGGTCCGTCACCCGCGCGCCACATGGGGCATAGGGTCGCGGCCCCGTCCGGGCGTTCAGCCCCGATAAGTGGGTCGGATTGGCTGGCGCGGAGTGTCCGGAATGGCGGAGAGCACAGGCGGGATGTCCACAAGGCGCCGATCCCGGTGGCGGTTGCGCGGGTCTGGAATATCCCGCATAGCTCCGGTCGCTGGGGTCCGGATCGCCGCGCCGGACCTGACGCCATGGACCGGAAGGGCGGCTGAGCCGGAACGCCAGACCTTCATCACCTTACACAGCCAGATATGGCGATGAAGGCGGACTGAACCGCGCGCCCCGGATTGCGACCCAACGGCGGCAGATGCGCCACCAATGTATTGTGATGCAATCCTGTGCTGGATCGGCCAGAGTTCTGCACTCAGAACCGTTCGGGGGATACCTATGCCAATCTATCTGAATGCTGGTGGGCACGGTCTTCCCTCCGCCGAAACGCTGGAACGGCAGAGATCGCAGCTTCAGGCCGAGATACGGGATGGCACGGTTGCCGCCGCCGAGGGCGCCACCGCGGCCGTCGCGCAGGTCCGCACCTGCGCGGCGCGGCTGCTGGGAACCGGCCCTGCCCGGATCGCTCTGGGAAACACCACCTCCCAATTCTGGCTGGCGGCACTGGCGCGGCTGCCCCTCGCCCGGCGGCGCGTGCTGGTCGCGCCCCATGAATGGGGCAGTCATGTCCGCTATTTGCAGCAGATCGCCCCTGACCTCGGGCTGACGCTGGAGCCGATCCCCGAGGCCGAGGCAATGGACCCTTCGGCCTGGGCCGCCCGGATGGATCAGGATCTGGCTGCGATCGTCCTGCCCCATGTGACCAGCGTGCAGGGGCTGATCTATCCGGTCGCGGAAATCGGCGCTCTGCCGCGCCCCGATACCACCCTGCTGGTGGTCGATGCGGCCCAGTCGGTCGGGCGCGTGCCCGCGACACTGCCGGAGCTGAACTGCGACGTATTGGTCGCCACGGCCCGGAAATGGCTGCGCGGACCACGCGCGACTGCGATGATGGCGCTGTCACCCCGGGCCGAGGTCCTGCTGGGCCGGGCCGCAACGATAGAACCGATGGATGCGAATGTGATGCTGCGGCTGGGCATGGGTGCGGCGCTGGCGCAGACGCTGGATCAGGGCGTGACCGCGATTGCCGCCGAACTGTCGCAGATCAGCGAGACCTTTCGCGACACGCTGGGACAGCACGCGGAACTGGCCCAGTGGCTGGAGGCAGGCACACCCGCCGTCAGGACCGCGCCGGGCCATATTACACTGTCCGTTCCGGCTGCCCGCTGCGCGGCGGTGGACGCCCGCCTGACAGCGGCCGGGATCAGGGCCAAATGGGCGAACCCGGCCGGGGAGGAGCCGCTTTCTGCGGCGGCGAACGGCAGCCGCATCCTGCGCATTACCCCGCATCAATATAATACCGCCGCCGATGCCAAGGCCCTCGCGGCAGCACTGACGGGATAGAGGGCGGGGCGCCGCGTCGGCCTTGCTCCGGCGAGCTTGGTGCTGTCGTTCGATGCGCGTTGCGCGGGTGGCCGCTTTTCTGGTTTCTTGCGGCTCGATGCCGTAACGCCAACAGACGCCTTCCGCCCTCTTGTTCGAGCACACGCCACCGCGAAGGCAGGAACCGCTGCGATAGATGATGTCTGCGCGCCCACCTTCGCAATCTGGATGCGCGACGTCCCGATCCCGGAGATCGAGCCGGGAACCGTCGTTCGGCCCTCTCACCCGAACCGTGTATGGATGGCTCCCATGTGGCAAGGAGGTTCTGTGATCCTCGGGCCATGTCTTCGGCGTCTCGTCTGCGGTGTGCCCGCGCGCCCTGATGGATGTCTGCGTCTGGCCCGGGGCCCAATCAATGGCAGCGCTCCGGTTCGACCGGGGTGTCCCAATCTCTTGTCCGTCAGCTTGCCATCATCTCACGCTGCCCGCGCCATATCGGTCAGGCCGCGCGCGACCCTGATCGCATTGGATTACGCGGCCCGCCAGGCTTCGCCGGTTCTCAGCAGTGCCCAGACGGCCCGCGCCATGCGGTTGGCGACCTTCAACGGTTTCGCCCTGATCAGGCCACCCAGCCTATCGTCGCCGGGATGCGCGCTGTCGTGTCGGTGATCGGCCCGATGAGCAGATCGAGCGGCAGGCGCTTCGGCATCATTCGTCGGCCTATGCGGCGGCACCGCAGCCGCGGTCCTCCTCACCACCCGTCTTGCCATGCTTGACGAAGGGCCTGACACAGGATGGTGGAATGAAACCTCATGGCCGAACTTCGCAAGTTCCCGCCCCCCGGCACAGAGACCCATGCCGATCAGGCACGGGTGCAAACGAGAAGAACAAGAGCCTCTGCACCCGCCGGATGACGACCGATCCCGCAGCATCAACAGCATGCACTTGGATCGAAGAGGCGCCGAAGGCGACAAACACGTTCCTGGCCAGATCGAGGCCGACCGTGGCAATCTCCTTCATGGGTCAGATGACAGCAGCCAATGTGGCTCAGTGCGATGCCGGAAGCGGGAGCCAGCCACTCCATCAGTGGCGCCACGATGGACGACCGTTCCCTCGACAACCTCGCCACTCACCGCAACAAGGAGGCCGCCGACGCTCTGCGCTTTACCAATGCCATTTCGATAGAGGATGAGATCAGGACTGTAGGGGCTGGAGGCAAAAGAAAAGCGCCGGGCGGGCGATTTTTCCCGAGCAACGGAACAAGAACCGAGCCTTGGGCGGGTGCGTGAGATGGCACCCTGGCTTGCGACGGCGGGTTCTGGTGATGTTCTGAGCGGGATCATTGTCGGGTTGCTGGCGCGGGGGGCGGAGCCGTTCGAGGCTGCCTGCGCCGCCTGTTGGCTGCATGCGGCGGCGGCACGGGCCTTTGGGCCGGGCCTGATCGCGGAGGATCTGCCCGACCTGCTGCCCGGGGTGTTTCGGGATCTGGGTCTGTAGCGGGGATTGCGCCGCCTTCGGCGCCTGCTTTTTGTTGCGCGGCTTTTGGCGTTGGCCGCTTTTGGCGCCGCCGAAGGCGGCGCCACCGGGCGCCACCGTCAGGTGGCGCAACCTGTCATTCCCTCCCCCGCGCCTCATCGCGCTGCGCGAGGGCGCACCACAGGCGGCGCGGGGGCTGTGTCAGCTGCTGATGCCGCGCAGGCGTTCGGAGCGGCGGCGCAGGAGCTCGACGGTGGTCAGCAGCAGGATCGAGATCACCACGAGCAGCGTCGCCACCGAGAGGATCGCCGGGCTGATCTGTTCGCGGATGCCGTTCCACATCTGCCGCGGGATGGTCTGCTGATCGGGGCTGGCGATGAACAGCACGGCCACCACTTCGTCGAAGGAGGTGACGAAGGCAAACAGCGCCCCCGACACCACGCCCGGCAGGATCAGCGGCATCACCACGCGGAAGAAGGCGACCCGCGGATTGGCGCCGAGGCTCGCCGCCGCGCGCACCAGCGACTGATCGAAGCCCGAGAGCGTCGCCGTCACGGTGATGATCACGAAGGGAATGCCGAGCGCCGCATGCGCCATGATGATCCCCAGATAGGAGCCCGCGAGCCGCATCCAGCCCACGCCCTCGGTGCTCGGATAGGGCACCTGCGTCGCCGAGTAGAAGAAGAACATCCCCGTCGCCGAAATGATGATCGGCACGATCATCGGCGAGATCAGCACCGCCATGATCTGCTTGCGACAGGGCATTTCCGGCCGCGTCAGGCCAAGCGCCGCGATGGTGCCGAGCGTGGTGGCCAGCAGCGTCGCGAAGATCCCGATGATGACCGAATTCTTCGCCGCCCGCATCCAGGCCGCGTTGTTCCAGAAATCCGCCCAAAAGGCGCCGTCGCGCGGGGCATCGGGGCTTTGCATGCCGAAGGTGATCAGCCGGTCATACCAGCGCAGGCTGTAGGCATCGGGATCGCCGCGCATCATGCCGGAGGAGAAGGTGAAATAGGGCTCGGCGTTGAAGCTGAGCGGGATGACGATGATGATCGGCGCGATCAGGAACAGGAAGATCAGCGTGCAGATCACCAGATAGGTCACGCGCCAGGCGCGTTCGAGGGGGGATGCGTAGACGGGAAGCGCCATGGGTTTCTCCTCAGCCCAGCTTCATCTTGTCGATGCCGACGAGGCGGTCGTAGATCCAGAAGAAGACCAGCACGATCACCAGCAGGATCGCCGACAGCGCCGCCGCGAGCGACCAGTTGAGCGACTTCTGCATGTGGAAGGCGATCATGTTCGAAATCATCTGCCCGTCGGCGCCGCCGACCAGCGCGGGGGTGATGTAGTAGCCCATCGCCAGGATGAAGACCAACAGCCCCCCCGCCCCGATGCCCGGCATCGTCTGCGGCAGATAGACCCGGCGGAACGCCGTCCATGACGTTGCGCCGAGCGAGCGCGCCGCGCGGACATAGCTCGGCGGGATCGTCTTCATCACCGAATAGAGCGGCAGGATGGTGAAGGGCAGCAGGATATGCGTCATCGCGATGATCGTGCCGGTCTTGTTGTACATCATCTGCAACCGCTGGCCGTTGTCGATCAGGCCGAGCCAGACCAGCAGGTCGTTGACCACGCCCTGTTGCTGCAACAGCACCATCCAGGCCGTCGTGCGCACCAGGAGCGAGGTCCAGAACGGCAGCAGAACCAGGATCATCAGCAGCATCGCATGCTTCAGCCTCACCGTCGCCAGCAGATAGGCGATCGGAAAGCCGATCAGCAGGCACAGCACGGTGATCTGCACCGACATCACGATCGTGCGCCAGAACAGCGTCTTGTAGACCGCCTGATCGCCGGAAACCTGAATGATCTTGCCGTTTTCGTCGCGCGTCATGTCGAGCGCGGCAAGGTAGAAGTCGATCGTATAGGCATGGGAGGCCGAGCGCATCGCGCGCCACAGGTTCCTGTCGCCCCACTTTTTATCCAGCGCGAGGATCGCCTCCCGATAGGGCGGTTGCAGCTTGTCCGCGTTGCGCGCCGAGGAGGTGAACAGCGACCGCGTGCCGGGCGCGTCGTAGTTGATCCGCGTGCCGGCGGAGCCCGCGGTCTTCTCCGCCTTCATCCGGGCGAGGTCGGAGGCCAGCGCGGCATAGGCGCTCTCGTCGATCTCGCTGCCCTGCGGATGCGCGTCGAACCATTCGCCAAGCGCGGGCGCCGCGCTGGAAAAGCCGTCGTTGTGGAACGATTGCATCAGCATCTGCCCGATCGGCACGATGAAGGTCACCGCGATGAACAGGAACAGCGGCAGCACCAGCAACAGCGCCCGGCGCCGGCGCACGGCCATCGAAGCCGCCAGCGCGGCCTTGAGCGGCTTGCCGTCGTCTGTGGTGAGGTCGGTCATTCGGTCTTCCCCGTGTCGGAAACCCCGCGGCCCGGCGGTGCGCGCCGGACCGCGGGATGGGCTCAGTTGGCGAGCCAGGAGTTGAAACGCTCGTTCAGCTCGGTGTCGTGATCGACCCAGAACTCGACCGAGGACGGCAGCGCCCTGACCAAATTCTCCGGCGCGGTGGGCATATGCGGCCCCATCTCGGTCACGCCATCCTCGAACAGGCCGACCAGCGGCGCCGAGGATTTCCGCGCCGGACCATAGGCGATGTATTTCGCCTGATCGGCGAGCTGCTGCGTCTGGGTCGCGAAGGCCAGGTATTGCTTCGCCAGTTCGAGGTTCGGCGCCCCCTTCGGGATCACATAGCCATCGAATTCATAGACCTGCCCGTCGAAGACGACCTTGAACGGCTTCTTCTCCGTCACCGCGGCGGCGAAGAAGCGCCCGTTGTAGGCGGTGGCCATCACCACCTCGCCATCGGCCAGCATCTGCGGCGGCTGGGCGCCCGCCTCCCACCAGATCATGTCCTTCTTGATCGTGTCGAGCTTTTTGAAGGCCTGATCGACGCCTTCGGGCGTGCCCAGCGTCTCATAGACCTTCTCGGGCGGAACGCCGTCCGCCATCAGCGCCATTTCCAGATTGACCTTCGCGCCCTTGCGCATGCCGCGCTTGCCGGGGAATTTCGCCGTGTCGAAGAAATCCTGAATGGTCGTGGGCTTGGCATCGGGGAATTTCGTCTCGTCATAGGCATAGGCGGTCGAGAACACGATGGTCGCGACGAAACAATCGGTCAGCGCGCCGGGCAGGAAATCCTCCGCCGCCGGGGTGCCATCGGGCGCGGGCTTCAGGATCGCCGGGTCGATCTCTTCCAGCAGCCCTTCGTCGCACAGCCGGATGCCATCGGCATATTCCACGTCCACCACGTCATAGGTGACGTTTCCGGCCTCGACCTGCGCCTTGATCGGCGCGGCGGGGTTGTCGGCGGAATCGGTCTTCACCGGGACGCCGGTCGCCGCGGTGAAGGGCTTCGCATAGGCCTCGACCTGGCTCTTCTCATAGGATCCGCCCCAGGACAGCACGGTGATCCCCTCGGCCAGCGACGCCCCCGCAAACCCCGCGGCGATCAGCGCCGTCGTGGCCAGCAGTTTCAGCTTGTTCATGATTGACTCCCCTGTTGGTGCATGAGACGACATTGCGTCATTGGTGGCCGCCTGCGCGGCAGGTGGCCCCGGGCCGCGGCCCGGAGCCTTTCGGATGGTCACGCCAGATCGAGCGCGCGGGCATCCTCGGGATGCCAGCCGATCATGACCTTCTGGCCGGGCGCAAGCCGGGTCTGGCCCAGCGTATTGCGGCATTTCATCACGAAATCCTCGATCCCCGCGACCTTCATCCGGACGCGGAAGATGTCGCCCATATAGACGACCTCGATCACCTCGGCCTCGATCTGATGGGCGTCCGGGGGCATCATCTCGGGCTTGAACTCGACCCGCTCGGGCCGGATCGAGACCAGCGTCTCCTGCCCGGTATGGCGGATGTTGACGGGCGTGGCGTCGATCAGCTCACCGGTCCGCAGCCGCACGGTGCATTTCCCGCCCTCCAGGCTCTCGACGGTGCCGGGCAGCTTGTTGTTCTCGCCGATGAACTGCGCGACGAAACTGTTCTTCGGGCGCTCATAAAGCTCATCGGGCGGCGCAAGCTGCTGGATCCGGCCGTCGTTGAACACCGCAACCCGGTCCGACATCGTGAGCGCCTCGCCCTGATCGTGGGTGACATAGACCACCGTGATCCCAAGACGGTCGTGCAGGGCCTTGATTTCAAACTGCATATGCTCGCGCAGCTGCTTGTCGAGCGCGCCGAGCGGTTCATCCATCAGCACCAGTTCCGGATCGAACACCAGCGCACGCGCCAGCGCGATCCGCTGACACTGCCCGCCCGACATCTGCGCCGGGCGGCGGCTGGCGAACTTGCCCATCTGCACCATGTCGAGCGCCCGGGTGACCTTCGCCTCCCGCTCCGACTTGCCCATCCCCCGCACCTCCAGCGGAAAGGACAGGTTCTCCGCCACCGTCATATGCGGAAACAGCGCGTAGTTCTGAAACACCATGCCGATGCCGCGCTTGTGCGGAGGCACATGGTTGATGTCGACACCGTTCAGCCGGATCTCCCCACGCGTCGCGGTCTCGAACCCCGCAAGCATCATCAGACAGGTCGTCTTCCCAGACCCCGAAGGCCCCAGCATCGTCAGAAACTCACCCTTGCCAATCGACAGGTTCAGATCCTTAACGACCAGAGAAACCCCATCATAGCTCTTCTGAACATGCTCGAACACGACAAAACTATCCGAAGGAGAACCGGGATACATTTTCATTCCTTGAACTGATCGGTGTGGAGGACATGGGACAGGCCCTCGGAAAGCATATCACTGGGCCTGAACGCGCGTGTTGACGCTCACCCCATTCTTTCTGACGCGTATGATCCTGGGGATGCTGGGAAGACAACGGTTTTGTTTCCGTTGAGGAAGACGCGTCTGTGGATGTGGGCGTGGATGGCGCGGGCGAGGACCTGGGCTTCGACGTCTCGTCCGAGGGAGACGTAGTCTTCGGGGGATTGGGCGTGGGTGACGCGGATGGTGTCCTGTTCGATGATCGGGCCTTCGTCGAGGTCGGCGGTGACGTAATGCGAGGTTGCGCCGATCAGTTTCACGCCGCGCTCATAGGCCTGTTTGTAGGGGTTCGCGCCTTTGAACGAGGGCAGGAAGGAGTGGTGGATGTTGATGATCCGGCCCGACATTTCGCGGCACATCTCGTCCGACAGAACCTGCATGTAGCGCGCGAGCACGATCAGTTCGGCGCCGGTTTCGTGGACGATGCGCATCTGTTCGGCCTCGGCGGCGGCCTTGTTTTCCTTCGTCACCCGGATGCAGTGGAAGGGGATGTCGTGGTTTACCACCACTTTCTGGTAGTCCATGTGGTTCGAGATCACCGCCACGATGTCGATCGGCAGGGCGCCGATGCGCCAGCGGTAGAGCAGGTCGTTGAGGCAGTGGCCGAAGCGGGAGACCATGATGACGACCTTCATCTTTTCCGCTTCGCCGTGGAATTGCGCTGTCATGTCAAAGGTTTCCGCGGTGGCGGCGAAGTCCTGCCGCAACTGTGCGAGGCCGAGGCCCTGTTCCGAGGCGAAGCTGACGCGCATGAAGAAGCGGCCGGTGAGGGTGTCGTCGAACTGCGAGCTGTCGGTGATGTTGCAGCCCTTGTCGGCGAGGTAGGTGGAGATCGCCGCGACGATGCCGCGCTTTGTCGGGCAGGTCACGGTCAGGCAATAGTCGGTCATCAGGGGCTCCTGTCGATGGGGGGTGGGCGCCGCGATGCCCCGTCGAGGGGCATGCGCGGCGCGAGGGGCCGGGGCCCCTCAGGCCGTCAGGCCCTCGGGTTCGGGCAGGTGGTGGGCGCGGCAGCAGGCGGTGAGGGTATTGGCCAGCAGGCAGGCGATGGTCATCGGGCCGACGCCGCCGGGGACGGGGGTGATGGCGCCGGCGATTTGGGCGGCGCCGGCGAAGTCCACATCGCCGACGAGGCGGGATTTGCCGTCCCGGATGATGCGGTTGATGCCGACGTCGATCACCGTGGCGCCCGGTTTGATCCAGTCCGCCTTGACCATTTCCGGCCGGCCGACGGCGGCGACGAGGATATCGGCGCGGCGGCAGACGTCGGGCAGGTTGCGGGTGCGGCTGTGGGCGATGGTCACCGTGCAGCTCTCGGCCAGCAGCAGCTGCGCCATCGGTTTGCCGACGATGTTGGAGCGCCCGATCACCACCGCGTCGAGGCCCGCGAGCGAGCCGAGCCGGTCGCGCAGCAGCATCAGGCAGCCGAGGGGCGTGCAGGGCACCATCGCCTTTTGCCCGGTGCCGAGCCGCCCGACGTTGAGGATATGGAAGCCGTCGACGTCCTTGGAGGGGTCGATGGCGTTGATCACCAGGTCGGCGTTGAGATGCGCGGGCAGCGGCAGTTGCACCAGGATGCCGTGCACCGCCGGGTCGGCGTTCAGCCGGTGGATCAGCCCGAGCAGGGCGGATTCGGACGTGTCCGCGGGCAGCCGGTGCTCAAAGCTGTTCATCCCGGCTTCGCGCGTCTGGATCCCCTTGTTGCGGACGTAAACCGCCGAAGCCGGGTCGTCCCCAACCAGCACCACCGCAAGCCCGGGGACCACGCCCAGACCCGAAACATGCCCCGCAACCCGGGCCCGAAGTGTCGCCGCGAAGCCCTTCCCGTCAATCATAACGCTCATGTCACAGCTTTTCCGTCAATTCCGGGACGGCGGTGAAGAGATCCGCGACCAGGCCGTAGTCTGCGACCTGGAAGATGGGGGCTTCTTCGTCCTTGTTGATGGCGACGATGACCTTGGAGTCCTTCATGCCGGCGAGGTGCTGGATCGCGCCGGAGATGCCGACGGCGACATAGAGCTCGGGGGCGACGACCTTGCCGGTCTGGCCGACCTGGCGGTCGTTCGGCGCATAGCCGCTGTCCACCGCGGCGCGCGACGCGCCGACGGCGGCGCCCAATTTATCCGCAAGCCCTTCGATCAGCGCGAAATTCTCCTCCGACCCGACGCCGCGGCCACCCGAAACCACGACCTTGGCCGAGGTCAGCTCGGGCCGGTCGGACTTCGCCACCCGGTCCTCGACCCAGGCGGAAACGCCCGTGTCCGCCGCGGGCGCCACCGCCTCGACCGGCGCCGGGCCGCCCGCGCCCGCCGCCTCGAACGCCGTCGTGCGCACCGTCAGAACCTTCACCGGATCCGACGACCGCACCGTCTGGATCGCGTTGCCGGCATAGATCGGGCGCTCGAACGTCTCGCCGTCGACCACCCCGGTCACGTCCGAAATCACCATCACGTCGAGCAGTGCCGCCACCCGCGGCAGCACGTTCTTCGCCACCGCCGTCGCCGGCGCGACGATGTGGCTGTAGCCCGAAAGCGACACGATCAGCGCGGCCAGAGGCTCCGCCAGGCCATGCGCGCAGGCCGCGTCCTCCACCGCCAGCACCTTCGTCACGCCCGCCAGCGCCGCCACCGGCGCCGGGTCCACCCCCGCCGCAAGCACCGTCACCGGGCCGAGCTTCGCCGCCGCCGTCAGCGCCTTTGCCGTCGCGTCCAGACCCACATCCGCAATCAGAAGAACCGACATCAGAGCGCCCCCACTTCCTTCAGTTTCGCGACCAGCTCATCGACCGAGCCGACCTTGACCCCGGCCGAACGCCCCGCGGGCTCGGCCGTCTTCACCACCGTCAGCCGCGGCGTCACATCCACGCCGTAATCGGCCGCGGTCTTTTCGTCGAGCGGTTTCTTCTTTGCTTTCATGATGTTGGGCAAAGACGCATAGCGCGGTTCATTGAGCCGCAGATCCGCCGTGACGATCGCCGGCAGAGCGACCTCGATCACCTGCAAGCCGCCGTCGACCTCGCGCGTGACCTTCGCCCGGTCGCCCGCGACCACCACCTCCGACGCGAAGGTCGCCTGCGGCCAGCCCAGCAGCGCCGCCAGCATCTGCCCCGTCGCGTTCATGTCGTTGTCGATCGCCTGCTTGCCCGCGATGATCAGCCCCGGCTGTTCGTCCCGCGCCACCGCCGCCAGGATCTTCGCCACCGCCAGCGGCTCGATATCCGTCGCGACATCCTCGGACGCCACCACCAGAATCGCCCGGTCCGCCCCCATCGCCAGCGCCGTCCGCAACGTCTCTTGCGCCTGCTTCACGCCGATCGAGACAACGACAACCTCGCTCGCAACGCCCGCCTCCTTCAGCCGGATCGCCTCCTCAACCGCGATCTCGTCAAAAGGATTCATCGACATCTTCACATTCGCAAGATCAACCCCACTCCCATCCCCCTTCACGCGAACCTTCACGTTGTAGTCAATAACTCGCTTGACTGGCACCAGGACTTTCATTGCTTTCACCCTTTCAGGAACAGGCCGCGCTCAGGCACGCACGCGGAGGGATTTGGGGTCATACATCGGGCTCAGGCTGGCCTCGGCCGCTACAACCCGGCCCGCCACGTCGATGGTGTAGCCGGAGGCCAGCATCTCGGCCGGGGTCTCGTCCGTCCGGCAGGGCACATAGCCCAGCCCGACCGCGCCGCCGAGCGCATGGCCGTAATTGCCCGAGGTCAGGAAGCCGACGATCCTGCCGTCGCGCAGGATCGGTTCGTTGTGGAACAGCAGCGGCTCCGGATCCTTCAGCCGGAACTGCATCAGGCGCCGCTCCAGCCCCGCCTCGCGCTTGCGCAGCACCGCATCGCGGCCGATGAAATCGCCCTTGGCGGTCCGGACGGCGAAGCCCAGCCCGGCCTCCAGCACATGATCCTCGTCGGTGATGTCATGGCCGAAGTGGCGATAGGCCTTCTCGATCCGGCACGAATCCATCGCATGCAGACCGCAGAGCCTCAGCCCGTGATCCGCCCCCGCTTCGACAATGGATTCAAAGACATGCGCCGCCTGATCGGCGGAGACATAAAGCTCCCAGCCCAGTTCGCCGACATAGGTCACCCGATGCGCCCGGGCGAGGCCCATGCCGATCTCCACCTCCCGCGCCGTGCCGAAGGGATGCGCCTCGTTCGAGAAATCGTCGGGCGAGAGCGCCGCCAGAAAATCGCGCGACTGCGGCCCCATCAGCGGCAGCACCACCTCCGACGCGGTGACATCGGTGATGACCACGAAGTCATCCGCCGTATGCCGCCGCAGCCAGGCCAGATCGCGTTGAAGCGTCGCCCCGGGCACGACGAGGAAGAAGGCGGTTTCCGACAGCCGGGTGATGGTCAGGTCGCATTCGATGCCACCGCGCGCGTTCAGCATCTGGGTGTAGACGATCCGGCCCGCGGGCACGTCCATGTCATTCGCGCAAAGCCGTTGCAGGAAGGCGAGCGCGTCGCGCCCCTCGACCCGGATCTTGCCGAAAGAGGTCATGTCGAAGAGGCCGACCCCCTCGCGCAGGGCCATATGTTCAGCGCGCTGGTTGTCGAACCAGTTCTGGCGCTTCCAGCTATAGCGGTATTCGCGCTCCTGCCCCTCGTTCGCGAACCAGTTCGCGCGTTCCCAGCCCGCCACCTCGCCAAAAACCGCGCCGCGCGCCTTGAGGTGGTCGTGCAGCGGCGAGCGGCGGATGCCCCGCGCGGTCGCCATCTGCCGGAAGGGGAAGTGGTCGGCGTAAAGCAGCCCCAGCGTTTCCGACACCCGCTCCTTCAGGTAGCGGCGGTTCTTCTGGAACGGCTGGGCGCGGCGGATGTCGACCTCCCACAGGTCGAAGGGCGGCTCGCCGTCGTTCATCCATTGCGCCAGCGACATCCCCGCCCCGCCCGAGGAAATGATGCCGATCGAATTATACCCCGCCGCGATCCAGTAGCCCTTCAGGCCCGGCGCCTCGCCCAGATAATAGCGATCATCGGGGGTAAAGCTCTCCGGACCGTTGAAGAAGGTGTGGATCCCCGCCTCCGCCAGCATCGGCATCCGGTGGATCGCCTTTTCGAGGATCGGCTCGAAATGGTCGAAATCCTCGGGCAGCTGGTCGAAACAGAAGGTCTCCGGGATGCCCGCCATGCCCCAGGGTTTCGCCTTCGGCTCGAACGCGCCGAGCAGGATCTTCCCCGCGTCCTCCTTGTAATAGGCGCATTCGTCGGGCACGCGCAGAACGGGCATCTGGCTCAGGCCGGGGATGCCCTCGGTGACGATGTAGAAATGTTCGCAGGCATGCAGCGGCAGCGTCACCCCGTTCTGCGCCGCCAGATCGCGCCCCCACATGCCGCCGCAATTGACGACATGCTCCGCCGCGATGGTGCCCTGCGCGCCGTCATGCTCCCATTCGACCCCGGTGACCCGGCCATCCTGTTGCGTGACGCGCGTGACCTTGACCTGTTCGATGATCTTCGCGCCGCGCTGCCGCGCACCCTTGGCCAGCGCCAGCGCGATATTGCCCGGATCGGCCTGCCCGTCCTTCGGCAGATGCACCCCCGCCACCACGCCGTCGATGTTCAGATGCGGGTAAAGGTCCAGCACCTCCTTCGGCGAGAGTTCGTTGACCTCGACCCCGAAGGCCCGCGCCAGCGCCGCGAGGCGGAAGATCTCCTCCTTGCGCTCGTCGCTCAGCGCCACGGTCATCGAGCCGCATTGCCGGAAGCCGGTCGCAAGGCCGGTCTCCGCCTCAAGGCTGGTATAAAGGTCGGCGGAATATTTCGCGAGCCGGGTGCGGTTCTGGCTCGCCTGCAACTGCCCGATCAGCCCGGCCGCATGCCAGGTGGTGCCCGAGGTCAGCTGCTTGCGCTCCAGCAGGACAATATCCGTCCAGCCGAGTTTCGCCAGATGATAGGCCGTGGAACAGCCCGAAATGCCACCGCCAATGATGACGACGCGGGCGCGGGAGGGGATTTCTGTCATGGGGGTATCCGTTGTTGAATGTCAGGCCCGGATCCGGACGTTGCCGGGATCCCAAAGGCCGTCCACGACCTTCGCGGGAGAGCGTCGGTCAAAGATCTCGACCTCGGTGCCGGGGATGTTCAGGGCGGTCTCGATCATGCCGAGCCCGATGCAGGCGCCAAGCCGGTGCCCCCAGCCGCAGGAGGTCACCTCGCCCACGATGCGCCCCCCGTGCCAGATCGAGGCCATATAGGGCGCGTCGCGGTCGCCGTCGATCGTCAGCATGACGAAGCCGGTCGGGCGCGGGTTTTCGCGTTCGGCTTCCAGCGCGGCCTTGCCCCGGAACGTGGGTTTCGCCCAATCGACGAACCGCCCCAGCCCGGATTGCAGCACCGTGTAATCGGTGGACAGGTCGCCCTTCCACGCCCGATAGCCCTTTTCAAGCCGCAGCGCGTCCAGCGCGAACATGCCGAAGGCGCGCAGCCCGAGCGGCTGGCCCGCCGCCCAGACGGCCTCCCAGACCGCCGCCGTATCCGCGATGCGCGTGTGCAGCTCCCACCCCAGTTCGCCGGCAAAGCTGACCCGCGCGAACCAGACGTCGCGCCCCGCGATCCTGCCCCATTGATGCGTGAGCCAGCCCCTGCCCAGATCCGCCTCGGCAATCCGCAGCACCTCGCGCGCCTTTGGCCCGGTCAGGATCTGCGTCGCCCAGTCGTCGGTCTCGTCGGTCAGGGACAGGCCCGGCTCCAGCGCCCCGCGCAGCCATTCCCGGTCATGCGATTGCGCCGTGGCGGCGGTGATCAGCAGGATCTCGTCCTCCGCCAGCCGCGCGAGCGACATTTCCGTCACCACCCGGCCCGCGTCATCGGCGAAATAGCCCAGACCCAGCCGCCCGACCGCAGGCACCTTGCCGGTGATCTGCCGCGACAGCCAGTCGGCCGCCCCCGGCCCGCGCAGCCGGAACCGCGAAAACCCCGGCAGGTCGAGGATCCCCGCCGCATCCCGCACCGCCGCGCATTCCCCGGCCACCGCGCCGGACCACGGACCATCCCGGCGCCATGTCCGCTGCGCCGCTTCGCTGGTGTCGTCGCCCGGGCGGGCATACCACAGCGCGCGTTCCCAGCCGTTATAGGGCCCGAATCGCGCGCCGAGCGCCGCCACCCGGTCATGGACGGGCGACAGCTTCTTCATCCGCCCCTCGGGCCAGACGTGATGCGGGAAGTGCATCGCGTATTCGTTGGCGTAGATCTCCTTGCCCTTGGCGATGGCATAGTCCCGGTCCTCGAACCCGGTGAAGCGGCGCGGATCACAGGACCACATGTCCCATTCCGTCGTCCCCTCGGTGATCCATTCCGCCAGCACCTTGCCCGCGCCGCCGCCCTGACAGATGCCGAAGGTGAAGACACAGGCCTCGAACGCATTCGGCACCCCGGGCATCGGCCCGATCAGCGGGTTGCCATCGGGCGTGTAGGGGATCGGGCCGTTGATCACCCGGCTCAGCGCGGCCTTTTCCAACAGCGGCACCCGCGCCATCGCATCGGCCATATGCCATTCCAGCCGTTCCAGATCGTCGGGATATAGCTGGAAGCTGAAATCTTCGGGGAAAGGATCGTCGGGGGTGATCCAATGCGCCCGGCAATCGCGCTCATAGGGGCCGAGGTTGAAGCCGTATTTCTCCTGCCGCAGGTAATAGCTGCTGTCCACGTCGCGCAGAAGCGGCAGCTTGTGGCCCACTTCCTTCGACCAGTCCGCCAGTTCGGGGACGGTATCGAACAACAGATACTGATGGCTCATCACCACCATCGGCAGGTCACGCCCGAACCAGCGCGCGACCTGCCCGGCATAGTACCCCGCCGCATTCACCACATATTCGCAGCGGATTTCGCCCCTGGGGGTGGAGATGACCCATGCGTCGCCCTCCCTCCGCGCACCGGTGGCCGGGCAGAACCGTTCGATCCGCGCGCCCATCTGCCGCGCGCCCTTGGCCAGCGCCTGCGTCAGCTGCGCCGGGTCGATGTCGCCGTCATGAGGATCATAGAGCGCGCCGCTCAGGCCATCGGTCGAAACGAAGGGATAGATCGCGCGCAATTCCTCCGGGCTGAGGATTTCCAGCCCCATGTCCCGCCGCCGCCCCATGCCGACGACGCGGCGGAATTCATCCAGACGGTCCGCGCTGTGGCCAAGGCGGACCGAGCCGGTGACATGATAGTTCATCGGATAATCGACTTCATCCGCCAGCCGTCGGTAAAGGTCCGCGGAATAGCGCTGCATGTTCATGATCGACCAGCTTGCCGAAAAGGTCGGCACATTGCCCGCCGCATGCCAGGTCGAGCCCGCGGTCAGTTCGTTCTTCTCCAGCAGAACGCAGTCGCTCCATCCCGCCCTGGCAAGGTGATACAGCGCCGAGACGCCGACCACGCCGCCGCCGATGATGACAACCCTTGCGGAACTGGGCAGTGACGACATGCGAAGGCCCCTCAGCTTGTGAACAAGATGACGTTCAGACACATGAAAATGAAAATCAACAGATAATTTTCACCACACTGAAGATCTGCGGAACGACAGCAGATCCTGATGAAATTCCGGGCACATCGTCTTGCGCTCTGCGTGGCGACGGGCGATGTTTCCACGGTATTCAGCATGGGACCATCGCCGTTGATTCTGAACACTCTCGTCGGGAATGACATCCGGGCCTTGCGGAAGTCGCGCGGCCTGACCATCCGCGAGGTGTCCTCCGTGCTCGGGCGCTCGGTCGGCTGGCTGAGCCAGGTCGAGCGGGGGCAGACCGTCCCCTCGATTCAGGATCTTTCCGCCATCGCCACGCATTTCGGGGTGAGCATCAGCTTCTTCTTCCGCTCCTCCAATCAGCGGCCCGAAGAACAGGGGCTGATCCTGCGCGCCACGGACCGGACCTCGATCGGGTCGAGCGAATCCGGACTGGTGGAGGAACTGCTCTCCCCCACCCTCGGCGGCAGCTTCGAGATGATCAAGTCCACCTTCGCCCCGCATTCCAGCAGCGGCGGCCTGAAACCCGCGCGCAAAACCGAAGACGGCGGCCTGCTGATCTCCGGCGAACTCACCCTGAGGATCGGCGCGCTGGAAGTTCGGCTGAAACCCGGAGACAGCTTCCAGTTCGCCGAACAGGATTACGGCTGGAGCAATGACGGCGACGAACCGGCGGTGGTGATCTGGATCGTCTCCCCCCCGGTATATTAAGCCCCGCGGCGTCGGGCGCCGTTACGCTGCCCGATCCCGGCGCGGGCGATGCGCTTCGGGGCGACCCCATCCGGAGATGCCGGGCTCCGGCGCCATCACCGGGGCGGGGCATCGGGCCTTTCGTCCCCACTCCCCGCCACAGCCGCGCGCGCGACCGTTCCGTTCAGGACATGCAGCCCCTCTGCGGCGATGCTTCGGGCGAAGGCGGTGTCGTGGGTCACGGCCAGAACGGCGGTGCCGCGCGACACCTCTTCGGCGATCAGGGCCTGTAGCCGGGCACGGTTGAGCCGGTCGAGCCCGCGCTGCGCTTCGTCCAGCAGCAGGACGCGGGGCCGGTGGGCGATGGCGGCGGCAAGCGCCGTCAGCCGCCGCTGCCCGGTATCCAGATCAAGCGGATGCAGCCCCGCGAGCCCGCCGATCCCCAGCCGCTCCAGCGCCGCACGCGCGAGCCACCCGGCATCGCCGAGCCCAAGGGTCCGCGCGCAAAGCGCCACCTCGTCGATCACCCGCGTGCGCAGGAAATGCCGGTCCGACGACTGTGCGACCATGCCGATCAGCCGCGCACAGGGCCCCTGCCCGCAGATCCGGATCTGCCCCGCCGCCGGACGTTCCAGCCCCGCCAGCAGCCGCAGCAGGGTGCTCTTGCCCTGCCCGTTCGGGCCCAGAACCGGCAGCGCCCCACCGGACAGGCGCAGGCTCAGGCCCTGAAACAGCGGCGGCTGGCCGGGATAGGCGAAGCCCAGACCCTCGATCTCGATCATGGCTCCGGCCTCAGGATCCGTTCCGGCAAAGGCCCGGCCAGCAGCGCCCCGGTGTCCATGGGGCCGATGAACCGCCCGCCGTCGAGCAGCAGATGCCGCGCCACCAGCCCCTCCATCCAGCCGTGCCAACCGATGTCGAGGAAGATCACCGTCATCGGCAGGTCGCGCAGATGCGCGGCCAGGGCATCGCGGCTTTCGCGGTCCAGATCGGTCATCGGTTCATCAAGGATCAACAGCCGCGGCCGCATCGCCAGCGCCCCGGCCAGCGCGGCGCGCTGCGTCTCGCCGCCCGAAAGGTGGTGGCAGTCGCGCTCGGCCAGATGCGACAGGCCCAGAAGGTCCATCGCCTCTCCCACGCGGGCGCGGATCTCCGCCACCGGCAGGCCGAGGTTCTCCGGCCCGAAGGCGATCTCCTCGCGCAGGGTAAAGCCCCGCCCGCTGAGCTGTAGATGCGGGCGCTGGCCCAGATATTGCACCGCCTGCGCGCGCTCCGCCGGGGGCAGCGCCGCCCACGGGTGCCCCGCCCACATCAGCCGCCCCGTGACCGGCAGGAACCCGGCCAGACAGCGCCCCAGCGTCGATTTCCCTGACCCGTTGCCGCCCAGAACCGCGAGCCGTGCGCCATCGTCGAGCCGCAGGCTGAGCCCCGCGAACAGCGGCGGCTGGCCGGGCCAGGCAAACCCCAGATCCTCGGCACAAAGGCTCATAGCGCCAGCGCCCCCACCTGCGCCACCGCCAGCGCAAGGAGCCCGCGCCGCAGCCAGATTTCGCCGCGCGGATCATCCACCGGGTCGATCAGGCTGCGGTGGCGCAGGGCGCGAAAGCCGCGCATCTCCAGCGCCTCGGCCCGCAGCGGCGCATCGGTGATCAGGCCGCGCACCAGCGGGTTCATCATCGCCGCCAGAACCCGGATCCGCGCCCGCCAGCCCTTGGCCGACAACCCCCGCAGGTGCAGGCTGTCGCGGATCTGCCCCGCCTCCAGCGCCACGGTTTCGATCAGCGTCAGCGGCGCGGTGAGCAGATAGGACAGCGCGGGCGACACCCCCGCCCCGTCCAGCGCCCGCGCGAGGTCAGAGGGCCGCGTGGTCATCACGAACACAAGGCAGACCGCCAGCAGCAGCCCCAGCCGCACCAGAACCAGCGCCGCATGGGCCAACCCTTCGGGGTAACACGACAGCGGGCCGCAGGCGGCAACCGGCCCGCGCGGGATCAGCACGCCATGGACGACCGCCAGCGCCAGCGCGAGCGGCGCCAGCAGCAGCACCATCCGCCGGCACAGCACCCCGCCCAGCCCCAGCAGGCCGCCGCCCGCCAGCACCACCGCCAAAGCCGCCGCCAGCACCCCAGCGGGCCAGAGCGGCAGCATCGCCGCCACCGCCGCGACCAGCGCCAGCCGGGTCAGCGGATTGGCGCGGCGAAAGGCATCGGGCGACATCCCTCAGCGGCTGTGCGACAGGAAGGGCCAGTCCGACACGGCGCGCGCCGGAAGCCCGCGCAGGATGCCCCAGACCAGCAGCGCCGTCACGATCTTGTCGAGCAGGTTGGTGCCGATCACCGTGACCAGAACCGAACCGAACAGGCTCTCGCCGACCTTGAGCAGATAGGCGACGGCGAAATCCGCGCCGCTGCCGGTCACGCCGCCGAAGAGATAGATCCGGATCGGCACCGCAATGACCGAAAGCGCGATCGCGATCACCGCGCCCGAAATCGCCGCGCGCCACCAGCTGCGGAACATCCCGGCATAGGCCAGCAGCCCCGCCGCGATGCCGATCATCATCGACACCGGCGCGAAGAAGGCCGCCGTCGGCCCCTCCAACAGGCCCCACAGCAGGTTCGTCAGCAACCCGGTCAGCGCGCCGATCACCGGGCCGCACAGCACCGCGGCCAGCATCGTGCCGATGGAATCGAGAAACACCGGCAGCTTGAGGAAGGACACCGCCTGCCCCAATGCGACGTTCAGCGCGATGCCGATGGCGACCAGCACCAGATTGCGGGTGGAAAAAAGCGAGACGCTCATGCGGACTCCTGCGGATGAATGGAAAGCTCGTCGTAGCCCGAAAGCGGACAGGGCGCGCGGCCGAAGGCCAGGTCGTCCAGCAGCACGGTGACGATCTCGGCGGTGGTATAGACCGAAGAGCCGGGCAGCAGATGGCCGCCAAAGGCCCGCCCCTCGCCATCGGTGATCGTCAGGTGCAGATGCTCGCCCACCGGGTCGATGGTGCCGGTAAGCGAGGTGATCTCGAAATGGCCCTGATACAGGGTGCCCTCGGGGCGGTTCGCGTGGCGGATCTCCACCCGGGTCAGGCTGCCGACACAGGTGACAACGGCCATGGCGCGCGCGCCGGTCTCGTGCAGCACCCGGCGCAGCCCGGCGGTCAGGTCATCGCCCGGGCACAGCCGGACGGCCGCGAAGCGGCCATGGGACAGGGGCACGGGCCCCGAAGAAGGATCGGTCACGTCATCCTCGAATGCGGCATCTCGATAGGCTAGCCCCGCCGGGGCATGAGTTCGAACAAGGCGCATCCGCGACCTTCCATGCCCGATGATGTGCCGCAACCCCGCGCGGCTGTCAATTCCACGCGCTATTGCGGCACCCGTTCGGTCGCAGACCCAAGCGCGATCACCGGCCCGCCTCCAGCCCGCGCAGCAGGGGGCGGTCGAAATGCGCCAGCCAGTCGCGCGGCACATCGCCGCTCAGGTGCAGATGCTGGCGCAGCGCGACGCGGATCACCGCCGCGCCGTGGCGGTCCACCACGGGCGGGTCGAACCGGCCATCGGCAAGCTGCGCCAGAACCGCGGATTTCAGCGCCCACAGATCCGCCCGGCCATGGCGCGACAGGATCGCCTGAAACGCCCGATGCCGCGCCGGATCAAAGGCCGCCACGCCCCGGGCGGGATGCGGCGGGAAGACATGCGCCACCGGGATCAGGCCGGGGGGAACCGGCGTGGTTTCGGCATGGGTGCGCCCGGTGGCCTGCGCCTGCGCGACCTGATGCAGGCCCTCCCGCCGTTCGGCGCGCAGGACGGGCGTGTCGATGATCCAGGTGCCCGGCATGCGCGCGGCATCCTCGCGCGTCAGCCCCTCCCCCCGCCCGACGTCGGGGCGGAACATCGCCCGCACCGGCCCCTGTCCAAGACCGAGGTCCGGGGCATCCGCCGGGGGCGGCGGCGCCGTGGCGGGCAGGCAGATCGCGATGCCGTGGTTCCAGCCGCGCGGATCGCTGCTGAGCGTTTCAAAGGCCAGCAGCCGCCCGCCGGGACGCAGCCGGGCGGTGCAGCCCTCCGCCCGCAGGACCAGATCCGCCCCCTCCGCCACCGGCACACCGCAGGGCAGCGCCATGAAGGCCGCGAGGGTGCCGACGCTCCACAGATGCCCCTCCGCCCCGAACATGCGCCGCAGCAGCGGATCAATCGCGCCCGCCACCTCAGAACCGCATGGTCAGTTGCGGTTCAACCTGCCGGGGCGTGCCCGGAGCCGCCTGCGTATCGCTGCGCAGCCAACCGGCATAGGTCTTGTCGAACAGGCTGGCCACCCGCGCCGAACCGCCGCCGTAATCCGGGTGGAACGGATCCACCATCGCCGCGCCATGGGAAATCGCGCTGGCATGATCGGATGTCGCCCGGTTCAGGTCAAACCCGACGACCGACCCGCCGAAAAGCCCGGTCTGTTTCTGCTTCTGCGCAATCGCCACGAATTCATCGCCCTGCCACGGATAATTGCGGCAATCGCGCCGCGCGCCGATGGCATAAAGCACGGTCGAGCCCCCCGGCGTCCAGTCGGCGCGCAGTTGCAGCCCGCGTTCCGCGACGGTTTCAGCACGGACGGCATCGACCGCGGCGGGCAGATCCTTCAGCGGTGTCGCGGTGCGGGCGCCGCCCGCAATGGCGCCAAAGCCAGGCGCCCCCGGTTCGGGCGAAATCAGGATGGTTCCCCGCGTGGCCGGGCTTTCCTCGGCCCATGCGGGCGTCAGGGCGGTCAGGCAGACCAAAAGCCGCAGGCTGCGGCGCAGGAAAAAGGACGGCATTCTTCCCCCCAAAGGGTATTCGCGCGTCACTGCGGGCAGCGGCCTTCCGGCTGCCATCGAGGATCCCCGCCCGATGCGCCCACACGTGAATATGGCCGACGGCAGGTCTCCTGGCTCGCGGGTCGTCAGCTTCCGCGCCTTCCCGGTTGCCCAGTGGCGATTGCGAAAGGCTCGCCGTTCACAGTTGCGGGGGCAGCCGCAGATCGGGCCCTCCCTACTGCGTTCCCTTTTGCGTCCCCGAAGGGAACCGTCCCCCCCGGCGCTACCGGGTTTTTCCCGGCTCTGTCAACGGCCCCGGGCTTCGGGGGCGCCATGGCCCCGGCTTGACAAGCATGCCACAGCGGCATTCTGTCTGGCGAAATGGCGCAGCTATGGAGGATCGCGTGGAAAAGATGCGGGGCCGCGCGCTCGGCCTGCCGTTTGCGGGCGAAACCGGGGCCTGGAACGCGATCACCGATGTGCCGGGCGTGGCCGTGGGCTATGCCACGCTCATCGAGGGGGACGGCCCGCTCGTCGTGGGCGCGGGGCCGGTCCGCACCGGCGTCACCGCCATCCTGCCGCGCGGGCCGGAGGCCGGGATCCGCCCGGTCTGGGCCGGCATCCACGCGCTCAACGGCAATGGCGAGATGACGGGCAGCCACTGGATCCGCCACGCCGGGCATTTCGCGGGACCGGTCTGCCTGACCAATACCCACAGCGTCGGCACCGTCCATGCGGCGGTGACGAAATGGATGATCCGCCAGTATCCGGAGTTCCTGAGCGATCATGTCTGGGCGATGCCGGTGGTGGCCGAAACCTATGACGGCGTGCTGAACGACATCAACGGCCAGCATGTGCGCGAGGATCATGTGTTCCACGCCCTGACCACCGCCACCTCCGGACCGCTGGCCGAGGGCAATGTCGGCGGCGGCACCGGGATGATCGCCTATGAGTTCAAGGGCGGCACCGGCACGGCATCGCAGATCGTCCGGCTGGGCGGGCGGGCCTATACGGTGGGCGTGCTGGTGCAGGCGAATTACGGAATGCGCGACTGGCTCACCGTGCTGGGCGTGCCGGTCGGGCGGCAGATGCGCGAAAACCTGATGCACGACCGCGAACAGGGCTCGGTCATCGTCGTGATCGCGACCGATATTCCGTTGATGCCGAACCAGTTGGAACGCCTCGCACAGCGCGGCGGGCTGGGCATCAGCCGCAGCGGAAGCCCGGGCGGGAACAGTTCGGGGGACATCTTCCTTGCCTTCTCGACCGCCAATGCGATGACCCGGCGCGAGATGGCCGAAGCCCCGCGCCAGATCACCGCGATCCCGGACGACTGGCTCGATCCGGTCTATCTGGCCGCCGTGAACGCGGTGGACGAGGCCGTGATCAACGCGCTGCTCGCGGCCGAGGACATGACCTGCCTGAAGGCCCGCAAAAGCCCCTTGTGCAAGGCCATCGACCCCGGCCGCCTGCGCGATCTGGTCAGCGCTGCCAGCGGCCCTCGGGCGCGGGGGGCAGGCGATGCTTCTGGATCCGCTGGCTCGGGGTCTTCGGGAACTCCGTCACCAGCGCGATGAAACGCGGGCGCTGATAGGGGGCGAGCTTGTCGTCCAGCCAATCGGCAATCGCCTGCGGATCCGCCGTGGCCCCGGCGCGCAGGCGCACGAACAGCTGAATGTCATATTCGCCGATCTCGGCGGGAACGCCCACCATGGCGGATTCCTCGACATCCGGATGCCGGTTCACCACCGCCTCGACCTCATAGGCCGACACGTTTTCGCCCCGGCAGCGGATGCTGTCCCCGGCGCGGCCATGGAAGAACAGCATGCCGTTTTCGTCCCACGACCCCACATCGCCGGTGTGGAACCCGTCGGGGCGCAGCGCCTTGGCCGTGGCTTCGGGCGCGGCGTAATAGCCCGCGAAGATCGCGCCCGGCAGCGGCGAGGTGATGACGATTTCCCCCCTGCCCTCTCCGGGGCCGAGGGTGCGGCCGGTTTCATCCTCGATCCGCACCGCGAACCATGGCAGCGGCTTGCCGACCGATCCCACCACGCCATCCAGGTTGCAGGTGGTCAGGCTCGATGCCTCGGTCATGCCGTAGCATTCGCGCAACTCGACGCCGAAACGCTCCTCGAACGGGCGCCAGGCCTGCGGCACGCAGCCGCCGCCCCAGGCGATGCGGACGTTATGCGCGCGGTCGGCAGGTGACGGCGGCTGCTTCAGCAGGATCTGGATGATGCCACCCAGATGGTGGATATGGGTGCAGCCCGCCTCGGCCACTTCGGCCCAGAAGCGGCGCGCGCTGAACCGGTCCGTCACCGTCAGCCGCACGTCCTCCAAGAGCGGCAGAACCAGAACCTGCGCCCCGCCAACGTGATAGAGCGGCTCCCACACGAAGAGGTTGTCGCCCGGCCGAATGTCCGCGCAGACCATCACCCCCCGCGCGGCGAGTTCGAGCATCATATGCGTGACCTGCACCCCCTTCGCCGGGCCGGTCGTGCCCGAGGTGAACATGATCGCCGCAAGGTCCGAAGGCGCGGGCAGATCCGCGCGCGGCGCCAGCGCGGGGCCGGTGGGCAGCGCGGGATCCGCGATCACGATCACCCCTTCGCGCGGACGCACGCCGCAGGCATCCACCGCCGCGCGGATCTCGGGGTCGCACAGCACGATCGCCGCCTCGACCTGCCGGATGACATGGGCAAGCCCCTCCCCCACCAGCGCGGGATTGGCCGGAACCCAGACGAAGCCGCCCCGGATCAGCCCGAAGATCAGCGCCATCGCCGCCGGGCTGTTGCGCATCATCACCACGACGCGATCGCCGCGCCGCACGCCCGCGCCCTCCAGCCGGGCGATCATCGCATCCGCGCCCTGCGACAGCGCGGCGAAGGTGATGTCGCCATGGCTGCCGCCCGCGTAAACCTGTTGCGGCACCTCGGCGACCCGTTCGGCAAACGCCTGCGCCAGACCAATAATCTTCATGTCATTCCTCAAGGATCAGGGGGCGGGGCCGGCGCGGCCCCAGCCGTCATTTTCGCGTCAGCCGCTGCGCCGCGAACAGGATCAGGGTCACGATGCTCAGCACCACCACCGAAACCGCGGCCAGCGTCGGGTTCAGTTGCAGATACATGTCATCCCACATCTGTTTCGGCAGCGTCGATTTCAGCCCGCCGCTGACGAACAGCGCGATGGTCAGGTCATCGAAGGAGGTCACGAAGGCAAACAGCGCCGCCGAGATGATCCCGCCCCGCAGCAGCGGCAGGGTGATGCGGTAAAGGATCGCCCCCTGCCCCGCGCCCAGCGTCGCCGCCGCCTGGTTCAGCCGCCAGTCATAGCCCTTCAGCACCGCGCCGATGGCGATGAAGCTGTAGGGAATGGCCAGAAGCGTGTGCCCGATGACCAGCCCGGTATTCGTCGCGACCAGCCCGATCTGCGCCATCAGGTAGAACAGCCCGACCGCGATCACGATGCGCGGCACGATCATCGGCGCCAGCATCAGCCCGAAGATCAGCCCGTTCCAGCGCGAGCTGGACCGCGCGAGCGCGAGCGCCGCCAGCCCGCCCAGAACGGTGGCGCAGAACGCCGCCGCAAAGGCCACGCCGAACGAACGCACCGTGGCCGAAACCCAAATGGGCGAGCCGAGATATTCCCCGAACCAGCGCAGCGAAAACCCCGGCGGCGGGAAGGTCAGCGACGAGGCCGAGGTGAACGCCAGCGGCAAGACCACGATCATCGGCGCGATCAGGAACAGCAGGAACGCCCAGACATAGCCCCGCGTCGCCGCCGCCCCGACCGGGGGCAAGATCCGCGCGATACCTTCAAGCAGCCAGGCCCCCGCCCGGCGCAGATGCGGGTTGCGCTGCCGCCCGCCGCTGGTCCCCGCCGTGAGGGTCGAAAGGCCGAAGAACTGGTCATAGATCCACACCGCGATCAGCGCCGTGACCACCATCATCACCGCCAGCACCCCGGCAAAGGCCCAGTTCACCAGTTCCTGCACCTGCAAGATGATGACCTGCGCCAGCATCGTCTGCGTCCGCCCGCCAAGGTAAGCGGGCACGATGAAGAAGCCGAGCGAGGTGATGAAGGTCAACAGCCCCGCCGCCGCAACCCCCGGCATCGACAGCGGAAAATAGACCATCCAGAAGCTTTGTGCCCGGCCCGCGCCGAGCGACTCCGCCGCGCTGGTCAGCCGCTGGTCGATGCCCGACATCACCGGCAGCATGGTCAGGATGGCGAGCGGCGCCATCGCATGGACCATCCCCACCAGCACCCCGAATTCGTTATACATCAGCGGCAGCGGCGTATCCGACACCCCCAGTACCAGCGAATTCAGCAGCCCCCGGTTGCCCAGCATGATCATCCAGGCAAAGGTCTTGACGAGGTAGGAGGTCCAGAACGGCAGCAGCACCAGAAACAGCACCCCGCCGCGCTTGTCCTCGGGGAAGGCCGAAATCCACCGCGCGACCGGGTAGCCGAGCAGCACCGACAGCACCGCCGTCAGGATCGAAATCCGGAAGGTGATCGCCAGAATCCGCCAATACACCGGGTTGCTGCCCAGATGGGCATAATGTTCCGTGGTCAGCCCGCCATCGTTCAGCACGCTGAGCGCCAGCAGCCGCGCCATCGGGAACAGGAAGAACACCGCCAGAAAGGCCAGCACCGGCGCGATGAGCCAGATCGGCCCGGGTCGCCAGGTCATGACACGATCCTCCCGCGGTCCTTGCGCCAGTGCAGCGCGACGGAGGCGCCCGGTTCCGGCAGATCGCCCTTGGCCGAGGCCATCAGTTCCGTGCCATCGGGCAGCACGAACAACAGCCGGTTTTCCGCGCCGACGAAGATCACATCGCGCAGCGTCGCCGTGACCTGATTGAACCCCGCATCGGGCGCCGGGCCAAGGCGCAGATCCTCCGGCCGGATCACCAGCGTCAGCGCCTCCGCACTTTGCCCCGTCATCCGCGCGGCGAACCGCCCGGCAGGCGTATCGAGCAGATGCAGATCCCCCGCCGCCCCCGCCAGCCGCCCGCCGATCAGGTTGGAATGGCCGATGAAGCTCGCGGCGAAAACCGTGCGCGGGTCGGCGTAGATCTCATGCGGCGTGCCAAGCTGTTCGATCCGGGCGTGGTTCATCACGCAGATCCGGTCGGACATCACCAGCGCCTCTTCCTGATCATGGGTGACATAGATCAGCGTGGTGCCGAACTCCTTGTGCAGGCGGCGGATTTCCAACTGCATCGTTTCGCGCAGCGCCTTGTCCAGCGCGCCGAGCGGCTCGTCCATCAGGATCACTTCGGGGCGGAAGACGAAGCACCGCGCCAGCGCCACCCGCTGCTGCTGCCCGCCCGAAAGCTCGCGCGGGAACCGGTGGGCGAAGCGGTCAAGCTCCACCTTCTTCAGCGTCTCCTCCACCCGCTGGCGGATCTGATCGGCCGGGATCCGGCGCATCTTCAGCGGAAAGGCGACGTTCTCCGCCACCGTCATATGCGGGAACAGGGCGTAATGCTGAAACACCAGCCCGACGCCGCGCTGATTCACCGGGCGGCGGGTCCAGTCCACACCATCTACAAGCAACTGCCCGCTGGTGGGCTCCAGAAGCCCCGCCACCATTTGCAGCAGGGTCGTCTTGCCGGAACCCGACGGCCCCAGCAGGGTCAGGAATTCGCCCTGCGCAATGTCCAGATCGGTGGGTTGCAGGGCGGTGAAGGTGCCGAATGTCTTCGACAGGCCCTTGACCTGTATCTTCGGCGGGGTCGGCTGTGTCATGAGCGTTCCAATCTGTGAGGGGGCGCGGCCCGAAAGCCGCGCGGGGCCGGTCAGAACAGCAGCCAGCTGTTGAAACGTTCCGTCACCTTGGCGCGGTTCGCCTCCCACCAGGCCTCATCCGCCAGCGCCATCACCGACAGGTTCTGCGGCGCGGTGGGCAGCTGCGCGGCGCGCTCCGGCGCGATGAAGTCATAGGCGCGCAGGTTGGTCGGGCCATAGCTCAGATCATCGGTGAATTTCGCCTGCTGCTCGGCCTTGGTGCAGAAGGCCACGAATTGCCGCGCGGCATCCGCCTTCGGCCCGCCCTTCGGCAGGCCCCAGCCCTCGATCGAATAGAGCCCCTGATTCCACACGATCCGCGCCTGTGCCCCGCTGTCGATCGCCGCCTGCAACCGCGCGTTCCACGCCGCGATCATGTCCACCTCGCCGCTCTGGATCATCTGCGAGGTCTGCGCGCCGCCCGTCCACCACACATCCACGCGGTCCTTGAGTTCGTCGAGCTTGGCGAAGGCCCGGTCGAGGTCGAGCGGATACAGATCCTTGAGCGCCACGCCATCGGCCAGCAGCGCCTGTTCCAGCGTGTCGATCGGATTCTTGCGCAGCGAGCGGCGGCCCGGGAAGGCGTCGGTATCCCAGAAATCCGCCCAGGACGCGGGCGGTTTTTCCACCGTCGCGGTGTTGTAGCCGAACACCGTCGAATACACGTCCACGCCGAGGAAATTCGGATGCACCGACCCCGGCATCAGATCCGTCACCGCCGCCGGATCAAGGTTGATCTCATCCAACAGCCCGTCGCGCTCCAGAATCAGCCGCGCCGACAGCGTGATCGTGCAGACGTCCCAGATATAGGATTTCGTCTCGACCATCGACTTGAACTGCGCCGTGGGCTCCGCATCGCGCGCGACGGAGACGACCTCGATCCCGGTTTCCGCGGTGAACGGGTCGTAAAACGCCTTGCGGTAGCCCGCGGAATAGGGGCCGCCCGGATCCGCCACGGTCAGCGACACCGCCGCCCAGCTACGGCGCGACAGCATCGGCGTGGCCAGCGCCGCCGCACCAAGGGTCAGCGCCGCACGGCGGGAAAAATCTTTCATCGTCATCAGGTTACCTCGCTGTTGTCGGGGGCGCCCGGTTTTCCGGGCGGCATTTTCCGCCCGCCCCCGGGGGCAGGCGGGTCTGTCCTCAGGCCTTTTTCGCGGCGCGCGCGGCGAGGAATTTCTCCATCATCGCCTGCGGCTCGCCCGTCGCATAGGCCGCGCACTGGATCCGCACGCCCGCCTCCATCGCGTCGTCAAAGCCCGCCTGCGTCACCTCGGCGATCCGCTGGCGGTTCAGCTTCATCACCACCGGCGGCTTCGCGGCCAGATCGCGCGCGATCTCCAGCGCCACCTCCTGCACCTTGTCGGCGGGCACCAGCCGGCTGATCAGGCCAAAGCTGAACGCCTCCTGCGCATCCAGCATCCGCCCGGTCAGGATCAGGTCGATGGTCCGGCCAAGGCCCAGCATCTCGCGGATGATCCAGTTGCCGGTGACGGAGGGGATGCCGGAGTTGATCTCGGGCTGGCCCATCCGCACGCCGTCATGCGCGACGCGCAGATCGCACAGCAGCGCGACCTGGAACGCCGACCCCGCCGCCACCCCGTTCAGCGCGGCGACGATCGGCTTCGAACTGTCGCGGAACCGCGCATAGAGCGCCTTCCACTCCGCCATCCACACTTCGGTGCGCGCGGTGTCGAAGGTCTTGCTTTCGCTCAGATCCTGCCCCGCGCCAAAGGCCCGGTCGCCCGCGCCGGTGAGGATGATCGCGCGCACGCCCGCATCCGCCTCCGCCGCGTCCAGCGCCGCGATCAGCAGGTCGCGCATCTGCGTGTTCCAGGCGTTCATCTTCTCGGGCCGGTTCAGCGTGATCTTGAACACGTCGCCGATCTTCTCGGTCAGGATGGTATCTGTCATGTTTTATCTCATTGTGATAACTCTTATTGGATTACGACAATGATGCGGAAATCTGTCAATACATTTTCAATGGAACTCGGCGAATCCGCCGGTTATCCCTGCGCCCACAGCCGCGTTTGGCAGCGTTGCGGCAGCGGGGAGCGGAAAAATGGCGCAAAGACCAAAGCCTGAGAAAGCCACCGATTCGATGATGGTGCTTCTCGGTCGCCAAGGCGTTCCGCGTCCTGGAGGCCTTTGGCCGCGATCACCCGTCGATGACGCTCTCGCAGATTTCGCAGGTCTGCGAGATGGACCTGAGCGCGGTGCAGCGCTTCACCCATACGCTGACCACCCTCGGCTATCTGACGCGCGACCCGAAGACGCGGCAGTTCGAGCTGGGGATCAAGTCGCTGGAACTGTCGTTCCAGTATATCCGCGCCTCGCGGCTGGTGGATCGCGCGATGCCGGTGCTACAGCATCTGAGCACGCAGTCGAACGAAACCGTCAACCTCACCGTGCTGGACGGCACCGAAATCGTCTTCATCACCCGCTTCATGAGCCGCCATGTGCTGAACACCGATGTCATCATCGGCACCCGCCTGCCCGCCTATTGCACCGCGCCGGGCCGCGCGATCCTGTCGCGGATGGCGCCCGGACGGGTGGAGGAAATCCTCGCCGCCTCCGACCTGCGCGCCCATACCCCCGCGACGCCCACCGATCCGGCCGTCCTGCGCGACCGCATCGCGCAGGCCACACATGATGGCTATGCCATTGCTTTCGAAGAATATTTTCACGGAGATGCTTCGATCGCCGCGCCGATCCTCGGCCGCGATGCGCAGGTGGTCGGCGCGGTCAACATCGGCAGTTCGACCGCGCGCCACCAACCCGAGGATTTCGTGGCACAATACAGCGCCATGATCATCGCGGCGGCGCGGTCGATCTCCTGGCAATAACCCCCCCCCCGCGCCGCGCAGGATTCCCCCACCGCGTGCAAACGACCGGCCGCGGGCATGGTGGCGCCTCCCCGCTCATCTCAAAATGGCAACGGCATGTATCATCCTCGGTGACGGGGCTGCCAATCTGCTGATTTCCACTGACGGTCAGCCGCTTGTCGAAGAACTGAACACCCGTCTCCTCGTCGGGTCATGCGGAGGCCCTGGACCGGTTTTGGCAGGTTGCTGAAAAGGGTTCTGCAAGGATGCCGTCGCGGAAATTATCCCGGATCCGCTGAAGATCGGGCTGAAAATTCGGCATTTCCGGCCCATCTGAGGCGGTTTTCCCGGTTCCCGACCTGAACCCTCTCATCGCGCGGGTTTTTCAGCGGCCTGTCAAGACGCAGCGCGGCTATCGCCCCATGGAGCATGGTTTCACAGAAAGCGGGTTGAAGTCCTTTCTCGGTAGCCTGCCAAAACGGTTTCAACACACCGCCGGGCCTGCTCAGGAACGCATAACGGCCCAACCGGACGATCGTCGTCCCCATCCGGGCCATAGCCGGACCCAAGAGTCCCCGTCAGTATCCGGACCATGGCCGGGCCGAGGGATCCCGTTCACATGCCGGCAACGGGCCCGACAAAGGTTCCCGTTCACATACGGGCGCGGCGAAGGATCCCGCCTCAACGGCGCGGAACAGGAACGACCCGGGCGCAGGCACGGCCGTCCGGCGAAGGCCCCTGCCCCGCCATTCGGCTTGCGGCACCACCACCGAATATCGCCCGGAGCTCAGCCGCGACCCTGCCGGTCCCTTCGCCGAAGCGCCGCCCGGGCCTGCCTCTTTGTAGCGACCAGAAGCAGGGCGCTACCGCCCCGCCCCGCATCAATAGGCGTTCCGGCCCTCCAGAACGTGGAACGGCGTCATCAGCAGGATGCGCAGATCGAACCAGATCGACCAGTTCTCGATATAGTAAAGGTCATGCTCGATACGGCGCCGCAGTTTCTCCGGCTCGTCGATCTCGCCGCGCCAGCCGTTCACCTGCGCCCAGCCGGTGATCCCGGGCCGCATGCGGTGCCGCGCCGCGTAGCTGTCCACCATCTCGGCAAAGGCAACCTGCTGGCTCGACAGCGCGACGAGCGCATGGGGCCGCGGCCCGACCAGCGACAGTTGCCCGCCCAGCACGTTGAAAAGCTGCGGCAGTTCATCGAGAGACGTGCGGCGCAGGAACCGCCCGACCGGCGTCACGCGCGGATCGTCCTTCGTGACCACGCGCTTGGCCGCGGCATCGCAGTCGCGCGCATACATGCTGCGGAACTTCCAGACCATGACCGGCTTGTGGTTGTAGCCATGCCGCGCCTGACGGAACAGCACCGGGCCGGGACTGTCGAGCCGGATGGCGATGGCGATCGCCAGCATCGGCAGCCCGAGCAGCAGCAGCGCGACCGAGGTCAGCACGATATCCAGCGCCCGCTTCGCGATCCGGTCCCATTCGGACAATGGCGTGACCGCCAGCGACAGCAGCGCCGGCACCTTCCGCACCCGGTCGTTGCGCCGCAGGAAGGTCATATCCGCGCTATAGGCGGACAGGCGAATATCGACCGGCAGCACCTCAAGCTGACGCATGATCTGCCGGGTCCGCTCCTCGGCGGTGAGTGGCAGGGCGATGATCACCATGTCGATCTCCGCCGTGCGCGCGAAGGGCAGCAGATCCCGGATGGCGCCGATCTTGGGCACCGCCATGACCACGGGCGGAGACCTTTCGTTGCTGCGGTCGTCGAAGATGGCGCAGATCCTGATGTCGTTCTCCGGATTGGCGGCCAGCCCGTCGAGCAGTTTCGCCGCCAGAGGTCCGCCGCCGACAACGACCGCGCGCCGCTCCGTCAGGCCGAAGTCCAGCGCCCATCCGGCCAGGGTTCGCGCGAACAGCCGACCGAACAGCAGGAAGCTGGCCAGAAACGCCGCCGACACGGCGGGCCAGACCACCGCCCCGGTCAGCCATCCCGCGCCCCAGCCCGCCGCGACCGCCAGCAGCAGCCCCGGCCAGAACCGCCGCAAAAGCCGCAACCGATAGCCGCGCAGCGCCTGAAGACAGAGCGCCACCGCGACCCCGGCACAAACCGCGCGCGCCGCCATGCCCCATCCCGCGCCCCCGGACACCGCCGCCGCACACCAGAGCGCGAGCGCCACCAGCGCCACATCCACCGCGGCGACGATCAGCCCCAGTTCCGCCGGGGCTAGAGAGCGCCGCCGCAGGCCGCGCGCGACCTGTCGCTCGGCCGCATTGAGTTCCCCCTGACCGAGAGGCACGATTCCCCGTGGCTGCGTATCATACATTGTCACCCCCATCACCGCCCTCCCCCTCTCTGCCACCGGAAGATTAAGGATCGGTATGCGGGAAACCCCATTTCCGACGCCGCGCCCACCCGCAACATCAACCCGTTGACAACAAACAGAAGATTATCCCGGGCGGAGAAATTGCCAATTGGCAATTCACAGCGGGTTCTCCTCCGCGAAGCGGCGGAAGAAGGCGAGATAGGCCCGGTCCGGGTCGCGCGCGGGCGCCCTGCCCTCGGTCCAGGCGCGCCATTCGGATTCGACGAAATAGATGTCATAGCCGGGATGGCGCAGCCGCGCGGTCTCATAGGTTTCGGTCATCAGCGCCGCGCCCTTGCGCGCGAGCCAGTCGGGCCGCGCCGGGATCGGCGTTTCCAGAACCGTTTCCGCCCGCGCCTTCCGCCCCATCTTGGAAAACTGCAACGCCCGGTCGGCGGCGGTTTCGCCCGATTTGCGCCACCAGCGCATCTCGACATGGCTCACCGAACGGCCGGTCTTGATCGGCTCGATCTCGACCATGAAATCGGACAGCGCGGAAACCTCCTGCACCGCCGGGTCGATCGCGCGCAGCTTCAGGTTCGACCAGGAGGTCAGCTTGCCCTTCGGCACGCCCAGAATGCCCCGGATCGCATCGAGGGTGAACCGCTCCGACGCCTTCCACCGCAGGTTGCCGCGCTTCTGCACCATCTCATAGAGCGTCAGCGCGTATTTCGAGGACAGCGCGAACATCACCTCGCGCTGAAGCCGGGCGAAGACCTGGCTGTTGGCGATGATCTTGCGCAGCCGCGGCGGGATTTCATATTCCATCAGCCCGTCGCGGCGCAGCCCCTCGATATTGCCGCCCAGAAGCTGCACCCGCTCCACCGCCGGTTCGCCGTCCCAGACCACCTGCACCTTGACGATGGCGGACATCAGCCGTTCGATACTGTCGCCGATCCGGTCGTTGGAATTGTGGCTGCCGCGCAGCTGCGCCTTCGAGATGACATGCGTCACCGGCTTGTCGATCGCCTCCCAGGCGTTTTCCAGAAGCTGGTTGTAGATCCGCCGGTCGGTGAGGGTGAGCGGCGTGACCTCGATCAGATCGACCAGTTCGCCGGGCTTGATCAGGCTCTCGGCATTGGGCTTCACGTCCAGCGTCTTGTAGGATTTCTCGGCCATCTGCCCGCTTACCTGCTTCTTCTTACTTTTGTATCATGATCGCCGTAAGAGATCGCCCGGTCAAGCCATCCATCGGGGCGCGGCACCCGGAATGTAAGAATTAGCCCCCGAACGGCCCGGAAACCACCTCGCAACCCATTGCTTTCATGGCAGTTTTTTCGCCCCGCGGCAACCACCCGATTTGTAGGCGCAGGGCACCCGAAAGGTAAGGCCAAAGCATCCGAAAGGTAAGGCGAAGCCACCCGAAACGTAAGCGCCAGAGCAAATAATGCCGTAAAATCAGTGCGCTTTCCGGCATGAATCCTGAATCTCTAGAATCAAGAACACAGGTTTTGCGCCGGATCAGGCCCGGAAAACGCCCTATCTGGCAAAGCGAAGCGAATCGGATACAAGGAAAAGCAGGCATCCGGAGGTTAAGCCCTTACAAATTGGGTGCGCGCTGCCGAAACCGCACTTCCCGTTTTTTATGGTTACCCGGCAAAAATCCGAACTTTACCTGTGCGCTCCGTTGCGGCATGCTGTGGAAAACAAAGAGCGGAACCTCATGAGCAGCCCTGCCCTTCCCCCGATCGCGCTCGACGATCTCAGCCAGTTGAGCCGAAGCGCCTCCCATGTCATCGAACGCCTGCGCGAGCGGGTGTTTGCCCCCGAAAGCCGCAAGCAACTGGAGCTGCGCTTCAACGTGCGCTCGGCCGCCGAAATGGTCGGCCGCACCGAAAAGGCGATCCGCGTGGCGGAGGGCGACGGCCGCCTGCCCGATCCGGCGAAGGATCCGGAAACCGGGCGGCGCAACGGCTATACGCTGGCCGAAATCAACCGGATGCGCGAGGTTTTCGGCACCCTGCCGCATCGCGCGCCCGAAGACCCGCCGCTGATCCTCGCGGTGCAGAACTTCAAGGGCGGGGTCGGCAAAAGCACCGTCGTCACCCATCTGGCGCAGTATTTCGCGCTGAAGGGCTACCGCGTCTGTGTGATCGACTGCGACAGTCAGGCCTCGACCACCGCGATCTTCGGGCTGAACCCGGATGTGGACATCGACGAGGAAGAGGACACGCTCTATCCGTTCTTCCGCCACGGCGGGCCGAAAACGCTGCACTATGCTCTGCGGGCGACCTATTGGCCGGGCATCGCGATTATCCCCGCGAATCTGGGGCTTTACGACGCGGAATATGAATTCGCGGCGCGGATGGCGCGGGAGCCGGGCTTTGTCCTCGACCGGCTGCGCGAGGGGGTGGAGAGCATCGCCGATCAGTTCGACATCGTGCTGCTGGACCCGCCGCCGGCGCTCGGGATGATTTCGCTGTCGGTGCTGCGGGCGGCCAATGCGCTGATCGTGCCGACGCCACCGAACAACATCGACTTCGCCTCGACCTCGCATTTCCTCAAGATGATGGAGGCGACGCTTTACGAACTCGCACAGCACGGGGGCGCGCGGGACTATAGTTTCGTCAAGATCCTTGCCTCAAAGATGAACGATCAGAAATCGGCTCACCAGGCGATCAAACGGATGATGGACGCGGTTTTCCCCCAGGACATGTTGCAGGCGGTGCTGAAGGACAGCGCCGAGATCGACAATGCCACGGCGAACCTGTCCACCGTCTATGAAATGACCGGGGCGGCGACGCGCACGGAAACGCATCGCCGCTGCCGGGCCTATCTCGACCTCATCGGGCGCGAGGTCGAGACGCTGGCCCGCAAGACCTGGCCGAGCCACCATGACAGCCTGCGCCGGGAGGGTCTGCTATGAGCAAGCGCCATGATGCGTTGTTCGACGATGTGCTGAAGGGTCTGGGCGGCGAGGGGGCGGCGGACCGCTCCGCCGCGCGGTTCCTCAAACGCGCGCATGCGCTAGGCGATATGTCGGAACGCGAGGAGAAGGTGCTGCGGTGGGTCGATCCCGCGCAATGCGTGATGTGGGAACGTCACAACCGCGCCTATGACCTTTTGACCGCCGAAAACTGCCGCGATCTGATTGATTCGATCCGGGCGCAGGGGCAGCAGGAATTCCCCGCTGTGGTGCGAAAGCGCGACGATGGCCTGTTCGAGGTGATCTGTGGCGCGCGGCGGCATTTCGCGATTTCCTGGCTGCGGGCGAACAACTATCCGAATTTCAAATACCTGATCGAGGTGCGGGAGCTTTCGGACGAGGAAGCCTTCCGGCTCGCCGATATAGAGAACCGCGACCGCGAGGATCTGTCGGATTACGAGCGCGCGCGGGACTATGCGCAGGCGCTCGATCTCTATTACGGCGGCCGGCAGAAGGCGATGGCGGAGCGGCTGGAAGTGTCGGAGGCGTGGCTGTCGCGTTATCTGCAACTGGCGCGGCTGCCGGAAGCGGTGGTGGCGGCCTTTGCCACGCTGCGCGATGTGAAGGAGCTGCACGCGCGGGCGCTGAAACCGCTCCTGGCGGATCCGGAGGCGGCGGAGCGGGTGCTGGCGGAGGCGGGCGCAATCGCGCGGGAACAGGGGCAGGGCGCGGCGATCCCGGCGCCCGATGTGATCAACCGGCTGAAGGCCGCGGGCCAGCCGCCACGGCTGAAAACCCCGGCGCCGGAGGTGATTTTCCGCCGCAATCCGCATGAAAGCGGCGTGCGGATGACCGAAACCGCGCGCAAGGTGACGCTGGAATTCGCCCCCGGTCTGAGCGAGGCGGCGCTGCGCGCGGCCTTTGATCAACTGCTGGCGCATCGCTTCCCGAAGGGATAATTGCCAATTGGCAATTCCACGGATTGCCGGGGGAAATGATGGATTACGACCGCCTGCTGGACCCGGAAATCCGGGCCTTCATCGCCGAAACGGAGGGGTTCACGCCGCCCGGTCTGGACCCCGATGACTGGGTGGGGCAGCGCGCGGCCTATGACCGGATGGCCGCGCATTTCCACGCCGGGCGCCCGCCGGTCGAGGTCCGCGATGAGCGGATCGGCACCGTTCCGGTGCGGCGCTATGGGGCCGGGGCGACGGTGCTTTATCTGCATGGCGGGGGGTTCGTGCTGGGCGGGCTCGACAGCCACGACGACATCTGTGCCGAGATCGCGGCCCGGGTCGGCTGTGCGGTGGTGTCCGTCGATTACCGGCTGGGGCCGGAACATCCGCATCCGGCGGCCTATGACGATGCGGCGCAGGTGGCACGGGCGCTTGGCCCCGTGGTGCTGTGCGGCGACAGCGCGGGGGCGACGCTTTGCGCCGCGCTGGCGGGGACGTTCCCGAAGGGCAGTTTCCTTGCGCAGGTGCTGATCTATCCGCTGCTGGGCTATCCGCCGGAGGGTGGCAGTTTCGACATTCACGCCCATGCGCCGCTGCTGAGCCGCGATGAGGTGCTGCTTTATGACCGCCTGCGCGGCGCGGCGCCGGACGATCCGCGCCATTGCCCGGCGAAGGGCAATCTGGCCGACCTGCCGCCGACATGGCTGTTCCCGGCCGAGGCCGACCCGCTGCATGACGACGCGCTGCGCTATGCGGAGGCGAGCGGGGCGCGGGTGGTCGAGGGCGCCGGGCTGGTGCATGGCTGGCTGCGGGCACGGCATCGCAGCGCGCGGGCCGGGGCGGCGTTCGACCGGATCATCGCGGTGCTGTCAGATCTGGCGGGGCCGCGCGCCGCGTGATTTGCGGATCGAATGGCCGTAGGCGTGGCGGAATGCCTTGGCCAGCGCCGCCGCATCGGAATAGCCGCAGCGGAGCGCGATTTCGCGCAGGTCGAAGCTGCTGCCGGTTGCCAGGTCGCGGGCGCGGGACAGCCGCAACAGTTGGTAATAGCGCCCCGGCGACTGGCCGAGTTCGCTGCGGAACAGCCGGTCGAGCTTGCTGCATGACACGCCCGCCTGCGCGGCGATCTGCGGCAGGGGCAGGGGGTGTTCGATCGTCTCGACCATCAGGTTGACGATCTGGCGCAGCTTCTCGGTGCCCTTGCCCTCCAGACGGCGGGGCGCGCCGCTGTCATGGACAAACATCATCGAGGCGAGGAAGGCATTCGCCGGGCCGAACCTGTCGGAAATCACCGCGAGGATCAGGTCGAGCGCGCTCGACGCGCCGCCACAGGACCAGATCCGGCCCTCCATCACATAGCGGTCGGTGCTGAGCGTGGTGTCCGGGAATGCCTCGGCGAATTCGGCCAGCATCGCCCAATGCGCCGTCGCGCGCCGTTCGTGCAGCAGCCCCGCGGCGGCGGCGAGCCAGGCCCCGGCATCGGCGCAGATCACCACCGGCGCGAGCCGCGCAAGGCCGGAGATCAGCCGCAGGTTCGCGGGCACCGCATGGTCGCGAAAGCCGTAGCCCGAAACGATCACCAGTATATCCACCGGCCCCGGCGCCTCGGCCCGGCCATCGGGCGCAATGGTCAGGCCGCTTGACGAGCGCGCGGGGCGGTTGCCCGGCGTCAGCACCTGCCAGCGGATGTCCGCCTGCGCCTGATCGCGCACCGCGCGCAGCGGTTCGAGCAGGCACGACAGCACCATGTTTGAAAAGCCGTCGAACAGCAGGAAGGCGATGGAGGTGGCCATAATGACGAAATCCGACAATCCAGCGACAGGATAGGACAATCAGTCGGGGAAAACAAAGCCTAACATCCGGTCAAACGACAGGAGTTCGCCATGCCCCTCGCCATGAACAAAGAGGTCTTCATCACCTGCGCCGTCACCGGATCGGGCGGCACGCAGGACCGCTCGCCGCATGTGCCGCGCAGCCCCAAGCAGATCGCCGAAAGCGCGATCGCGGCGGCGAAGGCGGGGGCGGCGGTGGTGCATTGCCATGTGCGCGACCCGGAAAGCGGCAAGCCCTCGCGCCGGCTGGATCTGTATCGCGAGGTTACCGACCGGATCCGCGATGCGGAGGTGGATGTGGTGCTGAACCTGACGGCCGGGATGGGCGGGGATATGGTCTTCGGTCCGGTCGAAAGCCCGCTGCCGATCGGGCCGGGCACGGATATGGCGGGCGCGACGGAGCGGATGGCGCATGTGGCCGAATGCCTGCCCGAAATCTGCACGCTGGACTGCGGCACGATGAATTTCGCCGAAGCCGATTACGTCATGACCAACACGCCGGGGATGCTGCGCGCGATGGGGCGGATGATGACCGACCTTGGCGTGAAGCCGGAGATCGAGGCCTTCGACACCGGGCATCTGTGGTTCGCGAAGCAGTTGGTGGCCGAAGGGGTTCTGGCGCCCGGCGCGCTGGTGCAGCTGTGCATGGGGGTGCCGTGGGGGGCGCCGAACGACCTGAACACCTTCCTCGCCATGGTGAATGCGGTGCCGCCGGATTGGTTCTGGTCGGCGTTCAGCCTGGGGCGCGATCAGATGCCCTATGTCTCGGCCGCGGTGCTGGCGGGGGGGAATGTGCGCGTCGGGCTGGAGGATAACCTGTGGCTGGGCAAGGGGCAGTTGGCGACCAATGCGCAACTGGTCGAACGCGCGGTGACGCTGATCGAGGGGATGGGCGCGCGGGTGATCGGCCCGGCGGAGGTGCGCGCGAAGCTCGGCCTGGTGAAACGCGCGGCGGTGCTGGCATGAAGGCGGCGATTGTCGGCGGGGGTGTCATCGGTGGCGGCTGGGCGGCGCGGTTCCTGCTCAACGGTTGGGATGTGGCGGTGTTCGACCCGGATCCGGAGGCCGCGCGCAAGATCGGCGAGGTGCTGGCCAATGCGCGGCGCGCGCTTCCGGCGCTTTATGACCGCGCCTTGCCGCCGGAAGGGGCGCTGAGCTTTCACAGCGATCTGGCGGAGGCTGTGGCGGGGGCCGATTGGGTGCAGGAGAGCGTGCCCGAAACGCTGGCGCTCAAACACCGGGTGTTGCCCGCGATCACGGCGGCGATGAAGCCGGGGGCGATCCTTGGGTCGTCCACGTCGGGGTTCAAGCCGTCGGAACTCAACACGCCGGAGACGCGGGCGATTGTGGCGCATCCGTTCAACCCGGTCTACCTGCTGCCGCTGGTCGAACTGGTGGGCGATGCGGCGGTCACCGCCCGCGCGGCGGAGGTGCTGCGCGGCATCGGGATGTTCCCGCTGGTCCTGCGCAAGGAGATCGACGCCCATATCGCGGATCGTCTGCTGGAGGCCGTCTGGCGCGAGGCGCTGTGGCTGGTGACCGACGGCATCGCCACGACCGAGGAGATCGACGAATCCATCCGCATGGCCTTTGGCATCCGCTGGGCGCAGATGGGCCTGTTCGAGACCTATCGGATTGCCGGCGGCGAGGCGGGGATGAAGCATTTCATGGCGCAGTTCGGGCCCTGCCTGTCCTGGCCCTGGACGAAGCTGATGGATGTGCCGGAATTCAACGACGACCTGGTGGATCTGATCGCCGCGCAATCCGATGCGCAATCGGGGCATCTGTCGATCCGCGAACTGGAACGGCTGCGCGATGACAATGTGGTCGGGATGATCCGCGCGCTGCGCCGGACGGGCAGCGGGGCAGGGGGGGTTGTGCGGGCGCATGAAGCCACCCTGCCGCTTGCGGCGGAGCGCGATGGCCTGCCGGTGACTCTGGCCCGGCAGGTGCCGGTGACCTGGACCGACTACAACGGCCATATGAACGAGGCGCATTACCTTGAGGCCGGATCGCTCGCCACCGACCGGTTCATGGAGATGATCGGCGCCGATGCCGCCTATGTCGCCGCGGGCCGCAGCTATTTCACCGTCGAAAACCACATCCGCTATCTGGACGAAATCCACGCGGGCGACCGGATCGAGGTCACGACCCAGGTGCTGAGCGGGGAGGGCAAGAAGATGCTGCTCTTCCACCGGATCTGGAACGGGGAACGGCTGGCGGCAACGGTCGAGAAGCCTGCTTCTGCACACCGACCTGACCACAAGGCGCAGCAGCCTGCCCGATCCCGCAGTGGCGGCGGCGCTCGGGCGCTTTGTGGCGGATCAGGCCGGGCGTCCGGCCGAAGGGGCGGGGCGTTTCGTCGGCCAGAGGGCGGGATTTGTCTGAAACGGGCCATGAAGCGGCGCTTTTGGCCCGCTTCATGCCGGGAATGACCCGGAAGATAGACCAAACCGCCGGAAAGCGCGGGAACCAAACAGGGAGACGATGATGATGGACAAGATCCGGTCCTTCGCCCTTTCGCGGCGGGGTTTTCTGGGAACGGCGGCGGCCTTCGCGGCGCTGCCGGTGCGGGCGGAAACGCCGAAAAAGGGCGGCGTGCTGAAAATGGGGCTGGGCGGGGGCGAAAGCACCAATTCGCTCGACCCGGCGGTGGCGCTGAGCCAGGTGCCCTATCACGTCACGCGTACTTTTGGCGAAACGCTGCTCGACGTGAACCCGGACGGTACGATGGACATGCGGCTGGCGGAGGCCGTCGAAAGCACGCCCGACGCGAAAAGCTGGATCTTCCGCATCCGCAAGGGGGTGGAGTTCCACGACGGCCGCACGATGACGCCGCAAGATGTCATGGACACGATGCTGCGCCATTCGGATGCGAAATCGCAATCCGGCGCGCTTGGCCTGATGACCGGCATCGCGGGGATGAAGGTGGACGGCGACAATTTCATCGTCGATCTGGATACGCCGAACGCCGATTTGCCCTATCTGCTGTCGGATTACCACCTGGTGATTCAGCCCGGCGGCGGGCGCGACAATCCGGGCGCGGGGATCGGCACCGGCGCCTATCGCGTGGTCGAGGATCAGCCCGGCGTGCGCCATGCCTTCGAGAAGTTCGCGAATTACTGGGACGACAGCCGCGGCCATTTCGAGCGGGTCGAGATCAGCGTGATCAACGACGGCACCGCGCGGAATTCGGCGCTGCAATCGGGGCAGGTGCATGTCATCAACAACGTTGCGCCGAAGGTGGCGCGGCTGCTTGGCCGCGCGCCGGGGGTGCAGGTGAAGAACGTCTCGGCGCGGGCGCATTACGTCTTCATCATGCGCTGCGACGCGCCGCCCTTTGACAACCGGGATCTGCGGATGGCGCTGAAGCTCGCGATCAACCGGCAGGAGATGGTGGACAAGATCCTGATGGGGTATGGCTCGCGCGGCAATGACATGCCGGTGAACGCGGCCTATCCGCTGTTCGACGACACCATCCCGCAGCGCGACTATGACCCGGCGCAGGCGGCGGAATATTACAGGAAATCCGGCCATGACGGTTCGCCGATCGTGCTGCATGTGTCGGACACGGCCTTTCCAAGCGCGGTCGATGCGGCGCAACTGTTCCAGCAAAGCGCGAAGGCGGCGGGGATACCGCTCGAAATCGTGCGCGAACCGGCGGATGGCTACTGGACCGAGGTCTGGAACAAGAAGCCGTTCTGCGCCTCGTATTGGGGCGGGCGGGCGGTGCAGGATCAGATGTATTCGACGGCCTATCTTTCCACCGCCGACTGGAACGACACGGTGTTCCGCAACGCCGATTTCGACCAGCTGGTGCTGAAGGCGCGGGGCGAACTGGACCCGGCCCTGCGCAAGGCCGATTACCGCCGGATCGGCGAGATCCTGCGCGATGAGGGCGGGCTGATCTGCCCGATGTTCAACGATTACGTCGAGGGCATCAGCGACAAGCTGATGGGATGGGAAACCAACGGCGTGTGGGAGTTGATGAACGGCCTCGTGCCGCACAAATGCTGGCTGGCGTGATGGTGCGGCTGGTGGCGCAGCGGATCGTCACGGGGCTGGTGCTGATCGTGCTGGTGTCGATGCTGATCTTTGCGGGCACGCAGATGATGCCGGGCGATGTGGCGGCGACGATCCTCGGGCAGGCGGCCACGCCCGAGGCGCTGGCCAATCTGCGCGAACAACTGGGGCTGAACGTGCCGGCGTGGCAGCGGTATCTGTCCTGGCTCGGCGGCGTGCTGCACGGCGATCTGGGGCGTTCGCTCACCAATGGGCGCGACATCGCGCAGGCGATCGGCGAGCGGCTGGGCAATACGCTGTTCCTCGCGTTCTGGGCGGCGCTGATTTCGGTGCCGCTGGCGATCGGGCTCGGGCTGGTGTCGGTGCTGTATCGCGGGCGCTGGCCGGACCGGCTGATTTCGGCGCTGTCGCTGGCGTCGATCTCGGTGCCGGAGTTCATGATGAGCTACATCCTGATGTTCTTCGTCGCGGTGCAACTGGGCTGGCTGCCCTCGGTGGCGATGATCGACCCGTCGATGGGGCTCTGGGCGAAGCTTCAGGCGGTGGCGCTGCCGGTGCTGGTTCTGGTGCTTGTCGTGCTCGCGCATATGATGCGGATGACGCGGGCGGCGCTGCTCAACGTCATGCAGTCGCCCTATGTCGAAACCGCCGAGCTGAAGGGGCTGCGGCGCTCCACGGTGATCTGGCGCCATGCCCTGCCGAATGCGGTGGCGCCGATCGTCAATGTGGTGATGCTGAACATGGCCTATCTGGTCGTCGGTGTCGTGGTGGTCGAGGTCGTCTTCGTCTATCCCGGCATGGGGCAGTATCTGGTTGACCATGTGGCGAAACGTGACGTGCCGGTGGTGCAGGCCTGCGGCGTGGTCTTTGCCGCCGTCTATATCACGCTGAACATGCTCGCCGATGTGATCTCGATCCTGGCGAACCCGCGGCTGAGGCATCCGAAATGAGGCGCATTCCCCTTCCGGCCCTGTGCGGCTGTGTGGTTCTGGCGGCTTATGTGATCGCCGCCGTCTTTGCCCCGCTGATCGCGCCCTATGGCGTGGATGCGGTGGTGGGCGATGTGTGGGAACCGGGTTCGGGGCGGTTTCTGCTCGGCACGGACAATATCGGGCGGGATCTGCTGTCGCGGCTGATCTGGGGCGGGCGGACGACGATCACGGTGGCCTTTGCGGCGACGCTGATCAGCTTCGTTCTGGGGTCCGTCCTTGGCCTCTTCGCGGCGGTGGTCGGCGGGGTCGTGGATCAGCTGCTGTCGCGCTTCGTCGATCTGGTGATGGCGGTGCCGACGCTGATTTTCGCGCTGGTCGTGCTGTCGGTGATGCCGGTCACCATTCCGGTGCTGATCGTGGTGATGGGGCTCTTGGACGCAACGCGGGTGTTCCGGCTCTCGCGCGCGGTGGCGGTGGATCTGGCGGTAATGGATTTCGTCGAGGCGGCGCGGCTGCGCGGCGAGGGGCGCGGCTGGGTGATCTTCCGCGAGATCCTTCCGAACGCGCTCTCGCCCCTGATCGCGGAGGCCGGGATGCGGTTCATCTTCATGGTGCTGTTTGTCTCTACCCTGTCCTTCCTGGGCCTGGGGATTCAGCCGCCCGCCGCCGATTGGGGCGGGATCGTCAAGGAAAACAAGGACGGCATCGTCTATGGCATCCCGGCGGCGCTGCTCCCTGCGGTGGCGATCGCGGCGCTGGCGATTGCGGTCAATCTGGTGGCGGACTGGATGCTGGACCGGACCAGTTCGCTGAAAGGGGGGCGGTGATGCTGGAGATCGACGGGCTGGTGATCGAGGCCGGCGGGGCGCGGCTGGTCGATGGCGTGTCGCTGCGGCTGCAAAAGGGCCGGGTGCTGGGGCTGATCGGCGAATCCGGGGCGGGGAAATCCACCATCGGGCTCGCGGCGATGGGCTATGCGCGCGGCGGGGCCGCGATCACCGGCGGCACGATCACCCTGAACGGGCGGGAAATCCGCGCGGCTTCGGGCGCCGTCCTGCGCGCGCTGCGCGGGGCCGAGGTGACCTATGTCGCGCAATCCGCGAGCGCTGCCTTCAACCCGGCGAAGCGGCTGATGGAGCAGGTGATCGAGGCGACGCTGGCCCATGGCCGCGCGACCCGCACCGAGGCCGAGGCCCGCGCCGTCACGCTGTTTCGCAAGCTGGGCCTGCCGGAGCCCGAACGTTTCGGCGCGCGCTACCCGCATCAGGTCTCGGGCGGGCAGTTGCAGCGGGCAATGACGGCGATGGCGCTGTGCCCGAAGCCCGACCTCGTGATCTTCGACGAGCCGACGACGGCGCTTGATGTCACCACGCAGCTTGACGTTTTGGCGGCGATCCGCGCGGCGATCCGGGATGAGGGCGTGGCCGCGATCTACATCACCCATGACCTTGCCGTGGTGGCGCAGGTGGCCGATGACATCATGGTGCTGCGCCACGGCAAGACGGTGGAATATGGCACCACCGAACAGGTGATCACCGCGCCGCGCGAGGGCTATACCCGCGCGCTGGTTTCGGTGGCGTCGGAAGACCACCCGCAGAAGGCGCCGCAGGGCGCGCCGATCCTTGAGATTGCGGGGGTTTCGGCGCGCTATCCGGGGCTGCCGCGCGATGTGCTGTCGGATATCTCGCTGGCCGTGCAGCCCGGCACGACGCTCGCCGTGGTGGGGGAATCGGGTTCGGGGAAATCGACGCTGGCGCGGGTGATCACCGGGCTGCTTCCGGCGCAGGGGCGGATCCGGTTCGACGGGCGCGACCTGTCGCCCCGGCTGGCGGGGCGCACGCGGCAGGATCTGCGCGACCTTCAGATGATCTATCAGATGGCGGATGTGGCGATGAACCCGCGCCAGACGGTGGGCACGATCATCGGCCGACCGCTGGAATTCTACCACGGGCTGAAGGGGCGCGAAAACCGGGCGCGGGTGGTCGATCTGCTCGATGAAATCGAACTGGGCGCGCGGTTCATCGACCGCTATCCGGCGGAGCTTTCGGGCGGGCAGAAGCAGCGGGTCTGTATCGCCCGGGCGCTGGCGGCGAAGCCGAAGCTGATCATCTGCGACGAGGTGACCTCTGCGCTGGATCCGCTGGTGGCGGAGGGGATCCTGCGGCTGCTGCTGGATCTGCAACGGGAGGAGGGGCTCGCCTATGTCTTCATCACCCATGACCTCGCCACGGTGCGCGCGATTGCCGACACGATCGCGGTGATGCACCGCGGGCGGCTGGTGCGTTATGGGCCGAAGGACGCGGTGCTGACCCCGCCCTTCGACGATTACACCGCGCTGTTGCTGCGCTCGGTGCCGCAGATGCGGATCGGCTGGATGGATGGCGCGCTGGCTCAGCGCTGAAGCAGCGGGGCGAGATACCAGACGACCGCAGCCAGCACCGCCCCGCCGCCGATCATCGTGGCGGGGCTGATCGCCTCGGCGAAGAAGATCCAGACCCAGATCGGCCCGAGCACCACGTCGATCAGCGACAGGAAGGCGGCCTCGCCCGCGCCGATCAGCCGCCCGCCGATCAGCACGAGGATATAGCCGAGCCCGGTGCTGATACTGCCATAAAGCGCGCAGGCGAGGAGCGCGCGCGGCGTGGGGCTCTCCATCCACGGCAGCGCGATCAGCACGCACAGCACCGCCGCAAGCGCGATCATCCGCGCCGAATCCAGCCGGGGATAGCGCCGCGCGATCACCAGTTGCGCCGAAAACAGCACCGTCATCAGCACGGCCACCGCAATCCCCGCGATGTCGCGCGGCGCCATCGCCGCACCCGTCATCACCAGCACCCCGGCCAGCGCCACCAATCCGGCGAGGATGAACCGCGCCGTGACCCTTTCGCGGAACCACAGCCACGCGATCAGCCCGGCCGAGAAGGGCAGGGCGGCATAGACCGTCATCACATTGGCGACGCTGGTCCAGCTGAGCGCGACGATATAGGCGATGGCCGCCACGGTGGAGATCAGCGTGGACACCACCCCCGGCAGGCCGAAGGTCATCGCGCCGCGGGGGCGCAGCGCGATCCAGGCGCCGAGGGTCAGCCCGGTGAAGACCGAACGCCAGCCGACGAGCGACCAGATGTCGATATCGGCCATCCGCACGAACAGGCCCGCCGTGCTCCACATCACCGCGGAGACGAGGGTGATGAGGATGCCGAACTGCTGCGGGCTCAGGCGCGCCATGTGGAATCGCTCCGGTCGAGCTGCCGTTTCAGATAGTCGAAATGTTCGAAGGCCATGCCGCGATAGGCGTCCCATCCGCGCGCGGTGTTTTCGGCGACCTCGGGCGAAAGCACGTTCAGCGGCTGGCCGCTCGCATAGGCGAGCATCAGCGTCTGCGCCGCGCGTTCAAAGAAATACAGCTTCTCGAAGGCTTCGGCGACGGTATCGGCGCTGACCGTGATGCCGTGATTGCCCATCAGCAGGCAGGAGTTCCGCCCGAGCGCATCGGCCAGCCGCGCGCCCTCCGCCGCGTCATCGGCGATGCCGCCAAAGCCGGTGTCGATGCCAAGATCGCCGTAGAACCGCGCGGTATTGTTGTCGAGCGGCAGCATCCGCGGATCCTTGAGCGTGGCGAGCGCGGTGGCATAGGGCGTATGCGCATGCAGCAGCACCCGCGCGGCGGGCACCCGGCGGTGAATCGTGCCGTGCACCGTCCAGGCGGAGGGATCGGGCGCGTTCGGGCGCGCCATCACCTCGGGGTCGCGCGCATCGAGCAGCAGCAGGTCCGAGGCGCGGATCTCGCCGAAATGCGTCCAGCGCGGGTTCATCAGGAAGACCATCCCATCCTCCGACACCGCCGCGCTGAAATGGTTGCCGACGGATTCGGTCCAGCCAAACCCGGCGGTGATCCGGAAAGCGGCGGCGAGGTCTTCGCGCAGGGCCTGAACGGTGTCGTGCATCGGGGTCTCCTGTTATATAATCTGCGCAGCCCTTTTCCGGCACGCGGGCGCCGGAAAATGTTTGCGCATTGCCCTGTCAGGGGGGAAGATTAGCCACCGGGGGCGGGTCTGCCTACGGCTGAAAATCTTCCCGTTACATTAGCCTAGGATTATGAAATTGGACCGCCTGCCGCCCCTGCGCCTGCTTTCGGTGTTCGAGACCGTCCTGCGCAGCGGCGGCGTCCAGCGCGCGGCGCGGGAGCTGAACGTGTCGCAGCCGGCGGTGAGCCAGGCGGTGCGGCTTCTGGAATCGCATCTGGGGTTTGCGCTCTTTGACCGGCGCAGCCGCCCCGCGACGCTCACCGAGGGCGGGCGGCTGCTCGCGCGCGCGGTGAGCGAGGGGTTCGAGCGGATCACTGAGGCCATCGCGCATGGCCGCAGCCTGGCCGCCGGGGCGGAGCGGTCGCTGACCATCGCCTGCACCGTGGGCACGGCGACCTATTGGCTGATGCCCAGCCTGACGGGGTTCCACGGCCAGCACGGCGACATCGCGGTGTCGGTGCGCACCACGGCGCAGGGGATCCCGCGCCTGCTGCCGGGGGTGGATCTGGCGATCCGTTATGGCGATGGCAATTGGTCGGATGGCGCGGCGCGGCTGCTGTTTCGCGAAAGGATCGTGCCGGTGTGCAGCCCGGCGCTGTTCGAGCGGCTGGCGGGGGAGGGGTTTGCGCTCTCCGCGCCGCTGCTGCATGTCGATGCCGAGATCGCGAACTGGATGGAATGGCCCGCCTATCTCGCGCAGGTCGGGCTGCCGGTGCCCGCGCGGCCGGGGATGCGCTTCACCAATTACGTTCAGGCGACGCAGGCGGCGCTTGGCGGGCTGGGGGTGATCCTCGGCTGGCGCTCGAACGCGGCGAGTTTCCTGAGCAGCGGCGAGTTGGTGGAACTGCCGCTGCCCGCCGTGGTGCCGAAGGAGGCGTTCTACATTGTCACCCCACGCGGGGCCGCGCCTTCGCCGCTGATCGACTGGCTGATTCAGGCGGGGGCGGAGTTGGAAGCGCAGCCGATCAGCCAGTCCCGCACGGCTGCGGCGGCGGGGGAGGGCGCGGCGCAGGTGACGTAATAGGCCATGCCGGGTGGGGCGGCGGCGCCGGGCCAGGCCTTTAGCGTGCCATCCGCCACCAGCCCGCCGGTGATCGAGCGCCAGCCCAGCATCACCCCCAGCCCGCCGATCGTCGCCTGTGTCGCCTGAACGTAATTGTCAAAGCTCTGCCCCGGTCCACGCAGCGGCCCCTGTCCGGTCTGGCTCAGATACTCGGCCCAACCCGCCCAATGCTGGTTCGCCATGCTGCGCACATGGATCAGCGGCGCGTCGCAAAGCGGCGTTCCCGCAAGGCGCGCGATCACATCGGGGCGGGCGACGGGGCACATTTCCTCGTCAAACAGCTTCGCCGTCTCGCCGTCCTGCCACTCCCCGGTGCCGTAGCGCAGCGCGAGGTCGATCCCCGGCGCGATCCGGGGCAGGTCGCCGGGTGGGGCCTGCACGTTCACGGTGATGTCGGGGTGGCGGGCGTAGAACGCGGGCAGGCGCGGCATCAGCCAGTAGCTCGCCATGCCCAATGTGCACGACAGCGTGACCCGGGGCCCGGCCTGCGCGGCGCGGATCGTGTCGATCGCGCTCAGGATCCGGTGCAGCCCGTCCTGCGTTGCGCGCGCCAGAACCTCGCCCGCTTCGGTGAGCCGCGCGGGGCGGGTGCCGCGGTCCAGAAGCGGCACGCCGATATGGTCTTCGAGCGCGCGCAGCGCCTGCGTCACGGCGGGCTTGGTGACATTGAGCCGCGCCGCCGCCGCCCGCATCGACCCCAGCCGCGCGACTTCGGCAAAGGTCGTCAGCAGGCGCAGCGGAGGCAGACGGTCCAAGGTTCACCTGTGGCTTAATTCATGTTCAGCATTAACAGGCTATTCCGTCGGATGCCGCAGTGCAACAAATTCCCATCTGGGAAAGGATCCGCGATGACGACACTGGGTGAAAAAGGCCTGACGGTGACGCTGCCCGAGGGGGCGGCTTACTTCAACTACTACTGGCTGCGCGACAACTGCCCGGCCTCGTTCAACGCGACGACGCGGGAGCGGACCTTTGACATCTTTCATCTGGACGCGCCGCCCCGCGCGGCGGCGGCGCGGGTGGCGGGCGATGCGCTGGTGATCGACTGGGCGGGGGAAGATCACGTCACCACGCTGCCGCTCGCCACGCTGTCGGCCTATGCGGCGGGCAAGCGGCGGGCGGATCCGGCGGACCTGCCGCGCCGGGCGTGGTATGGCGACCATTACCCGGATGTGGCGCGCTTTACACAGGCGGAACTGCTGTCGGACAAGGCGAAGGTCCGCGCATGGCTGGAGGCGCTGATCGTCGAGGGGATTTCGGTGGTGACCGAAATGCCGGACACCGATGCCGCGCTGACCGATCTGGTCCATGTCATGGGGCAGGTGCGGCCGACCTTCTTTGGCGATTATTTCGACGTGCGCACCCATATCAACCCGACGAACACGGCCTATACCGCCGCCGCGCTGGAACTCCATACCGACACCCCCGCCGAGGAACATGCGCCCGGCGTACAGTTCCTGCATATGCGGGCGAATTCGGTCGAGGGTGGGCGGAACCTCTTCGGCGATGGCGTGGCGGCGGCGAACGATTTCCGCCAGATCGACCCGGAGGGGTTCCGCCTGCTGAGCGAGACCGACATCCCGTTCTATTGCGAACATGACGATTACGACATGCGTTCCTATCAGCGGGTGATTGAACTGGACCAGCATGGCGAAGTGTCCGGCCTGACGATCAGCCAGCATATGCTTGACCTGATCGACCTGCCGCAGGCGGTGCTGGATGATTACTATCCGGCGTTCTGCCGCTTCGGGAAGCTGTTGCAGAGCGACCGCTACATCATGCGGTTTACCCTGAAGGCGGGGGAGTGCATCGTGTTCGACAACCACCGCATCGTGCATGGCCGCGCCGCCTATTCGGCGACCAGCGGGGACCGTTACCTGCGCGGCTGCTATGCCGACCGGGCGGAGATGCGCTCGACCTATCGCGCGCTGGTGGCGGAAGGCCGGTTCAGGGGCTAGCCCCTCTCGCGGCGCAGCGCGCGGAACCGCTCGCCCGCGCGCAGCAACACCACCACCGAGACCAGCCCGATCAGCAGCACCGAAATCGCCGCGATCGCCGGGTCGATATTGTCGCGCAGGCCCATCCACATCCGGCGCGGCAGGGTGACCGCATCGACCGAGGTGATGAACAGCGTCACCCCGATTTCGTCCCAGGACAGCAGGAAGCACAGGAAGAACGCCCCCGCGATGCCGAAGCGGATATTGGGCAAGATCACCGAAATCCGCCGCCCCAGCCCCGCGCCCATCGACTGTGCCGCAAGGTCGATCCGCCGGTCGATCTGCGACAGCGCCACCATCAGCAGCACCACCGCATAGGGCACCGACATCACCGCATGCGCCACCGCCACGCCGAGCCACCGGTCATAGGCGATGATTTCGTTGTGGCGCGTCAGCGTGCTGAGCAGGAAATAAAGCGTGAGCGCAGACACCACCGGCGGCGCCACCATCGGCAGCAGGACAAGCCCGGTCATCACCTTGCCAAAGCGCGGCTGGAACAGCCACAGCCCGAGGCAGAAGGCGGTGGCGAGCGTGACGGCAAGCAGGGCGGAGACCAGTCCGATCCGCAGCGACAGCAGGGTGCTGTCCACCCACGCCGGGTTGTCGATCAGCGCGAGGTAGTGGCGCGCCGACCATGCGCCCTCGGGCATCGACAGGAACCGCTTCGGCGTGAAGCTCACCGGCACCACCGCGACCAGCGGCAACAGCAGAAACACCGCGACCAGCGCGCCAAGCGTGGCCATCGCGACACCGGGACGAAGACGGATCATTGCGCAAGGCTCCCATACCGGCGGACGAGGAGATAAAGCAGCCCGCCCACGAAGACCATCAGGATCACGCTGATCGCCGCGGCCAGACCCCAGTCGGGCATCTGGAAGATCCGCAGGTAGATCAGTTCGGCGATCATCACCGACCGCCCCCCGCCCAGCACCGCCGGGGTGATGTAGAAGCCGACGGCGAAGACAAAGACGAGGAGCAGCGCGCCGATGATCCCGCTTGCCGTCATCGGCACGAAAACCTGCCAGAAGATGCGCAGCCGCGACGCGCCCATCCCCTCCGCCGCCATCAGCACGCGTTCATCGACGTTGCGCATCGCGGTCGCCAGCGGAAACACCGCGAAGGGGATCAGGAAATGCGCCATCCCCACCACCACGCCGAATTCGTTGCGCACGAGCGGCAGCGCGGCGTCGATAAAGCCATGGTCGCGCAGCCATGTGTTCACCAGCCCCCGGTTCGACAGGAGCGCGAGCCAGCCGAAGGCCCGTGTCAGAACGGAAATCCAGAACGGGATCATGATGCACAGTTCCACCAGCGTGCTGATCAGCGCCGAGCCGCGCACCCACAGGAAGGTCAGCACATAGGCCGCCGCGACCGAAATCACCGTGACCCCGACACAGATCCGCAGCGTGCGCAGCGTGACATCCACGATCAGCGGATCGCTGAGCGCCGTGCGGTAATGCGGCAGGCCGGGGGTAATGCTCAGCTGCACGATCCCCAGAAAGGGCGCGACATAGCCCAGCCCGAGGAACAGCAGCAGCGGCGCGATCAGAACGGTGCGGGACATCGGACCTCCGAAGCGGCGGGCAGGGACGCCCCCGAAGGGGCGGACGGCGGGGCCACCCGTGGGCGGCGACGGGGGCCGCCGCGGTGGGGCGGCGGCGGGTGGATCCGTCCCGGGAGGGACGGGGGCCACGGCCCGAGTGGCGGATGCGCCGTCCCGGGAAGCCGGGGCCACGGCCCGAAGGGGCGGTGGCGGGCGGGGGCGCCGTCCCGGGAAGGCGGGCCCGGGGACAGGCCCGCCCGAGGGGGAGGCCGGGGAACCGGCCCCCCGGGGGGAAGGGCGGGGCCACCCGGGGGGACCGTTCCCGAAGGGTGGGGGCAGCCGTCCCCGAAAGGGCAGGGGCATCCCCGCAGAAGGGTGGGGTGCCCGCGAGGGGGTAGCGTGAGGTGACGATCACGGGGTCTCCGCAGTGTCCCCGAGACCCCCCGAAGCGGCACGGCTCAGGCGGAGATCAGTTGCAGCCAGGCATCCAGCGCGGCGCTGTAGTTTTCCTCGTACCAGGCCATATCCAGCACGATCTGCTTCTTCAGGTTCTCCGGATCGGTCGGGTTGAAGAATTTCAGATCCGCCGGGATCAGCGCATCCGCCGCCGGGTTCGCGGGGCCGTTGGCCATCAGCTCGAACAGCTTCGCCTGCCGCTCGGGCGCCTGACTGGCGGCGATATACTGCATCGCCAGATCCTTGCCGCCGGGGTTGTTCTTCATCACGCCGGTCGAGCCCGGCCCGAGGATGCCCTGATCCCAGACGAAGGTGATCTCGCCCTCGGTATCGTCATGCAGAACCTTCGCGCGGGTGTGCCAGATCAGCGCCATGGTGACCTCGCCATCCATCAGGAGCGACTGGCTTTCCGCCCCGCCACCCCAGAAGGCGGCGATATTGTCCTTGAACGATGCGATCTTTTTATGCGCGCGTTCGATGTCCAGCGGGTAAAGGTCCGCGGGCGCCACGCCATCGGCCAGAAGCGCCGCCTCCCACATGCCGGAGCCCCATTTGTACATCGACCGCTTGCCGGGGAATTTCTCCACGTCGAAGAAATCCGCCATGCCGGTGGGGGCGGTGTCCGGGAAGGCTTCCTTCGAATAGGCGATGATGAAGGAGAAGAAATAGGTCGAGGAGGCATATTCCCATTGGAACCCCGGGCGGATCTTTGCGGGATCGACGATGGTGAAGTCGATCGGCTCCATATAGCCTTTCTTGCCCATTGCCTGCCCGGTGAAGGGGTCGCAATCCACCATGTCCCAGGTCGGATGGCCGCTTTCGCCCTGTGCGGTGATGGCGCCTTCGGTCGGGCCGGAGCCGTCGAATTTCACCACGACGCCGGTGTCCCGGGTGAAGGGCTCGCCGAAGGCCGCCGACATCGCGGTGATCGCATCGCCGCCCCAGTTGACGAAAACCAGTTCCTTGCCCGCCGCGAAGGCCGGAAGCGCCGAAGTGCCGAGCAAAAGCCCCATCCCCTGCATCATCACCCGGCGGGAAATCTTCCCCGCCGCATGGCGTTCGCGCAGGAGGTCGATGCAGTCTTTCTGGTGGTGGCCGTTCATCCGATGTCCCTGTCGTTATGATTGGTAAAGGCGGTGTCAGACGAGGAAGGAGTCCTCCGTCTCCCAGCCGACGAGAAGCTCCGCCCCGGGGGCCGCCGGCGCGGAACTGGCGACGGTGAGGGTGAGGGGCGTTCCGGTGGCGGTGCGCAGGTGCAACCGGCTGTCGGCGCCCAGATAGACCCGCTCGACCAGTGTCACCGGAAGCTGGTTGCGGCTCTCGCCCGGGCGGGTCAGGCGCATGTTTTCGGGCCGCACGGCAAGCTGGCCGGTGCCGGGCGGCCGTTCCACCGGGGCATCCGGGTCCAGTATGTTGATTTCGCCCAGGAATTCGGCGACGAAGCGGTTGCTTGGCCGGGTGTAGATCTCTTCCGGCGGGCCGTCCTGTTGCAGCGTGCCGTGGTTGAAGATCGCGATCCGGGTGGAAAGCGCCAGCGCCTCCTCCTGATCATGGGTGACGAAGACGAAGGTGGTGCCAAGTTCGCGGTGCAGGCGGCGCAATTCGTCCTGCATCTGCCCGCGCAGGTTCTTGTCCAGCGCCGAGAAGGGTTCGTCGAGCAGCAGCACCGGCGGCTCACAGGCCAATGCGCGCGCCAGCGCCACGCGCTGCTGCTGCCCGCCCGAAAGTTGCGCGGGCTTCTTCTGGCCATGCCCGGAAAGGCCGACCATCTCGATCATCTCCGCCACGCGGGCGCGGATCTGCGGGGCGGCGCGGCGCTGCACCTTCAGCGGAAAGGCGATGTTGTCGGCAACGGACAGATGCGGGAACAGCGCATAGCCCTGAAACACCATGCCGAAGCCGCGCGCCCGGGGGGGCATCCGGGTGACCTCCTGCCCGTTCAGCATGAGCGATCCGGAACTGGGCAGGTGGAACCCGGCCAGCAGCGTGAGGAAGGTCGTCTTGCCCGAACCCGAAGGCCCGAGCAGCGACAGGAAATCGCCCTTCGCGACCTTCAGCGAAATATCGTCGAGCGCCTTGAACGTGCCGAAGGTCTTGCAGATCTTCCAGGCTTCGATCTGGGCGGGGGCTGTCACGCGCGGGGTCTCCCTTGGTTGCCATGACAGGCTAGGGAAGAAGAAAACCGCATGGCAAATGAAACCTGTCCGCGCGGTCAGAAAACGGAGGTCATCAGACCGAAAGCGCCCGCCGAATGCGCAGTCCTGCCGGGGGCGCTCCATGAAATGCGGCACTCAGGAAAGGCGCCGTTTGCGGGTGAGCCGCAATCCGTCGCGCATTCCAAGGCCAAGCAGCACGATATTCACCGCCCCCGCGATCAGTTCGATGCCCTGCACGGCGTAAAAGGGGGTGTCGAACACCCCCGCCCGCGCCCGGGCGGCCAGAAACAGCGCCGCCGGGATCAGGATCAGCAGGCCGTTGGCGGCGATGAAGGGCATCCGCCGCCGTTTTGCCCCGATCAGCCCGCCGCGCCGCCCCTGTGCCAGGAACAGGCCCGAACCCGCCGTGGCCGCCATTGCCGGAACCAGCAGCACAAAGCCCCAAGGGATCGCGGTCTTGACCGCCACCACGGCGGCCCCGGAGAGGAAGAGTTCGGAAATCGCCGTCGAAATCCAGAAGGTTGCGATGGTCGCGAGCGCGATCAGGCCGGCGATGGGGTGGACGATCCGGGGCATGGCGGAGCCTTTCCGTTGTAACCATGGTGTCATTTTGTTACGCTGGATATGGATGTTTGACATGATGGTGTCAATAACGATGGGTGGTGACAAATGAGCGCGGGTGACGCCCTGACCGCACTTCTGCTGAGCCTGTTTCGGGCCAACAACCTCACGCTGCTGTGGGGGGACCGGCTGGTTGCGCCCTTTGGGTTGAGCAGTGCGCGCTGGCAGATCCTGGGTGCCATCGCGCTGTCGGAGGCGCCGCAGCCGGTGGCGTGGCTGGCGCGCGATCTGGGGGCGAACCGGCAGAATGTGCAGCGTATCGTCAACGATCTGCACCGCGAGGGGATTGTGGCATTCGCTCCCAACCCGCATCACAAACGGGCGCATCTGGTGGTGCTGACCGAAAAGGGGCGGGCGGCCTATGAGGCGGCGATTGCTGCCTATACCCCCCGGGTCGCGGCCTTGGCCGAGGGTATGGCGCCCGAGGACCTGGCCGCGGCACAACGGGTTCTGGCGGTGCTGCGGGCGCGGCTAGAAGCGGAGCGCGACGCCTGATGTGCGTTCTTGCCGCAGGGCCTGGATCGAGGGGATGCGGGCCCTGCGGCTCAATAGCCCCGGGCACGGTCGATGGCGAGGCTCAGCGGCTGGCCGTCGCGCAACTGCCGCGCCGACATCGCGATCTGCTCCGCCGTGGTATCCGCCGCCGAGGACGAGGCGACATGCGGCGTCAGCCGCAGGCGCGGGTCGTGCCAGAACGGATGGCCGGGGGGCAGGGGTTCGCGCGCGAAGACGTCGAGCGTCGCCCCGGCCAGTTGGCCGCTGTCCAGCGCCCCGGTCAGGTCGGCCTCGACCAGATGTTCGCCCCGCCCGATCTGGATCAGCCAGCCGCCCTTCGCCATCCGCGCGAACAGGTCGCGGTTCAGCACGCCCCGGGTTTCCGGCGTGAGCGGCAGGACATTGACGACGAAATCCGCGCCCGCCACCGCCGCGCTCAGCGGGCCGGTGACATAGCGCACCCCCGGCACCGGATCCACAGGCCGCGACCGCGCCGCCACCGTGAGCGGCAGGCCCAGCGTCGCCGCGCTGCGCACGATCGCCGCGCCCATGCTGCCATTGCCCAGAACGGCCACCCGGGGGGCAGGGGGCGCGGGTTCCGGCGCCCATTCCGCCCGCGCCTGCGCCGCCGCCATCCGGCCAAACCCGCGCGCGACATGGAGGATTTCGTGCAGGGCATAGCCCGCCATCTGCGCCCCCTGCGCCGGGTCGCGCACCCGGCAGACGGGAATATCGGGCAGGTCCGGCCGCCCCAGAAGCCCGTCCACCCCGGCGCCCACGACGCTCGCCATCCCAAGGTTGGGATAGGCGTCGAACGCCCCCGGCGCGGGTATCCAGCACACGGCAAAGCGGATCTGCGCCGGGTCGGTGACCTCTTCGGGCGAGAGCACGGCGACATCCGGCCCCTGCGCCGCGAAGGCCGCGCCGTAATGCGCCTTCAGATCGTGATCCGCGCTGAGGTAGACCCCCAGAATCCTGTCCGTCATCTGTCCTCCTGGCGGTCCATCTCCTGCCAGATCTGTTCGACCCAGGACTTGATCGTCAAGGATTCCTGCCAGCGGTTCGACATTTCCCGCCCATCGGGGCCGGTCATCGCATATTCCGGAGGCCCGAGTTCGCACAGAAACACGCACTCCCCCGTGGCATTGCGCGCGCGCCAGCCCGCGAAGCCTTCGCGCCACCAGCCCCTGAACAGGTCCACCCATTTGCGGTTCTGCGGGAAATCCAGTTGCAACTGGATCTGCTGGCGCGAGGCCACCCGGCCCTGAAAGCTGTCCGAGCGCGCCAGCACCCGCGACATCAGCCCCATGTCCCGCGCCGAAAGCGGATACCAGAATTCCCGGTCGACCATGTAATGCGACAGGTCCGCACAGATCCGCATTTCCGGGATCGCATCCAGCAGGACCAGCGTGGTGAAGAGGTCGTTGGTGATGCAGTTGCGATGCGTCTCGAACAGGATCGGCATGCCTTCCTGTTCCGACATCTCGATCCAGGCGCGGATGACGGGGATCATGCCCGCGACCGTCAGCGGCATCACCTGCCCGATCACCACGACGAAGGGCGCGCCCCAGTCCTTTGCCAGCCGCAGATCGTCGCGCAGCGCGGCGATGGTCTGCGGGAAGGACACCAGAAACGGCCGCAGCCCGGCCCGCGCCATCATCGGCTGAATCCGCTTCAGATCGGCCATCGGCGCCGCGCCGCTATCGAGCGCCATCCCCGCGAACCCCGCCCCGGCGACCATCTCGACCACCTGCTCATAGGGCAGCTTCACCCCGGTCTGGTCATGCGGCTGCATCGCCCAAAGGGAGGTGTAGACGCGCAGCGCCCTCATTCCGCCGCCACCCGGATCCGCCGCCCGCCGCGCACGGGCACGACCCAGACCTCGTTCATCGGATACTGGCTTTCGTCTTTGGCGCGCAGCTTGCGGATCACCTCGATCTGGAATTCGATCCAGCCCATGCGCCAGACCGTGCCCGCCTTCGCCTCGATCTTCGCGTTCAGGTCCCGCAGCTTCCAGAACGGCACCGAGGGGAAGGTGTGATGCGCGGTGTGATAGGGCATCTGCCAGCACAGCCAGCGGAACAGCGCATTGGTGCGGGTCGAGCGGGTGTTCTCGAAAATATCGGCCTCATGGCTGAGCCCGAGGTGTTCGATGGTGTTCTGCAACTGATGCACGGGCTTGGTGAGCAGCATGGGCCCGATCCAGAACGTCAGCCACGCCCAGTTGCCGAAGGCCGCCGACACCGCGATGATCGCCACATACAGCGCCAGATGGATCCGGCTTTCGCGGATGATCATCGCCTCCTGCGCCGGTTTGATATAGGGTTCGACGATGATCCCCCGCGCGCGCCGGATCACCCCGGCCACGCGGTTGCGCCAATAGGTCACGCCCGAAAGCCACAGCAGATAGGTGGTCAGCGTATAGGGTTCGCGCACCAGTTCGCCGTCACGCTCCCAATCCTGCGTCCATTGGTGGTGGGCGGAGTGCATGACCAGATCGTAATCGCGCGGGAAGATCATGACGAAGCCGATGATCCGGCCGAAGAATGCGTTCAGCCAGCGGGTCTTGAACACCGATCCGTGCGAGAGTTCGTGTTGCCCGGCGTAAAGGAAGTTGATCAGCACGCCCAGAACGAAGCCCGTTGCCACAACCCACCACGTTCCCATGACCCAGGCATGGGCGGCAGCGGCCAGCGCGATCGCGCCCAGATGCGAGCCAAGCTGCATCCAGCCGCGCAGGTCGGAGCGCTGATTCAGCGCCCGCAGTTCTTCGGGGTCGAGAAGTTTCCGGCGCGAGAAACTGGCGTCCATGCTGATCTCCGGGTTGCGATGCCGGGAGTTTACGAATGCGGTATTTTCATGTCTAATGGCATTAATGGCGTATAAAGGTGCAAATCCTGCATGACTCTCCCGCCGATTTCCGCGATCGAGGCGCTGGATGCGCTGGCCCGCACCGGATCGGTGCGCGCGGCGGCGGGGGCGGTGAACCTGAGCCAGAGCGCGGTGAGCCACAAGCTGAAGGCTGGAGGATCGGCTGGGCTTTGCCCTGACCGAGCCCGCCGGGCGGGGGGTGGTGCTGACGGCGCAGGGGCGGCGGTATCTGGCGGCGGTGCGGCCGGGGCTTGAGGCGCTGCGGGCGGCGCATCGCGGGGTGGCGCAGGCGCGCGGGCCGCTGGAGGTCGCCTGTGCCTCGGGGCTGGCGGTGACGTGGCTCGCGCCGCGTCTGGGCGGGTTTCTGCGCGGCTGTCCGGATGTGTCGCTGACGCTGCGCAGCATCGCGGCGGAGGATCCGCGCGCGCAGGCGGACCTGACCATCACCTTCGGCCCGCGTCCGGGGCCGGAGGCGGTGCATCTGCTGGACGTGGCCTTTTTCCCGGTGGCGCAGCCGGCGTTCTACGAAGCCGAAGGCCGCCCGGCGCCCGGAGACCTGACGCCCGGGATGCTGCTGCATCTGAACAACCGCGACGATTGGGCGGGCTGGCTGCGCGCGGCCGGGGCGGAGGCACAGGCGGCTTCGGGCGGGGTGCGGTTTCAGGGCCTGCTGGCGATGTATGCGGCGGCGGAGGCGGGGCTGGGCCTGTGTCTTGGCGACAGCCTGACCTGCGGGGCGGCGCTGCGGGCGGGGCGGCTGATCCGGCCCTATGCGGCGGAGGTGAGGGTGCCCGCGGGCTATTGGGCGCTGCCTGCCGCCGGGGGGCTGACGGCCCCGGCGGCGGCGTTTCTCGACTGGATCCGCCGCGAGCTATAGCGGATCGCGCCGGAGCGGCATCGTCATGCAATGGATCGAGCCGCCCCCCGTCGCGAACTGGTCGAGGTTCGGGTCCAGCACCGTGAACCCCTCCGCCCGCAGCGCGGCGTTGATCCGTTTGCAGTGATGCGGGCTGATGATCCGGTCATTGCCAAGGGCCAGCACGTTGCAGGCCATCTGGTGCATCGCCTCCTTGTAGCTTGCCGGGATCGTGCGGATCCCATGCGCGGCGAGCCAGTCGAGGAAGTCGTCCGGCAGGACGTCCACACAGGCCACCGCGACCTCCTGATTCAGCATGCAGAAGATCACGTCGAGATGCAGGAAATGTTCCGCGAAGGGCACGGCGATCGCCTCCCACCCCTGATCGCGGAACCAGCGGCACAGTTGTTCGGCGCCCGATTTCTCTGTCCGCCCGCCGGAATAGCCCACCGCCATCAGGCCCCGCCCGATGACATGGATGTCGCCGCCCTCGACATTCCCGGCGCTGGCCACCTTCCAGCGCGGGATGCCCTGCGCTTCGTAGAAGGACAGGATCTCCCCCAGCTCGCCGCGCCGCTGCGGGCGCTCCATCTGGGTGATCAGAACGCCCCAGGGGGTCATCTGCGAACTGTCGCGGGTGTAGATCTGATAGGGCAGGCCCGCCGTCGGCCTCAGGTAATGGCGCGCGACCCCGGCATCGTCCAGCGCGGATTCCATCTCGCTGTATTGCGCCATCAGGGCCTGCGGATCCGCCTGTTTCCCGGCATCCAGCGCGCGGCGCGCGATGTCGTTCGACGGGATCCATTCGTAATGGTCGGGGCGGCACAGCAGCACATCGCGCAGCACGCCGGTTTCGGATTCTATCATCTCGTGCTCCTTTCAGGCCCGGTAATCGGTGCCCAGACCTTCGATCGTGCGCAGATGCGCCTGCCATTCCAGCAACAGGTCGCCATCATCGAAATTCATCTGCGCATATTGCGCAACGACATGGCGCGCGATCTCCGGCCCGATGGCGCGCAGCGGGCGGCCGGTGGAGAGCGCGGCGATCTGGATTTCGCAGGACCGTTCCAGGTAGAACATGTTGTTGAACATCTCCGCCGCGCTGCGCCCGGTGGCGATCAGCCCGTGGTTGCGCAGCACCATCACCGGACAGCCCTTCAGGTCGGCCACGATCCGTTCGCGTTCCGCGTGGTCGAGCGCGATGCCCTCGAAATCATGATAGGCGATGCGGTCGAAGAACTGCAACGCAATCTGGTTGAGCGGCAGCAGCCCTTCCTCCATGCACGACACCGCCACCCCGGCGCGGGTATGGGTGTGCATGATCCACGCCGCCTCATGCACGTTCATATGCAGGGCGGAATGGATGGTGAAGCCCGCCGGATTCACCCGATAGGGGCTGTCGCCGACCTTGTTGCCCTCGACGTCGATCTTGACGAGCGACGAGGCCGTGATCTCCTCCCATCGCAGGCCATAGGGGTTGATCAGGAAATGCCCGTCCTCGCCCGGCACCCGCGCGGTGATATGGGTATAGATCAGGTCGGTGAAGCGGTAATGCGCGGCCAGCCGGTAGCAGGCGGCCAGTTCTTCGCGCGCAAGGCGTTCGGCATCGGTCATGGTGTCTCCCCTGTTGTCAGGCTGGTTTCGTGGTTGCGCACCGTGGCGCCCGCGCCGGTGCCGCTGTGGCGCAGCGCGCGGATGAAACCCACGAGAGTGTCGTCCCGCAGCCGTTCGAGCTCGGCGATGCTGCGCCCGCCGGATTGCGCGTCCGACTGTTCGACGATCCGGTTGACCAGCGCCGCGTCCAGTTCCGGCACATCCGTCAGCCGCGACCAGGGCCAGGCGAGCGACGGGCCGAACTGCGCGAGGTAATGCGCGAACCCCGCCTCGCCCCCGGCGATCCGATAGGTTTCGAACAGGCCCATCTGGCCCCAGCGGAGGCCGAAGCCCATGCGGATCGCGTCGTCGATTTCCGCGGTGGTGGCGATGCCGTCGCGGATCATCCACAGCGCCTCGCGCCAGACGGCCTCCTGAAAGCGGTTGCCGATGAAGGCGTCGATCTCCTTGCGCAGGATCAGCGGGTGCATGCCGATCCCGCGCACCCGTTCGGCCGCATGGGCGCTGGCCTCGGGCGTGCCGCTGATTTCGCATAGCGGCAGCAGGTAGACCGGGTTGAACGGATGCACCACCGTCACCGCGACACCCGCCGCCGAAAGCTCGGACGCCTTGAAGCCCGAGGTGGACGACCCGATCGGCGCCGCCGTCGCAGCGGCGATGTCCGCATAGACCCGGTGTTTCAGATCAAGCCGCTCCGACACGCTTTCCTGCACCCAATCGGCGCCCGTGACGGCGCCCGGCAGATCGGTGAAGCTCAGCCGCCCCTTCGGCGGCAGGGGCCGGTCGTATAGCGCGGGGAGCGTGCGGCGGGCGTTTTCCAGCACCGCGTTCAGTTTGCGCGCGGCATCGGGTGCGGGGTCGAACACCGCCACATCCCACCCGTTGAGCACGAACCGCGCGGCCCAGCCGCCGCCGATCAGCCCGCCGCCGATGATCGCCGCCTTCATCGCCCCTTCCACACCGGATCGCGTTTCTCGGCAAAGGCGCGGGCGCCTTCGATCTGATCCTCCGAGCGATACAGACGCTCGACCGTCTCGAACTGGCTTTTGGTGATCCGGTTCATCGCGTCCTGAAACTTCATGTCCTCCGCCTCGCGCACGATTTCCTTGATCGCGGCAAAGACGAGGGGCGGGCCGGCGGCGAGGTCATCGGCCAGCGCCCGGGCGGCGGCCATCAACTCCGTGGCGGGCAGGATCCGGTTGACCACGCCCCAGCGATGCGCTTCCTGCGCGTCGAACCAGCGCCCGGTGAGCAGCATCTCCATCGCGATGTGATAGGGGATGCGTTTCGGCAGCCGGATCGAGGCTGCATCCGCCACCGTGCCCGACCGGATTTCGGGGAGGGCGAATGTCGCGTGATCGGCGGCGAGGATGATGTCCGCGCTCAGCGCGAGCTCGAAGCCGCCGCCGCAGCAGATCCCGTTGACGGCGGCGATGACCGGCTTGTTCAGCCCGCGCAACTCCTGCAATCCGCCAAAGCCGCCCTTGCCATAGTCGCCATCGACCGCATCGCCCGCGGCGGCGGCCTTCAGATCCCATCCCGGGCAGAAGAACTTTTCGCCCGCCGCCGTCATGATCGCCACGCGCAGCGCGGGATCGTCGCGGAATTCGGTGAAGGCTTCGCCCATCACGCGGCTGGTGGCAAGGTCGATGGCATTCGCCTTGGGCCGGTCGAGCGTGACCTCGAACACCGCGCCCCTGCGTTCCGTCCTGATCATTCGGTCCCTCCCATCCGTATCAGCGCATCCGCCGCCACGGCGCGCTCGGGCGTCGCGATCAGCGGGTTGATCTCCACTTCCTCGACCGCCGCCGCATGGGCGGTGACGAACGCCTGCACTGCCATGATGGCGGCGATCACCGCATCAAGCGCAACCCCCGGCTTGCCGCGATAGCCGTTCAGCAGCGGCGCGATCCGCAATTGACCAAGCGCCGCGCGCAGATCTGCCTCCGAAGCGGGCACGATGAGCGAAACCGTATCGCGCAGGAGTTCCGTCAGCACCCCGCCCAGCCCGAGGGTGAGGACGAATCCATGCGCCGGATCCTTCATCACGCCGATCAGCAGTTCGGCGATGCCGCCGGTCACCATCTCCTCGACGAGGAAGCTTTGCGCGGGCATCGTGGCGGCGGCCCGCGCCACGGCGCCTGCGTCGCGCAGGTTGAGCGCCACCGCCCCGGCCTCGGTCTTGTGCGCGATGCCCTCGCCCTTGAGCACGACCGGAAAGCCGATCTCTGCCGCCACTGCCGCCGGGTCCGTGGTGCGCCGCGCGCGCGGCACGGGCAGGCCATGGGCGGCAAGGAGCGCCTTCGCCTCGGCCTCTCCCACCACCCGCGCCGGGCCGCCGGGGAGCGGCAGCAGCGGCGCGGCCCCGCCGGGCGGCGTCGCCGCCGCGCGGATCGCGGCCAGTGCATCGGCCATCCCGCACAGCGGCACGACGCCATCCGCCACCAACCGGCGGCAGGCCGCCTCGGGCAGCCCCTCCGCCATCAGCGAGACGATCGCCATCGGGTGCCCCGTATCGCGGCGCACCTGCGCCACGGCGTCGAGCACCTTGTCCCAGGCGGGGGCGGGCATCTCCGCCCGGGGATAGTCCAGCACGACACAGCCAAGCGCCACATCCGGCCCCAGCATCGCCGCGAAGGTGCGCGCGAGCGCCGGGCCATCGTCCCAGATATAGGTGTTGTAATCCAACGGGTTCGCCAGCGCGACCCTGGGCCCGAGCGCGGCGCGCAGATCGGCCTGTTGCATGGGCCCCAGCGGCGGGAACGCCACCCCCTGCGCGAGGCCGAGATCCGCGATGATCGACGCCTCCCCCCCGGAGCAGGACGCCGACACCACCCGCGCCGAGGCCAGCCCCCCGGTGACATGGGCGATCTTCAGCGCCTCAAGCAGTTCCGTCGGGCTGTCCACCTGCCACAGGCCGAGCCGCGCGAACAGCGCCCGCGCCCCCACATCCGACCCGGCGAGCGAGGCGGTATGCGACACCGCCGCCTGCTGCGCCTGCGCCGAACGGCCGACCTTCAGCACCACCACCGGCTTGCGCAGATCCGCCGCATGGGCCGCCAGCGCGGCGAAGGCGGGCAGGTCCGTCAGCCCCTCGATATGCAGGCCGAGCGCGGTGACGCGCGGGTCATCCAGCATCGCCCGCCCGATGTCGGCCATCGACACCTGCGCCTGATTGCCCGCCGCGATCACGGCGGCAATCGGCAGGCCCCGGCGCTGCATCGTCAGGTTGATCAGCACGTTCGACGACTGCCCGACGATCGCCACCCCGCTTTCCACCGGCACCAGCCCGTGCAGATCGGGCCAGAGCGACACATGGTCGAGCGCATTGACGAAACCGTAGCAGTTCGGCCCCAGAATGCGCATCCGGCCCGCAGCGGCGACAAGCCTTTCCTGCAAGGCCGCGCCATCGGCGAGTTCCACTGACGCCTCGCGGAACCCCGCCGCGAAACACACCGCCCCGCCGCAGCCCATCGCCGACAGCTCCGCCACGACACTCACGGTCAGTTCCCGGTTCACCCCGACGAAGGCCGCATCCGGCACGCCGGGCAGGTCGGCCACCGACCGGAACGCCTCCGCCCGCGTGGGATGCACCGGCCAGATCGGCCCGGTAAAGCCGGTGGCGCGGCATTGCCGGATCACCGCCGCGCACCACGCGCCGCCGCCGATCACCGCGACGGATTTCGGCATGAACAGCCGCTGCAAGGGCTCCATCTCAGGCCCCCAGCGGACGGAAGATTTCGCGGCTGATGATGTGGCGCTGAATCTCCGATGTGCCGTCCCAGATCCGCTCGACCCGGGCATCGCGCCAGAACCGCTCGATCGGCAATTCGTCCATCAGCCCCATCCCGCCGTGGATCTGCAACGCCCGGTCGGTCACGCGCGCGAGCATTTCAGACGCATAGACCTTGGCCGAGGCGATTTCCCGGTTCGCCGGAAGCCCCTGATCCAGCCGCCAGGCGGAGGATAGCGTCAACAGGTCCGCCGCGTCGATTTCCGTGATCATATCGGCGATCTGAAACCCGACGCCCTGAAACTTCGCGATCTGCTGGCCGAACTGCTGCCGCTGCGCCGCGTAATCCACCGCCATGTCGAACACCCGCCGCGCCCGGCCGACGCACATCGTCGCGACGGTGATCCGCGTGGCGTAAAGCCATTCGTTCATCACATCGAACCCGCCATCGACCACGCCCAGCACCTGCGTATCCGGCAGGCGGCAATTGTCGAAATAGAGGATGCAGTTCTTGTAGCCGCGATGCGAGACGGAGGCATAGCCGGGCCGGACCTCGAACCCCGGCGTGCCGCGATCGACCAGAAAACAGGTGATCCGCTTCTTTGGCCCCTTCGGCGTGTCATCCACCCCCGTCGCGACGAAGACGATGAAGAAATCCGCATGTTCCGCGCCCGAAATGAAATGCTTCGAGCCGTTCACCACCCAGTCGCCGCCATCGCGCAGCGCCGTGCATTTCATGCCGCGCACGTCCGACCCGGCATCGGGTTCCGTCATCGCCAGCGCGTCCATCCTTTCACCGCGCACGGCGGGCAGGAGGTAGCGCTCGATCTGCTCGCCCTGACAGGCCATCAGGATGTTCTGCGGCCGGCCAAAGAAATGCGTCAGCGCCATCGACCCGCGCCCCAGTTCCCGTTCCAGCAGCGCGAAATCCACATGGCTCAGCCCCGGCCCGCCCACGCTTTCGGGGAAATTCGCGGCATAGAAGCCAAGGTCGATCACCTTGCGCCTGATCTCCTCGCCCAGTTCGTGCGGCACTTCGCCGGTGCGCTCGACCAGCGCCTCATGCGGGTAGATCTCGTTCTCGACAAAGCTGCGGACGGTGGAGACGATCATCTCCTGTTCCCCGGTCAGTCCGAAATTCATGCTGCATTCCCCTGTGGCTTGCGCTCAGCATGGAACCTGCGCGACAACACCATCATGCAGATCGGGGCGAATATCATGCAGAACCGGAAAATTTCCGACAGGCCGCGTCAGGTGGGCGTGCTGCTGTTCCGCGCGTTTTCCAACCATTGCCTTGCGAATGCGGTCGAGCCTTTGCGCGCGGCGAACATGCTGTCCGGGCGGGCACTTTATGAATGGCAGTATCTGAGCCTTGACGGTGGGCCGGTCACGTCGTCGAGCGGTCTGACCGTGCAGACGGCGGCGATGGCGGCGCAGGCGGGGGCGGATTACCTCTTTGTCATGCCGAGCTATGATTTCCTGTCCCATGCCACGGTCGATTGCGCGCGGGCGCTGCGGGCGGCGCGGCGGCGGTTCGGCACGCTGGTGGGGCTTGATACCGGGGCGTGGCTCTTGGCGGCGGCGGGGTTGCTTTCGGGGCGGCGGGTGACGATCCATTGGGACGAAATCACCCATCTGGCCGAGCGCTTCCCCGATGTGACCGTGGTCGAGGATCGCGTGGTGCATGACGGCGACATCCTGTCCTGCGGCGGCACCACCACGGCCTTTGAACTGATCCTCGACCTGATCGAGGCGCATCACGGCGCGATGCTGCGGCTGGAGGTAGCGGCGCTGTTCATGCACGGCGAGGCCCCGCCGGGCGCGTTCCGCCGCCCGGGGCAGGTGCCGGAGGCGGCGGTCTCGCTGATGCGCCGCACGATCGAGACGCCCTTGCCGATCGGCGAAATCGCCGCGCGGCTGGGCCTGTCGCGCAAGGCGTTCGAACAGCGCTGCCGCGACCGTTTCGGCTTTGGCCCGCGGCAGTTGTACCTCGCGACCCGGCTGCGCGAGGCGAAACGGCTGGTCGAGCAATCCACCATGTCCGTGGCCGAGATCGCCACCCGCTGCGGCTACCGCGATGCCAGCGCGATGACCCGCGCCTTCCGCCGCGAATTCGGCCTTTCGCCGCGTGCCCGGCGGGCGATGGGGGGTGTTCCCCTGGCGGCGATGGACAGCGCGAGAAAAGGGGCGGATGGGAAGACCTGCCATGACACGGACGCGGATGGCGCGTCCTGACGTGGGACATCGCCTGCCTTGGCACCTCTTTTCACTGTGGCGCCGGGACGGGTGAATGCTCTCCATGCCCCGTGTATTCCCTGTTTGTTCTGCTATGCTGGCGTCATGAGTCCGACACCGAATCTCCCCACCCTGCTGCCGGGCCGCGTGCACGAAGCCTGCGGGCCGGGGCGTGTGGCCTTTGCGCTGGCGCAGCTGGGGCAGGGGGGCGATGCGTTGTGGGGGCGGGTGCGCGGGGTGGGCGATGCGCTTTGCCCCGACGGGATGGCCGAATTCTGCTGCCCCACCGATCTGCTGCTGACCGAGGCGGCGACGGAGGTGGACAGCCTCGCCGTGGCCGAGGAGGCGCTGAGGGACGGTTGCCTCGCGCTGGTGGTGGTCGAGATCACCAAGCCCCTGACCCTGCGCGAGGGGCGGCGGCTGCAACTGGCGGCGAAGGCGGGCGGCACCACCGGGCTGTGCCTGATCCCCGAGGGCATGGGCTCGAACGCGGCCGAAACGCGCTGGCACTGCGCGCCGGTATTTGCGGACTCGACTCTGATGCGTTGGGAAATTATCAAGAACAAATCGGGAACTATGGGGGTGTGGCATGTTCGCTGGAACCGGACGGCGCATCGTGTCGATGTGGTTTCCCCGGTTCGCGGCGGACCGGGTTCAGCGGCTGTGGCCGGTGACGGGGCCTTTCGCGCTGAGCCAGCGGCGGGGCAACGCGGACAGCCTTTATGACCTGAACCGTGCGGCGCAGGCGGCGGGGCTGCGCATCGGCATGCCGCTGTCCGAGGCGCGGGCCTTTTGCGCGGCGCTGGTGGTGCGCCCGGCGGATCCGCGCGCCGACCGGCAGATGCAGGAGGCGCTGCGGCGGTGGGCGCTGCGCTATTGCCCCTGGGTGGGCGTCGAGGGGCGCGACGGGCTGGTGCTCGACATCACCGGTTCCGCGCATCTGCTGGGGGGCGAGGAGGCGCTTTGTGCCGATATGGCCGGGCGGCTGGCGCGGGCGGGGTTTTCGGTGCGGATCGGGCTGGCCGATACCCGGGGCGGGGCCTGGGCGCTGGCGCATACCGGGGGCGGGGCGGCGCCGGTGGGGGGGCTCGCGGCGGCGCTGGCCCCGCTGCCGGTCTTTGCGCTGCGGATCGCGCCCGAGGTGGACACCGCGCTGCAACGGCTGGGCCTGCGCCGGATCGGCGATGTGATGGGCGCGGCGCGGGCGCCGCTTGCGCGCCGGTTCGGGCAGGGGCTGCTGGATCAGCTCGACCGCGCCCTGGGCCATTTGCCCGAGGCGGTTTCTCCGGGCGCCGAGCCGCCGCGCCATGCCGTGCGGCTGACCCTGCCCGAACCGATCGGCCTGGTCTCGGACCTGAACGCGGGGCTGCTGCGGCTGCTCGATCGGCTGTGCGCAGGGCTGCGGGCGCAGGAGGTGGGGGCGCGGAGCCTGTGCCTGACCCTGCGCCGGGTGGATCATGCGGCGCTCGACCTGCCCCTGCGGCTGGCGGCGCCGATGCGCGACCCGGCCCGGATCGCGCCGCTTTTTGCGCGCGGGGTGGAGGGGGTCGACGCGGGTTTCGGCATTGATCAGCTGCGGCTGGAGGCGGTGGTGGTCGAGCCGATGCCGCCGGTGCAGATCGGCGGGCAGGCGGCGCGCGCCGAGCGGATCGACGCGCTGATCACCCGGATCGGCACGCGGATCGGGCTGGACAACATCCACCGTTTCGCGCCGCGTGACAGCCACATCCCCGAAAAGGGCTTTGCCCGCGTGTCCGCGACAAGGGGCCACCTGCCGCAACGATCGTTTGCCCATTTGCCCGCCACCCCGGGTTATGCCCGCGTGTCCGATCGGGACGACCAACCGCCCGGCGGTTCCGCCCCCAAGGCGCCGGGGGCCGCTCCGCTTGCCGGGGCTGCCGTCCCCCCCGGGCCCGGGGGCGTGGGCGCCATGCCTGTCTCTGCCTGCTCATCCGGCGCCGTGCCGGTTCCCCCGGGCCCTGTCGCCAGCGGGGTGCCATCGCCCCGGGGGCCCCCGGGCCGGGGGGCCCCCCGGTTCCGGTTTTCGGCGGCGCTGCTCAACGTGGCGCGAAAGCATCCCCTGTGCCCGGTGCCGGATCGGCTGCCCCAGCCCGGCCTGCCATCAGGGCGCCCGGTGCCGCGCCGGTGCCGGTCTGGCCGCGGCGGGCGCACCGGCCCCTTGTCCTGTTTCCGCCCGAACGGGTGGAGGTCACCGGCCACCCGCCGCGCAGCCTGCGCTGGCGGCGGATGTGGCTGACCACGGGGCGCGCGACCGGGCCGGAGCGGATCGCGCCCGAGTGGTGGCAGCCGCCCGACCCCTATGGCCTGCGCGACTACTGGCGGATCGACACGATACAGGGCCGCCGGTTGTGGCTGTTCTTCACGCCGCAGGATCCGCGCTGGTTCGTGCAGGGGGAATTCGCGTGACGGGCTATGCGGAACTGGGGGTGACGACGAATTTCACCTTCCTGACGGGCGCCTCGCACCCCGAGGAACTGGTGCTGCGGGCGGCGGAACTGGGCCTGCGCGCCATCGCCATCACCGACCGCAATTCGCTCGCCGGGGTGGTGCGGGCGTGGTCGGCGCTGAAGACCCTGCGGGAGGAGGCCGGGTGGTTCCAGCGTCATTCCGGGGTGGATGGGGCGGATGGGGACGGCCGGACCTCGCCGGACCTTGTGCCCGCCATGGCAGCGCCTGCCTGCCCTTTGTCCGCCCGCCCTTCGTCGGGGGGGCCGGGCGCGCCGGGCACTGTGTTCACCGGGCCGGTCGCGGAAACATTGGGCCCCCGTCCTTCGGGCCCCGGCACCCTGCCGAAGCTCATCGTGGGGGCGCGGATCGTGCTGCGCGATACCGATGTCGAATGGCTGGCGCTGCCGATCGACAAGCCCGCCTATCAGCGCCTGTCGCAGCTTCTGACGCTGGGCAAGCGGCGGGCGGAGAAGGGGGGGTGCGATCTCGACCTGAGCGATCTGGCCGGCGCGGCGCAGGGAATGATCCTGATCGCGCTGCCGCCCCGGGGGGCGGAGGGCGTCCACAAGGGCGCCGGGTGGATGGACGGCGGGGGCGGCCCCGGCGATGCGGCGCCCCGCGAAGGAGCGGGGGCTGATACCCGCAGGGACGCCGGGGACGGGCCTGCGGAGGTCCGAGCGGATGCGGATGGCGGAGATGACGGCGCGGGTGCAGAGGGTCGTGTCTGCGCAGAGGTCCGCGCGGGCGCGGGAAGTGGCGCGGGGGAGATCCGCACCGGTGCCCCCGAGGGCGAAGGCGCTCCTGCGGGGGATGCCCGCATTGACGCCCGCGCGGGGGATGTCATCGCCCGGATGCAGCGGCGGTTTCCGGGGCAGGTGTTTACCGGCGCGGTGCCGCGCTATGACGGCACGGATCAGGCATGGTTCGCCGCCTGCGCGGGCCTTGCGCTTTGGGCTTCGGCGCCGATGGTCGCGGTGGGGGATGTGCTGATGCACCGCGCCGCGCGCCGCCCGCTGGCCGATGTGCTGACCTGCCTGCGCGAGGGGCTGACCATCGACCGGATCGGCACCCGCGCGCTGCGCAATGCGGAACACCGGCTGAAGGGCCGGGCCGACATGGCGCGGCTGTTTCGCGCCTACCCGGCCGCGCTGCGCCGCACGGTGGAGATCGCCGACCGGATCAGCTTTGACCTCAGCGATCTGAGCTATGACTACCCGAAGGAGGGCGGCGCGCCGCAGGACCGGCTGGAGCGGCTGGCGCGGGAGGGGATCGCCGCGCGCTGCCCGCAGGGCGTGCCGGAGCGGTATCGCGACCTGCTGGCCAAGGAACTGGCGGTGGTGGGCGAGCTGAACTACGCGCCCTATTTCCTGACGGTGCGCGACATCGTGGCCGAGGCGCGGGCGCGCGGCATCCTGTGCCAGGGGCGCGGCTCGGCGGGGAATTCGATCATCTGCTGGGCGCTCGGCATCACCGATGTGGACCCGGACATGATCGGCATGGTGTTCGAGCGTTTCATCTCCCGCCACCGCGGCGAGCCGCCCGACATCGACGTGGATTTCGAGCATGAGCGGCGCGAGGAGATCTTTCAGTGGATCTATGAGAAATACGGCCGCGAACGCGCGGGGCTCTGCGCGACGGTGATCCATTTCCGCTCCCGCGCCGCGATCCGCGAGGTGGGCAAGGTCATGGGGCTGTCGGCGGATGTGACCTCGGTGCTGGCGGGGCAGGTCTGGGGGATCTCGAACGGGGGTGTGGAGCCCGAACGGCTGCGCGAGGCCGGGCTGAACCCCGACGATCCGCGCCTGTGCCTGACGATCCGGCTGATCGGCGAGATCATCGGCTTTCCGCGCCACCTGAGCCAGCATGTCGGCGGCTTCGTCATCACCGACGGGCGGCTCGATGCGCTGTGCCCGATCGGGAATGCGGCGATGGCGGCGCGGACCTGTATCGAATGGGACAAGGACGACATCGACGCGCTGCGGATCCTGAAGATCGACATCCTGTCGCTGGGCATGCTGACCTGCATCCGCAAGGCGTTCGACCTGATCGCGCGGCACGAGGGTCCGGCGCTGCGCATCGCCACGGTGCCGCAAGATGACGCCCCCACCTATGACATGCTGTGCCGCGCCGATGCGGTGGGGGTGTTTCAGGTCGAAAGCCGGGCGCAGATGAACTTCCTGCCCCGGATGAAGCCGCGCAGCTTCTACGACCTGGTGATCGAGGTGGCGATCGTCCGCCCCGGCCCGATTCAGGGCGGCATGGTCAAGCCCTATATCCGCCGCCGCCAGGGGCTGGACTTCCCCGAACCCTTCGGCCCCGCGCTGGAGGCGATCACGCGCAAGACCCTCGGCGTGCCGCTGTTTCAGGAACAGGCGTTGCAGATCGCCGTGGTCGGCGCGGGCTATTCGGCGGAGGAGGCGGACAAGCTGCGCCGCTCGCTCGCGTCCTTCCGGCGGATGGGGACGATCGGGCTACAGCGCGAGCGCTTCATCACCGGCATGACCGGGCGCGGCTACAGCCCCGACATCGCCGCGCAATGTTTCGCCCAGATCGAGGGGTTCGCCGATTACGGCTTCCCCGAAAGCCATGCCGCGGCCTTCGCGCTGCTGACCTATGTTTCCGCCTGGCTGAAGCGGCATCACCCGGCGATCTTCACCTGCGCGCTGCTGAACAGCCAGCCGATGGGGTTTTACGCCCCCGCGCAGCTGGTGCGGGATCTGCGCGACCATGGGGTAGAGGTGCGCCCGGTCTGCGTGAACCATTCGGGCTGGGACAACGGGCTGGAACGGCGCGGGGATGGGCGGCTCGCGCTGCGGCTGGGGTTCCGGCAGGTCAGGGGCTTTCGCGAACAGGATGCCGATTGGATCGTGGCGGCGCGCGGCAATGGTTACCCCGATCCCGAAAGCCTGTGGCTGCGCGCCGGGATCGCGCCCGCCGTGCTGGAGCGTCTGGCCGAGGCGGATGCCTTCGCGGGGCAGGGGCTGACCCGGCGCGATGCGCTTTGGGCGGTGCGGGCGATCCGGGCGCCCGCGCCCTTGCCGCTGTTCTCGGACCCGCTGGATGGCGAGGGGCTGCGCGAACCCCGTGTATCGCTGCCCGCGATGCACCTGGGTGAGGAGGTGGTCGAGGATTACATCGCCACCCGCCTGACGCTGCGCGCCCATCCGATGGAACTCCTGCGCCCCGGGCTGGGGCCGGTGGTGCCGCATGACCGGCTGGCCACGGCTGCGCCGGAGGGGGTGAAGGACGGGCTGGCCATCGCCGCGCGGGGGCGGATGCGCGACCGGTTGGCCATGGTCGCGCCGGAGGGGGTGGCATCGGTTCCGCCGGGGCGAGTGGTGGGACATGACCGGTTTGCCACGATTCCGCCGGAGCGGGGGGTGGTGCAGGACCGGCTGGCCTTGGCCCCGCCGGAGGGGGTGCACGACCGGCTGGCATCGGTTCCGCCGGGGCGGCAGGACCGGCTGACCGCGACCCCGCCGGGGCGGGTGGCGGTGGCGGGGCTGGTCATCACCCGGCAGCGGCCGGGCACCGCCTCGGGCGTGGTGTTCCTGACGCTGGAGGACGAGACCGGTGTGTCGAACATCGTCGTCTGGCCGAAGGTCTATGCGCGCTTCCGCCGCGAGGTGATGGGCGGTCGGCTTCTGCGCGTGACCGGGCGGCTGCAACAAGAAGGCCGGGTCGTCCATGTGATCGCCGAGCGGATCGAGGATCTGTCGGAGCGGCTTTCGGCGCTCGGGCACCCGCTGGGCGCGATGGTGGGCGAAACCGCCCCACAGGCCGACGCCGCGCCCCGCCCCTCCGCCCGCCACCCCCGCGAACAGGCCAAACACCTGTTCCCGAGCCGGGATTTCCACTGATCATCGCCGCAGCCGGAGCGCTCACGGATGACCCCCACGCGCGCCATACGGGGGACACCCGGAAGACGACCAGCATCCGCGACCACCGATGGCCCCGCGCGCATGCCATACGGGGATTTGGAGATACTTCACCGGGTTATCGTCCATGGCCCCCAAGTGCGCGCCGCCATTACAGTAACCGGCCCCGCGCTCTCAGACGGGACGATCGGGCAGAAGGCCCCTCCGCGCGCGTAGCGCGGGTGGCCCGGTTTTCAGAATGCCCGCCATCGCGAAGCTGCGTGCGCGCGGTATCGGTTGCCGCCTTCGCCGCCTCGGCGTGCTTCTTGGCCCCGATGCGCGCTGACTGGATCGGCGGCCTCTCCTGCCATTCCCCGTTCGCGGGTGGCGCCGGATTGGCTGGCGCGGGGTCTCCGGAATGGGGAGAGCACATGCGGGAACGGGCGATGTCCATGGCGACGACCCCGGTCGCGGTTGCGAGGTCCGCCACCGGGGGACGGTGCCGCACCGTCAAGCATGCGGGAAATCCGGACTCGCCGCGATAAGTTGCATGCCATCATGAATCAAATTCATGAGTTTGCAGGCCGCTCAGTCGGCAGGATCGGGAATTCGAGCGATCCCGGTTCCCCGCGTCACGCTCTTCGGCCCGTCGTCACAGGTGCGGTCGGAGGGCTTCCGGGCCGTTGCCTTTCCTGCGGTCACGCCAACGGCTCATGCCGTAATGGCTGGCGATGGCGGGAAGCGCCATCACGCCGGCCCAGTGACCGAAGAATGGCGTCACCGAGGCCCTGAAGTTCCAGACATCAAGGCTGTAGGTGAAGGTCAGGTGGTTCCACACCCCAAGTACGCACCAGCTCCAGATCCCGAAACCCGTGATCGCGAGGGTGGCGGCGCGGAGTGTCATCCTCCGGGCGGCGCTGTGAGGTGAAAGCCCGAGGGCGGAACGGCTCAGGGCCATCACCCGGCTCCAGTGCAGGCCGAGATGGATGCCGACGATCATCATCACCCAATAGGCCGAGAACCAGTGGACTTCCCGCAGGGTGATGCTGTCGGGGATCGGCAAGGCGCTGAAGAGCGATTTCGAGATCACGATGCTGGTGGCCAGCAGGATCAGCATGTTGACGATCAGCAGCAGATGAAGGGCGACGACGACGGTGCGGCGGCCATCATAGCGGCCGCGGACGAGGTTCCCGAACCAGCGGCGGTTCACCGCGATGTGCCAGGCCAGCAGCGCGAACATCGCCGTGCCGAAAATCTCGTGCGGCAGGTTTTCGAGCCACCAGTAGGCCAGCGACAGCAGGAGGAAGACCGCCATCGCGCCGGGCAGCAGGAGACGTTCGACAAGGGCGGGCTTCATGATGGAATGGCGATCCGGCGTCAGGGCTTGAAGCTGCGCGCATCGTTGTAGGTGAACAGATATTGCCGGTCCTGGCGCGTCTGGTGGCAGGAGTAGCAACGCGCCGGGCTTTCATCGACGGTCCTGAGCGACTGGTCCGTGTTGAACGACTGATAGGCCCAGTCGTCCGGGCCGTCCCCCGTCTTTTCGGCGATCAGATAGCGGGTCAGAACGTCGCTCTGGTAATCGACCAGCACGACATGGGTTCCGGTGGGAACCGGCGCACCCGCCTGAATGGCGTCGAGCGCGTTCTGGTTGGTGAGCATGTGCTCGCGCGTTACGCCGCGCCGGACCGTGGTGTAATGGACAAGTTCCTCAAGCACGGGAAAGGTGACGGTGCCCCCCTGGGCGAAGGCCGGGGTGCCGCCCGGCATCGTCAGATAACCGCCGACGAAGGCGAGGGCACTGGCAAGCGGGCGTGCAGCGAATGCGCGGCGCTTCTTCATGGTGTTCGTCCTTTTCTGGCGGAGGGGGGCCGGACAGTCCGGCACCCCATGGCTGGATTTGCGCTGTCCGGGGCGGGCCGATCAGATCGCCTGACGGTCGCGGCGCGATGTCAGGGCCGCGAGGACCGTGGCGAGCAGAAGAATGACGGCGCTGGCGGTGAAGGTGCTCCGGTAGCCGCTCGCGTCGAACAGCAGGCCGCCGATGACCGCGCCCATCGTGATCGCAAGCTGCACGACCGCCACCATCAGGCCGCCGCCAGCCTCCGCATCGCGCGGCAGGGTGCGCGACAGCCAGGTCCACCAGCCGACGGGGGCCGAGGTCGCCAGCAGCCCCCACAGCACCAGCAGCGGAGCCGTCACGGCAAAGCTGCTTCCGAAGGCGATCAGGGCGACGGCGACCGCCGCCATCACCAGCGGGATCACCGTCAGGGTCCGGTAGATGCTCCGGTCGTTGATGAAGTTGCCGATGAGGATGGTGCCGACGAAACCAGCGCTGCCGATCATGAGAAGGACGAGCGAAAGCGTCGCGACCTCGATCTGCGTGACCGTTTCAAGGAACGGGCGCAGATAGGTGAAAAGCGCGAACTGCCCCATGAAGAAGAGGCTGACGCCCGCCATGCCGAGCGCGACCACGGGACGTTTGAGGAGCGTGACCACATCCGCCGGGCCCACCCTGGTCTCGGCCTTCATCGACGGCAGGCTGAAGAGCAGCCATGCGAAGACGACCATCGCCACGGGGACGACGCAGAAGAACGCGCCGCGCCAGCCGATGATCGAGCCGAGGAAGCTGCCGAGCGGAGCGGCGATGACCGTGGCCAGCGCATTGCCGCCATTGAAGATCGCCAGCGCGCGCGGCACCTTGGCGGGCGGCACCAGACGCATCGCCGTCGCGGCCGACATCGACCAGAAGCCGCCGATGGCGATGCCGATCAGCGCCCGGCCGACCATGAAGATCGCATAGTTCGGCGCGGTCGATACAATGATGCCCGAAACGACGGTCACGCCGGTCAGCAGCAGGAGCAGGAGCTTGCGGTCGAGCCTGCCCGCCACCGAGGCGATGAACAGGCTGGTGAGAAGGGCGAAGGCGCCGGAGACGGAAATCGCCTGTCCGGCATGGCCTTCGGTGACGTGAAGGTCGGCGGCGATCGGGGTCAGCAGGCTGACCGGCATGAATTCCGATGCGACCAGCACGAAGGCTCCGAGCGACATGGCGAGCACGCCGCCCCAGGACGCCGATCGGTCGTCATGTGTATCCGTATCGAATGTGGCTTGCGCCTGCATCGTCTGTTCTCCGAAGCTGAAGCGGCCGCCAGACGCTGCGCGCCAACGGCATGTCCTGAATTCTGAATGGATGGCCTCCGGCGGGGGGAGGTGGCGTGTGTGCCTGGGGGGGAAGTCTGCTCAGGAGGCTGGGGCCGCCTGTCAGGTGCCGGACCGATCCGTTCGCCGAACCTAACCGAACCCCCGGTCAACGACTAGGCGGTGGAAATTGCATGTCGTCATGAGAAGGATTCATGAGTTTCGGGGCTGTCACGACCACCTGCCGGTTGCGCTCCGGGGCCATCTCGCGCGGCGCACTCATGAATCTCATTCATGACGACATGCGAAACAGGCGGGCTAATCCGGCTGCTCCGATCCCCCCATATTGACGCCATGGACGAAGGAGACGGGTATGACGAAGCAGGACAAGGCCGGTGATGCGGCCCAACAGGCATCCGGTGTGGCCTTCGCCCGCCGCGATCTTCTCAAGATGACCGGCGCGGGCGTTGCCGCCCTTGGTGCCGGGGCGATCTTCACCACCAGCAGCGCAAAGGCTCAGAGCATGTCGGACAATTGGGACAAGGTTTTCCCGAAGAGCGAGAAGGTTGACCATGAGAAGGTCACGTTCAGGAACCGCTACGGCATCACGCTGTCGGGCGATCTCTACCTGCCGAAGGAGCGGAGCGGCAGCCTGCCCGCGATCGTCGTCGCCGGGCCGTTCGGCGCGGTGAAGGAACAATCCTCCGGCCTCTATGCCCAGACCATGGCGGAGCGCGGCTTCGTCACGCTGGCTTTTGACCCGTCCTATACCGGCGAAAGCGGGGGCGAGCCGCGCAATGTCGCCTCGCCCGACATCAGCACCGAGGATTTCATGGCGGGGGTGGACTTCATCGGCCTGCACCCGACCGTGGACCGGGAGCGGATCGGCGTCATCGGCATCTGCGGCTGGGGCGGCATGGCGCTCAGCGCCGTCGCCGTGGACAAGCGCGTCAAGGCCGTCGTCGCCAGCACGATGTATGACATGACCCGCGTCATGTCGAAGGGCTACAATGACAGCGTGACCCCGGAACAGCGCGCGGCCACGCTGGAGGCGCTGAGCCGCCAGCGGTGGGAAGATGCCGCGAACGGCACGCCCGCCTATCAGCCGGCCTATAACCCGACACCTGCCGCAGACGCTCCGCAGTTCATGGTCGATTACCACGACTATTACAGCACGCCGCGCGGCTATCATGCGCGGGCGGTCAACTCCGGCAATGCCTGGACGGTGACCACGCCGCTGCCGTTCATGAACCTGCCGATCCTGACCCATATCGCGGAAATCTCGCCGCGCCCGATCCTGTTCATCCACGGCGAGAAGGCGCATTCGCGCTACTTCAGCGAAACCGCCTTTGAGGCCGCCGCCGAGCCGAAGGAGTTGCTGATCATTCCGGGCGCCAGCCATGTCGACCTTTATGACCAGATGGACAAGATCCCCTTCGACAAGCTGACCAGCTTCTTCAGCGAACATCTGGCTGCCTAAGCGATACGGCGGGCTTGTTCATGCAGGCCCGCCTTCATGTCGGAGGATCGTCGCATGAAGAAATCCATCCTGGGTGCCGCCATCCTCGCCCTTGTATCAGGAGGACCAGCCATGGCACAGGACCGCATTCGCATTTCATCGGACTGGGGCGAGGTCACGGCCATATTGGCCGACAATGCCGCCGCCCGGGCTCTGGCCGGAATGCTGCCGCTGACCATCGAAATGCGCGACCACATGCGGCAGGAAAAGACCGGCTATCTGCCCTCTGCCTTGCCGGACCTGCCCCGGCAACAGGATTTCTCCACGGGCACGCTGGGGCTGTGGAGTTCGCGCGATTTCGTGATCTACTACAAGGGTGGCCGCGTGCCCCGGCCCGGCATCGTCGTGCTGGGCCAGGTGACCGGCGACGTCACCATCTTCGATCGTCCCGGCGAGGTCACGGTCCGGGTAGAGCGGGCGGAGTGATAGGATTTCCCTCCGGAATCACTATAATCCGCCTCTCGGCATGCGGGGAGTTCATGAGTGTCGCGCCAGAATTTCAACGACCTGCTCGCCTTTCTGGCCGTCGCGCGGGAGGGCAGCTTCACCAAGGCGGCCACCCGCTTCGGCATCTCGCAATCGGCGCTCAGCCACACGATCCGTCAGCTTGAGACGCGGCTTGGCCTCCGGCTGCTGACCCGCACCACGCGCGCGGTTGCACCGACCGAGGCCGGCGAGCGGCTGCTGGAACGGATCGGTCCGCATTTCGACCAGATCGAGATCGAAGTTGATGCGCTGAACGAATTGCGGGAAAAACCGGCGGGGACAGTCCGGATCAACGCCTCGGATTTCGCGATTTCCAGTGTGCTGTGGCCAAAACTACAGGAGTTCGCGCCGAAATATCCCGACATCAAGGTGGAACTGCTGCTCGACAACGGGCTGACCGATATCGTGACCGAACGCTATGATGCCGGCGTGCGCATGGGCGAGCAACTGGCCAAGGACATGATCTCCGTCCGGATCGGCCCGGACTTTCGCTTCGGGGTCGTCGGTTCGCCCTCCTATTTCGAGGGCTGCGAGGTCCCCGAAAAGCCGCAGGACCTGATGCAGCACAAGTGCATCAACTATCGTTTTCCCTCCTCCGGCGGGCTCTATGTCTGGGAGTTTGATGGCGGGGATGGGCGCGAGATCAAGGTCCATGTCGATGGTCAGCTCGTCTTCAACAACATCTTCCATGTTCTCGACGCGGCGCTCGCGGGTCAGGGGCTGGGCTATGTGCCCGAGGAAATCGCGCTTCCCCATATCGCGCAGGGGCGCCTGCGGCGCGTGCTGGAAGGATGGTCGCCCTATTGGGACGGCTACCACCTCTATTACCCGAGCCGCCGGCTGTCCTCACCCGCCTTCGTCACATTCGTAGAGGAAATGCGGCATCGCGATTGACCGCGCCGCGTCACGGAAAGGCCCCGCCATGCGTCCCCATATCATCTGTCACATGATCACCTCCATCGACGGGCGTCTGCACCCCAGCCGCTTCACCCGCGCCGCCAAGGGCGTTTCGGCCGACATTCTGGATGGCCACTATGAGACAATCGCCGAGCGCTTCGGGGCCGAGGGCTGGATCGTCGGCCGCAAGACCATGGCCGAGATCGCCAAAGGCCGCGCGCGCAGTATCGCCGATGCCCCGGTGCTGCCGCGCACGCCGCATCTCGGCAATCGGGGCGGCCGCAAGCTGGCCATCGCCATCGACCCTTCGGGGCGCGTCCACTATGGGCGGGACAGCATTGGCGAGGATCATGCCGTCGCCGTTCTGGGCGAGCAGGTTTCCGACGCTTATCTGGCCGAACTGCGCGCGGATGGCGTGTCCTACCTTTTCGCCGGGCCGGACGGGCACGACCTTCCCCGGGCGATGGAACAGCTCGCCTCCGTCTTCGGTGTGAAGAAGATCCTCCTCGAAGGCGGCGGAACGATCAACGGCGCCTTCCTGCGCCACCGGCTGATCGACGAGTTCAGCACGCTGATCTCTCCGGCTGTCGATGGCATGGCCGGATCGGACAGCATCGTGGACTATCGCGGGCCGGAGGGCGAGCGTCCCGGCACCGGGCAGGCGCTGCGGCTGACCGCCTGCGAAGTGCTCGAAGGCGGCATGGTCTGGCTGCGCCACAGGGTCGAGACCGCGCCGGTCTGAGGCCGGGCCCACCGCAAACGCAGAAAGATTGACCATGAGCAGGATCATGACACGGTTTGGGGCCAGAACCACGGCGGATGAGGTCGTCGCGGGGCGGGATCTGACGGGCATTCGCGCCGTCGTCACCGGGGCCGCGTCGGGCATCGGCATCGAGACGGCGCGATCGCTGACCCGGGCCGGGGCCGAGGTGACGATGGCCGTTCGCGATACCGAGGCAGGCGCGCGTGTCGCCACCGAGATCGCCAGGACGACCGGCCGACCCAAACCGGGGGTGGCGCTGCTCGACCTCGTGCGGCTCGATACCGTCCGCGCCTTCGCACGGTCCTGGACCGGGCCGCTGCATCTGCTGATCAACAATGCCGGTGTGATGGCCATCGCCGATCTGGAGCGTACCGCCGAGGGCTGGGAAATGCAGTTCGCGACCAATCACCTTGGCCATTTCGCGCTGGCTCTGGGCCTGCGCGATGCGCTGGCGCAGGCGGGTGGGGCGCGGATCGTCTCTGTTTCGTCCTGTGTGCACCATGCCTCTCCGGTCGTCTTCGACGATATCCACTATCGGCACCGGCCCTACGATCCCTGGGGCGCCTATGGTCAGTCCAAGACGGCGAATGTCCTCTTCGCCGTCGAGGCGACGCGGCGGTGGTCCGGTGAAGGCATCTTCGCCAATGCGCTGATGCCGGGCAGCATCATGACCAACCTGCAACGGCATGTTCCCGCTTCGGTGCGTGCCGGCTGGATGCGGCAGCCCGGGAACAAGACGCCTCAGCAGGGCGCCGCCACCACGCTCGTCGCGGCGGTTGCGCCCGAGTTCGAAGGCATCGGCGGGCGGTATCTGGAGGATTGCAACGAGGCCGAGGTGGTCGAGAACGCCGCCGCGGGCGGCTATCGCGGCGTGTGCCGGTGGGCCATCGACCCGGCCGCCGCCGCCCGGCTTTGGGATGTGTCGCTCGATATGATTGGAGGGCGATAGGCGCGTCCCGGCAAGATGTCGCGCGGACCTGCCTGAGTTGACATCAGAAGGGCGAGGAAACCCGGACAATCCGGGCCGCGTCAGCGGTAGGCTGCGGGTCTGGGGCCGTCGGTATGGGGTTGGGCAATCCCGAGGTTCTCGTTGATGTGGAGCTTCGGATTTCTGACCAGATCGGCGATGAACCGCGCGAGACTGGCGCGGGAGGTTTCCGTGCCCCTGAAGGTCTCGCCCTTCCGGGTCAGTTCGACCTCCTCGACCGGCTTGTTGGTCAGCCAGACCGGGCGCAGCACCGTATAGTCCAGCGAAGAGCGTTCCATCACCTCGGCCGTTTTCAGGTTGGTCGGCCGCGTATAGCCTGTCATCCCCTTGTCCCATGAATTGAAGGGCTCGGGCAGTTCGTCATAGATGCCGCCGGCGCTGATGGCGATCAGCCGGCGCACGCCAAGTTCCTCCATCACCGCGACGACACCTTCGATTTTGTCGCCCAGATCCATGCCGCCCATGGCGCTGATGACGATATCCTGCCCCTGAATGGCCCGTTTCAGGTCATCCCGGTTCCTCGCATCGCCCGCGACGGCATGGGCATGCGGCCCCTCAAGATGACGGAGACGTTGAGGATGACGTGCGAACAGTGTCAGTTCCACATCGCCTTGCCCAAGCAGGCGCGGAACGATTTCCCGGGCCGTGCCGCCATTGGCGCCCAGAATGATGACCTTCTTCATCGGATGACTTCCTCGGTTGTTCCCGGCACCGCGTGGGATGGGCCTCGCCTGCCGCGACAAGGATACTCCTTATGCCATGGTCGTTTTAGGGGGCCACATTCGCATGAGCCCATGAGGCAGATTCATCAATCCCGGAGGGAGACCGGCACGGCTTCGCTGCGCATCGAACGGTCAGCGTGCTGGAATGTGTCCCGTCACCCGTGAATTTGGGGCGCCGCCATTCGTGAGCCAGTTTCATAGGCTCATGCGGGTTTTGGCGGGAAGTCGGGGGCTGTTCTGCGTGGTAAAGAATGAGCAGCGCGATTGATCAGGAAGGGTGAAGGCAATGTCCGAGGCAGGGAAATTCAAGGGAAAAGTCGCGCTTGTGACCGGTGCGGGAAGCGGCATCGGTCAGGCGACGGCACTGGCCTTCGCGCAGGAGGGCGCGAGCGTGGTGCTGGCCGATCTCACGGAAGACAAGGCCCGGGAGACGGCACGCATGATCGAGGAGCAGGGTGGCCGAGCACTGGTGGTGGCCTGCAACGTCCGCAAGGGCGAGGAGGTCAAGGCCGCGCTGGACCGGACCGTAGAGACGTTCGGGCGGCTCGACTACGCCTGCAACAACGCCGGGATCGACCAGATGGGCGTGCCCACCGTGGAATGCACGGAGGAGCAGTGGGATGCCATCATCAATACCAACCTTCGCGGCGTGTTTCTGTGCCTGAAGCACGAACTCGCCGTGATGATCAAACAGGGCGGCGGCGCGATCGTCAACATCGCGTCCGGCGCGGGCATCATGGGGTTCCCGAACCAGCCCGCTTATGTTGCGTCCAAGCACGGCGTGGTCGGTCTGACGAAGGCGGCGGCCCTTGACCACATCAAGCACAATGTCCGCGTCAACGTGGTCTGCCCCGGGATCACCAGCACCCCGATGATGAAGGGGATCACCGACAACATGCCCCAGGGCGAGGCGCCGATGATCGCCGAGGAGCCCATCGGGCGGATGGGACGGCCCGAGGAGATCGCGGCCGCCGTGATCTGGCTGTGCTCGGACGCGGCGAGCTTCGCCGTCGGGACTGCCCTGGTCGTCGATGGTGGCCAGACGGCGGGTCACAACCGACAGTGACCTGACACATTTCGGCAAGATGCACAGTGCTGTGGGCCCGCAGCGCTATCAGGATGACGACAATTTCGGGGCAGAACCGTCGGGCGGCGGCGTGGGGAGCGCTGCATTTGCAGGTGCTGGCCGATCTCGTCAACTTTGGCGGGCCGTGTCACAGAAGTTTGGCTGCGGTGGCGACCAGCCCTCAGGGTGCGAAGATAACCCTCGACGCTGTAGGGAGGATTTTTCACCCGGCACCCTGCGCACGGAAGCGCGGTGCGGGTGGTGAGCAGGAATTCGTCCGGGTGCCGGGCCTCGACCCCGAAGGGTGCCAGCGCTTTGGCGGGGAGGTCAGTGAGGTTCTGGGTCACGATCACGCCGCAGCGCCCGATGATGGCGGCGGCCAGCACATGCCGGTCGTCGGCATCGGGATCAGGGGGCGATAGCCTTCGATCAAGCAATCGTGCGTGGTGCTTGTCCATCAGGTCGTAACCCTGTTCCTGTTCCTGTTCCTGTTCCTGTTCCTGTTCCTGTTCCTGTTCCTGTTCCTGTTCCTGTTCCTGTTCCTGTTCCTGTTCCTGTTCCTGCGCCTCGCTGACGAACTGATCGAGCATGGCTGGCGACGGTCAGTAAATTGGACCCCTCAGGGCATAGAGAATGATCAGGGGGCAATGAAATTGGTGCCAGCACACCGTTGCCATCTTGCGATGAGAAGGCAGGTGGGGCGGAGCTTGCCGACCTTGCGATGCGGGATGCGCCCCAGCGGCTTGAGGAGGCAGGGCCGCGAGACATTCAGCACATCGGCGGCCTGAGCCGTGGTCGGTTGTGACGCCCCGCTCATCGTCTCCAAGATGTCCATCAGCAGCGCGACCGCCTCCTGCTCGGCATCGGCTCAGGGGCCGCTTCTGGCCGGCGCAACGGGGCAGAAGCGGCCCGGACACGCGCGCGAGGATGGAAGCCGTCAGTGGGTGAACATGGCTGCGCTTTGCAGGGCAACAAAGGCAGTGGGTGAGGTGGCTGTTCGGAGGGCGTTGGGGGCTTCGAGCGGCTGAAGCGGGTTTCGACCTTTATCGGGGGGCGGGCAGGGGTGCGGCTGAGGCATCTGGAGAGGAGGGTTGTCGGGAGAGGCCGTAACGGGGCCCGCGCCGCGATCCGCCATTGAGCAGGGTCGCGCCGGGCCCTCCCTGGCCCGGAAAGTTTAGATTGACAGGCTGCACAAGGTTTTGAATGAATGCAATCATATTGACCGAATCCGATCAATATGGGCAACGGCATTGCGGCGCGGGGGATGGCGCGGCGGTGACATGTGGGGAGGAAGTTCGATGAAGATTCTGCTGACGTCGGCCGCGCTGACGCTGTCGCTTCTTGCTGCGCCTGTGGTTGCAGAGCAGGTTGTCGATGTCTCGAAGGTCAATTCGGACCTGATCGCGACCAAGGATGACAAGAAATATACCATCGCCACCGTGGTCAAGGTTGACGGGATCGCCTGGTTCGACCGGATGCGCGCGGGTGTCGAGCAGTTCAAGAGCGATACCGGCCACGATGTCTGGATGGTCGGGCCGAGCCAGGCCGATGCCGCCGCGCAGGTGCAGCTGATCGAGAACCTGATCGCGCAGGGCGTGGATGCGATTGCCGTCGTGCCGTTCTCGGTCGAGGCGCTGGAGCCGGTCCTGCAAAAGGCCCGCGAGCGCGGCATCGTGGTGATCACGCATGAAGCGTCGAACATCCAGAACACCGATTTCGACATCGAGGCCTTCGACAACATCGCCTATGGCGCCAACATGATGAAGGAACTGGCGAAGGTGATGGGCGAAAAGGGCAAATACGTCGCCACCGTCGGCTCGCTGACCTCGAAGAGCCAGATGGAATGGATCGACGGTGCCGTTGCCTATCAGAAAGAGCACTATCCGCAGATGAGCATCGTCGGCGACCGTCTGGAAACCGCCGATGACGCCGCGATCGACTATACCAAGCTGAAGGAGGCGATGACCGCCTATCCCGACATCACCGGGATCCTCGGCGGGCCGATGCCGACCTCGGCCGGCGCCGGGCGGCTGATCTCCGAAGGCGGGCTGAAGGACAAGGTTTTCTTCGCCGGGACGGGGCTGCCCTCGGTCGCGGGGGAATATCTGGCGAACGGTGACATCCAGTATATCCAGTTCTGGGATCCGGCCGTCGCGGGCTATGCGATGAACATGATCGCCGTCGCCGTGCTCGAAGGAAAGAAGGACCAGATCAAGCCGGGCCTGAATCTGGGCCTCGAAGGCTATACCAACCTGACGGCGCCCGATGCCGCGAAGCCGCATCTGCTCTATGGCGCGGGCTGGGTCGGCGTGACCAAGGACAACATGGCGGATTACGATTTCTGATCGAACCCCGCCGCGAAGGGGCGGGCCGCCCCTTCATTCCCCCAATCAGCTTGGGTGCGCCGTGTCGGAATATCTGATCGAACTCAACAATATCGGCAAGCGCTTCGGTGGGGTGCGGGCGCTCGACGGCGTGTCCCTCGCGATCCGCCCCGGCGAGATCCATTGCCTCGCGGGCGAGAACGGCTCGGGCAAATCCACGATCATCAAGGTCATCTCCGGCATCTATACGCCCGAGGAGGGCGAGATCCGCATTGATGGCCAGCCGGTCGGACGGCTTGATCCGATCCGCGCGGTCGGGCATGGCATCCAGGTGATCTATCAGGATTTCTCGCTGTTCCCGACCCTGACGGTGGCCGAGAACCTGGCGCTGAACACCTATCTGCTGGAGGGGCGCAAGCGGATGGACTGGGCGCGCGCCCATGCCATGGCGCGCGAGGTTCTGGCACGGATCGGGGTGTCGATCGACCCGGACGCCGAAGTCGGCAGCCTCGCGACATCGGGGCGCCAGATTGTTGCCATCGCCCGCGCGATCCTCGCGAAGGCGCGGCTGATCATCATGGACGAACCCACCACCGCGCTGACCCGGCACGAGGTCGACGCGCTTTTCGCCATCGTGCGCGACCTTCAGGCACAGGGCATCGCCGTGCTGTTCGTCAGCCACAAAATGCGCGAAATGCTGGAGATTTCCGAGCGCCTGACGGTGTTCCGCAATGGCCGCAAGGTCGCCGAGGGGCCGATGCGGGATTTCGACGAGGCGGCGATCACCCATGCGATGACCGGGCTCGACCTGACCGACGACCCCTATCGCCCGGAGCCCCTGACCGGCCCGCCGGTGCTGGAGGTGCGGGGCCTGAGCGTGCCCGGCGCGGTCGATGGGGTGGATCTGACGCTGCGCCCGGGCGAGATCGTCGGCATCTCGGGGCTGATCGGTTCGGGGCGGACGGAGCTTGCCCGCGCGCTGTTCGGGATGGAACCGGGGCTGCGCGGCACGATCTTGCTGAACGGCCAGCCGGTGCATCCGCGCACGGTGCAGGAGGCGATCGCCCTCGGCATCGCCTATGTCCCCGAGGACCGCCTGACCGAGGGGCTGTTCCTGCCGCAGTCGATCGAGCGCAACCTGGTGGTGTCGATCCTCGACCGGCTGCGGCGCGGACTGTTCCTCGACCGCGGCGCCGTGCGGGCGCGCACGGACGAGATGTTCGCGGCCATGCAGATCGCCGCGCCCTCGCCCGAAACGCCGGTGGGCAACCTGTCGGGCGGCAATGCGCAGCGGGTGATGCTGGGCCGCTGGCTGCTGACCGGGGCGCGGGTGCTGATCCTGAACGGGCCGACGGTGGGGGTCGATGTCGGCTCGAAGGCGACGATCCACGGCATCATCCGCGATCTGGCGGTGCGCGAGGGGCTGGCGGTGCTGATGATCTCGGACGACGTGCCGGAACTCGTGACCAACTGCAACCGGATCCATGTCATGCACCGCGGCCGGTTCGTGGCGGAACTGGCCGGCGCCGAGATGTCCGAGGACCGGATCAACGACACCCTGAAGACGCTGACCTGAGGCGCGACGATGAAGAAGATCCTGCAATCCACGGAATTCGCCATCGCCTGCGTGCTGCTGGTCGCGATGGTGCTGATCGGTCTGGTCAACCCGGCCTTCTGGGGCTTTGACAACCTGTTCAGCCTTGCCAAGTCCAATGTCGTGATCGGGATCATGGCGCTTGGCGTGCTGCTGGTGATGATCTCGGGTGGGATCGACGTGTCCTTTCCCGCCTTCGCGGTGGCGGCGCTTTATATCGTCGTGCGGGCGATGGTCGCGCTGCAATATGACGGGGTGTTCCTGCCCTTCGTCGCGGCGGCGCTGATCGGGCTCGGGCTGGGCGCGTTCAACGCCCTGATCATCGAGCGCTTCCGGATGATCCCGCTGATCGTCACGCTCGGCACGGCCTCGATCGTGCGGGGGCTGCTGCTCGGGCTGCTGGGCAGTTCGATCGTCAATATCAACAAGATGCCGAAGGAGCTGATCGCCTTCGGCAAGCACGATCTGGTCACCGTAGAGGCGGCGAACGGCGCGACCTATGGGCTGACGGCGATGGTGCTGGTCTATCTCGGGATCGGGATCGCCATGCACCTGGTGCTGCGCCATACGATGATCGGCCGCTCGGTCTACGCCTATGGCACCGACGCCGAGGCCGCCCGGCGCGCGGGCTTCAACACCCGCCGCACGATCTGGTTCGTCTATTGCACGGCGGGGCTGCTGGCCGGTTTCGCGGGGATCCTGCACACCTCAATGATCTGGCAGGCCAACCCGCGCGATTTTCAGGGCATGGAGCTTGACGTGATCGCGGCGGTGGTCCTTGGCGGGGCGTCGATCTTCGGCGGCCGGGGCTCGGTTCTGGGCACGCTGATCGGGGTGTTCATGCTGGTGATGGTGAAGAACTCGCTGATCCTGCTGAAGGTCGATACCACATGGCAGCGCGTGGTCGTGGGCCTGATCATCGTGGCCGCGACGGCGATCACCGCCTGGCGCGACCGCCGGAAGCTGGTGTGAGGGAGGCAGAGATGACCGCACCGACCGAAACCCGCCCCCTGATCCAGCGCCTTCTTGGCCGGGATGCCGCCGTGGCGCAGCTTATCGTCATCACCGTGCTGATCTTCGCGGTGATGACGGCGCTGAACCCGGACAAGTTCCTGCGCTACTACAATTTCGAGTCGATCTCCTACATCATGCCCGAACTCGGCATCCTGTCGATCGCGATGATGATCGCGATGCTGACCGGGGGGATCGACCTTTCGGTGGTGGGCATCGCGAACCTGTCGGCGATCGTGGCCGGGGTCTATTTCCGCCTGCCCGTGGTGCAGGAGGCAACGGCGGCGGGCGGCGCTGGAATGGTGTTCCACACCGCCGCCGCGGTGCTGATCGCGCTTCTTGTCGGGCTGGCGGCGGGGGCGGTGAACGGGGTGCTGATCGCGCGGCTGCGGATCATCCCGATCCTGGCGACGCTCGGCACCGGGCAGGTGTTCGCGGGGCTCGCGCTGGTGCTCACGGGCGGACCGGCGATCGTCGGCTTCCCGCAGGCCTGGGCCTGGATCGGCACCGGAAAGATCCTCGGCCTCGCCACGCCGCTCTGGGTGCTGGTCGTGGTGGCGGCGGTCGTGGCGGTGCTGCTCGCGCGCACGACGCTGGGCATCAACCTGATGCTGATCGGGACGAACGCGCGCGCGGCGCTGTTTGCGGGCGTCCGCTCCGGGCGGATGATCCTTTACAGCTACATGCTGACCGGGGTGCTCTCGGCGGTGGCGGGGGTGCTGCTATCGGGGCGGACCAATTCGGCCAAGGCGGATTTCGGCGCCTCCTACCTGTTGCAGGCGGTGCTGATCGCGGTGCTGGGCGGGACCAATCCGGCGGGCGGCAAGGGCCGGGTGGCGGGGGTGCTGCTCGCGCTGGTGGCGCTGATGCTGCTGTCTTCTGGGTTGCAGATCATGCGGGTGTCGAACTTCCTGATTGATGCGGTCTGGGGCGGCTTCCTCGTCCTTGTCATCGCGATCAACTACCTGAGGTCGCGCAGATGACCGGCATCCATATCCCCCTGACGCCCGCGGCCTTCCCCGACCGGGGCGAGGCGCTGCTGGCGCGCGCGGGCGCGATCACGGCGACGGGCTTTCGCTATCCCACCGGGGTCGAGGCGCTGCGGATCGCCAATGCGCGCGGGCATGTCGTGCTGCTGCCCTGGCTTGGCCAGATGATCTGGGACGCGGACTTCGACGGGCGGCGGCTGACGATGGGCAATGCCTTCGACGCGCCGCGCGCCGGGGCCTCGATCATCGAGACCTATGGCGCCTTCGCCTATCACGCGGGGCTGCTGCGCAACGGCACGCCCGGGCCCACGGACACCCACCCGCTCCATGGCGAAATGCCGACCGCGCGGATGGACAGCGCCGCGCTGACCTTCGGCACCGATGCGGCGGGCGATTATGTCGAACTCACCGGAATCCGCGAGCATGTGATGGGCTTCGGCCCGCATTACCTTGCCCGCCCGCGCGTCCGGCTGCGCCCGGATTCCGCGCTGATCGAGGTCGAGATGCAGGTCGAGAACCGCTCGGCCCATCCGATGGAGCTGATGTACATGCTCCATGCGAATTTCGATTTCGTCGCCGGGGCGCGGATCGTGCAGCCTGCCCCCTTCACGCCCGACCGCACGCAGGTGCGCCGGACCGTGCCGGGCCATGTCACGCCCTCGGCGGATTTCCTTGCGCTGCTTGATGCGCTGGCCGTGGATCCCGCGCGGATGGAGGTTCTGTCCGAGCCCGATCTTTATACGCCCGAACAGGTGTTCTACATCCGCGCCCCCGGCACGGATGACGAAGGCCGGACCCGGATGCTGATGGAGCTTCCGGACGGGGCGGCCTTCTGCGTCGGCTGGCGGCCGGAGGATCTGCCGTTCTGCGTGCGCTGGATCCTGAACGACGGCGATGCGCAGGTCGCGGCCTTTGCCCTGCCCGCCACCTGCGAGCCCGAAGGCTATACCGCCGAGAAGGCCAAGGGCCATGTGCGGCTGCTGGCGCCCGGTGCCACGGCGCGTTTCCCCGTCACACTCGGGCTGCTTTCGGGCGCCGAGGCCGCCCCGGCCCGCGCCCGGATCGAGGCCATGCGGAAAGGCTGAACCATGACGACCTCCAAACCCGGCCGGATCGCGGTCGTCGGCTCCAACATGGTCGATCTGGTGACCTATATCACCCGGATGCCCGCCCCCGGCGAAACCGTCGAGGCGCCGGAATTTGAAATCGGCTTCGGCGGCAAGGGGGCGAACCAGGCGGTGGCGGCGGCAAAGCTCGGCTCCGCCGTCGGCATGGTGACCAAGGTAGGTTCCGACATCTTCGGCGACAACACGCTGAAAAACCTCGCCGATCACGGTATCGACACGCGTCATGCGGTGAAGGTGGCGGGCCGGTCCTCGGGGGTGGCGCCGATCTTCGTCGATCCCTCGGGCGAGAATTCGATCCTGATCGTCAAGGGCGCGAATGCCGATCTGTCGCCCGCCGATGTCGATGCCGCCGCGGAAATGCTGCGCGCGGCGGACCTGATCCTGATGCAGATGGAAATCCCGCCCGAGACCGTCGCCCATACCGTGCGGCGCGCGGCGGAATGGGGGGTGCGCACGATCCTGAACCCGGCGCCCGCCACCGCCGACCTGCGGGTGGACGACCTGCGTGACCTGAGCTTCCTCGTCCCGAACGAGACCGAACTCGCGCTGCTCTCGGGCCTGCCGACTGGAACCGAGGCCGAGATCGAGGCCGCCGCGCGGAGCCTGATCGCGCGCGGGATCGGCACGGTGATCGTGACCCTGGGCGGGCGCGGGGCGCGGCTGGTGACGCGCGAACGCGTGGTGCCCATCGCGCCGGTGCGGGTGACGCCCGTCGATACCACCGGGGCGGGGGATGCCTTCATCGGATCCTTCGCGCATTTCCTCGCCGCGACCGGGGATGTGGAGGGCGCGCTCGGCTGCGCCGCGCGCTATGCCGCCCATTCGGTCACCGGTCGGGGCACCCAGAAATCCTATGCCACGGCCGAGGCGTTCGACGCCTTCTGCCGCACGCTTCCGCAAACCGCATGAAGGCCGCCCAGATGTCCGACAGCACGCCGCGCAACCCCGGCACCCCGCTTGCCCCCGACTGGTTCGAGGATGTGCAGGTCAACCGTTCCGCCGCGGAACGGCGCACCGCCGTGGTGGCGGCCAGCCGCTCGGTCAAGAAGGAGTATCAGGCGGCGTGGCTCCTGCGCGCGATCCAGTGCATCGACCTGACCACTCTTGCGGGCGACGACACCCCCGGCAAGGTGCGCATGTTATGTGCCAAGGCGCGCCAGCCGCTGCGCCCCGACCTGCTGGAGGCGATGGGTGTCGCGGATATCGGCCTGACCACCGGCGCGGTCTGCGTCTATCCGACGATGGTGCCGCATGCGGTGCGCGCGCTCGAAGGTTCGGGGATTCCGGTCGCCTCGGTGGCCACCGGCTTTCCCTCGGGCCTGAGCCCGCTGCCGCAGCGTCTGGCCGAGATCGCCTATGCCGTCGATGCGGGCGCGGCCGAGATCGACATTGTGATCACGCGCGAACATGTCCTTTTGGGCAACTGGGCCGCGCTTTACGACGAAATCGCGCGGATGCGCACGGCCTGCGGCGCCGCGCATATGAAGGCGATCCTGGCGACGGGGGAGCTTGGCACGCTGACGAATGTCTATCGCGCCTCGATGGTGGCGATGCAGGCGGGGGCGGATTTCATCAAGACCTCGACCGGCAAGGAGCCGGTGAACGCCACGCTGCCGGTGTCGCTGACCATGCTGCGGGCGCTGCGCGATTATGGTGCGCGCACCGGATACCGGATCGGGTTCAAACCGGCGGGGGGGCTGCGGACCGCGAAGGATGCGATGGCCTGGCTCGCGCTGATGAAGGAGGAACTGGGCAACGACTGGCTGCGGCCCGGCCTGTTCCGCATCGGGGCCTCGTCGCTGCTTCTGGATATCGAGCGGCAGCTCGAACACCATGTCACCGGCCGCTATTCCGCCGCCTCCCACCACGCCCTGAGCTGAGGCCCGAGAGATGAGCATCAAGGACATCATGGACACCATGGATTACGGCCCGGCGCCCGAGGGCGCGGGGGATGCACGGGCCTGGCTGGCGGCGCATGACCACCGGCTCGGGCATTTCATCGGCGGCGCCTTCACCGGCGCCGAGGCGGCCGCGATCGCGGTCGAGAACCCGGCGACCGGGGAGGTTCTGGCCCGGATCCCCGCCGCCGGTCCGGCCGAGGTCGATGCCGCCGTCGCCGCCGCCCGCGCGGCCTTTCCCCGCTGGGCGAAGCTGTCGGGGTTCGAGCGCGCGCAATACCTTTACGCCATCGCGCGCGGGCTACAGAAGCGCGAACGGTTCTTTGCCGTGCTGGAGAGCCTCGACAACGGCAAGCCGATCCGCGAGACCCGCACCGCGGACCTCCCGCTGGCGGTGCGGCACTTCTACCACCATGCCGGCTGGGCTTCGGCGGTCGAGAGCGAATTCCCCGGCCACGCGCCGCTCGGCGTTTGCGGGCAGGTGATCCCGTGGAACTTTCCGCTGCTGATGCTGGCGTGGAAGATCGCGCCTGCGCTGGCCGCGGGCAATACCGTGGTGCTGAAGCCTGCCGACCTGACACCGCTGACCGCCGTGGCCTTTGCCGAACTGCTGTGCGAGGTCGGCCTGCCCAAGGGCGTCGTCAACATCGTGCATGGCGGGGCCGAAACCGGCGCGCTGATCGTGCGCCACCCGGATGTGGCCAAGGTTGCCTTCACCGGCTCGACCGCCGTCGGCCGCGAGATCCGCCGCGCCACCGCCGGTTCGGGCAAGCGGCTGACGCTGGAGCTTGGCGGCAAATCGCCCTTCGTCGTCTGCGCCGATGCCGATCTGGATGCCGCTGTCGAGGGTGTGGTCGAGGGCATCTGGTTCAATCAGGGCGAGGTCTGCTGCGCGGGATCGCGGCTGCTGTTGCAGGAGGGGATCGCCGAAGACTTCCTGGCCCGGCTGCGCACCCGGATGCAGAAGATCCGGCTCGGCGATCCGCTCGACAAATCGACTGACATGGGGGCGATCGTCTCGGCGCGGCAGAAGGCGCGGATCGAGGGCCTGCTCGCCGGGGCGAGGGCCGAGGGATACAGCCTCGAACAATCCACCTGCCCGCTGCCCGACAGGGGGCATTTCGTGGCCCCCGGCTTCTTCGCTGACACCGAACCCGCCGCCACCGTGTCGCAGGTCGAGATCTTCGGCCCGATCGCGGTGACCACCACCTTCCGCACGGTGGAGGAAGCCGTCAGCCTCGCCAACAACACCGCCTATGGGCTCGCGGCCTCGGTCTGGTCGGAAAACGTCAATGTGGCGACGGAGCTTGCCGCGCGGATCAAGGCCGGGGTGGTCTGGATCAACGCCACCAATGTCTTCGACGCCGCCGCCCCCTTCGGCGGGGTCCGGGAAAGCGGTTTCGGCCGCGAGGGCGCGCGCGCGGGAATGGCGGCCTATCTGTGCCCCACGGCCCCGCGCCGCCGCGCGGTGCAGATCGCGCCCGCCGACCTGACCGCCTGCACCGGGACCGAGGCGATCGCCCCCGGGATCCTCGACCGCACGATGAAGAACTATATCGGCGGCGCGCAGACCCGCCCCGATGGCGGGGCGAGCTATGTCCTGCGCGGCCGTAAGGGCGAGGCGCTTGGCCTTGCCCCCGTGTCCGGGCGCAAGGACATCCGCAATGCGGTCGAGGCGGCGCTGAAGGCAGGCGGATGGGCGGCCAATGCCCATGGCCGGGCGCAGGTTCTGTTTTTCATGGCCGAGAATCTGGCCGCGCGGGCGGCGGAGCTGAGCGCCACGCTGGTGCAGATGGGCGTCACCCCGGCGGATGCGGCGCAGCAGGTGCGCAAGACGCAGGAGCGGATCTTCTATTACGCCGGCATGGCCGACAAGGACGACGGGCGCACCCATGCCACGAAGCCGCGCCATCTGACGCTTTCGATCCCCGAGCCGCTGGGCGTGGTCGGGGTCGTCGCCCCGGACGAGGCGCCGCTGCTGTCGCTGATGTCGCTGATCCTGCCGCTGGTTGCGACGGGGAATCGGGTGGTGGCGGTGCCGTCCCCGGCGCAGGCGCTGATCATGCAGCCGCTCTATCAGATCTTCGACACGTCGGACCTGCCGGGCGGGGTGATCAATCTGGTCTCGGGCGAGCGCGATGGGTTGGCCGGGGTTCTGGCCGCGCATGATGCGGTGGACGGGTTGTGGTATCACGGCTCCGCCGAGGGCGCCGCGACGGTCGAGGCCCTGTCGGCGGATAACCTCAAGCAGGTCTGGACGAATGGCGGGCTGGCGCTCGACTGGGCGGATGACCGGGCGGCATCGGGGCGGGAGTGGCTCGATCATGCCACGCAGATCAAGACGATCTGGCTGCCCTACGGCGCCTGAACCGCCCGCCTGTGCCGTGGGGCGACCTCATGCCCCACCCGGCGCTGATCGTGTTGCGCGGCTGCCATGAAGGGGCGGTTCGCCTTCGGCATCCCGCTGCCGAAGCCGGTATGCTGCTGCTCGACCTGTTCAACGGGCGGCGATTGCCACGGTCAGCTTTCGCGTCACGGCTGGTCGTGGGCCGGGCCTAGGGGATCTGGCGGACCGGAACCTCGATCCGGGCACAGTCCCGGCGGCGGTCGGCCATCAGGTCGAACAGCAGGTCGAGCATCGTTTCCACATCCTGCCGCGCCATCAGGATGCGCGGGTCGATCAGCGCGGCGAAGGGATCCCAGTCGAAGCTGCCGATATGCGGGATCGGCATGCCGGGGTGGTGGGTCCGCAGCCAGCGCATCACCCCTTCGAGCGCGCTGGTCGAATTGACGAAGATCCCGGCGGGCAGGTCCGGCAGCGCGGCGGCAAGCTGCGTCACCGCCTGTTCGGCGCGTTCGGCGGCATAGCCTGTGGTCAGGATCATCTCCTCGCGCGCGGCGATTCCGGCCTGCGCATGGGCATCGCGAAAGGCGCGCAGCCGTTCCATCGTGTTGTGGTCCGTCGCCCGCCCGCCGATGAAGGCCAGCGGCTCGGGCCGCCCCGTCTGCGCCGCGCAGGCCGCCAGCACCCGCCCCGTCAGCGCCAGCGCCCCGCCGTAATTGTCCGAGATCACCGAAGGCGCCCGCGCGCCGGGCAGGTCGAGGTTATAGGTCCGCACCCCCGCCGCGCGGCAGATGTCCGAAATCAGGTCCGGATTCGTCGCCCCCGTCGCGATCACGCAATCGACCTTGTAGGACAACAGCGTCCGCGCCGCCTGAAGCTCCAGCTCCGGATCGCGTGAGGTGCAGGTGATGATCGGGAACAGGCCGCGCACCCGGGCGCGCTGTTCGAACTGTTCGGCGATCGAACTGAAATAGCGGTTGTCGTATTTCGGCATGATCATGCCGATCAGGTTCGACCTTTGCCGCCGCAGCGCCCGGGCCTGCTGGTTCAGCGCGAAGCCCTGCCGGTCGGCCACCGCGCGGATGCGTTCGGCGGTGGTCGCGCTGATCCGGCGCGTCTTCCAGTTGCCGTTCAGCACGGCGCTGACGGTCGAGGCGGAAACCCCGATCTCTCCCGCGATGTCGTAGATCGTGGTCTGCCGGGGCGGTTCTGATTTTGTGGGCACGTCGTCCTCCTGCGTGCCACCTTGACACCACGCCCGGTTTGAAACAAGCATGCACCATCGGTTGTGCAGAGCGGCGCGAACGATGGTGCAAGGCAGAGGAGCCCCGCAGGGGGAGAGCGGATGCACCCGGCAGGAACGTGGAGGAGAGACAGAGATGATGAAACAGACGCGATCCGTTGCCCTGGCGGCGGTCATGGCCGGTCTGCTGGGGAGCGCCGCCTGGGCCGCGCCGAGCGGGACCGTCGCCTTCCTGATGCCCGATCAGGCATCGACGCGCTATGAAGAGCATGATTTCCCCGGCTTCAAGGCCGCGATGGCGAAGCTGTGCCCCGATTGCACCGTGATCTATCAGAACGCGAACGGCGATGTGGCGCTGCAACAGCAGCAGTTCAATTCGGTTCTGGCGCAGGGCGCGAAGGTGATCGTGCTCGATCCGGTCGATTCGGCGGCGGCGGGCGGGCTGGTCAACATCGCGCAGTCGCAGGAGGCGAAGGTCATCGCCTATGACCGGCCGATCCCCGACACCCCGGCGGATTACTATGTGTCCTTCGACAATACCGGCATCGGCCAGTCGATCGCGGAATCGCTGGTGGCGCATATGAAGGCCACGGGCGTTCCCGAAGGGGCGGGCGTGCTGCAAATCAACGGCTCGCCCACCGATGCGGCGGCCGGGCTGATCCGTGACGGCATCCACAAGGGGCTGGCGGGCTCGGGCTTCAAGACGCTCGCCGAATACGACACGCCGGAATGGGCGCCGCCGAAGGCGCAGCAATGGGCCGCCGGGCAGATCACCCGCTTTGGCGACGAGATCAAGGGCGTCGTCGCCTCGAACGACGGCACGGCGGGCGGCGCCATCGCGGCGTTCAAGGCGGCGGGGGTCGATCCGGTTCCGCCGGTCACCGGCAACGATGCCACCATCGCGGCGCTGCAACTGGTGATTTCGGGCGATCAGTACAACACCATCTCGAAACCCTCGGAGGTCGTCGCCGAGGCCGCCGCCAAGATCGCGGTGCAGTTCCTGAACGGCGAGACGCCGGAGGCGAAGACCACGCTCTACAACACCCCGAGCGAGCTGTTCGTCCCCGCCGTGATCACCGCGCAGAACATCAAGGCCGAGATCTTCGACAAGGGGATCCAGACGCCCGATGAGGTCTGCACCGGCGAATATGCCGCCGGGTGCAAGACGCTCGGCATCACGAACTGACCCCAACCGGCGCTCGGGCAACCGGGCGCCCCAACGGACCAGACGCCATGACCCAGACCCCGACGCCCGTCCCGGGCGAAATCCTTTTGCGCCTCAGCGGCGTCTCCAAGAAGTTCGGCGCGGTTTCCGCCCTGACCGATATCGAACTCGATGTCCGCGCGGGCGAGGTCGTCGCGCTGGTGGGCGACAACGGCGCGGGCAAGTCCACGCTGGTCAAGGTGCTGGCGGGGGTGCATCAGCCGACCTCCGGCACCATCGAATTCTGCGGCCGCGAGGTCACGCTGCCCGATCCGGGCGCGGCGTTGCAGATGGGCATCGCGACGGTGTTTCAGGATCTGGCGCTGTGCGAGAACCTCGATGTGGTGGCGAACCTGTTCCTGGGCCATGAGATGGCGCCCTGGCGGCTCGATGAAGTGGGGATGGAGGTCCGTGCCTGGACGCTCCTGCGCGAACTCGCGGCGCGGATCCCGTCTGTGCGCGAGCCGATCGCGTCGCTTTCGGGCGGTCAGCGGCAGACGGTGGCGATCGCGCGGTCGTTGCTGCTGAACCCGAAGATCATCATGCTGGACGAACCCACCGCCGCGCTCGGCGTCGCGCAGACGGCCGAGGTGCTGAACCTGATCGAGCGGGTGCGCGACCGGGGGCTGGGCGTCATCATCATCAGCCACAACATGGAGGATGTGCGCGCCGTGGCCGACCGCATCGTCGTGCTGCGTCTGGGCCGCAACAACGGCGTCTTTACGCCCGAGGCCAGCAACCATGAACTTGTCGCCGCGATCACCGGCGCCACCGAAAACGCCGTGTCCCGCCGCCGTGCCCGCAAGGCGGCCGAACAGGGGGAGATGCCCGCATGAGCCAGAAACTCGACCGCGCCGACGAGCGCGTCCGCCACGACGAAACCCTGTCCGACAGCCTGCGCGCCTTCTTTGACCGGATCCGGTCGGGGGATCTGGGCGTGCTGCCGGTGATCGTCGGGCTGATCGTGATTTCGGTGGTGTTCTCCTCGCTCAATCCGGTGTTTCTGGCGCCGAACAACCTTGTGAACATGCTGTTCGACTGTGCGACGGTGGGGATGATTTCGCTCGGCATCGTCTGCGTGCTGCTTCTGGGCGAGATCGACCTGTCGGTGGGCTCGATGAGCGGCTTCGCCTCGGCGGTGGTCGGCGTGCTGTGGGTGAACCTCGGCTGGCCGGTGCCGCTGGCGATCGGGGCGGCGATCCTTGCGGGGGTCGTGGTCGGCGCGATCTATGCGACGCTGTTCAACCGGCTCGGCATGCCGAGCTTCATCGCCTCGCTCTCGGGCCTGCTCGCGCTTCTGGGGATGCAGCTTTACATCCTCGGGCCGACCGGCTCGATCAACCTGCCCTATGCCTCGGGTTTCGTGAAATTCGGTCAGGTGCAGATCATGCCGGACTGGTTCGCCTATCTGGCGGCGCTGTTGCCGGGGGCGGCGATCCTGCTCAACGGGCTGTCGGCGCGGCGCCGCCGTCTGGCCGCGGATCTGAGCGCGCAGCCGATGGCGAACCTGATACTCAAGGCGGGCGCGCTGACCATCGGCCTGTTGTTCGCGGTGTGGTATCTGTGCCTTGGCCGGGGCGTGCCGTGGATGTTCGGGCTGTTCGTGCTGATGGTGGTGGTGATGAACTACGCGCTGACCCGCACGAAATGGGGCCGCTCGATGTTCGCCGTCGGCGGCAACCGCGAGGCGGCGCGGCGTTCGGGCATCAATGTGCGGCGGATCTATCTGTCGGCCTTCGTGCTGTGTTCGACCCTCGCGGCGCTCGGCGGCGTGCTCTCGGCCTCGCGGCTGGCGTCATCGAGCCAGCAGGCCGGGACGGGCGACGTCAACCTGAACGCCATCGCGGCGGCGGTGATCGGCGGCACGAGCCTCTTCGGCGGGCGCGGCAGCGCCTGGGCCGCGCTTCTGGGCATCATCGTCATTCAGGCGATCTCGAACGGGCTGACGCTGCTCAACCTGTCGTCGTCGCTGCGCTATATGATCACCGGGGCGGTTCTCGCTATCGCCGTGATCGTCGACTCGCTGGCCCGCCGCTCCCGTGTGAGCCATGGCCGCGCTTAAGGAGAAGTCAAATGGCTGAAATCGCTGCAAGGCAAAGTTGCCGCCATCACCGGCGCGGCATCGGGGATCGGGCTGGAATGCGCCCGGCATCTGGTGGCCGCGGGGGCGAAGGTCGTGCTGATCGACCGCGCCGAGGACCGGCTGAAGGCGCTGTGCGCCGAGATCGGCCCGAATGCGCTGCCGCTGGTGGTCGATCTGCTCGACGGGCCGCAGGTGTCGGGGATGCTGCCGCGGATCCTCGAACTGGCGGGGGGGCTCGACATTTTTCACGCCAATGCGGGCGCCTATATCGGCGGCCCGGCGGCGGAGGGGAACCCGGACGCCTGGGACCGGATGCTGAACCTGAACATCAACGCGGCCTTCCGCTGCGTCAACACCGTCCTGCCCTATATGATCGAGCGCAAGACCGGCGACATCCTGTTCACCAGCTCCGTCGCGGGTGTGGTGCCGGTGGTGTGGGAGCCGATCTATACCGCGTCGAAATTCGCGGTGCAGGCGTTTTTGCACACCACCCGGCGGCAGGTCTCGCAATACGGCATCCGCATGGGCGCCGTGCTGCCCGGCCCGGTGGTGACCGCGCTGCTCGACGACTGGCCCAAGGCCAAGATGGAGGAGGCGCTGGCCAACGGCAGCCTGATGCAGCCGAAGGAAGTGGCGGAGGCGGTGGTCTTCATGCTGACCCGGCCGCGCGGCGTGGTGATCCGCGACATGGTGATCCTGCCCAACAGCGTCGATCTGTAAGCCATGGGCGGGTATCTGATCGGCGTGGACGTCGGCACGGGCAGCGCGCGGGCCGGGGTCTTTGATACGAAAGGCCGGATGCTGGGCACGGCACGGCGCGAGATCACGATGTGGCGCGAAGCGGGCGGCATCGTCGAACAATCCGGCGCGCAGATCTGGGAAGCGGTCTGCGCCTCGGTACGCGAGGCCGTGGCGGCGGCGGGCATCGCGCCCGGCGAGGTGACGGGGATCGGCTTTGACGCCACCTGTTCGCTCGTCGTGCTGGGCCCCTCCGGCCCGCTGCCGGTGTCGTCGGACGATCCGGCGCGCAACATCATCGTCTGGATGGACCACCGCGCCATCACTCAGGCCGAGCGGATCAACGCCATGGGCCATGAGGTGCTGCGCTATGTCGGCGGGCGGATCTCGCCCGAGATGGAGACGCCGAAACTGCTGTGGCTGTCCGAGAACCGCCCCGAGGTTTTCGCCGGCGCCACGGATTTCTTCGACCTTGCCGATTTCCTGACATGGCGGGCCACGGGCAGCCGGGCGCGTTCGACCTGCACGGTGACCTGCAAATGGACCTATCTGGCGCATGAAAACCGCTGGGATCCGGATTACTTCCGCAAGGTTGGCCTTGGCGTGCTGGCCGACGAAGGCTTTGCCCGGATCGGCACCGAGGTGGTGGCGCCGGGCACGCCGCTCGGGCAGGGGCTGACGGCGGAGGCGGCGTCCGCGCTCGGGCTCGTGCCCGGAACGGCGGTGGGCGCGGGGATGATCGACGCCCATGCAGGCGGCATCGGCACCGTGGGCATCGGCGATCCGACGCAGGTGATGGCCTATGTCTTCGGCACCTCGTCCTGCACCATGACCAGCACCCGCGATCCGGTCTTCGTGCCCGGCGTCTGGGGGCCCTACTATTCGGCGATGGTGCCGGGGCTGTGGCTGAACGAGGGCGGGCAGTCCGCCGCGGGCGCCGCGATCGACCAGTTGCTGTCGCTGCACCCCGCCACGCCCGAGGCCCGCGCCCGCGCCGAGGAGGCCGGGCAGGCCCTGCCGGTCTGGCTCGCGGCGCAGGCCAGCGCACGGGGCACAGAGGGCGAGGCGATCCGGCTGGCCGGGCGGCTGCATGTCGTGCCCGAGTTTCTGGGCAACCGCGCGCCGCATGCCGATCCGCATGCCCGCGCGCTGATCGCCGGGCTGGGGATGGAGAGCGACATCGACAGCCTCGTGTCCCTTTACATCGCCGGGCTGGCCGGGGTCGCCTATGGCCTGCGCCAGATCCTTGAGGTGCAGGCGGAGGCGGGCGCCCCCGTCGAGGCCATCGCGATCAGCGGCGGGGCGGGGCAGCTCGACCTCGTGCGGCAGATCCTCGCGGATGCGACGGGCAAGCCCGTGGTGGTGACGGCGGCGGAGGAGCCGGTTCTTCTGGGGGCCTCGATCCTCGGCGGCGTGGCCTCGGGCGCCTTTGCCGACATGGAAACCGCAATGGCGGGCATGACCCGCACCCTGCGTCGCTTCGAGCCGCAGGGCGGCGAGGTCGCGGCCCTGCACGCGCGGCGCTACGACGCTTTCCTGCGGTTGCAGGCCCTGGGCGCGGAATTGCCCTGACCCCTTGGCCCCTCCTGCGGGAGGGGCGTCACCCCCCGAACAGCAACCGCAGCGCGATCGCCCACATCATCAGCGCGATGACCCCTTCGAGGAGGCGCCAGTTCGCCGGGCGCGCAAAGACCGGCCGCAGCATGGCGGCGCCATAACCGAGCGCGAAGAAGAACAGGAACGAACCCGAAATCGCGCCGCTGGCGAAGGCGGTCTTCTGCCCCTCGAACTGCGTCGAGATCGTGCCGAGCAGCACGACCGTATCCAGATAGACATGCGGATTGAGCCAGGTCAGCGCGAGGCAGGTGAGCAGCACCCTCCGCAGCGGTTCCGGCGCCCCGGTTTCCGAAACCGTCAGCGCCCCGCCCGGCGCGATGGCGGAACGCAGGCTCCGCGCGCCATACCAGATCAGGAAGGCCGCGCCGCCGAACCGCATCACCGGGTCGATCCACGGCAGCCACGCCACGATGCGGCCAAAGCCGGTGACGCCCAGCACGATCAGCACCGCATCCGAAAGCGCGCAGCTCAGGCAGACCCAGAACACATGCTGCCCCCGCAGCCCCTGCCGCAGGACGAAGGCATTCTGCGCCCCGATCGCCACGATCAGGCCGAGCCCCGTCATCATGCCGGTGATGAAAACCATGGCCGATCCCCTGTTGACACGGGCCTTTCCTAGGCGAAACCTGTCGGTTAGGAAAATTAAATGAAGTAACTTCGGATTAGCAGCGCTTATGATCGACTATCCCGCCGCCCGCGCGGTTCAGCTTGTCGTGCAGACCGGCAGTTTCGAGCGCGCGGCAAAGGCCCTGGGCGTTACGCCCTCCGCCGTGTCGCAGCGGGTGCGGGGGCTGGAGGACCGTCTGGGCGTGATCCTCATCGACCGCGGCCCGCCCTGCGCCGCGACGGATGCCGGGGCGTGGCTGTGCCGCCATATGGAGCAGGTCGGGCTGCTGGAGGGGCATCTCGCCAAGCGGTTTCCGCAGATCCGGACGCAGGCCGAGCCGGTCACCCTGCATATCGCCACCAATGCCGACAGTCTGGGCACCTGGTTCCTGCCGGCGGTGGCGGCCTTTGTGAGGGAAAGCGGCTGCCTTATCGACATTGCCGTGGACGATCAGGACCACACCGCCGACTGGCTGCGGCGCGGGCGGGTGATCGCGGCGGTGACCGCGCTGGAAAAGCCGGTGCAGGGCTGTCAGGTGAAACCGCTGGGCAGGCTGCGCTACCACGCCACCGCCAGCCCGGATTTCCTCCGCCGCCATTTCCCGCAGGGCGTGACGGCGCAGGCGCTGGCCACCGCTCCGGCGCTGACCTTCGACCAGAAGGACCGCCTGCAACAGCAGTGGGTTAGGGCCCGGTTCGGCCATCCGCTGCGCTTCCCGACCCATTGGCTGCCGACGCCGCAGGGTTTTGTCGAGGCGGCGCTGGCCGGGATGGGCTGGGGGATGAACCCGGCGCATCTGGTGCGCGACCATCTGGCCGCGGGGCGGCTGGTCGAACTGGTGCCGGGGTCGGCGCTGGACGTCGGGCTGTTCTGGCAGACCAGCCATCTGGCGGCCCGAAGCATCGCCGCCCTGACCCGCGCCGTGGTGGAGCAGGCGCGGGCCACGCTGGACTGAGGGGGGCCAGTCTGGGCGCAGATGGCACGACGCACCCCCCTGCGTGGGCCCGAAGCTGAACCGCAGCCCCCGGCGGGGGGCTTACAGCACCTGGCTGAGGAAGTTCTGCGTGCGCGGGTCACGCGGGTTGGCGAAGAATTCCGCCGGGGCCCCGTGTTCGACGATCACGCCCTTGTCGGTGAAATAAACGTGGTCGGCCACTTCGCGCGCAAAGCCCATTTCGTGGGTGACGAGGATGCAGGTCATCCCCTCCGCCGCCAGATCCTTGATCGTGACCAGAACCTCCTTCACCGTCTCGGGGTCGAGCGCGGCGGTCACCTCGTCGAACAGCATCACGTCGGGCCGCATGGCGAGCGAGCGCGCAATCGCCACCCGCTGCTGCTGCCCGCCCGAAAGCTCGCCGGGGTAGCGGTCTTCCTTGCCCTCCAGCCGCACCTTCTTCAGCAGGGCGCGGGCGCGGGTTTCGACCTCGGCCTTGTTTTCCTTCAGCACCTTCACCGGCGCCATCATCACGTTCTGCAACGCGGTCTTGTGCGGGAACAGGTTGTATTGCTGGAACACCATGCCGACCTTGCGCCGCAGCGCGAGCTTGTCGAGGTGATCGACATGGACTTCCTGCCCCTCGACCTGGATCGAGCCCTGCTGGATGTCATTGAGCGCGTTGATGCAGCGGATCAGCGTCGATTTTCCCGAACCCGAAGGCCCGATGATGCAGATCACCTCGCCCTTCATCACATCGAGGCTGATGCCCTTGAGCACCTCGACCGGGCCGAAGGATTTGTGGACGTCGCGAATGCGGACGATGGGCTGGTCCGGGGTCCATTGAGTCATGACGGCACCTTTCAGAGTTTCACCGCGAAGCGGCGCTCAAGCCGCTGCGTCAGCAGGGCGATCGGATAGCAATAGAGCAGGAACAGCAGCAGCACGAAGCCGTAGAACGGGATCAGCAGTTCGGGGCTGTTGCCCTCGGCCTCCATCGCCTGCCGGGTCAGGCTGATGATTTCCCCCACGCCCAGCAGCGAGCACAGCGGCGTGGACATGGTGACGATGGCATACCAGTTCATCCACGGCGGCAGCATCCGCTTGACGCATTGCGGCAAGATGATCTGCCACACCGTCTGGCGGCGCGAAAAGGCGAGCGATTCCGATGCTTCCCACTGCGCGGTGGGGACGGATTGCACCGCGCCGCGCACCACTTCGGCCACGTTGGCCGAGACCGGCAGGGCAAGGCCGATCACCGTCTTGATCCAGCCGGGCAGCGGGATCGTGGTGCCGAAGGCCCTGATTTCAAACGGGAACGCCAGCAGGATGATGAACAGCAGCACGAGCCACGGCGCATTGCGGAAGAAGCTGACATAGACCTGCACCGCCCCGCGCAGCATCCGGTTCCGCGCGATCAGCCCGAGCCCGGCAAAGGCCCCGACCAGCGTGCCGAGCGCCATCGCCAGCACCGAGATCACCACGTTGAACAGGAAGCCCTGCGTGAACAGGAACGGGATCCAGCGCATAAGGATCCGGTAGGCGCCCTCCGCCGCCACGCCCGATTGCGCGAAGGCGATGGCGGGCCAGAGCGCCACCATGGCCAGCAGCCAGCGCCACGGGATCGCGGCCAGAAACCGCAGCGTTCCGAACGGATCGGCGGCGGGGCCGCGCATCCGGAACGGCAGCAGCACCGGCATCGCGCCCGGCGCGGTAGGAATGGAAAACTTAGGCGCCATAGCCGGGGATCCTCACCTTGCGTTCCCAGCCGCTCATGCCGAGCGACAGCAGCCCCACGAGGCCGAGATAACAGACCATCAACAGCAGCATCGTCGGATTCTGCGCCGAGGGGTAATCGTTCCAGATCGACACCGCCTGATACAGCAGCTCCGGCACCGCGATGGCGAAGGCCTGATTGGTCGTCTTCACCAGATTGACCAGATTGGCGTTCAGCGCGGGCAGCGATACCCGGAACGCCAGCGGCAGCACGATGTCGGTATAGGTCAGCCAGCGGCTCATGCCGAGCGACTCCGCCGCCTCCAGCGTGGCCTTCGGCACGGCTTCGATCCCGGCGCGGAAGATTTCGATGTTGAACGCCCCGGCAAAGAAGGACAGCGAAATGATCGCCCAGCCGACGTTCGAGATGATCGGCACCTCCAGCCAGCCATCGGGGCTGTAGCTCGGCGTGAACTGGCCGAGCGCGAAGTAGAAGAAGAGCAGTTGCAGCAGCGGCGGCGTGTTGCGGAAGAACTGCACATAGGCCGCCACCGCCCCGCGCAGCAGGCGGCTTTTCGCCCCCTGCGCCCAGGCCCCGACAATGCCGATGACCACCGAGAACACCAGGCAGAACAGGCTCAGTTCCACCGTCATCCACAGGCCCGTCAAGACCCGTTTCATCTGATGGTCGTCATAGAGCCAGATGAAGTTCCAATGCGGCGAACTGGCCGCAAGCTCCCGGAAGAAGTCCTGTATCGCGGTCATCGGCACCTGTCCTTATTTCGCCAGCGGATCGGCCAGGCGGTCGTGCATCTCGGTCAGGAAGGGGCTCGGCGTGACGCCCCATTTCTTTTCGAGCGCGATCAGCGTGCCGTCGCGGTGCCAGGCGTATTGCAGGCCGGACACGATCTCGCCGAGGGCGCAGTTTTCCTCGGGCTTAGCAACGGCCAGGCCCCAGGGGGTGAAATCCTCGATCGGCAGCGACATTTCGAAATCGTCCCAGCCGCCCGCGGCGTAATCGGCGCCGATGGTGGTGTCGTCATAGACATAGGCCATGCACTTCTTGTCGCGCAGCGCCTGCTTCGCCTCGGCGGCATTGCCGAAGGCGACGATGGTGCCGCCATAGACCTGTTCGACCTTTTGCAGGTAGAACGACCCTTGGATCCCGCAGACCGGCTTGCCCTTCAGCTCTTCCCATTTTGTCAGCTTCAGCGCCTTCGGCGTGAGCGCGGCGGTGCCCGAGGCGTAGTAGTTCGGCCCCTTGATGCCCACCATCTCGCGCCGGTCGAGCGTGTCGGTCATCGTGGCGATCATCACATCGGTCTGGCCCTGTTGCAGGAACTGCATCCGGTTCGACGCGATCACCGGCACGGTTTCGAGCGTGACACCCAGCGTATCGGCCAGCTTCTGCGCCAGGTCGATTTCCAGACCGATGATCTTGCCGTCGGTGTCGCGGTAGCCGAAGGGTTTGTAATCGGCCTTCACGCCCACCACGACCTTGCCCGCGGCGAGGATCTTCTTCAGCCCGTCGTTCTTGCAGGATTCGGCGGCGGCGGCGAGCGGCGCAAGGGCGACGGAGGCGGTCAGGGCCGCGATCAGCGCATTCTTCATGAGGAACTCCCAGTCTTGTTATCCCTGTTCGGTAACAACTCCGTGCGGTATTGATGAACGGAAATAATCTTGCCCCGGAGGGCAATAATTTTCCCGCCCATCAGGATCGCGGCGCGGATACCCTTGCCCTGTCAGGGCTTTTGCGGCCCGTGGAGAGGGGGGGCAGTGAGGATGAACCCTGCGCGTCGGCGGATGGTTGGTGGTTTTTTCATCGGACTCTGTGCTCCGGCCGTCCTGCGGGCGGGGCAGGAACGCTGGCGGCTTTACGCGATGGAGGATTTCCCGCCCTACAGCTACATGTCCGGCGGCCGGTTTCAGGGCATCGACGTGGACATCCTCGACCGGGCGGCGGGGGCGCTCGGCGTCGGGCTCGACTATGTGGCCCTGCCGTGGCGGCGCGCGATTCTGGCCTTTGACAACAGCCCGGAGGATGGCCTGTTCCAGCTGACCCCCACCGCGGAGCGGGCGCGCAAATGGCGCATGGTCGGGCCGATCCGGGATACCGTGATCGTCGCCGTCACCCGCGTGGGTGCGCCCTTTGCCCGGGGGGTCCGGCTGGAGGGTCTGCGCGGCCTGCGCGTCGGCGTGGTGCGCGGCTTCACCTATTTCGAGGCTTTCGACCGCGCGGATCACTTCGTGCGCGAGGTGTCGCCCGATGAACGCGTCAGCCTGCGCAAGCTGGTGCTCGGGCGGGTGGATGTCGTCCTCATGGGCCGGGCGAATGCGCGCCATGTGATCGGCGGTCTCGGCATGGATCAGGCGCTGCGGGTGCTGCCGGTGCCGCTGTTCCGCGAGGGGCGCTATCTGGCGTTTCACCGCAATCCGGTGGGGCTGGACCGGGGCCGCAGGCTGCAACGCGAACTGGAGCGGCTGCATGCCGGGGGCACCGTGTCCGCCATCCTGCGCCGCTATGGAGAGGATGACGATGCCGGATAGAACCAGCCTCGCGCGCGGGATCGTGCTGGCGGGGGCCGCGATCTGTATCGCCACGGGCATCAGCCTTGGCGGCGCCAGCGCGGTGATCGGCTTTCGCCGCGAGGCCGAAACCGCGCGCGGCAATGTCGAGCGGCTGCTCTATTCCGCGCTGCCGCAACTGTCGCACGCCTATTGGCAGGTGGATACCGATGCGGTGCAGTCGATCCTGACGCGGCTGGCCGAGGAGCCGCTGATCCGGAACCTGTCGATCACGGACCTGACCCTGCCGGCGCAGGAACTGCGGCTGGCGGGGATCGGCGATCTGTGGGCCGGGGCGGAGGGGGAGCCGCCCGTGCCGGGGCCGCTGGGCTGGTTCCTCGGTCCGGACCAGACGGCCGGGCAGACCGTCCTGCCGCTGCCCAATCCGCGCGACGGCACGCCGATGGCGCGGCTCGATGTCGGGCTGACCCAGGCGCCGCTGTTCGAGGCGTTCTGGCGGCAGGCTCTGGGGATCATCGCGCTGACGGTGCTGCAAACGCTGCTGACGGCGGCGCTGCTTTACGTCCTGCTGCGGCGGCGGATCATCGTGCCGCTTGAGGCGCTTGGCCGGGGGGTGCAGCGGCGCGGCAGCCTCGCGCGGCTGCTGCCGCCGAACCGCACCGATGAAATCGGCGAACTGGCGATGGAGTTCACCCGCAGCTTTGCCGAGATCGAACGCTACCGCGACCATTTGCAGGACGAGGTGGAACGCCGCACGCAGGAACTCATCGTCGCGCGCAACGATGCCGAGGCCGCGTCGCGCGCGAAATCCGCCTTTCTCGCCAATATGAGCCACGAACTGCGCACGCCGCTGAACGCGATCACGGGGCTGTCGGACCTGCTGCTGGCCGCCGACCTCGCCCCGCCGGAGCGTCGGCACGTCACCGACATGCGCTCCGCCGCGCGGCTGCTGTTGGGCAGTATCGACGATGTTCTGGACCTGTCGAAGCTCGAAGCCGGGCGGATGGCGGTCACCTCCGCGCCCTTCGGGTTGATGCCGCTGATGGATGACGTGATCGTGCAGGGCTGGGCGCTGATCGGGGCGAAGCCGCTGCGGCTTGCGGTGGACGTCGCGCCGGATGTGCCCGAAACCCTGACCGGCGACCGGCAGAAGATCGCGCAGATCCTGCTCAACCTCACCAGCAACGCGGTCAAGTTCACCCCCCGGGGTGGGCTTCGGCTGCGGGTGCTGCGCCGGGCCGGGGGGCTGCGGTTTCAGCTCGCCGACACCGGCCCCGGCATCCCGGCAGAGCGGCAGGGCGCGGTGTTCGACCCCTTCACCCAGATCGACACATCGACCACCCGCGCGGTTTCGGGCACCGGGCTCGGCCTCACGATCGCGCGGCAGATGGCCGAGGCCATGGGCGGGCGGCTGCACCTGCGCAGCCTTCCCGGACGGGGCAGCCTGTTCATGCTGGATCTGCCCCTGCGGGCGGAGGGCGACGCGCCCGGGCCGGGTGCCACCCTGTGCGATGGGCTGCCCGCCCGCACCGCCGCCCGGATCGACCGCATGGCCGCGCGGCTCGGGGTTCAGGCCGGGCCGGTGCGGGTCGTGGCGCAGGGGGCGGGGCTGGCGCTGCTCTCTCCCGGGCGGGCGCCGTTGCCGCTGCCGCGCGCGCTGACCTATTCCGCCCTGCGCGACGGCATCCTTGCCGGAAGCGGCACCCCCGCCGCCGGGCCGCGGGATACCGCGCTGGCCGGGCGGCTGATCCTGATCGTCGAGGACCGGGATCTGAACCGCTCGGTTCTGGAGTCGCTGCTGCGGCAGGCAGGGGCGCAGGTCGTGGCGGTGGCGGGGGGCGCGGCGGCGGTGGAGCATCTGGCGCGCGCACAGCCCGATGCGGTCATCACCGATCTGCACATGCCGGGGATGGATGGCTTCGGCACCCTGCGCGCAATCGGCGCGACCACCCTCCCCGTGATCGCCTCCAGCGCCGATGTCTCGGCCGAGACCCGCGCCGCCTGTGCCGCGGCGGGCTTCGCGGCGTTTTTGCCAAAGCCGCTGTCGCTCGACGCGCTGATCCGCACGGTGAGCGAGGTGCTACCCCCGGTGATCGCGCCGCTGACCGGGCCGGATGCGGGGCTGCGGCGGGGGTGGCTGTCGCTGCTGCCTGCGGAAATTGTCGAATGGCGGGACATGCTGGACCGCTGCGGCGATGACCCGGGCCCGGCGCTGCATGCGATCCGGGGTGGGGCGTTGCAGGTCGGCGCGCTGGATCTGGCCCATGCGGTGCGCCTTGATCCGCCGGATCCGGGGCGGGTGCGGGCGGCACTGGCGCGGCTGGCGGCGGCGCTGCCCACCCCCGATGTGGAGTCCGGGACGGATTTGGGTTTGAAGGAAAATCAACGTATTGATATTGCTATGAATTTCTGAGAGAGAACCGGTAGAATCCGGGATTTGCCCGGGCGAAAACCTGAGTTTCGCCGGTTTCGAGTGGCATGACCAGATTGGCCTATGTCATGGGCTTGGGTCTGACCGTCGCCCGCAAGGCCCCTGCCTTCTGCGCCCATGATCCGGCCTTCTCGATACCTTCATCTCCTTTCATTCAGGTCTGGCATGACGGCGCAGTGGCGATCCTGCGCATCTGTGGCTGCGCAATGCGATCGCGGACGGACTCCGGTGCGCATGCTGAAACTGGACAGACGTGCCTTCCTGTGACGCTGTTCGGGCGGGTTTGAACGGTTTCCTTTGGGCAGGGGCTTCTATGGATTCTCATTTGTTGCACTGGCCCGGGAAAAGCGGACGCGGCGGCGGGCCGGAGCATCCCGCCCTCTATCACATGCTCGATGTGGCGGCGGTGGTCGAGCGGTTGCTGCGGGACAGCCCGTTTCCGGGCAGGTGGAAGGCGGCTTCACCTTGCTGATCGCGCTGGATGAGATCGAGGCAACGCGGCTGTCGTGGTGGCTGGCCGGATTGACCACGGCGGCGGACTGGATCGGCTCGAACGCGGACTGGTTCCCGGCGCGGGCGGGTGACCTGCCGCTTGCCGACTACCTCGCGCTGGCGCGGGAGGCTGCCGCGCGCCATGTGCCGAAGGCGGGCGTCGCGGGCAGCTTTCCAGTGACGGCGCGCTTTTCGATTTCGCCCTGCGCCCGATGCAGGCGATGGTGGCCTCCGCGCCCTTGCCCGACGGCCCGATGCTGGCCTTCATCGAGGACGAAACCGGCGCTGGCAAGACCGAAGCGGCACTGATCCTCGCTCAGCGGATGCTGCTGGCGGGCAAAGGGCGGGGTCTGTTCCTCGCGCTGCCGACGATGGCGACGGCGGATGCGATGTTCGTGGCGCCTCGCAAGTCGTCGGGCGGCTGCTGGAAAATCCTGCGCTGGTGCTGGCCCATGGCCGCGCCGGGTTGTCGGTGCCGTTTTGCGATTTGCGTTTCCATCGTGGCAGCGACAGCAATGCGGACGGCGACAAGCGCGAGGTGACGACGACCGCCGCCGCGCGCTGCTGGCCGATGTGGGGATCGGGACGGTGGATCAGGCGCTGCTGGCGGTGATGCGGGCGCGGTTCTCGGCGCTGCGGCTCTGGGGGGTGTCGTCGAAGATCCTGATTGTCGATGAAGCGCATGAGATCTCCGGGGATGGATACATGGCGGTCCTGCTGGAGCGGCTGTTGCAGGCCCATGCCGCGCAGGGCGGTTCGGCCATATTGCTGACGGCCACCCTGCCGGTGAATTACCCGTGCCCGGCTGACGCGGGCCTTTGCGCAGGGGGCGGGTCGGGATTGGGCCGTGGGCGACGGCCGGGCCTATCCTGCGCTGACCATCCCCGGCGTGCCTGCGCTGCCACCCCCAGCCCCAAGGGCGTGGTCAAGGTCGCGCGCCTGCCGGATGCCGGGGCCGCCGCCGATCTGCTGGTACGTTCGGCGGGTGCCGGGGCGGCCTGTGTCTGGGTGCGCAATGCCGTGGACGATGCGATCGCCGCCGTGGACCTGCTACGGGCGTGGGGGGTGAAGGCGTCGTTGCTGCATGCCCGTTTCGCGCTGTGCGACCGCAAGCGGATCGAGGCTGCGGAACTGGCGCGCTTTGGCCGGAACGGGGAAGGGCGCGCGGGAAGGGTGCTGGTGGCGACGCAGGTGGTCGAATCCAGTCTCGATCTGGACTTCGATGTCATGGTTCCCGACCTCGCCCCGATGGCCGCGCTCATCCAGCGGGCCGGGCGGCTGTGGCGCCACATGGCGGAGCGTCCGCAGGCGTTCCCGCGCCTGTGCTGCATGTCGTCTCCCCCGATCCTTCCGACGTGCCGGATACCCGCTGGCTGCATCAGGTGTTGGAGGGTGGCGCATGGGGCTATCCCTTGCCCGATCAATGGCGCACCGCCGACCTGCTGTTCCGGCGTGGCGAGATCAATGCGCCCTCCGCGCTGCGCGACCTGATCGAGGCCGTGCATGGCGACGGGGCCGCCCCCGTCCCGCCGGTTCTGGACGCCGCCGAGCAGGAGCGGATCGGAGAGGGCTATGCCCGCCGCTCGCTGGGTGACCAGAATGTCGTGGATTTTGCCGTGGGCTATCGGCAGGGCGCGGCGGGGGCGGATGACACCCGCTATCCCACCCGGCTGGGGCGGGAGACCCGCACGCTGGCGCTGGCCCGCCGGGGCGAGGGCGGGCTGTTGCCCTGGGCGCAGGGCGAGGAGGCGGTGCCGGACCTGTGGCAGCTTTCCGAGGTCTCGGCGGACAGGGTGCGGCTGGGGCGGCTGCCTTTGCCGGATCAGACGGCGCCCGAGATCGTGGTCGCCACCCGCGACTGGCCCGACTGGCGCCGCGCGGCGGTGACGGTCTGCCCGGTGGGTGAGGATGGCGGGATTTGCGAGGGGTTGCGTTATTCGGAGAGTTCGGGCCTGCTTTGGGATCCCCCGGCTGTGCGGGGATGATCCGTAAGATTGGGTCGAGCTAACATGTTCCCCGTACGCGTGGGGATGAACCTGACAGCGACCGCGTGATGTAGAGACCGGGCGCCTGCTCCCCGCGCCGGTGGGGCCTCAGATAGCCTGATTGCAAGTGATGGACGTGCTTTCCCACACTGGCGAGGATGAACAGGTGCGTTACAACGGGGGTGACCTCGGAGTAATCTGTTCCTCGCATTTGTGGGGATGAACTGATCGGGCGCAGTGACCTTGCCTTCAATTAAGCATCAGCAAAAGAAGAATAATAACTGAGAATGGGTAGAGTATGAGAAGGGACAGCATTTGTGTTGACACGCGACTGTTCCCCGCATACGCGGGGATGAACCAGCGGACAACGAGTGACCAAAGATCCCTGAGATGGGCGGGGATCTTGCGGATGTTGTGGCCGCAGGCGCAGAGCCGTGAGGCGTATCGCGCCACTGGTTCAAGCGATCGGCCGAACGAAGATGGCGTCACCGAACCGGGGCATCTGGCCAATCTGCCGTCTGATTTCATGTGCCCGATTTCCGGCTCGATGGCGCTTCGTCGCTTGAGGAGTTTCGCCAGCACCGGAGTGATACCGCGCTGCTGGCCGCTGATCCGGACACGGGCGGTCTCGACGCCATGCCCGAGATAGCCGCGGTCCACCACTGCGAGGTCGGGCCTCGTGTCGGTCTGGTCCAGCACCGGGGCAAGGGCGTGACCATCATGGGGAGTGCCTGGATAAATCCCAAACTCGGACCGGACACCCGACACCGGCAGCGAGTTCACCCCCGGCGGTGGACGATTGCCGCGCCGCGCTGGACGGCCATGACATGCGGCTTCGACATGGCGCTCGACCGGCTGGATTTCGCCGGGGCGGCGGGCATCCTGCGCCCGCTTCAGCCGTCCAGTTCCGCGATCTGACTCTGAATCCCGCGCAGGGCGGCTTCCATCCGCTCCAGCCGGTCGGCCCGCCGTTGCAGCAGATCCTCCAGCATGGCGGTGGTGCGGCGCAGGTCGATCTGCGCCTGTATCCGGGCCAGCAGGATCGCGGGGACGAAGGGCCGCGCGATGTAGTCGTTCGCCCCGGCGGCAAAGCCCTCGGTCTCGTCATCGGTGGAATCGAGACTGGTCAGGAACAGGATCGGCACCCGGTCGAACCCCGGCTCCGACCGGATCCGGCGGCACAGCGCATAGCCATCCATCCCCGCCATCCGCACATCCAGCATGATCAGATCGGGCCGCCCGCCGTTGAGCAGCCAGCCCAGAGCCACCATCGGATCGGTCTGCGCGACCACCTGATATTGCCCGCGCAGCACGTCATACAGGCGGCGGATATTCCCCGGCAGGTCGTCCACCACCAGAATGAGCGGCTGATCCTCCGCCGGGTCGAGCGGTTCGACCGGGGCCGGGTCCGCCTGTCCGCCGCGCAGGGCCTGCGTTTCGCGCGCGACGGCGCCGAAGGCCGCCGAGAGGGTTTCGTAATAGCGCTGCCCGGTCGGCTGTAGCTGCGTCGCATTCGCCCCGCGCGCGAACAGCGACAGGCCCAGATGCGTCTCCAGCGCGCGGATCTGTCGGCTCACCGCCTCGCGGGTGACGTTCAGCTCCCGCGCCGCGTCCGAGAAACTGCCCAGCCGGGCCGCCGCCTCGAAGGCCAGAAGACTGGTCAACGGCGGCAGGTTGCGCTTCAGATTGTCCATCTCCCCCCCGTCTTCCGGACGAACCGTCCGGCATCCCGTAAAGCGGGGAGGATGGTGCCGTCAACGGGCGGGTTGTGCCTTTGTGCAACGGTCCATGCCGCGCCGATCAGAACATGACAATTTTTGTTGACATCGTGAAAAACATGACGGTTTTAGTCTGTCAATGTTTGGCCTCCTTCAAGGAACAGTGATGCGTTATCCTCCCCTCCGCGCCCTCCTTTGCACCACGGCGATCTTCGGCATGCCCCTGACCGCGCTGGCACAGGAAGAGACGGTTCTGGACACGATCGTGGTCACGGCCGCCGGTATCGAACAAACGGTGCGCGAAGCCCCCGCCAGCGTGACCGTCGTCACCGCCGAAGAGCTTGAAAAAGGCTCCTTCACCAACTTGACCGACGCGCTCAAGGAAACGCAGGGCGTCGCGGTGACCGGGGTCGCGGGCGAAGAAGACATCTATATCCGCGGGCTCCCGGGCCAATACACGCTGATCCTCGTCGATGGCAAACGGCAGTCCACGCGCGACGCGCGCACCAACGGCAATGCCGGTTTCGAGCAGAGCTTCATTCCGCCGATCTCGGCCATCGAACGCATCGAAGTGGTGCGCGGGCCGATGTCCTCGCTCTATGGCTCCGACGCGATGGGCGGGGTGATCAACGTAATCACCAAGAAGGTCTCCGACGTCTGGAGCGGGGAGGTGCGCGTCGATACCTCGATCCCGACGGATGACGAATATGACAGTTCCCGCAATCAGGTCTCGGCCTTCATCAGCGGCCCGCTGATCGAAAACAAGCTGGGCATGCAGGCCTGGGTGCGCTACCTCGACCGGGGCGAGCGCAAGGACCGCCCGGACCTGACCGATGGCCGCGATGCGCAGACGCAGCGCGAGGCGGGGGCGAAATTCGTCTGGACGCCGACCGACCGGCAGACGGTCGAACTGCAACTCGGCACGAACGAGATCAAGACCGATTCGGAAAACTCCGACAACGAAAGCAAGCATACCCGGAAGAACATCGGCCTGACCCACAAGGGCGACTGGTCCTTCGGGTCTTCCGAAGTGTCGCTGTCGCGCGAAGTCGGGGAGCGGACCTCCTTCGCCGCCGGGGCCGAGAACCCGCGCTCGCCGGAAGTGACCAACACCGTTCTGGATTTCAAGCTGAACTCGCCCGTCGCGGGTGGCCAGCACAATCTGGTCTACGGCGGCCAGATCATCAAGACCGAGCTTGAGGACCAGAACCCCGGGCTGGGCGACGGGCTCGATCATACCTACAGCAACCGGCAATGGGCGCTGTTCCTTGAGGACGAATTCGCCATCACCAACACGTTCCGGCTGACCGGCGGGCTGCGCTACAACCACCACAGCGAATATGACGGGCACTGGACCCCGCGGCTTTATGGTGTGTGGGATGCGGCGCCGAACCTGACGGTGAAGGGCGGCTATTCGGCGGGCTTCCGCGCCCCCGACATCCGCACCACGACCCGGGGCTATGCCTATACCACGGGCGGGGCGGGCTGTGCCTCGCGCGATGCGACGCTGATCGAAAACCGCTGCGGCGTCATTCTGGGCGATCCGAACCTGAAGCCGGAAAAAACCAAGAACTATGAACTCAGCGTTTTCTATGACGCCGGGGATTGGAATGCGAGCGCGACGGTGTTCCACACCAAGTTCGACGACAAGCTGACCCAGCTCATCACCAACGAGGAATGGACCGACGGGCCGAAATACCGGTCGAGCTTTGACGGCAAGGACTATTACCGCCGGGTGTATTACAACAAGAACGTGGACAAGGCCGAGATCAGCGGCGTGGAACTGACCGGGCAATGGCATGCGACGGACCGGCTGTCGCTGCGCGGCAGCTACACCTACACCAAGTCGGAGCAGAAGTCGGGCGAATACAAGGGTGCGCCGCTGGCCCGGACGCCCGAGCATATGGCGAGCCTGCGCGCCGATTTCGCCGATGTGATGGAGAACATGAGCCTCTGGGGCGCGGTCAACTATCACGGCGAGGAGAAGGCCGCCGGGCTGCGGATCGGTAATCAGGGCACGCCCGTCAACTTCGGCAATGGCGTGACGGGGTACAAATATGACCCCTATACCACCGTCGATGTCGGCATGAACTATCAGGTGAACGAAAGCGCGCAGATCGGCGTCGCGGTCTATAACCTGTTCGACGAAGAGCCGTCCTACAACGAACTCGAAGACGACCATCGACAGCCGGATGGTCTGGCTCGGGCTGACCACCCGGTTCTGAGCATGACGCCGGGGGTCCGCCCCCGGCCCATCGGCCGCGCTGTCTGAAATCACCCGCAGGGCCGACCCTGAACCAGAAGGTGAACCGCCTTCCGCCCGGCCAGGGAACAACCCGCGCGCAGGTCCCTGCGCGCGGGTTTTGCTTATTTCGCGCTCAGCAGTTCGGGCACCGACAGCAGGATGAACTCGTTGTTCGCCGCGGTGCCGATCTCGCGCCCGCCGGAGAACGGCAGGTTGTTGTCGTTGGCGACGAGGATATGCGTCTCATCCACCCGCATGACGTCCTCGATGGTGAAGAACGGGAAGGTGAAGGGCCCTTCGGCGGGTTTCGTGCCGGGCAGCGCCTTGCCCTGCGGATCCGCGATGTCGAGCAGGTTGATATGGCCGATCCGGTGCAGATAGCCGTCGGCATCCACCCGGGCGGTATCGACCAGCACGATATTCTTCACCCGCGCCGGGATCGGGTAGCAGGCGGCCTTGTCCGCGCCCTCGGCACAGGCGCGCGCGGCATCCCCCTCGCCATTGTCACGCTCGATCACCAGCGCGCGGGTATCGTCGATGAAGTTGAAATCGCCGATCGCCTTCGCGCCCTCGGAGAGCTTGAATTTATAGCTGTTCCCGGTCCAGGCCTTGCCCGCGGTGTCAAAGGTCATGACGCGCAGGAAATCGCCCTCCGTCCCGCCTTCGACCAGCAGCGGCTTTTCCAGCATCGCCCAGAGCAGCCCGGTCTTCGGTTGCAGGCCCATCCCCTCGTATCCGCCCGAACGCTGCACCCGGAAATCCACGCCCGGCACGGCGGGCACGGTGACGCCGGGGGTGTCCGGCCCGCGCAGAACCGTGCCGTCGAGCAGCGTCGGGAAGACGTCCAGCACCCGCCCATCCAGTGCCACGCGCAGCACATAGGGCCCGAATTCGTCGCCGATCCAGATTTCGCCGTTCAGATACTGGATGCTTTCCGGGTCGAAATCGGCGCCGGTAAGGTAGCGGCTCGCGGTGCCTTCATTGGCGATGCGGAAGGGCACCTTGCGGTCCGGGTCGCGCAGGAAGACGCTCTCGTGCCGGGTGACCGTGCCGGTGGCGAAGTCGGGCGTCATGCGGTGGAAGAACAGCATCGCATCCGGGCTGTTCGCCTTCGTGCCGAAGCCGTTATCGGTGAGGGTGAAGATGCTGCCGTCCCCGGCGCGGTTCATCGCGAAGCCGGACATGCCCTGAACCGGCTGGCCGATGAAGGGGAGGGAAATTCCGGTCGGATGGTCGCCGTAATCCTTGCCCACCGTGCCCATCACCGTCATCGGGGCGTCGTTGCGCGCCTTGCCGGTGAATTTGCCCGAGACCCACAGGTCGCGCGGCGCGTCGTCGGGCGGGGCGATCAGGGTCAGCGCGGGCAGATGGGCATGTCCGGCGAGCCTGGCCGGAAAGACCTCTTCCGCCTGGGCTGAACCCGCCAGCGCGGCGAGGATGAGGGCGCTGCAAAGACGCATGTCGTTCTCCTGTCGTAGATGCGCCTCGCGCCTACGCCCCGGATATGACAGTCCCTTTGCAGCGCCGTGACAGTTTCTTAATCCTGCTCGAACCGGTGGCGCAGGAAGTGCTTTTCGATCTCAAGCAGTACCAGCGACCCGGCCCCGATCGCCACGATCAGCACCCCGTCCCACAGCCCGAGCGGGCGCGAGCCGAAGAGCGTGTTCATCACCGGCAGGTAGGTAAAGGCGAATTGCGCCACCACCACCACCGCGATCGCGCCCAGAACCGGCCCCGTGCCCTTCACCCCGGTCAGCGTGAACGAGGTCATATGCAGGTAGCGCACCGCGAACAGGTAGAAGATTTCCAGCACCACCAGCAGGTTGACCACCATCGTTCGCGCGGTTTCCAGATCCCGCCCCTGCCCGAGCGCCCAGAAGAACAGCCCGAGCGACAGCGCCGCGAAGAGCACCGAGACGAAGAAGATCCGCCACACCAGAAACGGCGTCAGCAGCCCGGCATCGGCGCGGCGCGGCGGGCGGTTCATCACCCCGGGCTCCGGCGGCTCGAACGCCAGCACAAGGCCCAGCGTCCCCGCCAGGATCAGGTTGATCCACAGGATCTGCACCGGCGACATCGGCATGGTAAAGCCCGCGAGGATGGCGATGATCACCGCCAGCGCCTCGCCGCCGTTCGTCGGCAGGGTCCAGCCGACCACCTTGCGGATATTGTCGAAGACGGTGCGGCCCTCGCGCACTGCCGCGACGATGGAGGCAAAATTGTCGTCCATCAGCACCATCTGCGCGGCTTCCTTCGCGGCTTCGGTGCCCTTGATCCCCATCGCCACGCCGACATCGGCCTGTTTCAGCGCGGGGGCGTCGTTCACCCCGTCGCCGGTCATCGCGACGATCAGCCCATCGGCCTGAAGCGCCTGCACGATGCGGAGTTTATGTTCGGGGCTGGTGCGGGCAAAGACATGGGTGCGGCGCACGGCGTCGCGGAAATCGCCCTCCGCCAGCGCGTCGAGTTCCTGCCCCGTCAGCACCTCGGGCGCCTCGGCCAGCCCCAGTTGCCGCGCGATGGCGGCGGCGGTGGCGGCATGGTCGCCGGTGATCATCCGCACCGAAATCCCGGCGGAGCGGCATTCGGCGATGGCGCGCACCGCCTCGGGCCGGGGCGGGTCGATGAAGCCGGTGAGGCCGAGGAACACCAGCCCCTGCGCCACATCGCCAAAGCCGATTTCATCCGTCTCCGGCGGCATGATCCGCAGCGCATAGCCCAGAACCCGTTCGCCCCCGGCCGCCGCTGCCGCGATCCGCTCGTCCCAGAAGCCACGCTCCAGCGGTGCGCCGGTCACCTCCACCGCGCACATGTCGAGCACCCGCTCCGGCGCGCCCTTCACCAGCGCGACCCGCGCGCCATCCGGCCCCTCGTGCAGCGTTGCCATGAAGCGATGGGCGGCGTCGAAGGGGATCGTGTCGCGCCGGGGCCAGGCGGCGCGCTCGACCTGCGGATCGCATCCGGCCTTCATCGCCAGCGTCACCAGCGCGCCCTCCATCGGGTCGCCCTCCGCGACCCAGACGCCCTCCTTCTGCCGCAAGGTCGCATCGTTGCACAGCAGCGCGGCGCGGATCAGTTCCGCATCCGCCGCGATCCGCACATCGCCCGGGTCATAGCCGCCGCCTTCGACCAGCACTTCGCCCGCGCGCGTGATGACGCGATGCACCGTCATTTCGTTGCGGGTCAGCGTGCCGGTCTTGTCCGAACAGATCACCGAGGTCGCGCCCAGCGTTTCGACCGCCGGCAGGTGGCGCACCACCGCGCGGCGCGCCGCCATCCGCTGCACCCCCACGGCGAGGGTGATGGTGATCACGGCAGGCAGCCCCTCGGGCACCAGCCCCACCGCCAGCGCCACCACCGCCGTCAGCGCCTCTTCCCAGCCGAAACCGCGCAGCGTCACCGCAAAGACGAACAGCACCGCCGCGCCGACGAAGGCGACCTGCGTGAACCGCTTGCCGAAGCGGTTGATCTGCCGCAGCAGCGGGGTTTCCAGCACCTCGACCTCGCCCAGCATCCGGCTGATCTGGCCGATCTGGGTGCCAAGGCCGGTGGCCACCACGACGCCCGCGCCCTGTCCCGCCGCGACCAGCGTGCCCGAAAACGCCATCGACACCCGGTCGCCAAGGGCCGCATTTTCGGCCACCGGATCGGTGTGCTTCTCGCTCGCCACGGATTCGCCGGTCAGCAGCGCCTCGTCGATGAGCAGGCTGCGCGCCTGGATCAGCCGCAGGTCGGCGGGCACGCGGTCGCCCGCCTCGATCAGCACGACGTCGCCGGGCACCAGCTCCGCCATCGGTACGGAAATCCGCACCCCGCCGCGCAGCACCGAGGCCCGGGGCGCGATCATGTTGCGGATCGCCGAGAGCGCATCCTCGGCCTTGCCCTCCTGCAAGAAGCCGACCACCGCATTGACGATCACCACCGCCAAGATTACCCCGGCATCGACCATATGCCCAAGCGCCGCCGCCGCCGCCGCCCCGGCCAGCATGAAATAGATCAGCGCATTGTTGAACTGTGACAGGAAGCGCAGGAACGCCGGGCGGCGGCGCGCTTCGGGCAGGGCGTTGGGGCCGTGGCTGCGCAATCGGCTGGCGGCGTCATCGGGCGAAAGGCCCTGCGGCCCGGATCCCGCCTGGGCCAGGACATCTTCTGCCGGGCGCGCATGAGCCGTGTTTTCCAGTGTCGCGATCGTGCTGTCGTGGCGCATCCTGTCTTCCCTGCGTCGTTTTCGCCGTCGCCGGCCGGTTTCCCATTGGGCCATCCCCTGCGCCGCGCAACCATGCGACGAAGCACCGCTGCCGCCCCCAACCGGGCCGGACGGAGGATCGGGCAGATCCCTAACACGATATGGACACCCGCGTCAGGAAGCAGAACCCCATGGGCGGCAACATTTTTCACCGGCACGCCGGTCAGGCGCCGGGTTCCGTCCGGGTGCGCTCCTCCCGCGCGGCCTCCAGAAAGGCGCTGATCGCGAGGACATGCCGCCGGTCCCGCCGATACAGCAGGTTTTCCACGATCACCGTCTTGGCCCGGCGCGCGGCCACCGGCGCATAGGTCAGGCGCGGATCCGGCGGGCATTCCGATTCGGCAAAGAACGACAGGCCGAGCGACAGCGCCACCGCCTCGCGCACCACTTCGGCGCCCTCCACCTCGATCACCCGGGCCGGGGCGACGCCTTCGGCCGCCAGCGCGCGTTCCACCAGCGCCCGGGTGCGCGAGGTCTTTTCGCGCTGGATCAGCACCTGCCCGGCGATCGCCTCCAGCGGGAAGGTGGCGCCCGCCAGCGCGCTGCCCCGTGGCAGGCAGGCAAAGACCCGCTCGCTGCGCAGCGGCGCGATCTGCAACACCGTGCCGATCAGCGGATCGACCGCGATCCCCACATCCGCGCGCAATTCGGTCAGCGCGGCGACGATGCCTTCAACGCTGTCCTTGCGCAGGGAAACGTCGATGTCGGGATGCGCGGCCAGCATCCGCTGCACGATCCGCACCGCGATCGCGGGGGAATCGCTCACCACCCGCAGCCGCCCGCTGGCCGAGCCGGTGCGCTGGCGCAGCAGATCCTCGACCTCCTCGACCTGCGCCATTAACCGTTCTGTTACAGAATACAGCTGCTGCCCGGTTTCCGTCAGCGCGATCCCCCGGCCACGCTTTTCAAACAATCGCAGGCCGTAGCGGTCTTCCAACCCCTTGAGATGCTGCGAAACCGTGGGCTGCGACAGGCTCAGAATCTCGCCCGCGCGGCGCACGGATCCCTCCTTGGCGACCATGTGAAAGGCGCGGATCTGCTGAAAATTCATCGGCCCGGCCTATCGTTCATTACGTTACAACGTATTTGTCCTATCAATCCCGAAGGTGCAAGCGTGATCCCATGCAAAGGTGTCTGCCCCGGATGCCTGTTGGAGATCTGCACATGCCCATCGACCAGACCGACATCGTGACCCTTGGCAAAAGCCGGATCGGCACCGCCGCGCAGCTTGGCATCACCGCGCCGGGCGCCGATGTGCCGGTGCTGAACTATCAGGCCTTCGCGCGGGACGAAGGTATCCGCATCGACCTGCCCGAGGGCCAGGCGACGCTGACCAGCTTCACCATGGTCTGGGACGTGATGACGGCACCGACCGGCGGCTTTCAGGCGCTGTTGCAGCTTGGGGCGGAGAACAATTCGGACGCCGATCTGTTCATCCGCGGTAATGGCGGGATCGGCATCAACGGCGATTACACCGGCACGGTGCCTGCCGATGACTGGGTGCGAATCGCGCTGACGGTGCAGGACAACGGCGATGGCAGCTCGACGCTGACGAAATACATCGACGGTGCGCTGGTGGGCACGCAGACCATGCCGACCGCGCGTTATACCGTCGACAAGGGGTTCCTGATCCTGACCGATGACGATGGCGAGGTGAATACCGGCTACCTCGCGCAATTCGCGGTGAGCGCGGGCGTGCGGGATGTGGCGGCGATGGGCGGCGTCGGCACGCCGCTGGCCGATACGCTGGTGACGCTCGGTTTTGCGGGCAACACCCCCACGGTGAGCGCGGGCGGCGTCGATGTCATGGTCACCGAGGAAACCCCGGTCGATCCCGGCGACATCGGCACGGTGACGATCCGCGACATGCTGGTGAGCCTGTCGGATGAGCCGGTCAGCTATGACCTGAACGATGTTTTCGGCGCCAATGCGCATGGGTTCACCGTCACCAACTCGAACGGCGAGGCGGTGGAGGCGACGATCACCGACGGGGTGCTGACGCTCGGGTTCAATGCGCTCGGCCTGTCGGATCTGGTGGTCACGGCGGTGAACGGGGCGGGCCAGACGGTGACCGACAACGTGCGGGTCCGCGTCGCGGGCGAGGGTGCCTATACGATCGCGATCATGCCCGATACGCAGGATTACACCTCGAACGCTTCGATCAGCCAGACCTTCTTCGACATGACGCAATGGCTGGCCGATAATGCGGCGTCGAAGGGGCTGAACTTCGTCAGCCATGTCGGCGACATCACGCAATGGTCGGCGCAGTCGCAGTTCACCATGGCGAAGGCCGCGATGGATACGCTGCGCGAAGCGGGGGTGTCGTTCTCGGTGCTGCCGGGGAACCATGACATCGGCACCAACGGATCGTCCGACAAGCGCGTGACGGATACCTATAACGCGGCGTTTTCGGTTGGCTACATGTCCGGGGATCCGACCTTCGGCGGCGTCTACGATCAGGAACCGAACCGCTATGACAACAACTTCCACCTGTGGACGGCGGCGGATGGTAGCGAATGGATCACGCTGAACCTCGAATTCGGGCCGCGCGATGATGTCCTTCGCTGGGCGGATGAGGTGCTGACCCAACATGCCGGTCGCAAGGCGATGGTCGTCACCCACAGCTACAACAATTACGACAGCCTGCACGATCCGCTGGGCGTGGTGCTGGAGGACGAGGGCGCGGCCTATAACTACGGCCTCGGCAATGATCCGGAAGGCGCCTGGGACGGCACCGAGATCTGGCGCGAGGTGATTTCCTCGCACGCCAATGTGGTGATGACGGCGGGCGGGCATATCTTTGGCGACGGCGCGCAGACGATCGTGTCCTACAACGATTACGGCCTGCCGGTGTTCCAGTTCCTGGTGAACTATCAGGACGGGGTGGCGCGTGAAACCACCGGCGCGGGCGATGCGGCGCAGGGTGGCAACGGTGGCAATGGCGCGATCCGGCTGGTGACGGTCGATCCGGAAAACGACGTGATCCATACCGAGACCTATTTCACCGAACTGGACACCTATTATACCGAGCCGCGCGGCAAGGCGGAGCGCGACCGCGACGGGCTGACCGGCCCCTATGCGGGCCATCAGGAAGACCTGCCCAACGCGCATCTGGACCGCGCGGCGGTGGCCGAGGCCGATGCGGGCGCGGATCAGGTGGTGACGGGCACGAGCGTCACCCTCTCCGCTGCGGCATCGACCAACCCGGAGGGCGAGGCGATCCGCTACACCTGGACCGACGAAGGCGGCACTGTCATCGCCTCGGGCATGGAGGCGCAGGTCGATCTGCGCGCCGGGGTGCATGACCTGACGCTGAGCATCGAGACGGCTTCGGGCGTGGTCTCGACCGACGACCACCGGGTGATCGTCAAGACCGACAAGGTATGGCTCGCCGAGACCTTCGACGATGGCGATGCCGCGGGCTGGACCCGCCCCGCGGCGCAGAAGGTGGTGACGCAGTTCAGCTTCGACGGATCGCTTGAGGGCGGCAGGATCGGCACGGGCACGATCGAAATGCAGGGCGCGGCGGACAAGATGGCCTTCGGCACCACCGCCGATTTCGGCCTGCCCGACATCGGCGGCGCACAGGCCAATGTGATGCGCCTCGACGCGCTCGCCCCCGCCGAAGGGCTGCTGGTGAAACCGGGCGTCAGCGGCCAGATCACCGATTACATGCTGGTCTATGACATCTACATCCCCTCCGGCGCGGGGGACTGGACCGCGCTGTTGCAGACCGGCACCGGCGACGCCGAAGTCTTCGCCCGCAGCAATGGCGACGGCACGGCGGGCATGGGGATTTCGGGCACTTACGCCGGGGCGCTGCACTATGACGCCTGGAACCGCATCGCGGTCAGCCTGTCCTCCGAAGGGCCGAACGGTGAACATCACGTCCTGCGCAAATATATCAACGGCGTGCAGCAGGGCAGCTACCACACCGTGGACAGCACACTGTCGGACGGCTCGCGCTGGACGATCGACGGCGACAAGGGCTTCCTGCTCTTTGCCGACAACGACCGGGAGACGACGCCGGTCTATATCTCCTCCGTCACCTTCGTCGAGGGCTATGACCCGGGCCTGCTCAAGGGCTTCGGCGGCGCGGATGCGGGCGGCCCGCTGAGCAAGGCGCGGGCGGACGATCTCGGCCCCTTCTTCGTCAAGGGCAGTGCGACGACCGACACCACCGCCCCCCACGAAGGCGCGCTGTTCGATCAGTCGAACCAGACGGATAACCTCGTGGTCTGGAAGGATGGCGACTGGGACGACCAGATCATCGAAGCCACGCTGCGCTCGATGGACAATGATACGATGGGGCTGGCCTTCCGGCATCAGGATCCGGCCAACCAGTATCTGCTGACCCTCGACGCCGAAACCAACACCCGGCAGTTGCTGCGGGTGCAGGACGGCGTGACCACGGTTCTGGCGACGGAAACCGGCGGTTACCGGTTCAACGACGCGTTCGATCTGCGCATCAATGTGGTCGGCGGCACGATCGCGGTGTCGATGGACGGGGTGGCGCTGTTCGGCGGCGCGGTCACGGACAGCGATCCGCTGGGATCGGGGACGGTGGGGCTTTATTCCTCCGGCCAGAAAGGCGCGATCTTCGACGACATCGTGGTGCGCGCGGCGGACCCCGAGGCGGTTGCGGGCGCGGATCTGACGCTGATCGACTGGGACGGCGACGGGATCGAATTCGTGGATCTGGACGGCTCGCTGTCGGTGGGCAGCGATGCGGCATGGTCCGGGCGCGGGGTTTCCGCCGAGGGGCAGGCCACGGCCACGGCGGGGCGCAACGACTATACCCTGACGGTGGACGGCACGACCGATACGGTGACCGTCAACCTCGCCACCGGCGACCGGCTGATCGCTGCGGACCGGTTCGAGGATGGCGATGCGGCGGGTTGGCGCATCGTCGATACGACCGAGATCGGCACCGCCGACTGGGCCGTGGTCGATGGCAGGCTGGTCGAGCAATCGGGCGCCTATAGCCGCGAACTGGTCTACAAGGGCGCCAATGCCGCCGATGTCTGGGAAAAGGGCTGGTCGCCGCTGGGCGATGGCCCCTATGCGCTGCACAAGGGTTCCTATGCGCTGTGGGAGGGCAACACCGCGCTGACCGATTACAGCATCCAGACCGAGGTCACCGCCCCCACCGGCGCCGTCGGGCTGATGCTGAACTGGCAGGACGCGAACAACTACTACAAACTGGAGATCGACCAGCGCGTCGGCCTGACCACGCTGGTCAAGGTGGTGGACGGCTATGAAACCAACCTCGCGCGTTCGACCACGACCTATACCCCGGGCGAAGGCTTCACGCTCAAGGCCGCGGTGGTCGATGGCAAGGTGCAGGCCTGGGTCGATGGGCTGCACCTCTTTGCCGATCCGATCGCGGTGCGCGACCTGCCCGGCGGGTCTGCGGGCGTCTGGTCCTGGGGCGCGAAGGGCGCGGGGTTCGACGACATCGCCATCGTCGATCTGTCCGACGATTTCCGCTTTGAACTCCACGGCAGCGATGGCAACGACCGGCTGGTGGGCACCGATGCGGATGAGCTGATCTTCGGCGGGGCAGGGCGGCTCGATACCCTTACCGGCGGCGCGGGGGCGGATCGCTTCGTCTTCGGCGCGGAAACGGCGAATGGCCTGCGCGAAACCACCCGCATCACCGATTTCACCCCGGGCGAGGACCGGCTCGATCTGGGCGGGGCGGCGATCAACAAATCCATGGTCGCGGGCGGGTCTTTGCTGCTCTGGGTCGGCGAGGACAACGACCAGATCCAGCTTGCGGGGGTTAGCAGCCTCGATGGCCTCGCCTTCGTCTGACCCCGCCTTCGTCTGATTGTCACAACCGCCCGGTAACAGCCGGGCGGACCACCCCTTCGCAAATGAGTCACACCATGCGTTTTCCCCTCATCCTCACCGCCGTTCTGGCCGGCACCGCCGCGCAGGCGGGCACGATCACCGATCCGGCGGCCGATGTCGCGCTCTGGGGCGGCGATATCATCGCCACCGCCACCGCGCCGGTTTCGGCGGATATCGCCGTCGATGACGTCTTCCTGTCGGGCGGCCCGGGCCAGAGCTATGCCCTGTCGATCGGCCATGGCGGGACCGAACTGCTGTTCGCCGAAACCGGCAGCTACAGCTACGATGGCGACCGGGCGCTCAGCTTCCTGTTCGACCTGAACGGCGATGCGACCTTCGGCGACTGGCTGAAGGTGACCTATACTTTCGCCGAGCCGGTGAGCGACGGCGCCTTTGCCGCGGATATGACCGTCACCTGGGGCGCGGATCTGCCCGCCGTGCCGCTTCCGGCGACGCTGCCGCTCCTGATCTGCGCGCTGGCCGGTGGCGCCGCCCTGCGCCGCAAGGCGTGATCCCGGCCCGGGGGCTTTGCGCCCCCGGCCCCTGCCGAAAGACCTGACCCATGTCCCATCGCACCCCACAGGCCCTTGGCGCGGCTGAACTCCGCTCGGTCCGCGCGCGGCAGCGCCCGCTCGTCTGGGCGGTCGTGCTGTTCTCGGCCTTCGTGAACCTGCTGATGCTCACCGGGCCGCTGTTCATGATGCAGGTCTATGACCGCGTTCTGGGCAGCGGGTCGGAGGCGACCCTGTTCGCGCTCGTCGGGCTGGTGGCGTTTCTTTATGGTGCGATGGCGGTGCTGGATGTGGTGCGCACGCAGGTGATGGCGCGCGCCGGGTCGCGGTTTCAGGCGGATCTGGACCGGCGGGTGTTCGACGCGGCGCTGCGGCGGCAGGCGGTGACGCCCGACGATCCGGCGGCGGCCGCGGCGGAGCGGGATGTGGATGTGCTGCGGCAGTTCGCCTCCTCGCCGCTGTTCTTCGCCTTTGTCGATCTGCCCTGGGTGCCGGTGTTCCTGTTCGGGATCTTCGTCTTTCACCCGCTGATGGGGGCGCTGGCGGTGGCGGGCGGGGCGGTGCTGCTCGCCATCGCCATCGCGAACCAGATGCTGACCGGGCGCAAGCGGGCCGAGGCCGCGGGCGCGGGCATCGCCACCGACCGCATGGCCGCGCAGTTCCGTGCGGAGGCCGGGCCGGTCGGCGCGCTCGGCATGCGCGGCGCGGTGCATGACCGGTGGGAGGCCGCGCGGGCCCGGATGCTGGAACATGCCGTTTCGGCGGGCGATCTGGGCGCGGTGTTCGGCTCGGCGACGAAGATCTTCCGGCAGTTTCTGCAATCGGCGATGCTGGCGCTCGGCGCCTGGCTGGTGCTGCGCCACGAGGTTTCGTCGGGCGTGATGATCGCGAGTTCGGTGCTCCTTGGCCGGGCGCTCGCGCCGGTCGAGACGATGGTGGGGCAGTGGCCGTTCCTGCAATCGGCGCGGCTGGCCTGGGCGCGGCTTTCGGGCCTTCTGGGGATGGTGCCGCGCGCGGTCGAGCGGATGCCGCTTGCGCGCCCCGCCGCGTGGCTAAGCGTGGAAACCCTCACCGTCGCGCCGCCCGGCACCCGCAGCCCGACACTGCACCGGCTGGGCTTCGCGCTGGAACCCGGGCAGGTGGTGGGGGTGATCGGGCCTTCGGCGGCGGGGAAATCCTCGCTCGCGCGGGCTGTCACCGGGATCTGGCCGCCCGCCGCCGGGACGATCCGGCTGGGCGGCGTGTCGATCGAGCAATATGGCGAGGATGTTCTGGGCCGCCTGATCGGTTATCTGCCGCAGCGGGTCGGGCTGTTCGATGGCACCGTGGCCGAGAATATCGCCCGGATGACGCCGGGCTTTTGCGCCGAGGACGTGCTGCGCGCGGCCGCGCGGGCCGGGGCGCATGAGATGATCCTGTCCTTCCCTGACGGCTACGACACCCGCATCACCGCCGAAGGGGGGCGGCTCTCGGGCGGGCAGGTGCAGCGGCTGGGCCTTGCGCGGGCGCTGTTCGGCGATCCGGTGCTGCTGGTGCTGGACGAGCCGAACTCGAACCTCGATGCTGCGGGCACGGCGGCGGTGAACGGCGCGATCCGCGCGGTCAAATCCGCGGGCGGTATCGTGATGATCATGGCGCATCGCCCGGCGGCGCTTCAGGAATGCGATCTGGTGCTGATGCTGGATCAGGGGCGGCAGGTGGCCTTTGGCCCGCGTGACGAAATCCTGCGCGAGCGGGTGCGCAACACGGCGCAGGTTCTGCGGCAGGTGCAGGCATGAGCCATTCCGCGAAGACGCCGCTGATCGCCGGGGCGGTGATGCTGGCGGTTCTGGTCGGCGGGCTCGGCGGCTGGGGGGCGTTCGCTTCGATCGCCGGGGCGGTCGTCGGTTCCGGCAAGGTCGAGGTGAAGAGCCAGCGTCAGGTGATCCAGCACGCCGATGGCGGCACGGTCGAACGCGTGCTGGTCAAGGAAGGCGACACGGTGGCCGAGGGGCAGGTGCTGCTGCGGCTCGACGGCACGCGGCTGCGGGCGGAACGCGCCATGGCCGATGCGCAATATTACGAAATCCTCGCCCGCCGGGGGCGGCTGGAGGCCGAGCGCGACGGGCGCGATGCGGTCACCTTCCGCCCCGAACTGCGCGACCGCGCCGGGGCCGATCCGGCGGTGGCGGAGCTGATGCGCGGGCAGGCGGGGCTGTTCATCGCGCGCGCCGAAACCCTCGCCGGGCAGCGCGAGCAACTGACCGAGCGGATCGCGCAGATCGAAAGCCAGCTTGCGGGCCATGACGCGCAGATCGCCGCGCTGGAACGGCAGGAAGGGCTGATCGCGCGCGAACTGGCCGACAAGCGCAGCCTGCTCGACCGTGGGCTGATGCAGGCGGCGACGGTAATGGCGCTTGAGCGCGAGGCGGCGCGGCTGGCGGGCGAGCGCGGCGGGCTGATCGCGGCGGCGGCGCAGGCGCGCGGGCGGATCGTGGAAACCCGGCTGGAAATCCTGAACCTCGCCGCGAAACGGCGCGAAGACGCCACGGCGGAACTGCGCGATCTGGGCGTGCAGGAGATGCAGCTGGCCGAACAGCGCGCCGCGCTTGCGGAACAGATCGCCCGGCTCGATCTGCGCGCGCCGGTGGCGGGGGTGGTCTATGGCCTACAGGTGGCGGGCGCCCACGCCGTGCTGCGCGCCGCCGATACGGTGGGCTATGTCGTGCCGCAGGATCAGCCGCTGGTGGTGGCGGTGCGCATTTCGCCCAACGACATCGACAACCTGCATCCCGCGCAGGTGGCGAAGCTGCGCTTCACCGCGTTTTCCGCGCGCACCACGCCCGAGGTGACGGGCCATGTCACGCTGGTCTCGGCCGATGCGTTCGAGGACCGGCAGACCGGCCAGAGCTATTTCCGCGCCGAAGTCGCGCTGGATCCGGGGGAACTGGCGCGGCTGGGCGATGTGACGGTGCTTCCCGGCATGCCGGTCGAGGTGATGCTGATGACCGGCGCGCGCCCGGCGGTGAGCTATCTGCTGAAACCCGTCACCGATTATTTCGCGCGCGCCTTCCGGGAAAGCTGAACCGGGCGTCAGACCGTGGCGGCGATGGCGAAGAACGCCTCGACCAGCCGGGCGGAGCGGCGTTCGCGCAGGCAGACGAGGGATTCCGTCATTTCCAGCAGGTGATGCGGATCGCGGATCGGCACCGCGACCAGCCGCCCGTCCTGCCCGAATTCCGCGCGGCTGACGAAGCCGATCCCTGCGCCCGAGGCGACCAGTTCGCGCACCGCCTCGCGGCCCTCGGCCTCGATCGCGGGGGACAGGGCGACACCCGCCGCGCGGGCCGCCTCCTCCAGCTTGCGGCGGGTTTTCGAGCCGCTTTCGCGATAGACCAGCGGCCAGAGCGCGAGATCGGGGAAATCCACCGCGCCGCGCGCGGCCAGCGGATGGCCCACCGGCACCGCCGCGACGATCGGCGTGGCCGACAGATGCAGCACATCGAGGTCACGCGCGCCATGGGCCTCGGTCGTGACCCCGATATCGGCGTCATAGCGGTAGAGGCTGGCCGCCACCTGTTCGGTATTGCCGCTGCGGATGGACACCCGCACGCCGGGATATGTCTCGCGGAACCGGGGCAGGATATGCAGGACGTGATGCGCGCTGTCGGCGACGATGCGCAGCGTGCCCGCGCGCAGGGCCCGCGCCTCGGACAGAAGCTCCTCGGCCTGCTGCGCGCTGTCGAACAGCCGCCGGGTGATCTGCAACAGCCGCTCGCCCGCCTCGGTCAGGGTGATCTGCTTCTTGTGCCGGTGGAACAGAAGGATGTCATATTCCTCTTCCAGCTTGCGGACCTGATCCGAGATCGCCGGCTGCGTCAGGAACAGCGCCTCGGCGGCGCGCGAGAACCCGCCGTGGATGGCAACGTGATGAAAGGCCCGTAACTGCACATATCGCATGACGTATAGCCGTAGCTTACAAGATGATCTTGTATCGCGATTTGATTTATGGCTGACAAGCGTGGACACTCGCCCTTTCGGTCAGGGGGCGGGGATGTATCCACTCGACATAGTTCTTCATCTCGCGGCGGCGGTGATGCTGTTCCTTTGGGCACTGCGGATGGTGCGCACGGGGGTCGAGCGCGCCTTCGGCCCGGCGCTGCGCGATGGGCTGCGGCGCGCGCGCGGCGGGGCGCCGGGGATGGCGCTGGCGGGCGGGCTGCTGGCGATGGTGCTGCAAAGCGGCACGGCGGTGGGGATACTGGCGGCCGGATTCGCGGTGAGCGGCACGCTCAGCGTGGAGCAGGGGATCGCGGCGCTGGTGGGGGCGGATCTCGGCTCGGCGCTGATCGCGCGGCTGCTGTCGCTCGACCTGTCGGCGCTGGTGCCGCTGCTGATCCTGCTCGGGGCGACGCTGTTCCTGAAGTTCGAGGGGCGCAGGGCGCGGCAGGCCGGGCGGATCATCCTCGGCATCGGCTTCATCCTGATGTCGCTGACGCTGATGAGCGCGGCGACCGATCCGCTGCGCCATTCCGCCGCCCTGCCCGAGGTCGTGCGCTGGCTGGAGGGCGACCGGCTGACCGCGCTGATCGCGGCGGGGCTGTTCGCCTGGGCGGTGCATTCGTCGGTGGCGACGGTGCTGCTGATCGCGGGGTTCTGCGGCGCGGGGCTGATGCCGCTTTCGGTTGCGCTGCCGATGGTTCTGGGCGCCAATGCGGGGGGCGCGATGATCGCGGTCTGGCTCAGCCGGGGCCAGCCGCCGGTGGCGCGGCGGATCCCGCTCGCCAATCTGCTGTTCCGGCTGGCGGGGGTGGCGCTGGCCTTTCCGTTTCTGGAACGGGCCGCCGGGCTGTGGACCGCAGAGCCGGGGCTGGCCGCCGTCAATGCGCATGTCGGGTTCAACCTGCTTCTGGCGCTGGCCGCGCTGCCCCTGGTCCGGCCGATGGCGCGGCTGACGGAGCGGCTGCTGCCCGAGGCGGCGCAGGACGAGCCGGGCCGGGTCACCGCGCTCGACCGCAAGGTGCTGCCCCGGCCCGGTCTGGCGCTTGGCGCGGTGCGGCGGGAGCTGCTGCATATGGCCGAAACCATCGCCCGGATGTTCGGGCCGGTGCCCGATCTGCTGGATGGCGCGCGGCTTGACGACATCGCGCGGCTGCGGGTGCTGGAGGGGCAGGTGAACGCCTATCACACCGGCATCAAGCTCTATCTGGCCGAACTGCGCCGCGCGCCGCTTTCGCCGGAGGAGGCGCGGCTGGCCAGCGACCTGATGGATTTCGCGATCGGCTTTGAACATGCGGGCGACCTGATCGCGAAGACGCTTTACCCGCTGGCCGAGACGAAGCAGCGCAAGGGGCTGCGGTTCTCGCCCGAGGGTCGCGGCGAGATCCGCTCGCTTCAGGCGCGGGTCGAGGCGAACCTGCAACTCGCGCTCAATGTCCTGCTGTCGGCGGATGTGGAAAGCGCCCGCGCCCTCGCGCGCGAAAAGGAGGTGCTGCGCGGGTTGGTGCGCGACAGTAACCGGCGCCACATGGAGCGCCTGCGTCAGGGCAGCCCCGACAGCATCGCCACCAGCGACATCCATATCGAGGTGCTGCGCGCGCTCAAGGAAATCAACTCGCTGCTGGTCACCGTGGCCTATCCGATCCTGACGCAGACGGGGCAACTCCTCCCCAGCCGGTTGGTCACCGGACAGCCGGAGGAATGATCCCGCCGTCACACGCCGGTCATCAAGCTGTGGGAAGCTGCGCGAACCAACAGTGAGGCTGATGATATGATAAGAATAATAGATTTTTCTTATCATGTCTTTCAGGTCATTCTTCTGCTCATCACAAGAGGCCGCAGCGCGAAACGCACCTCCCCGCGATTCGTGGTCAGCGTCCCGGATGCAGAAGACTGCTCACCCCCCAACAGGTGCGCCGGGCCGGACCCGGTGCAAATACGGAAGGATTCCCCGATGCTGCGCAGGCTTTTCAGCCTTACCCTTCTCGCTTCCGCGCTGCCCTCGCTCGCGGCGGCGCAGACCGAACTCACCGTCTATACGGCCTTTGAATCCGACGATCTGGCGCGTTACGCCGCCGCCTTCACGGCGGAACATCCGGATATCAAGATCAACTGGGTCCGCGATTCCACCGGGATCGTTACCGCCAAACTGCTGGCCGAAAAGAACAATCCGCAGGCGGATGTGGTCTGGGGTCTGGCGGCGAGTTCGCTTCTGGTGCTGAAATCCGAAGGGATGCTGGAACCCTATGCGCCGAAGGGGGTCGCGGCGCTCGATCCGCGCTTCGTCGATACCGATACGCCGCCATCCTGGGTCGGCACGGATGCCTGGGTCGCGGCGGTCTGTTTCAACACGGTCGAGGCGGCGAAGCTGGGCATTCCGACGCCGACCAGCTGGGAAGACCTGACGAAGCCCGAGTTCAAGGGCCATGTGGTGATGCCGAACCCGGCCTCCTCCGGCACCGGCTATTTCGACGTCTCCGCCTGGATCCAGCTTTTCGGCGAGGAGAAAGCCTGGGACTACATGGACCGGCTGCACGGCAACATCGCGGCCTATACCCATTCCGGCTCGAAACCGTGCAAGATGGCGGGGTCAGGCGAAACCGTGGCGGGCATTTCCTTTGCCTTCCGCGGCGCCAAGACCAAGGCCGAAGGCGCCCCGATCGAGGTGATCCTGCCGTCCGAGGGCGTGGGCTGGGACATGGAATCGGCGGCGATCATCGCCGGGACGCCAAAGCGCGAAGCGGCGCAGGCGCTGATGGACTGGGCCGTCAGCCCGGCGGCGATGAAGGAATACAACGTCGGTTACGCCATCATCGCGATCCCGTCGCTGGCGCAGCCGGTGCCGAACTTCCCGGAAAACATCGACAAGGCGATGATCCCGAACGATTTCGTCTGGGCCGCGAATGCGCGCGCCGCGATCCTTGAAAAATGGTCTGGCCGCTACGACGCGAAGTCGGAAGCGAAGCAGTGACCCCCCGGCCGGGTGCCCGCGCGCCCGGCCCTTCCGCACAGGACAGCCGATGACCAGCGACACCGTGGCCCCGTGTGAGGCCTATCTGGATATTTCCGATCTGTGGAAGAGTTTCGGGGAGTTCATTGCATTGCGCGACATTGCCCTGAAGGTCGCGCGGGGGGAGTTCATCTGCTTCCTCGGGCCGTCGGGCTGCGGCAAGACCACGCTGCTGCGCGCCATCGCCGGGCTTGATCCGCAAAGCCGGGGCACGATCCGGCAGGGTGGGCGGGACGTGTCGCGCCTGCCGCCGTCGCAGCGCGATTTCGGCATCGTGTTCCAGTCCTACGCGCTGTTCCCGAACCTGACGATCCGGCGCAACATCGCCTTCGGGCTGGAAAACGCCGGGCGCTCGAAACAGGAGATTTCGGCCCGGGTGTCGGAGCTTCTGGAGCTGGTCGGGCTGACCAGTCAGGCGGAGAAATACCCCGCGCAGCTTTCGGGCGGGCAGCAACAGCGCATCGCACTGGCGCGTGCGATCGCGGTCGGGCCGGGGTTGTTGCTGCTCGATGAACCGCTGTCGGCGCTGGATGCCAAGGTCCGCGTCCATCTGCGCGGCGAGATCAAGGCCCTGCAACGCAAGCTCGGCGTGACGACGATCATGGTCACCCACGATCAGGAAGAGGCGCTGGCGATGGCCGACCGGATCGTGGTGATGAACAACGGCGTGATCGAACAGATCGGCACCCCGACCGAGATCTACCGCACCCCGGCAAGCCTGTTCGTCGCCGAATTCATCGGCGAAACCAACCGGATGGCAGGGGTCTACAACGACGGGCGGGTGACGGTGGGCCCTGTCACGCTGATCACCGGCCCGCGCGGTTTCCACCGCGACAGCCGGGTGCAGGTCGCGATCCGGCCGGAGGACGTCGTTCTGCGCGCCCCGGGCGAGAGCGGGGACAATCTGCTGTCGGTGCGGGTCGCGGCGATGGAGTTCCTCGGCACATGGTGGCGCTGTCTGCTCGCGCCCACGGATCGGATCGGGCCGGAGCTGGTGGCGAATGTCTCGGTCGGCGCGGCACGGCGGGCGGGGATCGCGCCGGGCAAGGCGTTGCAGGTCGAGATCCCGCCCGACCGGGTGCTGATCTTCCCGAAGGGAGGCGCGGATGCCTGACGCTTTCGTGCTGCCGCCCGGGCGGGCGCCGGGGATGGTGCTGGACCGCGACGCCGTTGTGAAGCGCCTGCTGATGGTCGTCATCGGGCTTTATCTGGTGATCGCGCTGGCGCTGCCTTTGGGGGTCATGCTGGCGAAAAGTTTCGGCACATGGCGCTTTGACCTGACCCGCTTCGAGATGCAGGTGGGCGATGGCGCGGGCAACTGGGGCCCGGTCGAAACCGCCGCCGTGATCGCTGGGCGCGTGGGCCTCGACCCCACCGCCCTGCGCCCCAGCAGCGAAAGCCGGCTGGAGGCGACGAAGCTCTTCCCCGATTTCTCCTTCCGCGGACCGGAGCATTACCGGCTCCGCGCCGCGGCTCCGGGGGCGGTCTGGCTGGTCGGGCTCGACCGGATCAGCACGGCGGAGTGGCAGGACTATGATTCCAACACCTTCCGCCGGGTGATGCTGCGCCCCGCGATGGGCTGGGGGGTGGACAACTACCTGACCTATTTCACCAATCCGGTTCTGTTCGCTTCGGTGCGCAATTCGCTGGTGGTGGCGCTGGTCTCGACGGCGATCACGGTGGGGCTGGCCTTCGGCTTCGCCTATGCGCTGACCCGGACCTGCATGCGCTGGAAGGGGATGTTCCGCACCATCGCGGCGATGCCGATCCTCGTGCCCTCGCTGCTTCCGGGGATCGCGCTGGTTTACCTGTTCGGGCAGCAGGGCTGGCTGAGGGGCGCGCTGATGGGGCAGTCGATCTATGGCCCGCTCGGCATTGTGATCGGCTCGGTCTTCTTCACATTCCCCCATGCGCTGATCATCCTGACCACGGCGCTGTCGATGGCGGATCAGCGCCATTACGAAGCCGCCGCCGCGCTGCGCGCAAGCCCGTGGCGCACCTTCCGCACCGTCACGCTGCCCGGCGCGCGTTATGGGCTGATTTCGGCGGGCTTCGTGGTCTTCACGCTGGTGATCACCGATTTCGGCCTGCCCAAGGTGATCGGCGGGCAATATTCGGTGCTGGCCGTCGATATCTACAAGCAGGTGATCGGCCAGCAGAATTTCGAGATGGGGGCGGTGGTCTCCGTGCTGCTGCTGATCCCGGCGGTTCTGGCCTTTGCGGTGGATCGCTGGGTGCAGAAGAAACAGGTCTCGGTGCTGAGCGCGCGCTCCGTGCCCTATGCGCCCCGGCCCGACGCGCGGCGCGACCGGGCGGCGCTGGCGTGGTGCGGGCTGATCGCGGTCTTCATCCTTGGCATCATCGCCATGTGTCAGGTCGCGGCGCTGGTGAAGTTCTGGCCCTATGACCTGAGCCTGACGCTGCGCAATTTCGACTTCGGCGCGAAGGGCGGCGGCTGGCGGGCCTGGGTGAATTCGGTCGAGCTCGCCGCGCTGACGGCGGTGATCGGCACGGGGGTCATCTTCCTCGGCGCCTATCTGTCGGAAAAGACCGAAGGGTTTGCCTTTGGCCGGGGGCTGTTCCACCTGCTCGCCATGCTGCCGATGGCGGTGCCGGGGCTGGTGCTGGGCCTCGCCTATATCTTCTTCTTCAACGATGCCGCCAATCCGCTGAACCCGATCTATGGCACGATGGTGATCCTCGTGCTCTCGACGGTGACGCATTTCTATACCGTCGGCCATCTGACGGCGCTGACCGCGCTGAAACAGATCGACCGCGAATTCGAGCCCGTCGCCGCCTCCCTGCGCCAGCCGTTCCACCGGTTGTTCTTCGGGGTGACGGTGCCGGTCTGCATGCCCGCGATCCTCGACATCGCGATCTACATGTTCGTCAATGCGATGACGACGGTTTCGGCGGTGGTGTTCCTGTATTCCACCCATACCGCGCTGGCCGCGATTGCCGTGCTGAACATGGATGACGCGGGGGATATCGCCTCTGCGGCGGCGATGGGGATGCTGATCTTCTACACCAATGTCGCGGCGCGGCTGGCGCATGGCGCGCTCTCCCGCCGTCTGGACCGCAGCGCGATGGCCTGGCGGCGGCGCTGATTTCCGAAGGAGCCTCGAATGAAATCCTATGATCTGATTGTGGTGGGGGCCGGGATCGTCGGCCTTGGCGCGGCGCTGGCGGCGCATCGGCAGGGGCTGAAGGTCGCGGTGGTGGAGCGTTCCGCCCGCGCGGTCGGCGCCTCGATCCGCAATTTCGGCTTCGTCACCGTGACCGGGCAGCGCGCCGGGGCGCATTGGGAGCGGGCGCGCCGCGCGCGCGACATCTGGGCCGAGGTCGCGCCGCAGGCCGGGATCCCGGTGCTGCATGCCGGGCTGGTCATGCCCGCCTATCGCGAAGAGGCGGAGGCGGTGATGGACGCCTTCCTGCGCACCGAAATGGGGGCCGAGTGCCGCCGCATCACGCCCGAGGCCGCGCAGGAGATCGTGCCCTCGCTCCGCATCGAGGGGATGCGCGCCGCGCTCTATTCGCCGCATGAGCTGCGGGTGGAATCCATGACGGCGGTCGGGCAGCTTGCCGCCTGGCTCGGGCGCGAGGGGGTGGAGTTTCACTGGTCAACCACGGTTCTGGGGATTTCGGGGACCACGGTCGAAACCAGCCGCGGCACGATGCGGGCGGATGGCGTGATCGTCTGCCCCGGGGATGATTTCGCCACGCTCTACCCCGAACGCTTCGCGCCGCAGGGGCTGCGGGTCTGCACGTTGCAGATGCTGCGCGTGGTGCCCGGCACGGCGACGACATTCAACGCCGCGGTGATGTCCGACCTGTCCTATGGCCGCTACGAAGGCTTTACCGGCCTGCCGGAGGCCCGCGCCCTCGAAGCCCGGCTGAATGCCGAATACGCGCAGGCCCGCGCCGCCGGGATCCATGTCATCGCGGTGCAATCGGCGGATGGCAGCCTTGTCGTCGGGGACAGCCACGTCTACGACACTGCCGCCTGTCCCTTTGCCGAGGATCGGGTGGATGCGCTGATCCTCGACTGTTTCGACGAACTGTTCGACATGCCCGGGCGGCAGGTGTCGAACCGCTGGACCGGCACCTATGCCTCGGGCGCGGGGGTGATCTTCCTCGACCGTCCGGCCCCCAATGTGCGGCTGATCTGCGTCACCGGCGGTACCGGCGCCTCCACCGCCTTCGCGCTTGGCGAACAGGTGCTGGCCGATCTCCACTCCCCCGCAGCCGAAGGAACCTTCGCATGACCCTCCCCCTCAAGGCCGTCGTCTTCGACTGGGCCGGCACGATGATCGACTACGGCTCCTTCGCGCCGATGGGCGTGTTCGTCGAAGCCTTCGCGCGCTTCGGCATCGACGTGTCGATCGCCGAGGCCCGCGAACCGATGGGCCGCCCGAAATGGGACCATATCGCGGCGATGCTGGCACAGCCGCGCATCCATGCCGCTTGGGCCACCGCGCATGGCCATGCCCCCGGCGAATCCGACATCCGCGCGATTTATGACGTCTTCGTGCCTATGAACGAAGAGGTGGTGGGCGATTTCTGCACCCTCGTCCCCGGCGCGGCGGAGATGGTCGCGGGGCTGCGCGCGCGCGGGCTGAAGATCGGCTCGACCACGGGCTATACCCGCTCGATCATGGACCGGGTGCTGCCCCTGGCGGCGGCACAGGGCTACGCGCCCGACAATCTGGTCTGCGCGGGCGACCTGCCCGCCGGGCGGCCGACGCCGATGAACATGTATAAATGCTTTCTCGACCTTGGCGTCTGGCCCGCCGCTTCGGTGGTGAAGGTCGATGACACCGCCGTCGGCATCGACGAGGGCCGCGAGGCCGGGTGCTGGACGGTGGGCGTCACGCTTTCGGGCAACGAGGTCGGCCTGACGCCCGAGGCGGTGGCGGCGATGTTGCCCGCGGAACTCGCCCCGCTGCGCGACCGGGCGGCGGCGGTGCTGCGGGCGCGCGGGGCGGATTACGTCATCGACACGGTGGCCGACCTGCCCGCCGTCCTGTCGCAGATCGAGGCGCGGCTGGCGGCGGGAGAAACCCCCGTCCCGCGGCACATGCCCTGACCCGTCAGGCGGAGGGCCGCGCCGCCGAAACGATGAAGCGGTGCTGGCTATGGGCGACAAGCGCGGCGCGCGACAGCCGGTTCGGGTGGCGCGCGCGCAGCACCGGCCCGATGCCCGCGCGGCGGATCGCGGTGAACCCGGCGGCCCGCAGCAGCGCGACCACATCCCGGTCGCGCAGCCCCGCGCCAAAGGGCAGCCGCGCCATGATCCGGCGGTGCGCCGCCCATTGCGCCGGGGTCAGCAGGCTGTGGCCGTCCGGCACCGGGCCGAGCAGCCGCTCGATCCAGCTTTCGCGCGCGAAATCGCCGTCGATGATCATCAGCCGCCCGCCGGGGCGCAGCACGCGGAACCAGTCGCGCAGCGCCGCCGCCGGGTCCGGCAGGGTCCAGAGCAGGTTGCGCGCCAGGATCGCGTCCTGGCTCCGGTCCGGCTCCATGGTGTTTTCGGCATCGGCGATGCGGCAGGCGATCCCCGCCGTTTTCGCGCGCGCCAGCATCGGTTCGGCGAAGTCGAGGCCCGTCACCCGGAACCCCGCCCGGTGCAGCAGCGCGCTCATCACCCCGGTCCCGCAGCCGAGGTCCAGCGCCGCGCGCCCCGTGCCCAGATGGTCCCAGATCGCCTCCAGCCAGGCATCGGCCTCGGGCGCGGACATGGCGCCGTGGCCGATGCTCTGGTCATAGGTCTGTGCCCGGATCTCCCAGTAATCGCGGATGTCGTCCTTCAGGCAGCGGTTCACGGCGCCCGCCGGGCAAGGATCTCCTCCATCCGCTGGCGCGCGGCGGGGGGCAGGTCGTCGGGCAGGTCGGCCGCCGTCGCGGGCTTGTCGCCGACCTGGATCAGCATCACCATCCCCATCGTGTAATGCGGCGAGCATTTGACGCCCCAGATCCCTTCGGCGTCCAGCGTGACCTCGATTTCCTGATTGATCTTGCCGATGAATTTCTTGCCGCCCTCGGGGATCATCCCGGCGATGGTGGCGGCATTGTGGCCGGGATCGGTGGCGAGGAACTTCACCGTGTCGCCCGGCTTGATCACCAGATAGTCGGGCTCGAACGGCATCGGGCCGGTGTCGTTGCGGTTGAGCATCTTCACCTCATGCACCTCGGCCAGCGCGGCGCAGGGCAGGAGACAGGCGAACAGGGCGGCACGGAGCAGCATGGGGGTGTCCTTTCAGGCAAGGGATTGGAAGGCAAAGACCGGGCGTCCGCCGCCCGGATGCGGAATCAGCATCGCCTCGACGGCGAAGACATCGCGGATCAGCGCAGGGGTCAGTACCTCGGACGGCGGGCCGAGCGCGACGCAGCGCCCGGCGTTCAGCACCATGATCCGGTCGCAGCGCAGCGCATGGTGCATGTCGTGCAGCGCGATGACCGTGGTGATGCGCAGCCGCGCGATCAGGTCGAGGATCGCGATCTGGTGGTGGATGTCGAGGTGGTTGGTCGGCTCGTCGAGCAGCAGGATCCGCGGCGCCTGCGCATGGGCGCGGGCGATATGGGCGCGCTGGCGCTCTCCGCCCGACAGCGTGGCCCAGTCCCGATCCGCCAGCGCCCGCATCCCCACCGCATCCAGCGCGGCATCAACGGCGGCATCCTGCGCCGGGCCCCAGGGTTCCAGCGGGCCGAGCCAGGGCGTCCGCCCCAGTTCCACCGCATCGCGCACGGTGATCCGGTCCTGCGTTTCGGAGGACTGGGCGACGAGGGCAAGGCGGCGGGCGATCTCGCGCCGCGGCATCCGGGCCATCGGCTGGCCTTCCAGCCGCACTTCGCCCCGGGTCGGGCGGGTCAGCCCGGCCAGCATCCCGAGCAGGGTCGATTTCCCCGATCCGTTCGGCCCGATCAGGCCGAGCGTCTCGCCCTCCTCCAGCCGCAGGTCGATGCCCGAGACGATCTCCCGAAATCCAACCCCGACGGCTTCGAGAACGGCGCTCATCTGGCCTTCCCCCGGATCATGATCAGCGCAAAGGCCGGCGCACCCACCAGCGCGGTCACCACCCCGATCGGCAGCACCTGCCCGGGGATCGCGATCCGCGACACCACATCCGACACGATCAGGAACACCGCCCCCGCCAGCGCCGTCGCCGGGACCAGCCGCACATGCCGCGCCCCCACGAGGAAGCGCATCGCATGCGGCACCACCAGCCCGACGAAGCCGATCGCCCCCGCGATCGACACCATGATCGCCGTGACCAACGCCGCCGTGCCGATCAGCACCGCCTGCGTCCGGCGCAGGCTGATGCCGAGCGAGGCCGCGCTTTCGGCGCCGAAGGTGAAGGCGTCCAGCACCCGCGCATGCCACAGCGCCACGCCCAGCCCGATCAGCGCCATCGGCAGCGCGATCCAGGTATCCGGCCAGCGCACGCCCGACAGGTTCCCCAGAAGCCAGAACATGATCCCCCGCGCCTGTTCCGCGCTGGCCGACCGCGCGATGATCAGCGCGGTGAGGGCGTTGAACATCTGCGATCCGGCGATCCCCGCGAGGATGATCACCCCCGCGCCGCGCATCCCCGTGCCGCCCCCCGCCGCGCGCGCAAGCAGCGCGACGAGGCCGAAGGCCGTCAGCGCACCGGCAAAGGCGCCTGCCGACATGCTGACCACCCCCGCGCCGAGGCCCGCGACCGAAACCGCGACCGCGCCCGTCGAAGCCCCCGCTGAAATCCCCAGCAGATAGGGTTCCGCCAGCGGGTTGCGCAGCAGCGCCTGAAGGATCAGCCCCGAGAGCGCGAGGCTCGCGCCCCCGCAGCCCGCCACCACCGCGCGCGACAGCCGGTAGTGCCAGACCACCCCGGCCTCGACGGCGGACACGTCGCGCGCGCCAAGGCCGAGCTTGACCGACAGCACGTCAAGCACCGTCGAGAGCGGTATCCGCGTCTCGCCCACCGCCGTGCCGAAGAACAGCGCGGCCAGCAGCACGACGGGGGCCAGCCAGAGCCAGCCCACACCTCGCGCGGTCATTTGCCCAGACCGAAGCCCGCCAGAGCATCCGCCAGTTGCTCAAGTCCGTAGATCGAACGCACCGAAGGATCCATCGCATGGGCCGGCATGGCCACGATGCGGTCGGCCTTCACGGCGTCCAGCTCGCTGACCACCGGGTCCGTCTTCAGGAATTCGCGCTTTACCGCGATGTCGTCGGCCGGGAAGCGGCGGCGGTTCAGTTCGGCGGTGACGATGAAGGCCGGGTTCGCCTGGGCGATGGTTTCCCAGCCCACGGTCGGCCATTCCTCGGCCGAATCCGTCACGTTGCGGATCCCCAGCTTCGACAGCATCCAGCCCGGCGCGCCATAGGCCCCGGCGATATAGGGGTCGATCTCCAGATCGGCGGAGGAATACCAGAACACCCCCGTGGTGTCCGCGGGCAGGTTCAGCGCCTTTGCCTTTTCGATGGCGGCGGCCTCGCGCGCCTTCAGATCGGCGATGACCTCGGCCCCGCGCTCCTGCACGTCGAAGATCGTCGCCAGTTCCTCGATGCTCTGATACAGTGTCGCGGTGTCGAACATCTGCGTGCGGGCGCCGTCCATGCTGTCCGCGTTGTTCTTGCCGATACATTCGGTCGGCATCACCCAGCTCGGGATCTTTGAATCGTCGAACATCTCGCGGGTGCCGACGGCGCCCTGCGGCCCGATCATCCATTCATAGGCGGTGACGACCAGGGCGGGCTTCTTCGCCACCACGCTTCTCGAAGCTCGGCGCGTTGTCGGCCAGCCGCTCGACCTTCGCATCCACCTCGGCGAACTCGGGCAGGACCGGGTTGATCCACAGCGCCGTGCCCGACACCTTGTCGGCCAGCCCCAGCAGATACAGGATCTCGGTCGTGCTCTGCCCGACGCTGACCACGCTTTCGGGCGCCTTGTCGAAGGTGACCTGATGGCCGCAGCTCGTCAGGGTCAGCGGGTATTGCGTGCCCGCGAACGCCATCGGCGCAAGGACGAGCGTGCCCACGAGCGCGGTGGTGAATTTCAGCATGATGTTTCCTTCCGAAGCATCTGGACGGGCGGAAGGCGGACGGAGCCCGGCCATGGGACAGCCGGGGAACCACGTCACGCCCGGGCCGACCCGCCCGGGTTGAACTGACTGCGTCGGCAGGTCTCCTGACTGGCGGGTCGCGGCCTCCCCCGGCCTTCCCGGGCCATGGCCCAGTGGCATTCTCGGGTTCGGCTGCCGCCTACAGTTGCGGGGGCAGTTCCGGTTATCCACCCGAAGGTGGAGATGGATTCCCTATTAATTCCGTTTGGAAACCGACGGGCTACCGTTACCTGCAACCCGCCCCCTCTGGCAAGGGGGCCGGGGCCCGATCCGGCGGAACCGGAACATCTGTGCAACAGGGGGGCGGGTCGTCACCCGGCTGTCACAGGCCGATGTTAGCTGCCCGTTAACACATCAACGGAGCCTGCGATGCGCGATCTGGTTTTTCTGTCTGTCCTGGGCCTTGCGCCGATGCTTCTGTCCGGCACGGCGCTGGCCGCGACCTGCACCGTCAGCGGCGCGCAGGTGAGCTGCAACGGCCCCGTCACCGGCGGGTTCGAGGCAAAGAAATCCGTGAACGGCCTGAACGTCACGGTCAATGGCGAGGTCTCGAATGCCGCGGGCGATGCGATCCGCCTGCGCGGCGAAGGCAACCGCGTGACCAACCACGGCACCATCGCCGGGACGGATCCCGCCGGATCCGACGGGATCGACGGCGGCCACGGGCTGACGGTGATCAACACCGGCACGATCACCGCCACCAACAAGGCGATTGACGCGGAGGAGAAGAACGACCTTTCCGTGTCCAATACCGGCGTGATCCGCGCGCAGGACAAGGCGATCCGCAACGCAGGGGGCCGCAATGCCGCGCTGTCCAACGAGGGCCTGATCGTTTCCGAAACCGACGAGGGGTTTGAATCGGGCGATAACGCATGGATTCTGAACAGCGGCACGATCCGCGCCTCTGACGATGCGCTTCAGGTCGGCGAAAATGCGTCGATCTTCAACTACGGCGTGATCGAGAGTGTCCGCCGTGGCGGAGACGAAGCCGATCCGCAGGACGGGATCGACATCGACAGCGGCATCATCCGCAATTACCACGGCGCGGTGATCCGGTCGGACGACGATGCCGCCATCGACTATGACGAAAGCACCACCGCGTCGGAGATCATGAACGCCGGGCTGATTTCGGGCACGATCGGGGTGCTGACCGATCCGGCGAATGCGGCGGCGCAGATCATCGACAATTACGGTACGATCGAGGGGCGCGAGGGCATCGCGGTCGATCTGGGCCGGGGCGATGACGCATTGCGGCTTTACAACGGGTCGCGGCTTCTGGGCGATGCGGTCATGGGCGCGGGGGACGACCTGCTTTATCTCGGCAGCGCCATCACCACCGGTATCGCGGGCGGGATCCTGGACGGCGGGGCGGGCTTCGACACGGTTCAGTTCTTTCAGCTCACTTTCGCGGACATCTTCCGGGTCTCGCTGTTCGGCGATGTGATGTCGGTGTCGTTTCGGAACACGGATAACGACTTCAGCCTGACCCTGAGCAACTGGGACAGTTTCGTCTTTACCGATGCGGTCTATGGCTGGGGCGATGTGGCGGCGCTGGCCGATGTGGCGCCGGTGCCGGTGCCGGCCTCGGGGCTGTTGCTGGCGGCGGCCTTCGGTGGGCTGGGCCTGATCCGCCGCCGCTGATCGCGCGGGATCAGGTGGTCACCGCCGCGCGCATGCCTGCGGCGAAGGCGAGGCGGATCGCCGCCTCCATCGCGTCGATCACCGGCAGGCCGTGCCGGTCCTCCATCTCGGCCGCGCGCCCGGCAAGGCCCGCCGACCCGAGGATGATTGCCCCGGCGCCGTCCCTCCGGGCGGCGTCGATGGCGGCGTCGAGGCGGGCATCGGCGGCGGAGCCGTCCGCCGCCGCCGCAACACCGATCCCCGCCGCGCGGATCGTGCATTGCCGTTCCGCCCCAAGGTCCGAAAGGACACGGCGGATCCCCGGCACGGCGGTTTCCACCGTCGTCACCACGGCGAACCGGTCCGAGATCAGCCGCGCCAGCGCGACCGAAGCCTCGACCGCGCCCACCACCGGGGCCGCGATCCGCCGCCGCGCGGGGGCCAGCGCAATGTCGTCGAAACAGGCCATGACATAGGCGTCGAACCCCGGATGGCCCAGCAGCAGATCGAGCGCCAGCGGCTCCGCCACCGCCCGATCCGCAGGTGTTTCGATCGACAGCGGACTGCCCGCCGGGTTCAGGACCAGCGCCTGTACCCCGGCGGGCAGCACCCGGCACGCGGCGTCGCGCAGCAGCGCGTTCACCACCGGGTTGCCGTTCGGATTGACGACCAGCACGCGCATCAGCGCCCCGCCAGCATGTCGGGCAGCCACATCACGATCTGCGGCCAGATCATCAGCGCGACGGTGAACAGCATCATCACACCGACATAGGGCCACGACCCCCGGGTGACGTCCGAATAGCTGCCGCCATCGGTGCGCACGCCATGGACGACGAACAGGTTCATCCCCACCGGCGGCGTGATCAGGGCGATTTCGCACATGATGACGATGAAGATCCCGAACCACACCGGATCAATCCCCGCGTGCTGGATGATCGGCATCACGATCGGCACGGTCAGCACCAGCATCGACATCGCATCCATGAAGGTGCCGAGCAGCACATAGAACACCAGCAGCACCACCAGAAGCGTCAGCCGGTCGAAGCCGAAGCCGCCGATCCAGGTGGTCATCGTCTGCGCCGCGCCGGTCATCGAGATCGTGACGTTGAGCAGCAGCGACACCACCAGCACGATCATCACCATGCCAGAGGTCTTTGCCGCCTGGAGCGAGCATTGCACCAGCAGGTCCAGCGTCAGCCGCCCGTTCAGCGCGACGAAGATCATCGCCAGCACCACGCCGATCGCCGCCGCTTCGGTCGGTGTCGCAAGGCCGCCGTAGATCGACCCCATCACCACGCCGAAGATGATCAGCGGCGGGATCAGGTATTTGCCGAGCGCCAGCTTCTCGCGCAGCGGCATGTTGACGAGGCCCGTTGCCTCCGCCCCCGCCTTGCCGTGGAAGATGGCGATATAGGCGGAGAAGGACAGTGCCAGCAGCAGCCCCGGCACCACGCCGCCCGCAAACAGCTGCCCGACCGAGGTGTTGGCGATGGAGCCGTAGACCAGCAGGTTGACCGAAGGCGGGATCAGGATGCCCAGCGTGCCGCCCGCCGCGAGCGAGCCGAGCGCCGGGGCCATCGGGTATTTGTATTGCTGGAGCGCGGGCAGCGCGATGGTGCCCACCGTCGCCGCCGTCGCGACCGACGACCCAGAGGTGGCCGAGAACAACGTGCAGGTGGCGATGTTGGAATGCAGCAACCCGCCGGGCAGCCGCGCCAGCCACACTGCCATCGCGTCATACATCCGGTCCGCGATCCCGCCGCGCAGCAGCAGTTCGCCGAGCAGCATGAACAGCGGAATCGCCAGCATGGCGGGGCTGTTCAGGCTGGACCAGATCACCCCGCCCATCATGTCAACGAGCGGCCCGCCGTAAAGCATATAGCCGCCGAAGGCGCCCACCGCGATGATCGTCACCGCGATCGGCAGGCTGAGGAACATCAGGACAAGCATCGCGCCGAAGCCGATGCCGACGATGGCGATGCTCATGGACGTGCCTCCTTGAATTCGGGATGGATTTCCGCCTCGCGGCGCTTGAGGTCTTCGAGTTCGGCGTGGAGTTCCTCTTCCGGCGAAACGGTGCCGAATTCGCGGTGGATCGACCGCCAGTCGCGCGTGAGCAGCAGCCGCACCGCCCGGATCGACAGGATGATCCCCGCCACCGGGAAGGTGACCGAGGCGACCAGCCAGATCGACTGCGGCCAGATCAGCGGCGTGGCCCAGGGGGTCTGTGCGATGGAGCGGTATTCCTGCGTCTCCAGCACGGTCTGCACGGTGAACCAGAAGAAGAACACCGCAAGCAGCATCATCGACACCACCGAAGCCACGTCCAGCACCGCCTGAACCTTGCGCGGGAAGAACTGCGTGAGCTGGTTGATGCGGATATGTGCGCGGTCGATCAGCGCGACGGCGAATGTCAGCGGCGCCGCGATGGCGATGGCATAGCCCGCCAGTTCGTCGATCCCGCCGAGCGAGAAGGACAGGAACTTGCGCAGCAATGTCTCGGCGGTGACCGCCAGAGACAGGGAGATCATCATGACCCCGAAAATGATCCCGAGGATCTTCGCATAGCGCTCCATCGGCGCCTCACAGACCGAGATCGGCGCCGACGCTCGCCCGCCAGGCGGCTTCGCAATCCGGGGCGACGGCGTTGCACTGCTTGGCCCAGATCGGCAGCGACACCTCGCCCACCGCATCGGCGACCAGCTTCAGATCGGCCTCGGAGACCGGCGGGGCCTTGAGCTTGTAAAGCGTGCCGCGTTCGCAGGGCTGCTCGCCGGTGTTGCAGCGCATCGCGTCTTCGTAAAGCTCTTCGGAGAAGGTCCAGATCTCTGCGGTCAGCTCGCCGATCGCCGCTTCGAGCTTCGCCTGATCCTCGGGCGAGAGCTTTTGCAGGCTTTTCGTGTTCATCGCATAGCCGTTCATCGCCAGTTGCAGCGCGACGGGCAGGACCGTCGTCGTCGCCTCCGGCCAGCCGCCGGTATTGGCCGAGGACGGGCCGGTGATCGCGCAATCCACCACGCCGCGCGCCAAAGACTGCTGCACCTCGCCGAAGGGCATCGAAATCCCGGTCGCGCCCAGCTTGGCCACGAAATTCGCCGCCGACTGATCGCCCACGCGGATCTTCAGGTCATGCAGATCGGCGAGACTGCCCACCTCGGGCTTGCAGAAGATCACCTGCGGTCCGGCGGGCCACATCCCGAACAGCTTCGCGTTGAACTGCTTTTGCAGCCGCTGATCGACATAGGGCAGGAAGGCGGCGACATGTTTCTTGCCGGCCTCATAGCTGGTGTTCATCCCGATCAGGTCGAGCCCCAGCACGGCGGGTTCGTCCCGGCTGACCTGCGGCCCCCGGATCGACACGATGTCGAACAGGCCGGATTTCAGGATCCGCAGCCCGTCGGTATCCGGAATCCCCGCCACATCGACCGGCAGGTATTCGACCTTGATGTCGAGCCCGGTGCGTTCGGCGAGGGTTTCAAAGAACGGCTGTTCCTTCTGCTGCGCGATCAGGCCGGAGCCCGAGGGCTGGCCGAGGACGCGCAGGGTGACGGTCTCCGCCGCGGCGGCGGTGGCAAGAAATGAGCAGGCGGTGACGAGCAGTGTGCGAAGCATGGTATCCCTTCCTGTCGATCATATTTTCATGGCGTGGGTATTTCCTGCGGATCAGGAAAACACATTTTCACGATTCGACAGCATTCCAAACCGGGCCGGAAAACCGGTTTTCACGCATTTCCCCGAAAGCGGGCGGTAATCCGGGGCTCGGGATTAATCGGCGGGCAGTTTGTCAAAGCTCGTCGAGCGCGTCGTTGAGTCGCTCGATTCCGCGCAGCCGCTCGCGCCCGTCGCGGTCGGCCTGTACGATGGTCCGGTTCGCGATCAGGTTGCACAGGCCCATCACCGCGACATGGCTGAACAGCGGCCCCGGCGAGGCGGTTTCACAGCGGAAATGCCATTGCGCCGTGTCCAGCGGCGCGATCCCCTCGTCCGTCACATAGACCAGCGCCGCGCCTGCCGCCCGGATCTGTTCCAGCAGCGCTTCGGTCCGGGCGATGCGGCGGCGCATGGCGAAGAAGATCACCACATCCTCCGGCCGCAGGCTGACCAGATGTTCGCCCATCGTCTGCCCGGCGCCGGGGATCGCCACGATATTTTCCATCACCTGCGTGAGTTGCCATTGCAGGTAGACGGCAAAGGCCGTCGAGGCGCGAAAGCCGATCACCCAGACCTTGCGCGCCGAAAGCAGCCGCGCGGCGAGCCGGTCGATCTCCTCGGTTTCGATGCCGCCGAGGCTGAGCTCCAGATTGCGGCTGTCGCGCTCGGTATAGCTCGACACCGCCTCCGCAGCCGGAGCCGCCGCCGCGATATAGAAGCGGGAGCCGGTCGTGCGCTCCTCCCGCGCATGGCGGCGGGCTTCCTCGTAGGACTGATAGCCAAGGCGGCGGACAAAGCGCGTGACCGTCGCATTCGACACCCCGGCCAGCGCCGCGAGTTCCGAGGCGCTGTAGCTGGCCAGTTCGCCCGGGAAATCGGTGACCAGTTCCCCCAGCCTGCGCTCCGCCGGCCGCAGCACCGGCACCGCGGCCCGCACCCGCGCCAGAAATGATCCGCCTGTGGCCATCCGACACCCGCCCGAGGAAATTCGTTTTTCATGCTAGCATCCCGATGGCGGGCAGGGAAAGGGGCAGGGGTGTTATGGTGATCCAGCAGACCACCTTGGGCCTCCGCAAGCAGGGCATCAGCTTCGCCGCCGAGGCCCGCGCCCGTGGACGGATGGCTGGTCCGGCACGGCGACCGGGATCGGCGGTTGACCGTGGTGTTCCGCCCGGTGCCGAAAACCGTCTTCGTGGTGGCCTTCGGCGCACAGGACCGGATGGCCACGAGCCGGGAGAGGCCGCAGCGCCGGAACGCGGGCTGCCCGCCGGGGCAGGATCGGGCGCCGAGATGCCCGGATTCCGGCTGAAAATTCACCGTGCTGTGGAAAACGGTGCGGGCGGGCGGTATTCGGGTTGAACCCGTTTGCGTCGCAGATAAAACAACTGCGGGAGCCGCCGGAGCGACAGCAGAGGGGACGCGATGTCAACCAGGGTTTGCAGCGATCCGGCGCGCCAGTCCGGCCTGCGCGGGGGGTGTGCATGAACACGCTGCTTCTGCTTCAGGTGCTGAACGGCGTGCAGTTCGGGATCTTGCTGTTTCTGGTGGCGGCAGGATTGACGCTGATCTTCGGGATCATGGATTTCATCAACCTCGCGCATGGCGCGCTTTACATGATCGGCGCCTATCTGATGGCGACCTTCGCCGCGCTCACGGGGAGCTTCTGGCTCGGGTTGCTGATGACGCTGCCTGTGATGCTGGCGGTCGGGCTGGTGCTGGAACTCGGGGTCTTTCGCAGGCTGTATCAGCGGCCGCATCTGGATCAGGTGCTGGCGACCTTTGCGCTGGTGCTGATCCTTTCGGAACTGGTGAAGATGATCTGGGGCGCGGCGCCCCTGAACGTCGCCATGCCCGAGGGTCTCTCGGGCTCGATCCCGCTCGCCGGGCCGATGCGCTTCCCGGTCTATCGGCTGGCGATCATCCTGGCCGGCCTCGGGCTGGCGCTCGGGCTTTGGTATGTGATCGGGCGCACCCGGCTCGGGATGCTGCTGCGGGCGGGGGCGTCGAACCGGGCCATGGTCTCGGCGCTCGGGGTCGATATTTCCCGGCTGTTCACGGTGGTCTTTGCCTTCGGCGCGATGCTCGCGGGGTTCGCGGGGGCCATCGTCTCGCCGATCCTGTCGGTCGATCCGGGGATGGGGGATTCGATCCTGATCCTTGCCTTCGTGGTGATCGTGATCGGCGGCGTCGGCTCGGTGCGCGGCGCCTTCATCGCGGCGCTGCTGGTGGGGATCATCGACACGGTGGGGCGGATCTTCGGGCCGATGCTGCTCAAGATGGCCCTCGCGCCCGAGATCGCCAATCAGCTGGGCCGGACGCTGGCGCCGATGCTGGTTTACCTGCTGATGATCGCCATCCTGTTCTGGCGCCCGAGCGGCCTTTTCGGACGGAGCCTTGCGAAATGACCGCCCGCGTTCCGCTCATGCTGGGCCTGTTCGCGGTGCTGGCGGTGGTGCCGCCGCTGCTGACGCTGGCCGGGCAGGGGTTCTACATCACGGTCGTCACCCGGATGATGATCTATGCCATCGCGGCGCTGTCGCTCGACCTGATCCTGGGCTATGGCGCGCTGGTGTCCTTTGGCCATGCCGCGTTCTTCGGGATCGGCGCCTATGCGGCACTGGTGCTGCAAGGCTGGGGGATCGGCGATCTGTTTGCGCATTTCGCCGCCGCCGCGGGGGCCGCCGCTCTGTTCGCGCTGGTGACGGGGGCGATCGCGCTGCGCACGCGCGGGGTCTATTTCATCATGATCTCGCTCGCCTTCGGGCAGATGGCGTTCTTCTTCTTCGTGTCGCTGTCGGCCTTCGGCGGTGATGACGGGATGAGCCTGCCGCGCTCGACCCTGTTCGGGCGGGATCTGCTGCGCAGCGAAACCGCGCTGTTCTATCTGGTGCTGGCTCTGCTGGTGCTGGCCTTCGGCTTTCTCAGCCGGCTCACGCACTCGCGCTTCGGCCGGGTGCTGATCGGCACGCGCGAGGACAGCCTGCGGATGGAGGCGGTGGGCTTCCGGATCCTGCCCTATCAGATGGTGGCCTATGTGATTTCGGCGGTGCTTTGTGCGCTGGCCGGGGTGCTGATCGCCAACCAGTTGCAATATGTCTCGCCCGCGCTGTCCAGTTGGCAACGCTCGGGCGAATTCATCATCATGGTCGTGCTGGGCGGGGTGGGCAATCTGGCCGGTGCCGTGGCCGGGGCGCTGGTCACCATCGGGCTCGAAGAACTGATGGCGCGGTTCTCCGACCATTGGAAACTGTATTTCGGGGTGCTGCTGCTGGCGGTGGTGCTGTTCGCGCCGGGCGGCCTGACCCGGCTGGTCGCCCATGTCACCGGCAGGGGGGAGGGCAGATGAGCCAGCCGCTGCTCGAAGTCCACGCCCTGCGGAAATCCTATGGCGCGCTGACCGTGACGGATGATGTGTCGCTGACCGTCCATCCCGGGCAGATCCATGCGATCATCGGCCCGAACGGCGCGGGCAAGACCACGCTGATTTCGCAGCTTTCGGGGCAGTTGCAGCCCGATGGCGGGCGGATCGTCTATGACGGCGAAACGATCACCCATCTGGACATGGCGGGCCGGGTGCGGCGCGGGCTGGCGCGGTCGTTTCAGGTGACGCGGATCCTGCCGGAACTGACGGTGCTGGAAAACGTCGCCATCGCGGTTCAGGCGCGGTCGGGGTCGTCCTTCCGGTTCTGGCGCCCCGCCGCGCGGGAAGGCGCGCTGAACGAGGCGGCGATGGCTTGTCTGGCCGAGGTCGGGCTGGAGCCGCAGGCCGCGCGGCCGGGCCGTGCGCTCTCGCATGGCGAGAAGCGGCAGCTTGAAATTGCCATCGCGCTGGCGACCAATCCCCGGCTGCTGCTGCTCGACGAACCGCTGGCCGGGACCGGGCCGGAGGAGGCAGAGATCCTCGTCGCGCTGATGGGGCGGCTGAAATCGCGGGTGACGATGATGCTGATCGAGCATGACATGAGCGCGGTGTTCCAGCTGGCGGATTGGGTGTCGGTCCTCGTCTACGGGCAGATCATCGCAGGCGGCACGGTCGACAGCATCCGGAGCCATCCCAGGGTCCGCGCGGCCTATCTGGGCGAAGAAGAGGGGGCCGGGTGATGCTGCTGGTCGAAGACCTCCAGGCCGCCTATGGCGAGAGCAAGGTGCTGTTCGGCATGTCGCTTTCCATCGCGCGGGGCGAGGTGGTGACGCTGCTGGGCCGCAACGGCATGGGCAAGACCACGACGGTCCACGCGATCTTCGGGCTGGTGAAGCCCACGGGCGGGCGCGTCGCGGTCCATGGCCGGGACGTGGCGGGCCAGCCGCCGCACCGGATCGCGCGGATGGGGCTGGGTCTGGTGCCGGAGGGGCGGATGATCTTTCCGAACCTGACGGTGACGGAAAACCTTCTTGCCACCGCGCATCCGGGGGCGCGGCAGGGGAAATGGACGCTGGCGCGGATCCACGACCTGTTCCCCCGGCTGAAGGAGCGCGCGGCAAACATGGGCAACCAGCTTTCGGGCGGCGAGCAGCAGATGCTGGCGATCGGCCGGGCGCTGATGACGAACCCCGATCTGATGGTGCTGGACGAGGCGACGGAGGGGCTTGCGCCGCTGATCCGGGATCAGATCTGGGACTGCCTCGCCCGGCTGAAGGCCGAGGGTGAGGCGATCCTGGTCATCGACAAGAACGTGGACGCGCTGACCCGCTTCGCCGACCGTCACTATGTCGTGGAAAAGGGCCGGGTCGTCTGGACCGGCACCAGCGCGGACCTGAAAAGCAGCCCGGAGGTCAAGGACCGTTTCCTGAAGGTCTGAGGGAGGAGAAAGATGAAGGTTCTGGTGAATGGCGCGGGCATTGGCGGGCTGACGCTCGCGCTGATGCTGCATGCGCGCGGCATCCCCTGCGAGATCTTTGAGGCGGCGCCGGAGTTGCGGGAACTGGGCGTGGGGATCAATGTCCTGCCGCATGCGATCCGCGAACTGGCCGAACTGGGCCTGTTGCCGGAACTGGACCGGATCGCGATCCGCACCAGCGAATTGCGCTATCTGACGCGGCGGGGGCAGGAAATCTGGCGCGAGCCGCGGGGGATCGCGGCGGGGAGCGACTATCCGCAATTCTCGATCCATCGCGGGCGGCTGCACGCCCTGCTGCGCGATGCGGTCCACGACCGGCTCGGGCCCGGTGCGGTGCGCCTGTCGCATCGCGGCACGGGGTTCGCGCAGGATGCGCAGGGCGTCACGCTGCATTTCGAAAATGGCACGGCGCGGGGCGATCTGCTGGTGGCGGCTGATGGCGTGCATTCGCCGATCCGCGCGCAGCTTTACCCCGACGAGGCCGGGCTGAAATGGAACGGCGTGATGATGTGGCGCGGCGCGGTGGAAACCGATGCCTTCGCCGATGGCCGGACGATGATCGTGGCGGGGGGCTTCACCTACAAGCTGGTGCTCTATCCGATCGCGCCGGGGTCGGCGCCGGGCCGGGTGCTGATGAACTGGGTCGTGACCTATCGCCCGGGCGCCGAGGGCAGCCCCGCGCCCCGGCGCGAGGACTGGAACCGGCAGGGCACGCTGGACGAGCTGATCCCGCATGTGCGCGCCTTCGATGTCGATGTGATCGACCTTGAGGCGCTGGTGCGCGCGACGCCGGTGTTCCTGGAATATCCGATGTGCGACCGCGATCCTCTGCCAAGCTGGAACCACGGGCGGGTGACGCTGATCGGGGATGCGGCGCATCCGATGTATCCGGTCGGCTCGAACGGAGCGAGCCAGGCGATCCTCGACACCCGCGCGCTGGCGGATCAACTGGTGGGCGGGCTGTCGCTGGCGGGCTATGACGCGCTGCGCCGCCCCATGACGGCGGAGATCGTCCGGCTGAACCGTCTGGGCGGGCCGGAGGGGCTGATCGACGAGGTTGAGCGCCGCGCCCCCGAGGGCTTCGCCGATCTGGACCGGGTGATCACGCCCGAAGAACGCGCGGCCATCGTGCGCGGATACGCCACCACCGCCGGTTTTTCGGGGGATCAGACCCGGAAACGCGGCTGACACGCAGATCCGGCTTTACATGCGGAAATTTCGCATCTGAATGAAGAAAAAGGAGACCGACAGATGAGCACCCCCAGCTATCCGCTGCCCCCCTGCCCGATGCCGCCCGGCGTGATGGGCAAGGACGAAAGCATCAAGGGCATCGTCTGGAACATTCTGGGCCAGACCTATACGCCGAAATCCTGTAGCGAAAGCGCGATGTCCTGGCATGCGGTCTTCCCTGCCGGAACCTTCGTGCCGCATCACATCCACTTTACGCAGGACGAATTCGTCTATGTCCTGACCGGCGCGCTGGAGGCCGAGATCGGCGGCAAGCTGCGCAAGGCCGGGCCGGGCGATCTGGTCGTGATGCCGCGCGGGATTCCGCATGGGCTCTTCAACCGTTCGGGCGCGGAGACGACGGCGCTGTTCTGGGTCTCGCCGACGGCCAAGCTGTGGGAGATGTTCTCCTCGATCCACAACGTGCCGGACCCGGCCGAGGTCGTGCGGATCGCCTCGTTCCACGAACTGGAATTCGTGCCCGCGCCGCCGCTTGAGTGACCGATGGGCGACAGGCCCGATGGAGGAAATGAATGAATAAAGTGAAAGCATCGCTTCTGGCCGGAAGCCTTCTTGCCGCGCAGGCAGCCCATGCCGATGACGGGATCGTCCGGATCGGCCTGATCTACACGCTGTCGGGTCCGGGGGCGGTTCTGGGCGAACAGTCGCGCGACGGGTTCCGGCTGGCGCTGGACGATCTGGGCGGGAAGCTGGGCGGCAAGCCGGTCGAACTGATCGTCGTGGACGACGAGCAGAAGCCCGAGGTCGCCGTTACCCGCGCGCGCGAACTGGTTGAAGGCAACAAGGTCGATTTCGTCGTCGGCCCGATCTTTTCCAACATCCTGAACGCGATCATATCGCCGGTCACCGAGGGCGGCGCCTTCATGATCTCGACCAATGCGGGCACCTCGACGCTGGCGGGCAAGGACTGCAACCGCAACCTGTTCGTCACCTCCTATCAGAACGACCAGATGCACGAAGTTTCCGGCAAATATGCGCAGGATCAGGGCTATGGGAACGTCTACCTGCTCGCGCCGAACTATCAGGCCGGCAAGGATGCGATGGAGGGGTTCAAGCATTCCTACAAGGGCGGCGTCGCCGACGAGATGCTGGTGCCGCTCGGGCAGCTCGATTTCTCGGCGGAACTCGCGCAGATCGCCGCCACCGGCCCGGATGCGATCTATGCCTTCATGCCGGGGGGCATGGGCGTGAACCTCGTCAAGCAGTTCCATCAGGCCGGGATGAGCGGGATCCCCTTCCTGTCGGCCTTTACCGTGGACGAATCCACCCTGCCCGCGCAACAGGACGCGGCCTTGGGCATGTTCGCCGGGTCGAACTGGGCGCCGGACCTGGACACGCCGCAATCGCGCGCCTTCACCGATGCCTATATCGCCCGGTTCAACGCGGTGCCCGCGACCTTCGCCATGCAGGCCTATGACGCGGCCCTGCTGATCGACAGCGCGGTCAAGGCGGTGGATGGCAAGATGTCGGACCGCGACGGGCTGCGCGCGGCGATGGAAAAGACGGAGTTCACCTCGCTGCGCGGCGATTTTTCGTTCGGCAAGAACCACTTCCCGATTCAGGACTTCTACCTGACCAAGGTGGTGAAGCGCGCGGATGGCCGCTATGCCACCTCGATCGTCGAAAAGATCTTCGACGATTATCAGGACAATTACGTCAACGACTGCGCGATGTAGGCGGGGGGGTCAGTCCAGAAGCGCCGCCACCAGCGGATGATCCGGCTGCCCCAGCCCGTCCACGATGTTGAAATGGTGCCGGTTCGGTTCGACCACCACCCGCGTCGTCGCCCCGAGCCCGGCCCAGATATTGGGCAAAAGCGCGTTCTGGCGCAGGAATTCGGACGTCTCCATTGCCCCCGCCCAGGCCGTCAGGCGGGTGTGCGGCAGCGGCGTGTTCAGCGCCGGGCTTTCGGCCACCGCCTCGGCCTCGTCGATCCTCAGCGTGGCGTTGCGCCAGATATGCCGCAGCGGCCGCAGGTCGTGCAGCCCGGAGAGTGACAGCACCCCTGCGATCCGCGCCCGCAGGTCCGGCGGCAGCGGGCTGTCCACACAGACCATCCGCGTGACCAGATGCCCCCCCGCCGAATGGCCGGTCAGCCGGATCGGGCCGGGAACCCGCGCCGCCGCCGCCGCAACCGCTGCGCCGATCTGCTGCGTCATCGCCGCGATCCGGGCTTCGGGCGCGAGCGTATAGCTCGGGATGGCGACGGCATGGCCATGCGCCAGCGCCCCCGCCGCCAGATGCGAAAAGAAGCTCTTGTCGAGCCCCATCCAGAACCCGCCATGGACAAAGACCACCAGCCCCCGGGCGGCGCCTTCGGGCCGGAACAGGTCGAACACCTCCCGCGCGCCGGGGCCATAGGGGATGTCCAGCTCGGCCCGCGCGGCGGCACGGAAGGCGGCGGCGGGTTCGGCCCAGACGCCGGGCCAGTCGGCCCCCTTGGGGATGTTCGGCGCGTTGTCGTAGACCGCGTTCCAGTCAGAGATATGATACCACACCGGCCTTCCCGTTCGTTGTCCGCGCCGGGTTCGGCCCGGGGCAGTTCGGTGGATACCACCGAATGCAGGGATGTGCAGGGCGTGATCGCGGCCTTCACGAAATCCTGTGCGGGTCTCGGTGGTCCCCCGTGCGGGCCGTCAGGCGGACACCATGCGTTGGCGTTGCGCGCCCAGACCGGCAGCGCCGAGGGTCACGACCTGCCCGGGCTTCAGGAACACCGGCGGGTTCATCCCCAGCCCGACGCCCGGCGGGGTGCCGGTGCAGATCAGGTCGCCGGGCAGCAGCGTCATGAACTGCGAGATGTAGCTGATCAGGTGATACACCGGAAAGACCATCGTGCGGGTGTTGCCGGTCTGGCGCCGCACCCCATCGACATCGAGCCACAGGTCGATGTCCTGCGGATCGGCGATTTCGTCCGGGGTGACCAGCCAGGGGCCGACAGGCGCGAAGGTGTCATGGCTTTTGCCCTTGATCCACTGGCCGCCGCGTTCGGCCTGAAACCGGCGCTCGGACACGTCGTTGACCAGAACATAGCCGCCGATATGCGCGGGCGCCTCGGCTTCGGTCACATATTTCGCGCGTTTGCCGATCACGACGCCCAGTTCGACCTCCCAATCGGTGCGGTCGGCGCCGCGCGGGATTTCCACATCGTCATTCGGGCCGCAGATCGCGCTTGTCGCCTTGCCGAACAGGACGGGTTCCGTGGGCAACGGGTTGCCGGTTTCGCGGGCATGGTCGGCGTAGTTCAGCCCGACGCAGATGATCTTGCCGATCCCGGCCACGGCGGGGCCGATGCGCTGGCCTTCGGCGGCAAGGGGCAGGGCGCTCGGGTCCAGCCCGGCGAGCCGCCCGCCCGCCAGGGTGGCCGCGCTGATATCCTCCACCACGCCGGACAGATCCCGCGCCCGGCCCTGCGCATCCAGAACCGCCGGGCGTTCGGCGCCCGCCTCCCCCAGCCTGAGAAATTTCATGTCGCTCTCCCCTCTGCGTCACCGGCCAAGGCTATCCGGCCCGCGCGCGATCGGCCAGAGCGGTTGCGGGGGATCCGCCCCTGTTCTACACAGGGGCGGGCCGTCGCGGTCGATGTCCGGCGCATCCGGCTGCGCGGAGAATGAGCATGATCAACGGCGAAGTCTCGTTCTGGTATGCCGATATCGGCGGGGTGCCGGGCTACCGCCCCGCGCTTCCCGGGGACATCACGGCGGATGTGGCGATCGTCGGCGCGGGCTTCACCGGGCTGTGGACCGCCTATTATCTGCTGAAGGCGCGGCCGGACCTGAATGTCGTGCTGCTGGAAAAGGAATTCGCGGGCTTCGGCGCTTCGGGGCGCAATGGTGGCTGGTGTTCGGGGGAATTCAGCTGGAGCCGGAGGAGATACTGCGCGCAAAGCGGCCGCGCCGGGGTCATCGCCTTTGAAACCGCCGCGCGCGAGGCAGTGAGCGAGGTGGTGCGGACCTGCGCGGCGGAGGGGATCGCGGCCGACATTCTTGAAAACGACTGCCTCACCTATGCCTGCACCCCCGCGCAATGGGAACGGTTGCAGGCCGAATACGCCGCCGCGCGGGAATGGCAGGTGCCGGAGGCGCGCATCGAACTGATCGGGGCCGAGGCCGCGCAGGCGCGGATCGGCGTGCCGGGGGCGCTTGGTGCGCTGGTGCTGCATGGCACGGCGCGGGTGCAGCCGGCAAAGCTGGTGCGGGGCCTCGCGCAGGTGGTCGAACGGATGGGCGCGCGGATTTACGAGCAGACCGCCGTCACCCGCATCGCGCCGGGCCGGGTAGAGACGGATCGCGGCATCGTCACTGCCCGCCGGATCATCCGCGCAACCGAAGGGTTCACCGCGCGGATCCCGGGCCACGGGCGCGACCTCATCCCGCTCAACTCTGCGCTGATCGTGACCGAGCCGCTGCCCGCCGCGCTTTGGGACCGGATCGGCTGGCGCGGCGGCGAATTGCTGGCCGATGCCTCGCATGCCTATTGCTATGCCCAACGCACGCGCGAGGGGCGGATCGCGATGGGCGGGCGCGGCGTGCCCTATCGTTTCGGCTCGGGGATCGACGACCGGGGCCGCACGCAGGCGGCGACGATCGCGCAACTGCGCGAGATTCTGTACCGGATGCTGCCGCAGACGCGCGGGCTGCGGCTGGATCATGCGTGGTGCGGGGTGCTGGGCGTGCCGCGCGACTGGTGCGCGACGGTGGGGCTCGATCCGGCGACGGGGATCGGCTGGGCGGGCGGCTATGTGGGGGTGGGGGTCTCGACCTCGAACCTCGCGGGGCGGACGCTGGCGGATCTGCTGCTCGACCGGCAAACCGCGCTGACCGCGCTCCCCTGGGTCAACCGCAGGCCGCGCCGGTGGGAGCCGGAGCCGCTGCGCTGGCTGGGCGTGCGGGGGATGTATCGGCTCTATCACCTCGCCGACCGGCGCGAGGCCAGCGGGCGGCGCGGCTCGCGCCTTGCGGCGATCGCCGATTTCCTGACCGGGCATTCATAAGCCGGGCTAATCGCGGCATGCGGATTGCGCGGCCTTATCGGGGGTCGTCCCCCCGGCTATAGTCAGCGCAACCGATGGCAAAGGAGACTGAAGATGAAAGCCGTGACCTTCCGCAACAAGACCTGGGACGTGGCCGCCAACCTGCATCTGCCCGAAGGCTTCGACGAGGCGAAGACCTATCCGGCCGTCGTCGTGGCGCATCCGATCAGCTCGTGCAAGGAGCAGACGGCGGGGATCTATGCCGCGCGGCTGGCGGAACTGGGCTATGTCGCGCTGGCTTTTGACGCCTCGACACAGGGGGCGAGCGGCGGGCCGGGCCGGTATCTCGAAGATCCCGCCACGCGGGTCGAGGATTTCCGCTGCGCCGCCGACTATCTGGTGACGCTGCCCTTCGTGGATGAAAACCGGATCGGCGTTCTGGGTATCTGCGGCGGTGGTGGCTATGCCGTGAACGCGGCGATGACCGAGCGCCGCTTCAAGGCGGTGGCGACCGTGGTCGGCGCCAATTATGGCCGCCTGTGCCGCGAGGGCGACCTCACGCCGGGCGCCGCGATCCGGGCGCTGGAGGCGATCAGCGCGCAGCGCAGCATTGAGGCCCGCGGCGGCGAAACCGCCATCACCACCTTCATCCCGCAATCGCCGGAGCAGCTTGCCGCCACCGGCATCACCGAGATCGACGTGGTTGAGGCGGTGGACTACTACACCACCCCGCGCGGCCAGCAGCCCGGATCGCCCAACCGGCTGAACGTGGTCAGCACCGGCGCCGCCTTCACCTGGGACGCCTTCCACCTGGCGGAAACGCTGTTGACCCAGCCGTTGCAGATCATCGTCGGCGGCGGGCAGGTGGGGGCCTTCGGGTCGTATCGCGACGGGTTCGAGTTGTTCAACAAGGCGGCGTCGCAGGTGAAGAACATCCTCGTCGTCCCCGGCGCCACGCATTACGACCTGTATGACAAGCCGGATTGCGTCGATCAGGCGGTGGCGCGGCTGAAGGATTTCTTCGGCGCGGCCCTCTGAGCTCAGGCGGTCTGCGCAAGCTGCTCCTTCAGCCAGGCGACGAAGCGCGACCGCACCGGGTCGCGCGCCACTTCGGCGGGCGACAGCAGGTAATAGCAGCCCAGATGAATGTCGGTGGCCAGCAGTTCGACCAACTGGCCCCCGGCCAGCAGATCGCGCACCACCAGCGAAAAGCCGAGCGCGATCCCCTGTCCGGCCACGGTCGCGTCGATGCACAGGCTGAGGTTGCCAAGGCGCGGCCCCTTCAGCGCGGCGGGGCCAATCGTCACCCCCGCCGCCGCGAACCAGCCTGCCCATTGGTCCAGATCCTGTTCGTGGATCAGCGGAAAGCCGAGCATATCCGCCACCGAAGACGGCTGGCCATGCAGCCGCACGAACCCGGGGCTGGCGATCGGGAAGGCGCGCATCCAGGTGATGACCTCCGCCCCCGGTGGAACATCGTCCTGCGGGCCGTAGCCGATCAGCAGGTCGCCCGGACCGGCGCCCTTCTCGGGCAGGGTGACGCAGGGATGGACCGAAATCTCGCAGCCGGGCAGGTGCTGTTCCAGATGCGACAGCCGTGGCGTCAGCCAGCGCGACGCCAGCCCATAGGGACAGAACACGTTCAGCACCCGGCGCGGCGAGCGCAACCGGCCCGCGGCGGCGGCGATCCGGGCCAGCGCCTCGGCCACGGTGGCGTGGAACTGCCGCCCCTCGGGCGTGAGCGTGACCCCGCGCGGGCTGCGCTCGATCAGCACCGTGCCGAGCCAGCTTTCCAGATTGCGGATGTGATAGCCGACGACATTGTGCGAGACGCCGATGTCTTCGGCGGCCTTGCGGATGCTGCCGGTACGGCCCACGGCCTCGAAGGCCCGGATCATGATCAGCGGTGGCAGCTTTGAGGCGTTCATCTTGCGGATCCACGCGGAAGACCGGATTCAGTGGTATATCCCATAGTCCACAGTGGCAAGAACTATCGCCTTTGCGCCCGGCGTGTCGCTGCGTATCGTCGGGTTCAAACTAACGCGTTCCACGAGAAAGCGCGTAGCCCCTCGGGAGAGATACTCATGATCGGAACTGGAAAACTCGCATTCGCGGGCGGGATCGTCCTGTGCTCGGCGGTGATGGCCGTGGCGCAGCCGCGCGATTTCACCGTCGTCGCCTTTGGCGGCAATACGCAGGACGGCATGCGCGCCGCCTATTTCACCCCCTTCGCCGCGGCAAAGGGCATCCGCGTGCTGGAGGAATCCTGGGATGGTGGCATCGGCGTGATCCAGTCCCGGGTGCAGGCCGGAACGCCGAACTGGGACCTGGTGGAGGTCGAGGCCGAGGAACTGGCGCTTGGCTGCTTCGACGGGCTGTATGAAAAGATCGACTGGTCGAAGATCGGCAACAAGGACGATTTCCTGCCGCAGGCCGTAAGCCCCTGCGGCGTCGGCACCTTCGTGTGGTCCACCGCGCTTGCCTATGACGGTGATGCGCTGGCGGAAGGGCCGAAATCCTGGGCCGATTTCTGGGATGTGCAGAAATTCCCGGGCCAGCGCGCGTTGCGCCGGGGGCCTAAATACACGCTGGAATTCGCGCTGATGGCCGATGGCGTGCCGGCGGCGGAGGTCTATGAGGTGCTGGCCACGCCCGAAGGCGTCGACCGGGCCTTTGCCAAGCTGGACGAATTGAAACCCAATCTGGTGTGGTGGGAGGCGGGGGCGCAGCCCTTGCAGCTTCTGGCGACGGGCGAGGTGGCGATGACCTCGGTCTACAGCGGCCGGGTGGCGGGCGTGAACCGTTACGAGGGGCGCAACCTGAAGATCGTGTGGGAAGGCAGCATTCCCGCCGTCGATAGCTGGGTGATCCTGAAGGGCTCGCCGCATGTCGATCTGGCGCATGAATTCATTGCCTTCGCGAGCCAGCCGGAGCGCCTCGCGCAACTGCCGGAATATGTGGCCTATGGTCCGCCGACCAAGGCGGGCACCGCGCTGGTGCGCGAAGACCTGCGCGCCGACCTGCCGACCACGCCCGAGAACATGGAAGGCACGCTGCCGCTCGACGTCGATTTCTGGGTCGACAATCTGGAGGAACTGAACCAGCGCTTCAACGCCTGGATCGGCCAGTGATCCATCCGCCGGATCGCACCCGCGATCCGGCCCTTGCCAGTCAGGACCGACATGCCCGCACATCCTTCCCCCGCGCCGCAGGGCCGCGGACCCGATCCCTATATCCGCTTTCAGGACGTGGACATGACCTTTGGCGCCGTGCGCGTTGTCCAGGGGTTGCAACTGGACATTGCCCGGGGCGAATTCGTCAGCATGCTGGGGCCGTCGGGTTCTGGAAAGACGACGATCCTGATGATGCTGGCCGGGTTCCTGACACCGACGGCGGGGCGGATCTTCGTCGATGGGCAGCGCATCGACAGGCTGCCGCCCTACAGGCGCGACATGGGCGTGGTGTTCCAGAACTACGCGCTGTTCCCGCATATGACGGTGGCGGAAAACGTGGCCTTCCCGCTGAAGCAGCGCCGCGTTGGCCGGGCGGAAACCACCGAGCGCGTGCGCCGCGCGCTGGACATGGTGCAGCTTTCGCATACCGCCGAGCGCCGCCCCACCATGCTTTCCGGCGGGCAGCAGCAGCGGATCGCGCTGGCCCGGGCGCTGGTCTTTGAACCCTCCGTGGTGCTGATGGACGAACCGCTTGGTGCGCTGGACAAGCAGTTGCGCGAGCAGATGCAGCTCGACATCCGCGAATTGCACCGCCGGCTGGGCCTGACCATCGTCTTCGTCACCCATGATCAGGGCGAGGCGCTTACCATGTCCGACCGGATCGCGGTGTTCAACCAGGGCCGGATCGACCAGATCGGCGCCCCGGATGAGATCTATGACCGCCCCGCCACCCGCTTCGTGGCCGAATTCATCGGCGAAACCAACCTGTTGCCGGGCAAGGTCACGCGCGTGGCCGATGGCCTGATGCAGGTCGCGCTGGAGGGCGGGCCGGTGATCGCCGTCGCCGCCGATGGCCATGCGGCGGGGGATGCGGTGCTGGTCTCGCTGCGGCCCGAGCGGCTGCGGATCCCGTCGGGGCCGGTCGCCGGGGCGGAAAACCTCTGGCCGGTCGATGTCGAGGATTGCGTCTATCAGGGCGACCATATCCGGCTGCACCTGCGCCACGGCGCGCTGCGCCTGATCGCGCGGATCGACCGCAGCCAGCCGGTGCCGGAGATCGGCCACCGCGCGCAGGTCCATTTCGCCGCCGCCGATTGCTGGATCGTCAAGCCATGAGCCGGGTTCTGCTTCTTGGCCCGGTGCTGGCCTTCGCGGCGTTCTTCTTCCTGACGCCGATCTGGACGGTGCTGGTGAAATCGGTCTCGGATCCGGTCATCAACGACGGGCTGCCGCAGACGGTGGCGGTGCTGCGCGACTGGGACGGGCAATCCCCGCCCAGCCCGGAGATGCAGGCCGCGCTGGTCGCCGATCTGCGCGCGCTGACCGATCAGCAGCAGTTGGGCGATGTGGTGCGGCGGCTGAACAGCGCGCAATCGGGCTATCGCACGCTGCTTGGCCGCACGACGCAGGCGATTGCCGGGGATGGCCCGGTGGACCTGACCACGGTCGATAAACGCTGGGCACAGCCCGCCTATTGGGAGGCGATCCGCGCCTCCGCCCCGCCGGTGACGGACAAGTTCCTGCTCGCCGCGCTCGACTTTGCCCGCGACGCCTCGGGCAGCATCGAACGGCTGCCGGAAAGCGCCTCGGCGAACCGGGACATCTTCCTGCGCACGCTGAGCATCGGCGCGACGGTGACGCTGGTCTGCCTGATGATCGGCTACCCCTATGCGATGCTGATGGCGGCCAGCAAAGGCTGGGTGCGGGTGCTTCTGCTGGCCTGTGTGCTGCTGCCGCTCTGGACCTCGCTTCTGGTGCGCACGGCGGCCTGGTATGTGCTGTTGCAAGATCAGGGGCTGATCAGCAACGCACTGCGCTGGTTTGGCGTGATCGAGGGGCAGTTCCGGCTGCTTTTCACCCGTACCGGCGTCGTCATCGCGATGAGCCATGTGCTGTTGCCGCTGATGGTGCTGCCGATCTATGCGGTGCTGCTCACCATCCCGCCGAACCTGCTGCCTGCGGCGGCGTCGCTCGGCGCGCGCCCCTTTGGTGCCTTTCTCAAGATCACCCTGCCGATGAGCGCGGCGGGCGTGGCCTCGGGCGTGCTGCTCGTCTTCATGTCGGCGATCGGCTACTACATCACGCCCGCGCTGATCGGCGGCCCGACGGATCAGATGGTCAGTTCGATCATCGCCTTCTACGCGCTGAATTCGGCGAACTGGAGCATGGCGGGCGCCTTCGGGATGCTGCTGCTTGCGGTCACGCTGATCCTTTACGCGGTCTATGCCCGCATCACCCGACAACCGGCGAGGGGCTGACCGATGCGGATTGCACAGATCATCTTCGGGGTGCTGGCCGTCACCTTCCTGATGGCGCCGCTGCTGGCGATCCTGCCTTTGGCCTTCACCGGGTCGGACCTGCTCAGCTATCCGATCCCGTCCTGGTCCACCCGCTGGTTTCAGGAACTCTGGCTGTCGGACGTCTGGCGCCGCTCGATCATCAACAGCCTGGTGATCGGCGCGGGGGCGACGGCGCTGGCGACGGTGGTGGGCACGCTGGCGGCGCTCGGCCTGCGGCGCGCCTTTCCGGGGGCGGAACTGCTGCGCTCGACGCTGCTTTTGCCAATGGTCATTCCCGCCGTCATCATCGGCGTCGGGATGCAGATCGTCTTCGTCCGGATGGGGCTGACCAACACGCACCTTGGCGTCATCATCGCGCATTCGGTCGTCGCGCTGCCCTTCGTGGTGGTGAACGTCTCGAACGGGCTGCGCGGCATCGACACCCGGGTGGAACAGGCGGCGCTGAGCCTTGGCGCGCATCCGGTGAAGGTGTTCGGGGTCATCACCCTGCCGCTGGCGATGCCGGGGATCCTGTCGGGGGCGGTGCTGGCCTTTGCCACCTCGCTCGACGAGGTGATCCTGACGCTGTTCATCGCCGGGCCGAACCAGCGCACGCTGGCGCGGCAGATGTTCTCCTCGATCCGCGAGAATATCTCGCCCGCCATCGCCTCCGCCGCCTTCCTGTTCATCCTGGGCACGATCGTGATCGGCGGCGGGATTTTCCTTCTCAACCGCACCCTGCGCCGCAAGGCGCTGTAACCCGCTTTCCAACAGGGGAATCCCATGACCAACCACGACAATTTCAAGGGCACCGAGGCCGAACGCGACCTGCGCCACCATTTCCACGCCTATACCGACGCCATGCGGCATCAGGAGGTCGGCCCCCTCATCATCGACAAGGGCGAGGGCATCCATGTCTTCGACAGCGAGGGCAACCGCTATATCGAGGGGCTGGCCGGGCTGTGGAGCGTCGCCGTCGGCTTCAACGAACAGCGCCTGATCAATGCCGCGACCGAGCAGATGAAGAAGCTGCCCTATTACCACAATTTCGCCCATCGCTCGCATGGCCCCGCCATTGATCTGGCGGAAAAGCTGGTCGCGCTGGCGCCGGTGCCGATGAGCAAGGTGTTCTTCACCAACTCCGGCTCGGAGGCGAATGACTCGGTGCTGAAGATGGTCTGGTATCGCGCCAATGCCATGGGCCAGCCGCAGCGCAAGAAAGTGATCGCGCGCCAGCGCGGCTATCACGGCGTGACCATCGCCGCCGCCAGCCTGACCGGCCTGCCGAACAACCACCGCTCGTTTGACCTGCCGCTGCCCGGCATCCTGCACACCACCTGCCCGCATTACTGGCGCGAGGGCCGCCCGGGCGAGAGCGAGGAAGACTTCGCCACCCGCTGCGCCGAGGATCTGGACGCGCTGATCCGGAAGGAGGGCCCCGACACCATCGCCGCCTTCATCGCCGAGCCGGTGATGGGCGCGGGCGGCGTGATCGTGCCGCCGAAGACCTATTGGGCGAAGATCCAGGCGGTGCTGGCGAAATACCCGGACATCGTACTGATCGCGGACGAAGTGATCTGCGGCTTTGGCCGGACGGGGGAGATGTTCGGCTCGGCCACCTTCGGCATCAAGCCCGACGTGATGGTGCTGTCGAAGCAGTTGACGTCGAGCTATATGCCGTTCTCCGCCATCGTGATGAACGACCGTTTCTATGGCCCGATCGCCGAGGAAAGCCACCGCATCGGCACCTTCGGCCATGGTTTCACCGGCGGGGCGCATCCGGTGGGCGCGGCCGTGGCGCTGGAAAACATCGCCATCATCGAGGAACGCGGATTGGTGGAAAACGCCCGCCGGGTGGGGGAACGTCTGCGCGGCAAGCTCGCCACGCTGGCCGATCATCCGAAGGTGGGCGAAGTGCGCGGCGTCGGTCTGATCGCCGCCATCGAGCTTGTGGATGACAAGGCGGCGAAGACCGTCCGGAAAACCGGCGAACTGGGCAGCGCGGCCTTCGCCGCCATGCTCCGGAACGGGCTGATCGTGCGCAATATCGGCGACAGCATCGGCCTGTGCCCGCCGATGATCCTGACCGAAGCGCAGGCGGACGAGATGTTCGACATCATCGCCCGGTCGCTCGACACCCTCTGACCGGCCATCGGCGCCGGGCGCAAAGCCCGGCCCGTCCGGTGCGAGACGCATGGACCCTGCTTCGGAACGGAAACCACGCCACGCCCACGCAAATTCCGCGTGGCCGCGCCGGGCCCCGGCCCGGATTGCCGGGCCGTTTCGCCCATGGTCACGGCGGTGCGCTTGATCCGCCAGAAGCCCGGGGTGATCCCGGGCAAGCGGGCGAGGCGGCGAGGGTGCGTCGGTCATGATGTCATCCGGCGATCAGGCCAAGCGCCTGCGGCCCAAGCGGCGGGATCGGCGTTGCAACGCCTTGGCGTGCAGATCGGCCACCGGGGCCGCGGGCGTGGCCCCCGCCAGCACACCGCGCAATCGCCCGACCAGATCCTCGCCGGGCAAGGCCCGCCCGGTGCCATCGGTCACGGCGATGCCGGTCGCATTTGCACCGGCCCCGGCGCGCCGGGCCACGGCTGCCTGTACAGCGGCTCCGTCCTGGGCGCGTCCTTCATGGAGAACCTCCACAGGAAACCGGGCGGGGTGTCGCCATAGTGATCGCCTTGCACGGCCAACCGGGCGTCCGCTGGCAGGTGGCGCCGGTTTCATAGCCCGCCGCAGTGGCTCGCGTTGGTGCGAAACTTAGGGGACGAACATATGCACCACCGGCGTTCCGACAGGCGGCGGCTTTTCCGCTTCTGCTCGGCGGCGGGCAGGTCGGCCAGGCGGATGTGGTTCGGGCTGTGGCTACCGATCTCAACCCTGCGCGGCGGATGTCGCGCAGCTCGTCCCGGCTATCAGCGCAGATCAAGCACATTCGTTTCGGGTCAGTACAGCTATCCATAGAAATTCTGATGGCATACATGCGTTAAGTGCCAATACTGGAAGAAAGATGTCGATCTGGTCCCCACCACCCGTAAGCAAGTCCTAAGTCAAACGCGCAGGAAAGCGTATCGCGGATGGAGTGGGGTCAGAGGCGGATTTTGATCTTGTGGATCAGTGGCGTTCATCACACGGCTATGTCATCAACACATTTCAGGCTTGGCTAAAGAAAAGAATAGCAATCAAGCCGTACAACGTTGAATTCGCGCAACGCCTCAAGCGCAGAAACACTGTGATTGACAAGCTGAAACGAAAAGATGATGCGGGTAAGCCGCTGATCACGGACGTTTCAGCCATGCATGATTTCGCGGGTTGCAGAATGATTTTTGAAAACCTTTCAGATCTGCATGATTTCAGGAATGATCTCAGTTCGACGGCTGTGATGAAAAACGTCAAGCATGAATTGAGATATCCGCGCGAAAAATACGACTATATTGAAGCGCCCAAGTTTACCGGATACCGCGGCATCCATGATGTATATCGCCACCTGCCACGTGGTAGTGATCGGGCCGAAACGAAGAAGCCTTGGGATGGTCTGCTGGTAGAGATTCAATACCGCACACGCGCCCAGCATGCTTGGGCCACGGCAGTTGAGATTTCGGACCTGATCGACGGAGAGCGCACGAAGTTTGAAATGGATCAGTCGAAGCGAGGTAGGTTCTTTGCAATTGCTAGCGAGATTATTGCTCGCAAACATGAGTATCTGGAGAGAGCCTTTTTGGAGGTGAGCACTGCTGAACTTCAGGCGCAGCTTCAGGAGCTTGAAAATGAGCTCGGGATCCTTCAGAGGTTATCTGCACTCAAGCAATTCGAGGGCGAGGAGAAGCTGCAAGAACATACCGTTTTAAATGTTTTCCAAAAAAACAGATGGAAGTGCCGGGCTAGAGGTGATCCCGTTCAAAAATTCCGGAGATGCGATTGCCAAGGCCACTGAGTTAGAAACTTCGGGTTCAAGTTTGAATGCTGTGTACGTCAGGGCAAGAAATCCGAAACAGCTACGGTCAGCGTATCGAAATTATTTCAACGATCCAATCGACTTTGTGAAAATCATCCAGGAAGAAGGCGAAGTCGAGATGTCCGAATGAATGGCGCTTTGATCATGAATCTTTGAAATCGTACGCGAGATTCAGCATTGGTCAATGCCCGATCCTTGCCCTGCGTTGGCGTTCACTGCCAGCGCAAAGAAAGTCCGTTTGCCGCCAATATTTTACAACGAAGGCGGGAAGCGCTGCAGTACTTGGTCGGCTCTGAACAACGCGGAATACATTTATTTTACGTGCTGATCTTGATTTTTTTTGGCATCAGTTTGCAAGGTTTCCTTGTTCAGACCGGACTAGTGAATTTAATTTTTCTCAATTCTATCCTGAGTGGAAATAGAGAAATTCTTATTCCGGTTAGCGCCTTGGCATCAATGATTGTCACGCAATCGTGTTCATCTGCCGGGCTGAGGCTGCCACGGGACGCCTGTTTTCTGGATAGCGTTTGCGATTGTGATCAGCCTGTGGGGTTTGCCGCGTATTTCGAGGGCCTGTGCGACGGGCTTCGGGACGGGGCTGAACAGGGCTGCCTGGAGCAGGACGTGACGCGGACGCCTGCCGCCCGTGGCTTGACGGGAACCGCAATGGCCGCCCCCGTCGGCGGTTCGACGGCGCGCGCATTTCCGTCAGGGCTCCCCGCAGGCCAGCGCCACCCGACAGGGGGTCAGGTGAAATCCGCCGACAGCAGGCTTTCCGGCAGGTTCTGGTAGCAGACGGGGCGGAGGAAGCGGCGGATGGACAATGTGCCGACGGAGGTGGCGCCGAAGTTGGTGCTGGCCGGATAGGGGCCGCCGTGGACCATGGCGTCCACCACCTCCACCCCGGTGGGGAAGCCGTTCACCAGCACACGGCCAGCCTTGCGCTCCAGCACCGGTAGCAGGCGGCGGGCGAGGTCGTCGTCGCCCTCGTCCATGTGGATGGTGGCGGTCAACTGCCCCTCGAAGCCCTTCGCCAGCGCGGGCATGTCGTCCGCCGCAAGCACCCGTACCACCAGCGACAGCGGGCCGAAGACCTCCTCCGTCAGGGCATGATCTTCGAGGAAGGCGGCGGCGGGCACTTCGTAGAGGTTCGGCCCTGCCATGCGGCCAGAGCTTTCGCTGGTGAGGACCGGGCGCACCGCGTTGCGGCTGTCGAACCGGGCCTTGCCGGCGCGATAGGCCTCTGCCATGCCGGCGGTCAGCATCACCTGCGGGGCTGCGGCTTTCAGCGCCTCCGCCGTGGCGGTGACGAAGGCATCGCCCGCGGCCCCCTCGGGTACCACCGCGATGCCGGGGTTGGTGCAGAGCTGCCCCACCGAACCGGTCATCGAGGCCGCCCAGCCCGTGCCGATCTCCGCCCCGCGCGCGGCCAGCGCCCCGGGCAGCAGGAACATCGGGTTGACCGAGCCCAGTTCGCCAAAGAAGGGGATCGGCTCGGGCCGCCCCGCGCAGAGGTCGAACAGCGCCCGCCCGCCGCCGAGCGAACCGGTGAAGCCCACCGCCTTGATCCGCGGATGCCGTACCAGCGCCGTGCCGACATCGCGCCGCCCGCCCTGCACCAAAGAGAAGACGCCGGGATGCAACCCGCAGGACTGCACGGAGGCATGGATTGCCTCGGCCACGATTTCGGAGGTGCCGGGATGGGCGGAGTGGCCCTTCACCACCACCGGGCAGCCCGCCGCCAGCGCCGCCGCCGTATCCCCGCCCGCGACGGAGAAGGCCAAAGGGAAGTTCGACGCGCCGAAGACGGCCACGGGGCCGATCGGCCGCTGCATCAGCCGCAGGTCCGGGCGCGGCATGGGCTTGCGCTCTGGCAGGGCCGGGTCGTGGCGGCGGTCGAGGTAATCGCCCTTGCGGATCGTCTCCGCGAAGAGCCGCAACTGGCCGGTGGTGCGGCCGCGCTCGCCGTTCAGCCGCGCCTCGGGCAGGCCGGTTTCCTGACAGCCGATTTCGGTGATGGCGGCGGCGCGCGCCTCGATCCCGTCGGCGATGGCGTCGAGAAACGTGGCGCGGTCCTCGCGGCTGGCGTAACCGTAGGACCAGAACGCCTCCTCGGCCGCCTCCGCCGCGCGGTTTACCAGATCGACCGTGCCCATGGAGAAGCGATGCGCCGCGCCGAAGGCCGGTTCATTCTCGAAGGTGGCGCCGCCACCAACCCATTCGCCAGCGATCAGATGCCTGCCATGCGGGGTGAATGTCATCTTATGTCCTTTCCCGGATCGTTGTGAGGGTCGGCGGCGGGTCGCCCCGCCGGTCCGCGTCAGTCGTCCAGATCCACGCCGGTCCTGTCCTTCGTGAATGCCATCGCGAGGAGCGACACCGCGCCGCAGGCGATGATGAACAGCGCGACGGGGACATAGCTGCCGCCATAGGCCGCCAGCAGCGCCGTCGCGATCAGGGGCATCGGCCCGCCGACCAGCGCCGCGCCGAGTTGATAGCCGAGCGACATGCCGGTGTAGCGGATGTCGGCCGGGAAGGCCTCGGCCAGCACGGTGCCGATCATTGCGCCATAGGTCGGCCAGATCACGCCCAGACCGATCAGAATGGCCAGGAAGGCGACCCAGCTGGATTCGTGGTTCAGCATCCAGAAGTAGGGGACGATGTAGAGCATGATCGCGATGGTGCCGCCGACGAACACCTTCTTGCGGCCGATCCTGTCCGACAGCGCGCCGAAGAACAGCATCATCGGGAAGGCAAGAACCGAGGCGATCAGAACGATGGTCAGCACCGTGGTCCGGCTGTAGCCATGCCCGACCAGGTAGGAGATGGTGAAGGTCGCGTAGAGGAAGAAGGTCGAGGTCTCGATGACCTTGGTGCCGATGGCGATCAGCACCTCGCGCCAATGGGTGCGGAAGGTCTCCACGATGGGAACCTTCTTTTCCTTCTTCCCGGCCAGAACCTTGCGGAAGGAGGGCGTCTCGTCGACCCGGTTGCGGATATACATGCCGACGAAGACCAGCACGATGGACAGCACGAAGGGGATGCGCCAGCCGTAGGACAGGAAGGTTTCCTCGTCGAAGATCATGCTCAGGAAGCCGGTGATCGCATTCCCGAGCGCGAGGCCGAGCACCGCGCCGGTCTGCGGCACGGCGCCGAAGAAGCCGCGCCTGTGCCGGGGCGAATATTCCACCGCCAGCAGCACCCCGCCGCCCCATTCGCCGCCGAGCGCCACGCCCTGAAGCAGCCGCAGCAGCGTGAGCAGGATCGGCGCCCAGAGGCCGATGCTCTCATAGGTGGGCAGAAGGCCCATGGCGACGGTGGAGAACCCCATCAGGCCGAGCGTGAAGGCCAGGGTCTTCTTGCGGCCGATCCTGTCGCCGATATGGGAAAAGATCACGCCGCCGAAGGGGCGGATCAGGAAGGCCAGCGCGAAGGAGGTCAGCGCGAGAAGCTGGCTGACGACGGGATCGCTGGTCGGGAAGAACATCGTGCCGAACACCGTTGCCGACATGGTGCCGTAAAGGAAGTAGTCATACCATTCGATGGTCGAGCCCACGGCCGAACCCATCAGGGCGCGGCGGCGGTCGGCATCGGGGATCATGTCTTCCTTGTGGACATGCTGCGGGGGTGCGGCGCCCGCGGTGGGGGTCGCTGTCATATTGGCCTCCTCGTCCAATAGGGGCCGGTTCCCCCGTGGGCTTCGCGCGGGAACCGGGGTGCGATGTCAGGTCAGAAAGATGCCTCAAGCATCGCGCGGTAATCCTCGGCCGAGGCATCGCGCGGGTTGGTCCTGTGGCTATGGTCGGCCAGTGCGCCGGTGATGATCCGGTCGAACAGATCGCGGCTCACGCCCAGTTCGGAGAGTTTGCCGGGCAGGCCGATGGCACGGGTCATTTCCTCGATGGCCGGGATCACCGCATCGGCGGACGCGAGCCCCATCGCGCGCGCGATATGGGTGAACTTGTCCTCGGCCTTCGTGGTCTCGGCCTCGCGGTTATAGGCCAGAACGGCCGGCATGAAGACCGCGTTGAGCGTGCCGTGATGCAGCTTCGGGTTGATGCCGCCGAGCGAATGGCTCAGGCTGTGCACGCAGCCGAGCCCCTTCTGGAAGGCCATCGCGCCCATCGTCGCGGCAATGGCCATGTTGGCGCGGGCGTCCCGGTTCGCGCCGTCTTCCGTCGCGGTGCGGATATTCGCCCAGCCACGGCGCAGACCCTCCAGCGCGATGCCGTCGGCGGGCGGATTGAACGAAGGGGCCAGATAGGTCTCCAGACAGTGGGAGAGCGCGTCCATCCCCGTCGCCGCCGTCAGCATGGGCGGCAGGCTGAGCGTCAGCGCCGGATCGACGATGGCCGCCTTCGGCACCAGATACGGGGAGAGGAGCCCGACCTTGCGGTGATCGTCCAGAATGATGATCGCGCCGCGCCCGACCTCGCTGCCGGTGCCGGCGGTGGTCGGGATGGCGATGGTCGGCCAGGTGCGGGCGGTGATCTTCTCCGCGCCACCCTCGATCGCGGCATAGGTCTTCAGCGGGCCGTCATGTGCCGCCATCACCGCCACCGCCTTGGCGAGGTCGAGCGCCGAGCCGCCGCCGATGGCGACGATCCCGTCCGCCTCGGCTTCCTTGAACAGCGCCGTCGCATCGCGCACGGCGGCTTCGTTCGGGTTGCCGGGAGTATCGTCGTAGACGCCGGCGGGCGCGGCGCCCAGGGCTTTCTCGACCAGATCGAGCATGCCAAGCGCACGCACGCCCTTGTCCGTCACCACGATGGGCCGTTTGATGCCCGCAAGGGCCACTTCATCCCTCAGCGTGTCGAGAAGCGCCGAATCCGAACTGGACCCGCGTGACGTAATTGATCAGACCCATGATTTCCCCCAGGGTATTTCAAAACGGCAGGCTCAAATCACGGAACGCTTACGCGATGCCTAAAATCGAGCGGTTGATGCGCAAATTATGGGCTATGAGAATTCTGTAAATCCGCTAAATGCTGATATTGGTATAACCAAAAGGAAACTCCATGCGCTCCCGCACGGCCCTTCCGCTGACGCGGCTGTCACTGCGCCAGATGCTGCTGCTGTCGGTTCTGGACGACAGCGGATCGCTGAAACGCGCCGCCGTCACCATCGGCATGAGCCAGCCGCGCGCGACGAAATCCTTGCAGGAAATCGAGGGGTTGATGGGCCACGCCCTGTTTCAGCGCACCAATCGCGGGCTCAATGCCACCCCGGCGGGCCTCTGCGCGATCCGCCATGCCAAGACGATCATGTCCCAGCTTGGTGCGCTGGACGAGGAACTGGGCCATCTGTCCGAGGGCGTGTTCGGGCGGCTGCGCGTCGGCACGATCATGGGCGCGGTGCCCTTCGTCAACGATGCGATCCAGCGCTTCCTGCAACGCTTTCCGCAGACCTCCTTCGAGATTCTGGAGGACACCAGCGCGGAACTGCTGCGACAGCTCGACAGGGGGCAGCTTGATCTGGTGATCGGGCGCAGCTCGGTCAGTTCCACGCCCGAAATCTACAATGTCACCGCTTTTCACGATGAACTTCTGGCCGTCGTAGCGAACCCGGCGCATCCGCTCGTCGGCCGCAAACGCGTCACCATCGCGGATTTCGGTGAATCGCGCTGGATCGTCTACACCGCCGGGATGCCGATGCGGCTGTCGCTCGAACAGGAATACCGTCAGGCGGGTCTCGCCTTCCCGCGCCGGCTGTTCGAGACGCGCTCGGCTTTCACCACCATGGCGCTGATCCAGGCGCATGCCGATGCGGTGGCGCTGCTGTCCAGCGACGTGGCGGCGTTCTTCGCGAATATCGGCCTCGCCCGCATCCTGCCGATGCGCCTGCGTTCGAAAAGCGAGGCTTACGAGGTCATCACCCGCCGCTCCGCCGAACCGACAGGCGAAGCGCGCCAGTTCATCGCGGAACTGGTCTCCGGCGAACTCTCCACCTGGCGCGGGCCGGTCGGGTTGCCCGCCGATACCGATCCGTAAACATTGGTCGCCGCGACCGCATGGAAATCGGCGAGCAGCTTTTCCGATGCCGTCGCGAGCAGGGACACGTCATTGCCGAGCGCGGCGAAGGCACCGAGTTCAGCGTAGCGCTTGCTCAGGGCACTGGCGGCTTTTCCATGCGACTGGATGCGGTCGATCGCCTTCTCGATTGTCGCCTGTTTCTCGGGGCAGCCGGACTCGGCGATATGGTCCATGTCTGCGGCCCGATCCGCCGGGCCGATGAAGATTCACGCCCTCCGTCGCGGCAATCTCGTCAAGCGCAGCGATGCCCCTGACGGTTTCCACCTGAAGCGGTAGGCCGATCTGTTCATTCGCCGTCTGGAAATGCCGCGGTGTGCGGTTGAACTGCGCGGCCCGGGCAAGGTGACGCAACCTGCCTATCTGGTCGCGCTGTTCGGGGCGGTGACGGGTTGCAGCATCATGATCCTTGTGAGGCCGCAACGCCGATCTCGATGACCCGCACCATACCCACGGCCTTCCTGCATGTGCTGGGATGTTCCTGTCGTCTTTCGTGAGCGGCAGCCTGATAACCCGTTTCGGGGTGCCGAAGGCGTGATGCGGCGCGCCACCGAAGTGCTGCTCAGCCGGACCGGCCCCGGCTTTGCCTCTTGTGCACGCACGTTGATCCTTTTCGGGGTTGAGTGGGCCTTCCTTTACATCGGCGCGACCAGCCTGCTGACCGCACCCCGGCCGAGAAATCCCGCGCACAGGCCACCGATGATCTGCCCTCGTCCTTTGGGGCAAGCGGATTGCTGTCGGCGTTTGGCTGGCTGATGCTTTGCGCGGCATTGGCGATCCTCTGGCTGGGATGGCGGCAGGCCAGAGCGTTCTCCCCGCCGCCAATCTGTTGATCAACTGGCATGTTTTCTTGCACAGGCATAGAAAGGGGCATTCTCCCCGATCACCCTGCACCATGCCCGTCACACTGTCTTCCCTTTCCGATCTGCGCACCCTTGGCTTCGACGAGGTGATCGACGTGCGAACGCCGTCGGAATATGCGCAGGATCATCTGCCTGGAGCGATCAACCTGCCGGTGCTGGATGATAGCGAACGCGCCCGTGTCGGCATGATCTATAAACAGGTCTCGCCCTTCGACGCGCGCAAGATCGGCGCGGCGCTGGTCGCGCGTAATGCCGCCCGTCATATCGAGCAATCACTGATGGACCGACCAGGCGGTTGGCACCCGCTGATCTATTGCTGGCGTGGTGGCCAGCGGTCGGGGTCTTTTGCCACAATCCTCGGCCAGATCGGCTGGCGGGTCGAAACCATTGCCGGGGGCTATAAGGCGTGGCGGCGGCTGGTGATCGAGGCACTGCACAATCGCCCCTTCCCCGCCCCGGTGGTGCTGCTGGATGGCAATACCGGCACCGCCAAGACAGAGCTTCTGAAGCTGTTGGCCGGGATGGGTGTGCAGGTGCTTGATCTTGAGGGGCTGGCCAATCATCGCGGCTCGCTGTTTGGAGCGACCGGCCCTCAGCCTGCGCAAACCGGGTTCGAGGGGCGGCTGGCCGATCTGATCGAAAGGCTTGATCCAGCCAGGCCGGTGGTGATCGAGGCCGAAAGCTCGATGATCGGGCGGCTGAAACTGCCCGGCCGGCTCTGGCGCGCAATGCAGGCCGCGCCTCGCATCGAAATACATGCCAGCCGGGACGAACGGGCGCGTTATCTGACCCGCGCCTATGCCGACATGATCGCTGATCCCGCACGTCTGGCGGCAACGGTAGACCGGCTCCGCCCCTATCAACCCGCGCGGCGCATCGAAGGCTGGCATGGCATGATTGCTGCCGGTTCCTTTGCCGAGCTAGCCGGCGAACTGATGGAATGGCATTACGATCCCGGCTATGCCCGCAGCCGCGCCCGGATCGGCGCGCAGATCACGGCGATGACTGCCGCATCACTGACGCCCGATGCCCTGCCGGATCTGGCGGCCCGCATCGCCCTTGATGTCGCCGCTTTGGGAAAGAACCCCGTCTGACCTCGCTGGGCCATGGTGGCTGTGGCTGCCCGGTGTGCTGGAAGACATCCTGCGCGGTGCCATGCCTGAACTGCGGGTCGGGGAGGCCTCAGATGATGCCGCCGTCCGGCTCTTGAACGACCGGCAGGCCGTGGTGGCGACCACCGATTTTTTCATGCCGGTGGCAGATGATCCACGCGATTTCGGGCGGATTGCCGCGACCAATGCGATTTCCGATGGCGCAAGAAGCTGCTGGAAAAGCACCCTGACCTGATGCCGATGCCCGCGCCGGAGATTCCGGCCCCGATGGCGGCCGTGGACATTGGCCGGATTGAACTGCTGATTGGCGATGCCACGATCCGGGTGGGTTCGAAGATCGGGGAAGCGGCGCTGCCCCCCCCCGCCGCATGTCGGTGACCCCGGCCGCCAGCCAGATCCGCGCCTTGCTCGGCACCGGGATCATGCCATCAGGCCCAGGACCAGACCCGGAGCCGCCGACGGCGCCGTTGGGCCCTCCACCACAACCCGCCGCCCGTCCGACAGCGTGATGTCGAGCCGCTGTGCAAGAATGGAAACGCCCGCCGGGCCGTGCGTCTCAGGTCCCGGCTCTGGCTCGGCGGTCGAGCCGACGATCTCGACCGGCAGAAAGAGTGTGCCATCTCCGGAAGCGTCGGGCGCATCAACTTCAGCCGGGGTGAAACGCGGATCACGCAGCCATGTAAAGATCAGTTCGAGTTCATCGCATAACGGCGCGCAACCTGCGCCACGGACACACCGGGCGCTCGTGTCTGCCGGCAGATCGAGCGTTTCTAGAACGGCTTCCTCCGCCCCTTCCTGTCCGCCATCAAGCGCTTCAAGATGTCCATAAGCGATCATGGGCATTATCGACAGAAAACACCCAGCGTCAGAGCATGTACAACGGATGGATACACTATAGAGAACAAGAATATTCTGGAATTGCGGCGAGCCGCGCACGATTGCTCATTTATGAAACAGAGCCCACTGCAATCATAAATTCACCATGTTTTTGCAGATGCTTCTCAGCGCAGACATATTTTACCATCGGGCGGAATGCATGTAGCCCATGCCCGTTCGTGGCGCAACTGAGCCATATCAGGATCCAAGGTGATCGTTGGGCAGTACTGGGTAGAAGTTCATCCAGTGATTAGATGAACAGATTTGAAATGGATTCTGATTGCTGTTTGGAGTTTCTGAAAAGTTCCTCGATGATATATTTGTTGATTGTGCGATGGGTCAGCAACTTTTTCTGGGTCATCTGAATGATTGGCGGATTTTCAGGCGAGCGGAGAGTGATCACATTCTTCGAATGCCTGCGGCAGGTTGGCAGTAAACCCTGTTGAGGTTTCGATGGCGCGAAGATTTATGGGAGTCTGAATTTATATATTGTCCTTCAAAGGGATGTAGGGTGTTTTTATCTTCGCTCATCGGGGTTATGTTTCTGCGTCTGCATTGTGGGCGGCGATAGAGCTCAGGAACGTCAGGACACCACTGGTTTTCCCGGCGCCGCCTTTCGGAGAATAGAAGGAAACGATCATTGGCTCCTCAGTGTTTTGCGCTTGTGAGGTCTGTTCCTCATTATCGCCTATTGTGCATCAGATCCATAGGAAATATATTTTCACGTAATTACCAGGCGTTTGATTTCTCGTGAAGCTTTTCGGAGCGTCGTCATTGACCGGTGCTATCTGGAACAAAATTTTTGAATAAATCTGGATTGTCGTTATGCTCTTCCGTAAAGTATGGCACTTCATGGCACAGTGCCACACTTTGCCACTTGATCCTGGGTGGTGAGCTTGCGCCGAGAGGCGGGGCGCTTCCGGGGGTAGGTGATCAGATGCCGTGTGCTCCGATGCTGGCGCCAGCCGCGAGCGATGGCCTAGAGGGTTCGCGATCTCGCCCTGATCGCCCTCTGCGTCATCACCCACATCGACGTGGAAGACCTACATTCACCCTCGGACGGCGGAGTAACGGCTCGGTCCCACCTGAAACATGTCGCCGGAGCCACGGAACGGGCCGCAGAGTACTCATCTTCGGTTTTTAGGGGGGTAGCGCGCAACAAAGGTGGCGCATGAGCGGCGTTCTCCGCGGCTCGTGCGGCATAGCGGTCGTGGGGGGTGCCCGGCGGAGGCGCCTTCCGGCTGACAGCTCGCCGTCCTGGCCGGGTTTGGAGGTGGCGTTTCGGGGTGTCGATCGTGCCGGGTCTGACCCTACCGAAAATCGGCGAAAAGCAAAGCGAAATCCGGGGGTGTCAAACGCCTTTGTGTCAAAACAGGGGGGCCAAACGCCTCTACATGTTGGGTTTGCCAAGGGGGTCCCAACCTAAGCGTTTTTTCGGGGGTTCAAACCTAACCAGAGGACAGGGTTTGGCCCCCTCGATTTTCACCATATGTTCTCTACATTGAAAGACGTAGCTTTCCACGGCTTTTTCGCTTGAATGAGGGCCGTGGAAATTCGTCTGCGGACGGTCTTCTGGCGCGGCACGATCAAGCGGTTGAAGGCGCAACTGGCCGAGGGCGAGGAGGCATGATGAAGAGTATTTTTTGAGGGGTGGGAGCGAGACGTCAGCCCCCGTTTCAATGTCGAAAACACATATTGAAACGGGGCAGGAGAGGCCGTTCCGGGGCGCAAATCCGTCTCCGTAGAGAACACACAACGACGATCTTCTATGTCTTCTTTCCACATTGACAAGGCCATTTCGTCGGCCAGATCGCGGGAAGAACGGGCCTTCTCCGTGGAAGATTTTTTTGGAAAAGAGACCGGCGGCATGGTCCCTTCAGACCTGCTGAATCCTGATAAGGAAGGTCTTGAAATCGTCACTTCGGCGGAATTGATGGAGGCAAAACCGGTAATGCATTGAGCGGGATCTGGATGCGTTCCGGCGCAAGGAATATCTCCTCAAGTTCGATAAACTCGTCGTGGAATTCATACGGAGTTGCGCCCTCCGGATGGGGCCTCTATCGGTATCAAGAGTCTATAACCATCTTGGTCGCGGGGATCGGCGCGCTGTGGATGGGGTGTGGTGGTGCTCTTTGGATGGCTGAAGCTCGGGATTGATGAAATACTCCGCTCTTTTCCTGTCGCCTTACAGCCCCATCTGAACGCGATCAAGATGGCCCTCACAAAACTCAAAGCCTTTATTCGAGGAGCTGTCGCGCGAAATTCCGAATATCTATGGTGAGCGGTCGGAGATGTCTGCGACCTCTTCACAGAGCACGGATGCTACAACTTCTTCCGAGGCGCAAATATGAAGCCAATTAAACGAAAAACACTATAAATCCGATCCGCCAGAAGCCGGGACTGAACATCTAGGTTTGCACAGGCCTCGGTTGCACGCGGGTTCTCGCCCGAGTCCAGTTCAATCCCTCGAAGAGCGCTTCGAATTGCGATCAAGTGAGGAAAATCGCGCATCGCAGACCTGAGGTCAAGAAAGACCTGCGCCTTCGATGCGTTTTCAAACCAGTACCCGCCCAGTTCCATCCAGACGATAATTTTTAAAAGATCTGCGCGCTTGGCCCGAAAAATAGCTCCGAAAAACGGATCGAGATCGAATTCCGCTTGCACGATGGCGGCCAAACCATCTGTTCTCTTGCGAAAGTTCACGCCGGATAGCGGGCAGAACGGCCAGCCAGCGTCGTGCATTCTCGGGGTGGTTGAAGCTCGGCCCCTTTCGGGGAAAGCGCAGCGCTGTCTCGACCCAGTGGTCCCGCAGGGGCGCTGGCTGATCGAGCAGCGCGCGAATGATCCCCCGGGCCAGATCCCGCTCCGCGGCACGCCGTGGTGGATCGAACCTGGACCGGCCTGCGGTATCGCGTGGCAGCATCCCGGTGATTGCGTCGATTTCCGCGCGGCTCACCCGGAATTCATCCGCAATGGCGCTGCGCGGGGCCCCCTGTCACCCCTTGAGGCAGAGACAGCGGGGCCGGTGGCGTGGCTGGCGGCCCTCTGGCTTCCCTGAGCTAATGAATGGCAAGGCGCCGCAAAACCGCAGAACGCAGGTTTTCCAAAGCGATCGGGCCGGTTTCGGGGGGCAATGTCGCCGCATTGAGGCCGAGGATACGGGCAGCCTCAGGCCGCGCGCGGATATCGCGATCCGCCCGGACATGCAGGCCGAGGGCAAGATCGCACAGATGCAGATAGGAAACGCATGTCGTCTCCGGATGGGCATGTCCGGCCAGTCGCGCGATCTGCGGCAAGGTCCGCCGGCTGTCGTTTCCGGTGACGATGCTGCGCAGCCGCTTCTGCCGGTTCGCGGGCCAGCCGGTGACGACCTCGATGACGTCCGCGCTGCCGGGCGGCGCAAGCGTCGTGAGCGCGAGATTGGAGAGCGCCGCATGGCGCAAGTCATGCGAGGTCAGCCCGGTGGTTTCGCCGAGCGCCGCAGCGAAGTCCCGGCGCTCGAAAGGCGGATCGAACAGGGTTTCGCCCGCGGCAAGGCCCGTGGCAAGGAAGGCGCCGTCCGGATCGTGCCTGCGAAACCCGCGTTGCGCGCGCACCGGCGCCAGTTCATGGCGCCGTGCCAGCAGGGCAAGGGGAACCTTGCGACGTCCGGCGTCGGTCTTGAGGCCCTTGAACCGCGCGTTCTTTGGCGTGGCCTGCACGCTTGGCGTCGGCCATGCCGGGCTGATCGCCAAGGTGGCAATCCCGACCGCGCTGCCCTCGATCTTCGTGGGGCTGTTCGTGGCGCTCGGCTCGGCCTTCTCGGCGCTGATGGTGGCCGAACTGGTGGGATGAAGGAAGGCGGCGCCTTCGACATCCGCGCAACTGCGGCGAGCTGACCGCCGGGGGCCTGCGGGGTTCGTGGAGCCGCGCGTTCGGAAGGAAGACCGAAAATCCCCTCCCGCATGGAGGAATTCGCGGGTTTCTTCTCTCGGCAGAAGAAATCGAACGACTTCGTTCCCTTGCTGTCGAGGGCGGCGACGGCTAAAAATCTATCAGATATGTGTATGAATGGAAGCCCGCCGTGACCGTCCTCTCGACCACCGCCCTGTTCCCGGCAACACCGGTCAATGATCCGCTGCGGAGCGAGCTGTTCCGCCTGGCCTGGCGGGGCTTTGGCGCATCGGTGGCGCTTCTGGCGACGGAGGAGGGAGGCGCGCGCCACGCGATGTTGGCCACCGCCGTCACGTCGGTCTCGATGGAGCCACCGCTTCTTCTGGTCTGCGTGACCCGCAGCGCGGGCGCGCATGACGCTTTCCTGCGGCGGGGCGCGTTCACGCTCGGCATTCTGGGCGCGAAATCAGCGCATATTGCCAGGACGAGCGACCACGCCCGGTTCGCGCAAGGGGACTGGCGCACCTTGGTTGCCGCCGATGGTGCGCTCCATGGTCTGCCGTGGCTGGCCGAGGCTCAGGCCACGTTGGTCTGTCGGCTGGAGGAGCGGCATGTCCACGGCACGCACAGCATTTTCGTGGCCCGGGTGGAGGACGCGACACCCGCCGATCTTTCGGACCCTCTGCTGTATTGCGAGGGCCGCTTTGGCCGGTTCGAAGCCTTCGACGCCTGACCTTTTCCGGAGTTCCCATGACGACCGATCCACAAGCCATCACCATCCCTGCCTTCTGGACGGCGCTCGGCGCCCGCGCCATCAGCGCGACCATCGTCACCACGTCTGGCGAGGGCGGCCCGCAGGGCTTCGTCGCGCTCTCGGCTACGCATTTCTCGGCCACGCCGCCGCTGGTTACCGTTTCGGTCAGCGCGACGACCTCTGCGCTCGCCGGTATCCGCGCCTCCGGAGTCTTCGCCGTCAACTTCCTCAGCCGGGAGGGCCGCGCGGTCTATGACCGTTTCGCCGCGAAGGACGCGCCCAAGGGCGCCGCCCGGTTCGAGGGGCTGGACTACGGCGCCCTTGCCACCGGCGCGCCGGTCTTTGCCGCCACCACCGGCGCACTGGACTGCCGGTTCGAGGAGGCGATCGAACGCGATGGCGCCACGCTGATCTTTGGCCGGATCGTCGATTTCATCCGCCATGAACAGGCCGAGCCGCTGATCCATTTCGCGGGCCGGCTGCAAGACTGACCCGATAGCCTTCCCTTTCATCCCGACAATCATGGAGAAGCCGATGTCCTCAACCCGTATCACCGCAGCAGAAGTGCCCGCCGACCTCACAGACGTCGATCTGCTGATCGACGTGCGTTCGGCCAAGGGCCGGGCGGAGAATGGCGAGCTTGCCTCCGCCGTGATCCTGCCCAAGGCGCAGGTAGAACCCATCTTCTCCGGCCCGCTGGCCCCGGTGTCGAAGGATGCGCGGATCGTCGTCTTCTGCGGTTCCGTCGCCGGTTCCGGCCCGGTGGTCGAGGTGCTGCAACGCCTGGGCTACCGCAACGCGGTGGATGTCGAGGGCGGCTACGCGGCGCTGAAGGAACGCGGCCTCGCCTGACGCCGCAGCCATACCCGGCGAGCGATCTGCACCGGGCAGTGCAACGCCTGCTCTCATTTCGCCTTTTTGCCGCAAGAGACGACAGCGTTCTTTTCCTTGCATGCTCCGATCGTGGTGATTGCCTGTTGCGTGGGTGCAAACCGACGACTGGAACATGGAGGCAGGCATGGCGGGCGCAGAACGCCCGGGATCAAGCTGTATCGTCACGACAGTCGCAGAGAGCGCGGTAACGCAGAGTAGACCGCGCGGCAGTCCGGTTTTCCCGCGGTATCGACAACAGTGGTTCCGGCTCTTGCCCCATGCGTGTCCTTCGGTCGGCCTTCCGGAACCGCAACGAACCTTCGCCGGGGTCAGCGAGACTGACCCCGGTCTTTCCCGGAACGGTGTGACTTCCATGGCCCAACGTGTCGAATACCTGTGGTATATTCCCAATCAGGTCCGGCCCGGCCACCGGGGCGAACCCGTGGCCAGCGATCACAACAGCCTCGCCATCCTGACCGAACAGGCCCGCGCGCTGGAGGAACACGGCTGGGCGGGCGCGCTGATCGGAACCGGCTGGGGTCGGCCCGACACCTTCACCCTGGCGACGGCGCTGGCCGCGCGGACGGAGCGGTTCGAGCCGCTGATCGCCATCCGGCCGGGTTACTGGCGCCCCGCGAACTTCGCCTCCGCCTCCGCGACGCTCGACCATCTCAGCGGCGGGCGGGTGCGGGTGAACATCGTCTCCGGCAAGGACGACCTCGCCGCCTATGGCGACAGCGAGGGCGATCAGGATGACCGCTATGCCCGCACGAAGCAATTCATGCAACTGGTCCGCCGGTTGTGGACGCAGGATGACGTCACCTTCCACGGTGCGCATTTCTCGGTTGAGCATTCCACTGTCCTGCCTCGGATCGCCACGCGGGAGGGGCGGGCGCATCCGCCGCTCTATTTCGGCGGAGCGCGTGGCGGCGGCGGAGGCCGATGTGCAGCTTTTCTGGGGCGAGCCGCTGGCCGATATCGCCGAGCGGATCGCCCGGTTGCAGCGCCTGTCGGCGGATCTGGACCGTGAACATGCGCCGCTGGAATTCGGCCTCAGGATCACCACGCTGGTGCGTGAAACCTCCGAAGAAGCCTGGCGCGATGCCGCGGCGCGGGTGGCCGAGATGGCGAAGACCGGTGGCGACGGATGGCATGATCACAAGCGGCAGACCGCCGTCGGTCAGCAGCGGCTCTATGATCTACAGGCGCGGGGCGATGTGCTGGACGACAACCTCTATACTGCGCCCGGCCGGGTGGGCGGTGGTGGCGCGGGTACGACCTGGCTGGTGGGGTCGGCGGAGGAAGTCGCGGCGTCGCTGCGGAAATACGCTGAGCTTGGCATCACCAGATTCGTGCTCTCCGACACACCCTATCTGCGGGAAATCCGCCGTCAGGGAGAGACGCTGCTGCCGCTGTTGTCCGGGCGGGGCAGGGTCGCCGAACCGACCGCCTGAAGCCCGTTCCATCTCCGCCGCGCCGCTTCGGTTCCGCCGGGGTGGCGTTTCGATTCGGCGAACCCTGCGCCTGATGTACTGCGCACGAGATGATCGTCCTCCCAAGGGGCCGGACGAGAGACGGATCGCTCTCATTATAATACATAAAGACCATGGATAATAATCGGTGGCTGGCTAATTTTGCCGCATCCGTCGGCTTGGATGCGATCCGGCCCCCCCCGTTCAAGACCCTTCAGGAGACTTCAATGCCACTCGACTATCGCCCCCTGGGCCGGACCGGCCTTTCCGTATCCTCCATCGCGCTTGGCACGATGACCTGGGGGGAGCAGAATACCGAAGCCGAAGGCCACGCGCAGTTGGACCGGGCGCTGGATTTCGGCATCAACCTTATCGACACGGCCGAGGGCTATTCGATCCCGCCCCGGCAGGAGACGCAGGGCTCGACCGAGCGGATCATCGGCAGTTGGCTCAGGGCGCGGGGCGGGCGGGACAGGATCGTGCTGGCCTCGAAGGTCGCCGGGCCGTCCGACCGGCTCTGGCTGCGGGCGGATGGCCAGCCGCCGCGGCTCGACGCGAAGAACATCAACGAGGCCATCGAGGGCTCGCTTCGACGGCTGGGGACGGATTATCTGGACCTCTATCAGTTGCACTGGCCCAACCGGCCGTTGTCGCTGTTCGGCGCGGCTGCCCATGCGCCGGTGAACGGCGGCGCGGATACGCCCGAAGTGCCGATCGAAGAGACGCTGGAAGCGCTGGATGGTCTGGTGAAATCGGGCAAGGTTCGCCATATCGGTCTGTCGAACGAAACCGCCTGGGGGCTGTCGCGCTTTCTGCACCTGTCCGAGACGCGGAACCTGCCCCGGGTCGCGAGCGTGCAGAACGCCTACAACCTGCTGAACCGCACCTATGAGGAAGCGCTGGCTGAATTCCACGCGCGCGAGGATGTCGGGCTGCTGGCTTATTCTCCGCTGGCGCAGGGCTTCCTGACCGGCAAATACCAGCGCGGCGCCCGGCCTGCGGGCACGCGGGTGGCGCTGTTCGACCGGGGCGCGCGCTATCAGAAGCCGGGGACCGAGGAGGCCATCGACGATTACCTCGCCGTCGCCCGGGATTTCGGGCTGGACCCGGCGCAGCTTGCCATCGCCTGGGTGAGGAGCCGCCCCTTCGTCACCGCGAACATCATCGGCGCGACCAGCCTCGACCAGCTTGAGGCCGATCTGGGCTCGGTCGATCTGGCCATCACGCCCGAGATCGAGGCGCGGATCGACGCCATCCACCAGATCCGGGGCAATCCCGCGCCCTGAGGCTCCCCTCGTCCGAAAGGAGGCCGCCATGGCCGGGACAGCCTTTCCCGGCGGCCATCACGAAGCCGCATGGCGCTATCCCGGCGGCTGGAGGACATCACCTAATTACACTGAGCTTGCGAAGAGGGCCGAGGCGGCGAAGCTCGACGCGATCTTCTTCGCCGATGGGCCGGTGCGGGCCGACAATACCGCCGTTCCGCCCGCATCAAGCTGGAGCCGCTGGCCGCCGTGGCGGCGTAACCGAACGGATCGACCTCATCGCCACCGCCTCGACGACCTATAACGAGCCCTACAACCTCACGCGGTTCTTTCCCCCGATCGACCATATCAGCCGGAGCCACGCGGGCTGGAACATCGTCACCACCTTGGCCGCCAGTGCAGCGGCGCATTTCGGGCTGGATCCCCACCGGTTCATGCCGAACGCTATGAACGCGCGCATGAATTCCTCGACGTGGTGACGAAGCTGTGGGACAGTTGGGAGGACGGCGCGCTGATCGCCGAAGCGGACAGCGGCATCTTTGCCGATGATACGCGCATCCATCCGGTGAACCATGCCGGTCGCCACTTTCGGGTGCAGGGCGCGCGCAACCATTCGCGCAGCCCGCAGGGGCGGTCGGTCTATGTGCAGGCGGGCTCGTCCGAGGACGGGCGGCATTTCGCGGCACTGCATGCCGCGATCTTCGCCGCGCATCAGATACAGGCCAGCGCGCAGGACTTCTATGCCGACATCAACGCGCGCCCGGGGCGTGGGAGCGATATCAAGGTTCTGCCCGGCATCAGCCCCTTTATCGCGGGGACGGAAGCTGAGGCAAAGCGGCTGGAGGAAGAGGTGGATGCAGTCGGCCTTTTCGCTTGCGCAGTTGCAGTGGATGATCGGGCGCGACCTTGACGCACCCTTTCCCGCGCGGCCTCATCGACCCGGCCGGGCCGCAGGGCGGGGCCAGCCGCTCCCCGAAAGCCTCTACAGCCGCCCCGCCGCTTTGCGTTCTGCCTGAGCCTGTCCCGTTCCCCCTTGCGGGGGCTGCTTCCAGAAGCCCCGCTATCGCCCTGCCGAAAGGATGACCACCCGCCCGCCGCCACCGATGCCGCCGCCTGGCGCGCGCTATGCGGAGGAGCCGCGGGGCGACCTGCCATGGAACCCGGTGCTGGCCTCGATCCTCGGCCATCGCTCGGTCAGGGCCTTCCTGCCCGATCCTGTGGGCGAGGAGGAGCTTGCCCAGGTGATCGCCGCCGCGTCCTCGGCGCCCAGTTCCGCGAACCTTCAGGCGTGGAGCGTCGTCGCGGTGATGGAGCCGGGGGCGAAGCCGCGCCTTGGCCAGACCGCCGTCCTGCATCGGGAGCGTTATGGGGTGGTGGAGGAACCCCGGGCCGTCGCGCCGTTTCCGTCTGGGGCAGGGGCTTGCCTCCGAGGGTTGGAGCGATCTGGTGACCGCGCGACACGCCACGGTCGCGGCGCTGAAGGGGCGCGGCAGGCTCTGGAACGGCTGGGCTTTCCTCAGAAGTAGGAGCACCCTCAGGAGGCGGCGCGGAAGGTGCTGGCGTTCAGGTAACGCTCGCCGCTGTCGGGCAGCAGGGCCACGATGGTCTTGCCCGCGAAGTCCGGTCGCCGCGCAAGTTCCGTCGCGGCGAAGAGGATGGCCCCGGCCGAGGTTCCGGCCAGAATCCCCTCCTCCCGCGCGAGCTGCCGGGCGGTGGCCGCCGCCTCAACCGGATCAAGCGGGACGATCTCATCCACGATGTCGCGGGCGAAGTTCGCGGGAAGCTGCTCGGGCAGGGCCTCGGTCACATGATGCACACCGTCGATTTCAGGCGGATGGGGGTTGTCCTCGCTGGGCAGGCTCGCGAAGGCGGGTTCGGCGATGGCGAGATGCACGGAAGGATTCCGCTCCTTCAGATAACGGCCAACGCCTGAGATCGTGCCGCCCGTGCCGACACCGGCCACGAAGGCATCCACCACGCCGCCTGTCGCCTCCCAGATTTCCGGGCCGGTGGTGCGGTAATGGACCTCGGGGTTGGCGGGATTGGCAAGCTGGTCGGTAAAGACGGCATCGGGGTTTTCCTCGCGGATGCGGGCGGTGATCTTTTCCAGCGCCTCGGGGTCGAGGAAGAACGCATTGTCCACCTTCACCACCTCGGCCCCGTAATGCTCCAGCAGGCGGAACTTGTCGGGGCTGATATTGTCGCTGGCGTAGATCTTGACCCGATAGCCCCGCGCAGCGCCGATGGCGGCCAGCGCGATGCCGGTGTTGCCGCTGGTCACATCGACCAGCGTGGCGCCGGGGGTGAGAAGGCCGCGTTCCTCGGCATCCTGCACCAGCGCCCAGGCAAGACGGTCCTTCACGCTGCCAGCGGGGTTCAGGTATTCGATCTTCACCAGGATGCGGGCACCGAGGCCGTGATTGCGCCGGTAGTTGTGCAGTTCGACCAAGGGCGTGTCGCCGATCAGGTCGGTCAGGCTGTTATGAATGCGGGCCATGGAATATCCTGTGAATTACTGTGCGGCGATGGCCGGTTGCAGGAGCGGCAGAATCTCGGGATGCGGCGCGGAGGGGGCCGCCGAGATCGGCTCGCCAAGATAACGCTCGCCGCTGTCGGCAAGGACGGTGACGATCAGCTTTCCGGCATTCTCGGGCCGCCGGGCGACCTGCGTTGCCGCCCAGATCGCCGATCCTGCGGAAAGGCCGACGTTCAGCCCCTCGGTCCGCAGCAGGTCGCGGGCCGCGGCGCGGGCGGGGGCGGTATCCACCTCCAGCGCCTCGTCCGCCACGGTCGTGTCATAGGTGCCGGGCAGCAGTTCGGCGGGGATGTCCGACACCCGGTGGACGCCCTCGATCTGGTCCACATAGGGGTTGTCCTCGGTCGGCAGGGATGTATGCGCGGGCTCGACGATGGTCACCCGCACGCCGGGATTGCGGGATTTCAGATAGGCCCCCGCGCCGGAGATCGTGCCCCCGGTGCCGACCGCGCCGACGAGGATATCCACCGCGCCATCGGTATCGTTCCAGATCTCGGGGCCCGTCGTCTCGAAATGGACGCGGGGGTTGGCCGGGTTGCCGATCTGGTTGGCGAAATAGCCGTCCGGGTTCGCCGCCTGAATGAAGGCGAGGATCCGGTCCCGCGCGCCTTGTTCGACGAAGACCTCGCTGGGGATCTGGACGACCTCCGCCCCGAAATGGCGCAGCAGCGCGATCTTGTCGTGGCTGATGCAGTCGCGCGTGTAGAACTTGGACCGATAGCTCCGCGCTGCGGCGACGGCGGCCAGACCGATGCCGGTATTGCCGCTGGTCAGGTCATAGACCAGCCCGCCGGGTTTCAGCAGGCCCTGCCGCTCGCCCTCGCGGATCAGGGCCAGCGCGGTGCGGTCCTTGATGCTGCCGGCGGGATTGCGCGATTCGAGTTTCACCACGATGCGGGCGGAAAAGCCGTGCAGGGCGCGATATCGGTGAATCTCCAGAAGCGGAGTATTTCCGATCAATTCCAGAACGCTGTCTTTCAGGAGTGCCACACGTGAAATCCATCTGCTTCCGAGAGAATTGCGCCGCCAGTGGACGCGCTCTCAACCAGAGGGGATTTTCGTGCCACGGGGCGGGATGTGTCCATTCTGAATCTCTTCTGGATCCAGAATTTATTTTCCCCTTTCCGTGGGTGACGCAGAGAAACCGTTTCCCGCTTATTTCATTGGTCCTGGGATCGGTTCTTTGCCTTCAGGTAAGTATATAATATAAATAGATTATTGCATATCCGAAGAATAAAGCCACTGATTTCACGCAGGAAAGAGTGCGATCGTTCTATCGTTTTCGTTGAAAATCAATGCGTTGTCATGTCTCGTCGTGTTGAAGGATTTTTTGGCCCATGCTATCCGTTTCGTCATGAACCGGATTTCCAATCTTCATTGTGGGAATCCGACAACCATCGTGAAGCATGTCGGGGCGTCGATCTACTGATTGCGGGCATGATGAATCCTATGTCAGGAGAGAAAAAGGCAATGCCGGGACTGAATGAATATCTGGTGCAGAAGCGTGCCGCGCTGCTGAAGCGGCGCGAGGGGATTGACGCGGGAGAAGTCGGCATCCACCCGATCAGGACGCAGGCCCGCGCCGAAAGCCGCAGCGGTATCCGCCGGATTCGCATCCGTGATTTCCAGATCATCTCCGACAGCCCCCCGAGCTTCGCCGGCTATGACCTCGGGCCGGGCTCGCCGGAAATTCTGCTCGGTTCGCTTTCGAGCTGTCTCGTCCATACCTGGCTGATCCATGCCGCCGATCAACAGCTTCCGCTTGAGGATCTGGAGGTGGAGGTGAACGGCCAGATGGATGCCCGTGCCGGCCGTCCGGGGTTCGAGGATGTGCCCGTCCATCCCCATGAAATTTCCTATCGGGTGAAGATCACCTCCCCCGCAGACCGGGCCGCCGTTGCGGCGGTGGAGCAGGCCGTGCTGCGGTTCTGTCCGGTGCTCAACCTGCTCTCCCGCGCCACCGAGGTCCGGGGGGAGGTCGTCCTGACCCATCCCGCCGCCTGACCGCAATCATTCGAGAGGATACCATGTCCGACACGTCCCCAAAGACCATCACCAGCCGCCGCCGCCTTCTGGCACTTTCCGCCACTGCGCTTGGTGCTGGCGTTCTGGGCGGCTTCCGTTTCGCCCCGGCCATCGCCCAGACCAGCGCGCTGGCCAAGCCGACTCCGATCAAGATCGCCTGGAGTCAGACCGCCGTTTGCCACTCGCCCCTGTCGGTCGCCTTCGAGCGTGGCTTCTTCGAGCAATACAACCTCCAGGTGGAGCCGATCAGCTTCAGCGGCTCCACTGACCAGTTCCTTCAGGCCATCGCCACCGGCCATGCCGACGGTGGCATCGGCATGGCGCTGCGCTGGCTGAGGCCGCTGGAGCAGGGCTTCGACGTCGGCCTTGCCGTGGGCACGCATGGCGGCTGCATGCGGCTCCTGACCAACGACGCCTCCGGTGTGAAGGCGCTGACCGACCTCAAGGGCAGGAAGGTGGCCGTGTCGGATCAGGCGAGCCCGATCCGCAACTTCTTCGCCATCCGTCTGGCGGAGGCCGGCATCAATCCCGACAGCGAGGTGGAATGGGTCCAGTATCCGGCCGACCTCTTCGGCGAGGCGCTGGCCAAGGGCGAAGTGGCCGCTATCGCTGGCGACGATCCGCATGCCTGGCTTCAGCGGGAGAAGGACGGCCTGCTCGAAATCGGCACCAATCTCGATGACGAATATCTCAACACCACCTGCTGCGTGCTGGGGCTCAGGGGCGAGTTGATCCGCGAACAGCCCGATGTCGCGGCCGCGATCACCCGCGCGGTGGTCGAGGCTCAGGCATGGACCGCCGCCAATCCCGATGAATCGGCCCGCATCTTCGCACCCCATATCCCGGCCGGTATCCCGGCGGAGACGGTTTCCGCGATTCTGCGCGAACATACCCACAACCACCATTCGACGGGGGCGGCGCTGCGCAGCGATGTCGAACTCTGGCTGGGCAAGTTGCAGGGGATCGGCGTGATCCGCCCCGGCACGAATCTTCAGGCGTTTGCGGCAAAGGTGGTGCCCGATGTCCTCATCTGACCATCTCGCCGCCGACACTGCGGACGGAGGCATCTCCGTTCGGCAGGTGGTCGAAAGCGATGCGCGCGGCTGGCTCTGGGCCAGCGCGGCGCTTCTGGGCTGGGCCGCGCTGGCGGCCGTCAGCTATGGCTTGCCCGACAAGGTGCAGGGCTTCGCCGAGCCACTCTTCGCCCGGCAGACCTCCATCGGCTTCGCCCTCTGGGCGCTGGCGCTGATCCTCGTGGCGGGCCTCTCGCTCTTTCGTCCGCGGGTGCGTCGGCGGTTCCTGCGGTTCGCGCCCTGGCTGACGGTGCTTGCGTTTGTCTTTATCGTCTGGGAGGTCGTGACGGCCAAGACCGGCTTCCTGCCGGTGCCCTTCTTCATGCCGCCGAATTCTCTGGTCGAGGTCTATGCGCTGGACCATGAACGGCTGCTGGACAGCCTGCTGAACTCCATGCGCCTGCTGGCCTGGGGCTTTTTCATCGGCGCGGCGACGGGATTCCTCACCGGCGTCTCCATCGGCTGGTCGCAGTCGCTGGGCTACTGGGTGCATCCGGTGCTGCGGTTCCTCGGTCCGGTGCCCTCCACGGCGCTGATGCCGATTTCCTTCTATTTCTTCCCCTCCAGCTTCTCGGCCGCCGTCTTCCTGATCGCACTGGCGACATGGTTCCCGGTCACGGTCCTGTCCTGGTCCGGTGTGGCTGGCGTGGACAAGGCCTATTACGACGTGGCCCGCACCCTGGGCGCAAGCCAGCGCGCGCTGATCCTGCGCGTCGCCGTGCCGGCCGCACTGCCGCATGTCTTCGTCGGGCTCTTCATGGGGCTTTCGGCCTCCTTCTCGGTGCTGGTCGCGGCGGAGATGATGGGCGTGAAATCCGGCCTCGGCTGGTATCTGCAATGGGCGCAGGGCTGGGCTGCCTATAACAACATGTATGGCGCGCTGATCGTGATGGCGCTGGTTTTCTCGGGTCTCATCACGCTGCTGTTTGCGGTGCGTGACAGGCTGCTGGCCTGGCAGAAGGGGGTCGTGAAATGGTAAACGTGGCAGCAAGGCAGCCCGTCGCCGGGGCGGCGCTGAACATCAACAGGGTGAGCCATGGCTTCGACCTCGAAAGCGGCCGCCTGAAGGTGCTGGAGGATGTGTCCCTCACCGTCGCACCAGGGGAGTTCGTGGCCTTCCTCGGCCCCTCGGGCTGCGGCAAGTCCACGCTGCTGCGGCTGGTCGCAGGGCTGGAGGTGCCGGACAGCGGCCGGATCAGCGCCGACGGCGCAGAGATCCGCAAGCCCGACCCTTCCCGCGTTGTCGTCTTTCAGGATCCGACGCTTTATCCGTGGCGCACGGTGCGGCAGAACGTGGAACTGGGTCTTCAACTCCGCAGGCTTCTGAAGTCGGAGCGGCACCGCGTCGATGCCGCGCTGAGGAAGGTGGGGCTTGAGGAATTCGCCGATGTCTTCCCGCATCAGCTTTCGGGTGGCATGGCGCAGCGGGCCTCGCTGGCGCGCGCGCTGGTGAACGACCCGGAGATCCTGATCCTCGATGAGCCTCTGGGCAAGCTCGACAGCCTGACCCGGATCGCCATGCAGACGGAGCTGATCGACCTCTGGCGGGAGCGGGGCTTCACCGCGCTCTTGGTCACGCATGATGTCGAGGAGGCGTTTTTCCTTGCACAGCGCGTCGTGGTCTTCTCCCCCCGTCCGGCGCGGGTGCTGCGTGAATATCGCAACGATTTACCCTATCCTCGCCGCAGGGGCGATCCCGCGCTGGCCGAATTCCGCCGCGCCGCGCTGGCGGATCTGGGGCTGGATGCTTCCTGGTAACTATGGAGAAGACGATGAAACTGCTCTCCCTCGCTCTTTCGGGCTTCCTACTGCTGGCTGCCGGCATGCCTGTGGCCGCTCATGGCCACCTCGACAGCGCCGAGCCGGCCGAGGGTGCGACTCTCGCCGTTGCGCCGGATGCGATCACGCTTGGCTTCACCGAGGCGCTGGAGCCTGCGCTGAGCACGATCACCGTGACCGATGCCGCCGGTGCGGTGATCCAGACCGGTGCGCCTGAGGTCGAGGACGGGCGCATCCTGCGCGTGACGCTGCCCGCCCTGCCGCCCGGTGTCTACAAGGTGGACTGGAAGGTGACCTCCGTCGATACCCACAGCACCAGCGGCAGCTACGGCTTCACCGTCAAGTGACCCCCGAAGACTGGATCACGGGTGGATTGCGCGGCCTTCACATGGCCGCGCTTTCGCTCTCTGCGGGGGGTCTGCTGGTGTCCCTTCTGGCGGGGCGGAGGGTTGGTCCCGGTGCGCGGTCGTTTCTCGCGGGGGGCGTGCTGACCGGGGTTCTCTGGCTGGTCTGGCAGGGGGGCGTGATGACGGGGCAGGGGTTCCCGCAGGCGCAGTGGCTCCTGCTGACCGGCACGGGCTTCGGCAGGGCGATGGCGGCGCGGATCGGGCTTCTCCTCCTCGCGCTGGCGCTCGGGCGGTGGGGGCTCCTGCCGCTTCTGGCCGCGATCGGGTTGCAACCATTGCTTGGCCATGGCGCGGCGGCGGAATGGCCTGTCGCGCTCTCCGGGGCTTCCCACGCGCTCGCTGGCGCGCTTTGGGTTGGGGCGTTGCCCTGGCTGTGGCTGCTGGTGCGAAGCCAACCCGAGGTGGCGCGGCGGTTCAGCCCGCTCGGCATCCTGCTGGTGCTGGTTCTTGGCGGCGGGATCGCGGGGCAATGGTCGCTCATCGGCGGGCTGCCGGGGCTGTTCGGCACGACCCACGGCCATCTGCTGCTGGCCAAGGCCGCACTGCTGACGGTCATGCTGGCCTGCGCCGGGCTGAACGGGCTTTGGTTCGCGCCTGATGGCCAGACCGGGGCGCTACGCCGCAGCATCGGGGTGGAGATGCTGGCCGGCGGGCTGGTGCTGTTCCTCGCCGCGCTGGCGGCGACGCAGGTGCCGGGGGCGCATGGCACGGTGGTCTGGCCTTTCGAGTGGCGGCCTGTGCCGGGGCTCTGGCAGGACGATTTCCTGCGCGGGCGGCTCCTGCGGATGGCGGTGCCGGTCGGCCTTGCCGGGGCGCTGATCCTCGTGGCGCTGTCGGTGCTGCGCTACTCTCGGATCCTCGCGTCGGTGCTGGTGCTGGTCGCCGCCGGGTTGCTCTGGCGGATGCCCGTCTATCCAGCCGCGCCCTTCCTGCGGCCCGCCGTCCCGACCACCTTCCAGATGGCCGACACCCGGCGCAATACGGTTTCGCTGATTGCGGGGCAGGGGGTGTTCGCCCGCGACTGCGCCGATTGCCACGGGCCGGAGGGCGGGGGCGCCGGGCCGCGCGCCACCGGCGATCCGGTCTGGCCACCCGACCTGACCGCGCCGTGGTTTCTGAACACGCCTGACGGCGAGTGGTTCTGGCACATCCGCCACGGCATGACCACGCCGGAGGGGCTGCCCTCCATGCCGGGAAACCCCGCGCTTTCGGATGCCGAGATCTGGCAGGTGGTCGATTTCCTGCGTGCCAATGCCAGCGCACGGAGCCTCGATGCCGCCGGGCGCTGGCTGATCCCGCCGATGGCGCCCGTGATCCGGTTGCGTTGCGAAGGCCGTGCGGCCATCGACCTCTCCCGCCCCGGCGGAAGGCCCGTCTACTGGGGGCCGCTGCCGCCCGGGGAGCATGCGCCGGACGGCACCATTCATCTCGACCCTGCTCTTTGCGGGACGCAGGACGAGGCAGGCGCGCGCGCCGCCATTGCCCTTCTGACCGCGGGTCGGGCAGACGGGCGCGCGGGGCTTCTGGTCGATCCCTCCGGCCATCTGCGCCGGATCTGGGACACTATGCCGGATAGCGGAGCCCTTGCCAGCGCCGTGACGGACGCTCTGGCCAATCCCGTCGCCACGATGCGAGCCCATCACTGAACGTCATTCCCTGAACAGAAAAGGCCGAAGATGACCGATATCACCACCCCCGGAAGCAACACCCGGCTTTGCCATGTCGGCCATGATCCGCTGGCCTGGCACGGCTTCGTCAATCCGCCGGTCGTGCGGGGTTCGACCGTGTTCTTCCCGGATGCGGAGACCCTGCGCACGGACAACCAGAAATACACCTACGGCACCCATGGCACCCCCACCACCGACGCGCTCTGCGAGGCGATCGACAGGCTGGAGGGCGCGGCGGGGACGGTTCTGGTGCCCTCCGGTCTGGCCGCCGTGACGCTGCCGCTCCTGACCTTCCTCTCGGCGGGCGATCACGTCCTCATCACCGATTCCGTCTACGGCCCGACCCGGCGCTTCGCCAATGACGTGCTGGTGCGGATGGGAATTGCGGTCGAATATTACGATCCCCGCATCGGCGGGGGGATCGCGGCGCTGTTCCGCGAGGAAACCCGCGTCGTCTTCATGGAGAGCCCCGGCTCGAACACGTTCGAGGTGCAGGACGTGCCCGCCATCGCCGCCGCGGCGAAGGCGCGCGGCATCGTCACCATGATCGACAACTGCTGGGCCACGCCGCTTTTCTTCCGCCCGCTGGATCACGGCGTGGACATCGTGATCCATGCGGCGACGAAGTATTTCGGCGGCCATTCCGACGTGCTGATGGGCACGATCTCCGCCAATGAGGCCACATGGAAGCGGCTCTATCGGGGGCATATGGTCTTCGGCCTCTGCGTGAGTTCCGATGACGCCTGGCTCGTCCTGCGCGGTCTGCGGACCATGGGGCGGCGGCTGGAGGTCCAGCAGGCCACCACGCTTGAAATCGCGCGCTGGCTGGCCGGGCGGGCGGAGGTGGCGCAGGTGTTTCACCCGGCGCTGGAGAGCGATCCGGGCCACGCGCTCTGGCGGCGGGACTTCAGCGGGTCGAGCAGCCTCTTCTCCTTCGCGCTGCGCCCGGGGTTCGATCCGGCCCGGTTCCTGAACGCGCTGCGGATCTTCGCCATGGGCTATTCCTACGGCGGATTCGAAAGCCTCGCCGTGCAGGTGAACCTCCGGGACCGGGTATTCCGACGACCGGAGTTCGACCAGCCGATCATCCGGCTCCAGATCGGGCTTGAGGATGTGGGCGACCTGATCGTCGATCTGGATCAGGCGCTCGCCGCCGCCGGTGACCTCTGAGCCAAGACCAGAAGCAGCCGGAGAGGCCATAACGGCCCTCATTCTCCGGCGGAAGGAGAAGGGGGAATATCCTCTCTCCTTCCGCCGAAGCAAGACCGGAACGCTCCCGTACCTGCCCGACCCCTTCCCGTCACGATGGGTATGGCTTTGATTTGCGGAAGAAAGGGGATGTGGTCGCGGCCTCGAAGGCGGAAGATCATGCCATCGTGGACATCCGCTCGGCTGATGAATTCACCGGCAAGATGATCGCGCCCGAAGGCTCCAAGGAAACCGCCGTGCGCGCGGGCCATGTCACCGGCGCCGTCAACGTGCCCTGGAGCAAGGCGGTGCAGGAGGACGGGCGCGTCAAATTCCCCGAGGAACTGAAGGCGCTCTATGCCGAAGCCGGTCATCACCTATTGCCGCATCGGCGAGCGGTCCAGCCATACCTGGTTCGCCCTGTCGAAGATCCTCGGCTATGATGTGCGCAACTATGACGGTTCCTGGACGGAATATGGCAATGCCGTCGGCGTGCCGGTGAGCAACCTCGCCGGGACGGTCTGGACAGGCCAGTAACCACGGCCCCATTCACCAGACCCGCGACCGGGTTTCCCCAGCCGGATCGCTTTGCGCATCCCGAAGGCCCGTCAGACCTCTCCCTAACCGCCCGCCCCGTGCCGGGCGATGGTTCACCGCCCTTGCCGGGCTGATCGTGCTGGCCCTGTTCGTGCCGGATCGCGAAGGGCTGGGCTGGTTGCTCCCGGTGTCGCTGGGGCTGGGGGGCGGCCTTCGGGCTGGTGTTGCAGCACTCCCGCTTCTGCATCTGGCGCGACTGGCTGGTGTGGCGCGATCCGCGCGGGCTGATCGCCATTCTGGTGGCGCTGGCCGTGGGCAGCATCGGCTATGCCCTGGTTTTCGGCGCCTGGCTGCCGAACCCGGCGAGCGGGCGTCTGCCGCCCGCTGCCCATGTCGGCCCGGTTTCCGCGATGCTGGCCGCCGGAGCTGGGCATGGCGATCAGCGTCTCCTGTGTTTCCGCCCATCTCTACCGGCTGGGGGAGGGAGCCTTCGGCTCGCTGGTGGTGCCGGGTGGCTTCGTGTTGGGCTTTCTGTCCTGGAACATACTCTATCTTCTGGACCTCTACCGCGCGGGGGTGATCTGGCTGCCGGGGAGCCTTGGCTATGGCGGCAGGCTGGCGGTTCTCGGCGCGCTGGCGCTTGTCCTGCTGCGGCATCCCTTCCTGTCCGAGGTCCCTGCGAGCCACTGGCGCACGGCTGTGCTTCATCGTCGCTGGCCACCGGTTCTGGCCGACTGGATCGCAGTCCTGGCCTATTTTCGGGTCGGCCCGCTCGGCGTCACGGCGGAGCGTGGTTCTCTCGCCAGCACGGCCGGCTGGCTGCCCGCCACGCTGCACGGATTCACCGGCTGCGCCACGGTGGTGAAAAAGGCGCGCCTCTCCCGCAACGGGGTCTTCGTTCTGGGCATGGTGCTGGCAGCGGCACCTTCCGCCACGTTGTCGGGCGACTGGTCGGCGCAATGGCGGTGCGGGCGGGATCTGCCGCGCCTGTGCGGCGGCGGCCGGGGGGTGGGTTTCGCTCGGTTGCACGGTGGGCGTGCTGCTTTCCGGCATCATGGCCGGGGCGGCGGCGGGCTGGGTTTTCGCGGGCTTCTGCCTGTTGGGCGCCTGGGCGGGGTGGTGGCTGCGCGTTGAGTCTGCTGCCGGGCCCGGAAAGGGGGGAGATGAAACCGGTCGGGCCGGGTGCGGAGCAGGGGACGGGATTGCCGTTGTCCGGGCGAATACGGAAACTCTCTCTATTCACAAGCTGTTAGCAATTGGATCCGCTCTCCCTGCTTCGAGGATCGCCGATGCTCTGCTCTCATGATGGCTTCACGCCGCTGCCGATCGGCGAAACCGCGCCCCGTAGAGGAAGCCGCTTTCTGGCGGCGGTCGTGCTTGCCGGGCTGGGGCTCGGCGTCCTTGCCGGCGCGGCGGGGGCGGAAACACTCCGCTGGTCGCGCAGCGCCGATGCGCTGACGCTGGACCCGCATGCGCAGAACGATGGCGTCAGCCATACGATCCTGCGCCAGATCTATGAAACGCTGGTCAGCCGCGATGCGTCGGGGACGCTGGAACCCCTGCTGGCGACGGAATGGTTCGTCAAGGAGGGCGATCCGAACATCTGGGTGTTCAAAATCCGGGAGGGCGTGAAATTCCACGACGGCGCCGATCTGACCGCCGAGGATGTGGTGTTTTCCCTGAACCGCGTGCGTTCGGAACTCTCCAAGCTGCGCCAGCTCCATGCTGATGTGGAGGGGGTGACGGCCGTGGACGACCATACGGTCGAGGTGCGTCTGCGCGGGCCGAACCTGATCTATCCGAACAACCTGACCGGCAGCTATATTCTCGACAAGGGCTGGGCCGAGGCGAATAACGTGGTCGAGGTGCAGGATTATGCCGCCGGCAAGGACAATCATGCCGTGCGCAACACCAACGGCACCGGCCCCTATGTGCTGAAGGGCCGCGAGGTGGGCGTGCGCACCACCCTGACGTTCAACCCCGCTTACTGGGCGGAAGAAAAGCCGCAGGTGACGGAGGTGCAGTTCCTGCCGATCTCCGACAATGCGACGCGGGTGGCGGCGCTGCTCTCCGGCGAGGTCGATTTCGTGCATGACGTGCCGGTGCAGGACATCCAGCGGTTGCAGAACGCACCCGGCGTGACGGTCCTCACCGGGCCGGAGAACCGCAACATCTTCCTCGGCTACCGGCTGGACGATGCGCCGCTGAAATCCTCGAACGTCACCGACCGCAATCCCTTCGCCGATCCGAAGGTGCGGGAGGCCGTGCATCTGGCGGTGGACCGCGATGCGATCGTGAAGGTCGTCCTGCGCGGCAATGGCACGCCGACCGGCGTTGCGGTGCCGCCCTTCGTCAACGGCTGGACGCAGGAGCTGAGCGCCTATGAGCCCCAGGACATCGCCCGGGCGAAGGACCTGCTGGCCGAAGCAGGCTATCCCGACGGGTTCACCGTCACGCTCGACACGCCGAACAACCGCTACCTGAACGATGAGGCGGTGAGCCAGGCCATCGTCGGCTTCCTCGGCCAGATCGGGATCAAGGCCACGCTGGCCTCCCGCCCCTATGCGCAGCATTCGCCGCTGATCGTCAATGCGCAGACGGACCTCTACCTTTTCGGCTGGGGCGTGCCAACCTTCGACAGCGCCTATAATTTCAACGACCTCTGGCATAGGCGCGAAGGGCGTTACGGCGCGTTCAACCCCTCGGGCTATGCGAACCCGGCGCTGGACGCGAAGATCGAGGGTCTGGGCACCGAGACCGATCCCGAGAAGCGCAACGCCGCCATCGCCGAAATCTGGGATGTGGTGAAGGGTGAGCGTCTGGTGCTGCCGCTGCACGACCAGTCTATCGCCTGGGCGCTGCGCGACGGGTTCGAGGCGGATATCCGCGCCGACAACTCGCCCCGGGCCTTCGATTTCCGCGTCTCGCGCTGACCCGCGCCCCGGTCCACGCAATCCGGATCCCCGATGTTCGACTTCATCCTGCGCCGTCTGCTGCAATCCGTGATCGTCATGCTGACGGTCTCGCTGGTGGCTTTCGTCATCTTCACCTATGTCGGCGACCCGCTGGAATCGCTGACCAGCGAGGAAACCCGGCTCGAAGAGCGCGAGGCGATGCGTGAGCGGCTCGGCCTCGATGAGCCCGCGCATGTCCAGTTCGCCCGTTACGTCGCCCGGGTCGCGCAGGGCGATTTCGGCATTTCCTACCGCTATCAGCAGCCGGTGACGCGGCTCATCCTGGAGCGGCTGCCCGCGACGCTGGAGCTTGCCTTCGCCTCGGCGCTGATCGCGCTGGCGGGGGGCGTGCTGCTCGGGGTCTGGGCTGCGCTGAAGCCGCGCTCCATCGGGGCGCATGTCGTTCTCGTGCTGTCGCTGGTGGGGGTGTCGCTGCCGACCTTCGTGATCGGCATCGGGCTGATCTACGTCTTCGCGGTCCGGCTTGGCTGGTTTCCCTCCTTCGGCCGGGGCGAGACGGTGCAGATCGGCGGCTGGAAGACCGGGCTCCTGACGGCCAGCGGCTGGCGTTCGCTGGTGCTGCCGGCCATCACGCTCTCCCTCTTTCAGCTCACGATGATCATGCGGCTGGTGCGGGCGGAGATGCTGGAGGTGCTGCGGCAGGATTTCATCTGCTTCGCCCGGGCGCGGGGGCTGAGCCAGCGCACGATCTGGTTCGGCCATGCGCTGAAGAACACGCTGGTGCCGGTCATCACCATCACCGGGCTGCAACTCGGCTCCGTCATCGCCTTCGCCATCGTGACGGAGAGCGTGTTCCAGTGGCCCGGGGTCGGTTCGCTCTTCATCCAGTCGGTGCAGGGCGTCGATATTCCGGTGATGGCGGCCTATCTGGTCTTCGTGGCCTTCGTCTTCGTCGCGATCAATCTGATCGTCGATCTGCTGTATTTCGCCGTCGATCCGCGTCTGCGCGCAGGGCGGCCGGGCCGGAGCCTCTGACATGTCCCATCCTTCTGTTGCGGGCAGCCCGCCCGGCACCCACCTGTGGCGCGCGCTCACCCGGTCGCCGGTGGCTTTGGCCGCCGCTTCCATGGCGGGCCTCGCGGTGCTGGCCGCGCTCATAGGGCCCCTGCTTTCGCCCTACGATCCGTTCAACCCGGCCACGCTGAACCTGCTCGACGGCTTCACCCCGCCTCTGGGCGAGGGGATGTCGGGCAACCGCTTCCTGCTCGGTTCGGATGCGCAGGGGCGCGACATGCTGACCACCATCCTGATCGGCAGCCGGCTTTCCCTTCTGGTGGCGCTGGCGGCGACGCTGTTCTCGCTGACGGTCGGGGTCTCGCTCGGGCTGGCGGCGGGCTATCTCGGCGGCTGGATCGACGCGGCGATCATGCGGCTGGCCGATATTCAGCTCACTTTCCCGGGCATTCTGATCGCGCTTCTGGTCTTCGGCGTGGCGCAGAGGCTGATCCCGACGCTGGACGATCCGATCCGCCGCCCGCCCGCACCGGAGGCCGCCGCGCTGGTCGAGGTGGAGGGGCTCAGGCGCAGCTTCGCCGCCGGGCCGCGCGGCCTGCTGCGCCGGAGGGAGGGGGAGCGGCGGCTGGCGGTGGACGACGTTTCCTTCACCATCCCGCGCGGCCAGACCTACGGTCTGGTGGGCGAATCCGGCTCCGGCAAATCCACCATCGCGCGGTTGATCGCCGGGCTGATGCCGACCGAGGCGGGCGAGGTGCGGATCGACGGTCAGCCTGTCGGTGCGCGCGGACGCCGGACCGGCCGGATCCAGATGATCTTTCAGGATCCGATGTCGAGCCTCAACCCCCGCCTGACCGTGCGCGACATCGTGGCCGAGCCGATCCGCACCCTTGGCCTTGCCGGAACCGCCGGTGAGGTGACGGAGCAGGTCGCGGAGCTGCTGCGCCGCGTCCGGCTGGAACCCGGGGCGATGCACCGCTACCCGCACCAGTTCTCCGGCGGCCAGCGGCAGCGCATCGCCATTGCCCGCGCGCTTTCCAGCCGCCCGGAGTTCATCATCTGCGACGAGCCGACATCGGCGCTCAACGTCTCCGTTCAGGCGCAGGTGCTGGAACTGATGGCCGGCTTGCAGCAGGATTTCGGCCTGACCTACCTGCTTATCAGCCACAACCTCGCCGTCGTGCGGCAGATGGCCGACCGGGTAGGGGTGCTGAGCCGGGGCCGTCTGGTAGAGGAGGGACCGACCCGCGCCGTCTTCGACGCTCCGCAGGCGGAATACACCCGGGCGCTGCTGGCGGCGGTGCCCCGGATTCCGCGTGGCGCGGGAGCCGCCGCGTGACGGCCGCGCTCTGGCAGAACCGCAATTACCGAATAGTGGTCTCGGCCACGGCCTTCGCTGGCTTTTCCAACGGCGTCTTCGCGATGGCGCTGCCCTGGCTGGCCACGCTGATGACGCGCGATCCGGTGGCCATCGGCCTCGTCGCGGCCTCGGTGAAACTGCCGTGGCTGCTGTTTTCCCTGCCCGCCGGAGTGATCACCGACAGGGTGGACCGGCGGCTTCTGGTCGCCCGGGCCGATCTGCTGCGGGCGGTGCTTTCGCTCGCCATCATGGCCATGGCGCTGAACTTCACCGGTGGCGGGGCGATCTGGCTCCTGTGCCTGATCGGCATGGTCTTCGGCGTGGCCGAGGTGCTGCGGGAGAATGCCGCACTGACGCTGGTGCCCTCCATCGTCCAGTCCCGCGATCTGGAGCGCGCCAATGGCACGATGTGGAGCGTCAGCCAGATCTCCGGCCAGTTCATCGGTCCCCCGGCGGCCGGGTTGCTGATCGGCTTGGGCGTGGCGGTGCCGTTCGGGTTGGATACGCTGACCTTCGCGCTGGCGGGGGTGCTGGCCTGGGCCATGGTGCTACCCCCGCGCGAGGCCCCGGCGCGGCAGCGTTTCCTCCCGGCGTTGCGGGAGGGGATCGGCTGGCTCTGGCGCGAGCCCGGCCTGTTCCGGCTGGCGGCGGCGGTCGGGGTCTACAATTTCTTCTTCATGGCGAATACCACGGTTCTGGTCCTCTATTCGCAAGAGGTTCTGGGGCTCTCCGCTGGCGGACATGGCCTGCTGCTCACCGCCGCGGCGACGGGCGGGGTGCTGGGGGCCTGGTATGGCGTCACGGTGCAGAGGTGGCTGGGCCTGCATCGCACGATGGTGCTGTCGCTCTGCGTCACCGCGCTGGTCTATGCGCTGATCGGCGCCACCGGGTCGATCTGGATCGCCGGCCCGGCCCTCGCCTTCGAGATGTTCTGCCGTCTGGTCTGGAGCGTGGTGACCGTCTCCTGGCGGCAACGGCAGACGCCGGATGTGCTGCTGGGGCGGATCAACAGCCTCTATCGCTTTCTGGCCTGGGGGCCGATGCCGCCGGGGGCGCTGTTCGGCGGCTGGCTGGTGGCGGTGAGCGGCGGCTGGATGGAGCGCGGGGCGGCTCTGCACATGCCCTGGCTGGTGGGCGCGGCGGCGATCACCGGGCTGGCGCTCTACTGCCAGCGGGCGCTGCGGCTGAGATGAGGCAAAGAACATGCCTGCGGAGCGGCACGAAGGATGGCCGGGGGCGCGTGCTAGGCCACGCTGCGGGGGTGGTGCCGGATCTGGCCGAACTGGTGTGCGCATGGCATCACCATTTCCGTGGTGGCGGTGCGGGAACGCCCCGACGGCGGGTGGGATCTGACTCTGCGGCTTGGCGCGTCCGAAACCGGGGCGGCGCTGCTGTTGGCCGCGCTGCGTTTGGCGGGCGTCATCGGCGCGGGCGGGCTTGGCCATCTGGCCTATCTCGAAGGCTTCAGCGCAACAACCGGCAGGTGACCTTTCTCATCCAGTTCACAGGGGACCGGCTGACCCGGTTCCTCGACAAACGCTGAAAACCGAAAGGGAGCATCATGCTGAAACGGGCGCTCCGCGCGGCGGGCCTGCTGGCACTGGCTGCCCCGGCCTTGGCCGATACCAAACTGCGCGTGGGGGCCAGCCCGGTGCCGCATGCGGAGATTCTGGAACAGGCGAACCGCTTCTGAAAGAGAGGGGGATCGACCTCGAAGTGGTGGTGTTTCAGGACTACATCCTGCCCAACACCACCTTGGCCGGTAAGGAAATCGACGCCAACTATTTCCAGCACGTTCCTTACCTGAACTCGGTGCTGGAACAGAACGCGGGCGATCCGGCCTATGACCTCGTGAATGCAGGCGACATCCATGTGGAACCCATCGGCATCTGTTCCAAACGCTGGAAATCGCTTTCGGACCTGCCGCAGGACGGCAAGGTGATCCTGCGCGATTCCGTAGCGGAGGAGGAGCGCATCCTCGCCATCTTCCAGCGTGAGGGCGTGGTGAAGCTGAAGGAAGGCGTGGATCCCGTTGCGGTGACGATCAACGCCAACTACGCGCTTGGGCGGGGCTCGATCCGGTGAAGGATCCGATCGCGGTCGAAAGTGCGGCGAATAACCCCTACGCCAATATCATCACCGTCCGTCGCGGCGACGAGGAGCGGCCGGAAATCAAGACGCTGGTCGAAGTGCTGCAATCGGATGCGATCCGCAGCTTCATCCTCGATACCTACAAGGGCGCGGTGATCCCGGTCGAGCGCTAACCGGACCTTGGCGCGAATGTGGGGCCGGGGCAGAGACGCTCCGGCCCTCGTTCGTGTGGCATCGCCCGCCGCGCTCCGGCCATGTCCGATATGTGGCGGAACGCCATCCGCGCGGATCGGTACCAAAATGGGCATTACCCGGCGAGCCCGCTCCGGCGGCTCGGGGGAGAAACTTCTCGTTCCGTCAGCCGCAAGAGAAGGCCATGCTCGCTTGCGCAGAAACTACAGAATGGCCGCGAAGGATAAACTCCGGCAGGTTCTTGGCAAATCGGGCAGGCGGTTCTGCCGGGCCAGCAAACAGGACGTTTTTCCATGTCTCTTCGCCACCTCCTCCTCACGGGCCTTCTCACCGCCGCGGGTCTGCCCGCCTCCGCCGACGCGCTGCGGATCGGCTGGCAGCAGATCGTCGAGCCCGCCCGTGTGGCACAGGCCGACGGGGCTTATGAGGCCGCCATCGGCGAGGTGGAGTGGAAGCTCTTTGGCGGCGGCGCGGATGTGATCGCGGCCATCGCGGCGGGGGCCATCGACATCGGCTATGTCGGCTCCTCCCCGCTGACCGCCGCTGCCTCTCAGGGCCTGCCGATCCAGACCATCTACGTCGTCGGCAATATCGCCGAGGCCGAGGCGCTGGCCGTCAAGGGCATCCAGACGCCGGAGGATCTGAAGGGCAAGAAGATCGCCACCCCCTTCGTTTCCACCGCGCATTATTCGCTGCTCACCGCGCTGAAACACTGGAACATCCCGGCGGGGCAGGTGCAGCTTCTGAACCTCCGCCCGCAGGAGATCGCCGCCGCCTGGGAACGGGGGGACATCGACGGCGCCTATATCTGGGATCCGGTGTTGAACCAGATCAGGACCAGCGGCGGCACGGTGCTGGCCGACAGCGCGGACGTGGCCGACTGGGGTGGTGCGACCTTCGACGCGTGGATCGTGCGCAAGGATTTCGCGGAGACGCACCCCGATCTGGTCACCGCCTTCGTGAAGGTCACCGGAGCGGCGACGGATGCCTATCTGGCCGATCCCGAAAGCTGGGGCGCAGATTCCCCGCAGGCGAAGCAGATAGCGGAGCTGACCGGCGCACCGGCGGCGGATGTGCCGGGACTGCTGAAAGGCTACCACTTCGCCGGGCTGAAGGATCAGACCACGCCCGCCTTCCTGGGCGGTGAGACGGCGCAGGCCATCGCCGCCACGGCGCGGTTTCTGGAAACGCAGGGCTCCGCCAAAGCGCTGGACGATTACGCGCCCTATGTGAACCCCGCCTTCGCCGCAGCAGCGCAGCAATAAGGGACCGGGATTCCCGCCAGGCAATGTCAGTGCTCAGCTTGTCCCATGTCACGCTCACCTATGAGCGGGCCGCGATGCCCGTTCTGGAAGATGTCTCGCTCGGCCTCGCGCGGGGGGAGTTCGTCTCCATCATCGGCCGGTCCGGGTCGGGGAAGACGTCACTGCTGAACCTCGCCGCCGGTTTCGTCATGCCCACCTCCGGCCGCGTCACCATCGACGGCCGCCCGGTAAAGGGGCCGGGGCCGGAGCGCGCGGTGGTCTTTCAGGACGACGCGCTCTACCCATGGCGGACGGTGGAGGAGAACGTGGCCCTGCCGCTGAAGCTGCGCGGAACGCCGCCAGCGGCGCGGCGGGAACAGGCGCGGCGGATGCTCCATGCCGTCGGGCTCGACGGGCACGGGGCGAAGCCTATCTGGGAGCTTTCCGGCGGCCAGCGGCAGCGGGTCGGCATCGCGCGGGCGCTGGCGGCGGAGCCGGAGTTCCTGCTGATGGACGAACCGCTCGGTGCGCTGGACGCGATGACGCGGGACCAGATGCACGAACTGCTGCTGACCCTCTGGCACAGCAGCCATGCCGGTGCGCTGCTCATCACCCACAGCGTGGAGGAGGCGCTTTTCCTCTCCACCTCCGTCATCGTGCTGGCCCCCGCGCCGGGGCGGATCGCGCATCGGGAACATTTCGACTTCGGGCGGCGGTTCCTGGCCGGCGAAGACCCGCGCCGGCTGAAATCGGACCCCGCCTTCATTGCGGCGCGGGAAAGGCTCGTCGCCGCAATCCATGAAAGGGAGCCGCAATGACGGATGTCCTGCCCGCTCCCTCCCGCCCTCGGCGCGAAGGGCGCGGCCTGCCATGGCCCGCGATCCTCGGCGCGGGCACCATCGGCGCGCTCCTTCTGCTCTGGACGGCGGCTTCGGCCTTCGGCTGGGTCTCCCCGGTCTTCCTGCCCTCGCCCGCGCGGGTCTGGGCCGCGCTGGTCCGGGCGGCGAATGACGGCTATGCCAATGCGCTCCTCTGGGAACATGTCGCGGCCAGCCTCTGGCGCGTGCTGGCGGCGCTTTTCCTCACCATCCTCATCGGCGTGCCGATCGGCCTCGTGATCGCGACCTCCCGCATCGGGCGCGGCATCCTCGATCCGGTGATCGAGTTCATCCGGCCGCTGCCGCCGCTGGCCTATCTGCCGCTCATCATCATCTGGTGCGGGATCGGGGAGCCGTCGAAGATCCTCGTGATCGGCATCGCCATGTTCGCGCCCATCGTGATTTCTACCGCCTCCGGCGTCCGTGCGGCCAGTGAAAGCCAGATCCGGGCCGCGCTCTCCTTCGGTGCCACGCGCTGGCAGATGGTGCGGGAGGTGCTGCTGCCTGCGGCACTCCCCTCCATCTTCACCGGCATCCGCATCGCGCTCGGCGCGGGCTGGACGACGCTGGTCGCGGCCGAGCTCGTCGCCGCCACGCGGGGCATCGGCTACATGATCCAGTCGGCGGCGCAGTTTCTGGTCACCGATATGGTGATCGCCGGGATTCTGGTGATCTCCGCGCTGGCCACCGTCTCCGAACTCATCCTCCGCCGGGCGGAGCGCCGCCTTCTGCCCTGGGTCGGAAAATCCTGAATGCCTTGAAAGAAAGACCGGTGACCAATCCCGGAATATTCCGCTTTCCGCCTACCCCCGGCACGAACAATTACGACTGCGCACCGACCATCCCCAACCTGTAGGAAATCGCCATCCTTGCGGACTGGCTGGGCTACGATGGGCTGCTGATCCCCACCGGCGCGCAATGCCCTGATCCGTGGGGCATCCGCCCATATGCGCTAACTTAAGGGGTAGACGTGCCGCATCTGTCCGTGTTTCGTCGGGCATATGAGCCGACACCTGCCCGCTTCACGCATCTGGAATTCACCGACGTCCACGGTGGCGAAAGCTTTTCACGCATCGCCTCTGCGCAGACGACATCCCATGCGTTCGGGGCATTGTCGCGGTGGAGGCTGCATAGCCTGCGATCCTCTCTGCGATATTGACGGCGACGAAAACCTCCGGGCGTTTCTCCACCGTCATGCGGCATATCTGCGATCCGCCGAGACGGCGCAAAAGTCAGGCAGCCGTCGCCAGAAACCCCACAAGCCCTCAGAGTCCGTTTGAAAACTCAGGGGTGTGTGCTCCTCCTGAGGATGGGCGCGCTCATGGTGAGCGTAGATCATGGTCTCGGAGACGTCGAGGCGGCGGTATCAGCTCATCCAGCCGAAGGTTCGCTCAGTCACCCAGCGGCGCGGCAGGATCTGGAAGCCGGGGGCGTCGCTACGGCGGACGATTTCCAGAACGAAATCAAGGAAGGACGCCTTGTCGAGCATCTGCCGCCGGTCATAGGCGCCGTCGGCGAACAGATGCTTTCCCCAGGGTCAGCGCTCGCGTAGCGCGGCGAGGATCGCCTGCGCCCCGGCGCTGTCGGGGGTGTCGGCCGTGCCCAACCCCACCATCAGCAGGCGGTCGTCGGTGTTGGCCGCGATGTGGCGCTTGGCTAGCCGACGGTATGCTTCGCGCCGTCGAAGCCGCGACTGCCATGGGCGGCGGGGGCCTTGACCGTCCGGCTGTCGAGCCTCGCTGCGGATGGCGCCGCGCGGCCCACCCGTGCGCGGTCGACCATTAGCTTGATGTCGTGGATCGTGCGGAAGAGCAGCAGCCGGACAAAGCGGCGGAACCACCAGTAGACCGTCTGCCAGGGCGGGAAGTGGACGGGCAGCATCCGACACTCACACCCGGATCGCACCATGTACCTGATTGCGTTGAGGATTTCCCGGAGGTCCACGACACGCCTACGGCGGCGCAACCTTCGCCCCCTCCGCATCCGTCCGGTCGCTCGGGCACCGCTTCGTCGTCTGCTCGATCCGGACCCTCTGCCCGTGGCTTTCTGCTGTCCACATGAAAAGCATGAAGCACGAACCGGCGCGGCTCTCGACAATTTTCAAACAGCCTCTGAGAGATGACCGCGCTCCCGGACATCCGCGAACAGGCCGCTGCCGCCGCGATTGGCCTCGTCGCCGGGGTGTGAGGTGACGTCCCCGGCGCCCTCCTCTGCTGAGATGCCCCGGAAGGCATCCGTCAGGGGCGGAAGGGCAGGAACTGAGCGAGGATCTTGCGCAGGGCAAGGGTGTTTCGCGACCGTCGGGACGCCGGGAAAGACCCCGGCCCCGGTTGGACGAAGACCGGATCGTGGACACCGGCGGGGATCATGGCAGGCTCCTGCGCCGTTCGGCGGCGGCCTCGGCCAGCATCTCGTCCCGAAGCGCGGGGCCTTGCGGCCAGGGGCCGAAGCCGCTGGCCGGGTTCACATGTCCGGCGTGGCCGAGGTCCACCAGCCGCGCGCCCCAGATGTGGGCGAGGTGGCGGGCGCGGTCGAAATCCATCCAGGGGTCGTCGCGGCTCGCCGCCACCGTCACCGGGATCGGCAGCGGCACCTCCGGCAGCGGCCCGAAGGCTGCCGTGCGCGGCGAACGGGAGGGCTCCGCCACGGCCACCAGCAGCGCGCCGGAGGCCCGGAGCTGTGGCCAGCGCGTGAGCACCCGCAGGATCAGCGCCGCGCCAAGGCTGTGCCCGACCAGAAACGCGCCGGGATGGGTCAGCAGCGCGCTGCCCAGTTCCACCTCCCAGCGGTCGGGGTGAGGGTTGCTCCAGTCCGCCTGTTCCACCACCAGCGCGGTGGGGTCGCGCTGCGCCCACCAGTGCTGCCAGTGCGGCGCGGGGGAGGCGTCGATGCCCGGCACGATCAGGGTGCGGGGCGCCGGTGCCCGAAGAGTCGCTGGGCGCTTCTGCTCTCGGCCATGGAACATGGGCTGTCTCCCGGTTCGTTACGCGTACAATATCCCCTGGTTCAGTGATCTTTTCCATTTTCCATTCACCGGACCGGACGGAAGGCTGTTCTCTCTCACGCCATGCGGACAGAGGGTTTCTTGCGGACCATTGTGGAACGGCTGTCGCGCAGAGAATTCCGTGTCGGTCCGGATGCGCCTTCGGCACGGGGAATGCGGGCGGTGTCGGAGGGCAATGCTCCCCGTCCTTCCGGAACCTCGGCTGGCGGTCACTCGCCCGGGCAGCACCGGGCCTCGGCCGCCGGCCCGGCGATCAGCCTTGCGGTGAGTTCGGCGGCCTGGGCGCGGATGTCCACGATGGCCAGCGCCTCCCAGCTCGCTACGCGGGCGGCCGGGCCGATGGCATGAAGCGGTGCGGGCGATGTGCCAACGCGGGGGATCACCCGGCCATCGGCGCCGACCTCCAGCCCGATGCGCAAAGGGTCGATCCGGCCGAGGCCCGAGCGCAGCAGATCGCGCAGCAGCGGCGGTGCATGTCGTTCCGGGTCGCGCAGCAGGCCCCTTCCGTCAGAGATCTGCGCGACCTTCAGCACCGCTTCCGTCCCGCCGCGCAGGGCGAGCCGCACCCGGAAGCCAGCGCCATCCCTCTCCACCGAGGCCACTCGGCCGGTGAGCAGCCGGACCTGACCGGAGGCCAGCGCCGCCTCAAGCCGCCGGGAAACGGGCTGGGGGATACGGTGACGGTGGACCTCCCAGAACCGGCGGGCGTGGCGCAGGAAACGGGCGCGTGTCCCCTCTGGCACGCTCTGCCACCAGAGCGCCAGATGCACGCGCGCGCCGTCCACGATGTCGCGCCAGTCGCCGCCGCGCGCTTCGTGCCAGCGCACCTGCGCCCGCAGCCAGCCGAGCGCATAGCCCGCCCCCGCGCCAAGCGGCAGGTCCGCCCGGTCCAGCGCGATGGGGCGGGAGGGGGCGTTGACCCGGGGCAGCAGCCCGCGGCGCGACAGGATGACGATCTCGCCGCGATGGTCGGCGTCAAGGAGCCGCATCACCCGGTCCACCATGGTCAGCCCGGTGCCGAGGATCAGCACCCGTGCCTGCGGGTCTTCGGGCAGTGGGGCGTGCCAGGGATCGCTGGCCGGGTGATTTGCGGCAAGCGGATCGTGCGGAGTATTTCCGGGGAGGCTGGCGAATGGGTCGTCCGGCATTGTGCCTGCCCCCGCCAGCAGATGCCCCGTGGCCAGCACCGCATCATCGGCGAGGATCATCCGGCCATCCGCCAGCCCGGCCACGATCCCGCCCCTTCTGGTGGCGAGGCTCACGCATTCCTGCCGCTCCCACCGCAGCCTTTCGTCATCCACCAGCAGGCTTTCGAGGTAATCGGCATAGAGATGGCGCGGCACGAAGCCCTGCGGATCCGAGGGCAGGCCGTGCCCGGTCAACCAGTCCAGAAAATGATCCGGCCGGTCGGCGAAGGCGCTCATCGCGCCGGAGCGGGTGTTGAGCAGATGCGCGTCATGCGGCGTATCATAGGCGATGCCCTGACCCAGCCGCCCCCGCGGTTCGACCAGCGTGACGCGCAGGCCCGCCGCCCCTTCGCGCAGCAGATGCGCGGCAAGGATCACCCCGCTGGCCCCGCCGCCAATGATGAGAATGTGGCGAACGGTCATCGCGTGACCCGCCACAGGGACTGCCCATTGCATGTTCCCGGCGAAGTCGGCAGTGGCCGGGGCATGGCATTCCGCGGCCCCCTCGCATCATGCGAAACCAGTGCGGCAGGCTGCCGGTTCAGCCCGCCGTCCTGAGCCGCGCTTCCACCGCCTCCGCGCCGCCCATGATGCGCAGATCGGCCAGCGACTTGCGGTCCAGCACGGAGACGATGGCCTCGCGCACCTCCAGCATGGTCAGACGGACGGCGCAGGTTTCCTCGTCCCGGCAGTCCTGACAGCGCACATAGGCCGTGCGCGAGGCACAGGGGATCGGCGCCAGCGGCCCCTCCAGCACGCGCAGCACATGACCCACCATCACCTCGCCCGGCGGGCGCGCCAGCATATAACCGCCGTGGCGACCCTTTTTCGTGGCGACGAAGCCCGCGTTGCGCAGATCGCCCAGAATCGTGTCGAGGAACTTCTTCGACATCCCCTCGGCCTCCGCGATCTCCCCCGACTGGGCCAGTTCCCCCTCCGCCTGCCCGGCAAGGTTGATGAGCGCCTTCAGCCCGTATTTTCCCTTCATCGTCAGCATGCGCCACCCCGGTTCGGCACCTGTTCATCCACTCGACATCTAGACGATTGCCCGGCGCGGGGCGAGAGAAAATCACGCGACCGTGCATCGGCGCAGGGAGGGGCGTAGCAGGCGCGAAGGCGGGAATGAGCACGGATGTGCAGGCGTGCGTGAAAGTAGGCATGGGCGCTCCGGCTGTGACGGCGGGGGTCACGGTGGCAGTCTACTGCCCGCCCTCGCCGGGCTGAATTCCATGCTTGCCGTGTGAACAGTGATCCTTTTCTCCGGAGGGGACGCGGAAAAGGGAGATCCCGCTGCGGGGCACGGATCGGTTCGTGGGGCCGCCTCAAGGCCGGTCTTCAGGACGACGGTTTCCGGCTCTGACCCCGCCGAGGCCCATGGCGGCAGCGGAGACGGGCCGCTCCAGTCGGCTTACCCGGACCGTTTCGGCACCAAGCCAGAGCGATGCGCAAGGTGTCCGGGTTTCATGACACTATACTTAACTGATTATAAAAGAAAAATTCTAACACCTCGCGATTCGGAACCGCCTTCCCGGGCTGAAGTCACCTGCTGTCAGAACAGACGGGAAGAAAAATCCCCCTCCCGATGGTGCGGCAAAGAGAGGCGTCATCCACGGGCTGAAGTGAAAACGAAAGGTGCCGGAAGTTTACTACATAAAATTGATAGACTAACCTTTGTTTATAGGGAAATCACCGTCGAGCACCGCCATGAGCTATCGCCTGAGCCTTCTGGACAAGAGCCCCACACACCCCGAGGCCGATGCGCTGGCCGCCACCGTCGCGCTGGCCGAGGCGGCCGACCGGCTGGGCTATCACCGCTACTGGCTGGCGGAGCATCACGGCTTCGACGCGCTTTCCAGCGCCGCGCCGGAGCTTCTGGTGGCCCACCTGCTGGCCCGCACGCGGGCCCTGCGCATCGGCACCGGCGGCATCCTGCTTCAGCATTACAGTCCCTACAAGGTGGCGGAGATCGCCGCGGTCCTGAGCCATCTCGGGCGGGGGCGGGTGGATATCGGCATCGGCAAGGCGCCGGGCGGGCTGCCGGGCAGCACCCGCGCGCTGCAATCCGAACGCGCCGCGCCGCGCGATTTTGAAACGAAGCTTGCCGAACTCGACGCCTGGCTGAAAGGCCGGGGCGAGGGGGCGGCGCTGCGCCCTGAACCGGCGGAAGGGCTGGAGCTCTTCCTGCTCGGCGCGAGCCCGGGCAGTGCCCGCACGGCCGCCGCGCTCGGCTGGGGTTTTGTCCATGCCGGGCATCACGACGGCGATGCGGAGGGGATCGGCCGCACGCTTGCCTCCGCAGGGCCCGCACTGCTCGCCGTCACCGCCTTTGCCGCGCCGACCCGGGCGGAGGCGGAGGAAGCGGTGGCCGATCTGCGCGTCTTCCGGCTGGAACTGCCGGACGGACAGGCGGTGAACCTCTCCTCCGCCGCTGCCGCCGAAGAATACGCCGCTCAGGCCGGGGCGCACGACTACACGATCCTTGAGCGCCGCCCCCGCATCGTCGCCGGTACGGCGGAGGACATCCATGAGGAACTGGCCGCGCTTCACCGGGACCATGGTCTGACGGAATTCGTCCTCGACATTCCGGTGGCCGATCCCGCGCGGCGGCTTCGCTCCATCGACCTCATCGCCCGCGCACGTCAGCGCCGGGCCGCCTGAAAGGAACCGATCATGTCCAACATCACCTTCGGGATCATGCTGAACGGCGCAGGCGGGCACATGAACGCCTGGAAACACCCCTCCGGCCCGGCGGATGCCAGCGTCAACCTCGACTTCCTGGCCCAGACCGCGCGCAAGGCGGAAGACGCCGGTGTGGCCTTCGCCTTCGTGGCCGACGGGCTCTATATCAACGAAAAGTCGATCCCGCATTTCCTCAACCGCTTCGAGCCGCTGACGCTGCTCTCTGCGCTCGCGCGGGAGACGCGCAAGATCGGCCTCGCGGGCACGGTTTCCACCTCCTATTCGGACCCGTTCACGGTGGCGCGGCAGTTCGCCTCGCTCGACCTCATTTCCGGCGGGCGCGCGGGCTGGAACGTGGTGACGACGCCGCTGGAGGGGACCGCGCTCAACTACTCCCGCCGGCATCCGGACCATGAGCTGCGCTATGAGATCGCCGATGAGTATCTGGAGGTGACGCAGGGGCTCTGGGATAGCTGGGACGAGGACGCCATCCTGCGCGACCGCGAGACGGGGCGCTTCTTCGACCCGGAGAAGCTGCATACGCTGAACCACAAGGGCCGCTTCTTCCAGGTGGCGGGGCCGCTCAACGTGCCGCGCTCGAAACAGGGGCAGCCGGTGATCTTTCAGGCGGGGTCTTCCGATGCCGGGATCGGGCTGGCGGGCAAATATGCCGATGCCGTCTTCACCCATTCCCCGAACCTTGAGGAGACGCGCGCCTTCACCACGCGGGTGAAGGATGCGGCCCAGGCGCATGGCCGCGCGCGGGATGACGTAAAGGTCTTCCCCGGCATCTCCCCCATCGTCGGGCGCACGCGGGAAGAGGCGGAGGCGAAATACCGCGCCATCCGCGACCTCATCACCATCGAGGAGGCGCTGGCCTATCTCGGTCGCTACTTCGACCATCACGACTTCACGCAATACGATCTCGACGCGCCCTTCCCGGACCTGGGCGAGATCGGGCGGAACTCCTTCCGCTCCACCACCGACCGGATCAAACGCGTAGCGAAGGACGAGGGCCAGACGCTGCGCGAAGCTGCGCTGGCTGCCGCCACGCCGCGCCCGAACTTCATCGGCACTGGCCCTGAGGTGGCGGAAGAGATCGTCCGCTGGATCGACGCGGGGGCGGCGGACGGGTTCATCCTCGGCTTCTCCGTCATTGCCGAGGGGCTGGAGGATTTCATCACGCTGGTCATCCCGGAGCTGGAGGCGCGCGGCCGCTATTCCCGCGAACTGACGGGCGAGACCCTGCGCGACCACCTCAACCTGCCGTTCCGGGAAAGCCGTTACCGCGCCGGTCTCGTCCCGCGCGCCGAAGCCAGCTGAGGATAATGTCATGACCATTGCCGACGCCATCGCGGTTCCCCAGGGCACCGCGCAGGACAGGATTGCCGAGACCATCGGCGAATTCATCGCGCTCCGGCAGGAGTTGCACCACCATCCCGAACTGGCCTTTCGGGAACAGCGCACAGCCACCCGGATCGCCGCCCTGCTGGAAGGTTGGGGCTACAATATCACCCGTCTGGCGGGCACCGGCGTGATCGGCACGCTTCGCAACGGCCCGGGGCGGGCCCTCGCCATCCGCGCCGATATCGACGCATTGCCGATTCACGAAGCGACGGGCCTGCCCTTCGCCTCCAACGTGCCGGGGGTCATGCACGCCTGCGGCCATGACGGGCATACGGCGATCCTTCTTGCTGCCGCGCGCTATCTGGCCGAAACGCGGCGGTTTCACGGCTCGCTGCATGTCATCTTTCAGCCTGCGGAGGAGGTGGGGCAGGGGGCCCGCCGACTGATCTCCGAGGGGCTCTTCGACCTTTTCCCGGTCGATGCGATATTCGGGCTGCACAACTGGCCGGGGGTGGAGGCGGGACGCTTCGGTTTCATCTCCGGTCCGGCGATGGCCGCCATCGACCGGGTGGATTTCCGCGTCCGGGGTAAGGGCGGCCATGGTGCCGCCCCGCATGAGGCGGTGGATCCGGTGGTGGCCGCCGCGCAGGCGATCACCGCGCTGCAATCGGTGGTCTCGCGCAATGTGAATCCGCTGGAGGCGGCGGTGGTCACGGTGGGCTCGATCCACGGCGGCACCGCCTCCAACGTCATTCCCGACAGCGTGGATATGCAACTCACGCTGCGCTCGTTTTCCTCCCCCACGCGGGAGGTGCTCGCGCGCCGGGTGCCCGCGCTTCTTTCCGGCATCGTCGAGGCTCTGGGAGCCGAAGCAGTGGTCGATTTCCGTCCGGGCTTCCCGCCGGTGGTGAACCATGCCGCCGAGGTGTCCTTCGCGCGAGACGTCGCCCGCGCCGCGCTTGGCGAGGATGCGGTGCTGCCCGCCCTTGCCCCCCGCACGGCCAGCGAGGATTTTGCCTGGTATCTGGCCGAACGACCGGGCGCCTTCCTCTTTCTGGGCAACGGCGAGGGCGCGCCGCTCCATTCCCCCGAATACCGTTTCAACGACGCGATCATCCTGCCCGGCGCCACCCTGTGGGCCGAACTGGCCGAGCGTTTTCTGACCCATCCCGGAGCCAACCAATGACACATGCCGCGACTCTCGCCGCCGATCCGGGGCAGGGCGATTTCACCCTGCGCTCCTCGCCGCTTGCGCCCGAGGCGCAGCCGCTGATCGAGGATCTGATCCGAGAATACGATGCCCGCTACGGCACGACCTTCGATCCCGCCGGTGCGCGGGCCGAGGTCTTCCGCTACCCGCCCGAGGCTTTCGCGCCGCCCTCCGGGGATTTCCTGCTGATCCGGCGGGCGGGTGAGACGATCGCCGGCGGCGCCTTCATGCGCTACGACGACGACACGGCGGAGCTGAAACGCATCTGGACGCGGGGCGATCTGCGCAAACAGGGTCTGGCCCGGCGCATCGTCGTCGCGCTGGAGGAAAGCGCCGCCGCTCTGGGCTATACCCGGCTCTATCTCACCACCGGCTATCTCCAGCCGGAGGCGGAAGGGCTTTATGTCTCGCTGGGCTACCGGCGGCTTTTCGATCCGGCCATCGACCGCGCGCTTTACCGCACGCTGCCCTTCGAGAAGCATATCGGCGCGAAGGCCGGTCAGCCCGGCACCACGCCCCTGAAGGAACCCGCCGCCACACCCGAGGAAGCCACCGAGCGGGTCCGCGCAGCCAAGGCCGAACACGCGGCCAAGATCGCCGCATTCGTCAGAAACGAGGCGGCGGAATGACCCTGCGCCTGAGCCGTTTCCGCCTCTCGGCCTCCGCCCGCCGGGTGCCTGCTGCATCCACGGCGCCGGTCGCGTCCCTGCATCGCGTGGCCGTTGCTTCGCCGACCCTGGTCCGGGAGGTGCGGCCATGACATCCACCGATTTCCCCTCCACCGCCCCGCCCCGCCCGCAGAGCCGCTTCCACGGCCTGCGCATCGTTCCGGCGAAGAACCACGGCCGCACCTTCGGCACCATCGCCGGGGCCATCGTGCTGGTCGCGGTGCTGAACTCCGTGCTGGGCAATCCCCGCTGGGGCTGGCCGGTCTTCGCTGAATGGTTCTTCTCGGAGCCGGTGCTGGTGGGCCTCGGGCGGACGCTGCTGCTGACGCTTCTCGGCTCGATCTTCGGCTTCGCGCTCGGTACCGTGCTGGCGCTGGCGCGGGTGTCTTCCTCGCCTTTGCTGGTGGCGGTGGCCTGGGGGTTCATCTGGCTCTTCCGCTCGATCCCGCTGATCGTGCTGCTGCTTTTGCTGAACAACCTCGGCTATCTCTATGAAACCGTGTCGCTCGGCGTGCCCTTCACCTCCATCACCTTCTGGAGCCACCCGACCACGCAGTTCCTGACCCCCTTCGCCGCCGCGGTGATCGGGCTCACGCTGAACCTCGGCGCCTTCTCGGCCGAGGCGATCCGGGGCGGCATCCTCTCGGTGGATCAGGGCCAGCACGAGGCGGCGGCCGCGCTTGGTCTCCCGACGGGGTTGCAGGCGCGCCGCATCGTGCTGCCGCAGGCGATGCGGGCCTTCCTGCCCACGGCCTTCAACGAGGTGATCGGCCTCGCCAAGGGCACCTCCATGGTCTATGTCCTTGCGATCCCGGAGCTTTTCTACACGGTCCAGATCATCTACCGCCGCAACCTCGAAGTTATCCCGCTCCTGATGGTGGCGACGGTCTGGTATCTGGTCATCCTTTCCGCCCTTTCCGTCGTCCAGTATTTCGTGGAGCGGCACTTCGCCCGGGGAGCGCTTCGGAATCCGCCTCCGAACCTTTACCGGCTGGCGCTGGAACGGGTGGGGCTGCTCAGCCCGGTCAGCCATGAGCCGGTGCGGGCTCAGGCGCCGGTGCTACCCGTCCACGGAAGCTGGGCCGAGGCGCTGCCGAAAGGGGGTGAGGTCTCGGTCGAGCAGGTCTCCAAGAGCTATGGCGCGAACAAGGTGCTGGACGGCGTGACGCTGACCTTCCCCTCCGGCTCCGTCACCGCGATCCTCGGGCAGTCGGGTTCCGGCAAATCGACGCTCCTGCGCTCCGTCAACCATCTGGAGCGGGTGGACGAGGGCTTCATCGCCATCGACGGCGAGCTGATCGGCTACCGGCGCGAGGGCGACACGCTCTACGAACTGAAGGAGAAGGACATCCTCACCCGCCGCGCCGATGTCGGCATGGTGTTCCAGAGCTTCAACCTCTTCCCGCATCTGACCGTTCTGGAAAACATCACTGCGGCGCCGGTGGCGGTGCGCGGCCTGCCGAAGCGGGAGGCCGAGCGTCTGGCGCGCGACCTTCTGGCCCGCGTCGGGCTGGGGGACAAGGCGGACGCCTATCCCCGCCAGCTTTCGGGCGGGCAGCAGCAGCGCGTGGCCATCGCCCGCACGCTGGCGCTGAAGCCGAAGGTGCTGCTCTTCGACGAACCCACCTCTGCGCTCGACCCCGAACTGGTGGGCGAGGTGCTGGCGGTGATCCGGGAACTCGCCCGCTCCGGCGTCACGCTCATCATCGTCACGCATGAGATGGGCTTCGCGCGCGAGGTGGCGGATACGGTCGTCTTCATGGACCGGGGCCGGGTGATCGAGGCTGGCCCGCCCGCGCAGATCTTCGCCAACCCGCGCCATCCTCGTACGGCGGAGTTCCTGGGCCGCGCGCTCTGAACCCCGTCCCGGCCCCGCCCGCAGAAGCGGGGCCTTTTCCGCCCCTCCCTCCTCCCCGTTGCGGGAGGGGCGGCCCCTTTACCCCCGACTTCCCGAAAGGACCGGACCCATGACCTGCAATCCCTTCCGTGGCGCCTTGCTAGCCGCCGCCCTTCTCCTCGGGCCTGCCGCCTTTGCCGCCGAACCCGGGGTGGACCTTTCACCCGAACAGCCGGGCCGCATCCGGGCCGAGAAGGTGCAGGCCGCCATCGACCTGCTGCCCGCGGATACCAAATGGGTGAACCCGGGCAAGTTCACCGTCGCCTCGGTGCCGAACCGGCTGCCCTTCGCCGTCTATGCCACGGACACGAAGACACCCGTCGGCGGCGAGCCCGACATCGCGCAACTGGTGGCCGACAGCCTCGGGCTGGAGCTGGAGCTCGTCCCCGTCGCCTGGGCGGACTGGCCGCTTGGCGTCACCTCCGGCAAATACGACGCGGCGATCCACAACATCACCGTGACGGAGGAACGCAAGGAGAAGTTCGACTTCGCCACCTACCGCACCGACCTCATTGGCTGGTATGTCGCGAAGGACAGCCCGATCCAGAAGATCGAAAAGGCGGAGGACATCGCCGGGCTGAAGGTCTCCGTCGTGGCGGGGACCAACCAGGAACAGATCCTGCTGCGCTGGATCGAGGAAAACAAGGCCAAGGGCCTGGCCGATACCGAAATCCTCTATTTCGATGACGAGGCGGTGGAGGATCTGGCGCTGGCCTCCGGGCGGCTGGATGCCTATCTTGGCCCCAACGCCACCTCCGCCTTCAAGGCCGCGCGCGAGGGCAAGCGGCGCAATGTCGGCACGCTGTCCGGCGGTTGGCCGGAAACGGCGGAGATCGCGGTGACGCTGAAGAAGGGCTCCGGCCTTGCTCCGGCCATCGCTGCCGCGCTGAACGCCCAGATCGCTAATGGCAATTACGGCAAGGCGCTGGACCGCTGGAACCTCTCCGCCGAGGCGATCACCGAAAGCCGGGTGAACCCGCCGGGCCTGCCGAAGTAACGCCCTCTCCGCCGGAGGCTCCCCGGCCTCCGGCTCCTTTCCCGGAGCCCTGCCATGACTTTCCCGCTTCCCGCCCGCCGTCTCGTGCTCTCCCTTCTGACGGGCCTCGCCCTGATCGCTGCCGCCAACTCGGTGCTGGCCGTCGATGTGTTCGACCTCGCCCCGGACAGGCCGGACCTCATCCGCACGGCGAGGAACCCGGCCGCCATCGCGAAGATCCCGGCGGGCTACGCCTTCGCCAATCCCGGCTTCTTCACCATCGCCAATACCGCGAGCGGCGGGCCGCCGCTCTCCACCTATGCCAATGACGCGAAGACTGTCGTCGGCGCGGATCCGGACATCGCCCGGCTGATCGCCGACGCGCTCGGGCTGGAACTGAAGACGGTTGTCGTGGCATGGGCGGACTGGCCGCTTGGGCTCACCTCGGGCAAATACGATGCCGTCATCTCCAATGTCGGCGTGACGGAGGAGCGCAAGGAGAAGTTCGATTTCTCCACCTACCGGCAGGGACTGCACGGGTTCTTCACGCTGAAGGACCGGGGCATCGAGAGGATCGCGGAGCCAAAGGATATCGCCGGGCTGCGCATCATCGTCGGCGCCGGCACCAATCAGGAGCGCATCCTGCTGGACTGGGACAGGCTGAACCGCGAGGCCGGGCTGGCGCCGGTGGAACTCCAGTATTTCGACGATGAGGCGACGCGGCTCATTGCCCTGCGGTCGGGGCGGGCGGATGTGATCGTCCAGCCGCATGCCCAGCTCGTCTATATCGCCGCGCGGGATGGCGACATTCGCCGCGTGGGCACGCTCTCCGCCGGCTGGCCGGAACGCTCGGATGTCGCGGTGACCACGCGCAGGGGCTCGGGCCTCGCCGAGGCCGTGACGGAGGCGCTGAATGGCGCCATCGCGGATGGCAGCTATGCCCGCGTGCTGGAACGCTGGCAACTGACGGAGGAAGCGCTGCCGGAAAGCCAAACCAACCCGCCGGGCCTGCCGAAATACTGACGCTGGGGGCCGCCGCGCATGGAATCCATCCTCGGCACCTCCCGAAGGAACAGACCGATGACCGACGTTATAGGGGAAACCTCCTCAGATTCTCCCGAGGGCCGTCTTCGAGGGGCTGGCCGTGGAATACGACCGCAGCTACCGCTCTGACCACCGGGTTCCGTCAGCCGGAGGCGGTCGCGCTCTATCGCCGCCACGCTGTTCGACCCTTCCGTCGATCCGGCGTTCTACCGCTCGCTCCCCTTCGAGAAGGCCCTTGCCGAAGGGTTGCCGCCGTGACCGCAATCAAGGCCGTGCAGTCCGAGCGGATCTTTGCCCGCCACCCGCAACAGAAGGAAACCGCATGACCGCGCCTTTCCGTGGCATCCGCCACCTCGCCTTCCTGATCCCCGGTTCCTTCGCGCCCGACGCCCCCGCCGCGGGGCTTGAGGAAACGCTGCGCGTTTTCACCTATGCCGAGGAACTGGGCTATGACAGCGCATGGGTCCGGCAGCGGCATCTGGAAAGCGGGGTCTCCTCGGCTGCGGTCTTCCTCGCCGCCGCCTCGCAGCGCACCTCCCGCATCGGGTTGGGTAGCGCGGTGATCCAGCTTGACTATGAAAACCCGTTCCGGCTGGCCGAGGATCTGGCGCTGGCCGATACGCTGTCCGGCGGGCGGCTGAACGTGGGCGTCAGCACCGGCACCGCACCCTTCGCCGAGGTTCTGGGCGAGATGTTCGTGCCGCCCCCGCCCGGCGGGCGCTATGTTCAGGCGGAGCGGCTGCGGCGGGCGCTTTCCGGCCTGCCGCTGGTGCCGGAGGCGATCGCTGGCAATGCGGCGGGCAAACAGGTGCCGCGCGTCCAGCCGCATTCGCCGGGGCTTCTCGGGCGGCTCTGGTATGGCGCGGGCTCTGGTTCCTCGGCCGAATGGGCGGCGCAGGCGGGGTTCAACCTGCTGACCGGCAATATCCTCTCCGGCGAGACGACGGGTGATTTCCTGACCGCGCAGCTTCGCCTCGTGCGGCTCTTCCGCGCCGGATGGCGGGGGGAGGCGCCGGCGCGCGTGGCGGTCGGCCGGGTGATCCTGCCCACGGATGGCGCCAGCGCGGAAACGGCGGCGCGTTACCGCGCCTTCGCGGCCTCGCGCGATGAACGCACCCGGGCCCCCGCCGCGACCCCGCGCCGCACGCTCTACCTGCCAGACCTGGTGGGCCCGGTGGAGGAGATCGCACAGCGCCTGCGCGCGGATCCCGTGCTGGCGGAGGCCGAGGAGCTTCGTCTGGAACTGCCCTATGAATTCGGAGGCGACGACTACCGCCAGATTCTGCGTGATGGCCTGCGGCTGCGCGCATTGCTGGCGGCGCCCGCTCTGGCGGAGGCGTGACGCACGAGCTATCGCATCGGAATTCTGGACAAGCCCCCCGCGACAACGGCGAACCCGCCAAGCGCGTGCTGGCGCGGATGCGGGAACTAACGTGGGCTACAGCCGCTTCTGGGTGGCGGAGCCCCGTGCAATGGCAGGCCAGCCGGTCCGAGGCCTGCGTTCGTCTCGGCGCGGAGCTGGCCGAGGTGGTCTATACATCGCAGCAGGCGGTGGGTTTCGTCACCCGTTTGCGGGCGCTGGCGCGCGGCGGACCGCCATGCTTGCGCGCGTTCCACTCGCCTTCTGCCCCGGCCCCTGCGCCCCCCGATATCCGGGGCTTGCACGCCAGCACTCGCCCCGGCCACGAGATTTCTGCGTGGGTCGTGGCTCACGCGATAGCTTCGACACGAGTTGCCGGTACCCACCTTCGCGACGATTCGCGCTGACATCCGGTTTCACCATCGAAGGTGTTCTGCCGAAGGGGCTGTGCAGAGGTAGATTTTCCATGCCTCAGGGGCGCGACAGTTGCGCTGTTGTCTTTTCCGCGGTGCCCTCCGGAAGGGCTGGACCGTCATCGGACACGGATTCAGGATGGCGCTGTCACCCGGTTCCGGGCGGTCGGAACGGCCCCCGCAGCAGATCAGGAGGGATCGGCCATGAACGCATATACTGACAACTTTGGCACGAAGAAATGTGGTGGACTGGCTGCGGACATTATCGGACAGGTGACGCCTGCCGAGGCGTGGGATCTGGCCTCGCGCGGGGTTGCGGCACTGCTTGATGTCCGCACCATCGAAGAGCGCGCCTTTGTCGGGCGCGTGCCCGGATCCCTGCATGTTGCCTGGGCGACCGGCACCGCGATGAACCGTAATCCGCATTTCGTCCGGCAGGTGGCGGCGCTGCTGGCGAAGGACACGCAGATCCTGTTGTTGTGCCGCAGCGGCAAGCGGTCCGCACATGCGGCAGAGGCGCTGCGCAAGGCAGGGTTCACCCGCGTCTTCAATGTCCTCGAAGGCTTCGAGGGGGAAAAGGACGCCACGGGCCAGCGCGGCAAGGCCGATGGCTGGCGGTTCCACGGCCTGCCCTGGGAACAGGATTGAGCCTCCGGAATGGCCCGGGCCTGGCGGTGCAAACGAGATCATATCGAATGAATTCTGAAACCTACCCCCACGCCGTCCCGGCCCCTGCGCTCGATGCCGGGAGGCTGGACGCCATCGTGCAGGAACTGGCTTCGCTGCGCCGTCAGTGGCGCGACAGGCACCACCGCATTCAGGAACCCGGTGCGCGCGAATTGCCCGCACCCGAGCGGGTCGGCCAGATCGTCGAGGCGCTGCGCGGTGCCCTGTTCCCGATGCGTCTTGGCCCCGCCGACCTGCGGCAGGAGAACGAGAACCGTTATATCGCGCTGACGCTTGATTCCGCGCTGAGCGAGCTGGTCTCGCAGGTGCGGCTGGAACTGGCCTGGGCCGTCCGTCATGCGCCTGCGGACGCACCGCCGCCTGCGATGGCCGAAGACCTCGTTGCCCAATTCGCGGCCGGGTTGCCGGAAATCCGGCGGCTGCTCGATACCGATGTGACGGCGGCCTTTCGGGCCGATCCGGCCGCGCGCAGCGTGGACGAGGTGCTGCTGTGCTATCCCGGCATCCATGCGCTGATCAATCACCGCATCGCGCACCGGCTGCACCGGCTCGGCCTGCCGCTGATCGCGCGGCTTGTGTCCGAACATGCGCATGGGACCACCGGCATCGACATCCATCCGGGCGCGACGATCGGCGAGGAATTCTTCATCGACCACGGCACCGGCGTCGTGATCGGGGCGACGGCGATCATCGGTGACAGGGTGCAGTTGTTTCAGGCCGTCACGCTGGGGGCCAAGAGCTTTCCTGTCGATCAGGAGGGGCAGGCGCTCAAGGGTCTGCCCCGGCATCCGATCATCGAGGATGACGTGGTGATCTACTCCGGCGCGACCGTTCTGGGCCGCGTGACCATCGGGCGCGGCTCGGTCCTCGGCGGCAGTGTCTGGGTGACCGAAGACGTGCCGCCCCATTCCCTCGTTTCACAGGCGCGCGTGCGCTCTGCGGATCAACCGGCGGAGCGAAGGACCGCCTGAGCCGCCGCGTCCCGCGGCCTTCCCCAATCCACCCCCAAACTGTCGGAACACGATACATGACAGACATGACTCCCCAGGCCGCGCTCGGCGATACCGCCGCCCGGCAGCTTGCCAATGCGACCAAGACGGCGCCCATCCTGCCGACGATCAGCCCGCGCTGGCTGGTCCACCTGCTGCAATGGGTGCCGGTAGAGGCCGGTATCTACCGGCTCAACACGGTCAGCAATGCCGATCAGGTGCAGGTCGCCTGCACGGCGCGCGAAGACGAATCCGCGCTGCCGCAGACCTTCGTCGATTATGACGAAACGCCGCGGGAATACTTCCTGAATGGCGTTTCGACCATCGTCGATGTCCACACGCGGATTTCCGATCTTTATTCCAGCCCCTTCGATCAGGTGAAGGAACAACTGCGTCTGGCGATCGAGACGATCAAGGAAACCCAGGAAGGCCAGTTGATTAACAATCCCGATTACGGGTTGCTCGCCAATGTCCATCCCGATCAGGTGCTGTTCCCGCTGACCGGGGCACCGACGCCCGACGATCTCGATCTGCTGATCGCGAAGGTGTGGAAAGAGCCCGCCTTCTTCCTGACCCATCCGGATGCCATCGCGGCCTTCGGTCGCGAGGCGACGCGCCGCGGCGTACCGCCGCCGACGGTATCGCTGTTCGGCTCGCAGTTCCTCACCTGGCGCGGGCTGCCGCTGATCCCTTCGGACAAGGTGCCGGTGGTGGATGGCAAGACCAAGATCCTGCTTTTGCGCGTGGGCGACAAGCGGCAGGGCGTCGTCGGCCTGTATCAGCCCGGCCTTGCGGGAGAACAGAGCCCCGGCCTGTCGGTGCGCTTCATGGGGATCAACCGGGCGGCCATCGCCTCTTATCTGATCAGCCTCTATTGCAGCCTGGTGGTGCAGTCGCCCGATGCGCTGGCGGTCCTGGACGAAGTGGAGATCGGAAAGTTCCATGACTATGCCGACACCTACAAGTAACCCGGTCCCGGCTCTGCCGGATGCCGTTCCGCCCGCCGGGTTTCCGGATGTCGGCACGCTGACGCAACTGGCGTCGCAGTTCTTTGCAGCCCTGCCGGGAACGGCCGGGCAACCGGGCGGTGGTTTCCCGGCAAATCCGGTGCCGCGCGATCCTACGCCCGCGGGCTTCTCCCCCGGTCCGCTGGCCAACGGACCGGCGTTGCCCGGCAGTCTTGCGCCCGGGGCCAATATCGTGCCGACCACGCCGCAGGATCTGGCGGCGGGCCTCGCCTCGGGTCCGGCGCTGGTGCCGAAATCGGCTGCGGTGAACGGTGTGCCGGATCACGCGACCATCGTGCCGCCCGCAATCAACGGGCGCTTCGGCGGCCACGCGCTTGGCGTGCCGCAGGTCAGCCCGCGCGCGCATCCGGCGACCACGGCCCCGTTCTACTTCCTCGACGATGCGGCGGATCACACGCCGCGCACGTCCGCCGATACCGTCCCGAAAGAGGATCTGCTCAGTGCGCAGAGTTTCGGCCTGCCGGGGGCGGCCGATCTGAAGGCGCTGCTGTCCCCTGCGGCTGCGCCCTCTGCGGGGGCCCCCGAAGGCGCCTATTATTTCGCGGCCCCGAAGCAGACCGAGGCGCCACACCGCAACACCGGGCATCCCGCCTTCGACGTTCATGCCGTGCGCCGCGATTTCCCGATCCTTCAGGAACGGGTGAATGGCCGCCCGCTCGTCTGGTTCGACAATGCCGCGACCACCCACAAACCGCGTCAGGTGATCGAGCGGCTCTCTTATTTCTACGAACACGAGAACTCGAACATCCACCGCGCGGCGCACGAACTTGCCGCCCGCGCGACGGATGCCTATGAAAAGGCGCGCGAAACTGTGCGTCGTTTTATTGGTGCGCCGTCGGCGGACGAAGTGATTTTCGTGCGTGGCACGACTGAAGGCATCAACCTGATCGCCAGCACATGGGGGGCAAAGAATATCGGCGAGGGGGACGAGATCATCGTCTCGCATCTGGAACATCACGCCAATATCGTGCCCTGGCAGCAACTCGCCCTGAAGACCGGCGCGAAGATCAAGGTGATCCCCGTCGATGACGATGGTCAGGTCATCTTGTCGGAATACCAGCGTCTGCTGGGGCCGAGGGTAAAGCTGGTCTCGGTCACGCAGGTGTCGAACGCACTTGGCACTGTGGTTCCGGTGAAGGAGATCGTCGCGCTTGCCCATCGCAATGGTTCGCTTGCGCTGGTGGATGGCGCGCAGTCGGTCAGCCACATGCGGGTGAACGTTCAGGATCTTGGCGCGGATTTCCTTGTATTTTCCGGCCACAAGATTTTTGGCCCGACCGGGATCGGCGCCGTCTGGGGGCGCAGGGAACTGCTTGAGGACATGCCCCCTTGGCAGGGTGGCGGCAACATGATCGCCGATGTCACCTTCGAGCGTACCCTGTTTCAGCCGCCGCCAAATAAATTCGAGGCGGGCACAGGTAATATCGCCGATGCCGTGGGGCTTGGCGCTGCGCTGGAATATGTCGAACATTGGGGCATCGAGAATATCGGCCGCTATGAACACGGGCTTCTCGACTATGCGACCACGCATCTGCGCCCGATCAAGGGCGTCCGCATCGTCGGCACCGCCCGGGAAAAGGCAAGTGTGCTATCTTTCGTACTCGATGGATATTCGACCGACGAAGTGGGACGCGCGCTGAATGCCGAGGGCATCGCGGTGCGCACCGGGCACCATTGTGCCCAGCCGATCCTGCGACGTATGGGAGTGGAGACGACGGTGCGCCCCTCGCTCGCCTTCTATAACACCTGCGAAGAGGTGGACCGTTTCATTGCGGTGATCCGTCGCCTGGCGCGCAGATGACCGTCGTCGCCTGACGCAGCGCCATGGCGGAGGGTTTCCGCCTGAGCGCGCTCTGGTCCGGGGCGCCGACAGGATCGTGCACGCCACCCCCGGCGGCATGGGCGGTGGCCCCGTGCACCCTCGCAAGCGGTCGGCCTGAAGGTTGCGGATACCCCGTTTCCTGCAAAGAGACCTTCCGCGCTTCACATCCAGTCATCCAGCGCGGCGGTTCTTTCCATAACCGGCCAGATATCCGGATGCCGAGGGGGTGTGATTTCGCGCAACCATGTGATACTTTGTCGCTATTCACCTGATGAAAACCGGAAATGGAGTCGGCTAGAATATAGGCTAGCATGATGCTTCGCGTTGAAGGCGAGACGATCGGGCTATTCGAGCCATTGATGATTTCGGAAGGCTCCCCGGATCGGGCATCTCTAAATGACCTAGTGTTCCGAGTTTGACATATACTATCGGTTTCCCCTGATATCATTGAGGGCGTCTCGCCTCGCCGCTGCCGCGCCCCGGGCAGCAGCACCGCCCGGGCGAGCAACAGTCCCCGGCCCCAGAGCCGCCAGCCATCAGCCCGAGCAGCGCGATGACCAACAATCGCCAGGCCGGTCGGCAGTTGCGGGCGATGGGGTTCTTCCGGCTGTCGGTCGGGTTCGGGGATCCGGCGGGCCTGACCGAGGATCTGGCAGCCGTCGTGACGCGTAAACCGACCGGACGCCATGGGGCAGGGCGATGGCTATCTGATGCGGGATCACTCCGTCGCTTGCCCGGTCCGCTCCCGCCAGCCGATGATCAGATCGCCGATCCCGGTCGACAGGATGATCGCCAGGCCCGCGATCACGGTCGTGCCGATGACAACGGGAAAGTCCCCGGTGAGCGCGGCGGAGAGCGCCAGTCGCCCCAACCCGTCAATGCCGAAAATGGTTTCCGTCACGATCGCGCCGCCCAGCAGTGTCCCGATCTCCAGCGCGCCGAGCGTCATCACGGGGTTGAGCGCTGCACTCAGGGCATGGTCGAACCAGATCCGGCGCTCGCGCAGACCCTTGGCGCGGGCGGTGCGAATATAGTCCTGCGTCGCGACGTCCAGAACCGCGCCGCGCACCACGCGCTGAAACATGCCAACCTCGGCAAGCGCCAGCGCGAACCATGGCAGAGCGAGGTGACGGGCCCATTCAAGGGGGTTTTCGCGCAGAGGAACATAGCCCGACGATGGAAAGATCGGCCAGCCGGCCTCGGTCAGCTGGTAGAAGAACACATAGGATAACAGGATGCCGGACAGCAGCACGGGCACCGACATGGTAATACAGGCGAGCGCGCCGCTCAGGCGATCCTGCCAGCGCCCTTGATGCCGCGCGGCCCAGACTCCGCAAAGGATCGAAAGCGCCAGCCAGATCACCGCAGCCCCGGCAACAAGCGACAGCGTTGCGGGAATCCGCTCGATGATCAGGTCGGTCACGGGGGCCTGCCTGCGGAAGGAATAGCCAAGCCCCGGCGGCCAGTTGAACAGCCCCATCGGCGCCCCCTGCACAGCCGGCCCGCGATAGAGGTAGTACCACAGCTGAAGATACCATGGATCGTCGAGCCGCAATGCCCGGGTGATCGCGTCGATACTCTCCTGCGTCGCATTGAGTGGGGCCAGCATCGCTGCCGGGTTCCGATAGGCCAGACGGGTCAGCGCAAAGCACGCTATCAGCAGGATGAGCAGCGCGGTGACTCCCTGCGCAACGATCCGCAAAAGCCGGGAAAGCATCGTCATCTCCGTTCCGCCGGGTCGAGCAGGCTGCGCAGCCCCGCCGCGAGCAGGTTGGCACCGAGGACGGCCAGAAACAGCGCGAGCCCCGGCCCGATCAGCAGCCAGGGCTGGGTCTGGTAAAGGCCGGACCGCTGCGCCTCGGCGATCATGTTGCCCAGACTGGGCACGGGCGCGGCGATGCCGACGCCAAGAAACGACAGGGTTGCCTCCGCGACGATATTGGCGGGTAGCTGAACGGCCCAGAATACCACCAGCTTTGGCGCGAGGATCGGCAGGATCTCGCGTTGCAGGATTTCCCGCGGCGTTGCGCCGGATACCTGCGCCGCCTCGACGAGCGGCCCATCACGCAGCACTCGTACGATCCCGCGCACCAGCCGCGCGAACCAGATCCATGCAAATAATGCGATCACGACGATGACGAGGGCTTCGGGGCGCAGGGTCGGAGTGCCATCGGCGCCGCGGTTCAGGGTGGCGAGAGCCAGTGCCGTCAGGATGAAGGGGAATGCCAGAACCACATCCATGAAGCGGCCGAGCAGCCGATCCGTCCAGCCCCGCGACCAGCCCGCGCAAATCCCGATGAAGGTTCCGAGCAACAGCGCCAGCGTCGTCGCCGGAATGCCGATCAAGAGCGAAGCCCGCGTGCCATAGAGCACCCGCACCAGCACATCGCGGCCGAACCCGTCCGTGCCAAGCCAGAATTCCCTGCCCGGGCCGACAGGTAGCCCCATCACGTCAAGGCCGGTGGTGCGGAACTGTTGTATTGGATTGTGCCCGATCATCGCCGCCACAAGAGGAGCCGCCAGTCCGGCAAGCAGGACGCCCCCGCCCAAGACAGCACCCCAGAACAGGGCCGGATTGCGGCGGGCGCGGCCGAGGAATGCTCGGCGAAGGGCAAGATCAGGCATGCAGAACCTCCACCTGCGCCCGCAACTGCTGCCCCGGGATCGCATCCAAAAGCGCGCGGGTATATTCATGCGCAGGGGTCGCAAAAACGCGCGCAACCGGCCCCTGTTCCACCAGTCGGCCTTTGCACAGAACCGCCACGCGGTCGCAATACCGCGCGACAGCCCCAAGGTCATGCGTGATCAGCAGGAGCGACAATCCGGTGTCACGCCGCAACCGCGCCAGAAGGTCCAGAACCTCCACCTGCGTCGTGATGTCGAGCGCGGAAACCGGCTCGTCAGCGACGATCAGCTTTGGACCCGGGGCGATGGCGCGCGCGATAGCAACACGTTGCCGCTGTCCGCCGGACAGTTGCCCGGGCAGGCGATGGGCCATCTCCGGCGGCAGGCTGACGGCTTCGAGAAGCTCCGCGACGCGCAGGGGCGAGCCGAACCGGCGCAGCGGTTCCTCCAGAATTGCACCGATCCGGCGATGCGGGTTGAGGCTGGCGTAGGGGTCTTGAAACACGACCTGAATGTTGCGCCGTTGCTGGCGCCCGAACGGAACGCTTAGCGGCGTACCGTCGAACCGCAGCACGCCTCCATCGGCCTGGTCGAGCCCGGCGACGATCCGGCCGAGAGTCGTCTTGCCAGAGCCGCTCTCGCCGACCAGAGCAACGATCTCGCCGGTGCCGACCTGAAGATGAACGCCCTCCAGCACCGTTTGCGCGCCGAAACGGCGCTGAATGTTTTCCGCCCGCAGCAGTGCGGGGCGGGATGGCGCGGCCACAGCCCCCGGCGCGGCATGGGCCAGACTGGCCGCACCGAGCAATCGACGCGAATAGGGATGCGCAGGATTCCGCATAAGGGCACCCGTCGCCCCCTGTTCGACGATCCGGCCCGCCTGCATCACCGCGATCCGATCGGCGATGTCAGACACCACGGCCAGATCGTGACTGACGAACAGAACGGACAATCCGCGCCGCCGCTGTAGATCCCGCAGCAATGCGAGGATCTGCGCCTGAACGGTTACGTCGAGCGCCGTCGTCGGCTCGTCGGCAATCAGCAGCACCGGCTCTAACGCGAGCGCCATCGCAATCATCACCCGTTGCCGCATTCCGCCGGAAAACTGCCGGGGAAGGTCGTGCATCCGCCGTTCGGGATCGCGGATGCCGACATCCCGCAGCAAGGCTGTTACGCGGTCCCGGAGCGTGCGACGCGACAGGCGCCGCTGATGCGCGCAAATGGCCTCGGCGATCTGGGTGAAAATCGTCTTGTAGGGGTGCAGATTGCTTTGCGGGTCTTGAAAGACATAGCCGATCCGCGCCCCACGGATCGCCCGGAGATCTTCGGCAGGGCGCTCCAACAGGTTGCGCCCTTCGAAAACCACCTCCCCCGTCACCCGGGCGCCGCGTGGCGCGATTCCGGTCGCGGCAAGCAGGGACAGGCTTTTTCCTGATCCGGATTCCCCGACGAGCGCGAGGGTTTCCCCTTGTCCAAGGTCGAAAGAGATCCGATCAACGAGCACCTGTCCGCTGATTTCGACGGACAGGTTGCGAATGTCGAGCACTGTCGTCATCGGGCTTTAAGGGCAAGATTGGTGATATCCGCCTGCACCGCAAGGGATGACCAGGTCCAGTTCGTCACACGATCGGAGGTCAGGGCGATCTTGCGTTTCTCAATCAGGGGAATCCACGCCAGATCGGTCGATACGAGTTGATCCGCCTTGGTCCAGATCGGGCCGGGATGATCGGATGCGAAAGCTTCTGCCGCCAACCTGTTCAGTTCGGAATTGGAATAGCAGATTGAGAACATGTTCCCGGTGCCGCAAGGCGAGGCGTCCGAATTCAGCCAACCGCCCAGCAGCATCCGCGTGCTCGGCCCCTGCCAGTCCGGTGCAAACTGGCTGCCGAGCGAAATGTCCCAGCGGCTCGTCGGATCCTGAATATAGGCATACCATTGCGTCGGCGGGATCGGGATCAGATTGAGCGTGATCCCCGCCCTGGCCACATCCTCCTTCACCGTCAGGGCAATTGCCTCGAATTGCGCCGTGCTGCGATAGGGCGCGTCGAAAGCTATGCCGTTCGGATATCCGGCCTCCGCCAACAGGGCCTTGGCCTTTTCCGGATTGCCCTGGAAATCCGGCGTCGGGTAGGGGTCGAACGCCTCATACCCCAGGATGGTCGAGGTGATAATCTGTGTCAGCGGCGTGGCCGCGATCGGTCCACCCTGAGTCTGCACGATATTGGCACGATTGACCGCATAGGTCAGTGCCTGCCGGACGCGGATGTCGCGCAAGGCTGTCGCCCCGGGCGAAGTGGCCTCCGGTCGGGCGTTGAAGGTGATGAAATTTGCGGCGCCGGAGTTTGAAGCGTGAAGGTTCGGATCCTTCGCCTTGAGATATTTCGCGATGGTGGCGCGCGGCGGCACCTCCAGATACAGCGAGAGATCTGCTTCGCCGGTCGCGATCTTTTGCACAATGGTGTCTTCGTTATTGGCGGTAAAATCGACGGTGATACTGTCGGCATAAGCACCGCGCACGGGATCCAGTGCCGGGTCGAAATGTGGGGAGCGTTTCAGCACCAACTCCTGCCCCTGTGCGTATTTTTCCACATAATAGGGCCCGCTCGATGGGAAATTCTTGCGAAACTCCAATGAATCCGGGAAGTATTTACTGCTGACCTCTTCGGGCAATGGAGTCACGAAATTCATCGACAGGATACTGAGGAAGTCATAATTCTTCGTGTCAGACGTCAAGACAAGTGTATAATCATCCGGAGCGGAAACTCCAACGATATTGTTGGCGTCGATAAAATCCTTGACGCTTTTCAGGTCTCCGGGAGATACCTTGGAAAAGGCTTCGCAATATTCCCTGAATCCGGAAAATGCCAGATTGAAATAGTTGATTGCGGCGACCTGTTTGTTGGGGTCGCAAAATCGCTTGATCGCATAAACGAAATCCCCTGCCTTGATTTCGCGATCCGTCGGCCCGGAATATTTCACACCCTTTCGCAGGTGAAATGTGTAGGTCTTTCCGTCAGGCGAAACATCCCACGAGGTCGCCAGATCCGGAACCAGGGCAGTATCGTCCTTGATTTCGGAGGGCGCGCCTTTGTAGGTGACCAGTTGCCTGGTAACGGCACGCAATATCTCCCATGAATCCGTGCTGTAGCCCGAGATCGGATCAAACGCATCCAGATCCGCATTCAGCGAGGCGATCCGCAGATCGCCGCCGCGAGGGATCGTCTCGGCCATAACAGGCATGACAGAAACGGTCGTGACCGATGCGATTGCAGTAAGATATGCGGAAAAGGCCAAGATTCAGCTCCAACTCTCAAAAGTCATCCTTCATGATAAGGAGAAGGCAGGATATTGCAATTGGATGAACCTTTCCATTTTGACCACTCAGATGGAATATCCTGATGGTCAAATGAACGGCTTTAGAAGGAGATTCCGGCGTGGGGTTTTGCTCCGACAGTAAACATTTTTTCGAGCCTTCGGCCGATATCCTCTGTGTGAACACGGATTCTGCCGACCTGTCGAAAATCGGAAACAGACACCGCGCCGAATGCGAGGGAAGCGAAATATGCTATGGAAATCTCGGCTTCTGGCGCTGCTGTGGTTTTCTCTGATCTTCTGCCGATCCGCCAGATCCCGTCGTTTTCTGGAAATATCGAATCTCGAATGGCCAAAGTGGCCTCTTGCTCGAACGGTAGCGCATCCAGAAGCCGGCGCAGATCCAGAATGCGGAGCCAGCTCTCATCCCGCCATTCGGAAATGGAAACAGCGCGCGGATTGTCCAGCAACAGGCCGAGCGGGTCGTCGACGGGACGAGACGGAAATACCGAACGATGCAGGATATCCTGGCTGAACAGGTGGCCGATCAACGCCCGCCATGCCTCGGCATCATGTGCAACCAGATCGTCGATGATGACACTGCGGTTCGAGGCCGTGAACCAGTTGGCGACGGGCTCGACATGGAAACGCAGCAGGCCGCGTTCCTCTCCGGGCGCCCCGAACACCACGGCGTGATGGGGCGTTGTCGCGTGGCGCAGCCGGAATTCCTGTACCGCCCACCATCCGTCCCAGCGTTGCAGCTGCGCCGGACGCGACGCCGGAGCCCGCGTGACAATCGCGCGAAACAGCGCAAAATCGTCCGGGGATACCCGGCGGGCTATTGCTGATGGCAGAAGCAGACGCGCAGCCTTCAGATCCAGTTCCTGCCTGACGGACCATGATCCGACCCCATACCCATATCGGCCGTAGATCCGTGCATCCGAGGCGCGCAGACCGGCAACGACATAGCCATCCCGGAGTGCGGCGCGCAGTTGATGAACGATCATCCGCCGCGCGATGCCGCGACGGGTCGCCTCGGGCGCGACGCCGACATGCGTCACACCCAGATGCCGGACCCAGTTGCCCCCCGGAACGGCGATTTCCGAGCCATACCCGTTCACGGCTGCAATGAGATTGTCGCCATCATAGGCGCCGTAACCAACCCCCTCGGCCAGAAATCGCGTTGCGAAACCCGGCTCAAGGGCGTCGAAATCCGGCAGGCCGAGCATCGCCGAACGAAAGAGAGAAAAACCCTCCGCCTTCTGCTCGGCCGTCCGCAAAGGCCGGATGTCCAGATCGGAAACCATGATCATTTTCTGGCTTTGGGCGGCTCGGTATAGACGCGGGGCTTCGGCCAGGTCTGGCTCAGCCGGGCCTGGCCGATCTCGCGCGCCCGATAGGAAACCGGGTCATGTACGGTATGCGTCCGGGCGTTACGCCAGAAGTGGTCAAGACCCCATTTGTTCGCCGTCGAGCGGCCACCGGTGACCTCGAAGATTTTCCCCGTCACCTCAAGGACAACATCATTCGCCACCACTTTCGCCTGATCCACCAGCACGGCAAGGCGCCCCCAGTCCTCCGCGCTCAGATCGGCCCCCGCAAACAGGGCGCGCTGAAATGTTTCGGTCGCGCGGTCGGCAAGGGCAATTCCGCCTTCCACATGAGCGGACAGGCGGCCAAGGATCGCCAGATTGTAGGGATCATCGAGCGCCGAAGCGACGCCGGACTCCGGCCAGGGACGGCCCTCGTTGCGGGTGTAGGCCTCCGCTGCCTTCAGTGCACCTTCCGCGATCCCAAGGTAGAAATGCGCGAAGATGATCTGGCTGAACAGCGGTCGCAGGCCATCACGTTGCGCCACGTCGCCGGGCCAGCTGTCCAGACCGGACAGCCGCTCTTGGGCGAGCAGTTCGACATGATCGAACGTCACCGACCCGGATGCGGTCAGCCTTTGGCCAAGATTGTCCCAATCGTCGCCGAAGCTGATCCCGGCACGATCGGTGGGGATCTGATAATGCACCCGCTGGCCGTCATGCCACAGGCTGACGGTGATGATCTGCGAAATCGCCGTGCCGGTTGCAAAGGTGCGTCGGCCGGAGATGAAGCGCCGCGAACCCTCGGTCTCGATTTCGGACCACTGGTCGCGGGGATTGGACACGCCCCCCTGAAACCAGCCATCCTGCGCGACATGGCGGATCGTTTCGGCCCATTGCGTCTCGGTGCCCAGAATCCAGGTCCAGACGCCGTTCGAATAATGGTAGGCGATGAGCTGCCCGATGGAACCGTCCGCCTCGGCGATGATCCGCACGATCTCCATCGCCTGAAGCAGGCTCGCCCCCGCACCGCCCAGTGAGCGCGGCGCGGCGAGCCCCAGCAGCCCAGCCTTGCGCAAGAGGTCGATTTCCGCATGCGGGTCCGCATTGGCGCGATCACGGGCCACGATGGTTCGCGCAAGGTCTCGTGCCACGTCGCGCGCACGGGCCTTCCAGGTCGCGAACTCTGCCTCCGGGATGCCTGCATACAGGTCGGCATCAGGGCGGATCGGCGGATCAAGAGACATGGTGATTTCCTTGTTCAGGGATGGGACGGCGCGGCGAGGACGCCACGCGCGCGCAGACGTGCAGCCGCGCCTTCGCCAAAGTGCCAGGCCTCCTCCAGGTGCGGCTGGCCGGACAGGATGAAATGGTCGAAGCCGATGCGGTGGTAGGTTTCGATCAGATCGGCCACCTGATCATGGCTGCCGACCAGGGCCGTGCCTGCCCCGCCCCGCACCAGCCCATACCCCGACCAGAGCCCGGGGTGGATCTCCAGTTCGCGTGCATGGGTCGGAAGATCGGCCCGCCCGGCATGCAGGGCGGACATCTGGCTCTGCGCCACGGATTCGGATTTTCCCAGAAGATCCCGCGCATTGCGCACCGCCTCCGGCGTGAGCCATGACAGCAGGCGATCCGCCACAGCCCAGGCCTCCTCCTCGGTGTCGCGCGAAATCACATGCAGCCTGATTCCGAAACGCAACGCCCGGGCCCCCGCAAGCGCGCGCAATCGGGCAATCCGTTCGGCCTCGACCGCGGGGGGCTGGCCCCAGGTCAGATAGACATCGGCCTGCGCTGCGGCAACCGCCTCGGCCGCCGGGCTTGCTCCGCCAAAGAAGATCGGTGGCAGCCCGTGAGGGGCGCTGTCGATCCGCGCCGCCCGGATGTCGAAATGCTGTCCGGCGTAGCTGAACTCCTGCCCGGAGGTCACACCACGCAGAATTTCCAGAAACTCCCCGGTGCGGGCATAGCGCGCGTCATGGTCGAGGTGATCGCCGAACCGCGCCTGTTCGAACCGGTCGCCGCCGGTGACGACGTTCAGCAGCAACCGCCCGCCACTGATGCGCTGGAACGTCGCCGCTTGATGCGCGACCAGCGTCGGCGAGATCAGGCCCGGACGGAAGGCGACGAGGAATTTCAGCCGCCCCGTTTCGCGGCTCAGCGCGGCGGTGGTGATCCAGGCGTCTTCGCACCAGGTTCCGGTCGGGGTCAGGACGGCCTCGAACCCCTGCGCCTCGGCCGCGCGGGCCACTTCGCCCAGATAGGAAAGCGTGGGCGCCCGATAGCCACCGGAATAGCCGACGAGATGACTGTCATTGCCAGAACCTGTCAGACCGCGACTGTCGCCGTTGGTCGGCAGATACCAATGCAGGTGGATGCCGCTCATGCCGAAACCCTCTGATCGCGCACCGATGGGCCAGCGCGCAGGGCCCGGAAGGCAGCGCCGGGGTGGTCTTCGGCCAGATGGTCGGCGCCCAGAAGCCGCCCGCGCAGGGTGCGCCCGACACCTTCTTCGGTGAGCCGTCCGCGCGCGCGCAATTCGGGGATGACGAAGCGGATGAAATCCTCGAACGACCCGGGGCTGACGGCATAGGCGACGTTGAACCCGTCGACGCCGGCTTCTTCCGCCAGCGTCTCAAGCTGATCCGCGATCTGCGCGCCGGTCCCGACGAGTTTCGGATGGATGCCGCCGATGCCGATATATTCGGCGATGTCACGCACCGTCCAACGTCGCCCGGCATCTTTCGCGGTCAGGCCGCGCAGGGCGGACCGCCCGGCATTGGTTTCGATATATTCGAGCGGCTGGTCGAGATCGTATTGTGCCCAGTCGACTCCGGTCCAGGCCGAAAACAGCGCCAGTGCCGCCTCGACCGAGGTATGGCCGAGATAATCGTCGTATTTCGCCCGGGCTTCGGCTTCGGTCGCGCCCGGTATGGCGACGATCGCTGTGATGAACCTGATCCCGTCCGGCCGCCGTCCGTGGGCCACCGCCCGCGCCCGAATATCCTCGACTGAGGCACGGATCTGCGCCGGGTTGGTGCCGCCCAGAAAGACGACTTCCGCATTGCGCGCGGCGAATTCGCGCCCGCGCGGCGAGGTGCCTGCCTGAAAGATCAGCGGCGTGCGCTGCGGCGACGGGGCGCTGAGATGGGCGTCCGGCACCGTGAAGAAGCGCCCCGCATGGTTGATCGGATGGACCTTCCCCGGATCGGTGTAGAGCCCGGCCGCGCGATCCCGGATCAGCGCGCCATCTTCCCAAGACCCTTCCCAGAGTTTGTAGCACACCTCCATGAATTCCTGTGCACGATCATAGCGTGTATCATGGTCGATCTGTTGGCCAAGGCCCAGGTTCCGCGCTGCGGATTCGAGAACCGAGGTCACGACATTCCACGCCACGCGCCCCTTGCTCAGGTGGTCGAGCGTCGAGAATTTGCGTGCAAGCGCATAGGGTTGTTCATAGGTCGTCGAGACCGTCACCCCAAAGCCGAGGCGTTTCGTCACCCCGGCCATCGCGGCGACAAGTACCGTCGGATCGTTCAGCGGCTGTTGCGCGGCGGTGCGCAGCGCGGCATCCGGCGTGCCGCCGAACACATCGAGCGGCCCGAGAGCATCGGCGATGAACAGATTGTCGAACCCGCCTTCGTCGAGCAGCCGCGCGAGCCCCGTCCAATAGGACAGTTTCGTATACTCATGCGAACGATCCGACGGGTGACGCCAGACCCCGGCCGAGACATGCCCCGGAACGGTCATGGCAAAGCCATTGAGGATAAGAGGTTTTTTCGTCATGGTCGCCTCAGCGGTAATAGTCGGGGGTCGGAAAACGGTCGTTCAGCGCCCAGTCTCCGACTTCGAGCAGCTTGTAATGGATCGGGTCATGCAGCGTGTGGGTCCGGACGTTGCGCCAGAACCGGTCGAAGCCGAAACGGCGCGTCGCTGAGCGCGCGCCCATCAACTCGAAGATCTGCGAGGTGACCTCCAGCGCGGCTTCATGCGCGGTGATCTTCGCCTGATAGGCCAGGATGGCAACCTCTCCGCGACCGTCTTCGGTCAGTGCAGGCCCCTGTGCCTCGGTCCGGTCGGCCAGACGGCCCGCCGCATCCGCCAGGGCCTCGGCGGCCGCCAGACGTGCGGACAAGCGCCCGAAACGCTCGATGATCAGCGGGTCATCCCCGGCGCGATCGTAACCGGATGTCACCCAGGGCCGGCCATGTGCCCCGATATAGTCACGCGCCGCCCGCAGGGCATCTTTCGCCGTCCCCACATATAGTTCCGCAAAGGCGATATGCAGGATCGGAACGTGAACGGTGATATGGGGCGGATGACGCCGGTCTTCCGGATACCAGCCGACAAGATCATCCCGACCGACGCGCACATTCTCCAGCTTTGCCGAGCCGCTGACCGTCTGGCGCTGGCCGATCGCGTCCCAATCTCCGCCGAAGCTCAGGCCGGGCGCCGGATTGTCAACGATGAACTGGCCCAGCCAGCCCGACACGTCGACAGCATCGACCGTCGTGCCGGGTGCAAAACGCACCCAGACCTGCAAGGTATCGGCCACTGCCGCGCCCGAGGTGAAGGGTTTCGCGCCGGTGATCTCGAAGCCGTCACCGTCGTTTCGCGCCGCAAGCAGGGGCGGATAGGCCGCCTGCGCGATGCCAGCATGAAACCAGCCGCGGTTCAGGAAGCCATCCAGCCGCTTGTCCCGCAGCGCCGTGTTGCTGCCATCGAGCCCGATCCGGGTTCCGAACAGGTGATAGGACAGGATCTGCGCGACGGAGGTATCCGCCTCTGCGATGCGCCGGATCACGCGCAGGATTTCTGATGGCGTTGCGCCGCCACCGCCGAACCGCTCCGGGATCGCGATGGTCAGCAGCCCTGCGCGGCGCAGCAGGTCGATTTCCGCAACCGGATCGGCACCGGCAGCATCGCGGGCAACGGCAGTTTTTTCCAGTTTCGCTACGACAGCATCCGCCTGGGCAAGCCAGTTTTCCAGCCGGTCGGAGTAGCGTTGAACCATCAGATCTTTCATCTCAGACACTTTCCTTGATCTTCGCGCGGGCAAGCCGGTGGGACGGGTGATCCGGCGCGGGCAGCGGCCCGGTGCTGGTAATCCGCTCGCGCAGCGTGGCGCCCGCGTCCGGGCGGATCCGGCCCAGGGCGCGCAGTTCGGGGATGACATGGGTGATGAAATCCGCCCAGCTTCCGGGGCTGATGACATGGAGAACATTGAACCCGTCGAGGCCCGTCGCTGCGGCCCAGGCGTCCAGTTCGCGCGCCACCCGCGCGCCCGATCCAACGAACAGCCGCGAGCGCCCGAACCCCGAGGCCGGCGCCAGCGCATCGCGCAGGGTCCAGTCCCGCCCGGTTTCCTCGCGCGAGAACATGCCTAGCAGACCCTGGCTCGACTGCGTGTCGAGGTAACGGATCGGCGTTTCCGGCCCGTAAGCCGAAAAGTCGATATTGGTCGAGGCCGCATAGTGGATCACCGCCGCATCGAAATCGAAATGGCTTTGATAATCGGCAAGTTTCGCTTCGGCCTCGGCATCGGTCTGCGCCGTCACCACCACGATCGAGGTGATCGCCTGCACCGCGTTCCGGGCACGCCCCTCGGCTTCGGCCAGATCGCGCAGGCGGGTGATGTTGCGCCGGAGCGCCGCGTCATCCGCCCCCACGACAAAGACTGCCTCGGCATGGCGCGCCGCGAAGGCCGTGCCCCGGGGCGATCCGCCAGCCTGCATCAGAACCGGCACGCGCTGCGGGCTGGGCTCGCTGATGAAGGGGCCGGGCACCGTGAAGAAGCGCCCGCTGTGATCAATCGGATGCACCTTCTCGGGGTCGGTGAACAGACCGTCGGGATGCGCGGGGCTGCCCTTGTCGCGCAGCACGGCGTCGTCTTCCCAGGATGCCAGCCACAGTTTGTAGACGACCTCCATGAACTCGTCCGCCCGCTCATACCGGGTGTCGTGGTCGAGTTGGGTGCCGAGGCCGAGATTGCGCGCCGCACTTTCCAGTTGCGAGGTGACCACGTTCCAGCCGATCCGCCCCTCCGTGGCGTGATCGAGCGTGGTGAACTTCCGTGCCAGCAGCCAGGGATGTTCGTAGGTGGTCGAAACCGTGACGGTGATACCCAGGCGTTCCGTCACCGCAGCAATCCCGGAGGCGATCAGCAGCGGGTCCGTCAGTGGCGATTGCACCCCATGCGCCAGCGAGGCGGCGGCATTGCCGCCATAGGTATCCAGCAGGCCGAGCGCATCCGCGATGAACAGGTTGTCAAAACCCGATCCGTCCAGAAGCCGGCCGATCTCCTGCCAGTAGTCAAGATCGGTGTGGCGGTGGTGCTGATCTTCGGGATGGCGCCACAGGCCATAGGAAACATGGTTGACGGCGTTCATGGTGAAAGCGTTGAGCAGGAAAGGCGCGCGCGGGGCGGAGTCCGTCATGATGTTTTCTCGGGTCACAGGAAGGGGATCGGGTGCGCGTCCTGTCGGCAACAGATTGCCGGTAGTCGCGGGCTGCGCCTTTCAGGTCGGCGCAATGCCGGTCTGCCAATACCCGGGCGGATAGGTACCGTTGACCGCGAAATCACCGATGAGGCGCTCTTTGAAGATCAGTGGGTTGTGGTTCGCGAGCGTGCGCGCATTGCGCCAGAACCGGTCGAACGCCAGACCGCGCGCGGTGGAGGAGGCGCCAAGCGCGCTGAATCCCTCTGTCGTCGCGGCCAGAACCAGTTCCGCGATCACGACCTGGGCTTCATAGATCTCGATCTCGACGCGGCCCAGATCCGGGCTCGCCCCGGCATGGAGCGCCGCCGTCGCGGTGTCCAGCGTGGCCGAAGCGGCTGCGGCAAGACGGCTTGCCGATGCCGCCCTGGCGGTGATTTTCCCGACCAGTTGCAGCACCTGCGGGTCTTCGGCCGCACGCGGCGCGGTGCCCAGTGTCGTTGTGCGCCGCCGTCCTGCGACGTGCCGGGCGAGTTCTCCTGCGGCGGCGCGGCCGATCCCGGCAAGCGTGGCAAGGTGATATTGCTGATAGAACGCCGTGGTCGTCGGCGGGCGCGTCTCCAGTTCGCGGATGTCTTCGGCCTCCACCGGAACCTGTGCGAAGACCGTCGTGCCGGAGGCGGTCAGCCGCTGGCCGAAACCGTCCCAGTCGTCCTGCACCGTCACGCCCGGGTCCGCCACCCGCACGGTGGCCAGAACGCGCGGGGCGCCGTCCGCCGGAGGCTCTTCGCCCAGCCGAAGCGGTCGCACGGCACCGACATCGACCCAATCGGCAAACAGGGTGCCGGTGGTATAATATTTTTCGCCCTCCAGAACCCAGCCTTGCGGCGTTTCGAAAATCCGGGTCGAAAAGGCGCCGAGTGCGGCTTCCCCTGTTTCGGTAAAGGCGGGCGCAATGATCTCTCCGCCGCCGATCCGGCTGAGCCACTTGTCCCGCCACGGCGAGGCGGGCGCGGCAAGAACGATTTCGCCGAAACCGAAATGGCCGCGCAGGATCTGCGACAGGTTGGAATCGGCCTCCGCCAGATCCTCGACCAGGGCGAACAGGATGCGCAGATCCGCGCCGAAACCGCCAAAGGCGACCGGCGCACGCAGCCGGGTGAAGCCGGCCGCACGCAGGGCTGCCACCGCGTCATGCGGCAGGATGCGGCCGATGTCGCGTTGCGCGGCACCGGCACCGATCTGGGCGAAGACCGGCGCAAACCGCGCGCGCAATTCGGTCAGGCGATTTTCATGGGGAGGGGCAGATTGCTGGGTCATGGTCATCTCTCGGAGGGTCAGGCGGTGGCGCGCAGGCGCGGTTCGAGCGGCAGCACACTTTCGATCAGCCGCTGCGTCGATGGATGATGTTCGCCACGGAAAATGTCTGTGGCGTCGAAGGTTTCCAAAAGACGCCCCTGGTCCATCACGCCGACGCGATCACAGAAGAACTCGATCACCGGCAGGTTGTGGCCGATCATCAGATAGGTCAGGTTCCGCTTTTCGCGCAGGTCGAGCAGCAGGTTCAGAATGTCGGCCTGAACCGAAACATCGAGCGCCGAGGTCGGTTCGTCGAGCACGACGAATTCCGGGTTCACCGCCAGGGCACGGGCAATGCCGATGCGCTGCCGTTGCCCGCCGGAAAACTCGTGCGGGAACCGGTGCATCAGCCCGGCGGACAGGCCGACGCTTTCAAGCGCGCTTTCGGCAAGCTCCACGGCCTCCCGCGCGCCTCGGGCAAGGCCCAGACGCAGGGGCGCCGCCGTCAACTGCTGGCCGATCGTCCGGCGCGGATTGAGTGTTGCGGTGCTGTCCTGAAACACGAACTGGAAGCGGCGGCGGAAACGGTGCAGGAGCGCTTCGTCGCCGGTGATCGTTTCGCCGTCGAACACCACCTCGCCGCGCGTGGCCGGGATCAGCTGCGCCAGCAGACGCGCGAGGGTGGACTTGCCAGAGCCGCTTTCGCCGATCAGGCCGAAGATTTCGCCCCGCCGGATGTCGAACGAAACGTCCTGCACGGCGGCCACGCCACCGCTGCCCGGGAAAACCTTGCCAAGCCCGCGCGCCCTGAGCAACGTCTCCGACGGCGCCTTGGGCACGGGCGCCGCGACCTTTGCCGCATCAAGCCCCAGCCGCCGGCTGCTGTCGGCATCGCGCAGATGCAGGCCGATGCGCGGCACCGCGGCAATCAAATGCCGGGTGTAGTCATGCGCCGGCGCACCCAGGATTTGCGCGGCACTTCCCGTCTCGACAATTTGGCCACGCCGCATCACGGCCACCCGGTCCGCCATGTAGGAGACGACGCCGAAATCATGCGTAATCATCAGGATTGCCGTGCCGAAGCGCGTGTTGATCTCGCGCAGAAGGTCAAGGATCTGCTTCTGAATCGTGGCGTCCAGCGCGGTCGTAGGTTCATCCGCGATCAGCAGTTTTGGCCCCGACAGGATGGCCAGCGCGATCATCACACGTTGCCGCATGCCCCCCGAAAGCTCATGCGGGAAGGCCCGCATCACCCGTTCCGGCGCGCGGATTCCCACCCGCCGCAGCCATTCGAGCGCGACACCGGGCGCTTCGCGCCGCGACGCGGTGTTGTGAAAGGTCAGGACATCGGCAAGCTGCCGGCCGATGCGGAAGTTCGGGTCGAGCGATGTCAACGGGTTCTGGAAGATCATCCCGATGCCGGAGCCGCGCACGCGGTTCAGCGCCTTTCCCGGCAGCCCGACGATCTCCTGCCCGTCGAACAGGATCTGACCACCCACCCGCGCGCCGCGCGGCAGCAGGCCCATGATCGCCGCGGCGGTGACACTCTTGCCCGAGCCGCTTTCACCGACCAGCGCCAGGATCTCGCCCGGGGCGATGTCGAGCGCGATGCCACCGACGGCTTCAGCCGTGTCGAAGCCGACCTTCAGGTCACGGATGGAGAGAACGCTCATCGGTCAGCCCCTCGGATCCAGCGCATCGCGCAATCCGTCGCCGAGCCAGTTGAAGGACATTGCGACCAGCACGATCAGCGCGGCGGGAACGGTTGCGGCATGGGGCGTCCCGGTGACCAGAACCTTCGCCCCTTCCGATGCCATCCGGCCCCAGTCGGCGGCGGGCGGCTGTGCCCCAAGGCCGATGAAGCTGAGCGAGGCGGCGAAGACGATCATTCCGCCGATGAGTGTTGTCGCATAGACGACAAGCGGGGTGAGCACATTGGGAAGGATCTCGCGCAGCAGGATTTCGCGCCTGCTGGCACCAAGGGCCCGCGCGGCCTCGACATATTCCTTGTCGCGCTCGGCGCGCACGTCGGCATAGACCACGCGGGTCAGGTAGGGCGTCGCCGAAAACACGATCGTGGCGGCAACGGCGCCGATGCCCGGGCCGAAGGCGGTGGCGAAGCCGATCGCGAACAGGATCATCGGGAAGGCGAACAGGATATCCACCCCACGCATGATGACAGGCACGGCCCAGCCCCGGCTGAATCCGGCCAGCAGGCCAAGGCCGAGCGCCAGCACAGCCGCCAGAGCCACCGGCAGGGCGGATGCGATCAGTGACGACCGTCCGCCCCAGATCAGGCGGCTGAGAATGTCACGCCCCTGCGTGTCTCCGCCAAGGAGGTAGTCCGGGCTGCCGGGTGGCGCGAGACGCATCGCCGGGTCGGCGGCCTCCGGGGACAAAGGCGCGACTAGGGGCGCGAAGACCGCCAGAAGCGTCACAAGCGCCAGAAACAGAAGGCTCGCCACCGCCAGCCGATTGCGGAAGAAGCGCCGGGCGATGGTGCGCAACCGCGCACCGGCAAGGCTGCGGCTGTCAAGGGCCAGATCCGGGGAACTGATATCGGTCATGTCGGACTCCTCCTGCATCATGCGTTCGCCCGAAGGCGGGGGTTGAGCAGGTCGAGGATGATGTCTGTCACGAGATTGATGATGAGGTAGCAGCCTGTCACCAGCATCACCCCCGCCATCACCACGGGATAGTCACGGCCCGCCGCCGCGGCGTAGAGCAGGGTGCCGATGCCGGGCCAGTTGAACACGGCTTCGATGAAGACCACGCCGCTCATCAGGTAGCCGATCTGCAACCCGGTCATGTTGACGATCGGCGCGGCAAGGCTGCGCAGCAGATGACGCCCGATCAGCTGCGCCGGACCGAACCCCTGTGAGCGATAGGTGCGGATATGGTCCGACGCCATGATTTCGATCGTCGAAGCCCGGATCAGCCGGGCCAGCACCAGCATCGAGACGAAGGCCGCCGAAATCGCGGGCAGGATCAGATGCCGTGCGGCATCGACCCAACCCTGATCGCCCCGCATGTCATACATGCCCGAGGTAGGCAGCCAGCGCAGCTTCACCCCGAACACCCAGATCAGCAGCAGGCCGAGGAAGAACACAGGCAGGTTATGCGCCAGCTGCACCACCGCCATCGTGCCGCGGTCCAGCACCCCGCCGCGGCGCAGCCCGGCAACGATGCCGATCAGCACCCCGAACACCGAGCAGATCAGTACCGCGGCGCCGGTGAGCAGCAGCGTGTTGAGGAATGCGGGCCCGATCAGGTCGAACACCGGCACCCGCCGGACCAGCGAATAGCCCCAGTTGAGCTGGAACAGCTGCTTGAGCCAGGCAAAATACTGCACCACGATCGACTGATCGAGGCCGTACTCCTGCCGGATCTTGTCGATCGCCTCCTGGCTGAGGATGCCCGCCAGCGAATTGGTGATCGGATCGCCCGGCGCCACATGAACCGCGGCAAACACGAGCACCGAAATCACCAGAAACACCGGCACGGCCTGCAACAACCGGGAGAGGATCGCCCGCGTCATTTCTCGATCCAGACCGGGCTGAGGTCATAGAAGTTCTGCTGCGGAACATTGAACCCGCGCACCTGCGGGGCCGTCGTGTAATAGCGGGTGAAGGTCGCCAGCGGGATCGCCCCCACCTGATGCGCAAATTCCGCATTCGCCGCCTTCCAGAGCTTCAGCGCCTCGGTCCGGTCCGTCGCATCGGCCGCCGCCTGGATCGCGGGCGCCAGCTTGTCGCCGACGAAGGCCTCGCCGCCGCCACGCGAAACGATGTAAAGGTCATAGACGATCTTCAGCCAATAGGGCGTCACGAAGCCCCATTCCATCGCATAGGCCGCGATGTCAGGCGTCAGCTTGCCCAGATTGGCAGTGTAGACCAGCCATTCCTGCGACACCAGTTCCGCCTTGATGCCCACGGCGGCAAGGTCGCGCTGCACCCATTCCAGAACCTGCTGGTTGGCTTCGTCGGTGATCAGCGTGAACTTGATCTCGCCTTCCTTGTAGCCGGCTTCGGCAATCAGGCGGCGCGAGGCTTCGGGATCATAGGCGTAATCCTTCTGCGCCGGATCATAGGCATCATTGCCGACGTTCAGGATGTTATAGGCCGGGTCCGCATGGCCGCGCAGGATGACCTTCGCCAACTCCGCGCGGTTGATGGCCTGAATGATCGCCTGCCGGATCTCGCGTTTCGCCGCGAATTCGTTACGGAAGTTCCATTCGAGAAACAGCAGGCTCGCGCCCGGGCTTTGCAGAACCTGATAGCCTTCGGCCTCCAGCCCCTCAACGGCGTCGACAGGCGTGCGGGTCAGGATGTCGATCTCGCCAGACCGCAGCGCTGCCAGCCGGGTGTTGTCGTCCTGAATCGGGCGGAAGACGATCCGGTCCGACAGCGGCGCCTTGCCCCAGTAGTCCGGGTTGCGTTCGAGGACGGTCTTTTCCCCATGCACCCGTTCTACGAAGCGATAGGGGCCGGTGCCCGTGGGATGGGCCGCCAGATCGTCCTGCCCCCAGGTCTGAAGCGCCTTCGGAGAGAAGATGCCGGACACGAAATTGCCCTGCGGCAGCAGACGCAGGAATTCCAGGAACGGCCGGCTGAAGACGTATTGGACGGTATGGCTGTCGAGAACCCTGACCTCCGTCAGATCGCCGTAGACCCGCGTCATCGTCGCCTGCGAACGGGCGTCGAAATATTCGAAAGTGTCATCGGTGAACCGGCGCACGTTGAAGCGCACCGCCTCGGCATCGAAATCGGTGCCGTCGTGGAAATTCACGCCCTTGCGCAGGTGGAAAGTGAAGGTCTTCGCGTCCGGAGAGATTTCCCAGCTTTCGGCCAGCGCCGGTACGAGAGGCGGCGGGCCGTCCTCTGCCGGGGTGCTCAGATCCTCGGCCACGAGCGATTCATAGATATGCTTGTCGAGGCGGTAGGTTTCATAGGAATACTGTCGGTTCGGGTCGAAGAAGGTGGGTTCCTGATACTGGCCGACGATCAGGGTGCCGCCGGAAACCGGCGCGCCTTTGGGCGCCACGGTCGAGCTGGAAGCCGCGCGCGCCGCCGCCGGGGCGAACAGCGCAAGCGCCGATGCCCCCAGAAGGAATGAACGCCGGCCGAAAGCAAAATACGGTGTCATGGTCTGTTTTCCGATCAGTCAGGAAAGGCCCGGGGAGGGTGTTGGCAGGACGGAAGTGGCGCGTCACGACACCGCCTCTTCCCGCGGTGTTTGGTCCGCCGCCCAGGGGCGCAGGCGCCGCGCGGGATGGCTGTCGTCAAGTACGGCACGCCCGCCCAGCTTTTCGCGCAACGTCCCTTCGGCATAGTCGGATTGGATCAGGCCGCGCGACCGCAGGACCGGCACAACACCGTCAACGAATTCCTCGAACCAGTCGGGCGTGACCACCGGCACGAGGTTGAACCCGTCGATTCCGGCCTCGACCCAGCGGGCGATTTCATCGGCGATCTGCTCGGGCGTTCCGACGACCGGCTTGTTGAGACGCTTCTGGACGACATCGCCAAAGGTCGCATTGCGGTCCGGCGCTGCGTCTATCAGCGCCTTCAATCCGCCCTGGGTATATTCGCTGTGAACATCCTTCAGCGGAGTCGCGGGGTCGATCTTCGACAGGTCAAAGCCGATACTGCCGGAAGCATGAGCGAAATAGCTTTCCTCCAGCCGCCATTCCAGAAACTCGCGATGGCGCGCCTGCGCTTCGGCCTCGGTCGATCCGATGATCGGATGAATCATCGTCAGATATTTCAGGTCTCCGACCTTGCGACCGCCGCGGACCACCCGCCCGTTCAGATCGGCGATGTCGGCGCGCAGGGCTTCGGGTGTAACGGCGGGCAGAAAGGTGACCTCCGCATGTCGCGCGGCAAAGTCACGCCCGGCACGGGAGGCTCCGGCCTGGAACAGAACCGGCGTGCGCTGTGGCGAAGGTTGCGGCAGATGCGGGCCGGCAACGCTGTAGCGCGGACCTTTATGATTGATGGCATGAATATGGGCCGGATCGGCATAGATCCCCGCCGCCGTATCGGTGACGACGGCACCGTCTTCCCAACTCGCCTCCCAGAGTTTGTAGACGACCTCGGCATATTCCCCGGCCCAGGCATAGCGGTCGTCATGCAGCGGCAGATGATCCAACCCGAAATTGCGCGCCGCATTGTCCAAGTAGGAGGTGACGATGTTCCAGCCCACACGCCCATCGGTCAGGTGATCAAGCGTGGACATCTTGCGCGCGAAGTTGAACGGATGCTCCTGAATGATCGACGAGGTTACAACGAAGCCCAGATTCCGGGTCGCATAGCCAAGCGCGGAAATCAGGCTCGCGGGATCGTTCGACGGGAACTGCATCCCCTCGCGGGCGACCGTCTCCCATCCGCCACGCCAGGTGTCGTAGACGCCCACCGTATCGGCAAAGAAGATCGTGTCGAGCTTGCCCCGCTCGGCGATCCGCGCCAGCCGGACCCAGGGCTCAAGCCGAGAAAAATTCCGCTGGTCCTGTGCTTCGGGTCGGCGCCACTGCCCATGGCTCTGATGGGACAGGGTGACATGCGTGAACGCGTTATAGATGATTTTCTTTTGTGATGTCGGCATGTTCGCGAGCCCTGCTGTTTGCAGGGACCATAGCCCTTAAATGACGACAAAATACATAGATAATTAACTTCGTCTTTTCCCGCCATGCGCATGCAATTTTTCATCTCGGCCCGGAAAAAGGGTATCGGATACTGCAAGGGTGACAGATCAACATATATCCAAATGTTCGGGACAACCTAACCGCCCGGCAGGCCTTACCATCTGCGCGCCTATGACAGCTCGACCGGCAAGGAGCTTTGGAAAGGGCGCCTGCCCGTCGGATCGCAAGCCGGGCCGATCACCTGCAACTCCCCGGAAACCGGCGAACAGTTCGTGCCGATCACCGCCGGCGGCGCGCGGAACTCGTCCGAGCGGGGGGATTATGTGATGGCGTTCAAGCTGCGGCGATGACTCGTCCCGAGTGGGCGGGCGGCGCTTCGCGGGAAATGAGCGCCGCTGCATGGCTTGCGCCAGGACACGGGTTCTCGTCCGATGCGACAGTATCTTTGCGCGGTCAGGCAAAACCAGAGTGCGCCCTTGCCTTGAATTCAAACGATCTGCCCGCTCGAACGGGCATTTCGGATGCCTGATGGCCGGGTTGGTGCGGGCGTTGGCATGACGGCTGTACCTGACCCCGTTTCGCAGTCACTCAGGATAACGTCCAGGCAGCTATCGGCCAGACACGCCGCGGTGCCGAAGCGCGTCGACGATAACCTTGAAGGCAGGCAGGTTCTGGCGGCGGCTGGGATAGTAAAGGAAATAGCCGTCGAAATAAGGTGACCAATCTTCAAGAACTTGCGCGAGACGACCGGCAGCGATGCGCTGTTCCACGATGCTTTCCGGGACATAGGTGATCCCGTAGCCGCTCTCCGCAGCATTAACCATGGCATAGGAATCGCTGAAGGTCAGCTGGCCGTTTACCCGGACGCGTAGGGCCTTCCCGTCCTTCTCGAACTCCCACGAATAGACACCACCGGCGCTGTCGTGGCGGATGTTGATGCAGCTGTGCCGGAGGAGGTCTTGGGGATGATCCGGCACGCCGTGCGCCCTGAGATAATCGGGAGACGCGACGGCCACCAAGCGAAAATCCGGCCCGATCCGAACCGCGACCATATCCTTCTCGACGCTCTCGCCAAGCCGGACACCCGCATCAAAGCCTTCCTCGACGATATTGCGAAAGCGACCGTCCACGCACAACTCGACGCTGATGTCGGGATAGTCCTTCAGCACCGGCTTCAGCTTCGGCCAGACGACGCTTTCGAGCGCGTGATCCGCCAGCGTCAGGCGGATCGACCCAGAAGGCTTGTCACGAAAGGCCATCAGCGCCGCGATTTCGTCCTCGATCTCGGCCATGCGCGGGGTGATCGTCTTCAAGAGTTTTTCGCCGGCGGGGGTCGTCGAAACGCTCCGGGTCGTGCGCGTGAGGAGACGGATGCCCATGCTCGTCTCCAACTGCTTGATCGCATAGCTCAGGGTGGATTGCACAACACCGATCCGGGCCGCCGCCTTGGTGAAGCTGCGCTCCTCAGCGACAATCCTGAACCATGTCAGGTGATTGAAGTCGGTTTTCTCCATGTGTCCTCGCAGTGCTTCCCTGACGGGTCCACATTAATCGACCTGTTCGATAGGTCCAATCAAATTAAGGCGGGTAATCGGAGAGGCTGAGAGCGGCTATATCATTGTGAAAACCTGACATATCGGAGCAAGAGGACATGGTTTCCTCCGTAGAAGATAGCGGCAGCAGACTTGCCGCCTGGGGTGCCGTCCTGTCGATGGCGCTTTGCGTGGCGATGCTGATCGCGTCCGAGTTCATGCCGGTCAGCCTGCTGACCCCGATGGCGGCGGGGCTGGGGGCGACGGAGGGCCAGACCGGGCAGGCGATCTCGATCAGCGGGTTGTTCGCGGTGCTGGCCAGTCTGCTCATCACCACCGCCGCCGGGACGCTGAACCGCAAAGGGGTGCTGGTAATCCTGACGGCATTCATGCTGATGTCACTGGTGCTCGTCGCGGCGGCGCCGAACTTTACCGTCCTGATGATCGGGCGGGCGCTGCTCGGTATCTGCATCGGCGGTTTCTGGGCGCTGGCGACTGCCGTCATCATGCGGCTGGTGCCGGCCGAGGACGTGCCCAAGGCGCTGGCGCTGATGTATGGGGGGCAGGCCATCGCCGCCGCCTTCGCCGCGCCGATCGGCAGCTATCTGGGCGGCTTCTTCGGCTGGCGCGCGGTGTTCTGGGCGTTGACACCCATCGTTGCCGTCAACCTCGTCTGGCACCTGGTCGCGCTGCCGTCGATGCCCGCGCGCACAAGGCAGGACTTCCGCGCGCTGTTCGACCTGCTGAAGCGGCCCTATTTCCGGCGCGGGCTGATCGCCTGCATGCTGTCCTGGGGCTCGGCCTTCAGCATGTTCACCTATCTGCGCCCGTTTCTGGAGCAGGTGACGGGGGTAGATGTGACCACGCTTTCGGCGCTGCTGCTTCTGCTTGGCTGCGCGGGCTTCATCGGCACCTGGGCGGCGGGCCGCTTCATCAAGGGCAATGCCGCGCCGTTCCTGAAGCTGCCGGCGCTGGTGATGGGTGGTGCTACGGTCGGGCTTCTGGCCCTAGGCCATTCCGTGATCGCCACGGGTCTGTTCATGGCGATCTGGGGCGCGATGAACACCATGTTCTCGGTGATCTGGATGACATGGATGTCGCAGAACGCCGACGATGCGCCCGAGGCCGGCGGCAGCCTGATGGTGGCGGCGATCCAGGCCTCGATCCTGCTGGGTGCTGTACTGGGCGGGCTGCTGCTGGATGGTCTCTCGATTCAGGCCACCTTTATCGGCAGCATCGTTCTCGCCATTGCCGCCATCGCCCTGATCCGGGACGGCAAGCATATGCTGAAATCTGCGTAACCGTAGCGCAGACGGAGGTTCGAAATGGCGCACCAGGTCGAGTGATCCGTCATATCCTGCCGGCAGTGGTTGCCACCGGCAGGGTTCACTGAGGAAACCCCCGTCCTTAACAAAAGGAAGTTCCAATGCAGATCTATCGTTCCGGGCAGACGCCCTCGCGCCCCGGTCCTGCCGACTGGTTCACCGGCCGGGTGCGCATCGACGCGCTCTTCAATCCCTCTGCCCCCGACCGGGTGCAGGGCGCCCATGTCACCTTCGAGCCGGGCGCCCGCACCGCATGGCACACCCATCCGCTCGGCCAGACGCTGATTGTGACCTCCGGCCTCGGCCGGGTGCAGCGCGAGGGCGGCGCCGTCGAGGAGATCCGCCCCGGCGATGTGGTGTGGTTCGAGCCGGGCGAGAAACACTGGCACGGCGCCTCGCCCGAGGTCGCCATGACCCATATCGCGCTTCAGGAGGTTCAGGACGGCAAGGTCGTTGACTGGCTGGAGCATGTTACCGACGCCGAATACGACGCCTGACCCCCTTCCGGATCTGGCTGAATTGCAGACGGCGTTCACAACAGGAGCAAGCATCATGGACTACACCCATCTTGGCCGCACCGGCCTGCGGGTCAGCCGCATCACACTCGGGGCGATGAATTTCGGCGAACTGACCGACGAGGCGACCAGCTTCACCATCATGGATACGGCGCTGGACGCCGGTATCAACTTCTTCGACACCGCCGATGTCTATGGCGGGCCGCAATCGCCGGATATGGCGAAGGGCTATGGCACCTCCGAGGAGATCATCGGCGACTGGCTGGCGCAGGACGCCTCCCGGCGCGACAAGATCGTGCTGGCCACCAAGGTCTATCAACCGATGGAGACCGGGCCGAACGACAAATACCTCTCCGCCTATCACATCCGCCGCGCCTGCGAGACCAGCCTGAAACGGCTGAAAACCGACCACATCGACCTCTACCAGATGCACCATATCGACCGGGCGACGCCCTGGGAAGAAATCTGGCAGGCGATGGAGCAGCTGATCCGCGAGGACAAGATCACCTATGTCGGGTCGTCGAACTTCGCCGGATGGGACATCGCCACGGCGCAGATGTCGGCCAACGCACGCCACATGCTGGGGCTGGCCTCGGAACAGAGCCTCTACAACCTGACCGCGCGGACCATCGAGCTGGAGGTAATCCCGGCGTTGCGCCATTTCGGCATCGGCCTGATCCCCTGGAGCCCGATCGGCATGGGCCTTCTGGGCGGCGTGCTGGGCAAGATCACCGAAGGCCGCCGGGCGACGCCGGGGCTGCAAGCGCGGATCGCGGCCCTGCGCCCGCAGCTTGAGGCCTGGGAGGCGCTCTGCGCCGAGATCGGCGAGACGCCGGCCAATGTGGCGCTGGCCTGGCTGCTGCACAATCCGGCCGTCACTTCGGTCATCAGCGGTCCCCGCACGGTCGAGCAGTTGCAGCAGAACCTGAAAGCGCCTTCGATCTCGCTGTCCGGCGAGGTACTGGCCAAGCTCGATGAAATCTGGCCGGGCCCGGGCGGCGAAGCACCTCAAGCCTACGCCTGGTAAGGCAACGCCACTCTCGCCGGAGGGCGCCGCCAAAGCGCCTTCCGGCTTTTCGCTGCCCGGAACCGGTGGCGGCGCGCTGCCTCACTCTTCGTCCATCTTCAATATGCGCGCCGAACCGCGCAGGCGGTCGGCGCCTCGATCACCACCCGCTCGCGCGGCAGATGGTCCGGGAACGGCTTGCGGGTGGGGCGGCGGCGCTCGAACGTGAGACTACCGCCTTCGGGGCCGTCATCTCGGCCTTGGCCCGGTCATCGGCAATGTCGGTCTCGATGTCCTTCAAGCTGCATCTCGAATTGTTCAATCAGCCGGGCATGACGTTCGGCGCTGTGGTCATACTGCTCACGCCGGAGACTGGCGATCTGGAGTTGCAGGTGCCGGATCATGTCTTCGGAGGCCGAGACAATTGCCTGAACCTGGGTCAACTCCCCTTTGGCGGCGACCAAGGCACCCTCCGCAGCAGATGCACGGGCCTCTGCCGTGGGCCAAGGGCGGCGCGCAGGACAGCGATCTCCGAAGGGGTGTCTGACATACTGAAAACCTACCATATCGTCGTCTTTATGCCAATAAAACAAGGGGATTGGAGCGTATCACCCCCATGATGCCGCCGCTGCGTCCGAGCCGCGGATTGCGCCAGTCGATCCCTTCAAGAAGATTGCCGAGTTGCGCTGCGGAGACCGGAACTGTCGAGCCACTTTGGTTCGACTTTCTAGACGAACTTCCCGCCTGCAGCCGCTTTAGATACAGCGACATGCCGATCCCGTAATGCCAAGGCGGTTGATCAGATCGCCTCGTTCACCATCGGGCTTGAACCGATGGCGCCGCGATGGCTCACTCCCGGAAGCAGAAGATCTCACCACCGTGCGGATCGCGGCCGAGCCCCTGCTGGACCTTCAACGCCAGGCTGTTCATCCCGCAGCGCATGTCCGTCACACCGCCCGCGATCCAGACCTTCACCCCGGCAGGAAACGCGATCATCGCGGGTCCAGCACGGCCAGCAGCGCCGCCAGAGGCGAAGGGGCCAGCGAAGCAGGGATCGTCATGCCACGCCCGTTCGTCAGCGTGATGTCGATCCGGCAGGCATCATCGGCCTCCCGCGAAAGCCGGTCCTCAGGTGCAGGCAGGGCGTTCTCCATCACCAGAGGCACGAAACCTCCACCCATATCCGGCGCACCAAGCGCCCCGCTGCGATACGCGCGCGGCCAGATCGAAAGCAGCGACCGCGAAATCCCATACCGCCGGGCCGTTGCGGAACCCTGCCGGTAGCTGCGCAGGCTCTCTTCGACGATCCGGACCGACCAGTGCCGACGACGGCCAGCCTCATCGGCGGCGAAGATCTCGATGGGTGAAACAACTGAAACGCATGCCATAAGGCAATGCCTTACGACCATTTGCTCAGTCAGAGCAGACGGCCCTCACCGCAGGCATACGGCTGGAATGCGTCGGGATGCCGCAGACGACCATTCGCATCCCGGCCGCTGTTCACGCTCTTGGTGAAGCCGACATCGTGCGGATTGTGGCGCTGGTAAGTAAACTCGGTCGTATCCTGTCGCAGCAGGATCGGGCCATCGCTCGCCGCATAGCGCGCCTTCGTCGCCCCGAAATGGCCGCTCAATATCTCGCCCTCCTCGACCCGGTGGTTGGAAAAGAACCGATAGGCTGCCTTCGTGCTCGCCCAATCCTGACATGCCAGCGGGATTGTCCCACCCATTCGGTCGCTCAGGCAGCGAAGAAGTTCGCCAAACCGAAGGCGCAAACGGGCGTCCTTGAACGCTCCCACATCCACTTCCTTCCCCGACCAATGACAGCAATCGGGCCGCGAACCCCCACCTCGAGCCGACATACCGCACCTCATCAACGATCCTGGCGCTCCGAACAGAATCGTAACCGATTCTTGCGATTTAAGAATTTCCTTTCGAGAACGCTTGGTAGATTCAAACACTTGTGGGTAATCGCAAGCTTCGCCGGAGGAACGCAGTAATCCTCATTGCTAGCTGTGATTGGAGAGGAATGAAACGGATGGATCACTACGCGCATACTGGCAATCGGGAGGATCGAAGTGACTGGCAATTGCTGGAGCATCACCTGGAAAACACGGCGTCACTGGCTGCGGAACGCGCGATGCCCCTCGGGTTGCGGGCTGCGGCTCATCTGGCCGGGCTCTTCCATGACTTCGGCAAGTATGATCCGGCCTTCGATCGCGTCCTTTGCGGCGAGAAGGTCCGGGTGGATCACTCTACGGCTGGTGCGGCGCTGCTTTGCGCCCAAGCGCCCGGCGGGCTGCGCCCCTGCGCCGAGGTGATCGGCTATGCCATTTTAGGCCATCATGCGGGGCTGCCCGACCGTCGGAATGCGGACAGCAGCATGGAACGTCGGCTCGATGCGTTCAAGAACCCCATCACACCGGAAATCTGGGACGCGCCCCGACCCGATTTTCGTCCCGTAGCCAAGGAGCTGGCAGGGCGGACGCGTTTTGAACCTGAAGTTCGAGGTTTCGATCTGTCTGTCGCCGCGCGCATGGTGTTTTCCTGCCTCGTCGATGCGGATTTCCGCGACACAGAAGCATTTTATGCCAAACTGGATGGACGGAAACCGGACCGTGATTGGTCGGCCTTGGCCGATCTGTTGCCAACGTGGTCGCGCAGCTTCGATGCTCTTATGGCGAAGTTCGACCGCAGCGGCCCGATCAACCGCCTGCGCGCCGACATTCTGACTCATGTCCGCCAGGGCGCCGCAATGACACCCGGCCTTTTCACCCTGACCGTACCGACCGGTGGCGGCAAGACGCTGGCCTCACTCGGGTTCGCGCTGGACCATGCGGCGCACCACGGGCATCGCAGGATCATCTACGCGATTCCATACACATCCATTATTGATCAGACAGCCGCCATTTTCTGCGATCTTTTCGGCGGCGATGTGCTCGAACATCACTCGGCCATCGACGAGGAAAGAACCGGCCTGCAAGGCAAGGACAAGCTGCGCCTCGCCATGGAGGACTGGGCCGCTCCGCTGGTGGTCACGACCAATGTGCAGCTTTTTGAAAGCCTGTTTGCCGCGCGTCCGTCACGCTGCCGCAAGCTGCATAACATCGCCGGTTCGGTGATCGTGCTGGACGAGGCGCAATGCCTGCCGCGCAAGCTGCTGATGCCCGCCTTGCGGATGATCGACACGCTTTGCACGCATTACGGCTGCTCGGTGGTGCTATGCACGGCGACGCAACCCGCGTTCGACAGCCGCCGGTTGAAGCTGGGTCTGCCGTTGAAGGACCGCGAGCTGGCCCCCGATTCAGAGCGGCTTGCGCATGACCTGCGCCGCGCCCGGATCGTGCAGGGCGGTGAGATGGACGATGCCGCGCTGATCGAAGCCCTGCGCGATACGCCGCAGGGCATGGTCATCGTCAATAGCCGCGCCCATGCCCTGGAACTGTTCAATTCCGCCAAGGCCGCGGGGCTGGACGGGCTGGTCCATCTGACCACGCGCCAATATCCAGTGCATCGGCGGGCGATCATCGCCGATATTCGCACCCGCCTGAAATCCGGCAAGCCCTGCCGGCTGATCGCCACCAGCCTGATCGAGGCGGGCGTTGATCTGTCCTTCCCCAAAGGCTGGCGCGCCGAGGCGGGTCTGGACAGTTGCGTGCAGGCAGCGGGTCGGATCAACCGCAATGGCGAATGGCCGGTCGAGGACAGCACGCTGACGGTGTTCTCCGCCCCCGGCCGCTCGATGCCGGCGGAGGTGAAATCGCTGGCGGACACGATGCGCAGCGTCGCAGGGCGGCATGACGACCTGCTGGCGCCCACCGCAATCCGCGACTGGTTCGAGCATGTCTACTGGAAGGCCGGCCCCGACCGGCTGGGGCAGAAGATGGTCGACCGGATGGTCCTCGGCAGCAGCGGAACGGACTTCCCCTTCCGCACGATGGCCGCAGAGTTCCGCATGATCGAGACGACCATGGTTCCGGTCATCATTCCCGGTGATGCCGAAGCGGAGGGGGCAGTCCGTCAGCTTGCTTTCGAGAATATCCCTTCGGGCAAACTGGCGCGGGCCTTGCAGGTCTATACCGTGCAGGTGCCCGCTAAGGCGCGCGATCTGCTGATCCGAAATGGCCATGCCCGCTTTCACGAGGCCAGCCTGCGCGGCGATCAGTTCTGTGTGCTGGACACGAAGTCGCTCTATCATCCCGAGACGGGGCTGTGGTGGGAGCATGCGGACTATCTGTCGGAAGAGGCGTGGCTGCTTTAATAATTTAAATCCTCATTCTCAGAAGTATTGACTTCACTCTCTTTGCGCCCTATTTCCGCATAGAGGGTCAACATGAGGGCTGCACCATGGACTGCAAGCCTCCGAAGTTTCTGCGGTATATTGAGCTTGTGCTCGAATGCGTCGCGCTGGCCCTGAGGCTGGCCTTACGGTTCTTGAGTTGAGCCACCAACGTCGCCCCCCCTCGCGGGGGCGTGGATCGAAACCGACCGGGGCGTCAGCGTGGTCTGCCAGCGGCGCGTCGCCCCTTCACGGGGGCGTGGATAGAAACTGAGATTGAGGTTTTGTTGGTATTGACGCTCGCCCTAGCTGCGAGCGTCAAAGCTCCTGCCAGCGCAAAAATTCACTTGCCAATCTACCTATAGTCGATAGCCTCGACAAAAATTCGACGAGGGCCAATGTCTTACGGTATCCGCCTGCACGTTTGGGGCCAGCACGGGTTGTTCACGCGACCGGAGTTGAAAGTCGAGCGTGTATCCTATGACGTGATGACCCCCTCCGCCGCACGCGGCATCCTGGAAGCGATTCACTGGAAGCCCGCGATCCGCTGGGTCATCGACCGCATCCATGTGCTGGAGCCGATCCGCTTCCAGTCCATCCGCCGTAACGAGGTCGGCCACAAGGCCCCCGCCGGCAAGATCAGGCAGGCGATAAATCGCGGCGATCTGGAGGGGTTGCAGCTTCTGGTCGATGAGGATCGCCAGCAGCGCGCCTCGACCGTGCTGGTCAAACCTGCCTATGTGATCGAGGCGCATTTCGAGATGACGGGAAAGGCCGGTCCTGATGACAATGAGGGCAAGCATCTCGACATATTCAACCGCCGCGCCGCCCGGGGGCAGTGCTTTCATCAGCCCTGCCTTGGCACCCGAGAATTCACTGCGCATTTCGACCTGATCCCGCCGGATGCGCCCTTGCCCGCCCGCAACCCCGAGGCAGAAACCACCGATCTCGGCTTCGGCACCCCGCGCGATCTGGGCTTCATGCTATGGGACATTGACCACGCCCGCCCCGGCCGACCGTCGCTGTTCTTCCGCGCTGCCTTGCGCGACGGCGTGCTGGAGGTGCCGCAACCCGGCAGCCCGGAGGTGAAGGGATGAGCATGCTCGCCTCGCTGGTCCGCGCCTATGACCGCCTGCCCGATACGCCGCCCTTTGGCTTTTCAAAAGAGAAGATCGGCTTTTGTGTGCTGCTGAACGCTGACGGATCGGTTGCCAGTGTCGAGGATCTGCGCGGCGACGACAGGAAACGGAGCCCCCGGATGCTGCTGGTGCCGCGGGCGGTGAAGCGGACCGCTGGCATCGCGCCGAACTTCCTGTGGGACAAATCGGCCTATGTCTTGGGCGTGACCGCTGGCGAGGGCAAGCGGACGGCGGAGGAACATGCCGCCTTTCGCGCCCGTCATGCGGAATGGCTGGCGGGAACGGACGACCCGGGCCTGCTTGTCTTGCTGCGCTTTCTGGAAGGCTGGAACCCGGACAGTTTTGGGTTACCGCTCTGGCCCGAGGATTTGCGCGATCAGAACATCGTCTTTGCATTGGCCGATGAGTATCTCGATGGCTATATCCATGACCGCCCCGCTGCGCGCGAGTTGTGGCGGCGCATCGGGGCAGAAGGCGCGTCGGACCCGCAGACCTGTCTGGTAACGGGGGATGCCGGTCCGGTGGCCCGGCTGCATCCCTCGATCAAAGGGGTGTGGGGTGCGCAGTCTTCGGGCGCGAGTCTGGTGTCCTTCAACCTCGACGCCTTCACATCCTACGGTCACGATCAGGGTGACAATGCCCCGGTGTCCGAGGCGGCAGCCTTTGCCTACGGCACGGTGCTGAACCGCTATCTCGACAAAGACAGCGGCCATCGCATCCAGATCGGCGACGCCTCGACGGTGTTCTGGGCCGATTGCAGCGACATGAAGCTGGCGGAGGAGGCGGAACTCTGGTCGGCGCTGATGCTGGGGGACCGCAGCAAGGCAGGCGCGGACGAAAAGATTGTCGAGGGACAGATCGAAAGCAAGCTCCTGGCGATGCGCACCGGAAAATCCTTGCGCGAAATCGAGCCGCGTCTCGCGGAGGGTGTGCGTATCTTTTTTTTGGGCCTTTCTCCCAACGCAGCACGGCTCTCCGTGCGTTTCTATTGGGAGGGGGATTTCGGCACTCTGGCCGATCACTATGCCGCCTATTTGCGCGATGTTGCGATGGAGCCCGCGCCTGAGCGGCCTATCTTCTCGATCCGGGCCGCGACGCTGCGCACCGCACCGGCTGAAATCCGCAACGGCCAGTTGCGATATGACGGTGAGCGGGTATCACCGCTGCTCTCGGGTGAACTCTTGCGGGCGATCATCACCGGGGCGCGCTTCCCTCGGGCTCTTCTGGGCCTGCTGGTTTTGCGTGTGCGCAGCGATCATGTGCTCGACCGCATCCGCATTTCACTGATCAAGGGCCTCATCCTGCGCGACATGCGGCTGGACGGCCGGCTGCCGAAGAACGCCGATGGCCTCGACAATAAGGATTATCTGATGCGACCTGATCCCGACGATCCGAACCCCGCCCGCCGCCTCGGTCGTCTATTCGCGCTGATCGAGCGCGCGCAGCTTGCCGCACTCGGCGACGGGATCAATGCGACGGTCAAGGACAAGTTTCTGAGCGCCGCCGCCGCAACCCCGGGTCGGGTGTTTCCGAACCTGCTGATGAATGCCGAAAACCACCACTTGAAACGGTTGCGGAATGGCCATTCCGACGCCGACTGGATCAAGGATGCGCTGCATGCCAAACGTGTTGCCGCCGGGCTGGGGCGCGATATCGGCCAACTCTGGGCTAGTCTGTCCGAAGCCGCGCCAATGCAGCATTCTGCTGAGGAGCAGGGCTTGTTTCTGGTGGGTTATTATCAGGAACGCTATGCGAAACGCGGTGATGCCACATCGAACGACGAACCCGACCCAGCCGATAACGATACCGAGGAGTAAGGGCAAATGACGCCGATCACCAACCGCTATGATTTTGTCTTTCTCTTTGACATCAAGAACGGAAATCCGAACGGAGACCCAGACAACGGAAATATGCCCCGGATCGACAATGACACGCAGAAGGGCCTGGTCACCGATGTTGCTATCAAGCGCAAGGTCCGCAACTATGTTGAACTGAAGCACGAGGGCGCGCCGCCCTACCGAATTTATATGCGGGAAAAGGCGATTCTGAACAATACGCATGGAGAGGCTTATGCGGCACTAGGCATGAAGCCAGATGCGAAGAAGCTGCCAAAGGAGGAGGGGCGTAACATTACCCGTTGGATGTGCGACAATTTCTTCGATATACGCAGCTTCGGCGCGGTGATGACCACCGAGGTCAATGCGGGACAGGTTCGGGGACCGGTGCAGTTTGGTTTCTCGGAGTCGGTGGAGCCGATTCGAGCTGAGGAGATCACCATCACCCGCTCCTCCGTCACCAATGAAAAGGATGCCGCGAAAGAGCGAACGATGGGTCGCAAATATATCGTTCCCTATGGTCTCTATCGTTGCCACGGATTCATCTCGGCCAGCCTCGCAGGCGATCAGACCAAGGGGACCGGCTTTTCCCAAGAGGATTTGGACCTGCTGTTCGAGGCATTGTGCAACATGTTCGAGCATGATCGTTCGGCCGCTCGAATGGAAATGAACACCCAGAAGCTGATCGTCTTCCGGCACGATAGCGCCCTCGGCAACGCCCCCGCGCATAAGTTGTTCGACCGTGTTCAGATCGGCCGCAACGTGGATGGCGAATTCCGCGCGTTGGACGACAAGGGCCTCGGCAACTTGCCACCGGCTCGGAGGTTCGCGGATTATATCGTGCGCCTAGACGACGCGAACCTCCCGGAGGGTGTTACCGTGCTTTATCCCTGTGAGCAGTAGGCATGGCGAGCGCCGAAGAGCCCATCCCCCTCTCGGCGCTGCAACATGCGGTCTATTGCCTGCGTCAAGCCGCGCTGATCCATCTGGAACGGCTCTGGGCCGAGAACCGTTTTACCGCTGAGGGCGACGTCCTGCATGCCGTCGCCGACAAGGGTGGCCAACGCAAGGCGCGCGGGCTGCGGCGGGTCATGGCGCTGCCGCTGGCCTGCCACCGACTGAACCTTACCGGCACGGCGGATCTGGTCGAGTTCATTCCCGGCCCGGATGGGGAGACCGCCTTTCCCATCGAATACAAGCGCGGCAAGCCCAAGCTGCACCGTGCCGATGAGGTACAGCTTTGCGCGCAGGCGCTGTGCCTTGAGGAGATGACCGGCCACCCGGTACCGGAAGGCGCGCTGTTCTATGCCCAGACCAGGCGCCGCCTCGCCGTGCCTTTCGATGCCGACCTCCGGGCATTGACCGAAACCACCGCCACCGAACTGGCCTCAGTGCTGACCAGTCGCCGGACACCGCCGCCGACACCGCATCGCGGCCGCTGCCGGGCCTGCTCGCTGCTGGACCTGTGCCGGCCCGACGTGGTTTCGCGTCCCGTGCGGCAATGGCGCGACCGAATGCTGGCGAGTGCGCTGGAATGAAGAAGCTGCTGAACACCGTCTATGTCACCACCGAGGGTACCGCGCTGAAGAAGGACGGCGAGAACCTGGTGGCCGAAATCGAAGGCGCCGAGAAGGCCCGTGTGCCGCTGCACATGCTGGCTTCTGTCGTGGCCTTCGGGCCGATCCTGCTGACACCCGCGCTCATCGGCATCTGCGCCGAACGCGGCATCACGGTCGTGCTGCTGGATCGTGCCGGGCGGTTTCTGGCCCGGGTCGAGGGGCCCGTTTCGGGCAACGTCCTGCTGCGGCGTGCGCAATATCGGATTGCCGATGACGCGGTGGATGTGGTGCGCGGCATCGTCATGGGCAAGATCGCCAACCAGCGCGCGGTGATACGGCGTGCCCTGCGCGACTATGGCAGCGAGATGGCGGCGGAAGCGCGCGATGCGCTGGAGCGAGCGACAGATCGCGTGGCGATGATCCTCCGCCGTGTGCAGCTTTCCGATGACAGTGTGGACCTGCTGCGCGGCTCCGAAGGCGAGGCCGCAACGCTGTATTTCGGCGTTTTTGACCACATGATCCGTTCGCCGGACGCCGATTTGCGCTGGACGGGCCGCTCACGCCGTCCGCCTCTCGATCCGATGAACGCGCTGCTGTCCTTTCTTTACACCTTACTGACGCATGATTGCCGCGCGGCCTGCGAGGCTGTCGGGCTGGACCCTGCCGTCGGCTTCCTGCACCGCGACCGTCCGGGCCGGCCCAGTCTGGCGCTGGATCTGATGGAGGAGCTTCGTGCCCCGCTGGCCGATCGTCTTGCCTTGTCCCTGGTCAACCGCCGCCAGCTGCGGGCCGGCGATTTTCGCCGCATGGATGGCGGCGCCGTGCTGCTGAGCGATGACGCCCGCCGCACCGTCCTGACCGCCTGGCAGGAGCGCAAGAAGGAGGAGCGCCTGCACCCTTTCTTGCAGGAAAAGGTGCCTTTCGGCTTGGTGCCCTACCTTCAGGCGCAGATGCTGGCCCGCCATTTACGCGGCGACCTGGACGCCTATCCGCCTTGGTTCTGGAGTTGAGATGCTGGTCCTGGTCACTTATGATGTGAATACGCTGGACACGGGCGGCAAAAAGCGTTTGCGCCAGGTTGCCCGAGCGTGCGAGGATTACGGTCAGCGGGTGCAGTTCTCGGTCTTCGAGATCGAGGTGGACCCGGCGCAATGGACCCGGCTGAAGGCGCGCTTGGAAGGGATTATCCGCCCCGAGGTCGACAGCCTGCGCTATTACTACCTGGGCTCGAACTGGTCGCGCCGGGTCGAGCATGTCGGTGCAAAATCCGCGATGGATCTTAACGGCCCGCTGATTCTATAGTTTTCTTGTCCCTGCGAACATGAAGCGTGCCGACTTTTGCGCCGAGGTTCGCATCGGGGCGGCTTTTTGAAATTGTTGGATTTTATTTTTTACCACTGCCCGTCCGGCTGGCTAGGGCGATCAGCATCGCCTCTTTCGCACTCGCAAGGAGGATTGCACTACGAAAACAGGGCGCTATAGGAGGGGGCGTCGCCCCTTCACGGGGGCGTGGATCGAAACCCGCATCATGACATTGGCGTTGATCCCTACGCCTTGTCGCCCCTTCACGGGGGCGTGGATCGAAACGCATTATGCGCCGAATGGGGCGAGAACTGCGAACCTGTCGCCCCTTCACGGGGGCGTGGATCGAAACCGACAATGGTGCGTCGTGGTCGTCAAATAAAGGTGTCGCCCCTTCACGGGGGCGTGGATCGAAACATCAGCTTGCAGGAACAGGTTGCGCAGCGGCAGGTCGCCCCTTCACGGGGGCGTGGATCGAAACAGATCGTCATCTGGACACGCGGCACGGGGGCGGAGTCGCCCCTTCACGGGGGCGTGGATCGAAACTTTCGGTCGAGGTCGAGGACCGGCAGAAGGACCGGTCGCCCCTTCACGGGGGCGTGGATCGAAACGAGATCGGCCTAGGTTCTGTCCAGCGGCCTTCGGGTCGCCCCTTCACGGGGGCGTGGATCGAAACGGTTCGATCGGGCGGCGGAGGGCATCCGGCGGGCGGTCGCCCCTTCACGGGGGCGTGGATCGAAACCAACCCCTGCGCGAAGCTGAAGATGGCCGTGCGTCGCCCCTTCACGGGGGCGTGGATCGAAACGCGGCGGGCGTGACGATCACCGGTACAGCGGCACCGTCGCCCCTTCACGGGGGCGTGGATCGAAACGGGATGTTGATCGGGCTGCCGTCGGGCTCCCGGTGGTCGCCCCCTCGCGGGGGAGTGGATCGAAACCCGGTCCATCGGCTTCTGGTGTATCACCAATTGGAGGGAGCATCGAAACTGACTCGCTCCAGCGCGCAAATCAGCCCTTGCGCGGCGGCACATCTGCCGACCCGCATTTGTCCAACAGCTGTGGCGCGAAGGCGGGAAGCGCGAAGTTCTCAAATATCGTAGCAGTTCCCGCCTTCGCTATCTCCCCACATCGGCAGGTTGAGCGGAAAGGTGTCTGACGGCATCGCGGCACCGATCCGCAGCGAAACCGGGAAAGCGGTCCTCCAAGTAGTACGCGGCGGCGGTATGCGCTCGCCCGGTCCTGAGCGTCGGAAAACCCTCTTACGTCGGCACAGCGTGATTGATACCGCAACTGGCGAAAGCTATTGTCGGTGCTGGTGGCCGAGGGGCGGCTGAATTCGAAGGGGCGGGCCACGGCCTCTCTTGCGGAAACCGGTCGCGGGCTGGCCACCGTGTTGATCTTCCTGCTGGCGTCGCAGGCAGAGCTTCGCAAACAGCTGGACCGCACGTGAGATGCGGAGTGGGCCATCGACGGCGCATCGGGGCGCGATCGCGGGCGACAGCTTCTTGAAACCCTCGCCTTGTCCCGAAACGGAAATCCTGAAGTGCCTCGGGGCTCTATTCCGGACGGAACGCAACAAATACGTCTCCGTTCAATAGGAGCTTGCGCCCAGGTAGAGACTTCGAAAAATGCAAGCATAGCTTCGCGCGCCTCCACGGTATGGTCTTTCGAGTGCCTACAATAAACGCGTGTTTTGAAACCTTTGTGAACGCCGTAATCTTCCATGATTTCCTCATGGAATGGCCCCAGATCATCACTCGCACTCCAGCTTGTCCAAAGACCATTGGCGGAATGTGCAGAAACGACCAGACGGCGCTCCAATTCCGTCTTGTCCAGATCAGAGTAAACAAAATACTCTATCGCCATTTTAGTTCTCCAATTGTCCCGTCAGGACGCACGATCAAGACCTCACCCAAACCTTCGATAGGCCAATCGGCAAACTGCCGTCGAAGGGTTTCTTCGTTTGCACCGCTATCTTGCAGGCCAATCACGATATTTGAAGCTTGGCCATCTTCCACTTCCTCCTTCACTCTTTCCCAGATTCTTCTGACATTTTCTGTCGACGGCGCATAGTGATCATAAACCTCGCCATTGATCAGGTAATCAGGGTTTTTGGGCCCCGCCACCACCGGATTTTGCAGGACATCAAAGCCGCTGCCAGCGAGAAGTTGAGCGGATTCGTTCTCTCGCTGGATGGACCGTCGTGTCGCCTCGTCATCACGGGGACCAATCGGCGTTGGTTCGCCGGGGCGTGCTTCGACAATGTTCGGCCCCGCTTCATCCGGGATCGGCGTGGAAATGACGTTGCCGGTCGGGTCTTCGGCGGCTGGCGATCCGGTGTGGTTGGGCAGGCCAAGCACCTCCGCCGGGTAGGTCTCCAGGGAAAGACACCTGTTGGATCGATCGGAATGAGGGTCAGATCACACCGGAAAGCCCTGCGGCACCAATCCAGCGAACGGACGATCGGTGTTTGAGTCAAATCACCCGAGAACTGGCGTCAATCGTATGACTATCGGTATTCATGATCTCGGGCGGGCCGAAGCGGTGGATCGCCTCGTTCAGCGCCTCGACGCAGAAGTCGGCTTCGAACGTGTTCGAGATGCGCCAGGCCAGCACCTTGCGGGTAAACCAGTCCAGGACGGCGACCAAGCAGAGTGAGCCATCGCGGCGCCCTTGCTGTTGTGGCTGGCTCGCGCTCCCGGCATGGCACTGTGCCACATTGGGTGCTGCCAACTGAACTCATGAAGGGAGCCATCCATGAAGGAGATTACCACGGTCGGGCTCGATCTGGCCAAGAACGTGTTCCAAGTGCATGCCGTTGATGCCGCCGGAAGGGTCGCCATCAGGCGACAGGTCCGGCGGGCGCAGATGCTGCTGTTCTTCTCGCGTCTCGCCCCGTGCCTGATCGGCATGGAAGCCTGTGCCGGAGCGCATTACTGGGCGCGCGAGCTGGCGAAGTTCGGTCATGAGGTGCGGCTGATCCCGCCGTCATACGTCAAACCTTCGTCAAGCGGGAAAAGACCGATGGTGAGGAGGACCGTGGCTGCGGTGCAGCCGCGTAAGCCGACGAACGACGCCGAGGCGATCTGCACCGCCGTTCTGCAACCGACGATGCGCTTCGTGCCGGTCAAGACCGAGGTCCAGCAGGCCGTGCTGATGAGCCACCGGCACGGGATTTCCTCGTCCGGCAACTGACCCAGCTTGCGAATGCGATCCGCGCCCATCTTGGGGAATTCGGTTTGGTCGTGCCGAAGGGCATCCACAACATGAACCGCCCCGTCGCCCAGGCGGAGGCGGCGGATCTGCCGCCCGAGGCGCGCATGCCGCTCGATCTGCTGGTCGGGCAATTCGCCGACACGAAGGTGCGCATCGACGCCATCACCACCGACCTGCGCCGTGCCGCCGAGGCGGATGAGACCGCTCGGCGGCTGCAAACGATGCCGGGCCTCGGCCCGATCACGGCCAGTGTCCTTGCTGCCATGCTGCCGGACATGTCGGCCTTCCGCTCGGCCCGCGACCTGTCGGTCTGGCTTGGTCTGACGCCGAAGCCGCATTCCAGTGGTGGCAAGGAGCGGCTGGGGGCGATCTCGAAGATGGGCAAGCTACATTCGGCGGCTGCTCTACCTTGGCGCCATGGGGGTGATTTCCACCCGCAAACGGACTGATCCGGGCGAGGACTGGCTGGGGTGCATGCTTGGGAAAAACCGCTGAAACTCGTCGCCATCGCGCTGGCCAACCGCATGGCGCGTCAGATCTGGGCGATGCTGAGAACCGGCGAGGCCTGGCGAATGGTGTGAGGGCACGAATTCCGGGCCGGTGGCGGCCTGACCGAAATGGCGAGGGCAAAGTGAGATGATGGCAAGCTGACGGACAAGAGATTGGGACACCCCGTTTGAACCGGAGCGCTTTCAAGCGCGTGCCATTGACAGGGACCCAAGCCTCATGCGGACGTTCATCAGGGCGCGCGGGAAAACCGCAATCGAGACGCCGAGTACAGGACCGCACCCGACCAGTTGCTAAAGATCACAAAGCCTCTTGCCACGCGGGAGCCATCCATACAAGGTTCGAGCCCAAAGCCGAACGGGGCGGCGCATCGGCAGGCAGGTGATGTCGGCGCACGAGACCTGGTTGGGCCGATCGACCCACAGCCCACCCAGCAGGTCTTGTGCCCCTTGGCGGGCTTGCTGTTGTTGGGCATCTGGTCGATCGGCATCAGGCGCATGGGCCGCATGAGCCGTCGGATGCGCTTGACGTTAACGGCATGGCCTTCGTTCTCCAGGTGCCGGGTCCTCTGCTGCACGCCGTAAAAGGGCGTCTCCAGAAACTGCTTGTCGATCAGCAGCATGAGGTCGAGATTCACCTCGGTCTCGCCCTTCGGCGTGTAATAGAACGAAGATCGCGAGATCGACAGCAGGCGGGACTGCGCCCTCACCGACAGCACAGGATGGTCGCGTTCGATCATCTTGCGCCTCACTTCCCGGCCCAGGGCTTGCGCTTTCGCGACATCGGAGCAGGGACCGTGGCCCTCGTGGGGCCGCGTAAGCCCTGCGAAGGATCGTTGGCGACGGCCAGTTCCCCGATCAAGGACCGGACCGTCTCCTCATCGACCTCGGCCTTCGTCTTCCCGCCGCGCTCGAAGATGTCCGATGCCTCCTCAAGCAGCGCCTTCTTCCACTGGGGGGCATCGTCGGATGCACGCCGTACTCGGCGGCCAGCTCCGACACGGTGCGCTCGCCCTTCACAACTTCCAGCGCCACGCGAGCTTTGAAGCCCGCGCCGTTTCGAATGTTCTGATCTCCTCGTGCCTGGAGACCAGCAGACGGCAGAACTGTCCGATTGTCGGGGGGATCAGAAATAAAACCTCATGCAGGGATCACGATGTGAAGCTTCTCTTTTTTATCGAGCTTGCAATGGCGTGAATTTTTTAACCATGCTGTAGGGTTGAGAAAAATCCGTCTCCGACATCGGAACCATGGAATTTACTCATTCATCCCGATCTTCTGGAAGTTGTTCGAGCGGGAATGAACCGGGTTCTTCTTTTCGGCGACTTCGCCGTGCTTGATTGCAAGGGTGATAAGGGAACAGCGGCGGAACCTGAAGGACACTCCCGAGGATACGCCGCGCACGCTGGATGGCTGGGCGCCTGCTGGAACAGGAGCCGACTGCGGCTATCCGTGAAACGTCAGGCTGCGGGCGACAGGCCGAAATCCTCTGGCGACAGCATCACATCCGCAAGCGTATAACGGTCCATCGTTGCCATGAAGGCCTGCAACGCCTCGGCAAGGATGCCGGTCAACCGGCACCGCCCGATGATCCTGCAAGCGGAAACCTCTGTCGCATCGGCGGAAAAACAGCCAACAAGGGCAAAGTCAGGTTCGGTCACACGCAGCACATCGCCCAAACGGATATCGCTCGCCGGACGTGCCAGGGTCAGACCGCCGTAACGCCCGCGAACCGACCGGAGAAAGCCCGCCTGAGTCAGTTGACTGGCTACCTTCATCAGATGTGCGCGAGAGATCCCATATAGATTGGCCGCTTCCTCAATGGTGATCAGCCGGTCGTCGCAAGCCCCGGCATACATGAGGATCCGCAGCGCATAATCCGAGAAATTCGTCAATCGCATTGGCTTACCCTCGACGGATCGTTGCGGTCGGGTCAGGGCCCACGACGAGAGATAGCCGCGTCGCCCCTTACAATCAACCCGCCGACGCGACCCGGATATGGGTCAGTAAAGTTCCCGGTGCAGCCGCCCCGTCCGCAGCATCTCGGCACAAGCACCTTCTCTGATCCCGTCCAGAGCCTGTGTGACGGCCTGTTCCAGATGCTGTTTGTTGCCGCAGACATAGACATGCGCGCCCTGATCCAGCAAATTGCGCATCTGTCCGGCATGTCCGGCGATGGCATCCTGCACATAATATTTCACCGGCCCGTCGCGGGAAAACGCCGGTAGCAGATGCGTCAGGATTCCGTCTTCGCTCAGACGGGACAATTCATCCCGATATAGGAAATCCCGCTCGCTGGTCTTTTCGCCAAAGACCAGACAGGTGTTGCGCCGACGGCCGCTGCGCGTTTCCCGCAATAGCCCCATCAACGGCGCGATGCCCGTGCCCGTGCCGATCAGGATCATCGGGGCCGAAGAATCATCGGGCAGATGGAAATTCGGGTTCGATCGGCAGTAGACGCGGATATGACTGGCGTCACCGATCAGACAGCGGGTGGCCGTGCCATGTCGCAGGCGGTCCCCGCGTTGATAGATGACTTCGCGAACGCAGAGATCCAGTTCGTCGCCCCCCGCGGATGCGATGGAATAAGCGCGGGGCAGACAGGCGGGCAGAACCTCAGCCAGCGCAGCAGGCGGAACCGCGTGAGGCGTGCAGAAATCAACGAGAATGTCCAGAAGATCAGCACCCGGAAGATAGTCGGCCAGATCCTTCTTCCGGCTGATGCGCAGCATATCCCGAAGATGTTCATTGCCCGAAAGCCGGGCCAGTTCGCGCAGGACACTCTTGCCGATCTGGCGCAATTCCCGGTCTCGCAGCAAATCCGCCACTGCGGGATCGCCATACCACCCCGCGATGGCGTTCAGAAGATCGGGATCGTTTTCCGCGATCACATAGAGCGTATCCCCGGCCCGATAGGCCATGCCGCTGCCCGCGATATTCATACGGATATGCCATGCCCCGGGTGTATCGCGGTTGAGTTGCCGCCGTTCCAGAACGGGCGCATTGAACGCGGCCTTGTCGTCATAAGCAACGACCTGAAGGCGAAGCTCCCGCCCCGCCTGCACCTCCCCGCTGAGAACCTTCAGAAGCACCTGTTTCCACGGATCGAAAAAGGCCGCAAAATTGGTATCCGCATCAACGCGGGTGATTGCCTCTGTCGCACCACGCTCCTTCAGCGCCGCATCCAGCGCTTTGGTGAATCCGCAAAAGCGCGGATAGGCCGTGTCGCCCAGGCCGAAAATCGCGTAGCGAAGATGCGAAAGATCGCCGGTGCGTTGTAGGCGGGTCATGAAGTCTTCGGCGTTGGGGGGTGGATCGCCATCGCCGAAGGAGCTTGAGATGATCACCAGCAGATCCCGTTTATCCAAATCTTCATGCCTGATGTCATTCAGCGCACGGACATCCAACACCAGAGATTGCAGCGCAGGTTCCGCGCCAAGCCGTTCCGCCAGAGATCTGGCGTTTCCCGACTCGGACCCGTAACCGATGATGACGCGATCGGCGATGGTGTTCATGGGACTTATTTCGCGTAATATTCGTCGAAGACTTCCTTGGACAACTCAACGTCGTCGAAGTTCTCCATCAGATCGTTGATGACGCGGCGAATGCTGATGTAACTTTCGATATTGCCAGCATCATCGCGCAGTGGCTGCACCGTGGTATCGACAACATAGACGCCGCCGCCCTTTCCGACATTGGGGAAGATGCCGGTCCAGATATTGCCCGCCTTGATGGTGTCCCACATGTCTTTGTAGGTCGCCTTCGGCACCGCAGGATGGCGCACGAGACTATGCGGCTGGCCGATCAGTTCCTCGCGCGTATAGCCCGTCAGTTTGCAGAACAGATCATTGGCATAGGTGATGTTGCCCTGAAGATCGGTGGTGGAAATCACCGCGACATTTTCAAGGGCGGCCAGCAATCTCGCGGAATCGAGGGAAGTGCTCATGATGGGTCTTTCGTTTCTGAAGAAGAAGCCGTCGCTGTGACGCTGACAGCCGCGAAAACAGAATGAACTTAACGGCTTGCAACCATTCATTCTAAATACATCTTATCGCATGATTTTTGTGCGAACAAGCGGGGCGAAGGTCGATTCCGGGCGGAACGACTGTGGTTCTTTGACGCAGCGACGGCGGGCCCGCCCTCGGTCGCACGGTCGGCGGCACAACATGCGTTTGCTCCGCGCGTGCCTGACGCCCGTGCCACGATCCACGGCCTGATCAAGAACATCGTCGCCACACCGGCCCGGGCTTGCGGTCGCCGCGGTAGAGGTCGTTGTAGTCGGCATAGGCATCGGCCTGCCGGATCGCCTCGCCAGTTCTCCATAAATCGCCAGCCTCCCTCAATGCTGGCTCCCTATGAATCACCCAAAACCGCTCCCGTGAATCCGGAGATTATTGCATCAATAAAAATCTGCTAAAGTAGTCCTAGATCGACCCGGTCAATCTGGAAACCCGGGCGCGGGAGCGCAGTTCTGTCGGACGGAGGTGATGGAATTCCCGGAACCAGCGCGAGAAATGCGAGGTCGAGGCGAAGCCCGCGGCGATCGCGATGTCGATCACCGGCTGTTCGGTATAGAGCAGCAATTCGCGGGCATGATCGACCCGCAGGGAAATATAGTAGCGCGAGGGGTTCATCCCGAGATGGACCTGAAACTGCCGTTCCAGCTGCCGTGAACTCAGCCCCGCGCGGTCGGCCAGTTCCTCGATCCGCAGCGGCGTTTCCATATGGATCTGCATCAGCCGGATCACCTTCTGCACCGGAAGCGGCAGCGCGCCGATCTGTTGCAGCCGCCCGCCCTGCTGGTTCTCGGCGGATTCGCGGATCCGTTCGTGGTGGAACTGATTGGCGACGGAACGCGCCAGATCCGGGCCATAGCGTTCGGAGATGATCCGCAGCATCATGTCCATCGCCGCCGTGCCGCCCGAACAGGTCAGCCGGTTGCGGTCGATCTCGAACAGCGTGCCGGTGGCGATCACATCGGGGAAGTCTTCCTCGAAGGCGATGCGGTTTTCCCAGTGGATGGTGCAGCGGTAACCGTCGAGCAGCCCGGCGCGCGCGAGCAGATAGCTTGCCGTGGAGAGCGCGCCGATCGCGATGCCGCGATGGGCCGCACGCCGCAGCGCCTGAAGATAGGGCTTCTCGCGTGCCGGGCTGACGCGCACGCCGCCGCAGACGAACATCGCCTGCGCCGTTTCCAGCACCGCATCGAGCGGCCGCGCCGGAAAGGGGATGCCATTCGATGCCAGCACCGGCGCGCCGTCGAGGCTGCACAGATCCCAGCGGAACGCCTCGCGCCCCAGCAGCCGGTTGGCCGAGCGCAGCGGTTCCGTTGCCGAGGCGAGGCTCATCATCGACATGTCGTCGATCAGCAGAAAGATGAAGCGCAGGGGTTCGGCGGCGTTTTCGAACAGCATCGGGATCACCAGATCGGGCAGGGCATCCTGCGCCGGGGGCCGCCGGGGCTCAAGCCCCCGGAAGCCAGCCCTGCAATTCGGCCCAGTCGGGTTCGAGGGCGCTGAACCGGTCGAGGCGCAGGCTGGAGAGATCGGCAAAGTCGCAATGCTCCTGTGTGACCAGTTGCATCAGCGCCCGCCCGCTGGCCGGCGAAAGCCCGAAGCCCACGCCCGACATCGTGCCCACCGTCAGGTTCCGCCATGGCGCCGGACGGTCAAGCACCGGGCGCCCGTCCGGGGTGTTCTCGATCAGCCCGGCCCAACTGCGGATCACCCGCGCATGGGCCGCCCCGGGCAGCAGCTGCGCCACCCGCCGCGCGATATGGCCCGCTAGCGGCGTCGCGGGGCGGGCGGGCTGGTTCTCCGCATCCACCCATTCATGCGGGCCGCCGCCATAGGCGAGATTGCCGCGCAGCGTCTGCCGCCCGTAAAGCCCGTTGCCGTCGACCCCGCCAAGGGGCATCAGCGGCAGCGGCTCGGTCACGATCATCTCTGCGCGCGCCGTGCGCATCGGGATCCGCACCCCCAGCTTCGCCGCCAGCCGCGCCGTCTGCGGCCCGCCAGCGATCAGCACATGGTCGCAGCCAAAGAGGCCGCGGTCCGTTTCAACTGCGGCAATCCGGTCCGCCTGGGTGCGAAAGCCGGTGACGGTGACATGCTGGCGTACCCGTCCGCCGTGATCGCGGATCGCCCAGGCAAAGGCCTGCACCGTGCGATGCGGATTGGCGTGGCCGCCGAAGTGGTAATAATGCCCCCGATAGGCGGTCTCGCCCGCAAGAGGGACCATCTCGCGCAGGGTCTGAGCATCCAGTTCGTCCACCGCAAAGCCCTGATGCCGGGCATTCGCCACCGCTCGGCTGTAAAGCGCGTATTGCTCCGGCGACAGCGCGATGCGGATCCGGTTCGGGCGGAATTCGGTCGGATAGCCAAGCAGGTCGTCGAGCATCGGCCAGAGCCGCTGTTCCTCGGCGAAAAGCGGGCTGTGGTGGTGCGAACAGCCGCCGCCGTTGCGCCCCGATGCCTCCCATCCGACCAGCCCGCGTTCCAGCACCAGCACATCGACCCCCGCCCGCGCCAGCCAGAAGCCCGCGCTGAGCCCGGTCACCCCGCCGCCGACGATCACCACAGCGGCGCCGCGGTCTTTCCCAAGGTCATTCGCTGACATGAGCCCTCTCCGTCGCAAGCGCGGCGACCGTGTATTTCTCCTCGACCTCCCAGAACGGCACCCATTGCCGGGGCATGCCGAACCAGGAATCCCATTGCGCGGCAATCGCCGGATCTTCGGCCCCGGGGGCGAGGGTGCTGAGTGCCACCGGCCGCACCGGGCTGCGATAACCTGCCAGCGGCACCGCCCCGAGGTCGAGCCGCTCCGCGATCGCCAGAAGCGCCTGGATCTGTTCGCGGCAGCGCCGACCCTGACAGGGGCCCATCCCGGCGCGGGTCAGCCGCTTGATCTGGTCGGGCTGGGGCGGGCCGTCGCCGAGGATCTCGGTCAGGCTGCGCGGGGCGGGGCAGGGGGGTACGGCCAGATAGCGCGGCGGACGGACCTCAAGGATTTCGCGCGCGGTGACCTCCTCGCATTGGCAGATCTGCACGTCGGACAGTGCCTCAATCACGGCGGCGCGGACCCATTCTTTGCGATAGGCGCCGATATCCGGCCCGGGCGGCGGGGCGGGCCAGGGTTCCGGCGCTGTCCCGAGCGCCGCCTCCGCCGCGATCCGGCCTTCCGCCGCCGCGATCCCGGGATCGGCCGATTTCGCGCCCCAGATCCCGCAGCAATCGCCCGCCACGCGGATCCCCGGCAGGCTGGTTTCCCCTGACGTGCCGGTCTGCGGCACGAAGCCGCCCCGCGCCGCTGAAAAGACACAGCGCGCTCCCGCCGCCTGCACCAGGTCGATCATCGGCACCGCGCCGATGCCGAGCAGGATCGTGTCGCAGGCGATCTCCCGGTCGCGCAGGCGCAGGCCGGTGACCCCGTGGATGTCGGCGCGCACCCCGCGCGGGGCCTGCGCGCACAGCACCGGAACCCCCGCCGCTACGACACGGCCAAGCAGCGCCGCACTGCCCACCGGTTGCTCCGCCTGCTCGATCACCGCCGCCACCGCGACCCCGGCTTCCAGCAGGCCGAGCACCGCCAGCAGGGCCTCGTCCGCCGTGCCGAGCATGACCGCGACCCGCCCGTCGAACGCGCCGTAATCACGCGCCAGCGCGAGCGCCGCCCCCGCGCCCATGACACCCGGCTGCTCCCATCCTGGGAAGGCGAGCCCCATGTCGCGCCGCCCCGTGGCGATGATCGCCTGCTCGAACCGCACGAGGGTGCTGCCGTTGTCCGGGTCCACCAGCCCGGCAACCCTGCCCGGCATCCAGCCGAGATTGGCCTGATTGGCGAACAGGCCCCAGCAGGCGGTGCCCAGCCGCAGATCGACCCCCTCGTCGAACAGTTCGGTCAGCGCGGGGCGCGCGGTCAGGATCTGTTCGGTCATCGCGGTGCGGTTGCGGGTGGCGCCACCCATCCGCATCCCCCAAAGCTGCGGCAGGCTTTCGGCCATCACCTCGAACGGCACCGGTGCCTCATCGACCAGCAGGACACGGGCGCCGCCCTGCCGCGCGCGCCGCGCCGCCGCAATGCCCGCCGGGCCCGCCCCCACGATCAGGATCTCGGTCTCCTCGGAGATGTCGAGAGACTTGCCGGCAACGGAGCGCGGATCTGCGGTCATTCTCTGGTTCCTCATGTTTCCGGTCGCGGGACGGCCTGCGTCGATCCTCCGGGAACAACCCGGGGGAAGGACAGCCTTAATCCGACCGCAGGCAACAGGAATTCGACGCCGATTCAGGGCCGGAGAATCGAGGCGTGACAGGGAAAGACCTGAATTGACGTTCGGAAACCCGTCGCCGGGAGGGGGGGCGGCATAAATGGTCATTTGTTTTCCGTTATAAAACAATATATTGCGTTCTCCGGCATGCTGACAGGGGTGCCCATCCCCGCATGCCACCGCCGCCTGTCCGCGAATCCGGTTCCTCGGCAACGTGTCGGATTCCTTTTCATCGGCGTCGGAATTCCTGATCCTCGTGCGGGCCATGCCGTGCATCAATGGGGAGGCAGGCCGCTCCCCCCAGCCACGGTTCACCCGAACGCCGAAGGACCAGATGGACACGCTCCTTTCCGCATATCGTTTCGCACTCGACAACCTGCCGCAGATCCTGGCGCGGACGGCGGAGCATGTTGAACTGGTGGGGGCGGCGGTGCTGATCGCGATCGCGACGGGCGTGCCGATCGGGATCGCGATCACACAGAGCCGGGTCGCCGCGGATCGGGTGCTCTATGTCGCTTCGGTGATCATGACGATCCCCTCGATCGCCTTCTTCGGCCTGCTGATCCCGGTGCTGTCACCGATCGGGCAGGGGATCGGCTACCTTCCCGCCCTGATCGCGCTGGTGTTCTATTCGCAGCTACCGATCATCCGCAACACCTATACCGCGATCAAGAACATTGACCCGGCGTTGCAGGAGGCCGCGCGCGGCATGGGCATGACCGCGTTCCAGCGGCTGCTCCAGGTTGAACTGCCGATCGCGGTGCCGGTGATCCTGAACGGCGTGCGCAATGCCGTCGTGCTGACGATCGGAATTGCCGCGATCGCGACCTATATCGGCGCGGGCGGGCTCGGCACCTTCATCTCGCGCGGGATTTCACAGACCGACAGCCGCCAGCTCATCACCGGCGCCGTCGCAGTCAGCCTGCTCGCCATCGTGGCTGATCTCGTGCTGCTGCTGATGCAGCGCCTCCTCACGTCGCCGGGCCTGCGCAGCCGCTGAATATGGGAATGTCGTCATGATCCGACTAGAAAATGTCACCAAGAGCTTCGAGAACTACCTCGCGGTGGACAATGTGAGCTTCGAGGTGCCCGAGGGCGAACTCTGCGTCCTGCTCGGACCCTCGGGCTGCGGCAAGACGACGACGATGCGGATGGTGAACCGGCTGATCGAACGCACCTCGGGACGGATCCTGATCGACGGGCGCGACATCCACGAGATCGACCCGGTTCGGCTGCGCCGCTCCATCGGCTATGTAATCCAGCAGATCGGGCTGTTTCCCAACAAGACCGTCGAGGACAATATCTGCACCGTCCCCGACCTCCTTGGCACCGACCGCAAGGCATCGCGGCGCCGGGCATGGGAACTGTTGGAAATGGTCAACCTCGACCCGAATGTCTTCGCCCGGCGCTATCCGAAACAGCTTTCCGGCGGGCAGCAGCAGCGGGTCGGCGTGATCCGGGCGCTGGCCGCCGATCCGCCGGTGCTGCTGATGGACGAACCCTTCGGCGCGATCGACCCGATCAACCGCGCAGTGATCCAGGACGAGTTCCTGAAGCTGCAATCCACGCTGCGCAAGACGGTGATCTTCGTCAGCCACGACATCGACGAGGCGGTGAAGATGGCCTCGCGGATCGCGATCTTCCGCGCCGGCAAGCTGGTGCAATACGATACGCCGGACAACATCCTCGCTCATCCCGCCGATGAGTTCGTGGCCGATTTTGTCGGCGCGGATCGGACGCTGAAGCGGCTTCAGATCGTCCGCGTGCATCAGGCGATGCAGCCCGATCCGCCCCGTGTCACCGCCGAAACCCCGGTCGGGGAGGCGCTTGCCCTGATGCAGCAGCACGGCCATCGGCAGATCGTCATGGTCGGGCCGCGCGGGCGGGCGCGGGGTATCGTTTCTCTTGCCCAGATTCGTGACGCGCGCGGCACCGTGGGCGAGCATTACGAACGCATTCCCTGCCTGATCAACGTCGATGACACCCTGCGCAATGCCGTCTCCGAGATGTTCAGCAAGGATCAGACCTGGCTCGTCTGCGTGGACGATGACGGGATGTATGCCGGTTACCTGACGCAGCGGGGCATCACCCATCTGCTCGGCGAAACCTACAGGGGGGCCTGAGATGGCGGCGCCGGTCTCCTGGCTTACAGCGATGCTGCTGCGCTTCGGGCGGCTGGCGAGCTATGCGCTCGTCTTCGCGCTCGGGCTCTGGGCGCAGGCGAGTGGCACGCTCTCCTCCATGCTGCAATATTCGGACGATATTCGCTATCTGACGCTCCAGCACCTCGAACTGACGGCGATCTCGGGCGGCATCGCCATCGTGCTGGGCGTCGGCATCGGCATCGTGCTGGCGCGCCGGTCGCTTGGAATCTTCGGGCCGGTTCTTGCGCAGATCGTCAATCTGGGCACCACGATCCCGACGCTGGCGATCCTCGCGCTGGCGATGACGGTGCTGGGCCTCGGCACGCCACCGGCGGTGTTCGGGTTGACGGCGCTGACGCTGTTGCCGGTGGTGCTGAACACCACGGCCGGGCTGCGCAGCGTTCCCGAGGCGCTGCGCGACGCGGCGCGCGGCATGGGCATGACACCGGTGCAGATCCTCGTGAAGGTCGAACTGCCCTATGCGTTGTTCGTGATCCTTGCCGGGGTGCGCACGGCGCTGGCGATCAATATCGGCACGGTGCCGCTCGCGTTCCTGATCGGCGGCGGCGGCCTTGGCGAATTGATCTTCACCGGTATCGACCTGATGGATCCGGGCCTGCTTCTCGCCGGCGCGATCCCGACCGCCCTGCTCGCCATCGCCGTCGATGCGCTCGGCGCGCAGGCACAATACTGGCTGGTGCCGAAGGGCATCAACCCGCTGCGCTGACCCTCCGGGCAACGATCCGGGGGCTTTCCCCAACCAACAGTGGAGACCATAATATGACCAACCGGCTCAGGACATTCGTGACCGGAACGCTGCTCGCCCTCGGGCTGGCGCTGCCCGCTTCTGCCGCGCCGATCGTCGTCGGCGGCAAGAACTATACCGAACAGCAGCTGATATCCGAGATGACGACGCAATTGCTGAAGGCAAAGGGCTTCGATGTCGACAAGCGCGCCGGCATGGGCACCGCGCCGCTGCGCCAGGCGCAGGAAAGCGGGCAGGTCGATCTGTACTGGGAATATACCGGCACCTCGCTGATCACCTTCAACAAGATCGCCGACAAGCTCGATGCCGGGGCGACCTATGAGAAGGTCCGCACCCTCGACGCCGCCAAGGGGCTGGTCTGGCTCGCGCCGTCGAAGGTCAACAGCACCTATGCCCTTGCGATGCGCAAGGCCGATGCGGCAGCGAAGGGCATCGCCACGATTTCCGATCTGGCGGGCAAGGTCAGCGGCGGCGAAAAGCTGAAATTCGGCAGCAACGCCGAATTCTACGCCCGCCCGGACGGGCTGAAGCCGCTCGAAGCCGCCTATGGGTTCAGCTTCGGGCGCGAGGCGGTCGTTCGCATGGACACCGGCCTCGTCTATCAGGCACTGAAGGACGGGCAGGTCGATGTCGGCCTCGTCTTCGCGACGGATGGCCGGATCCCGGCCTTCGATTTCGTCGTGCTGACGGATGACAAGGGCTATTTCCCGAATTACGCGATGACGCCGGTGATCCGGAAGTCGACGCTCGACGCCCATCCGGCGCTGGCAGCGATCCTCGACGACCTGTCGGGGCGGCTTGATGACACGGTGATGATGGGGCTGAATTCCCGGGTCGATGTCGGCAAGGAGCCGATCGAGCAGGTCGCCGCCGATTTTCTTAAGGCGCAGGGCCTCGTGGACTGACATGTCCGTCCTGACCGTCGCCGCCGCGCAGATCCGCTGTATCCCCGGCGATGTGACGGCGAACTTGCGCCTGCACCTTGACGCGATCGCCGCCGCGCGCGGCATCGGCGCCGGGGTGCTGCTGTTTCCTGAGCTTTCGCTGACCGATTACCTCGCCCGGCCCGATACGGCGCGGCTCGGGCGTCCGGTCGATGCACCTGAGGTCCGTGCCATCGCCGCGGCCGCCGGGCCGATGCGGGTGTCGTTCGGGATGATCGAGGCGGCGCCCGCGGGCATGTTCAACACGCAGATTTTGGTTGGCGGCGGCGTCTGCCATGTCCACCGCAAGCTCTACCTGCCGCACTATGGCAACCTCGCCGAGGCGGATCATTACACGCCGGGCCGCCACCTGACCCTTGCCCCGGGCCGCCTTGCGACGCTGATCTGTGCCGACAGCTGGAACCCGGCGCTGGTCTGGCTGACGGCGCGGCGGGCGCCCGATCTGCTGTTGCAGCCGATCGCCTCGGCGCGGGGCGCGGTGGGGCAGGGGTTCGACAATCCCGGCGGATGGGAGTTGAACCTGCGCCATATTGCGATGATCTGGGGCCTGCCGATCGTGATGTGCAACCATTGCGGCACCCGGGGCGGGCTGGATTTCTGGGGCGGTTCGCGCATCCTTGATGCCTTCGGGCAGGAATGCGCCCGGGCGGGTGCGGGCGAGGCGCTGATCCATGCCCGGATCGACCTGACACAGGCACAGCGCGCTCGGGCGCGCCTGCCCACTGCGCGCGATGCCGACCCCGCTCTGATCGCCCAACTGATGCGGGAGGCAGGGCTTTCGGGCGGGGAATAAAACGCTGATCCCGCCGTTCCCTGCGCGGATGGCGGGGTGTCGGCTACAGCGAAACCGCGATGTCCGAGGCCGCCCGCGTCGAACAGGCGAGGACATAGCCCTGTGCCGCTTCCTCGGGCGAGAGGCCGCCGTTCGGGGTGGTCTCGAACTGTCCTGCGGTCAGCCGCACCATGCAGGTGCCGCACATCCCTTCGCCGCAGCCGCAGGGGATGATGACGCCCTGCCGCAGGCTGGCCTGAAGGATACTCTCATCGGCGCGGACACCAATCTCGCGCCCGGCGATAGTCATGCGGAATTCCGCGCTGCCCGGGGCGACCACGGGGGTTTGCGGCGGCGGGGCGCCGAAGCTCTCGGTGTGGAACCGCGCGCGGTCGCCGCCTTCCGCCGCATGGATCAGCCGGATCGCGGTCATGAACCCTGCGGGGCCGCAGCAGAACACCTGCCGCCGACCGAAATCGGGCACCATGGCGGCGACGCCCGCTCGGCTCGGCCGTCCGGTCAGCCCGAACCAACCCGGTTCCGGACGGCTGAGCGCAACGACGACCCGCAGGCCGGACATCCGGCGTTGCCAATCGGCAAGATCATGGGGGAACAGCACTTCGTCCCGGCTGCGGGCGAAATGGAGCCAGACTACATCTGCGCCGGGATCATCCTGCGCAAGACTGGCGAGCATGGCGCGCATCGGCGTCGCCCCCGACCCGCCCGAGACCAGCGCAAGCCCGCCCTCCTGGCGCAGGGCCAGCGTGAAGCGCCCGCGCGGGGCGCGTGCCTCGATCCGCTGGCCGACGGCGAAATGGTCGTGCAGCCAGCGGGTCGCGCCGCCGGGGGCCTGGGCCTTGATCGTGAGCTCCAGCGTGCCCTCCGGTCCGGCGCCCGAAATGGTGAAGCTGCGCCACACCGGCCCGGCGGGCAGCGGCACCCGCAGCGCCAGCGCCTGCCCGGCCTCGAAGGGCACCGGTTCGGCGGGCCGCAGGCAGAAGGTCCGGATCGTCGGCGTTTCCTGCCGCAGGGCAACGCAAAGCAGCTCCATCACGCTCACTCCGCCGCGAGCCGGGCGCGCGGCCCGCCGATGAAATCCGCCATCTTGCCCGCATACCAGTCGGCGAAATTGGTCAGCATGAATTCCGAGGGCGCATAGGGGCCGGGGCGATAGGCTTTCGACAGGATGCCGCGGTGGTTGTTCTCGGCGAGGATGCGGTCCTCGTCATTGGTCGCGATCCAGACCTCGGTCAGGCGGCGCACGTCGTAATCGACCCCTTCCACCGCGTCCTCATGCACCAGCCATGTCGTCTTGACGGCGGTGCGGTTCGCGCTGAGCGGCAGGACGCGGAAATGGATGATGTGGTCGGACAGGAAATGGTTCCAGTTCCCCGGCACGCGGAACATCCGCACCGATCCCAGATCCGGCTCGGTGAAATCCGCCAGCAGCTTGTTGCAGGCGAGCGCGCCATCCATCGTGAAGGACAGGCAGCCGTCGTTGAACGGCAGGCGGATGCAGCGGAATTCGGTGCCGCCATCGGCGGGACGGTGTGGCAGGCCGAGCCGATCCCACCGCGCGGTGGACCGGTCCATCAGGCCCTGGAACTGCCGCTTTACCAGCGGATCGTCGGGCAGCGCGAATTCGACCAGCGTGACCAGAAGCTCGGGGTGGTTCCCGGCACAATGATAGCATTCGCGGTTGTTCTCGATCACCAGCTTCCAGTTCGCCTCCTCGATGATGGTCGCGGAAAAGGCGACCTTGGTGCGGTCTGGCATATGCGGCGCGATATAGGGCGCGACGGCCTCTTTGAACCGGTCGAGCGGGGGCGGTTCATCGGCGAGGCAGATATAGACCATGCCGCAGTTCACCTCGACATGCACCGGGGCGAGCGACGAGGACGCGCGGTCGAAATCGGCGGGCATCTGGCGCGCGTTGATCAGCCGGCCGTCGAGCTCGTAGACCCATTGGTGATAGGGGCAGACGAGGCGGTTGGCGTGGCCGTGCTCCTTCAGGCAGATCTTCGATCCGCGATGGCGGCAGGTGTTGTGGAAGGCTGCGACCTCGCCGTCGCGATTGCGCAGCACCACGACCGGGTTCGACCCGACCTGAAGCGTCGTGTAGTCGCCCGGTTTCGGGATTTCGGCGACGGAGCAGGCGAAGAGCCATTCGGTCTCGAAGATCGCCTCCAGATCGGCCTGGAAGATGGCGTCGTCGACGTAGAAATCCCGGGGCAGGGAATAGCCGGGACGGCGTTCGTCCAGCAAGGCCCTGATGCGTTGGTTCAACATCCGATCGCTCCCGTTGTGGCTATGCGCCATCGTGCCGCGCCCGGGGTGGCGGGCGGACAGGCGTTGCGACATCCGGCATCATGTTTTCGACGTCGGGCATGGCGGGAACATGGCCCTGGCTGGCGGATTGCTGACGGTTGGCGCAGGGCAGGGGCGCTACGATCGGTCCTCCGAACAGCCGTGAGGGGCAACAGGACGATGGATTTGCATGTATTCGTGACCCGAACCGGTTGGGGGGATCTGCCGGGGCCGGTGCAGGCGATGGCGCGGCGCTGTCTGCTCGACCTGCTCGGCACCGCGGCGGCGGGGCGCGGGACGCCGCTCTCGCGGATCATCTGCATCCATGCGATACGGATGTTCGGCGCCTCCGGGCCGGATTTTGCCGCCCGCATCCTGTTCGATGGGCGCCGCGCGAGCCTTGCCGGGGCCGCGCTGGCCGGGGGCATGACCATCGACAGTTTCGATGCCCATGACGGCCATGTCCTGACCAAGGGCCATGCCGGGGTGGCAATCCTGCCCGGGCTGCTCGCGCTGTCCGATGGGCCGGGGGCGGCGATGAGCGGGGCCGAATTCCTGACCGCGCTGGTCATCGGCTACGAGGTCGCGCTGCGGGCCGGGATCGCGCAGCATCGGACCTGCTGCGATTACCATACCTCGGGGGCGTGGAATGCGCTTGGCGTCGCGGCGGTGGCGGCGCGGGTGCTGGGACTGGATGCCGGGCACCTGGCCGAGGCGCTCGGCATCGCTGAATACCACGGCCCGCGCAGCCAGATGATGCGCTGCATCGACCACCCGACGATGCTCAAGGACGGTTCGGGCTGGGGCGCGATGACCGGGATCAGCGCCGCCTTCCTCGCGGCGGACGGGTTCACCGGGGCACCGTCGCTGGTGTGCGACGTGCCGGATCTCTGGGCCGATCTCGGGGCGCGCTGGCGGATCATGGAACTGTATTTCAAACCCTACCCGGTCTGTCGCTGGGCGCAGCCCGCAGTCGAGGCGGGGCTGTCGCTGATCCGCGCGCACCGGCCCGCACCGGAACGGATCGCCCGGATCGAGGTCGAGACTTTTGAGGCCGCCGTGCGCCTCGATCAGGTCCGGCCTGCGACGACCGAGCAGGCGCAATACAGCCTGCCCTTCCCGCTGGCGGTGGCGACGGTGCATGGCGCCCTGCCGCCCTCGGCCATCATCGGCGCGGGGCTCGAAGATCCGGCGGTGCAGGAGATGAGCGCCCGTGTCGTGTTGCGCAAGGATCCGGAGATCGACCGGAAATTCCCGGCGGAGCGTTTCGCGCGCGTGACCTATGTGCTGGACGACGGGACGCGGCTGACCAGCGCGGTGCTGCCCGCGCGCGGCGATGCGGAACGGCCACTCGACGATACGGAGATCCGGAGCAAGTTCCGCGCGCTGATGCAGGGCAACGCCCGCGGCGCGGCGATCGAGGCGGCGGTCGATACGCTCGACGCCCGGCCCGATACAGCCGAATTACGCGATCTGGTGCTGACCGGGGCGTGACGCCTCGCGGGCTTTCGGGGTCCGCCCGCAGGTCTGATAGAAGGCGCGGCGGAAATTCGGCTGGCTGGAATACCCCGTCGCAAAACCGATCTGGCCGATCAGGGGCCGGGCCTGCCGCAGGAAGAGCGGACGGGCCCGCCCGCGGCGGACAGGAAACGGATGTCGTAAAGCGGCCTGCCCGACATCTGGTTGGCGGCGCGCAGCGGATCAACGGCCGATGCCCCAGACATCAGCGCGAAATTCCCCACGACGATGATGCCGAATTTTTCCACCCTGTCCGCCGCGCACCCCCCCAAGGAAAGTACTCCCTCGATTCAGCGGAGAATGTATTTTTTCGTTGTATCTCAGTGCTATGCGCCCCCGAGCCCGCTTCCGCAGGATAGCCGCGTGGGGCAGGGGGGATGGCGCTGTCGGGGGGCGACATCGAAGGGTGCGGTGTCCCGTCGGGCCGGAAGCGGATCGTGTTCTTCGCTCTTGCGCGATCCTTCGGGGTTCGGCCGCCCCCGTTCCTATCTTTCCGTGCCGACGATGGCGAACCATGCGCCCTGCGGATCCTGCGCCACGGCGATCCAGGCGGGGCCGGGCACCTCCATCGGGCCGTGGTGGACGGTGCCCCCAGCCGTCCTGATGTCCTCGATCACGTTGGTCACGGCGCCGTCGACGCCGAAATAGGGCAGCCACACGGGCATCGGCGCGTCGCCAAGCCCCATCATCGCACCGATGTCGACGCCGTTGCGCCGGAAGAGCTGGTACGTCCCCATCTTGCCCATGTCCATGGCCTCGCCTCTGGTCCAGCCGAAGAGGCCGGCGTAGAAGGCGAAGGCGGCCTCCGGATCGGTGGACATCAGCTCGTTCCAGTTGCCGTGGCCGGGCTTCTTCTGGTTGAAGGCGCCCTCTCCTGCCTCGGCCTCGCTCATCTGGCTCATGTCGGGTTGCAGAAGGCCGAAGACCGCGCCCTGGGGATCGGCGACCACTGCGTAGCGGCCGGTTCCGGGGATGTCCTCGGGCGCCTTGCGGACCTCACCGCCCGCCGCCGCGATGTCGGCCATGGCCCTGCCGAAGGCGGGCCGGGCGATGGCGCGGGCCACATAGCCGGAGAGCGCCGGATGGTCGCCCAGCTGGCCTTCGGTCTCAACGAGGCGCAGCACATCGGCCATGATGATGTCGGCGACGCTGAAATCGCCGGCGATCCAGCCGCGATCCGCCATCAGCGGCTCCAGCGCGTCCAGCCGGGTCAGTGAGGTCCGGCGGGCATGCTCGACCACTTCGGCCGGTGGCGGCGGGCCGAAGAATTCCGGCATGCGTCCGGCCAGCACCATGTCCATCCACGCGGCGCTGGCAAACTCGATGATGTTGAGCGCGGCGATCAGCCATTGCGTCACCTCGGCGCGGCGGCCCTCCGGCAGGAGCGGGGTTCCCTCGGCCAGATGCAGCACGATCGCGCCGCTTTCGAACAGCGTCAGATCCCCGTCGCGGATCGCGGGAACCTGCCCGAAGGGCTGGAGCGGTCGCTCTTCGGGCTCATGGGGACCGTCGCTACCTCATAGGGGCGCCCGATCTCCGCAAGCGTCCAGCGCACGCGCAGATCGCGCACGAAGCCGCGGGGAAAGGCGGGAACCCAGTCGAGGGTGTAGAGGGTGACGCTCATCGGCCACTGTCCGAATCGAAGACCGGCTCGAACCCGCCCCACATCATGCGGCTGCCGTCGAAGGGCATCTCGGGGAATTCCTGCCCAGCCATCTCGGCCTCCATCGCCTTGCTGGCGGCGTCGCAGGTGGCCCTGTCCGGCCATGCTGTCCAACTGAACACCGGGACCTCGCCCTCCTCGGCCTTGCTGGCGCAGTAGAAGTCCGTCTGCCTGCCGCGCGGCACGTCCACCCCCCAGGCCTCGACAATGCCGAGGCAGCCCTTGGGCCGGAACCCGGTCTCCCATGCCTCGCGGGCCATGCCGACATAGGCATCCTTGTTCCGTTCGGGCACGGCCAGAGCGAAGCCCTGGAAATAGCCCGCGCCCCGGTCGGTCCCGCCCTCGAAGACCGGGGCGAACCCGCCGAAGATCATGCGGCTGCCGTCGAAGGGCATCTCCATCGCCGCCATGGCCGGGTCGTCGCGCATTCCCTGCCATGCGGCGTCGGAGGTCGCCTTGTCCGGCCATTCGGTCCAGGAGAAGACGACGGCCTCATCCTCCCGCGCGTTCACCGCGCCCCAGAGATCGTTGATCTTGCCGCGGGGCACATCGACGCCCCAAGTCTCGACCATGCGGGTCGCGCCGTACTTGCGGCACAGCGGCCATGCGGCTCGCAGATGGCTGATGTAGTCCTCCCTGTTCGCAACGGGCACGGCGGTGATGTAGCCGGTGAAATAGGTCATCGTCTTGTCTCCTCCCGAGGTGCTTTCGATTCGTAGCATGCGCCTTGAAGTATCAAAAAACAACTTATAGTATCAAAATATGAGTAATTCCGGCGAAACCTCGCGCATCCGCTATGATGAAGGCTGCCTCGGCGCGCATGCGCTCAACCTGATCGGCGACCGATGGGCGCTTCTGGTGGTGCGGGAACTGATGTTCGCGCCCAAGCGTTTTCAGATGCTGCGCGCCGGCATGCCGGGCATCACCGCGAGCGTGCTGAACGGTCGGCTGGCGCAACTGCGGGAGGCGGGCGTGGTGCTGCATGACGAGCGGCTCGGCGTCTATTCCCTGACCGGGGCGGGGCACGGCCTGCTGCCGGTGCTGGAGGCCCTGTGCCGTTGGGCGCTGACCGTGCCGGGGCACGATCCGTCGCGCTTCATCAGCCCCTCGGCGCTGATGATCTCGATGGGCGTGAACCTGATGCGCGAGCGGGCCGCAGGACGCGAGGCGCTGGCGGGCTTCAACTTCGGCAAGGAGGCGTTCGAAATGCGGCTGGCGGATGGCCGCCTGACGACTACGGCCGTCGCGCGGCCCGACGCGCCCTTCGTTCTGACGGGAAGCGGCAATGCGATGGCGGTGGCGGTCTACGGCACGGCGCCGCTGGCGCTCCTGATCGACAAGGGGTTCATCGGAGCCAGCGGAGATGTTTCGGCCGCACAGGCTTTCATCGACCTGTTCCGGCTGGAACCCCAGCCCTGATCGCCTCGGCCGAGGGGCCTCCCACCCGGAACGGGGGTCGCGGTCCGTCCGTTGTCATCTCCGCCGCTGTTGACGAACCCGCCGGGGTCACGTCGCAGCCTGATCCGCCTTGCCCGGATTTCCACGCCTTTCCGCAGCGGCCTGGGCGGAGCGCGGGGGATGGGTTTTGTGACGCATGGTGAAGGGCGCTATTGGCCGCCGTGCATTTCGCGGTACGTTCCGGGCGAGATGCCGAAGCGTTGCTGGAACAGGCGTGGGAGCCTTGCGGTCGGGAGCAGACCCGACATGCGCGGCAACCCGCTTCAAGGGCAGGCCGCGCGACAGCAGCATGCGGGCGGCGTCCAGCCGCAGGGTCTCGACGAACTGGCCGGTGGCGGCGATGATCTTCGCGGATGAGACCAGCCTGCCGACCCTTGCGCCCGGCACCGGTGCAACGAAGACGGCCTG
>NZ_JASGKI010000001.1:0-828549 GCF_047600745.1 Paenirhodobacter sp. | reverse complement strand
TTCCGGGTTTGCCGCCCCCCTTTCCCAGTAAACCCTCTGCCACTGGCACGGTATGCTTCTGTCCCATGACCGTGGGCTGGAGACGATCGGTGCCTACCGTCGGCATGACGATGCGATGCAGATCGTTTCCTGACGGGTGGACCGGCCAGTGGTGCATTTCGAGGCCCCGCCATCCGCGCAGGTGCCTGGCGAGATGCAGGTCTTCATTGACTGGTTCAATCGCACCGCCCCGGACGGAACCGTGCCCTTGCCCGCCCTGACACGCGCGGCGCTCGGCCACCTGGTCCGAGAGCATCCATCCGTTCGAGGATGGCAACGGTCGCCTCGGCCGCGCCCTTGCCGAAAAATCCCTCGCCCAGAGCATTGGCCAACCCAGCCTGATCGCACTGGCCCATACGATCGAGCGCGATCGAAGCTACTACGATCAACTCGAAACCCACCAGAAGACGCTTGATGTCACGGCCTGGCTGCTCTGGTTCGGAGATATCATCCTAGGGGCTCAGCAGGTCACGCTCGAACGTGTCGCCTTCTTCATCGCCAAGGCGAAGTTCTACGACGCCTACCGTGACCGCCTGAATGAACGCCAGGCCAAGGTGGTTGAGCGGATGTTCCGTGAGGCCTACAGGGTTCAAGGGAGGGCTCAGCGCCGAGAACTACATCGCCACCACGGGCACGTCGCGCGCCACCACGACGCGGGATCTGCAGGATCTCGTGGAGATGGGCGCGCTGACGAGGACCGGGGAGCGGCGGCACACCCGCTATTCCTTGCGGGTATGACTAGTCGTTGAATATTCGTTCCTTGGGCATTTGAGGGGCGAGAATGTCGTGCCTGCCGCAGCGACCGCTTCGAAGCGCATAGTGTCGCGAACGTCGCCGGCGGGTGGCAGGTCGGGCCGGGCTTCGCCAAGCGGATTTTATCGCGGGGGGCGAATGAAGCCAGACCAGTTCGATAGCTGTTCGGGCACGCCGGCAACGTAGCTTCGCAAGGTCCGCGAGATGCCCTGCCGGGTGCCCTCGCCAGAAGGCGATTGCTCATGCTGCCTGTCCGTTTCGGACAATCCGCACTATCCTCATGCTGAAAAGCCTGAGGGCGACGATGGGACTGACCGCAGGGAAATCAGGGGGCGGCAGTCGGGTCAAACGGCGAACCGGGCTGCGATGGATGAGATCTTGCGGCCTTGGCCCGCCACAACCCCGGCCTGTCGAAGGCTGCGCTCAAGGTGACGGGCAGGGTGATGGTGGCAGTGTCCACTGCGATGGCGCGGCTCCCCGGTCAGAAGTTGCGCGGCAACGCCGTCAGATACGACAAGCGGTGCTACAAGCGCCGAACCGGATCGAAATCATGTTCGGCAGGTTGAAGGACTGGCGCCGCATCGACACCCGCTACGACCGATATGCAAAGACCTTTCTCTCCGCCGTCTCCCTCGCCGCGATGATTCTGTTTCTGGCTCTGACGCTTAGAGCGTGTTTCTGCCTTTCGGATTTCATGCTTCCCAGCTTGGTTGTGTTGTGATTTCCTTCTGTTGAAGCCGATATGGGGGTCGCCGATGGGCAAATCACATCCGATAGAGTTGCGAATGCGAGTTGTTGGGTATGTCGATGGAGGCCATGGGCACCGCGGAGCGGCGCGTCATTTCCGGGTGTCCCCGAAATTCGTCAACGATCTGGTCCGGCTCCGCCATGAAACCGGGTCGCTGGCGCCGCGGCGGCAAGGCAACGGCGGCGGGCAGGGCAAGCTGACGGGCGCGACCGAGTGGATCGAGGCCCGCGTCGCCGCCAAGGGCGAGATCACGCTCGACGAGTTGGTCGCGGAGCTGGCTGAGACGCATGGCATCGCCGTCCACCGCGCCACCGTCTGGCGGGTCTGACACACAAAAAAAGATCTTCAGGCGCTTGAACAGAAGCGCAAGGACGTCGCCGACAAGCGACATATCTGGATTGCCAAACGCCAGACATTCATGGCCAATCATCTGTAACGGCTGGCTTTCGTCGACGAAACCTCGATCAAGACCAACATGGCGAAGCCCACCGGCTGGGCGCCGCGCGGGCAGCGCCTGGTCGATCACGCGCCGTTCGGCCACTGGCGGACCCAGACCTTCGTCGCGGCTTTGCGCCATGACCGGCTGGACGCCCCGTGGGTCTTCGATGGCGCAATGAACGCCGAGGTGTTCACCCTCTACATCGAAACACAGCTGGTGCCGACCCTGCGCCCCGGAGATGTGGTCATCCTGGACAACCTCTCAAGCCACAAAAGCCCCGGCGCAGCGACCGCCCTGCGCGGCATTGGCGCCTGGTTCCTGTTTCTGCCGCCCTATAGCCCCGACCTTAACCCCATCGAAATGGCGTTCTCCAAGCTGAAATCCCTGATCCGAAAGGCAGCCGCACGAACCTACGATCAGCTATGGAATGCCGTCGGACAGCTCTGCAACCTCTTCTCGGAAGAGGAGTGCTACAACTACTTCAGAGCGGCAGGATATGAGGCTGATTGACGGAAACACGCTCTAATCTGCTATCCATATCGGAGCAACGATGTGGAGGGCGTCTTGGCTCACGCTGCCTACACGGCGAACATCGCAGGAAACTTTCTAGGATGCGCACCGAGTTGCTCGGCCGGAAGAATCTACCTCTTCGTGGGTTCCGAGGCTGGCGGAAGTCGCCGCAATCGCCTATACCCTGATCGAAACGGCCACGCTCAACGCCGTCGATCCCCACGCCTGGCTCGCTGACACAATCGCCCGTTTCCCAGACTGCAAAATCACCAAGGTCGATGACCTGCTTCCATGGCGGTGGAACGGGTAGCGGTCAGGCCGGACGCTTACTCTGTTCCTTCAGATCGGCACGGTGATCCGTTGGCCGGAATACTCCCGCATCCCCGCCGAAATTGCCGCCTGAAAGGTTGTTCAGGACGGACTAGGTATTTCAGAAAATCCAGGCAGCCTTGGGATGTATGTTCTATTAAGTAACTCTATATAATCAGAGCTGCATCCGTGGACAGAATTATAAATATTTTCCGAAAAAAATTTCGGCCAGTAGTTGTCTGGAATTCCGCAGATATTTTCGGATTCCGGACAAATATTACGGCGGGTCACAATTACAATTGGTCGACCAGTCGAATAAGTCATCCAAGTTAATCGTTTGTCATCGAAGACAATAAAATCAGAATCGCCGCCCCCGTTCTGAGCTAGGCCAAGCGCAACGTCATAACTGAAATCTCCAATCTCTGCGGCTACAAAGTGCCGAGGATCACAAGAAAATATGTATTTCCTAGATGACATCGCCACATTGATAAACTTACTAATTACATTTTCTAGCGCCCCCCCCATTGTGGAAATAGAATCGTGGCGCTCAATGTTAAATGGAATAGCAATATGCCTTACGGAGTTCGACAGAGGTAATAGCGGCAGACTCAAAATATGATTAGATCGGATTCCTTTGAACAGCAGCAAGTCAAAAAGCCTAGAGTGCTCGAGTTCGTGCGCCTGATCAGTCGTTAAAAGGCGGATAGACATGCTATCCATCCACGATAAAAGATCATGGTGGAGCGTTCTGTTTTCAAATGGCCTAAATGAGTTGTTATGAAAGAATTTTTTCATTATGCGCCCCGCTCCTCACTATCAATCATCATCTGAAACCTCACTATCTGAGCTATTTTCATTTTGACTGTCCGATTTCTTCTTTCCCTCGATAGACCCTTTAATCGAAGATTTCCTCTCTCCAGGCTTGGTGATCTCATAGCCAGGCTTTCCAGTAGAGGTCCGCTCGGGATACGTTGATATCTTCGTGCCGTCGGGCAAACTTATCGTGGCGCCGCCATCCGGGCGCGGCTCTACAGCCGCACCGGCCAGACCAGAAAGCTTACCGTGTAGCTCGTCAATAATCCCCGCGTAAGATTGACCTTTAGGCTCAAGGGATTTGTCGAAACCTCCAAAAACTCCGTCCAGTTCAGAATTTCCTGATGAAATACTTTTGCTAACTTCTCCAAATTCCAGAGATTTCAACCCGACAGCAGACGTTAAGGAACTCAGATGTTTTTCTGCCCACTCCGATCCTAAATACGCAGCAAGAGCCAATCCACCCAAGACAGCTATCTCGTCAACCGGACCAGCAAATACATCATCTGCAACAAACCAATTCCCCTTGGGATCTCTCAGGTTCACCGGATCATTGAAGCTGTAAGCATACCTGTTCGTCCCAACGCCCGGCTTCATGATATCGAACCAGTCGGGCTGTAGGAAGAGGCTGAGTTCTGGGTCGTAGTAGCGGGCGTTGAGGTATTGCAGCCCGGCATCGGTGTCGTAGCGTTCGCCGATCCAACCCTTGCTCTCCGGTTCGGTGACTGCGGCCGCTCGCCAGTTGGTCTGTTCGCCGAACGGCCGGTAGACCGCGCTCTCCGCCTTGGTCCCCGCCGGATCAGTGATGGCGCGGACCGACCCCAGATGGTCACGGTGAAGGTAGCTCGCCTGGGCCGGCTGGTTTCCATTTGTCAGCTTGACCACAGGATCCGGGTAGGTCGTCACCGTCTCCTGTCCCACAAGGCCCCAGTTGCGGATCTCGACGTCGCCGAAATAGACTGTCGCCCCGGCATTGGCAGGCAGCGCCGCGCAATTCTGATTGGCAGCAAGACCTTCGACTTTTTTCAACCGCACCCCGTCAACGCCATAGACATAGCAGGTGCGCTGGCCATTGACCGTTACCGAAAGCGGGCGGTTCTCACCATCATAGGTCATGATCTTGCCGTTCAGCCCGGCCGTCATGTTGCCGTTGGGATCATAGGCAAAGGTCTGCGTCACGCCCCCCGCCACCACGCGCAGGGGCGCATGAGCCGGCCTCTGATTGTCATAGGCATAGCTCGTCGCTGTCGCTGCGCTCTGGCCCTTGGCCCGCATCCGGCCGGCGCGATCATAGCTGAACACCTGGCTATGCGCAGTCTGACTGCGGGTATTGGTCGAACTCAGGAGCCGTCCGGCATAATCGTAGATAAACGCGAATGAACCCGCCCGATCGGAAGTGACACCTTCCCAGGTGAAGCCAGTATCATAAGTGGAAATCCGACCTGTGGCTGAGCGTGTGTAAGCTGCGCGGAAGATCTTGTCATTGGCCACATCAAATCCGTTCATTTCGATGACCCAGCCGCAGCGGCTGTCATGACTGGCTGTCTGATATGCCCCGTTGCCGAAGTCCATTCTCTGCGGGTTTCCCCAGACATTATATTTCACATTGGTGATGAAATTTCCAAGCGAAGTAACCCGGTTGGCCGCGTCGTATTCATAATTGGAAACCCATCCCATGGTGATAGTGCCGCCCGGCGCGCGCGGGAGGTATTTTCCGGCCAGATCGCCTGTCAGTCGATACGAGAACCCCAGCGGATAAGTGCGGCCATCAATCATGTGGCGCTCATACTCCACCTGACCATTGACGTGATAATCCCGTTCGACCTTATGTATCGCGGTTCCACCGTTCGTCGGCACCCAGATCTCCTGGGTTGTCTCCTTGCCGATGTTGTGGCCTTTGGTGCGCACCTCATCGTGGGTGAAACGTGTCTCTACCCGGCTTGTGCCGCTACCGACCTGCTTGAGCGTTACCCGATTTAGCGGATCGTAGGCGAAAGCGATAACCTGGCCTTTCGCATCGGTCTGGCGCAGCAGGTTGTTGTTTGAATCATAGACCATGGTCCAGAGACCAAGGCCAGGGTCATCGGAGGTCAGGCGATTGCCATAGATGTCATAGGTATAGGCCCATTTTATGCCCTCCTGATCGACAACCGTACTCAACTGGCCAAGCGGATCATAGCGGAAATTGGTCTCCCGCAGATTGCTGGTCGCAGCCGTGACGTCGCTTCCTTCAGTGTCGATCCGCGTTTCGCGCACGAGCCGCCCACCATGATCGACATAGCTCCGCACTTCACCACAAACGGTGTTGGCCGTCGCATCATCATAGCAATGCGCATCCTTTGCCTGGGTACCAGGATGTGGCGTTGAGACTCCATAAGAAGACATGGTGAGCTTGACGTAATCAATCGTGCTGTAGGTTCCATCTGCATAGGCCTTCCGGGTCGCCAACTCGAGCGTGCACAGATGCGGTCCGGCTACGGCCACGCGTACAGCTCCGGTGCTCAGCCTGTCGAGAAAGCAGAGCAACGTGGCGCGATGGAAACCCTTGCGCATCCATCGGCCTGTCCCTTCCTCGGGCTGCAATATGTCGGCGCGTTTCAGCTGCTTGAACATGCCAAAGCTGCAGCCCAAGGTCTCGGCAGTCCGGTTCTGGTCGAGATAGTGGTGCTTTTCGCGGCCGATCTCGTCGACGAGTGCCCGGGTCAGGATAGTTTCCAGTTGGAACCGCCCCTCGCCATCCCGACAGGCGAGTCCGCGCCGGATCAGGATATCCTCGACCAGCGACCGGCGGGCGCCAATTGCGCGACAGGCGCCGCGCAGCGACAGCACCCGGCTTCTCGCCGATCTTCCGTCCCAAGACCGTCGTGCCGGGCCAGAACGGATAGTGTTCGTGGAAGTATTCGCGCACGATGTCGCGCAGGGGATCGAGATCGGCGCGCTGCCTGGCGTGCGAGCCAAGCAACCGCTGGAGCTCGCCATTGCTGGGGTGGGGCTGGTTGCCGCCTCGCGTCGGCGTCCGCTTGTTGAAGCGGTCTAGCGCTTGACGGATACCGTCCGGTCCGGCGCTCAGGATCGCGAATCCGGTCAGCATCGCATCGCGACGCTGGTCGGGATCGAGGCTTGAGGCCCGCATGTCTCGACCGTGATCGATCAGCACCCCGAAAGCCGTGCTGGCTTTGATCAGCGCCGGGATTTCCAAGCAATTGCACCAGTGTGCCGCATGGTCGCCATAGGCGCGCCGGGTCAAGTACAGATCGAGATCGTCGGCTGGGGCGGATGCTGCCTTGGATTCCCGTGTGATCTCTTGCCTCGCTACCCGGACGAATGCCGTGAAATCGAACCGGGACGAGGCGTCGATCTTTGGCCGATGGCGCTGCAATAACGCCGTGTGTCGCCAGCAGCGTCGGACCTGGATGAACTGCCAATGCAATTCGTGAATGACGTCGCAAAGGCGCGGACCGTCGCGCAGTGCCTCGGCGACGCAGGATGGACAGTAGCGGATCTCGCCCCGCGCCAGCGTTTCGGTGTTCATGACCTCGGCGCCGACAGCATATTTCATCGTCGAGGTTTTCACGGCGGTCCGGTTCTGGAAACTGTCTGCAGGGATGCAGGCCAGTGTGCAGAGATGGGCGATAGCCACCCCATCACCGTTCGAGATTGCCGCAAAATCCAGCCCGACATCCTGGCAGAAGGTCCAGAGATCGGGTGCGAGGTTGCGGGCGGCCAGCCGGGACAGATATGAGGTTGGCATCTCCAGAGGCGACACCGGCAGGGTCAAGGCCAAGGTCATGCGTCACCTCCCAGATCAAGCAAACGTCGGCTGTCGATGTGTTCGAAATCGCTGGCGACGAAGGGGTTGAGACCGTCGATGCAGCCAGCCCGCTTGCGGAACATCGCCGTGAAATGCCCGGTCTGCAGGATCTCTGCCTCCGTCAACATCGCCTCCTCCAGCGCCGCGATTACCAGTTCGATCAGCAACCCGAATTCCCGCGCGCTTGCATGTATCAGCCGCGCAGCGAACTCGGTCGTCGTGACTTCAGCGCCTGCGATCAGGCCCGCGCGCTCGGCATAGAGCTGCAACAGGCGCAATGCGCGCGCGGCATCGAACACGAGATCGAGACGCGGAAGCTCGATCGGGTAGATTCGTCGCGCCAGTTGCGCATCATGATTGATGATGGTTTTAAGCTCGGCCGTCCCGGTGAGGATCAGACCGACCGGCCAGACCGGATGCTGCATCAGGGATTTCAGCGTATTGACAACCGAGGTCATCTCTTTCGGGGTCTGGTGGGTCGCAAGGTCTTGGGCTTCGTCGTAATGCAGGAACAGGGTCCGGCGCTCATGCAGATGGCCTTTCACCATATCCCAGATGGTCTGGGCTGTTCTTTCTCGCTGCAACTGGAAGCCGAGCGCTGCGAGCGTAGTCTGGCCGACGAATTTCAGCGTCGCTGGCGTGGGCACTGGCAAGCTCGCCACATCCAGGCGGCCTGAGACGGGGTCGCCCAGGACCAGATCAGGCCGCGTAGCGATCATGTGCCGAATCGCCGTGGTCTTGCCACTGCCCGAGGCACCGATCAGTGCGATGCAGCGGGCCTCGGCGACGGTGTCGGCGTCGATCTCGGTGCGGCGGCGTTCCAACAGGTAACGGAAACGCTCCTCGAACTCCCGGTAGGCGCGGTTTGATGAAAATATCGACCGCAGCGCGAGAATGCGCCGAGGGATATTGCTGGTGGTCCGATCAATCATCGAAGGTCCAGACATCGCTGTCGTCGAGGGTGTCGCTGGTGGGCAGGGCACCGTCCGAAGCGGGCAGCGGAGTCGGCTTGTCCGGCGAGATGACATCGCCGAGCAGGTTGTCCGAATCAGGCCGCTTGCGCCCTTTGGGGTGCTCCAGATCCTCGGTCGCGGCGGATCTCTCTGGTCCGATGCGCAGCCCGAGATAGAGCTGCCGTTCCTCGCGGTCCAGCTGTTCGGGGGTCAGATGTGGCGGCTGCACCCGGCGCAACTGCCGCGCCCGGGCATCGATGGTACGGATCCTCTTCCGTGCCTCCCGGATGATTTCCTCCGATAGGACCGCCTCGTCGCGGAACCGCTGCCGCAGGTCCCGGACCATGCGCAGCCATTCGTCGAGGCTCAGCCCCCAGACCGCCCGCGGCACCGCCTCGGCGCTGAACCATTCATGGCCGATGCAGACCGAGACATGGGTGATCTCCTCCGGATCGACCCGGACCGGAATGTCACCTCTCGCCCCGCGCAGCAGGGCTTCCTGCATCTGAGGGCAGGTATAATTGATCCCGAAGGCCCGCACGCCGTGTCGGTCGAGCTTGCGGTTGAGCGGGACGCCGAAGACCACCCGGCGGTGATTGGCATCCGGAGGCGGCGTCACCCCCTGTTCGGCAGAGAGGCGTTTCCAAGCGTTCGCGGGGGTCTCGCCCTTGAGGCCGGCGTGGGGGGTGTTATGGTAGATGTCGACAATGAAGAGCGTGAGGATCTGTGCCAGTTCGTCGTCGGTCAGGGCGGCCCATTGCTCCGAGGGGTAATCGCCGCGCTCGACCGGGTTTGAGAACGTCCGCCCGATCAGCATCGGGGCGAGTTGCAGACCGAAGGTGCGGAAAATTCTCTCGATCCGGGCTCGGAGTTTGGGCACGCCTGCAGGCGGAGCCTCGTAACTCGCTCCTAGATCAGCTACCGTCAGCCGAAACTTCTCGGCGGCGAAGGCAGAACCTTGGTCGGTGACAAGTATACCGATGCCGCCGCAATGATCCCAGGCGCTTTCGCAGCCTGCAGCCCCGGCGATCGGGGTCTTGTCCTGCGTGATCAGGTTCAGGGTGCGGATCGCGTCATCGGCGTTGGGCGTCACGACGATGCGGAATCCAAGGACACAGCGCGTGGCGCAGTCGAGAGCGACATAGAGCCAGCGTCGCCCGACCTCGAACTTCGCCCGGTCCTCGGGCGACAGGCCGTCCAGTGCGCCGCTCTCGCCGAGCAGCGAGCAGAGATCGATCTGCCACTCGTCCATTTCGATGCGCTGTAATGGATAGTCGGCGCCGATGCCGTCCTCATAAAAGCCGAACTCGCGGCGCGCCGCGTCGATCCCTTTTCGTTGCGCGACCACTTCGAACGGGTCCAGCGCCTTGATGCGGCGCCGGACCGTCCGGGCCGAGGGTACCGGCAGGGGCGGTTTCCCCGCCTCGGTCCGACCGGCATTGACCTCACTGAAGCGATCATGCGTGTCCTGGACGATGCGTGTCTGGCTAGGCTGGTTGCGATCAAGATAACCGGCCACGCATTCGGCGAGGATGCTTTCCGACTCGACCATCAGCCTTCGGATCGACAAGTCTGGCCGTCTTCGTTTGCGCAGGAACACCAGCGGGCTGCGACCGCCCGCCTCATATATGCGGACCCATTCCAATAGCCAGCGGGAAGATGGGAAACGGCGGCGCTCGAATACATGGCCCGCGCGCTTGCTGCGGCCGAGGTCCTGCCCGCTTTCTTCGGTCACATTGACCCGCTCCTCAAGCGTAGGCAGGATCTTTTCCATCTCCGCGTCAGTGCGGCTGGTCTCGCCGCGCGCCTCGGCCTCAAGAAAGGTTGTAACGCAGGTCGTCTGTCACAGTGCCTTGGCGCGCTTTGCTGCCGGCAGGGTTTGCAAGTAATTGACATCGCAGCGAAGGCGCCGGAATGCGGCTTGGTCGGAGAAGGCGCCGCGCTTGAGCCTGACATCGGGGCGGGCCAGAAGGTGAAGGAATTCGTCGCCGGTGAACGACAAGCAGATCGACGGATCATCGAGGCGCGACCAGACCGATCCTGCATGATCACACCGCAGCAGCCGGTGTTCGGACCCGCCAATTTCGAGGCAGTCGGTTTGCGAAGCACGAAAGTGGCGGGTCATTGGACTGCCTCCGGCGCGATACGGGTGGAGGGCAGGATGTCGCCGGAATCCAGGGCTCGCAGGAGACCTGCGTAAATGGCCCGGAACACGGCGCGGAAAGCGCGTCCCCCAAACCCCGACTTGCGGACCAGCTCACCAATGCTGACTGGGCCGGACAGGCTGTGGATCAGTGCAGCAACAGTTTCATCAGCCTCCGCATCCGGGGTCCGTCGAAAATCGTGCAATTTCTGCGCATTGCGCGCGGTCGATGGGCAATAGCTCCGCTCGGTCACCAAGACCACATCATCGGCAAAGCCGAGTGGCGTTGCCGCGCGGATCAGCTTCAGAGTCTCGCGGAAGCCATGTCGTTCGACGATGGCGGCGGGCTTCACGGCAACGGCGATACGGCGACCATCCGTCAGCGTGACAAGAAAATCAAAGGTATGTGTCTTTACACGACCTTCTGCGTCGCGATACCGGACCGGCGGCTGGTCCCAGATGTCAACGACATCCGGACGCGCGAGCAGCAGAAACAGCACCTCCTGCTCGCGTTTGCTCTCGAAATAACGCAGCCGGATATGCCGGTCTGTCCCATGACGTGGCCGCGAGAGCTGGCCTTTGATCGCGCGGAAGGTCTCCGTGTTGCCCGGCTGGCAAGGGGACGAGTGTATGATGGGTTAAATGGACTTTCCATGTTGTGACAGCCCCGCAGAGATGAGCGATGCATCTGGCTTGCATCTACCCACAACCGCGCACCAAGTGCTTTGCGAGACGGGCGCCTTCGACGAGGTCGGCGAGTTCGGGAGAAGCCGCGCCATATGACCGTGGTCCCCGATGGCGCGTCGGAAGCGCGGTCGAGATAGCCCCCGAGCCGTGCGACGGCCCCATAGAAGTCGAGGTCGCGCGGCGCCTGCCTCTTCCTGCTCGACGTTGCTTGGTCGAGCAGGTGGCGCTCGCTTTTAGTGAACGCGGCGGCGGGGTCGGCCCCTGGTGTCTCGCGGCTGAGCTCTGCGACATTCAGGAAGACCGTCGCAGAAGACGTGGCGCGTCGTTTGAGGAACCGGCGTATAGCCCCCACATTCAACGCGTGTTCGCGATCCCGAGCAAGCGATGCGACAAGCGGCAGCTTCAGTTTCTCACCAGACGCGAGATTGAAGCGATCTTGGCCTACCCTGACCGCAGTACATGGCTGGGACAGCGAGATCACACTCTGCTGTTGTTGGCTGTGCAAACAGGGGTGCGGGTTTCGGAGATCGTCGATCTCAACCGGGATTCGGTGATGCCCGACTGCGGTGCCCATGTGCGGTGTGTTGGCAAGGGCGAAGCACATCGCTCACCAAGGTTGCTTCAGGAGATTTAGTCAACTCGACTGCCACAAAGGAAGAATTCTGTCCAAAACTATCGTGGCGATCCACAACTTTGATACTGGTCGGAGCGAGAGGATTCGAACCTCCGACCCCCTGCTCCCGAAGCAGGTGCGCTACCAGGCTGCGCTACGCTCCGACCGTGCGTTGCACCTAGCGGCAATTCCTATCCTCCGCAAGAGGAAACACGGATTTTCTGTTCAACAAAGTGAGGAACTGGGCATCGGGCCCGCTGAATGCGTGCCGACGGCTTATCTCCGGCGCCACTGTGAGGCCCGTCTTGGAGGCAAGCTGCCGGGCAACGGAGTTTGGACCGAGGGATTTCGCCCGCTGGTCTGCGTAGTGGCCATACCCGCACAACATTGGCTACGGACGCCAGAATATTTAAAAATATAGTTAAAACAAACCATTGCGAACATCCCGTCATCCGAATGGTAAGTGCCGGAAATTCCATAGCCGTCCGCAGCGTTGAAATCAGTTGAGGGGCTCGCCTGGGAGACGGTGAAGCGCGCGTCAACGCTTCCGCCGATGCGGGCTTCGTGCTCGATGCCTTCGAGCGGGCGGTCCATGATCGCCGCCCGGCCAAGGGCATGGGGCCGGTTCACCATTCGGGCCTTGGATCGCAAGGCAGCTTCAGCAGATCGTCGCAACACCCCAGTTCAGGAGGTGTCGGTGCCGACAGGAAGACAGAAGTCCACGCGGAAGAAGTTGTGGTCGCCCGGGCGGCCTCCGGCGTGGCAGCGTGAGAACCTGTGTCGGTTTTGACGGGTGATTGCGATGGGGGTTTTGCGCGAGGAGGCCGCAGTATGTCCGGGCGTGTGAGCACCTGTCAGGGGCCGGTGGTTCCGAAGTTCAGGTGGCATGACCCCACACAGTTTGCAACATCGTCGCGGCCTCCTGCCGGTCGCAGCCTGACATTCGCGGATCCTTTACGTCACCCACCGGCTGAGCGAGGTCTTCGCGCTTGCCGACGGGATTTGGTGCTGCGGGGCGGATGGGTCTCGGGCCCGGCGCGGGATTTCGCCCCGGATCAGGTGGTGGCCGCGATCGGGCGGCTCGATGTCGCGCAGCCGCTCCGTTCCGGTGGGGGCCGGGCGGGGGGGGGGGACGGCCGCGCGCCGTGGCCGGTTCGGCCCGCGCCGCCGCCGGGCCGAGGCCGGGGCTTTTGAGAGGACCGCCGCGCGGCTGAACCTGCAACCCCGCGGCCCCGGGCTGAAGGTGTGGCGCTTTTCCGGCGGGAACCAGCAGAAGCGGGTGATCGGGCGCTGGCTCAACGGGCTGCGCGATCTGCGCCTCGTGATGCTGGACGAACCGACGCAGGGGGTGGCGGGATATTTACGATGCGCTGCGCGCCCGCGCGCGGCAGGGCACCGCCGCCGTGATCGTCACCTCCTCCGAGCCCGAGGAACTCTGGTGCGGATCGCGCATCGGGTCACCGTGCTTGCCGATGCTGTCGCTGATCCGGGGGGTGACGCTGCGGATCAACCCGACCGAGGTCTATGGCCTGGGCGACACCTAGCCAATGGCGATCTGCTGGAGATGCAGGTCCATCGCTCTGCTGGGTGGAGAAGATTATTTCCGGATTGGCGGGCGGAACAGAATTTAAAACACGACAATCGTGGTAGAATTTTAATTCAACCGCCGCCTGCCGGGGCTGATCTTCCCACCGGGCGGCAAGACGCGCCACCCCGGAGGCCCCGCCTCCGCAGCCGACAGGAGACGTGAATGACCAGCCTTTCGCCGCAAGATTTCGCTTCCGCCCCTGCCACGGGCGCTTTTGGCACCCATGTGATCGTCGTCGGCGGCGGCGCGAGCGGGGCGCTGATGGCGCTGCATCTGATCGACAGCGCGCCGGACCTGCGCGTGACGGTGATCGAGCGCAACGCGCTTCTGGGCTGCGGCATCGCCTATGGCACGCGCGACCCGAACCACCTGCTGAACACCCGGGTCCATAACATGAGCGCCTTTCCCGACCGCGCCCACCATTTCCGTGACTGGTTGCAGGGCTCCGGCCTGGCGCCCGCCGCGACGGAGGAGAGTTTCGTCGGCCGCGCGATCTATGGCCGTTACCTGAACGATCTGGTCGCGCAGGCGCCCGGCGGCCGGCTGCGCTGTGTCCGGGGCGAATGCCTGCGGCTGGAGGAAACGCCGCGCGCGGTGATCGCCCATGTCGATGACGGCACCTGTATCCGCGCCGACCGGGCCATTCTGGCGACCGGCCATGCCGTCGGCACGCCGGAGGAGGGGCTGAGCGGCGCCTGGGATTTCACCCCGCCCGCCGATCCGGATGCGCCGGTGGTGATCATCGGCACCGGGCTGTCGATGGTGGATCATGTGGTGTCGCTGCTGCGCGGCGGGCATCGGGGGCGGATTACCTGCGTGTCGCGCCGGGGGCTGCTGCCGCAGGTCCATGAAGACACCCATCCGCTGACGATCAGCCGCGGCGAGGTGCCGCTGGGCGCGCCGGTCAGTGCGGTGCTGCGCTGGCTGCGTGAGCTGGTGGCGCGGGCCGAGGGCCGCTGGCGCGATGCGGTCGACGGCATCCGCCCCCATGTCGCCGCGATCTGGCGGGCCTGGGGCGAGGAGGACCGGCGCCGCTTCCTGCGCCATGCCGCCAGTTTCTGGGAGGTCCACCGCCACCGGGTTCCGCCGGAATCCGCGCGCTGGCTGCGCGCGGCACGGGACCGGGGGCAGCTCCGCGTCCTGCGCGGCCGGTTCGAGCGGATCACCCCCGAGGGCGCCCGGATCCGCACGCCCGCGCCGGTCACGCTTCCCGCCGCGCGGGTGATCGACTGTCGCGGCATCCGGCGTGACCCGGCGCGCGACGGCGCCCCGGTGATCCGCGACCTGCTGGAGCGCGGCGCCGGGCGGCTGGACCGGCTGCGGCTCGGGCTCGATACCGATGACATCTGCCGCCTGCTGCGCGCCGATGGGCGGGCGTCGCAGCGGGTCTTCGCGATCGGCCCCTGCGCGCGCGGCGCCCTGTGGGAGATCACGGCGATCCCGGATATTCGCCTGCAATGCGCGGGCCTCGCGCGGCATCTGGCCGAGGTGGGCTGACCGCGCCGCCCGGAGCGTCCGGATGCGTTTCTCCCCACGCCGTCCGGAAGGGAAGGATCTTCTCCTGTGTGCCCGGGCTTTGGAATGGCTCCCGGCGTGGGCTTGGCCTACCCATAAATCACGACTCGATGAATAGATTTTAGGGCGACACCCCGCCCGCATCCGGGAGTGACCATGACACCCAGACCGCCACAGCCCCCCGCCGATCCGGTCAGGACAGATGAAGAGGCCATCGCCGCGGCCCGGGCGCTGGCGGCGGATTGGGCCACCACGGCCGCCCGGCGCGATGCGGAGCGGATTTTGCCCTGGGATGAGGTCGAGGCCTTCACCCGCACCGGCCTTGGCGCGATCACTGTGCCGAAGGCATATGGCGGGCCGGGGCTGTCCTTCGTGACGCTGGCCGAGGTGTTCGAGATCCTGTGCGCCGCCGACAGTTCGGTGGGCCAGATCCCGCAGAACCATTTCGGCGTGCTGCGCCTGCTGGAGGAAGCCGGGACCGAGGCGCAGAAACGCCGGTTCTATGCCGATGTGCTGAACGGCCACCGGATCGGCAATGCCGGGCCGGAGCGGGGCCGCCGGCTGGTGACGCACAACACCACGGCGCTGCGCGAAACGCCCGACGGGCTGCGCCTTTCGGGCCATCGCTTCTATTCCACCGGCGCGATCTTTGCCCATTGGATCCCGACCCGCGCGAATGATCCGCAGGGCCGCCCGGTGCAGGTCTGGGTGCCGCGTGATGCCGAAGGGGTCGAGGTGGTGGACGACTGGGCCTCCTTCGGCCAGCGCACCACGGCTTCGGGCAGCGTGATCTTCCGCGACGTGTGGATCGCGGACCCGGAGCAGATCATCCCGGTGTGGCAGCGGGCCGAGATCCCTGGCCTTGCCGGGCCGGTGTCGCAGCTGATCCAGGCCGCGATCGACAGCGGTATCGCGCAGGGCGCGCTGAGCGAGGCCATCGCCTTCGTGCGCGACAAATCCCGGCCCTGGGTGGATTCGGGCGTCAGCCGCGCGCAGGACGATCCCTATATCATCGCCGACACCGGGCGGTTGCAGATCGACCTCTGGGCGGCGCAGGAGGTGCTGCGCGATACCGCCCGCCTGCTTGATACGCTCGCCGCCGGGCCGGTCAGCGCCGAGGACAGCGCCCGCGCCTCCGTCGCCATCGCCGAGGCAAAGATCCTGACCACGGAAATCGCGCTGAAGGCTTCGGAGAAGCTGTTCGAGCTTGCCGGGACGGCCTCGACCCGCGCCGGGCTGAACCTTGGCCGGATCTGGCGCAATGCGCGGGTGCATACGCTGCACGATCCGGTGCGCTGGAAATATCACCTTCTGGGCAACTGGCACCTGAACCGCAGCGCGCCCGCCCGCCATCAATGGAACTGAGCCGATGACCCTGCCTCGTATCGCGCCGCCGGTCGGCGCGCATCTGATCCGCTCCGACGCGGAGGCGATTGCCGTCGCCACCGCGCTGGCACGGGATTTCGCCGCCACCGCCTCGGAGCGCGACCGGCTGCGGCAATTGCCGTGGGAAGAGGTCGAGCGGTTCTCCGCCTCCGGCCTGTGGGGGATCACCGTGCCGCGCGACCATGGCGGCGCGGGGGTTTCGGCGGGCACGCTGGCGCGGGTGATCGCGATCATCGCGGCGGCGGATGGTTCGCTCGGCCATATCCCGCAGAACCATTTCTACGCGCTGGAAATCCTGCGCTCGGGGGGCAGCCCGGAGCAGCAGGCGCATTTCTTCGCGCTGGCCTTGCAGGGCTGGCGCTTCGGCAATGCGGTGGCCGAGATCGGCGCGCGGGATTTCAAACGCCGCACCCGGCTGGAGGGCGGCATCCTGCACGGGCAGAAATTCTACTGCACCGGCGCGCTTTACGCCCATATCCTGCCCACCCTCGCGGTGGATGAGGCGGGCCGGCAGGTCATGGTCTTCGTCCCGCGTGACAGCGCGGGGGTGACGGTGGCCGATGACTGGGACGGGTTCGGGCAGCGGGTGACGGGCTCCGGCTCGATCACCTTCGCGGGCGTCCGGGCCGCGCCCGAATGGATCGTGCCGTTTCAGGACAGTTTCGAGCGCCCGACCCCGATCGGCCCCCATGCGCAGATCATGCACGCGGCGATCGACCTCGGCATCGGTCAGGGCGCCTTTGCCGTGATGCTGTCCTTTGTCCGCGAGCGGGCGCGGCCCTGGCTCGATGCCGGGGTGGCGCGGGCGCAGGACGATCCGCTGACCCTCGCGCGGGTGGGCGAGGTGGCGGCGCGGCTGCGCGCGGCGGAGGCGCTCTTGTCCCGCGCCGGGCGGGTGCTGGATGCGGCGCTTGCGGAGGCGACGGAGGACACCGTGGCGCAGGCGTCGCTTGCGGTCGCCGCGGCCCGCGCCGCCACGACCGAGGCCGGACTTCTGGCGGCGAACCGGCTCCTCGAACTCGGCGGTACCTCGGCGACGATGACGACCGACAACCTCGATCGCTATTGGCGCAACGTCCGCACCCATACGCTGCACGATCCGGTGCGGTGGAAGTTCCACGCCATCGGCAATCATGCCCTGAACGGGGTCAACCCGCCGCGCCACGGAGCGATCTGATGACCGAACGCAAACAGATCATCGTCAACGCCTTCAAAATGAACTGCGTCGGCCATATCAACCATGGCCAGTGGACGCATCCGCGCGATACCTCGGTGAACTATCACCGGCTGGATTACTGGACCACGCTTGCGCAGACGCTGGAACGCGGGCTGTTCGACGGGATCTTCCTCGCCGATATCCTCGGCACCTATGACATCTACGGCGGGGGGATCGACCTGACGCTGCGCGAGGCGATCCAGCTGCCGGTGAACGATCCGATCCTCCTGATCTCGGCCATGGCGGCGGTGACGCGGGGGCTGGGCTTTGGCGTGACGGTGAACGTCAATCAGGAGGCGCCCTATACTTTCGCGCGGCGGATGAGCACGCTCGACCATCTGACCGGGGGCCGGGTGGGGTGGAACATCGTCACCGGCTATCTGGACAGCGCGGCGCGCGCCGTGGGCCGCGATGCGCAGGCGGCGCATGATCTGCGCTACGATCAGGCGGATGAATACCTTGAGGTGCTGTACAAGCTCTGGGAAGGGTCGTGGGACGATGATGCGGTGATCCGTGACCGCGCCCGGCGGATCTATGCGGATCCGGCGAAGGTGCGCCCCGTCGTGCATCATGGCCGGTTCTACAATGTCGAGGGGCCGCATCTGTCTGAGCCTTCGCCGCAGCGCACGCCGGTTCTGTATCAGGCGGGGACATCGGGGCGGGGGCAGCGGTTCGCGGCCCGCCATGCGGAATGCGTGTTCATCGGCGCCGCGAGCCCGGAGGCCGCGCAGGCCACTTCCCGCGCGCTGCGGGCGGCGGCGGTGGCGGCCGGGCGGCGGGCGGAGGATCTGAAGATCCTCGTCGGCATCTGCGTGATCCCGGGGCGGACACGGGCGGAGGCTGCGGACAAGCTGGCCGACTACCGCGCCCATGCGAGCCCGGAGGCGGGGCTGGCGCATTTCGCGGCCTCCACGGGGATCGACTTCGCGCGCTACGGCCTTGACGATCCGATCCCCTACGGGCCGACGAATGCGATCCAGTCGGCGACGAAGATCGCCGAGACCCACCGCTGGACGAAGCGCGACCTGCTGGGGCAACTGGCGATCGGCGGGCGCTATCCGGTGGTGAGCGGTACCCCCGCCGAGGTGGCCGATACGCTGCACCGCTGGGTTGAGGTGGGGGAGATCGACGGCTTCAACCTGACCCGGATCGTGACGCCCGAAAGCTACGAGGATTTCGCCGATCTGGTGGTGCCGGAATTGCAGGGCAGGGGGCTTTACAAGACCGCCTATGCCGAGGGCACGCTGCGCCGCCGCCTGTTCGGCGAAGGCGACCGGCTGCCCGCCCGCCATGCGGCCGGGGCGTTCCGGGGGGCCTAGGCCCCCCGCTCAGCGCGCCCGCAACCGGCGCGCGACGGTATCGCCCGCGTATTGCACGGTGCAGACCAGCGTGATCAGGATCGCGATCACCACCGCCATCACCACGGTGTCGAACCGCTGATAGCCGTAGCGGATCGCCACATCGCCCAGCCCCCCGGCGCCCACCGCCCCCGCCATCGCCGAAGCGCCGATCATCGACACGACGGTGATGGTGAAGCCGCCGATGATGCCGGGCAGCGCCTCGGGCAGCAGGACATGGCGGATGATATGCCAGCGTTTGCAGCCGATCGACTGTGCCGCCTCGATCAGGCCGGGGTCGATCTCGCGCAGCGAGACTTCGGCGATCCGGGCGAAGAACGGCGTGGCGGAAACCGCAAGCGGCACGATCGCGGCCCAGACCCCGATGGTCGTCCCCGCGACCAGCCGCGTGAAGGGGATCAGCGCCACCAGCAGCACGATGAAGGGCACCGCGCGGAACCCGTTCACCACCGTGCCGACGATCCGGTTCAGCCGCGGCGCCGGAAAGATCCCGCCGCGCTCCGAGGTGACGAGGAACACCGCCAGCGGGATCCCCGCCAGCACCGCGATCCCGGCGGACATCCCCACCATGAACAGCGTATCGAGAAAGGCCTGTATCAGGCGGTCAGTCATCTGCGGCGTCAACATGGCCGATTACCTCCAGTTCATCCGCCGCCCCGCGCAGCAGGTCGGCCTGTTGTCCCGGCGCCAGTGCCAGCAGCACCTGGCCGAGGGCGTGGCCCTGAATCCGGTCGATCGCGGAGCCGAGGATCCGCGCGCCGGGCGCGGCAGCCGCGATCCGCGACAGGTCCGCGGGCGTCGCGCCGGTAAAGCCCAGCCGCACCACCACGCGGGCCGCGCCCTGCGGCGGGCCGGGGATAACGTCCTCGGGCAGGGCGTGGCGCAAAGGGTGCAGCAGGGCGCGGGTGGCATCGGCCTTCGGCGCGCCGAACACCTGCCAGACCGGGCCTGTCTCGACGATCCGCCCGGCTTCGAGCACCACCACGCGGTCGCAGATCTCGCGGATCACGCTCATCTCATGGGTGATCAGCACCACGGTCAGGCCAAGGCGGCGGTTGATGTCGCGCAGCAGCCGCAGGATCGAGACGGTCGTCTCCGGGTCGAGCGCCGAGGTCGCCTCGTCGCACAGCAGGATCTCCGGCCGGCTGATCAGGGCGCGGGCGATGCCGACGCGCTGCTTCTGTCCGCCCGACAGGCGCGAGGGATAGGCGTCGCCCTTGCCCGAAAGGCCCACGAGGTCGAGCACCTCCGCCACCCGGTCACGGATCTCCGTGCGCGGCACGCCCGCCACGCGCAGCGGCAGGGCGACGTTTTCCCGCACCGTCTTGGCCGAGAGCAGGTTGAAATGCTGAAAGATCATCCCCACCCGGCGGCGCAGCGCGACCAGCCCGGCCGTGCCCAGCGTGGCGATATCCGCGCCGTCGACCAGCACCCGGCCATGCGAAGGCGCCTCCAGCCGGTTGATGGTGCGCAAAAGGCTGGATTTGCCCGCGCCGGAGCGGCCGATGATGCCGAAGATCTCGCCCGCGCGGATGTCGAGGTCGATCCCCGTCAGCGCGGGCACCGCTCCGGCGGTGTAGACCTTGCCCACCCCCTCGAACCGCACGGTTCCGGCGCGCTGGGGTTCAAGGGCGGTGGTGGCGCGGGCGATGCCCTGTCCGATGGCGATGGTCATTTCGCCTCCCAGGCGAGGATATACAGCTTGTCGCTGTTGGCGAAGGAGGCGTGAACCTTGTCCTTCACCGCCTGCGAGTTCTGGAACAGCGCGATGAAGCGGGCGATGCGCGGATCGTCCTTGTTGTCCTCGCGCGAGACGAAATTGACCGCGAACTGCCGGTCCTCGATGCCGGAATAGATCAGCCCGCCCGTCGGGTCGAAGGCCCCGGAGGCGACGATGAAATGCGGATAGCCCTGCGCCAGATCGACATCGCCGGTGATCCGCACCAGCTGCGGCCCTTCGACCTCGGTGAATTTCAGATGCTTCGGGTTTGCGGTAATGTCGTCGAGCGAGCCGAGAAAGCCCACCCCGTCGCGCAGGGTGATCAGCCCGGCCTTTTGCAACAGCAGCAACCCGCGCCCCTGATTGACCGGATCATTCGCGATGGCGACGCTGCCGCCGTCGGGGATCTGGTCAAAGCTGTCGTGCCTGAGCGAATACAGCCCGAGGTTCGCCAATATCCCCGGCGCGACCGCGTGGAAATGATAGCCGCCCTGCTTCTCGGCATTCTCCATGAACGGCACATGCTGGAAGAAGTTCAGGTCGATGTCACCCGAGGCCAGCGCGACATTCGGCGTGGTCCAGTCGCTGAATTCGATCGGTTCGACGTCGAAACCCTGGGCCCTGGCCTCCTCGGCGGCGACTTCGACCGCATCGCCATAGGCACCGGGCACCACGCCGATCTTCAGCGGCTCCGCATGGGCCGCGAAAGCGAACAGCAGGGAAAAGGCAACGAGCGGTAGTTTCATGAGGGGCTCCGGGAGAGGGGAAGGTGGGTCACGCCACGGCGGCGACCGGCACGGGAAAAACGACAGGAGCTGTCGTGCTTTACGCTAGCGCCGAAACGCCCCCGCCGCCATTTCGTTGACACCGCGCCGGAGAGATCCCGGTTTCCCGGCGGAGGGTCTGCGGGGAAGGTTTTCCTCTCCCGCGCGGGCCAGCCCACCGCCGGAAGGCGCCCCGCAACGGGTTTTATTCTCAGGGGGCGATTCCCGTTTCCGTGACGCTGTGCTGAAACTGCGGGCGGCGGGTTGTGCTGTTTTTCGGGGTGGGGAGAGAAGGTTTCTCCCTTCATGGAGGCCGGAAGGGAATCCGATCCTCCGGCGCGGGAGCGCATCTGACGCATCCATTTGATAATGAATGGAATAATTTTGCCTGCACGGGGGCGGCAGAGAAATGACGACTCGTTGACTAGATTATTTCTCCGGGTGCAGATTGCCCATCGACACCTGCCAACGGAGGACATCATGACACGTCTCACGCGCCGCCAGTTCAGCCTTGCCACCGCGGCGATGGCCTGCCTGTCCCCCGCCATGGCCGCCGGCGTGCGCACGGTGAAGATCGGCTATCAGAAGACCGGTCTGCCGGTCATCGCGCAGCAGCAGAAGACGATTGAAACCGCGCTCGCGCCGCTGTCCACCGGGGTCGAATGGGTCGAGTTCTCCGCCGGGCCGCCGCTGGTCGAGGCGCTGAACGTCGGCGCGATCCACCTTGGCTGGACCGGCGACGCGCCGCCGATTTTCGGACAGGCGGCGGGGGCGGCGATCCGCTATGTCGCCGCACTGCCGTCGAGCGGGCAGGGCGAGGCGATCTTTGCCAAGCCGGAATCGGGTCTGAAGACGGTGGCCGACCTGAAGGGGCGCAAGGTCGCGGTGGGCAAGGGCACCAGCGCGAACAACCTGCTCGTCGCGGCGCTGGAGGCGAACGGGCTGAACTATTCCGATGTCGAGCCGGTCTATCTGTCGCCCGCGGATGGCGGCGCGGCCTTTGCCTCGGACAAGGTGGATGCCTGGGCGGTCTGGGATCCGTTCTTCGCGATTGCCGAGCTGCGCTACAAACCGACGATCCTCGTGCGGACCTCGGATGTGCTGAAGGTGAACAGCTATTTCCTCGCGAACCGCGATTTCCCCGCCGACAATGCCGAAGCGATCGCAAAGGTGCTCGACGCCCTGCGCGAGGCTTCAGCCTGGGCCGATGCGCATCGCGACAAGGTTGCGCAGGCGCTGCATGATGTGACGGGCGTTCCGCTTGCGGCGCAGACGCTGGCGGCGGAGCGGCAGGAGTTCGGGATCTTCCCGCTGACCGATGACATCATCGCAGAGCAGCAGGCGACGGCGGACCGGTTCCACCGGATCGGGCTGATCGCGCAACAGATCACCGTGGCCGATGCGGTCTGGAGGGGACAATGACCGATCTGAGCACCGAAACCGTGCCGAAGCCCGTTCGTTTCACCGTGCCGCGCGGGTTGATCGGCTGGATCCTGCCGCTGGCGCTCGTGCTGCTGTGGGAGGCGCTGTCGCGCGCCGGGGTGATTTCCGAAAACGTCCTGCCCGCGCCTTCGGCGGTGATCGCGGCGGGGGCGCAGTTGCTGCGCTCGGGCGAGCTGGTCCACAACATCGCCGTCAGCACGCAGCGCGCGCTGATCGGTTTCGTCATCGGCGGGGTGGCGGGGCTTCTGTTCGGGCTGGCGAACGGGCTCTGGGCGTTGTCGCGCGACATCACCGACACCGCCTTGCAGATGATCCGCAACATTCCGCACCTCGCGCTGATCCCGCTGGTGATCCTGTGGTTCGGCATCGGCGAGGAGGCGAAGGTCTTCCTCGTCGCGCTCGGGGTGTTTTTCCCGATCTATGTCAACACTTTGCTGGGTGTGCAGGGGACGGATCCGCAACTGGTCGAAATGGGGCGGATCTATGGCATGCGGCCGTTCACGCTGTTTCGCCGGGTGATCCTGCCCGGCGCGCTGCCTGCGATCTTCACCGGGTTGCGCTATGCGCTCGGCATCATGTGGCTGACGCTGATCGTGGCCGAAACCATCGCGGCGAAATCCGGGCTGGGCTATATGGCGATGCAGGCGCGCGAGTTCATGCAGCTTGATGTCGTCGTGCTGTCGATCCTGATCTATGCGCTGCTCGGCAAGCTGGCCGACAGTCTGGCGCGCGGGCTCGAAAGCCTGTGCCTGCAATGGCACCCGGCCTTCCGCCGGAAGGGGGCGTGATGTTCCGTTTGCAAGCCGTGCGCCGGTCCTTTGGCGCGAAACAGGTGCTGCGGGGGGTGACGCTCGATGTGCCCGCCGGGCAGTTCGTGGCGATCATCGGCAAGTCGGGCTGCGGCAAGTCCACGCTCTTGCGGCTGCTCGCGGGGCTCGACACCCCCGATGGCGGCCGGGTCGAGCGGCAGGGCGCCACCCGGATCATGTTTCAGGAGCCGCGCCTGCTGCCCTGGGAACGGGTGGCCGAAAATGTCGCCGTCGGCCCCGTAACGGCGGATCAGGCGCGGACCTATCTGGCCGAGGTCGGGCTGTCCGATCATGCCGGAGACTGGCCCGCGACGCTCTCGGGCGGGCAGAAACAGCGCGTGGCGCTGGCCCGGGCGCTGGCGGGGCGGCCGGCGATCCTCGCGCTCGACGAGCCGCTCGGTGCGCTCGACGCCCTGACCCGGATCGAGATGCAGCGCCTCCTGGAGCGGATCTGGCGCGAGAAGGGCTTCACCGCCGTTCTGGTCACCCATGACGTGGCCGAGGCGGTGATCCTCGCCGATCGGGTGATCCTGCTCGAAGAGGGCGAAGTCGCGCTCGACCTGACCATCGACCTGCCCCGCCCGCGCCGCCATGGCGCGCCCGAAGTGGCGGCCATCGAGGCGCAGATCCTCGATCGCCTTCTGACCCCTGCTCAATGAAAGCCCCATTCAGCGAAAGGTTGATAATGACACAACCCCTTGATTTCCTGTGGTTCATCCCGTCGTCGGGCGATGGCCAGTATCTGGGCACGGATCTGCTGAGCCGTCCCGTGGACCCCGATTATTTCCGCGACATCGCACGGGTGGCGGACCGGCTGGGCTATTCCGGCGTGCTGATCCCGACCGGCGTCGCCTGCGAGGAGAGCTTCATCCTCGCCGCCGACCTTGCCGCCCATACCGAGCGGCTGAAGTTCCTGGTGGCGATCCGGCCGGGCACCGCCTCGCCCGCCTATTACGCGCGGATGGCCGCGACGCTCGACCGGGTGACACGCGGACGGCTGTTGCTGAACATCGTCGTCGGCGGTTCGGCGCAGGAGCTGGCGGGAGACGGGATCTTCCTGCCGCATGACGAACGCTATGCCCATGCCGACGAATTCTTTCAGGTTTTCAACTCCCTGATGGCGACGGGGCAGGCGAGCCTGAACGGCAAGCATATCCGTGCGGAGAATGCCCGCCTCGGCCTGCCGCCGGTGCAGGCGCCGCGCCCGCCGCTCTATTTCGGCGGCTCGTCCGAAGCCGGGATCGGCTTCGCGGCGGGAATCGCGGAGAAATACCTGACCTGGGGCGAGCCGCCCGCACAGGTGGCGGAAAAGATCGCGCAGGTGCGCAGGGCGGCGGCGGGGCGTGCGGTCAGCTTCGGCATCCGGCTGCATTTCATCGTGCGCGAGACGGACGAAGAGGCATGGGCCGCCGCCGACCGCCTGATCTCCCATCTGTCGGATGAGGCGATCGCGGCGGCGCAGGCGGGGCAGAATGCGCAGTCGGATTCCGTCGGGCAGGCGCGGATGACGGCGCTGCACGGTGGGCGGCGCGACCGGCTGGAAGTCTCGCCGAACCTCTGGGCCGGGGTCGGGCTGGTGCGCTCGGGGGCGGGGACGGCGCTGGTCGGCTCGCCTGCGACGGTGGCGGCGCGGCTGCGGGAATATCAGGATCTGGGCATAGATACGGTGATCGCCTCCGGCTATCCGCATCTCGAAGAGGCGCAGCGCGTGGCCGACCTGCTGTTCCCCGAACTGGGCATATCGGCGCCGGTCCCGCCGCTGCGGCAATCCTTTGGCGAGAAGCAGGTGTTCGGCGGCGGCGGTCATGTCGGCAACGTGAAACTGGCCGCGGGATAGGACGGCCCCTCCGGGCCACCTCTTGCCGCGGGATGCCGAAGGCGTCCTCCGCTTTGCGACCTTCGCCATGCTGCGGAGGTCGCAAAGCGGATAAGAGACGCTTTGCGCATTCCTGATCATCATGACACGATACTTTGCTTGCAGGTTCCACAGCGAACCGCGCCGCAAAGAGAGAGGCGCTTGAAACGTGCCTCTTGCGCACAATGGCACAGCAAGTTCCGACTTGCCCGCCGATCAACTGATCTGACTGATTGGAATTGGTGAACCGGGTGGGTTTCGAACCCACGACCCGCTGATTAAGAGTCAGCTGCTCTACCACTGAGCTACCGGTCCGCCGCCCTTTTGGCTAATCCGGGGGGGAGTTGCAAGCCCGAAAATGGACCGGACTGAAAATAGTCGGCTCAGTCGCCGTCCTTCGGCAGGCCGTAGCGGGAAAACAGCGGGCCCTGCGCCAGGAAGAAGCCGAGCATCAGGATCGTCAGGCCGAAAGTCTTGAAATTCACCCAGGCCTGATCCGACATCGTGCGCCAGATCACTTCGTTCGCCAGCGCCAGCGCCACGAACAGCCCGATCAGGCGCTTCGTCAGGATCACCCAGCCCTCGGGCCGCATCGGGATCGCTTCGTCCATCACCAGTTGCAGCCACGGCTTGCCGCGCAGCAGGCCAAAGGACAGCAGCGCCGCGAAGATCAGATAGATCAGCGTCGGCTTCATCTTGAAGAAATGCGGATCGTTGAACCAGACCGACAGCCCGCCGAACACCACCACCAGAACCAGCGTCGCGATCTGCATCGGCGCCAGCCGCCCGGTCAGCCGCCACAGGATCGCCGTCGTCACCACCATCAACGGGATGAACAGCGCCGTCGCCACGACGAAGCCCGAATAATCGGTGCCGCCAATGGCGAATTGCGTATCCTTGAACCGGGTGAAGACCACGAAGAACACCAGCAGCGGGCCGAATTCCAGCGCCGCCTTCAGCCACGGGTTCACCTTGCGTTTTTCGGCCATGCTCAACCCCCGCCTGCCAGTTCCACGATCACGGCGCCCGTGGCGATCAGCGCCATGAAAGCGGTCCGCCGCGGCCCGACCTTCTCGCCCAGCACGAGCCAGCCGATCAGCGCCGCGAAAACGGTCGATGTCTCGCGCAGCACCGCCGCCTTGCCCACCGGGCCGAGCCGCGTGGCCATCATGATCGACCCGAAGGAGAAATACGCGACAAAGGCGCCCAGCACACTCTTTTTCAGCAAGGGCACAACATCTTGTGACGGAAAGTTGCGCCAGCGCCGCAGCGTGTAGAGCGGCATGAAGAGGCTGTCGAGAAAGAAGAACCAGGCGATGAAGGTGAACGGGTCACGCGTCGCCCGCACCCCCCAGGCGTCGTAATTGGTGTAGAGCGCGACGAAGGCCCCCGTCGCACAGGCCAGCGCCAGCGCGGGAACCATCGTTTCGCGGTCCACCGTGACGGTGCGCAGATTGTAGAGCGCAAGGCCGAAGATCCCCGCCAGCAGCACACCGAGCCCCGCCCATTGGCCCGCGTTGAAATGCTCGCCGAACAGCAGGCCGGAGCCGATCACCGCGAAGAACGGCGCCGAGCCGCGCACCACCGGATAGACCACGGTGAAGGCGCCGCGCTGATAAGTCATCGCCTGCAACACCTTGTAGCAGATATGGATCACCACCATGCCCGCGAAGACCGGCCACATATGGGCCTCGGGCCAGGGCACGACGAACAGCGCGACCGGTGCCGCCATCAGCCCGGCGCAGATGTCGATCGCGGCGCGGCTGATCCAGGGGTCGAAGCGGCCCTTTTGCAGCGCGCCGAACAGCGCATGCAGGAAGGCCGCCATCAGCGCCAGCACGAGCGCCGCCCGGACGCCCGCGGGCGTGCCCTCGATCCCCGCGATCAGCTCGCCCATGCGTCGTCCCCGGGGGAGGTCATGCGGGCGGCGGGGGCGGTGTCAGTCATCCACCCCGACCAGCGCGCGGGCGAAATCCTCCGGGTCGAAGGGCGACAGGTCGTCGATCTGCTCGCCCACGCCGATCGCATGGATCGGCAGGCCGAAGCGGTCGGCCAGCGCCACCAGCACCCCGCCCTTGGCCGTGCCGTCGAGCTTGGTCATCACCAGCCCCGACACATCGGCGATCTTCGAGAAGATCTCCACCTGGCTCAGCGCGTTCTGCCCGGTGGTCGCGTCCAGCACCAGCAGCGTGTTATGCGGCGCGGTCGGATCCTTCTTGCGGATCACGCGCACGATCTTCGCCAGTTCCTCCATCAGGTCGGCGCGGTTCTGCAACCGCCCCGCCGTGTCGATCAGCAGAAGATCCGCACCGTCCTGCTCCGCCCGCGTCATCGCGTCAAAGGCCAGCGAGGCCGGATCCGACCCTTCGGGCGCGGTCAGCACCGGCACCCCGGCACGTTCACCCCAGACCTTCAACTGTTCAACCGCCGCCGCGCGGAAGGTATCGCCCGCCGCGATCACCACCGTCTTGCCCGCCGCGCGGAACTGCGACGCGAGCTTGCCAATCGTCGTGGTCTTGCCCGAGCCGTTCACCCCCACGACCAGCACCACCTGCGGCCGCTTCGGATAAAGCGGCATCGGCTTTGCCACCGGTTCCATGATCCGGGCGATCTCGTCGGCCAGCAGGCCCTTGATCTCGCGCACCGAAAGCCGCTTGCCCATCCGCCCCTCGGCGAGGTTGGCGGCGACGCGCAGCGCGGTGTCCACCCCCATGTCGGCGGCGATCAGCACCTCTTCGAGGCTTTCGAGCATCTCGTCGTCAAGCTCGCGGCGCGGCTCATCGGGCCGGGTCTCGCGGCCCAGCAGCCGCCCGATCAGGCCCGGTTTCGCCGCGGGTTCGGGCTCCGGTGCCGGCGGGGGGGCCTCGTTGACGACGGCCTCCAGCCCTTCCTCCAGCTTCGAGGACGAACGGGTCAGGCGCGACTTGAGCTTGGAGAAGAAGGACATGGGCGCACTCCGGTTTCCCTTCCCCTACTGGATACCGCCCCGCGATGGAAGGGGTTGGCCGTTTCCTGCCGAGAGGACTTGCGCCCGGGCGCGCGCCGTGGCGCAATCGGCGCCATGACCGAATCTCCCGACAAGACCCCGCTGAGCGGCCTGACCCGGATCGGCAAGGCCGTGCCGGGCGTGGATCTGTTTGCCGTCTTCACCTTCCTGCCGGTGCCGTTTCTGGTGCTGAGCTGTTTCTTCGGCGGCTGGTGGCCGTGGCTGGCGGTGCTGTGGGTCGCAGGGCTGATGCACCTGGCGGACCGGCTGCTGCCGCGCTCGCCCGATGCGCCCGAAGGCGCCGAATTTCCCGCCGCCGATACGCTCTCGGTCACGCTGGCGGGGGCGCATTTCGTGCTGCTGGTGCTGGTCGTGGCGGCGGTCTCCGGGATGACGGGGCTTGGCATCTGGGCGCGGATCGGGCTGTTCTGGGGTGCGGGGCTGTTCTTCGGACAGGTCTCCAACGCCAATGCGCATGAGCTGATCCACCGCGCCGACCGGCGGCTGTTCCGGCTGGGGATGTGGGTCTATATCTCGCTGCTTTACGGCCATCATGCCTCGGCGCACCGGCTGGTGCATCACCGGCTGGTGGCGACGCGCGAAGACCCGAACACCGCCGTTCTGGGCGAAAGCTACTGGGATTGGCTGAAGCTGGCCTGGCCCGGGGAATTCATCGCCGGCTGGCGGGCCGAGGCCGCGCGCAAGCAGCGCTGGAACCCGTATTACACCTATATCCTTGGCGGGATCGGCTTTGTCTGGGGGATGGTGCTGCTGTTCGGGCTGGGGGGCCTCGCGGCCTATCTGGGGCTGGCGATCTATGCGCAGATGCAGAGCCTGCTGTCGGATTACGTCCAGCATTACGGGCTGGAACGGCGCCGCACCGCCACGGGCTACGAACCCGTCGGCCCGGCGCATAGCTGGGATGCGGCGGCGCCGGTGTCGTCGCTGTGGATGCTGAACGCGCCGCGCCATTCGGACCACCACGCCCATCCCGCGCGGCCCTATCCGGCGCTGCGGCTGGGCGAGGGCGGGCATCCGATGCTGCCGCGCTCGCTGCCGGTGATGGCGACGATCGCGCTGTTTCCCCGGCTGTGGCACCGGATCATGGATCCCCGGGTGCGGTGGCTTTGACCTCACGCGGAGGTGGCTTTCCCTCGCGGGCGGCTTGGGGCACTCTGCCCGCGTCGAGCGGAGAGAACCGATGCGCCTTGTCCTGCCCCTGCTGCTGCTGCCCCTCGCGGCTCTTGCCGAGGAACCGCTCGGTCCGCCGATGACGGCCGCGGAATTCGACGCCCGCACCCGGGGCAAGACGATCACCTACACCTCGGACGGGCGCCCCTATGGCACCGAGGAATATCGCCCCGGGCAGAAGGTCGTCTGGGCCTTCGAGGGCGGCGCGTGCCGCGAGGGCGACTGGTTCCAGCAGGGCGAGCAGATCTGTTTCGACTATCACGACGACACGCCCCTGCAATGCTGGACCTTCCACGCGTCGCCCTCTGGCCTGATGGCGCGGTTCGAGGGGGATGCAGAGGGCGAGCCGCTGATCTCGCTTCAGGAGAGCAGCCAGCCGCTGAACTGTCCCGGTCCCGATGTCGGCGTCTGACTACTTCCCCCGTTCCGAGGGCGTGAAGAAGTCGAGCACCGAGCCGAATCCGGGCCGCACCTGCGCCCAGTCGTCGATCTGAAAATCGACGATCAGGGTGGCGCAGGTCGGATATTTCCGGAAATCCGGATCGAAGATCGGGCGCGAAGGCAGCATCGCCGCCAGTTCCGCGATCCCGGGATTGTGGCCCAGCATCATCACCGTCGGCTGAGTCGCCGTTTTCAGCACGGCGAGCATCGCCTCCGGCGCGGCGTGATAGAGCGCGTCGATATAGCGCACCTCGGGCAGCGTCTCCAGCACCGCCGCCTGCACCCCGGCCCAGGTTTCGCGCGTGCGCAGCGCGGGGGAGCAAAGGACTTCCTCGGGTTCCAGCCCGCGCGAGGCCAGAAAATCGCCCAGTTCGCGCGCCGCCGCCTGCCCCCGGGCATTCAGCGGACGGTCGATGTCGGCCGTCTCCGGGTCATCCCAGCTCGATTTGGCGTGGCGCGTGAGGATCAGGCGGCGGTATCCGGCGGGTGTCATTGGTGAATTGCCTCATGTGCCAAGCAGATTGTTCCGGCAGCCTGCCATAGCCAAGGCCGACGGGGCAAGCGTAACGCACCGCACAACCCATTGAAAGGCAATCCGCCTGCGACAGAAAATCGTGACAAAGCGCCAGATCGTAGCCCGCCCGCGTCAGCGCGGGGCAGGCGGCGGCACAGGGCGCGGGGCAACCATCGCAGGGCGAGGCCGCGGGCGCGGGCAGGGGCCGGTGCCCCGGCACCGCCACCGCCCCCCGAAACGAGGCCCAAAGCCCCATCCGCGGATGCACCAGAAGCCGGACCGGCGCCGCGAAGAACTGCCCCGAGCGCAGCGCCCAATCGTAGAACGGCGCCCCGCCAAAAGGAAACAGCGCCCGCCCGCCCATTTCCGCCGCCAATGCACCGATCACCCGTTCCGACCAGCGGTCGAGCGGATCGGCCCGGCCATCGGCGAATTCGGGCTGTGCCGTCACATGGCGCCAGAACCCGGGTTCGTCGGGCGATAGCAGATAGATCGTCTCCGCGCCCTCATGCAGCGCGCCGGAGACGAACAGCGGCGTCACCGGCGGCGCGGCTTGACCCGCGGCGTGGTCGAGCGGATGATCGACCCCGCCCCGTGTTCGGTGAACAATTCCAGCAGGCAGGCATTCGGCCGCCGCCCGTCCAGAATCACCGCCGCGCGCACGCCTTCCTTCACCGCCTGCAACGCGGTTTCCACCTTCGGGATCATGCCGCCGGAAATCGTGCCGTCCTCGATCAGGGCCTGAACCTCTTCGGGGCTCATCTGCGTGATGACATCGCCCGCCTTGTTCTTCACCCCCGCGACATCGGTGAGCAGAAGCAGCCGGTCGGCCTGCAATGCGCCGGCAATCGCGCCCGCCGCCGTGTCGCCGTTGACGTTGAAGGTCTCGTTATCCTTCACGCCGGTGGCGACCGGCGCGATCACCGGGATGATCCCGGCGGAATACAGATCGCGGATCACCTGCACGTTCATCTCGACCGGCTTGCCGACGAAGCCCAGCTCCGGATCGTCCGGCTCGCAGACCATCAGGTCGTCGTCCTTGCCGGAAATCCCCACCGCGCGGCCGCCCTGATCGTTGATCGCCTGCACGATGCGCTTGTTCACAAGGCCCGACAGGATCATTTCCACCACTTCGACCGTGGCCTTGTCGGTGACACGCTTGCCGCGCACGAATTCGGACTGGATCCCCAGCTTCTTCAGCATGTCGTTGATCATCGGCCCGCCGCCATGCACCACGACCGGATTCATGCCGACCTGCTTCATCAGCACGATGTCGCGGGCGAATTCGGCCATCGCATCGTCGTCGCCCATCGCATTGCCGCCGAATTTCACCACCACCACGGCATCGGTATAGCGTTGCAGATAGGGCAGCGCCTCGGACAGGGTCCGGGCGGTGGCGGTCCAGTCGCGATCCATCATCTGCTTTTTCATCCTCTGCCCCCGGGGAAAAACCGGCGTCAGTGTTACGGCCAAACCTTTGCCCTGCCAAGGGCATTGCCATCGCCGCCAAGGGGTTTAGTTTGGCCGTAAACAGGAGGCGCTGATGGATGATCGCAAGGTTCTGCTGCTGACAGGGGCCAGCCGGGGCATCGGCCATGCCACGGTGAAACGATTCGCGCGCGAAGGCTGGCGGATCCTGACCTGCTCGCGCCAGCCGTTTTCCGACAAATGCCCCTGGGGCGGGGCCGAGGACCATATCGAACTGGACCTTGCCGATCCGGCGCAGACGATGGAAGCGATCGAGGATATCCGCTCGCGGCTGGACGGGCGGCTGCATGCGCTGGTCAACAATGCGGGGATTTCGCCGAAGGGGCCGGGCGGGTCGCGGCTGAATTCGATCGAGACCGACCTTCGGACCTGGGGGCAGGTGTTCCACGTCAATTTCTTCGCGCCGATCGTTCTGGCGCGCGGGTTGAAGGAGGAACTGTCGGCGGCGCAGGGCGCGGTGGTCAATGTCACCTCCATCGCCGGGTCGCGGGTGCATCCCTTTGCGGGCGCCGCCTATTCGACGTCGAAGGCCGCGCTCAAGGCGCTGACCCGGGAAATGGCGCTGGATTTCGGCCCCTTGGGCGTGCGGGTCAATGCCATCGCGCCGGGCGAGATCGACACCTCGATCCTGTCGCCCGGCACCGAGAAGATCGCCGAAATGCTGCCGCTGCGCCGCCTGGGCCTGCCCGCCGAAGTGGCCGATGTGATCTGGTTCCTGTGCAACGACGCCTCAAGCTACGTCACCGGCACGGAAATCGAGGTCAACGGCGGCCAGCACGTTTAAACCAGCGTGGCGATGATGCTGCGCAGGGTCTCGACCCCCTCGCCCTTTTCCGAAGAGGTCACGACGATTTCCGGATGGGCGGCGGGGTGTTTCGCCAGCGCGCCCTTTACCTGTTCGATCACCGTGTCGCGCTCGGTGCGGCCGATCTTGTCTACCTTGGTCAGCACCACCTGAAAGGTCACGGCGGAGCGGTCGAGCAGGCTCAGGATTTCGTCATCGACCTTCTTCACCCCGTGGCGCGCGTCGATCAGAACAAAGGCCCGGCGCAGGTTCACCCGCCCCGACAGATAGGCCTTCAGCAGCTCCTGCCATTTCTTCACCACCGGCACCGGCGCCTCGGCGAAGCCGTAGCCCGGCAGGTCGACCAGATAGGGGCCGCCGGTGGTGGTGAAAAAGTTGATCTCCTGCGTCCGGCCCGGGGTATTCGACGCCCGGGCGAGGTTCTTGCGGTTGGTCAACGCATTGATCAGCGAGGATTTCCCTACATTCGAGCGGCCCGCGAAACAGACCTCCAGCCGGTCCCCCGGCGGCATGCCGGACATCGCGACGACGCCCTTGAGGAACTCGACCGGCGCGGCGAACAGCATCCGGCCCCGCTCGCGGGTGATGTCGTCGGGCTCGGGGGCGAGCGTGAATTGCATCTGCATCAGAGGATCTCCACCACATCGTCGCGCGCGATTTCGCCCGGCCTTGTCACGACCCCGAACAGGCCGAAATCCTGGTCGCCATGGGCGGCGCGCAGCGCGGCCAGCGTGTCCAGATCCTCGACACCCGTTTCGGGGTTGGCATGGGTTGCGCGGCAGCGGCCGATCGGCGCGACGATCTCGACCTGCGCCGGGCCGATCCGCAGCCGGCGCCCGGTCAGATCACGTTCGGCCCAGGGCGCCCAGCCGGCCACCCACAGATTGCCGCGGAACCGGTGCGGCGACATCGGCACCCCGGTCCGTGCCCCGAAATCGGCGAGCGAGGACAGCGACAGGATGGAAATCCGCGCCTCTCGCTGATCGGTCAGGGCAACGCCCGGACGCTCGACGCTGCGCGGGGCAGGGCGCCCGGCCCAGAGCGGCCGCAGCCATTCCATCAGCTTGACCTGATCCGCCGGGTCGTCCAGGTCGATCCGCAGATGCCACAGCTCCGGATGGGTCAGTTCGATCGTGCCGTCGTCATGGGTCCGCGCCGCCACAGCCATCAGGCCGGGGGCCGCCGCGCCGCGCACGAAATTCATCTTCGACGCCCAGCCGGTCAGCGGGCCGTCGAATTTCGCCTGTTCGGTCGCCACCGCCCAGAGCCGGTCGAAAGGCAGAACGCGCCCCTCTTCGAGGAACGCGGTCCGGATTTCCTCATACCCGATCGACTTGATCGGATGCCGGAAGATATGGGCGAGGGTTGCCATCATTTCTTCTTCGGCGGGGCGGCCTCGGGCTTCTTGCGCTTGAAGCCCGATTTGATGTTGCCGAATAGGTCGGGCCGGTGCCCGTGCATCGACATGATCGTGTATTGCTGGATGAAGGTGATCGTGTTGTTCGCGATCCAGTAAAGCACGAGGCCCGAAGCGAAGCTGCCCAGCATGAACATGAACACCCAGGGCATCCAGGCGAAGATCATCGCCTGGCTCGGATCCGTCGGCGCCGGGTTCAGCTTCTGCTGGAACCACATCGAGATGCCGAGCAGGATCGGCAGCACGCCGAGCGAGAACATGAACAGCATGCTGTGCGGCTCCGGCGTGGCGAAGGGCAGCAGGCCGAACAGGTTCAGGATCGACGACGGATCGGGTGCCGAAAGGTCGCGGATCCAGCCGAACCAGGGCGCGTGATACAGTTCGATCGTGACGTAGATCACCTTGTAGAGCGAGAAGAAGATCGGGATCTGCAACAGGATCGGCAGGCAGCCCGCGGCGGGGTTCACCTTGTTCTTCTTGTAAAGCTCCATCATGCCTTGCTGCATCTTCGCCCGGTCGCTCCCGGCCGTTTCCTTCAGCTTTTCCATCTCGGGCTGGAGTTCCTTCATCTTCGCCATCGAGATGTAGGATTTGCGCGCCAGCGGGAAGACGATCAGCTTGATGATGAAGGTCAGCGCGACGATCGCCCAGCCCATGTTGCCGATCGCGCCATGCAGCCAGTGCAGCAGGCGGAACATCGGTTTCGTCAGGAAGAAGAACCAGCCCCAGTCGATCGAATCGACAAAGCGGAAGATGCCGGTATCATCCTGATAATGCTTGATGACTTCCCATTCCTTGGCACCGGCAAAGAGCCGGGTCTGTGCCGCCGCGGTGGCGCCGGGCGCGACTTCGAGCACCGGCAGGCGGATCTCGGCCTGATAGAGGTCAGCGCCGGGGGTGTATTTCACCACCGAGGTGAAATTGCCGTCCGCCGGAACCAGCGTCGTCATCCAGTATTTGTCGGTAAAGCCAACCCAGCCGTTCTCAGCACCCTGAAGCACATCGGCCTGACCTTCGCCCGCCGCCTGGTCGAGCTTGGTGATGTTCTTGTATTTGATTTCCTGAAGCTTGCCGTCGGTCATCCGGACCGCGCCTTCGTGCAGGACATAGACGCGCGAGGCGTCCGGGATGCCGTGGCGCGCGACGATCCCATAGGGGGCCAGCCGCACCGGTGCGCCGGTGGTGTTCTCCACCGCCTGGGTGACGGTGAACAGGTAGTTGTCATCCACCGAGATCGTGCGGCTGAATTTTAGCCCCGCGCCATTGTCCCAGCTCAGGGTGACCGGGGTCTGCGGCGTCAGCACCGCATCCGCCGGTGCGGTCCAGACGGTTTTCGGCCCCGGAACCAGCGCGGGATCCATCCCGGCGGCGGGGGACCAGCCGTAAACGGCGTAATAGGGATGCGTGGCGTTCATCTCGCCGCCGACCGGCGCCAGAAGACGCACGAGGGGCGATTCCGGGGCCAGCGTTTCCTTGTAGGCCTTCAGCGACAGGTCATCGAACCGTCCGCCGACCAGCGAGATCGAGCCGGTCAGTTCGGGCGTGTCGATTGCCACGCGCGGGGCGTTCTCCGTCGCGGTGTCGGCTGCCGTCGCGTCGAGCGAGGCATTGGGGGCGGGCTGTGGCGCCGTCACCTCCGCGGTCTGCTCAGAGGTGGTCGTGCTGCTGTTCGGTGTCGGGGTTGCCGGTGGGAAGAAATAGGTCCAACCGATCAGGACGAGCACCGAGAGGATCGTCGCTATGATGAGGTTCTTGTTCTGGCTTTCCATGAGGGATTTTTCCGCCTGCCGGTCCGGGTTTCGCCCGGTTCAACAGAAGGGGGGGCGAAACGTCAAGCGGTTTTCCCCCGGTTTTCCGATCCTGCCCCGCCGGAAGGCGGAAAACCCGGACACGTTCGCGCGGGTTGCGCGTCAGACTCCGCGGCGCGTGGGAATCCGCGGCGTCGCGCCGAGCTTGACGCGGTGCGCGGCAATCCAGGGCGGGGTTTCGTCGAACGGCATCGGGGCGGCGATCGCGCTTCCCTGCACATGGCGGCAGCCGAGTTGGGCGAGCAGGGCGTTCTCCCCCAGGGTCGAGACGCCCTCCGCGAGGGTTTCTATCTCCAGCCCCTCCGCCATCGAGATCACCGCCGCGACGATGCGCTGCTGGTCGGCGTCGCGGTCGACGCGCGTGACCAGAGATCGCGGCAGCCGGACGCGGCGGATCTGCGTCCTGCGGATCGCCTGAACGGACAGGGGGCCAGCGCCGAATCCCGCCAGTTCGATGGCGCAGCCCATCGCGGCACAGGCCGCAAGATTGCGCGACACCGGAGAATCGTCGAACTGTACCAGGACGTTCTGGTCCAGGACGAGACAGATCCTGTCCGCCTCGACGTCGAACCGGTCGAGTTCCCAGCTGAGCTTGTCCGCCATGCGGCTGTCCGTCAGCATTTCTGGCGTGATCGCCAGCGAGACCGGCCCGGCGTCGATACCCAGCCGCCGCCAGCCGCGCAGCGCGTCGAGCGCATGATGCAGCATCACGTCATGGAGCCGACCAAGCAGGTTCTGCGCCGCCGCCGCGGACAGGATGTCGTCGGGGCCGAGCGCGCCGCGCGACCGATGCAGCCAGCGCGGCACGGCGAGCATTCCCGAAACCTCTCCGGTGTCGGTGCTGATCTGGGGCTGAAAATAGGCGATGATCTGGCCATGTTCCAGTGCGGCGGCGATCTCTCCGGCCAGTTCCTCGCGCATCCTGACCTCGGGCGAGGTGCTGTCGGAAAACACCCGGATCGCCCCCGGACCCTGGGCCTGCGCCTCGGTTGCGGCGGTTTCGGCGGCCATGATCATCGCGGCGCCACGCCTCACCGGGGCGCGTTCGCTCAGGCAGATGCCGACATGGACGGTGGGGTCGAGGGTGCGCGCCCCGACCGGCAGCGCGAGTTCGCAGGCGGTTTGCAGCCGCACGGCGAGCTGGATCATGTTTTCCAGGTCCGGCTTCGGTGTCGGGGTCAGGAGAATGGCGAAACGCGCGTTCTCCAGCCGGGCGATGCGGTCGGCGTCGCGCAGGGTGGTGCGCAGCCGGTCGACCATGCGTTGCAGGAGCGTTTCAAAATCCCCGTGCCCGAGGCGCTGCCGCAGCGGCTCGGCATCGTCGAGGCCCACCACGAGGCAGGCGGTGTTCAACCCGTTGCGGGCCGTGGCCTCCAGCAGGCCATCGAGGATCCTCTCCGCCTCGGCCCGTTGCGGCAGGCCGGTCACCGGGTCGGTGTCGCTGGCCTCGGTGGGGGCGGGTCGCGTCAGCCAGGCCACCGCCATCGCCGTCATGCCGAGAAGAAGCATGGATTCATGACCGAACCACAGCCCGGCCAGCGCGATCGCCGGCAGGAAGGGAATCAGTTCACGGCGGAGGAACACCCGGCCCGCCCGTCCGCCAAGGGTCCGGACAGATACAGCCCAATCGCGAGTCCAGCCCATGTGATTCCCCTTCCGCAGTACCTTGCCCGAGGGAAACTAGGCCGTGATCGCTAGGATCAGGTTAATCCGTATGCCGGATGACCGGCACCTGTTCCGTAAAATGCGCGCTTTCTCCGCGCATCAGCCCCGCGAAATCAAAGATCGACGGGTCGCACAGATGCGAGGGCCGGGCGTTCATCAGGGCCCGGAACATCACCTGTCTGCGGCCGGGCGTGCGCTGCTCCCAACCGTCGAGCATCTGCTTCACCTGCATCCGTTGCAGCCCCTCCTGCGAGCCGCAGAGGTCGCAGGGGATGATCGGATAGTTCATCGCGCGGGCGAAACGGTCGCAGTCGCGCTCGGCCACGAAGGCCAGCGGGCGGCAGACGAACAGATCGCCGTCCTCGTTCAGCAGTTTCGGCGGCATCGTCGCCAGCCGCCCGCCGTGGAACAGGTTCATGAAAAACGTCTCAAGGATATCGTCCCGGTGATGGCCCAGAACCACCGCCGAACAGCCCTCTTCACGCGCGATCCGATACAGGTTGCCCCGGCGCAGGCGCGAACACAGCGCGCAATAGGTCCGGCCCGCGGGCACCTTTTCCTTCACGATCGAATAGGTGTCCTGATATTCGATCCGGTGCGGCACGCCCATCCGCGCGAGGAATTCGGGCAGGACGGTGGCCGGAAAGCCGGGCTGGCCCTGATCGAGGTTGCACGCCAGAAGGTCAACCGGCAGCAGCCCGCGCCATTTCAGCTCGTGCAGTACGGCGAGCAGGGTATAGCTGTCCTTGCCGCCCGACAGGCAGACCAGCCAGCGCGCGCCGCGTTCGACCATGCCGTAGGTCTCGATCGCCTCGCGGGTTTCGCGCACGATCCGCTTGCGCAGCTTCTTGAATTCCGTCGAGGAGGGCGCCCCGGCAAAGAGCGGATGGATCGGCGCGTCTTCGTCGTCAAGCATCGCGGTGCTCCTCGCAGCAGGATCCGGGAACCGGATCGTAACCATGCCCGCCCCAGGGATGACAGCGGCAGACCCGCCGCGCGGCCAGCCACCCGCCCTTCACGGCGCCGTGGCGTTCCAGCGCCTCAAGTGCATAGGCCGAACAGGTCGGCTGGAACCGGCAGCCATGCCCGACCCAGGGGCTGAGCAGCAGCCGGTAGCCCCGCACCGGAAGCGCCAGAAGGTGGGCGAGCGGGCTCATCCCTTGCCCCGGCGGGGCTGATAGGGGCGGGGTTTGGCGTCATGGACCCGGGCCATGGCTTCGCGCAGGTCGTTTTGCAGGTCGGCGAAGCTGCGGGCGATCGTCACGTCCTGCCGCCCGATCAGCACATAATCCCAACCGGGCCGCGCCAGTTCCGGCAGCAGCATCCGCGCGATCTCGCGCAGCCGCCGCCGCGCCCGGTTGCGCAGCACCGAATTGCCGACTTTCTTGGAACAGGTGAAGCCCACGCGCACGATCCCGGCCGGTTCGCCGGGCTGGCGTTCGCGCGCCTGCACCAGAAATCCCGTCACCGCCTGCCGCCGGGCCGAAGCCGCGCGCAGGAAGTCCGGGCGTTTGCGCAGGGTCTCCAGGCAAACGGAAACCGCCGGTGCGCTTCCCGCACCCCGGCCCTGAAGGTCGGTCACGGGAGCCTCCGGCGGCAGCATGGCAGCAGGTCCGGGCCTTACGCCGACAGAACCTTGCGGCCCTTGGCGCGGCGCGCGTTCAGAACCTTGCGGCCCCCTTTGGTCGCCATGCGGGCACGGAAACCATGACGGCGCGCGCGCACGAGGTTGGACGGCTGGAAGGTGCGTTTCATCGCGGTCTACTCCGATTTCGTTTTACGGTCGGGCAACGCAAAACCTGCCGGATTCGGCTGCCGCTCATATTCGAGGCCGGTCTTTAGGGGTAACGGGGCCGCAAGTCAATTCTCCTGTGCGTCTTTTTCCCGGCCGGGAACCGCCATTGCCCTGCGCGGCCCCTGTATATTCCGCGCGGCGGCTGCTATTTCAACCGGATGGCGACACAGGGCCCGCGACGGGACCACGGGAGGGCAGCCGCGACGCGCGACAAGATGAAACTGAACACGCTTTCCGGCCGGTTCCTGATCCTCACGACGATCTTCGTCGTGCTGACGGAAGTGTTCATCCTGGTGCCCGGGATCGCGAATTTCCGCGAGGATTACCTGCTGACGCGGCTCGAACGCGCGCAGATCGCCTCGCTCGCGCTGCTCACCACGGATCAGGTGATCGAACCGGATCTGGAGCGGGAACTGCTGAACAACGCGGGGGTCTACAACGTCGTGCTGCGGCGCGATGCGGCGCGGCAACTGGTGCTGTCCTCGCCGATTCCACAGCCGATTTCGGCCACCTTCGATCTGCGCGAGTCGACCTTCTGGAGCCGGATCCACGATTCGCTGTCGGAACTGATCAATCCGAAGAACGAAATCATCCGCGTCGTCGGCCAGCCGGTGCAGAAGGGCGGGCAGGTGATCGAGGTCACGCTCGCCACCGGGGCGATGCGGATCGAGATGATCGAATACGGGCTGCGGCTGCTCACGCTGTCGGCGGTGGTGTCGGTGGCGACGGCGGTGCTTTTGTTCCTCGCGGTGCGGCGGCTGATGGTGGTGCCGATCAAACGGGTGGTGGCGCATATCACCGCCTATGCCGAGGCGCCCGACGATGCCCGCCGCGTGATCGCCCCCGAGGCGCGGATCGAGGAACTGCGGGTGGCGGAGGAGGCGCTGGCCTCGATGCAGCGGCAGTTGACGGCGGCGCTGAAACAGCGCGAGCGGCTGGCGCAACTGGGGCAGGCGGTGGCGAAGATCAGCCACGACCTGCGCAACATCCTGACCACGGCGCAGCTTTTCGCCGACCGGATGGAGGATTCGGACGATCCGGCGGTGAAGCGCTCGGCGCCGAAGCTGATCAATTCGATCTCGCGCGCGGTGAACCTGTGCGAGACGACGCTGGCCTTCGGCAAGGCCGAGGAGCCGCCGCCCAGCCTGTCGCGGTTCATGCTGCATGCGCTGGTGCAGGAGGTGCTGGACAGTGAACGCCCCCCCGCCGATGCCGCGCAGATCGACTTCGTGACCGATGTGGCGCCGAATCTGGTGATCCGGGCGGATCGCGAACAGATGTATCGGGTGCTGTCGAACCTGGTGCGCAACGCGCGGCAGGCGATCGAGGCCACGGGGAAGCCCGGCACGATCGAAATCGGCGCGGGCGAGGAGCCCGAGGGCTGGTGGATCCGGGTGCAGGACACCGGGCCGGGCCTGCCGGAGCGCGCGAAGGAGAACCTGTTCCAGCCGTTCTCCGGCAGCGCGAAGAAGGGGGGCACGGGGCTGGGCCTTGCGATTTCGGCGGAACTGGTGCGCGGCCATGGCGGGCGGCTGGATCTGGTGCGCAGCGACGCCGAGGGGACGGAGTTCAAGCTGCACCTGCCCGAGGCGCTTGATTTCACCGCGCCCTGACCGAGGCGTGAAGCCCCGGATGCGGTTCCGGGCTTGACCTCACCAGCGGCGCGGGCCAGCTTGCGCCGACTTCCGGGAGCCCCTCATGGCCAGACGCACCGCACCCTTTGCCCCCTTTGAATTCATGATCGCCTGGCGCTATCTGCGGGCGCGGCGCGCCGAGGGCGGCGTTTCGGTGATGACCTGGATCAGCCTGATCGGCATCATGCTGGGCGTTGCCGCGCTGATCATCACGCTGGCGGTGCGGGCCGGGTTCCGGGCGGAATTCGTCGGCACGATCCTCGGCTCCAACGCCCATGTCACCGTCTATGCGCAGCCGCAGGAGGTGGTGCCCGACAGCGGCATCTTCTCGCCCCTGATGCGCGATTATCAGGACCGCGCCGCCCGGATCGCCGCGATCCCCGGGGTGACGCGCGCCGCGCCGCAGATCCGGGGTCAGGTGATGGCCACCTTCAACGACCGCTCGAATGTCGCCGAGGTCTTCGGGCTTTCCGCCGCCGATCTGAAGACGATCCCGAACATCGCCGATCCGACCACGGGCTATGGCGATCTCGATGCCTTCGGGCAGGGGATCGCGATGGGGGCGGAGATGGCGCGCGAGCTGGGCGTGTCGGTGGGCGACCGGGTGCTGCTGATGTCGCCGAACGGGGTGCAGACCGCCTTCGGCACCAGCCCGCGGGTGAACGGCTACGATGTGGTCTATATCTTCTCGTCGGGCCGCTATGACATCGACAAGACCCGGATCTACATGCCCTTCGCCGAGGCGCAGTCCTTCTTCAACCGCGAGGGCGGGGCGGATGAGATCGCGGTGGATGTGACCGATCCGGAGCGGGTCGATGACTGGGCGGCACAGCTTTACGAGGCCGGGGGGCCGGGCACGCAACTCTGGTCCTGGCGCGATGCCTCGGGCAGCTTCCTGCGCGCGCTGACGATCGAGGACAACGTGATGTTCGTCATCCTCTCAGTTCTGGTGCTGATCGCGACGATGAACATCACCTCCGGGCTGATCATGCTGGTGAAGAACAAGGGCCGCGACATCGGCATCCTGCGCACCATGGGGCTGACCGAAGGGTCGATCATGCGGGTGTTCTTCCTGTGCGGCGCCTTCACCGGGGTGATCGGCACGGCGGCGGGGCTGCTGGTGGGGGTGCTGTTCGCGACCTATCTCGATCAGGTGATGGCCTTCGTGAACTGGCTGAACGGCGGCGGGGTCTGGGATCCGTCGATCCGGGGTATCTATGAACTGCCGGCGAAGCTGCTGCCCTGGGATGTGGCGAAATCCGTCGCGCTGGCGCTTGGGCTGAGCTTCGTGGTGACGATCTTCCCGGCGCGGCGGGCGGCGCGGATGAACCCGGTGGAGGCGCTGCGCTATGAGTGACGTTCTGCTGCTCGAAAACCTGGAAAAGTCCTATAATCGGGGCAAGCCCGGCGAGATTTCGGTGCTGCGCGGTATCAATCTGTCTATCCCGCGCGGGCAGGTGGTGGCGCTGGTGGCGCCCTCCGGCGCGGGGAAATCGACGCTGCTGCATATCGCCGGGCTGCTTGATACGCCCGATGCGGGGCGGGTGGTGATCGGCGGCACCGATCTGACCGGGGCGTCGGACCGGCGCCGGACCGAGGCGCGGCGCGATCAGCTGGGCTTCGTCTATCAGTTCCACCACCTGCTGCCGGAATTCACCGCCGAGGAGAACGTGGTCCTGCCGCAGTTGGCCAATGGCGTTGGCCGGGCGGCGGCGCGGGCGCGGGCGCGGGAGCTTCTGGCCCGGGTCGGGCTGTCGGCGCGCTGCGATCACCGGCCCTCGGCGCTGTCGGGGGGGAGCAGCAGCGGGTGGCCTTCTGCCGGGCGCTCGCCAATGCGCCGGGGCTTCTGCTGGCGGATGAACCGACGGGGAACCTGGATCCGGCGACCTCGGACACGGTGTTCGCCGTGCTGATGGATCTGGTGCGGGAAACCGGGCTTTCGGCGCTGATCGCGACGCATAACCTTGACCTCGCCGCGCGGATGGACCGTATCCTGCGGCTCGATGCCGGGCGGCTGACGGAGGAAACATGATACTCTATGGCATTCCGACCTGTGACACCTGCCGCAAGGCGCGCAAGGCGCTGGAGCAGGCCGGGCACAGGGTCGATTTCCGCGATGTCCGGGCCGAACCGCTGAGCGCGGCGGAGATCGGGCGCTTTCTGGCGGCGTTCGGCGAGAGGCTGGTGAACCGGTCCTCGACCACCTGGCGCGGGCTGTCCGAGGCGGAGCGCGCGGCGGCCCCGGCGGATCTGCTGGCGGCGCATCCGGCGCTGATGAAGCGGCCGGTGATCGCGGAGGGCGAAAGGCTGACGCTGGGCTGGGACAAGGCCGCGCAGGCCGTCTGGCTCTAGCCGCAGAACATTTCGTAAAGCAGGCCGACGACCCGGCCCGCGCGCGGATCGCCCAGCGAATAATAGATCGCCTTGCCGTCGCGCCGCGCCTGCACCAGCCCATCGGCGCGCAGCCGGGCGAGTTGCTGGCTCACCGCGGCCTGCCGCTGACCAAGCAGGCGTTCGAGTTCCGTCACCGATTTTTCACCGGTGGACAGGTGGCACAGAATCATCAGCCGCCCCTCGTGGGACAGCGCCTTCAGCAGCGCCGCGGCCTGATTGGCGCGCGCGGTCATTTCCGCCACATCGACCGGAGCCGTCGCGCGCGGGGGGGCGGGATCGTTTGCAGCCATCTGTTGCTGCCCTTTTCGAGAATGTCATCGTGATGTCGGATCGGCCCGACGGTGAGAGGCTTGCCGGTTCCGGTCCAGTTTGGGCGATAACATGGCCGCGCGGAGAAATCGAGAGAGCTTTGCCCGGGGCTGCGCAACTCTCCGCGAGCCGGGGGCTTGATTTCGCGCGCGGGGCCGATACCCATGGGCAAAACAGCCGAAGCGGGAGCCGCCATGCTGCATGCCTATAGTCCCGGGGCCCATGGCCTCGACCGGCTCGATCAGGATACGCCGATGGTTCCGGGGGCGCAGATCGGGCAGGCGATCTGGATCGACCTGTATCGGCCGCTCGACAGTCAGGTGGCGGCGGTCGCGGCGCTTGGCGTCGAGGTGCCGACGCTCGCCGATATGGAAGAGATCGAACTGTCGAACCGGCTTTATCGCGAAAACGGGCTCGACTGCATGACGGTGGTGCTACCGGGGCAGTTGCCCGACGGGCGGTCGGTTTCGGGGCCGGTCAGCTTCATCCTGGGGCGGGATCGGCTGGTGACCGTGCGCCACCACACCCCGCGCAGTTTCGAGACATTCCCCGACCGCGCCGACCGGTCGATGGCGGGCTGCACCACGCCGGAGCGGATCTTCCTGGGCCTGATCGAGGAAATCGTGGCGCGGCAGGCCGATCTGCTCGAAGGCATCGGCCGGGCGCTGGATGCGGTTTCGGTGCGGGTGCTGGGCGAGGCGCCGCAGGACGAGTTGCAGCACGCGCTGCGTCAGGTGGGCCGACAGGGCGAATTGCTCGGGCGGATCCGGCTCGGGCTGCTGACGCTCGAACGGGCGCTGTCGTTCTTCGATCAGACCCTGGCCGCGCATCCCGAGGGCAAGGATCTGCATGCGATCGTGAAGAACCAGATCCGCGACATCGGCTCGCTTGCGGTGCATGGCGATTTCCTCAGCTCGCGGGTGTCGCTGTCGGTCGATGCGACGCTGGGGATGATCAATCTGGCGCAGAACACCACGGTGCGGATCGTTTCGGTCGTGGCCGCGCTGTTCATGCCGCCGACGCTGATCGCCTCGGTCTATGGCATGAACTTCACCCATATGCCGGAACTCGAACTTGGCTGGGGCTATCCGCTCGCGCTGGTGCTGATGCTGCTGTCGGCGCTCGGAACCTGGGCCTTCTTCCGCTGGAAGCACTGGCTCTAGCGGCAGAGCCGGGTCTGCGGATCGAGCCGGACGTAATCCTTTGCCGAAATCTTCGCCAGCCTGGTCGAACGGCTCCACTTGCGGTTCCACATGTCGAGGATGCCGTTGCGGTAATAATGCGCGATCAGCGGGTTCAGGAGCGGCATGCCGCGTCCGTTCCCGGCGCTCGGCTGGTGAAAGCCGATCACGGCCTTCGGGTCGAGGCAGGCATTCGGCAGGGTGATCAGGATGGTGCAGGAAGAATAGCATTTGCCGCGGATCACCACGGGCCGACCGGATGCGGCCAGCTTCTGGCGCCGGGCGACGTATTCGGCGATGTCGCCGCCGGGGTCGTTGCTGATGGTGACAGGCTTCTGCCGTTCGGCCACGGGCGCGGCGCAGGCGGGCAGGCCGGTGACGGCGAGCGCCGCCGCGAAAAGAATGGCTTTCATCCGGCCCCCCCTGTTTGCGCGCAGAATAGCGCAAACCCGCGGCACGGCAAGATCAGCGTTCGAGGATCATCCGGTTGCCGTTGAACTCGACCCGGGCAAAGCGGGTGAGGTAGGTCATCCCCATCAGCGATCCATCCATCTCTCCGTCATTCACCACGGCGCGGATGTCGCTGTCGTGGATCGGGCCGATGTCGATCGTGGCGAGCCGTACCGGCGCGGTGGGGACAAGGCCGTTCGCGGTCTGCGCCCGTCCGGTGAAGGCGAGGCCCGAGACCGCGATCCCCGCCCGCTCCGCATCGCGCCGACTGAGGACGATCTGCGTGGCGCCGGTATCGACGACGAAGCGCACCGGCGTGCCGTTCACCCGCGCCGTCAGGTAATAATGCCCGTCCGGCGAGAGCGGGATTTCGATCCGGCCGTCCTCCATCACGCTCTGTCGCGGCAGCAGCGTTGCCCGGACGTCATCCCACAGGCCATAGCCCGCGATCAGCCCCATGAAGATCAGCCCCCAGACCGAGATCTGTTGCAGCACCCGCCCCGGACTGTCGCGCAGCGCGGCGAAGAAATAGCCGCCCAGAGCCATCAGCAGGAGCGCCAGATAGATCAAGCCGGGGGGAGAGGTCATCCAGCATCAGCGCGCGCCGATTCCGGCAATGATCCCCGCGCCGCGCAGCCCGTCGAGGATGAACTGGATCGCGAGTGCGGCAAGCAGCATCCCGAAGAGCCGCGTCATCACCATCATCCCGGTCCGGCCCAGGATGCGCGAAACCGGCGTCGCGATGAGGAACATCGCCATGACCGAGGCGAGCACCGCGAGCATCACCAGATGCACCTCCACGAGATGGATCCAGCCATGCGGCGGCCCGCCCGCGAGCAGCACCATCGTCGCCAGCGCGCCCGGCCCCGCGATCAGCGGCGTGGCGAGGGGAAAGACGGACGGGTCGTCGGCGGTATCCTCGGCATGGGCGGCGGACTGGTTTTCGCGCCGCTGGGTGCGGCGCTCGAACAGCATGTCGAGCGCGGTCAGGAACAGCAGCACCCCACCCGAGATCCGGAACGCGGGCATCGAGATCCCGATTGAGGAGAGCAGCCTTTCGCCGAACAGCCCGAACAGCGTCAGCAGCCCCGCCGCGACCAGCAGCGCCCGCATCCCCACCGCCAGCCGCGCCTGCGCCGACATGCCCCGCGTGAGCGCAATGAACAGCGGCACGAGGCCGATCGGATCGACCACGACGAAAAGCGTGACGAAGGCTGTGACGGCTTCGGACATCGGCATGGGCGCAGATTAATCCGGGATTTGCGCACGATCCAGCGGCGAACCGGCAAAAACTTGCGTGAGATGGCGGAATCGCTCTTTGATTGCGCCGCGCCCGGTCGTAAATGTGGAAACCAACGTAAACAGGCGCGGGGCCTCCGTGCCGGGGAGACTGACATGTTCCAAAACATCGGCCTGCCGGGCCTTCTGCTGATCGCCGTCGTCGTGCTGGTGCTGTTCGGCAAGGGCAAGGTTTCCTCGCTGATGGGCGAGGTCGGCAAGGGCATCACCGCCTTCAAGAAGGGCGTGAACGACGGCACGAAAGAGATCGAGGACGCGCAGGTGGACAAGGCCCGCGATGTGACGCCGCCGCCGGTCGACAAGGATAAGGTCTGAGGCCCGCGGGCCCGCCGCCATGCTCGATATCGGTTGGAGCGAACTTCTGCTGATCGGCGTCGTCGCGCTGATCGTCGTCGGGCCGAAGGATCTGCCCGTGATGTTCCACACGCTGGGGCGGATCACCGCGCGGGCGCGGCAGATGGCGCGCGAATTCTCGCGCGCGATGGAGGATGCCGCGAAGGAGACCGGGCTGGATGCCGCCGACCTGAAGGGGATGGCGTCGAAGAAGTCGCTCGGCCTCGATGCGCTGGAACGCGCGACCGAGAAATTCGAGAAGTGGGATCCGAAATTCCCATCCCCGTCGCGGACGGCGCCGCAGGCGCCGTTGCAGCCCGATCCCGGTCTGGATGCCGCCGAGGAATCGTTCGAGCCGGATGACGAACCGGCCCCGGTCGCCCCGGAACCTGCCCCGGTCGCCGAAGCGCCGAAGCCGCGCAAGCCGCGTGCCCCCAAGGCCGAAGCGGAGGCGAAGCCCGCCAAGGCCGAAACCGCGCCGAAGCCCCGCAAGAAGGCCGCAAAGAAGGACGAGGCATGAGCGACGAGATCGACGATTCCGCCGCGCCGCTGATCGAGCATCTGGCCGAACTGCGCAACCGCGTGCTGTATTCGCTGGCCGCTTTCGTGGTGGCGATGATCATCGCCTATTCGGTCTGGAACCCGATCTTCAACTTCCTGACCCGGCCGATCTGCCATGCGCTGGAACAGCGTGGGCAGGCCTGCAACCTGGTGCTGATCAAGCTACAGGAAGGGTTCTTCGTCGCGATCCGGATTTCGTTCATCGGCGGTTTCGCATTGGCGTTTCCGGTGATCTCCTATCAGCTTTGGCGCTTCGTGGCACCCGGGCTGTATAAATCCGAGCGGAACGCCTTCCTGCCGTTCCTGGTGGCCTCGCCGCTGATGTTCCTGCTCGGCGCGGCCTTCGCCTATTATGTCGTGCTGCCGATCGCCTTCAGCTTCTTCCTCGGCTTTCAGCAGGGTGGGGTGATCGAGGGCGGAAATGAACTCGCGGCGATCGGCTTCCAGGGCTCGGTCGAGGAATATCTGGCGCTGACCACGAAATTCGTCATGGCCTTCGGGATCTGTTTCCAGCTGCCGGTGCTGCTGACGCTGATGGGGAAAGCGGGGCTGGTGTCGTCGAAGGGACTCGCCTCGATCCGGAAATATGCGGTCGTGCTGATCCTGATCGTGGCCGCCGTGGTGACACCGCCCGACATGATGAGCCAGATCATCCTGTTCGCCGCGATCTATCCGCTTTACGAAATTTCGATCTGGCTGATCCGCCGTATCGAGAAGGCGCGCGAGGCGAAGATGCGCGCCGAAGGAACCTGGGTCGAGGAAGACGATGAGTGATCTGCTGACCCGCGTGGCCGAGGCGCTGGAGCGTCTGGCGCCGCCGCCTGCACCCGCGCCGGATTTCGCCGCCGCCGATGCCTTTGTCTGGCACACCGGGCCGGACCGGCTGGAACCGGTGGCTTCGGTCAGCCGCGTCGATATTGCGCTGCTGCGCGGGATCGACCGGGCGCGCGATACGCTGCTGGCCAATACGCTGCAATTCGCGCGCGGGGCGGCGGCGAACAATGCGCTGCTTTGGGGCGCGCGGGGGATGGGCAAATCCTCGCTGGTGAAGGCGGTCCATGCCGAGGCGCTGCGGCAGGGGCTGGCCCTGAAGCTCGTTGAACTCGCGCGCGAGGATCTTCCTTCCGTCGGGCGGCTGCTCGCGCATCTGCGCGGGGCCGAGGCGCGGTTCATCCTGTTCTGCGATGATCTGTCCTTCAGCCACGACGATCAACATTACAAGAGCCTGAAGGCGGTTCTGGATGGCGGGATCGAGGGGCGGCCGTCGAACGTGCTGCTTTATGCCACCTCGAACCGGCGCCACCTGATGCCGCGCGACATGATCGAGAACGAACGCTCGACCGCGATCAACCCTTCGGAAGCGGTGGAGGAGAAGGTCTCCCTATCCGACCGTTTCGGGCTGTGGCTGGGGTTCCATCCCTGCGATCAGGATGATTTCCTGGCGATGATCGACGGCTATTGCGCGGTCTACGGCGTGGAGATCCCGCCCGAAGAGTTGCGCGCCGAGGCGATCGAATGGCAGGCCACCCGTGGCGCGCGTTCGGGCCGGGTGGCGTGGCAGTTCTTCACCGATCTGGCCGGACGGCGCGGTATCGCGCTCTGAGCCCTGTGGGCTGCCTGACGGTGGCAGAGGCGCGCCCGCCAATCCCGCAGACGTAGAAGAACACCGAAGGAAGGTATCTGCCAGTCAGGTGCCTGCTTCTGTTCACCGCAGATGCGAGGATGAACCGAACCGCATGGCGTTGGTCGTCTAAGATTGGGACTGTCCCCCGCAGACGCGGGGATGAACCGGTGATCGCATCGCCTGCGGCGCCGATATCGTCTGTTCCCCGCAGGAGCGTGGACGGAAATACGGGCGCCAGACGGGATCACTCCAGATAGGGCACCGGGTCTACGCTGTCGAAGCCCTGGCGGACCTCGAAATGCACGAAACCCTCGCCGCCGGAGCGGACCTTGGCGATGGTCTGGCCGCGTTTCACCGTGTCGCCCTTGGCGACGGCGATGCTGTCGATATTGGCATAGACCGTCATCAGTCCGTCGGAATGGCGCAGCACCAGGATCGGCACCTGTTCGGTGTCCTTGGTGATCGCGGCGACGGTGCCCGCGGCGGCGGCCTTCACCGGGGTTCCGGCGGCGGCGGAAATGTCGATCCCGTCGTTCTTTTTCTTCACATAGGGCCGGATGATGGAGCCGGAGACCGGCATCGTCATCTGCGACTGGCTGGCAGAACGTCCGGCGCCCAGATCGGGGGCAGCGGATTTGTCAACCGGAGCCGAAGCCTTGGGCGGCACGGCGGTGGGCAGCGGCTTCGCGGCGGAGGGCGGCTCGGGCGTGGGCGATCCCGCGCCGGGTTGGGTCACCGCTGCGGAGCCGGAGGCCGCCGAGGCGGGCGGGATCAGCAGGAACTGCCCCTCATGCACGCCCAGGTCGGAGGACAGGCCGTTCCATTCCGCCAGCGATTTCACCGGGACGTTGTAATAGCGCGCGATGGAATAGGCGGTCTCGCCGCGCGTGACCTTGTGGCGGACGGGTTCGGTGCCGGCGGGCGGTGCCTTCGGCGCAGCGGCGGGGGCGGCCCTGTCGATCGCCGCCGAGGCGATCGAGGTCACGTCGATCTGCTCGTCATGGGGCGCCGTTCCGGTGACGGGCGCGATACTGGCCGGTGTATCCGCGACCCGGCGGGGCAGGGCAAGGACGGCGCCATTGTTCAGCGGCGTGTTGGCCGAAACGGCGTTGTAACTGGCCAGTTCCTGCGGCGACATGCCGATCCGCCGCGCCACGGTGGCGACGGTATCGCCGCGCTGCGCCACGGCGACCTGGTAATTCGGATAGGAAATCACACCACGGCTGTCCGGGCTGGGGCGCGATTCCGTCGCGCCGCGCGCCGCGCCGCTGGTGTCGAAGCCCAGCGAGGTCAACCCGCGCAGGTCCGGATCGAAGTTCCCGCAGGCCGTCAGCGCCAGAAGCGCGCAGGTCATCGTCAGGGTCCGGGGGGCGGAAAGGGTCATGCTCGTCCTCGTCATGTTCGGCGGCCCCTGTGGCCGGGGCCTTGGATCTAGTCGTTCGCCATCCCCTCGACGAGCGGGACGAAACGCACCGGGCGCAGTTCCTCGTAATCGTATCCGGTTTCGGTCCGTTTAACGCGGATGAGGCTTTGCACCGCATCCGACTGGCCGACCGGGACGACCATGATACCGCCGATCTTCATTTGCGACAACAGGGGGCCGGGCGGGTCTTCGGCGGCGGCGGTGATGAGGATCCGGTCGAAGGGCGCCTGATCGGGCAAGCCGCGCGATCCGTCCGCCGCCAGCGCGACGATGTTGGACAGCCCGAGCGCGGCGAAAACCTGCCGCGCTTCCTGTGCCAGGCGGCGGTGCCGCTCGACGGTATAGACCCGGCGGGCCATGCACGACAGCACGGCGGCCTGATAGCCGGAGCCGGTGCCGATTTCGAGCACGGTATCGCGCGGGCCCACCTGCAACGCCTGCGTCATCAGCGCGACGACCGAGGGTTGCGAGATCGTCTGGCCGCAAGAGATCGGCAGCGGCATGTCCTCATAGGCGCGGTCGGAGAAGATGCCGCGCACGAACCGGCCCCGGTCGATGCGCTCCATCGCCGAGAGGACGCGGGCATCGGTCATGCCCTGCTGGCGCAGGGTGAAGAGGAAGCGCATCTTGCGCTCTGCGGCGCTGTCCTCTTCGTCCGTTGTCATGCCAGCTGTGCCTCCAGATCGGCCAGCACCTCATGCGCGGTCAGATCGGCCCGCATCGGCGTGACCGAAATCCAGCCGTCGAGGTTCAGCGCCGCATCGGTGTCCGGCGCGCTCGACGCCTGTTGCGGCCCGCCCTTCACCCACAGGAACCGCCGCCCCGAAGGCGAGCGCGTCGATTCGACGGTGAAGAAGCTGTCCGTGCGGTAGCCCTGTGCCGCGACGCGGAAGCCCTTGACCTCCGCCGCGGTGACCGGCGGGAAGTTGATGTTGTAGAACACGCGATAGGGGCCGTTGTCCCAGATGCCCTTTTCCCACAACCGGCGGACCAGCGCGGGGCCGTGGAGGCGGGCGGCCTCGAACGGATCCTCGCCGCAGGCGGGGCCGAAGAACTGCGAGAGCGCGATTGCCGGGATCCCCTGAAGCGCCGCCTCCATCGCGCCGCCGACCGTGCCGGAATAGAGCGCGTTCTCCGCCGAATTGTTGCCCGCATTCACGCCCGACAGCACCAGATCGGGGCGGCCGTCCTGCAACACGTCGTAAAGCCCGGCGAGGACGCAATCCGCCGGGCTGCCCTCGGCGGCGAAGCGGCGGGGGCCGTGTTTGGCGATCATCATCGGGCGGGTGTAGCTGATGCAATGGCCGACGCCGGATTGTTCAAAGGCGGGGGCGACGGTCCAGACCTCGCCTTCGGGTCCGGCGAGGTCGGCGGCAATGGCGTGCAGGACATCCAGCCCCGGAGCGTGGATGCCGTCGTCGTTGGTAATCAGAATGCGCAAGGAAACATGCTCCGTTGGGGCGGCTGGTCTCCCTGATTAAGACAGCCGCCGCGGCGGAGTAAAGCGCAGATCCACGTCTTCCGGCGTGCGCGGCAGTTTCGCCGCATCGGGGCGCCCGCGCGGCCCGGTCAGTAGGATCGGGTTGGCCGGTCGAAGACCTTGCGCCCCATCAGCGAACCGACGAGATCCACCATCAGCTTTGCCGTCCGCCCGCGATCGTCGAGGAAGGGGTTCAGCTCCACCAGATCGAGCGAACTGACCAGACCGGATTCGTGCAGCAGCTCCATCACCAGATGCGCCTCGCGGAAGGTCGCGCCGCCCGGAACCGTGGTGCCCACGGCGGGCGCGATGGCGGGGTCGAGGAAATCCACGTCGAGCGAGACATGCAGCAGCCCGTTTTCGGCCCGCACCCGGTCGAGGAATTCCGCGAGCGGCGCCCGGATGCCGCGTTCGTCAAGCACGCGCATGTCGGCAATGTCGATCTCGGTGGGCAGGAGCGCGGCGCCTTCCTCCGGATCGACGGAGCGGATCCCGAGCATGCCGATCCGCTGGCCCGGCACCGGATGCGGGAAGGGCGGGAAATCGTCGAAGCCCTCGCGCCCGGCGATATAGGCGACGGGCGTGCCGTGCAGGTTGCCTGAAACCGTGGTCAGCGGGGTGTGGAAATCGGTATGGGCATCAAGCCAGAGCACGAACAGCGGGCGCCCCACCGCCGCCGCATGCGCCGCCATCCCGGCGACCGAGCCGAGCGAGAGCGAATGATCCCCGCCCATGAACACCGGAAAGCCGCGCAGCGCGGCGGCGATGCCCGCTTCGGTCAGCGCCTCGGTCCAGGCGACGGTTTCGGCCAGGTGATGCACCGCCGGATTCGGATGCGGCATCGGCGCGCGCGGGGCGGGGGTGACATCGCCCATATCCTCGACGCCATGGCCAAGGGCGGTGATCGCCTCGGCCAGCCCGGCGACACGATAGGCCGCCGGCCCCATCAGGGAACCGGCGCGCTTTTGCCCCGTGTCGACCGGCGCGCCGATCAGGATGCAGGTCTTCGCCATGGCGCTCCCCTCGCTCAGGTCCGGATGCCGGAGAAACGCTTCTGCCAGTCCTCGCGTTCCTCGTCGGCGATCTTGCGGAACAGCACGTCGGGTGTCTCAAAGGCATGCCCCACCGGCAGCACCTCCAGCGCGGCGCGGATATCCGTGGGCCAGCTGCGATCTTCGGTCTTCAGCGCGGCGAGCGTCGCGGCGCAGGCATCGGGGATGAAGGGTTCCGACAGCACGGCATAAAGCCGCGTCAGGTTCAGCGCGAGCCGGGTCTGCGCCGCCGCCTGCGCCGGATCGGTCTTGAACACCGTCCAGGGTGCGGCGGATTGCAGATATTCGTTGCCCGCGACCCAGATCGCACGGAGTTCGGCGGCGGCCTTGCGGACCTCCTTTTCCTCCATGAAGCCCTCATAGGCACCGAGCCGGGTGGTCAGTTCCGCGATCAACTGCGCCTCGCGCTCGCCCCAGACACCGCCCTCGGGCAGCGCCTCGCCGAATTTGGAGCGGCAGAACTTGGTGATCCGGCTGACGAAATTGCCCAGCACATCGGCCAGATCCTTGTTCACCGAAACCTGGAAATTCTCCCAGGTGAATTCGCTGTCCGCACTTTCGGGCGCATGGCTGAGCAGCCACCAGCGCCAGTAATCGGGCGGCAGGATCGACAGCGCCTGATCCATGAACACGCCGCGCCCTTGCGAGGTGGAGAACTGCCCGCCCTCGTAATTCAGGTAGTTGAACGACTTGATGTAGTCGACCATCTTCCACTGCGCCCCGCCCGCGCGGTTCACGCCGATCAGCGTGGCCGGGAAGCTGAGCGTGTGGAAGGGCACGTTGTCCTTGCCCATGAATTCCGTATAGGTCACGTCGCCCGCGCCCTTGTCGGTGCGCCACCAGCGTTCCCAGTCGGTCTCGGCCTTGTCGTTCGCATCGGCCCATTCGGCGGTGGCGGCGATATATTCGATCGGCGCATCGAACCAGACGTAGAAGACCTTGCCCTCCATGCCCTGCCAGGGCGCGCCGTCGAATTGCGCGGGGACGCCCCAGGCGAGGTCGCGGGTGATGCCGCGGTCCTGCAACCCGTCGCCGTCATCAAGCCATTTCAGCGCGATCGAGGTGGTCAGCACCGGCCAGTCATGTTTCGAGGTGATCCAGCCGCGAATATCCTCGCGCAGCGACTTCTGCCGCAGGTAAAGGTGCTTCGTCTCCCGCAGTTCCAGATTGGTGGAACCCGAGATTGCCGAATGCGGGTTGATCAGGTCGGTCGGGTCGAGCTGCTTGGTGCAGTTCTCGCACTGATCGCCGCGCGCCTTGTCATAGCCGCAGTTCGGGCAGGTGCCTTCGATATAGCGGTCGGGCAGGAAGCGGCCGTCATCGACCGAGTAGAACTGCCTCTCCGCCTTCTCGGCGATCAGCCCCTGTTCGCCCAGCGTCTTCGCCATGTATTGCGTCAGGGTGCGGTTGCGCGTGCTCGACGACCGGCCGAAATGGTCGAAGGAGAGCCGGAAGCCGCGCGCGATTTCGGCCTGCACCTCGTGCATTTCGGTGCAGTAATCGGCGACCGGCTTGCCCGCCTTGGCGGCGGCGAGTTCGGCGGGCGTGCCGTGTTCGTCGGTCGCGCAGATGAACATCACCTCGTGGCCGCGCGCGCGCTGATAGCGGGCGAACAGGTCCGCGGGCAACTGGCTGCCGACGAGATTGCCGAGGTGCTTGATGCCGTTGATATAGGGAATCGCCGAGGTGATGAGATGCCGCGCCATGTCCGTGCCTCCGGTCCGTTTCAGCGCGATCTACAGGGGTTTCACCGCCAAGACCAGAGCCGAGGCGCCGAAACCGGCCTCAGGGCGCATCGCGGTCATGCACCGGGCGCCCGGCGATCCAGGTGGCGCGGATCGCCCGGTCGTCGCCCATGATCATCAAGGTGAACAGCAGGTCCGTCAGGCTCTCGCAATAGCCGGTGCGGAAGGTCATGAGCGGCGTCGCGCGCGGATCGACCACGATCAGATCGGCCTCATGGCCCGGTTTCACCTGCCCCAGCCGGTCGTCGAGATAGAGCGCCCGCGCGCCGCCCAGCGTGGCGAGGTAGAAGGCCCGCACCGCATCCAGCCGCGTTCCCGAAAGCGCCGCGACCTTGTAGGCTTCGTTCAGGGTCTGCAACTGGCTGAGCGAGGTGCCCGCGCCGACATCGGTGCCCAGCCCCACCCGAACCGGGCGGCGCGGATCCGTCGCATCCGAAAGCCGGAACAGCCCCGAGCCCAGGAACAGGTTCGAGGTCGGGCAGAAGGCCAGCGCCGCGCCGCGTTCGTGGCAGGTGCAGAAATCGCCTTCGTGCATGTGGATCGCATGGCCGAAGACCGAGCGCGGCCCCACCAGCCCGGCATGGTCGTAGACGTCCAGATAGCTGTGCCGGTCGGGGAACAGCTCGCGCACCCAGGCGACTTCGCCCGGGTTTTCGCACAGATGGGTCTGCATGTAGACGCCCGGATTTTCCCGCAGCAGCGCCCCGGCGGCATCCAGTTGCGCCTCGGTCGAGGTCGGCGCGAAGCGCGGCGTGACGCCATACATCTGCCGCCCCCGCCCGTGCCAGCGCGCGATCAGCGCGGCGCTTTCGTCATAGCCGCGCTGCGCGGTATCGAGCAGCCCGCCGGGCGCGTTTCGGTCCATCAGCACCTTCCCCGCGATCATCCGCGTGTTCAGCCGGTGGGATTCGGCAAAGAACGCCTCGACCGATTGCGGATGGACGGTGCAATAGACCATGGCCGTCGTGGTCCCCGCGCGCAGCAACTCGCGCAGGAAGGTCTTCGCGACGTGATCGGCATGGGCGCGGTCGGCGAATTGCTGCTCGGTCACGAAGGTATAGGTGTTGAGCCATTCCAGAAGCTGTTCGCCATAGGCGCCGATCATCTGAAGCTGCGGGTAATGCACATGGGTGTCGATCAGCCCGGGCATGATCAGGTGCTCCGGGTAATGCACGGGCTTCGTTCCGGCGGGCAGCAGCGGCGCGGTCTCGGCCCAGGGCCCGGCGGCGGTAATCAGGCCGTCTTCCATGATCACCAGCCCGTCGGGATGGTGCGTCAGGCAGTCCTCGGGCGGGTGCTCGAACGGATTGGCATGCAGATAGACGATCTGGCCGCGCAGGGCTGTGACGGACATGGGCACCTCGGGAAGGGTAGGTCGCCGCAGTTTCGGCGAGAATTGGCCGGAGGGGAACCCCGGTGGTCCGGGCTTTTGGTATTTTTCGACGGTGGGTTTTCGACGGCCGGCAAGATTCGGGCGCGATTCTTCCTCGGGTGCGGCCGGTCGGGCGGGGTGAGGGGCGCCCTTTGATTCGATCCCGCAGGGGCGCCGCGCCGCTGTGGAAAACCCGCGCGCCGGAGCGGAAAAACCGTTTCTCTGCGCGGACGAAGCCCGAAGCTGCGGCTGGGGAAAACCCGTCCGGCGCGGGATCCGGCGCAGTGTCCGGAATTTGTGCAACGGACCATCCGGCACCAGATTTTGGGGCTGCGGCCTGTCAACCCCTTATATATCGTTGACGGAGGGCCGGCTTAATGGCTTATTAGGGGGCGTGATGTGACGCATTCGAGGTGACTTGAGAAGCAGGATCCGGAAGCGGCGCGGAACAGTGTCGGGATCCGGTCTGCAAACGGTAAGGCAGGCGGGGCCCCTGGGCGGTTTCGCGGTCTCGCAAGCCAGGCGCGTTGCCACGACACAGAAAATCAAACCGTGCGGAAGGCGCGGGCGCATGCACGGCGGAGGCGTCGTGCAGGGCCTCGCGTCTTGTGCACGGGAAACGGCAAGGACTGAGGGACAGAGCCATGACCATCACCGTCTATTCAAAGCCCGCCTGCGTGCAATGCACCGCGACGACCCGCGCGCTGGAGGCGAAGGGGCTGTCGTTCGAGGTGATCGACCTGACCGTGGATGCGGATGCGATGGAGATGGTGGTGTCGATGGGCTATCGTCAGGCGCCGGTCGTCGTGGCCGGGGATGCGCATTGGGCCGGATTCCGCCCGGACATGATCGGCCGTCTGGCCTGAACGGATGGGCGGGCTCGTCTATTATTCCTCGGCCTCGGGGAATACGGCGCGGTTCGTGGCCCGGCTGGACCTGCCAGCCCAGCGGATCCCGATCGCACCGGAGGCGTCGATGCCCGCCCCCGAAGGCCCCTATGTCCTGATCACCCCGACCTATGCCGATGGCGAAGGGCGGGGCGCGGTCGCCAAGCAGGTGATCCGCTTTCTGAACGATCCCGACCGCCGCGCGTTTTTGCGCGGCGTCATCGCCAGCGGCAACCGGAACTTCGGCGCGACCTATGCCTGCGCCGGAAAGGTGATCGCGGCAAAATGTGCGGTGCCGGTGCTGTATACGTTTGAACTGGCCGGAACCGAAACCGATATCGCCCGCGTCCGCGCGGGGCTTGCGCAATTCTGGGGGATGACATGCTCGATGACGGCGTGAAGGGCACGCTCGACTATCACGCGCTCAATGCGATGCTCAACCTGTATGACGGGGAGGGCAAGATCCGCTTTGATGCGGATCGCATGGCCGCGCGGCAGTATTTCCTCCAGCATGTGAATCAGAACACCGTCTTCTTCCATTCGCTGGACGAGAAGCTCGATTATCTGGTGGAGGAAGGCTATTACGAGGCCGAAGTCCTCGACCAGTATTCGAAGAACTTCCAGCGCGCGATCTGGGATGCGGCCTTCAAGAAGAAGTTCCGGTTCCCGACTTTCCTCGGCGCGTTCAAATATTACACCAGCTATACGCTGAAAACCCGCGACGGGCAGCGCTATCTGGAACGCTATGAAGACCGGGTGGTGATGGTCGCGCTCGCGCTCGCGCGCGGGAACGAGGCGCTGGCGATGCGGTTCATGGATGAAATCCTGTCCGGGCGGTTCCAGCCGGCAACGCCGACCTTCCTGAACGCCGGGAAGAAGTCGCGCGGGGAGTTGATTTCGTGCTTCCTGCTGCGGATCGAAGACAATATGGAGTCGATCGGGCGGTCGATCAATTCGGCGCTGCAACTGTCGAAGCGCGGCGGCGGCGTTGCCTTGATGCTGACCAACCTGCGCGAAATGGGCGCGCCGATCAAGGGAATCGAAAACCAATCCTCCGGCGTGATCCCGGTGATGAAGCTGCTGGAGGATTCCTTCAGCTACGCCAATCAATTGGGGGCGCGGCAGGGCGCGGGGGCGGTTTACCTGAACGCGCACCACCCCGACATTCTGCGCTTCCTCGATACCAAGCGCGAGAATGCGGATGAAAAGATCCGGATCAAGACGCTGAGCCTTGGCGTGGTGATCCCGGATGTGACCTTTGAACTCGCGAAGCGGAACGAGGACATGTATCTGTTCTCGCCGCATGATGTGCAGAAGGTCTATGGCAAGCCGTTCTCGGAAATCTCGGTCACCGAGAAATATGCCGAAATGGTGGATGACAAGCGGATCAAGAAGAAGAAGATCAACGCGCGGGAATTCTTCCAGACTATCGCCGAGATCCAGTTCGAATCCGGCTATCCCTATATCATGTATGAAGACACGGTGAACCGTGCCAATCCGATTGCGGGGCGGATCACCATGTCGAACCTGTGCTCGGAGATCCTTCAGGTCAACGAAGCCAGCGAATACAACGAGGATCTGAGCTATAAACATCTGGGCACGGATATTTCGTGCAACCTCGGTTCGCTGAATATCGCGGCGACGATGGACGGCCCGGATTTCGGCGCGACGATTGAGGCCGCGATCCGCGCGCTGACCGCCGTTTCGGAAATGTCCTCGATCGACGCGGTGCCCTCGATCCGGCGTGGGAACGAGGAAGCCCATGCCGTGGGCCTTGGCCAGATGAACCTGCACGGTTTCCTGGCGCGGGAGCGGATTTTCTATGGTTCGCCGGAAGGGGTGGAATTCACCTCGGTCTATTTCGCCGCGGTAACCTATCACGCGATCCGCACGTCCTGCCTGCTGGCGCAGGAACATGGCAGTACGTTCAAGGACTTCGACAAGTCGAAATATGCAGACGGGTCGTTCTTCGACAAATATGTGAATCGCGACTGGCTGCCGACGTTGCCGGATGTGGCGCGGGTGTTTGAAAACCATGCGTTGCCCAGCCGCGAGGATTGGGCCGCGCTGCGCGATGACGTGATGACGCACGGGCTTTATAACCGGAACCTTCAGGCGGTGCCGCCGACCGGCTCGATCAGCTATATCAACAATTCGACGTCCTCGATCCATCCGATCGTGGCGAAGATCGAGGTCCGCAAGGAAGGCAAGATCGGCCGGGTCTATTATCCGGCGGCCTTCATGACGAATGACAACCTCGACTATTACGAGGATGCCTATGAAATCGGCCCGGAAAAGATCATCGACACTTATGCCGCGGCGACGGAACATGTCGATCAGGGCCTGTCGCTGACGCTGTTCTTCCCGGCGGAGGCCACGACGCGCGACATCAACAAGGCGCAGATCTATGCGTGGAAAAAGGGGATCAAGACGATCTACTATATCCGCCTGCGTCAGACCGCGCTCGAAGGCACCGAGGTTCAGGGCTGCGTTTCCTGTACCCTGTAAACTCCGACCAATCCCATTTCAGAAAGGGTTCTTCGGATGAAGGATCATGCCATGACCCGCACCGTGCTGAAGGCGATCAACTGGAACCGGCTTCAGGATGACAAAGACCTTGAGGTCTGGAACCGTCTGACGGCGAATTTCTGGCTGCCGGAAAAGGTGCCGCTGTCGAATGACGTGCAAAGCTGGGCGACGCTGCGGCCCGAGGAGCAGACCCTGACGATCCGGGTTTTCACCGGGCTGACGCTGCTCGATACGGTGCAGAATACCGTGGGGGCGCCGTCGCTGATGCCCGATGCGATCACCCCGCATGAAGAGGCGGTGTTGTCGAACATCTCCTTCATGGAGGCGGTGCATGCGCGCAGCTATTCGTCGATCTTCTCGACGCTGTGTTCGATGAAGGAGGTTGACGAAGCCTTCCGCTGGTCCGAGGAAAATCCGCATCTGCAACAGAAGGCGCGGATCATCCTGGAAAAATACAAGGCCGGGGAAGATCCGCTGAAGCGCAAGATCGCTTCGGTGTTCCTGGAATCCTTCCTGTTCTATTCGGGCTTCTACCTGCCGATGTATTGGTCTTCGCGCGCGAAGCTGACCAATACCGCCGACCTGATCCGGCTGATCATCCGCGACGAGGCGGTGCATGGCTATTACATCGGTTATAAATATCAACGCGGGCTGGAAACCCTGTCCGAAGAGAAACGGCAGGAGTTGAAGGATTTCGCCTTCGCGCTGATGTTCGACCTCTATGAGATCGAAACGAAATATACCGAAGAGCTGTATGACGGCATCGGCCTGACCGAGGATGTGAAGGCATTCCTGCATTACAACGCCAACAAGGCCCTGCAAAACCTGGGCTATGAGGCGCTGTTCCCGCCCGCCGCCTGCGAGGTCAATCCCGCGATCCTCGCCGCGCTCAGCCCGGACAGTGAAAACCACGACTTCTTCTCGGGTTCGGGGTCGTCCTATGTCATCGGCAAGGCGGTCGCGACCGAGGATGAAGATTGGGATTTCTGAGACCGTGGGGCCGCATAGCGGCCCCTTCTCGTTTTGGTGAATGCGCCCTATAAGGCCGATATGGATTACGATGCGATCGTTTTGGGCGCGGGCGGTGCGGGGCTGCTTGCCGCCGCTATGGCGGGGCAGGCGGGGGCGCGTGTTCTCGTGCTGGACCATGCCGACCGGCCGGGGAAAAAGATTCTGATCTCCGGCGGGGGGCGGTGCAATTTCACCAATACCGGCGCGGAACCCGGCTGCTATTTGTCCGAGAATATCCATTTCGCGAAATCGGCGCTCAGCCGTTATACGCAATGGGATTTTCTGGCGCTGGTCGAACGGCACGGCATCGCCTGGCATGAAAAGACGCTCGGGCAGTTGTTTTGCGACGGATCGGCCCGGCAGATCGTCGCGATGCTGCTTGACGAATGCGAGCGCGGCGGGGTCGAGGTCCGGCTACAGGCGCGGATCGGCGAGATCGGCCATGCCGACGGGCTGTTCCGCGTGGCGGGGGCCTCGGCGCCGCAACTGGTGATCGCGACGGGCGGGCCGTCGATCCCGAAGATGGGGGCCACCGGCATTGCCTTCGACATCGCGCGCCGTTTCGGCCTGAGCGTCGTTCCTCCGCGCCCGGCGCTGGTGCCGTTCGTTCTGGGGCCGGAGGCGCAGCCGTTTCGGGAGATTGCGGGCGTGGCGGTGCCGGTGATCGCGCGCTGCGGCACGGCGGCCTTTGCCGAGGCGGCGCTGTTCACCCATCGCGGGCTGTCGGGCCCGGCGATTCTTCAGGTTTCCTCCTATTGGCACCCGGGCGCGGCGGTGGTGCTGTCGGTGTTGCCCGGTGCGGCCGAGAAGCTGCGCGCCGCGCGCCGCGCCATGCCGCGCTCGCATCTGCGGGCCGTTCTGGCCGAGCATCTGCCGAACCGTCTGGCCGAGGTGATGGCGCAGCGGATCGGCGCCGCCCGCGAAATGGCGAACCTGCCCGATACCGAAATCGACCGGATCGCCGGGGCGCTGGAGGCGCTGACCTTCCACCCGACCGGCACAGAAGGCTATGCCAAGGCCGAGGTGACCGCAGGGGGCATTTCCACGGCGGAGCTGTCGTCGCGGACGATGGAGGCCAAACGCCTTCCCGGCCTTTATGCGATCGGCGAGGCGGTGGATGTCACCGGCTGGCTGGGCGGTTACAATTTCCAATGGGCCTGGTCCTCGGGTGTGGCGGCGGGCCGCGCGATCGCCGCGCGGCGCGGCTGAGGGGTGGCGCCTGCGCGCGGGCATGCTACTCTGGCACGAAGCGGGAGAGTGCGATGGAGCGGACGAACAGCGATTGCATCATCGTCGGCGGTGGTCCTGCGGGGATGATGGCGGGGCTGCTGCTCGCGCGGGCGGGGGTCGCGGTCACGGTCTTCGAGAAGCATCCCGATTTCCTGCGCGATTTCCGCGGCGACACGATCCATCCCTCGACCCTACAGATCATGTCCGAGCTGGGGTTTCTGGAGGAATTCCTGCGCCTGCCGCATCAGCGCGCGCCGACCCTGCATGCCGAGATCGGCGGGCGGCAGGTGACCCTTGCCGATTTTCGGCGCCTGCCGCTCGAATGCCGCTACATCGCCTTCATGCCGCAGTGGGATTTCCTCGACTTTCTCGCGCGCAAGGCGCAGGCCCTGCCGGGCTTCACCCTGCGGATGGGGATCGAGACGACCGGGCTGATCCGGGAAAACGGCCGCGTCGCGGGCATCCGCTGGGCCGGGGGCGAGGCGCGCGCGCCGCTGGTGATCGGCGCGGACGGGCGGCATTCGGTGGTGCGGCGCGAGGCGGGGCTGAAGGTGCACGATTTCGGTTCGGCGGTCGATGTGGTCTGGCTGAAGCTGTCGCGCCGCGCAGATGATCCGGCCCCCGCGATGAGCCATGCCGGGCCGCAGCAGGGGCTGGTGCTGATCGACCGGGGGGATTACTGGCAATGCGGCTATGTGATCCGCAAGGGCTCGTTCGCGGATCTGAAGGCGCGGGGCCTTCCGGCCTTCCATGCGGCGCTTGCCGCGCTGGCGCCGCTGCCCGCCGAAAGGTTCGCGGAAATCACCGGCTGGGATCAGGTGCATCTGCTGTCGATCCGCATGGACCGGCTGGAGACATGGTGGACGCCGGGCGTGCTGTGCATCGGCGACGCGGCGCATGCGATGTCCCCGGTGGGCGGTTTCGGGGTGAATTTGGCGATTCAGGACGCGGTGGCGGCGGCACGGATCCTGGCGGCGCCGCTGCGCGCGGGCCGGGTTCCGGATGCCGCTTTGGCCGCCGTGCAGGCGCGCCGGATGTTCCCCACCCGCGCGACGCAGGGCCTGCAACGGATGATGCGCCGCAAGCGCAACGACCGGGGCGAGGCCGCGCCCCGTCCGCCCGGCTTCATCCGCGCCCTTGCCCGGATGCCGGTTCTGGCGCATCTGATGGGGCGGCTGATCGGCATGGGTTTCCGCACGGAGCGCCTTCCATGATCGCGACGACGACGCTGGTGCGGGGGGTTTTCCTGCTGCTGGGGCTGGTCTTCACCCTGCTCGGTTTCGTGGGGGTATTCCTGCCGGTGATGCCGACGACGCCCTTTCTGCTGGTGGCGGCGGCCTGTTTCGCGCGCTCTTCGACCCGGCTGGAGGCATGGCTTCTGGCGCAGCCGCATTTCGGCCCGCTGCTGCGCAACTGGCGCGACCATGGCGCGATCCCGCGCTATGCGAAATGGCTGTCGCTGGGGGGCAGTTCGCTGGGCTTCGGGATGTTCCTGCTGGCGGGGCCGTCGTGGATCCTGGCGCTGGTCGTCGGTGCCGGGATCGCGGCGGCGATGGTCTTCGTCTTCTCCCGGCCCGACGTCTAGGGGCGCAGCGCCTCGCGCAGCGATTGCGGCGCGGAACTCACCGTGCGCAGGTCGAGCGAACTGAGCAGGTCGAGCAGATGGCTCTTCATCAGCTCCTCCGCCCGGGCGCCGTCGCGCCGCGCCATCGCATCCAGCAGCGCGTGATGGGCGTGGCTTTCGCACAGCGCCGCCCGCCGCTGCCAGTAGAGCGCGATGATCAGCGACGAGCGCGCCACCAGCTGCGTGATGAAGGCTTCGATCGTCGCCTGATCGGCGATCCGCGCCATTTCGACATGGAACAGCCCCGAAAGATAGAGCGCCCGCCCGGCATTCCCGGCCCGCAGCGCGGCATGTTCCTCGGCGATATGGCTGTGCAGGCGTTCCAGATCCGCCGGGGTCACGCGCTCCGCTGCCGAACGCGCGGTGCGCGGCTCCAGCAGGGCGCGGGCCTCGAAGACCTCGCGCGCCTCCTTCACCGTGGGTTGCGCGACGAAGGCGCCCCGGTTGCGCCGCAACTCCACCAGACGGTCATGCGCCAGCCGCTGCAACGCCGCCCGCACCACGGTGCGCGACACGCCGAAGATCTCGCCCACCTCGTCTTCGGACAGCTTCGCCCCGGGCGCCAGGCGATGTTCATGGACCGCCAGCGCCAGCGCCTCGGCGATGCTTTCCGCCGTATTCTCCCCGATCGCGTTCATGGGCCCTCCTGCGCCGAATCTGGGCGGGTGCGGCGGCGGATGCAAGCCGGGCCGGGTGTGGACGAGATTGTATACAATATTGTCGCGAAACCTGTGCAGCGCCCGCATGTCCCTGCCTAAAGATGCGGCAGCGCGTGTTTCGCCCCCGCCGCGCGGGAAAATTCTTTGTGCGATCCGCCGCACCCATGCGCAGCCTGAGGAAAGCACAGCGAACGGGGCAATGGATGCGGACCAGAAGCGATCTCGAACTCGTGCATCTGACCAAGGCCTATGGCCAGACGGTCGCGGTGAACGACATCAGCCACGTCTTCCCACCGGCGAGCTACATCTGCCTGCTCGGCCCTTCGGGATGCGGCAAATCCACGACATTGCGGATGATCGCCGGGCATGAATCGGTGACCTCGGGGGCGATCCTGCTCGACGGGACGGACATTTCGCACCTCCCGCCCGCGAAACGTGGCACCGCGATGATGTTCCAAAGCTACGCCCTGTTCCCGCATCTGTCGGTGCGGGACAATGTGGCGTTTTCGCTGCGGATGAAGGGGGTGGACAAGGCCACGCGCAACGCCCGGGCGATGGAGCTGCTCTCGCTGGTGGCGATGGACCATCTGGCGGAACGGCTTCCGGCGCAGCTTTCGGGCGGGCAGCAGCAGCGGGTGGCGCTGGCGCGCGCGCTGGTGAACGAGCCGAGCGTGCTTTTGCTCGACGAACCGCTGTCGGCGCTGGACCCGTTCCTGCGGATCCGGATGCGGGCGGAATTGAAGCGGTTGCAGCGCGAACTGGGCATCACCTTCGTTCATGTCACCCACGGCCAGGACGAGGCGCTGGCACTCGCCGATCAATGCGTGGTGATGAACAATGCGGTGATCGAACAGGCGGGCACCCCGCGCGAAGTCTGGTCCGAGCCGCGCACCGAATTCGTCGCGCGCTTCATGGGCGGGCACAATGTCATCGGCCTGAACGGCGCGCGCTATGCGATCCGGGCGGATCAGGTGCGGGTGGACAGCACCGGCCTGCCCGCCGCCGTCACCGGGGTGGAATATCAGGGCGACCGCGTGGCCGTTACCACCCGGGCCGAAAGCGGCGACGAGATCGTTGCCCTCGTGCCCGAAGCGGCCTTCTTCGCCGCGCCGATCAACCCCGGCGAGGCGGTGCGCCTCGGCTGGGATCAGGGGCGGATGCACCGCCTCGAAGCCTGAAACGACCGACAGAGAGGGGACCACCATGTCGAAAATGCGTTACTCCCGCCGTTCGCTGCTCAAGACCGGGGTTGCCGCCGCGGCGGCCTCGGCCCTGCCCGCGCCGATGATCTGGGCGCAGGAGATCAAGGACATCACCATCCGGCAGTTCGGCACCGGCGTGTCGAACCTGAACGAGGTCGGGCAGAAGGTGAAGGAAGAGCTGGGCTTCACGCTGGAGATGACGGCGCTCGACAGCGACAGCGTGACCCAACGCGCCGCGACCCAGCCCGACAGCTTCGACGTTGCCGATATCGAATATTGGATCTGCAAGAAGGTCTGGCCGACCGGCAACCTTCAGGCGATGGATACCAAGAAGATCAAGAATTACGACAAGATCGTCGGCATCTTCCGCGACGGCAAGCTGACCCCCGAAAGCGTGATCGCGCAGGGCACGGCGCCCCATACCGTGGGCTTTGTCGAGGGGCCGGACTCCAAGACCTTCGCCAGGGAACAGACGCAGTGGATGACCCTGATCCCGACGATCTACAATGCCGACACGCTCGGCATCCGCCCGGACCTGATCGGCCGGCCGATCGAAAGCTGGGCGGAACTGCTGAACCCGGAGTTCAAGGGCAAGGCGTCGATCCTCGACATTTCCGCGATCGGGATCATGGACATGGCCATGGTCTGCGAGGCGATGGGCAAGATCAAATACGGCGACAAGGGCAACATGACCCGCGACGAGATCGACCAGACCATCGCGATCTTCACCGAGGCGAAAAAGGCGGGCCAGTTCCGCGCCTTCTGGAAGAGCTTCGATGAATCGGTGAACCTGATGTCCTCGGGCGAGGTGGTGATCCAGTCGATGTGGTCGCCCGCTGTCACGGCGGTGAAGACGCGCGGCATCCCTTGCGTGTTCCAGCCGCTGAAGGAAGGCTACCGCGCCTGGGGCGGCGGCATCGGCCTGTCGAAGAACCTCACCGGGATCAAGCTCGACGCGGCCTATGAATACATCAACTGGTATCTGTCCGGCTGGGTCGGCGGCTTCCTGATGCGGCAGGGCTATTACTCGGCGGTTCCGGAAACGTCGAAGGAATTCATGGACGCCAACGAATGGGGCTACTGGTTCGAGGGCAAGCCCGCCACCGCCGACATCGCCAACCCCTTCGGTCAGGTCATGGCCAAGGCGGGCGAGACCCGCGACGGCGGATCCTTCTACGAACGGATGGGCCATGTCGCGTGCTGGAACTCGGTGATGGACGAGAACCAGTATATGGTCCGCAAGTGGAATGAATTCATCGCCGCCTGATGACCCCGCGGCGGGGGCCCCCGGCTCCCGCCCGCCCGAAGGAGGGACCGATGATCCGCAGATCCGATGTGATAGGGTGGCTGCTGGCCTCGCCGCTGATGCTGGTGCTGCTGGCCTTTCTGGTGGTGCCGATCGGCACGCTGTTCGTCGTCAGCTTCTGGCAGGCGACGGAATATTCGATCATCCCGGCCTTCTCGCTGGAGAATTACCAGTTCCTGCTGACCTCGGCGGTGACGTGGAAGGTGTTCCTCGCGACCTTCAAATATGCCTTCATCGCCTGGGTGCTGTGCCTGCTGATCGGCTTCACGGTAGCCTATTACCTGGCGTTCCATATCCGCTCGGCGACGGCGCAGATGGCGCTGTTCCTGCTGTGCACCATTCCCTTCCTGACCTCGAACATCATCCGGATGATTTCCTGGATCCCGTTTCTGGGCCGCAACGGCATCGCAAACCAGACGCTGATGGGCCTTGGCGTGATCGACCAGCCGCTGGAATGGCTGCTCTATTCCGATTTCTCGGTGATCCTGGCCTTTGTCCACCTGAACACGCTGTTCATGATCACGCCGATCTTCAACACGATGATGCGCATCGACCGCAGCCTGATCGAGGCCGCGCGCGACAACGGCGCCTCCGACTGGCAGATCCTGTGGAACGTCATCATCCCGCTGTCGAAGCCCGGCATCATGATCGGCACGATTTTCGTGCTGACGCTGGTGATGGGCGATTTCATCACGGTGCGCTTCATGTCGGGCTCGCAAAGCGCGAATGTCGGGCGGCTGATCTCCAACGACATCGCGCTTTTGCAATATCCCTCCGCCTCGGCAACCTCGATGGTGCTGCTGGTCACGGTGCTGATCCTGATCGGGATCCTGATGCGCTTCGTCAACATTCGCAAGGAGCTGTAAATGGAACCGCGTCCGCGCAGCTTCTGGTGGCTGACCGCCTTCTTCGCGCTGTTTGTCGTCTTTCTCTATGGCCCGACGATCACCATCGGCATCCTGTCGTTTCAGGGGCCGGAGGGCGGGCTGACCTTCCCAATGCGCGGGGTCTCGACCTATTGGTTCCACAACCTGTTCGAAGAGCAGGCGGTGGGTGACATCTGGGGCGCGTTCCGGCGCTCCTTCGTGCTGGGCCTGATGGTGATGGCGGCGACGGTGGCGGTTTCGGTGATGGGGGGGCTGGCGTTCCGCAAGCGGTTCTTCGGCTCCGGCGGGCTGTTCTATCTGGCGATCGCCTCGCTGGTGATCCCGTCGATCCTGGTGTCTCTCGGGACGGGGCTGGTGTTCGACCGGCTGGGGCTGAAGGTGCATTGGGCAACATCGGGCTTTGGCGCGCAACTGACATGGACGCTGCCCTTCGGCCTTCTGGTGATGTTCGCCGTCTTCAACCGTTTCAACCCCAGCTACGAGGAAGCCGCCCGCGATCAGGGCGCCACGCCGTGGCAGACCTTCGCCCATGTCGTGCTGCCGATCATCCTGCCTTCGGTGATCGGGGTGGCGCTGTTCGGCTTCTCGCTCAGCTATGACGAATTCGCCCGGACGCTCCTGACGGCGGGCAGCTACAACACCCTGCCGCTCGAAATCTTCGGCATGACCACCAATGTCACGAAGCCGGTGATCTATGCGCTCGGCACGCTGACGACGGTGTTCTCCTTCGTGATCATCGGCGGCTTCCTCGGCACGGTCTGGCTGTTGGGAAAACGGCGGGCCAGGGGATGAAACTGCTCTATCTCAACCCGAATTCGACCGAGGCGATGACGCGTTCGGTGGTCGCGGTCGCCCGTGCGGCGGTGCCCGGGGCGGTGGTTCTGGGCTGGACCAACCGCTCCGGTCCCCCGGCGATTCAGGGGCCGGAGGATGGTGCCGCCGCCGTCGCGGGGCTGATGGCGATGCTGCCGCAGGCGCGGGCCGAGGCGGTGGATGCCATTGTCATCGCCTGTTTCGACGATACCGGGCTCGATGAACTCCGCGCCGCCGCGCATTGCCCGGTGCTGGGGATCGGACAGGCGGCCTATGCGATGGCGGGGCTGCTGGGGGCGCGGTTCTCGGTGGTGACGACGCTGGCGGTGTCGGTGCCGGTGATCGCGGGCAATATCGCCCGGCTGGGCGTGCCGGGCTGTGCTTCGGTCCGGCCAAGCGGTCTTCCCGTGCTGGAGGTCGAGGAGGGCAGCGAGGAGACCCGTGCCACGCTCGCGGCCCATATCACCGCCGCCGCCCAAGAAGATGGCGCCGGGGTGGTGGTTCTGGGCTGTGCCGGGATGGCCATGCTGCGCGAGGATCTCGCCGCGCGCAGCGGTGTGCGGCTGGTCGATGGCGTCGCGGCCTCGGCCCGGCTGGCCGCCGCGGTGGCGCTCGACCTGGCCGGGATCACTCGTGCCCGGTGACCATCGTCCACCAGACCTTGCCCGAGGCTTCCTGATACCAGCCGAAGCCGATCTGCGTCGCCACCGGGTTCAGGATCACGTCGCGCGTATCGGCGAGGCTCATCCAGGCCGAAAGCGTCTCCACGTCGTTCTCGTAGGTTTCCGAGATATTCTCACCCACGAAGGTGCCATAGAACCCCGCTCTGCGGGTCCGGTCCACCGGCGACGACCCGTCCGAGCCCCAGTGCCACGGCCGGTTCTGCTCCGCCATGTCCTTTGAATGCCGCATCGCCGCCTCGCTCAGCGCGGCGTTCATCGCCACCGGCGCGGTGCCGCGCTTGGCGCGCAACTCGTTGACATTCGCAAGAACCCGGCCGGGGATCGCGGCCGATTCCGTCTTGGTGATCCGGTAAAGCACGGGAAGCGGCTTCCCGTCGGGCCCAAGCTGCGGCCCCTTGTCGGCACAGGCCGCAAGCCCCAATGTGGCCAGCAAAACAAGAGCCTTGACGCTGTTCATCTTCACAATCCCCCGGGAATTTTCGCGAGCCTTACACCGCTGCCCGTGTCTGCGCAAACCCACAGTTGCGTGAGACTGCATTCTGACGATGGTTTGATTTGCATCTGCGGCAAACCGGCACTATCGGAACCCATCAACGGCCGCGGCGAACGGCCGAATCCGGAGTCGTGACGATGACCATCAACAGCAAGACATTCGACCGCCGGGCGTTCCTCGGCGCGGCGGCGGGCCTCGTGGGGGCCGGTCTGGCCGCGCCCGCGGTTTTTGCCCAGACCCCCGATGCGGGGCTCGAAACGATCGACAATTCCATCAACAGCAACGCGCATCGCAATATTTCGAGCTTCCGTGAACTCGACTGGCGCGATTACTTCAGCACCACCACCAACGGGGCGATCCTCGTCGATACGGTGTCGCGCGCACTGCACTACTGGAACGACGATCAGTCGGTCTACAAACTTTATCCGACCTCGGTTCCCGTGTCCGAGGATCTGACCCGCCGGGGCCGGACCGAGGTGATCCGCAAGGTCGAGAACCCGACCTGGGCGCCTACACCGTCGATGAAGGCCCGCAACCCGGAATGGCCGGATTTCGTGCCCGCTGGGCCGGATAATCCGCTCGGCACCCGGGCGCTCTATCTGAGCTGGCAGTATTACCGGATCCACGGCACCCACGACACCCGCAAGATCGGGCGCAAATCGTCGAACGGCTGCATCGGGCTTTACAACCAGCATATCGAAGAGCTTTACAGCTTGGCAAAGGTCGGAACGCAGGTCGTTCTGGTCTGACGAATCCGAACGGTCGCCGGTTTGCCCGGCGCGGTGATAGCTGTGGGAGTGGATGCCGGAGGCATCCTTTTCCCACGGCTCGCTGTTCCGGAGCGCGTCGCGAGCAGACCGCCGTTGACGCCCGGTTTGGCCTGCCTCACAGTTCTTCGGGTCCGGGAACAGAGGTAGGTCGCATGTATATCCCCCCGCATTTCGTGGAAGTCAGCCCCGAGGCGATTGCCGCGACCTTTGAGGACGCGCCGCTCGCCTGTGTCGTCGCACAGACGGAGGCGGGGCTGATCGCCAACCATCTGCCGCTTCTTCAGACCCCGGCGGGCGATTTCATCGGCCATGTGGCGCTGGCCAATGACATGCACCGCCTGATCGGCGAGGGGCAGGAGGTTCTGGCCATCTTCCGCCGGGACGATGCCTATATCTCGCCCAATTTCTACCCGACGAAGCCCGAGCATCACCGCCATGTGCCGACCTGGAACTATGAGGTTGTCCATGTCCATGGCACCATCGCCTTTCAGCACGACGACCATGCGAAGCGCGCGGCGGTCGGGCTGCTGACCCGTCATCAGGAGCGGCGGCTGAATGGCGCGAATGCCTGGCGGATGGCCGATGCACCGCGCGACTATATGGAGCAGATGTTGGGCGGGATCGTGGCGTTCCGGATCTCGGTGACGCAGGTTCTGGCGAAGTCGAAGCTCAGCCAGAACCGGGAGGCGCGGGACTATCAGGGCGCGATCGAGGGGCTGAAATCCTCGGGGCATGAAGGCATGGCGGAGCGGATGGCCCGTCGTAACCCCTGAGCTTGCGCCATGATGGGGCGTTTCGCTGTGCGGTGGCAGTCCCGCAGATGGGCTGTCTGAGCTTGCGTGACGGCGGAGCGAACGGCTTCGGGCTTCCCGCCCTCGTTCGGCGGCTGGCCGTTGGTTGCGCCGGGTAGAGGCCGGATCAGGTGCCGTTTGCGGGTCTGATCATGGCGGCCCTGCTGCGCTTAAATCGCTTTTCCAGCCATCGGCTAGAGGGTTCCGGGATTTGTCATGCCGCGCCTCCCGGCTGTTGAGGCAGCTATGGGGGTTCAAGATGGGCAGACCACATCCGATGGAACTGCGGACGCGGGTCGTTGCGCCTGTCGACGAGGGCATCGCAGCGCCGCACTTCCGTGTTTCGCCGAAATTCGTCAATGATCTGGTCAAGTTGCGGCGTGAAACCGGATCGCTGGTGCCGCGCCGTCCGGCCATTGGCGGATCCAGACCTTTGTCGCGGCCCTGCGCAGCGTCGGCGTCTGGTTCCTCTTCCTGCCGCCATTGAACCCCATGGAAATGGCGTTCTCAAAACGGAAGTCGCTCAGCAGGAAAGCGAACCTGCGATCACCTGTCGGCAGCCGACGGCCAGGTCTGGCACATCGTCGATCCCGACAAATGCCGGAACGACTTCAAGGCCGAAGGATAGCAGGCCGATTGAGCGAAACACGGTCTAGGCGTGTCGAACGACCCCGGAACCGCATGCTCCATAGCATCGACACTCCTTTGACGTCTGGTGCGCCGGGGCAGTGATATGTCCGGCCCCGTTGACTGTTTGCCGGGGTAGGGCAGGGGCAAAACAAAACCCGGCGCGAGGCCGGGTTTCGGAGTGTTGCGATGGGCGCTGGCTTAGTGCAGGCGCGCCTTGACCTCGGCGATGGAGGAGTCGATCGTACCGGCCTTATCAGCGGCGCTCAGTTGCTTCGACAGGACTTCGCCCGCAGCAGCCACGGCCACCTGAACCGCACGATCCTTGACCGCCTTCACGGCATGGGATTCGGCCGAAGCGATCTGATCCTCGGCGGCCTTCAGGCGGCGCGTGATCGAGGTTTGCAGATCGGCCTTGGCCTGATCCGCTGCGGTCTGCGCGTCGCGCTTCGCCGCGGCGACGATCGCATCCGCCTGTGCCTGGACCTCGCGCGCCTTGCGCTCGTAGGTGGCCAGGATCGACTGGGCTTCCTCGCGCAGCGCACGGGCTTCGTCCAGATCGGACTTGATCCCGTCGGCGCGCTTGTCGAGCAGGCCGCCGATCTTCGCCGGAACCTTCGCCCAGAGCACGATCGCGACGAAGATCACGAAAGCGATCAGCACGACGAAATCGGTGTTGCGCAGCGAGAAGAACGGCCCCGAAGCGGCCAGCGCGGGCTGAGCGGCAAGGATCAGCAGAAGCGAGAAGCTTTTTCATGTCCTTACCCCTTCACCCGGGCGCCAACGGCCTCGGCGATCACGGCGGCATCCGCCTTGCCACCCAGAGCGGCGACGATTTCGGCCGCGGCATCCCGCGCCACGGTTTCGACCGCGGCCAGCGCACCGGCACGGATTTCGCCGATCTTGGCTTCGGATTCGGCGGCACGCTTGGCGATTTCGGCATCGGCCCGGGCGGTGGCGGCATCGAGTTCCTTCTGGATCTCGGCCTTGGTCTCGGCCACGATCTTCTGGGCCTGCCCACGCGCGTCAGCCAGTGCCTTTTCATAGGCGGCCTCGGCGTCCTTCGCCTTCAGCTTGTAATCTTCGGCGGCGGCGATGTCGCCCGCGATGGTGCCCTTCCGCTCCGACAGGATCGCGGCGATGCGCGGCAGCGCGATGCGCGACAGCACCAGATAGATGACGACCAGAGCCACCAGAAGCCAGAAGATCTGGTTCGGGAAGGTCGAGATATCCAGCTGCGGCATGCCGACGCCCGATGCTTCGTGGGCGCCCTCGACCGCTTGGTGTGTTTGTTCCATATCGTCCCCCTGGACCCTCATAGCACCGGATGGGCCCTCACGGACCCATCCGACGAAAGGTTGCGCTCAGGGATCAGACTGCGAACAGCAGCAGCAGAGCGACCAGGAAGGCGAAGATGCCGAGGGCTTCGGCGAAGGCCATGCCGATGAACAGCGTGGCGGTTTGGCCTGCGGCGGCCGAGGGGTTGCGCAGGGCGCCGTTCAGGAAGTTACCCGCGACGTTGCCCACCCCGATGGCGGCGCCCGCCATGCCGATGCAGGCGAGGCCCGCGCCGAGGTATTGACCGAATTCGGAGATGCTGCCTTCCATTTGGATGCTCCTTGAGGATTGGAAAGGGTTAGAAAAGGTTCTCGGTATCCGGCTCAGTGCGCCGGATGCAGTGCGTCTTTCAGATAGACGCAGGTGAGAATGGTGAAGACGTAAGCCTGAACGATCGCCACGATCACTTCGAGCCCATACATGGCGGTGATCGCCAGGACCGAAAGCGGGGTGACCAGCACGCCGACGAAGGACATCAGGATCAGCGGCGCGAAGGCGGCGAAGACCTTGATCACCGCGTGGCCGGCCATCATGTTGCCCGCAAGACGGATGGAATGGCTGACCGGGCGCACGAAGTAGGAGATCACCTCGATCACCGCCAGCACCGGGCGCAGCGGCAGCGGCGCCGACTTGACCCAAAACAGTTCGAGGAAATGCGCGCCGTTCTTGACGAAGCCGATGACGGTGACGGTAACGAAGACCAGAACCGCCAGAACCGCGGTGACGGCGATATGCGAGGTCGGGGTGAAGGCCTTCGGCAGCAGGCCGAGGACGTTCGAGCAGACGATGAACAGGAACAGCGTCAGGATATAGGGGAAATACTTCAGCCCATCCTTGCCGGCGACATCCTCGACCATCTTGTGGACGAAGCCGTAGGTCAGTTCGGCGAGGGACTGGCCCTTGGTCGGCACGATGGCGCGGCGGCTGGAACCCACGACCATCAGCAGGATGATCGCCACGACACCAATCGCCATCCACAGCGTCGAGTTGGTGATCGTATACCAATGGACCGCCCCATCGCCGAACAACGGTTTGATGGCAAACTGATCCATCGGATGGAATGCAAGACCTTCGCCGTGCTCAGCCACGTTTATGTTCCCTCTCAGCGGTTTGACGGTGAACTGATCCATCGGATGGAATGCAAGACCTTCGCCGTGCTCAGCCACGCTTATATTCTCTCTTCATCGGCCGCCCCGGATGCGGCCCTCGTCCTGTTCATATCGGCCGCCGTGCGCAGCATGACCCGCACCCCGGCAACCAGCCCGAGGAGCGTGAACACCAGCATCAGCCACGGCATCGTGCCCAGAAGCACATCCAGCCCGTATCCGATGCCGAAGCCGATCCCCAGCCCCGAAACCATCTCGATAACCATCCGCCAGGCCATGTCGGCATGACGGAACTTGTCATCCGCGGCGGGCTTCGGCGCATCGGCCCGGCGCCTTGCGGCGAGCTTCTCCTCCAGCGCCTTCAGGCGTTCGGGATCGGGCTCGTCCGTGGGACGTTCGGCCATGACAACCACCCCCGCGATAACTCCGGGACTTGATAGTCGTCACAGGGACGTGAGTCAATTCCGTTAGCGCCCACGTCTGGCGCGGCAACGCATTGAAAAGACATGATTTCCGAAATTCATGCCGCGCCGCGGCGGGATTCCGGGCGGATTCCGACATTCAACCGAAAGGTTGACGTTTTGCGCCCGCCCCCGCATCACTCGGGGATGAACAGCCCCGCTTCCCTCGATGCGATCTTCTCCGCGCTGGCCGATCCGACCCGGCGGGCGATCCTGACGATGCTGCTTGAGGACGACATGGCGGTGACCGATGTGGCCGAGCCTTTCGCGATGTCGCTGGCGGCGATCTCGAAACATCTCCAGATCCTCGCCGAGGCGGGGCTGATCACGCAGGAGAAACGCGGGCGGCTGAAGTGGTGCAAGCTGGAACCGCAGGCGATGGCCGGGGCGATCACCTGGATCCAGAGCTTTGGCCTGCTGGAACCGCTCGACCTCGATGCGTTCGAGCGGTTCCTTGAGAGCGAACTGGATCAGAGCTCCATCGCGGTGCGCGGCGAGAACTGATAGCTCCAGGTCTCGGTCAGCGGCACGCCGTCCATCGCCATATACATGCGCAGATCGGCGCTTTCGTCCGGGCCGAGCGCGATGTCGAAATTCGCGCGCCAGATATTGCCGTTCGGCACCGGCTCCGAGAAGATGCGGCTGATCGTGCCCGCGCTGGTGGTCACGACGACCTCGGGGAACACGCCCCACGGGATCCGCTGCATCACCGCCGGACGGTCGAATTCCACGCCGAAGTGATAGACCCCCGGCGGGCGCGGCTGCCCGGGCGTACCGCCCCGGCCGATCCGGGTCGCCACGGTCTGGGCGATGTTTTCCGCCGCGAAGGGTTCGGTGCTCTGCCAATACAGCCGATAATGCAGGTCGTAGCGGTTGCCCGCCGTGGCCGGCGTCTCGGGTACCCAGAAGGCGCCGATATTGTCGTGGATCTCGTCATCCGTCGGGATTTCGAGCAGTTGCACCGACCCGCGCCCAAAGGGTGTGACCGGCTCGACCCAGAGGCAGGGGCGGCGGTCATACATCACGCCGTCCAGGAAATGGTCGAAGTTCCGGTCACGCTGCAACAGGCCGAAGCCGCGCGGATTTTCATCGACGAAGGCCGAGACGCGGGTGAAGGCCGGGTTGTTCAGCGGGCGCCAGATCCGCTCCCCGCTGCCGGTCCAGAGCGCGAGCCCGTCGGAGTCATGCACCTCCGGGCGCCAGTCGGACAACCGCAGCTTGCCGTATTCGCCGAACCAGAACATCGAGGTCAGCGGCGTCAGGCCGAGCCGGTCCACGTCCCGACGCAGGAAGACGGTGGCCTCGACCTCCATCTGCACGCCCTTGGCGCGGTCGAGCCCGCGGATCATGCGGAACCGATAGGCGCCGGTGATGCTCGGTCCGTCGAGCAGCGCTGACACCACGACCGGCGCATTCGGATCGGCGGATTGCTCGATGTAGAATTCGGTGAAATCCGGGAATTCCTCCGGCGCGTCCGGATCGGCGGCGTTGAGCGACACGCCCCGCGCCGACAGGCCGTATTGCCCGGCCGCCCCGATCGCGCGGAAATAGGACGCGCCGAGGAAAGCGACCCAATCCTGCCGTGGCCAATCCGCTTCGGTATGCCATTCCTGCAACCGGAAGCCCGCGAACCCCGCATCCGCCGGCAGCTTGCGCGCCGGGCTGTCCTCGGGCATCTCGAAGAAGTCGGTGCTGTAGGGGACTTCGGTCGCCTGACCGTTCACCACCGTATACATCCGCACGCGCCGGGTGAAAAACTGCCCCAGATGGAAGAATTCGAGCGGATAGCCCGCCGGAAGCTCCGATCCGGGCTGCCCGGCGAACAGCGCCTTTTCCGGGCGGAACTTCAGCTTGCCATGCTGGGTGTAGTCGATCTGGGCGACCACTTCGGGCGAGGGCTGATAGGGCGGAACATAGGCCGCCGCCGCCAGATCCTGCGCCCGGGCAACAAGGGCTTCGTGGCTGAAGGGGGTGGCCTGCGCCATCAGGCGGACCGGCATCATCATCGCACCCGCAAGCGCGGTGGCGCCTTGCAGAAGGGCTCTCCTGCTCAACATCTTGGATCTCTCCATGGCCGGGACCGCCCCGGCTGCCTCCCCTGCATATGCGCGAATATCGCGGTTGGGAACGGGATTTTGCGCGGCCCGGCGGGGCCTTGCCGCTGAGTCCGGCGCGCCACACCGGCCCCGCTGCATCTGGTATGTGGATAATTCCGCTACCCAAGGCATCGGTGCCCCCCTATAGTCCTGCGCAAACCGGGGCGGCAGACCCCAGATATGAGGCGGAACAATAGGAAAGGGAACGCGATGCGCTGCCCGTTTTGCGGCAATGTCGATACGCAGGTGAAGGACAGCCGTCCGGCCGAAGACCATGTAGCCATCCGGCGGCGGCGGTTCTGTCCGGCCTGCGGCGGGCGTTTCACCACCTATGAGCGGGTGCAGTTGCGCGATCTGGTGGTGGTGAAATCCTCGGGCAAGCGCGAGGACTTCGACCGCGACAAGCTGGAGCGCTCGATCCGCATCGCGTTGCAGAAACGCCCGATCGAACCGGAGCGGATCGACCAGATGATTTCCGGCATCGTGCGGCGGCTCGAAAGCCTCGGCGATACCGATATCCCCTCGCGTACCATCGGCGAGATCGTGATGGAGGCGCTGGCCCGGATCGACACCGTGGCCTATGTGCGTTTCGCCAGTGTTTACAAGAATTTTCAGGCCGCCGGAGATTTCGACAAATTCGTCTCCGAACTGCGGCCGCGCACGAGTGAACCGGAGTGAGCGACCACCGCTATATGGCGCTGGCGCTTTCGCTGGCTTCACGCGGGCTGGGCAATGTCTGGCCCAATCCGGCGGTGGGCTGCGTGATCGTGCAGGGCGAACGGATCGTCGGGCGCGGCTGGACGCAGCCGGGCGGGCGGCCCCATGCGGAGCGCCGCGCGCTGGATCAGGCCGGGGAGGCGGCGCGGGGCGCGACCGCCTATGTCACGCTCGAACCCTGCGCGCATCACGGCCAGACCCCGCCTTGTTCGGAGGCGCTGATCGCGGCGGGTGTCGTGCGGGTCGTCACCGCGCATGAGGATCCGGATCCGCGTGTGGCGGGGCGCGGCTATGCCATGCTGCGCGCGGCGGGGATCGCGGTCGTGACCGGGGTGATGGAGGCCGAGGCGCGGGCGCTACAGGCCGGGTTCCTCAGCCGGATCACCCTCGGGCGGCCCTGGGTCGCGCTGAAGCTGGCGAGCAGTTTTGACGGTCGGATCGCGCTTGGCAATGGCGAGAGCCAGTGGATCACCTCGCCCGAGGCCCGGGCGCGGGTCCATGCGCTGCGGGCGCGGTTCGATGCGGTGATGGTCGGCGGCGGCACGGCGCGGGCGGATGACCCGCTGCTGACGGTGCGCAGCTTTGTCCCGCTGCGGGCGCCGGTGCGGGTGGTGGCGGCCTCGCATCTGGGCCTGCCGAAGGGGCGTCTGGCCGGGTCTCTGGCCGAGGCGCCGCTGTGGCTCTTGCACGGGCCGCATGCGCCGGGGACGGAGCGCGACTGGTGGCGGGCGCAGGGCGCCGAGGTGATCGAGGTTGCCGAGCGCGACGGGCGGCTGGATCCGGCACAGATGCTGGGGGCGCTTGGCGCGCGCGGGCTGACGCGGGTGTTCTGCGAAGGCGGCGGCGAATTCGCGGCGGGGCTGATGCGGGCCGGACTGGTGGATGAGCTGATCGGCTTCACCGCGGGCGTGGCGATCGGCGCGGAGGGGCGCCCGGCGCTTGGGCCGATGCGGCTCGACCGGCTGGCCGATGCGCCGCGGTTCGCGCTGCATGCGGTGGAGCCGATCGGGGGCGACGTCCTGAGCCGCTGGCGCCGCTAACGCCACAGATGCGCGCGGGAGGCGAACAGCCCCTGTAGTTTCGCCAGGAGCCGGTTCGGCCGGGGCAGGGGGCCTTGCAACCGCTCGACGATGACCTCGGGCGGGCAGGGCAGGCCGGAGATCGGGTCGAAATAACGCGGGTAACCGATCAGCACGGCATGGGCGAGGTGGCGCAGATCCGGCTTTGCCCGGCGGCGTTCCGGCACCGGGCGAAGGTCGCGCGTCAGGCCCCAACCGGCGTAGAAGGGCGTGCCCGTGACGGTGACCGGCGTCGCGCGCAAAAGCGCCTCGAACCCGAGGAGGGAGGTCATCGTCCAGACCTCATCCACCGCTTCGATCAGCGCGATCGGGTCGGCGTGGCGCAGCACCCGGTCGGCATGGCGCAGGGCTTTGGCCTCGGGGATGGCGCCGGGGCGCAGGCCGGCCTCCACATCCGGATGAGGTTTGAAAAGGACAATCGCCCCCGGGTTTTCCGCCCGCACCCGGCGCAGCAAGGCCAGATTTGTGCAAGTCTCTCCGGCGCCAAGGCGGATCGAGGCGTCATCCTCCACCTGTCCGGGAACCAGAATGCGGTGCCCCGGCGGCAGATCCGGCAGCGCGCCGCCGAGGTTGTATTTCGACAGCCCCGCCGCCCGGATCGCCGCCATCAGACGTTCGGCCCGCGCCGTGCCTCCGGGCGGCAGCGGCGCGGCGATCAGGGTTTCGAGGTCGGACGGGCGCGTCGGATCGTAATAGATCCCGGTCGTATCGGCGACGAGCGACAGCGGCGGCACCAGCTCGGCCCCGAGCCCGCGCGAGCGCAGGAAGCCATCCTCGACCCGCAGCGCGGTCAGGTCGCGCGGCGCGGTCCCGGCCCAGGCCAGCAGGCCGCGCCCCTCCCGCCGGGCGATGGCGGCGGCGCGCGGCGCGGGGTCGGCGAAGCGGAGCGGGCCGAAGAAGCGCCGCAGCGGGCGCCGTTTCCACAGCCGGATCCCGGTTGCGACATGGCCCAGGCGGTCCTGCCGCCAGGCGCGGACCTCCGCCTCCAACTGATCCACGGCTTCCTCGAAGGTGCAGGGGCGCAGGCGGCAGGGGTCGAACCAGACAGGCGCGCGCAGATGGCTGGCGGCAAAGAGCCGTTCCACGGTGGCGGACCCAAGGCGCGGGAAGGTCTGTTCATCCGTGCTGAGCCCCCAACCGGCATAGAAGGGCGTGCCGAAGACGCGGGGGCGGTGCCCGGCGAGGATCGCCTCATAGCCGAGCTGCGACGACACGGTATAGACCGCCGTCGCCCCGGCCAGCATCCGCCAGGGGGACACGGCATCGCGGCACAGTTCCGCATCGCCGGGGCCGAAATGACCGGGGCGCAGGCCCGCGCGGCTTTCCGGATGGGTTTTGATCACGATCCGCGCGCCGGGATGTTCGCGCCGCGCGGCCTTTAGCATCCGGGGAAAGGCGGAGGGATCGGGGGCCGAGGCATCGCCCCGCAGCTGATCCACCACCAGAACATAGCCCGGGCGCGGCGGCTCCTGCCAGAAGTCGTTGTATTTCGAGAGATCGAGTGCCTGAAGCCGGGCGATCCCCTCCGCCGCGCGGGCGTGCAGGGCGGGATCCTCGGGCATCTCCCGGATCAGGGTTTCGATCTGCGAGGGGCCATCGTAATGCAGGCCGATCGGGTCGATTAGCAGGCCGAGCGGTGCGCGGGACTGCCGCGCCCGCCCCGGCAGGACGGAGCGCAAAAAGGCATCCTCGACCCGCACGATCCCGGCCCCGCGCCAATGTGCCACGGCCTCGCCGCGCCAGGCCCGGGGCGCGCGGCCCCAGACCGCCACACGATCCCCCGGCCCCGGCAGCCCGAGGCGGATTTCCCATCCCGCGGCTTCCAGGATCCGGCGGATGTCGCGGCGGAGGAACCCGGCGGTATAGGGGAAAAGCCTGCGCCCCGGCGCCCCGGGCATCAGTTCCCGCTGGCGAGATTGTCGACCGAATTCGCCGTCGTGACCGGGCCGGTAAGCGCGGCGAGCGACTTTTGCCACTGCACATAGGGCGCTTCGGTGACATAGATCGTATCGTCGTCGCGGATCATGAAATCGCGCGCGACGAACATGCCGTTCGGCTCCGTCAGGTTCAGCACATAGGCCACGCGCTGCCCGCCGGACAGATCGCTTCGGCCCAGTACGGAATTGGCGATCGCGGGGGATTCGGTGCGGAAGACGAAGATCCCCTTCGGATCGGCGAGGTTGGTCTGCAACCCGCCGACGCTGGCGAGGGCTTCGAGGACCGAAAGCTCCTGCGTCTCGAAGGGCACGCGCGCCTGTGCCCCGGTCGCGCCAAGCGCGGTGAACGCACGGGTGTCCTTTTCCACCAGAATCACGTCGCCCGGACGCAGGGCGATGTCGAGCCGGGGGTTCTTGTACAGATCCTTCAGCCAGACCGTGCCGGTGCGCGTACCGCGGGTGACGGTGATCTTGGCGACCTCGGGCTTGACCGACACGCCGCCTGCCCGGGCGATCATCGCCGAAAGGGTGCGGGTCGGCCGTTCGATCGCATAGACGCCCTGCGCCGCGATTTCGCCCATGATCGACACCGTTGCGCCATCGCCCGGGGCGCGGGCCACGGCGACCTGCGGATCCGGCGTCTGTGCCGCGAGCTTTTCGGTGATGATGCCGCGCAGGGCCTCGGGCGTGTTTCCCGCGGCCTTGATGCGCCCGGCGTAGGGGATGAAGATGTTGCCGTTGCCGTCAACCTGCACCTGGGTCAATTGCGTCGGCGTGCCCTTCTGGCTCATCACGCCTTCCTCGACGTTTTCCCAGATCGTCAGGGTCAGCGTATCGCCCGGGCTGATTGTGTCGGATCCGAGGACGCCCGCGTTCAGGAAGCTGCTGCCGAAGCCGAGCGGCGGCTGCGCCGAGGCGATCCGCGTGACGCGCGCATCGACCGGGACGATGAAGGCATTGCCGCCCTTTTCGATGCCACCGGCCAGGATTTCCTTGCGGCGCGGGCCCGATCGCGGCAGGCCGCAGGCCGTCGTGAGCAGGGTAGCGGACAGGCCGAGGACAAGGGACCGGCGGGTCGAAAGGAGGTTCACTGCTCGGGCTCCACGTTGGGCGTTCACGATTTTGCGACAACCTACCGAATTGCCCGGGATTTGGCGAGTCCGGCTGGGGTATTCTGCGGCATGGGATCAGCCGACAAGACGCAACTGTTGCCGCGGTGCCGCGTTTCCGGCGGGCAGCGCGTCATAAGGATCTTCGGGGGCGAGCATCATGTCCACCACCTGCCGCAGCAGGGCACGCCGACCGCGTGCGGAGTAGAAGCCGCCGGGAACCTGGCTCGTCTCCAGCAGATAGTGGCGATAGTCGCGATAGGCGCGGGTATCGGGTCGGCGCGGCGCGGCAAAAAACTCCGGCAGCGGTTGTTGCGCGACGAATTCGGGCTTGTCATAGACCGCCCGGCCGAAAATCTTCAGCGGCAGGCCGTGCCAGAGAACCTGTTGCCCCGCGGTGGAATTGACCGTCACGGCGGAGCGCGCCTGAGCGAGCAGCGGGGCGAGCTTGCCGCCGCGCAGGAAATGCACCCGGCCCCGCAGCCCGTGGCGGGCGATGGCTTCGCGGATGGTGCGGGCGATATGGGCGCGGCCATCCTCCAGCGGATGGGCCTTCAGCACCAGATGATGATGCGCGGGCGCGCCCTCGGCGAAGCCCGCCATCACCAGGTCGATGAATTCGGTCTGCGAGGCGAAGCCGGAATGGTTGCGGAAACTCGAATCATGTTCCAGTTGCAGCAGCACCAGATGATAGGGGAAGCCGCCGCGCCGCACCTTCCGGGTTTCGATCGCGCGCTGGATCCGGTGCAGCGGCATCGCCAGAAGGCGTTTCAGATACAATTCGAATTCCTGCATCACCGACATGCCCCGGTGCGGGACGAAATTCCGGTAGGCCCGGCCCCCGAACAGGACCAGAAAATGATAAAGCGCGCCATAGAACACATGCTGGCGCATGTCGCCCCAGCGGGCGGGGGCGTCGGGCTGGTCGATCTCGCTCGCGGCGAGCGCGGCGCGCATCTGGGCGACGGAGGTGTCCATCAGGCGGGAATGGCCGTTGGAGCCGTCACGCTCATAGGTAACCCAATAGGGCCGCAGGTAGCCTTCCTCGAAGATATGCACGGTGATGCCGAGGTAGCGGGCCTCTCGGATCGCCTGCGCATGGATCGGCCGGCAATCGCCGTACAGTACCAGATCGGTGACGGCATGTTCCGCCATCAGTGCGGCAACCCAGTCCGCCCAGCGGTCCGCGTCGCCGTTGAACCTGTGGAAACCGGGGGCGCGGAACCAGAACGCCTCGTCCCCACGGTTGAAGCCGACCCGCAGCACGCGCGCCCCCGCCGACCGCAGCATCTCGCCGAGTTGCCGGAAGAACGGGCCATGCGGGCCTTGCAGCATCAAAAAGGTGCGGTCATCAAAAGGAAGCATACTGACGTCCCGATTAGCGCCTCTTTGCGCTGCTGTCACGATTCTGTCGCCGAGCTTCGCGCAAAAAAGCGATCAAAAGGTGAATCCCCGCTCATCCGCCGCAACCACGGAAGGAGAGCGCGCCTTTGCCTTGCACCGGGGGGGCGGGGCCGCTAGCTAGGGCGAAACGGAGGGATCAGGCATGTTCACCGGAATCGTGACCGACATCGGCGAAGTGCGGGGCGTGACGCGTGGCGGCGATCTGCGCGCGCGGATCGGCTGCCATTACGCGATGGAGGGCGTCGATATAGGGGCCTCGATCGCCTGCGACGGGGTTTGCCTGACGGTGGTGGCGAAGGGGCCGGACTGGTTCGACGTGGAAATCTCGGCCGAAACGGTGTCGAAGACCAGCATCGGCCATAACGGCTGGCCGATCGGGCACCGGCTGAACCTCGAACGCGCGCTGAAGGTGGGCGACGAACTGGGCGGCCATATCGTTTCGGGCCATGTCGACGGTGTGGCGGAAATCATCGACCTGCGCGACGAGGGCGACAGCACGCGATTCACCTTCCGCGCGCCCGAGGCGCTGGCGAAATACATTGCGCCGAAGGGGTCCGTCGCGCTCAACGGCACCTCGCTCACGGTGAACGAGGTCGCGGGATGCGACTTCGGCGTCAACATCATTCCGCATACCAAGGCCGTGACGACCTGGGGCACGGCGCAGGTCGGCGATGCGGTGAACCTCGAAATCGACACGCTCGCGCGCTATGTCGCGCGGTTGCAGGAGTGGAAAGCATGACCGTTCAGCCCGTGGACAAATCCGTTCCCGCCGATGTGCCCGGCCCGGTCGAGCGCAGCTATCGCGATGCGATCTCGCCGATCGAGGAAATCATCGACGACGCGCGCAACGGCAAGATGTTCATCCTCGTCGATCACGAGGACCGCGAGAACGAGGGCGACCTGGTGATCCCGGCGCAGATGGCGACGCCGAATGCGATCAACTTCATGGTCACCCATGGGCGCGGGCTGGTCTGCCTTGCGATGACCAGCGACCGGGTGGACCAGTTGGGCCTGTCGCTGATGGCGGCGACGAATTCCTCGCGGCATGAAACCGCCTTCACCGTTTCGATCGAGGCGCGCGAGGGCATCACCACCGGGATTTCGGCGCAGGACCGCGCGCGGACCGTTTCGGTCGCGATCGACCCGACGAAGGGGCGGCAGGATCTGGCGACGCCGGGGCATGTCTTCCCGCTGCGGGCGCGCGACGGCGGCGTTCTGGTGCGCGCGGGCCATACCGAGGCATCGGTCGATGTGGCGCGGCTGGCGGGGCTGAATCCGGCGGGCGTGATCTGTGAAATCATGAACGAGGACGGCACGATGGCGCGGCTGCCCGATCTGGTGGCCATCGCGCAGCGGCACGGGCTGAAGATCGGCACGATTTCGGACCTGATCGCCTATCGCCGCCGGCACGACAATCTGGTGCGCGAAACGGCGCAGAAGCCGGTGACCTCGGTCTTCGGCGGCGACTGGTCGATGCGGATCTTCACCGATCAGACCGAGGGCGCGGAGCATATCGTGCTGACCAAGGGCGACCTGACCACCGATGCGCCGGTGCTGGTGCGGATCCATGCGCTCGACCCGCTGACCGATGTGCTGGGGCTGAACGCGGCGCGGGCCGGGGATCTGGGCCGGGCGATGGAGGCGATCGCGGCCGAAGGGCGCGGGGCGGTGATCCTGCTGCGCGATACCTCGATGAAGCTGCTCGACCCGGCGCAGGCCTCGCCGCAGACGCTGCGGCAATACGGGCTCGGGGCGCAGATCGTTTCGGCGCTCGGGCTGTCGCGGCTGGTGCTGCTGACCAATTCGCAACTGCCGAAGGTGGTGGGTCTCGAAGGCTACGGTCTCGAAATCGCGGGCACGAAAGGATATTGAGATGGCCGGAACGGAAACGCATTACACCTTGCCGCTGCCGGTTTTTGACAAGCCGGTGCGCCTGCTGATCGTCGTCGCGCCCTATTACCGCGACATCGCCGATAATCTGATCGCCGGGGCGCGGGCGACCGCAGCGGAAGCGGGGGCCACGGTCGATCTGATCGAGGTGCCCGGCGCGCTGGAGGTGCCGACGGCGATCGGCATGGCCTCGCGGATGGCGGATTACGATGGTTTCGTCGCGCTGGGCTGCGTGATCCGGGGCGAGACGACGCATTACGATACGGTCTGCAACGACAGTTCGCGCGGGCTGACGATGCTGGGCCTTCAGGGGGTCTGCATCGGCAACGGCATCCTGACGGTGGAAAACCGGCATCAGGCCGAGGTCCGCGCCGACCCGGCGGATCAGAACAAGGGCGGCGGTGCGGCGGCTGCGGCCTTGCATCTGGTCGCACTCTCGCGCAAATGGGCGACCCGGACGAAGGGGATCGGCTTCCGCCCGCAAGGTGAGTCGATCCGTCTGGCCGGAGAGCCCGAAGGAAGCCATCAAGCATGACCGAAGCCACCGAAGCCCCGAAGAAGCCCACGCCCGAGGAAAAGCGCCGGATGAAATCCGCCGCGCGTCTTTATGCGGTGCAGGCATTGTTCCAGATGGAGGCTTCGGGGCAGGGGGTGGATCGCGTCGCGCGGGAGTTCGAGAAGCTTCCGCTTCGGCCTGCCGCTCGACGAGGGCGGCGAGGATCTGGCCGAGGGCGACGCGAACCTGTTCCGCCGCCTGCTGGACGATGCCGTCACCTGGCAGGCGAAGATCGACCAGGCGACGGATGCGGCGCTGGTCGCGAAATGGCCGATCTCCCGCATCGACCCGGTGCTGCGCGCGCTGTTCCGCGCCGCCGGGGCGGAGCTGGTCACGGTGGACACCCCGCCGAAGGTGGTGATCAACGAATTCGTCGAGGTCGCCCGCGCCTTCTTCCCCGAGGGCCGGGAGCCGAAATTCGTCAATGCCGTGCTGGACCACATGGCCCGCGCCCTGCGCCCCGAGGCATTCTGACGCATTTGCGGCAAAAATTCGCTGCCGAAGCAAAGTTGGCTGTTTGATTCCCCGCGGCATGTTCTACATTCATAGCAACGTGGGGGAATCGTGATGCCAGAGCTTGTTCGTCTTTACATCCGCAATGTCGCGATCGGCGCGGGCCTGTCGGCGGTTTTCGTCGGGCTGCTGCTGGGGTTCAATGTCGCGAATCTGCGGCATCTGATCCTGACCTCCGACGTGGGCTATATCGCGATCGCGCTGCTGTTCGTGTTCAACACGATCGTTTTCGCGGGGGTGCAGTTCGGCATCACGATCATGCGCATGGCCGAGGATGAGACGCCTCCGGGCGGTGGCAGGCGCGATGCGATCCCGCTGGCCGAGATGGTGCCGATCCCCGTTCCGGTCGAAACCCGGGTGACGCGGCGCCGGATACACCGCTAAAACAGGCAGGCCCCCCGTTTCCGGAGGGCCCCCGTTTTCGAAAATATGTGCATGTGGCGGAAACCGCAGCGACCGTGCGGGCGTGAATTTCCCGAGAGCCTGACATGATCAGGTGGGAGCCAGGTAACGAGGCCAGGACCCCGACAGAGCCAGCCCCCTCAGGAATGGTTATCGGCCACTGGAAAAGGGCCCGTCCACGCGAGGAGCAGTAACCGCCGCCCATGGAGATAGGCGCTGCCGCCCGCTTCGGCAAGGGATTCCATTGACGCCCGGGCCGGATCTGCCTAAGGGGAGGGCGCGCGGTGGGCTGGATGGCCGCGGCTGCCCATAGCTCCGTTCCGCGGACAGCTGGGGGGCCGAGGAAAGTCCGGACTCCATGAAGCAACGGTGCCGGGTAACGCCCGGCGGGGGTAACCCCAGGGAAAGCGCCACAGAGAAGAGACCGCCCCGGATCCGTCCGGAGCAAGGGTGAAACGGTGGGGTAAGAGCCCACCGCGGGACTGGCAACAGGACCGGCATGGCAAGCCCCACCGGGAGCAACGCCGAATAGGGATCACGCGCCCCACGGGGCAGGGGAGCTTCGCCCCGAGGGATCCGGGTTGGTGGCTTGAGGCCGCGGGCAACCGTGGGCCCAGAGGAATGGTCATCCAGGGGCTTCGCGCCCCGGACAGAATCCGGCTTACAGGCCCACCGCGCAAACTTTCCCCCAAAGGCGGCGACAAATTGCCACCTGTCGATTTCTCTTGGCGAAAGCCCCGTGTCCGTGCCCATATTGGAGATGACATGGGTATCCATGAAAGGGGAACCGAATGAGTTTCGTCAAGACACTGGCCACTCTGGCCATCGGCTTTGCTGCGGCGCGCGGTGTGGAGAAATATCGCGAACTGGGCGGTGTGGAAGGCGTGAAGGGCGCGCTGAAGGGCGCGGGCGCCCCCGGCGGCATGGCCGACCAGATGGGCGACTTCGCCGAGAAACTGGGCGTGCCTGGCGGCAGGGCCGCCGTGCGCGACATGTTCAACAAGTTCGGCACTCAGGCCGCCTCCGCCACCGGGGCGACGGAGGCCGGGCTGGGCAATCTGATGGGGGCGCTGACGGCGGCGGCCTCTTCGGGGGCCAAGGGGCTGGGCGACATGTTGCAGGCCGCGACGGCGGGCACCCCGGCCAATACGATCATGGAGGAGCAGGCGAAGCTGATGATCCGCGCCATGATCCAGGCCGCCAAGGCCGATGGCGAGATCGACGCCGGCGAGCGCAAGGCGATCATGGATCATCTGGGCGATGCCTCGGATGAGGAACTGGCCTTCGTCAATGCTGAACTGGATGGGCCGATCGACATCGCGGGCCTTGCCGCGGCGGCGGGGGAGAGTACGAAGGCGCAGATCTATTCCTCGGCGCTGATGGCGATCACGGTCGATTCGGAGGCCGAGAAGCAATATCTGCAACAACTCGCCGCGGCGCTTGGCCTCGATGCCACGAAGGTGGCCGAGATTCACGGCGCCATGGGCAAGTCGGCCGTCTGAGACCAAAGAATTTTGCGCCCCGCCCGGTTTCGAGGTTGACTCCGGGCGGGGCGCCGCTAAAAGGCGGGCAAGGATTTCGCGGGCTCCTTGGCGCCCGCCGCTAGGAGACTGTAAAATGGCGAAGCCGACGACGATCAAGATCCGTCTGAACTCGACGGCGGGCACCGGGCACTTCTATGTGACCAAGAAGAATGCCCGCACCATGACCGAAAAGATGACCGTGAACAAATACGATCCGGTCGTCCGCAAGCATGTCGAATACAAGGAAGGCAAGATCAAGTAAGATCGCGCCGACCTTCAGGGTTCAGGGGCCGCGCCTATGCGCGGCCTTTTGCTTTTCCGGCAGCGGATTCAGACGCCGGATCGACCATGCGGGGATCCCGCGCGGCAGCGGGCATGCGCGCCGATCGGGTCAGACACCGCGCGGGCGTTCCCGCAGGTCTGAACAGACACCGGGGGGAAGGGGGCAGATCACATTGCGGAAAGGGCGCTATGTGGGAGTGAAGGGCGTTCCTGTCGATCAGATCAGGCGCCGCGGGTTACAAGGGGCGCGGATGGGCTCGCGGGTGCGGGCGCGATCAACCGCCCTCGAAGGCGCACAGAACGTTGATGTTCAGCCCGAGCGATTCCAGCAACTGCCGCCCGCCCAGATCCGGCAGGTCGATGATGAAGGAACAGCCGACGATCACTCCGCCCAGCCGCTCCACCAGTTGCGCCCCGGCATGGCAGGTGCCCCCGGTGGCGAGCAGGTCATCGACGATCAGCACCCGCTCGCCCGGCTGGATCGCGTCTTCGTGGATCTCCATGATCGCCTCGCCATATTCCAGCTTGTAGCTTTGCGCGATGGTGGCGCCGGGGAGCTTGCCCTTCTTGCGGATCGGCACGAAGCCTTTCGACAGCTGATGCGCGATCGCCCCGCCCAGGATGAAGCCCCGCGCCTCCAGCCCCACCACCTTGTCGATCGGTTCCCCGGCCCAGGGGTGGAGCATCTCGTCCACCGCCATGCGGAAGCCGCGCGCATCGGCAAAGAGCGTGGTCACGTCGCGGAACAGGATTCCTTCCTTCGGGAAATCGGCGATCGTGCGGATGTAATCCTTGACGGTCTTCATCATCGGCCTTTCAGCAGGGGGGCAAGCCGCGCGACCGCCTCCGGGTCGCGCTTCGTGGGGGCGGTCATGATCGCGCCGTTCAGCGCCCGGCCGCAGGGGCAATCGGCATCGTGCATCAGGCCGGGAAGGGCGGCGATCACATCGCGTGCGCGGGCGGCATTGGCCCGCGCCGTGGCGACGACCTGCGCCACATCCACGGCGTCGTGATCCGGGTGCCAGCAGTCGTAATCGGTGATCATCGCGATGCAGGCGTAGCACAGTTCGGCTTCGCGGGCGAGCTTGGCCTCCGGCATGCCGGTCATGCCGATCACATCGGCGCCCCAGCTGCGATACAGGCGGCTTTCGGCGAGGGTGGAGAACTGCGGCCCCTCCATCGCGACATAGGTGCCGCCCAGCGGCGCCTGCGCCGCCCGCGCGCAGATTTCCGAAAGGCGCGGGCAGGTCGGATGGGCGAAGGGCACATGCCCCACCAGCCCCGGCCCGAAGAAGGTCTTTTCCCGCGCGAAGGTGCGGTCGATATACTGATCGACGATCAGGAAGCTGCCCGGCGCATAGTCCTCGCGCAGCGACCCCACCGCCGAGACCGCCACCACATCCGTCACCCCCAGAACCTTCAGCGCATAGATATTGGCGCGGTAGGGGACGGAGGTCGGCGTATGCACATGCCCCCGGCCATGGCGCGGCAGGAAGGCCATGCGCATGCCGTTCAGCGTGCCGGTGAGAATCTGGTCCGAGGGCGGGCCGAAGGGGGTGTCCACGCTGCGCCATTCGGCGCCTTCCAGCCCGGCGATCTCGTAAAGCCCCGAGCCGCCGATCACCCCGATCATCCGTTCCATACCGCCCCCTGCTGTCCTGCGGCGAGGAAATCAGCCCCCCGGGGGACGGTCAAGCGCGAAGGTCTCGGTAATGGCGGCATAATCCTTGTAGCCCAGCCGGCTGAGCCGGTCGGGCGGCAGGTAGCGCCCACCGTTCAGGCAATCGGGGCGGATATGCACGCCCGTCACCTCGCCCAGGACCAGCACATTCGCCGCGCCCAGCAGCGGCACGATCTGCGTCACCCGGCATTCGAGCGCGGCGGGCGCCTCGGCCACGCGCGGACAGTCGATCGTCTCGCAGGGCGCCTTCGCGATCCCGGCGGCGGTGAATTCATCCTCCCCGGCGGGCAGCGGGGCGGAGGTGGCGTTCATCGCGTCGATCAGCGCGCGGGTGACCATGTTGACGCAGAACACGCCGGTTTCCCGGATCTGCGCCACGGTGTCCTTGGTCCCCTCCCGGTCGGATTTGGCCGCAGTTGAGGCGAACATCACCTGCGGCGGTACATAGGCGACCGCGTTGAAGAAGGAATAGGGCGCCAGATTGTCCCCCATCGCCCCACGGGTGGAGATCCAGCCGATCGGTCGCGGGGCGACGATGGCGTTGAACGGGTTGTGCGGCAGGCCGTGGCCCTGTGCGGGTTTGTAGAACATCGCTTCCCCCCTGAATTGAACCTGACATGTAACGGTGCTAGGCGCGATGCGCGAGGGATTCGAGGGCGCCGGATGTATCAGCTGGAAGAAGAGAGCGATGCCGACTGGTGGGAGGTGGAGGCGCTGTACGACCTTTGCTTTGCGCCGGGGCGGACGGCGCTGTCTTCCTACCGGCTGCGCGACGGGGTGGAGAAGGTGCATCCGCTGTGCCTGACGCTGCGCGAGGATGGCGTTCTGGCGGCGGTGATCCGCTATTGGCCGGTGCAGGTCGGCGGGCGGCGCGTGCTGCTGCTTGGCCCGGTGGCGGTGCATCCGACGCGGCAGGGCGAAGGGCTGGGCGGTCTTCTGATGTGGGAAAGCCTCGCCGAGGCGCGGCGGCTGGGGTGGGAGCGGGTGCTTCTGGTCGGCGATCAGCCCTATTATCAGCGGTTCGGTTTCTGGAAAATCGACGGGGTGACGATGCCGCCGCCCACCAACCCGGACCGGGTGCTGGCGCTGGACCTGATACCCGGCGCCTGGGAAGGCGTGCGTGGTCCGGTCGAGAAATTCACCGGCTGACTGGCGAAATCCGACGGAAGCCCCCATATTCAGGGGGTGACACCGGAGAGCGCCATGCAAGAAGTCCTGCTGCCCGTCAAGGATACCACCGTCATCGCCCAGCTCGACCTGCTGGCGAAACGCTATCGCGGCGCGGCGGGGCCGGTGATGCAGGTGCTGAGCTTTGTCGGCGGTTCGGCCGAGACGCTGCTGGCGCGGCTGCCCGCGCCGGTGCGTTCCGGGCTCGAAGGGGCGACGGAAAAGGCGCTGCTGACGGCGACGGGGGCGGCCACGCGGTCGCGCCATGTGATCGGCGACCGGCCCGATTGGGTGAACCGGGCGCTGACCACGGCAATGGGTGCGGCGGGCGGCTTTGGCGGCATCGCCGGGTCGCTGGCGGAACTGCCGTTTACCGTCACGATGCTGTTGCGCGCGATTCAGGGCATCGCCGCCGAACATGGCTTCGATCCGGAGGACGAGGAGATCCGGATGGAATGCCTGCGGGTCTTTGCCGTGGCGGGGCCGCTGGCACGTGATGACGGCACGGATCTGGGGTTCTTTACCGCGCGGATGACGATCACCGGGGCGGGGCTGAACGGGCTGATCACCAAGGTGGCGCCGAAACTTGCCGGTGTGCTGGGGCAGAAGCTCGCGGCGCAGACGGCGCCGGTTCTGGGCGCGGTGGCGGGGGCGGCGGTGAATTATGCCTTCACCAGCTATTATCAGGAAATCGCCCGGGTGCATTTCGGGTTGAAGAGCCTCGCGCGCGAATCGGGGCAGGACGAGGGCCTGCTGCGCGAGGAACTGGTCGCCCGGATCCGCTAGAGCCGCGACAGGTAATCCGTCACCGCCGGGCGCACGTTCTGCGCGCCCTTGTTGCGGGCGTCGTGGATTACCTGATGCAGGTCGTTCAGGTTCGCGCGCCGGATCAGATGTTTCACCGGCCCGATCGAGGCCGGGCGCATCGACAGCGTGCGGATCCCGAGCGCCGCGAAGGCCAGCGCCTCGACCGGGCGCCCGGCATCCTCGCCACAGAAGCTCAGCGCGGTGTCGGTGTGCCGGCAGCGCACGATGATCCGTTCGATGAAGGTCAGGAAAGCGCTGTCGAGCGTATCGTAGCGCTTGCGCACGCGCTCGTTCTCGCGGTCGGCGGCGAAAAAGAACTGTTTCAGGTCGTTCCCGCCGATCGAGATGAAATCGCAGGCGGTATAGAAACTGTCCTGCGCGAAGGCGAGCGAGGGCGTTTCCAGCATCGCGCCGATCTTCAGTTCGGACGGCACGACGCGGCCCAGCGATGCCTCGCGGTCGCGTTCGTGCAGCAGGGCGCTGCGGGCGGCGTGGAACTCATCCGGAGAGGCGACGAAGGGGAACATCACCGACAGCGGCCGCCCCTCGGCCGCGCGGATCAGCGCCTGCAACTGCATCCGCAGCACGCCCGGCTTGTCCAGCCCCACCCGGATCGCGCGCCAGCCCATCGCCGGGTTGGGTTCGTCCTGCGGCTTCATATAGGGCAGAACCTTGTCGGAGCCGATGTCAAGCGTGCGGAACTGCACCCGCTTGCCATCCGCCGCATCCATGACCCGCTTGTAAAGCGCGGCGAGTTCCCCCCGCCGCGGCACGCGCGCGCGCGTCAGGAACTGCAATTCGGTGCGGAACAGGCCCACGCCATCGGCGCCCGATCCCTTCAGCGAGGGCAGATCCGCCATCAGCCCGGCATTCATCATCAGCGTGACGGTCTGGCCAGACTGGTCGCAGGCGGGCAGGTCGCGCAGGTCGGCGTAGCGTTTCTGCGCCTCGGCGGCCATCGCGATCTTGTCGCGGAAGGCGGCGGCGACAGTTTCCTCCGGGCGCAGATGCACCACGCCCTGATCGCCATCGACCAGGATCGGATCGCCGTTCAGCGCCTCGGTCGTGATCCGCTCGGCATGGATCACCAGCGGAATCGCCAGCGCCCGCGCGACGATCGCCGCATGGCTGCCGACGGAGCCTTCCTCCAGCACCACGCCCTTCAGCCGCCGGCCATAGTCCAAGAGTTCCGCCGGGCCGATGTTGCGCGCGACCAGCACCGGGTTCTCCGGCAGTTCCGCGCCGGTATCCGTGCCCTGTCCGGTCAGCAGCCGCAGCAGCCGGTTCGACAGATCGGCCAGGTCGTTCAGCCGCTCGCGCAGATAGGGGTCGGGCGATTGCTCCAGCCGGGCGCGGGCGGTGGATTGCTCCTTCTCGACCGCCGCTTCGGCGGAGAGGCCCAGCCCGATGTCCTCGACCATCCGTGCCACCCAGCCACGCGACCGGGACAGCATCTTGTAGGCCTCAAGAACCTGCCGCTGCTCCTTGTCCATCGAGGCGGAATTGGTCAGGAGTCCGTCGATCTGCTCGCGCAGTGCGGCGACGGCCTCTTCCAGCCGGTGCTTTTCGGCATCCGGATCGTCGCCGACCGGATTGGTCACCACCACACGCGGCTCGTGCAGCCAGACCCGGCCTTCCGCCGCGCCCTCCTGCCCCGTGGCGCCGCGGAACATCACCGGGAAGCGATGCGTCGCGCCGATACCGTGGTCCGCGGTGAAGGCGCCAAGCTCCGTCATCTCGGCCAGCACCATCGCCACGACCTCAAGGCCATAGACCTCATCGTCGAGGAACTGCCGCCCCTGTTTCGACTGCACCACCAGAACGCCCAGCTTCTCGCCCACGCGCTGGATCGGCACGCCGAGGAAGCTGGAGAAGATCTCTTCTCCCGTTTCGGGCATGTAGCGGAACCCGGGTTCGGAGGGCGCATCGCCGGTGTTCACCGGCACCCCGGTGCGCGCGACGCGCCCGACCAGCCCTTCGCCCAGACGCATCCGGGTGTGATGCACCGCCGCGGCATTCAGCCCTTCGGTCGCACAAAGCTCAAGCGTCTCCGGATCGCGGAACAGGTAGATCGAACAGACCTCCGTGCCCATCGAATCGGCGATGAGGCTGGTGATCCGGTCGAGCCGGTCCTGTCCGCCCCCCGGCGTCGCCAGCGTGTCGCGCAGGCGACGCAGCAGGGTGCGACTGTCGCCTTTGCTACGATCGGGCATTCCGTTCCGTGCCCCCTTTGAAAAGACCCGCATTCCGCAAGGCCCCGGGCGGTTGCGCGCTCAGGCCACCTTGTCCAGTTCAAACGCATCATGAAGCGCCTGAACTGCCAGTTCCATATATTTCCGGTCGATCAGCACCGAAATCTTGATCTCCGACGTGGTGATGACCTTGATGTTGATTCCATCGGCAGCGAGCGAATCGAACATTTTCGCGGCAACGCCGGCATGGCTGCGCATGCCGATGCCGACGACCGAAACCTTGGCGACATCGGTGTCGATGATCAGTTCGTCATATTTGATCTTGCCCGCGGTCTTCGCGTCTTCGAGCGCCTTTTGCGCGCGGGCGACCTGGTTGATCGGGCAGGAGAAGGTCATGTCGGTGACGGCGCCGGGATGGGCTTCGTCGTAATCCTTTTCCGAGATGTTCTGCACGATCATGTCCACGTTCACGCCCGCATCGGACAGCGGCCCGAAGATCGCCGAGGCGACGCCCGGACGGTCCTCGATGGTGAACAGCGTGATCTTCGCCTCGTCACGGGAAAAGGCGATACCGGAGACGGCTTTCGATTCCATGATTTCATCCTCACCGCAGACAAGGGTTCCAGAATTCTCGTCGGTATCCTCGAAGGAGGACAGCACCCGCAGGCGCACATTGTAGCGCATCGCCAGCTCGACCGAGCGCGTTTGCAGCACCTTCGCGCCGAGCGATGCCAGTTCGAGCATTTCCTCGAAGGCGATCTTGTCGAGCTTCTTCGCCTTGTTCGAGACGCGCGGATCGGTGGTATAGACGCCATCCACATCGGTATAGATGTCGCAGCGCTCCGCACCGAAGGCGGCGGCGAAGGCGACGGCGGTGGTGTCCGATCCGCCCCGCCCGAGCGTGGTGATCCGGCCCTCGGGCGACAGCCCCTGGAAGCCCGCGACCACGGCGACCTTCATGCCTTCGTGGAATTTCTGGTCGATATTGGCGCGCGGAATGTCCACGAATCGGGCCGCGCCATGGGCGGAGGTGGTGTTGATCGGCACCTGCCAGCCCTGCCAGCTGCGCGCCGGGATGCCCATTTCCTGAAGCCGCAGCGCCATCAGCCCGGCGGTGACATTCTCGCCCGAGGCGACAACCGCGTCATATTCGCGGGCGTCATAAAGCGCCGAGGTCTTTTCGACCCAGCCGACGAGTTCGTTGGTCTTGCCCGACATGGCCGAGACGATGACGATGACATGATAGCCGCGCTCGACCTCGCGCTGGACCTTCGCCGCCGCATTCGCGATGCGGTCGAGGTCAGCCACCGAGGTGCCGCCGAATTTCATGACGAGGATCGGCATGATACTCCCCCTGAACGCCTGCGGACCCCTTGCCCGGCAGTCGTCGATCCTGCTAGCGGAAGGGGTGGAGGACTGCAAGGCGTCAGTTGGTCTTGCGCGGTCCGGCGAAGGGCAGGGGGGCCACGGGAATGCCGTCCTCGATCAGGGCGCGGGCCTCGTCAAGCCGGGCCTCGCCATAGATCGCGCGCTCGGGGGCGGTACCGTCATGGATCGCGCGGGCCTCGGCGGCGAAGTTCATGCCGACATAATCGGAATTCTCCTCCACCGCACGGCGCAGCGCCGCCAGCGCCTCGGCGCGCGGATCGGGGGCCGACAGGGGGCGCTCCTCAGCCCGGACGGCGGGCGCCATCAGCGCCTTTTCGACCTTGGCCGACCCGCAGACGGAGCAGGTCACCATTCCAGCCGCATGCAGCTTGTCAAAGGCCGCCGCGGAGGCAAACCAGCCGTCGAAATCATGACCTTGGGCGCATTTGAGGGTGTAGCGGATCATTGCGGGACCGTGGAACAGGATCCCCATGACATAATCAAGCCGGTCCCGAATGCAAGTCCGTCCGGGTGCGCAGCCCACGCAGCAGGGCGGCAAGCTCCGGCTCGGCCACCGATTTGACGGCGCGCTTGATCGTCATCCAACGGCGGCGGCGCTGCCCCTTCTCGGGGAACTTGGCCAGCAGCTTATCGACATGGACCGGATGCACCTCGATCCGGCAGGGCATCGGCTCGTTCGCGACCAGCATCTTCTGCGAAACATAGGTGCCGATCGCCGGTCCGGTCAGCCGCCCGACCACGCCCGCCTCTTCCCATGCCTCCGCCAGCGCGCTTTCGCCCTGGGAATGCCCGTCCTTCGCCCAGCCCTTGGGCAGAACCCACCGGCCGGTATCGCGTGAGGTGATCATCAGAACCTGCATCCGCCCGGCCTTGCGCCGCATGCACAGCGCGGCGAACTGGACAGGCTCGACTCCGCTGGCATCGCGGAGAAGCTGCAATTTCCTGTCGAATTTCATTGGTCCTGCACACCCCCGGGCAACTCGAAACGTCGCGCTTCTGCGTTGGGCCAGAAATAGGGGGCGAAGGTGACGAATTCCATAATCCGCGGCGGGAAAGCGGCGGCCCCGGGATCAAGCTGGCGGAAAATTACCAATCAGGCCGGAATCTGCTCAATAATTGATCGCGCAAGGGAGGAAACCGCGCCGGACTTCTGCAATCCGGCGAGCGTTTCGGTGCCCGTCTGGCCGATCCGCGCCTGTGTTTCGGGTGGCATCCGGAAGGCCTGCGCCAGCGTTGCGGCATCGGTGACCGGGATCGCGGCCCCGGCGGCATCGAGCGCGGCGAAGGCTTCGGCGTGATTGCTGCACGACGGGCCATGTACGATGGCGCAGCCATGGGCGGCGGGTTCAAAGGGCGTGTGCCCGCCCTTCGGCACCAGCGATCCGCCGATGAAACAGACACCGGCGGCGGTATACCAGTTCGCCATCTCGCCCATCGTATCGGCCAGCAGGACCGGCGCCGTCGGGGCTTCGCCGCCCGAGCGCAGGGTGAAGCCAAGGCCACGGGCGGCGATCAGGCGGGCGATCTCTGCGGCGCGGCGCGGGTGGCGTGGGGCGAGGATCAGCCGCAGGCTGGGCTCCTCGGCCCGCGCGCGGGCGAAGGCATCAAGGACGATTGCCTCCTCGCCCTCATGGGTCGAGGCGGCCAGCACGGTGCGCGCGCGTGGCCAGTCCAGCCGTTCGGTGGGGGGGGGGGCGGCCACGGCGGTCTTCAGGTTGAGCATCGGCAACAGGCGCGCGCGCGGCAGGCCGAGGCTCAGAAACGCCGCTTCGCTCGCCGGATCCTGCGCCGAAAGCGCCGTGATCGCACGGGTCAGCGCCGGGCCGAGCCCGGTCTTGCGCCAGCGGGCGGCAGAGCGCGCCGACATCCGCGCCCCCGCCACCATCACCGGCACCCCGCTGGCGGCGCATATCGCAAGGCGGTTCGGCCAGAGTTCATTTTCGATCACCAGCAGCCCCACCGGACGATGCCGGCCCAGGAAGCGGTGCAGGATCCACCGCGCATCGAGCGGCGCCGCCCGCACCGTGATCCTCGGATCGTTCCAGCCCTGCGCCATCTGCCGCGCGGTGACGGTGTTGACGGTCAGCAGCAGGCGCAGCCCCGGCCGCTGGGCCAGCAGCGCCTCGATCAGCGGATGCGCAGAGGCCAGTTCCCCGTTCGAGGCCGCATGGATCCACAGCGCGCCGGGCGCCGCAGCGCCGCCGCCCAGCCGTTCGCGCAGCACCTCGCGCGGCTCCCGCAGCCATAGCCGGACGAGCAAAAAGGGCAGCGCAAGCGCGAGAAGCAGGCGGTAGAGCAGCACGGGGCCTCCTGTGTCGGGCCGCATCAAGCCCGCGCGCGGCGCCGGATGCAAGGGCCGAAAGAGAAAGGGCGGGGAGATCCCCGCCCGCCCTCAGCCCGCCGCGATCCGCCGTTCCGCCGCCGCGCGCATCGCTTTGTCCGATGGCGCGATGAAGCTGTAGAACATCGGCACGACGAAAAGCGTGAACATCGTTCCGATCAGCAGGCCGGAGAACATCACGATCCCCATCGCCTCGCGCGCGGCGGCGCCCGCGCCTTCGGCCCGCACCAGCGGCACCACCGCCAGCGCCATCGCCGCCGTGGTCATCAGGATCGGCCGCAGCCGGGTCCGCGCCGCCAGAACGATCGCCTCGCGCCGGGTGTGGCCGTGTTCCTCACGCTGCTGATTGGCGAATTCGACCATCAGGATGCCGTGTTTGGTGATCAGCCCGACCAGCGTGATCAGCCCGACCTGAGAGTAGATGTTCAGCGTGCCGAGCCCGAGGTTCAGCGGCAGGATCGCGCCGAAGATCGTCAGCGGCACCGACATCAGGATGATGAACGGGTCGCGGAAGCTCTCGAATTGCGCGGCCAGCACGAGGTAGATCACCAGAACCGCCGCGCCGAAGGCGATGGCGATGGTGTTGCCCTGCTTCACCTCCAGCCGCGACTGACCGGAGTAGTCGATGAAGAACCCTTCGGGCATCAACTGCTGCGCCGCGCTGACGATTTCGGCCAGACCCTCGCCGGTGGAGGTGCCGGGGATCGGCAGCGCGGTGATCGAGGCCGAGTTGAGCTGGTTGAACTGCTGGATCTGCGCGGCCATCACGCCATTCTCGATCTTCACCACCGAGGACAGCGGCACCATCTCGCCGGTCGAGGCCTGGACGAAATAGCTGCCCAGTTGCTCGGGGTTGGCGCGCCATTCCTGCGGCACCTGGGTGATGATGTCATAGCTGTTCGAATCGCGGTCGAACTGCGCGACGGAGCCGCCGCCGACCAGCAGGCCGAGCGTCATGCCGATATCGGCGACCGAGACGTTCAGCGTCGCCGCCCGGTCGCGGTCGATCGTCACCAGAACCTCCGGCGCGTCGAAGTTGAGCGAGTTCTGCACGATGATGAACTTGCCCGAGGCCTGCGCCTTCAGCCGGACCTGTTCGGCCACTTCGGCCACCCGGTCGGCGCCGTGGATCGACTGGATGATGACCGAGATCGGCAGCCCGCCGCCGGTGCCCGGCAGGGTGGGCGGCGCGAAGGCAAAGCCTTGCAGCCCGGTGTTGCTGTCCAGCACGGTCTGGATCTCGGCCTGGATTTCGGCCTGGCTGCGGTCGCGTTCGGACCAGTCCTTCAGCGCCCAGATCAGGATGCCCATCGCATCGTCCCCGCCGAAGCCCGCGATCGAGAAATCGGTGCGGACCTCCGCGATATCGGCGGTGCCCCGCGAAATCTGGTCGATGTATTTCGCGGTATAGGTGTCGGTCGCATAGCGCGGGCCGTTGACCATCGCGAGCACCGCGCCCTGGTCTTCCTCGGGGGCGAGTTCGGTCGAGGTATTAACGAACATGTAGCCCATTACCGCGACCAGCCCGATCACGACCAGAATGGTCACCGGCCGGTAGTCGAGCGAGCCGTTCACCCGCCGCTCATACCAGTCGGCGAGCTTATCGAAGGTGCGGTCGACGAATTGCTGGAAGCCCGAGGCATGCCCCGCCTTCAGGATCCGGCCCGACATCATCGGGGTGATGGTCAGCGCGATCACCCCCGACAGGATCACCGATCCGGCGAGAGTGAAGGCAAATTCCTTGAACAACGCCCCCGTCAGCCCGCCGGTGAAGCCCAGCGGCGCCAGCACGGCGGCCAGCGTGATCGTCATCGCGATGACGGGGCCGGTGATTTCCTTCATCCCCTGCACGGCGGCGGGGATCGGTTTCATGCCGTCCTCGATATGGCGGTGGATGTTCTCGACCACGACGATCGCGTCATCGACCACCAGCCCGATCGCCAGCACCATGGCAAGCAGCGTGAGCAGGTTGATCGAATAGCCAAGCACCACCAGAACCGCCAGCACGCCAATCAGCGACAGCGGAATGGTGACGACCGGCATCAGCACCGAGCGGAACGAGCCGAGGAACAGCAGGATCACCACCACCACGATCACCACCGCCTCGGCGATAGTGTGGAACACTTCGCGGATCGAGGCCGAAATCGTGTCGGTCGAATCGTAGACCAGTTCGATGCTCATCCCCTCGGGCAGCCCCGCGTTGATCGCGGGCAGTTCCTTCGTCACCGCCTCGGCGGTGTCGAGCGGGTTCGCCGCGGGCGTCGGGAAGATGCCGATGAAGGTGCCCGCCTTGCCCTCGAAGGTAACGATTTCGCCCGATTCGTCGGAGGCCAGTTCCACCCGCGCCACGTCGCGCAGCCGCACGACGGCATCGCCATCGGCGCGGATCGGCAGGTTGCCGAAGGCCTCGGGCGTTTGCAGCGTGGATTTCAGCGTGATCGCCGCGGCGTAATATTCGTTCTTGGTCTTGCCTGGCGCGGACAGGAAGTTCGACGAATTGATCGCCGCCAGAACCTCCGCCGCCGTCACCTTGCGCGCGGCGAGCTTGTCGGGGTCGATCCAGACCCGCATCGAATATTTCGACGCGCCGATCACCTCGATCTCGGCCACGCCGGGGATCGTGGACATCCGCGGCCGGATCACCCGCTCGATATATTCGGTGAGCTGCTCCTTCGTCATGTTCGGGTTCAGCGCGGCCAGATACATCAGCGCGAAGGTATCGCCGGTGCCCTTCACGATCACCGGATCCTTGGAATCCGTGGGCAGGTCCGAACGCACCTGCTGCACCTTGGCCAGAACATCGGTCAGCGCGGCATCCGGATCGGAGCCGAGCTTCATGTTCACCGACACCACCGAGACCGAGGGCGTCGAGGAGGAGGTAACGTAGTCGATGTTCTCCGTCGTCGCCACGGCCTCCGCGATGGGCGCGGTGATGAAGCCCTGGATCAGGTCGGGCGAGGCGCCGGGATAGGTCGTGGTGATGGTGACGACGGTTTCGTCAACCTCGGGATATTGCCGCACGGGCAGGTTGAAATAGGCCGCGATGCCGAGCAGGAGCATGAAGGCCCCCACGACCATCGACAGCACGGGCCGGCGGATGAAGATTTCGGTGAAGTGCATCGGCGCGCCCTCAGTTCGCGGTCGCCGCGGCATCGGTGGTGATCGTCACCGGTGCGCCCGAACTCAGCCGGTTCTGCCCGGCATTCACCACCTTGTCGCCCGCCTTCAGGCCCGAGGTGATCTCGATCATCCCGGCCGACCGCCGCCCGAGCTGCACGAAGACCTGCCGTGCGACCAGATGCGCCGTATCGCTGCCCTCGGGCGTTTCCTCGCGCACGACATAGACCGAATCGCCATAGAGCGACGAAGCCACCACCGTCTGCGGCAGGGCGATGACGTCCTTCTCCTCCGGCAGATGGACGCGCACGCGCAGGAACTGGCCGGGCGTCAGATGGCCATTCGCCTCGGGCAGGATCGCGCGCAGGTTCACCAGCCGCGAATTCGGGTCGATCTTCGGGTCGATGCCGATGATGGAGCCCGCGACCTGCGTGCCGTCTTCCTCGCCGATGACGGTCACGGCCATGCCGCCCTTCACCAGCGCCGCCTGCTGCTCCGACAGGCTGAAATCGACGCGCATCTTGCTGCGGTCCTGGAGCGTCGCATAGACCGTCCCGGCGGAAACGAACTGGCCGACCTCGACGCGGGGGATGCCGATCGTCCCGGCGAAGGGGGCGTTGAGCTGTTTCATCGACAGCACGGCCTCCAGCTTCGCCACGGTCGAGCGGGCGGAAACCGCTTCCGCCTCCGCGCTGTCGAGGGTGCTGGTCGCCTGCACGCCGCGCTGTTGCAGGTTGCGCGCCCGGCGCAGCGTGATCTGCGCGAGGTCTTCGGTAGCCCGCGCGGCCTCAAGGTCCGCCCGTTCCTGCCGGTCGTCGATCTGCACCAGAAGCTGGCCCTGTTCGACGGTATCATTCGCCGCAAACCGGATTTCGCGCACGATGCCCGAGGCTTCGGTGGACAGGTCGCTGCCCTGCGCGGCATTCGCGGTGCCGATCGCCTCGATGCCGGGGGCCCAGGTGCCGGGGACGACTTCGGTGACCGTCACCGGAAACGCGGCGGAATTCATGGCCGCAAGAAACTGGGCGATCATCTTCGCGCGGAACAGGTTGAAGCCGACGATCCCCCCGCCGATGACGGCGAGCGCGATGATCGCAATGATGAAGCGTTTGATCATGACGGTCCTGTATGTGATCGGCCAGACGCGACGGCCCCGGATTGTGAACCGAAAAGTTCAGGATTCTCCGAAGAAGTCAATTCATTGTAATTCGACGGGCGAATACCCCCCATATAGACTAGCCCGCAGGGCGGTTTTGTCCACGGTAGCCGGGTAATCGGGTAAAATTTGTCGTAAGGTCATACTTTCGCGGAGACGCGAAACGGGGCATAGTCAGAGGAACCACGGTTCGGGGGGCGTGGTTGCCGGGCGGATTCCCGTCCGGAAGCAAGCAGCACAAGCGAGCGTCAAACAATGCTTTTCGACCCCGTAACCCCGATTTCCATCGCCCTTCAGGCCGCCCGCATCGGCTTCGAAGCGCAGACTGTCATCGCCATGCGTATGGCCGGGATGGTCGGCCTGTGGGAAACGCCCTCGTCGGAAATGACCCGCATGGTGGTCGAAAAGGCCGAGGCCGCCGTCGAGGCGATGGAGGCTTCCGCCTGGGCCATGATGGCGGGCAAGACGCCGGACAAGGTGCTGAAGGCCGGGATGACGGAGATCGGCCGTTACACCTCGCGCAACATGACCCGGCTGAGCCGGATGGGGCCGGTCAGGTGGTGACAGGATGCCGGATGGCGCATCCTCTCCACCTCTGACAGATCTCTCCGTCCACGGGGATAATCTCGCGGATGCTGGCGCCGGGACTGGACGCCTTCCGCTTCGCCGTGCGGCACTACGCTGATAGCCGCCTTTTTGGTCCGGCAATGCGTGGTCGGAATATCTGCGCCAGATGAGATGGAAGCTCCGGTGTTCCGGCAGATCCACGCGACCTTCCGGGCCGAAGGATCACGACTGGCTCGATCGTCCCTGATCGCCAGCCATGATTTCGGGATCTTTTCGCCTGCTGGTGCGGGGCGGGAGATACGGATTTTTAACCATATATCCGGCAGGATCGGGGCAGGAGGTGCCATGCCGATCATTCTGTTTCTACTTCTTCTGGCCGGATGTGGTGCTTCGCCTGCGCCGCAGTTCCGGGATGCCGTGCGCCATGACGTTACGCTGGATGGCTACCGCTTCGTCGTCTTTCACAAGGAGGATCAGGCGGAAGTGATCCGGTTTGGCTATCTGACGCCCAGTCAGCGCGACCCGGTGCCTGCGCTGATGATCCGGGCGGCGGAGCAGGTGACCGGGTGCAAGGTGACGGGGCCCTCCGCGGGGCCATGGAAATCGCCGTCCCTGCCCGGGGATAGCGGGGAGGCGCGCTTTCAACTGAAATGCAGTCCGGCTTGATCCGGATCAAAAACAAATTCCGAATATGATATATGAACGGGTGCAGCCAAAGCCACGGAGTTTGCCATGCTGCGCCTGTTCACCCTGCTTTACGCCTTGATCGGCCCGACCCTGGCCGGGGTTTTCATCACCGCGGCGCTGACGATGAACCGCGTCGATGCGCGCGCGATGATCGTGGCCGCGGTGGCGGGGTTCGTGCTGGCGCTGCCCGCCTCTTGGCTGGTGGCGAAGCAGCTTTCAGCCAACGGTTGAATGGCTGAGGAAATCCTCGACCGCAGTCTCGACCTCGCGCGGGCGCTCGGCATGCAGCCAGTGCCCGGCATCCACGCCCTGATATTGCGCCCGGGGAAACAGCGGCGCGATGGCGGCGCGTCCCTCCGCCGTGACGTAGGTCGATTTCGTCCCATACAGAAACAGCACCGGCCCGGGAAACGCCGTGCCCTCGGGCAGCGCGGGCCAGGACAGGATCAGCGGCAGGTTCTTCTCCAGCGCGTCGAGGTTCAGCTTCCAGCGCACCGGCCCGTCGCGCAGTTCCAGCGACTGCAACAGAAAGGCCCGGGTCGCCGGATCCTTCACCGTCTCCGCCAGCCGCCGGTCGGCTTCGCTGCGCGAGGTCAGATCGTCGATCCGCAGCGCCTTCATGTCGTGGATCAGGCCCTTGTGATAGGCGGCATGGCCATAGCTGACCGGCGCGATGTCGGCCACCACCAGCCGGTTCACCAGCCCGGGCCGGGTCAGCGCGAGCATCATCGACGCCTTGCCGCCCATCGAATGGCCCAGCACGTCGCAGGCCCGCCCCTGTGCCGCGATCACCTCGGCCAGATCGCCCGCCATCGCCGGATAGGAATGGTCGTCCGATCGGAAGCTGTCGCCATGGTTGCGCATGTCCAGCGCGATCACCTTGCGCCGGGCCGAGAGGTGACGCGCGACCACCCCCCAGTTCCGGGCGGATCCGAACAGGCCGGGGACGATCAGGAGCGGGGGCAGGGCGGTGTCTTCGCCGTGAACAATCGAATGCAGCATGACCCAAGATTACCGCGCCGCCCCAGCGGGTGCCAGAGAAGATTGCGGCCCCGGCGCACCCGGTCTAGGGTCCGGGCATGGAACCGACGAATGTGCATCAGATGACCGCTCAGGTCTCGCAGCTTCTGGCCGACCGGCTGGGTGCCCGGGGGCCGACCCTGCGCGATCAGCTGGACGCCGCCCGCCGATTGCCGCGCCGGGTGCGCCGCGCGGCCGGGGTTCTGGCGGAGGCGGAGCAGATGGCGGCCTCTCCGAAGATGGCGCGGCGGCTCGACATGGCGGCGGTGGGTCGGGCGCATGCGGCCTGCGTGAAATACCTGCGGCCGATCGGGGCGGGGGAGCGTGCGCGCAGCCTGGTGCTGGGCGTCGCGGCGAATGTGGTGCTGGGGATCGTGGTCGTCGGCGCGCTGGCGCTGCTGGTCGCGCGCTGGCGCGGGCTGATATGAAAGGGGCCGCGGTTTCCCGCGGCCCTCCGGATCACAGCGTCGGGTAGATCGGGAACCGCTTCAGCAGCGTCTCGACCTTGGCCTTCACCGCGGCTTCGACTTCGGCATTGCCCTCTTCGCCATTCGCGGCAAGGCCGTCCACCACTTCGACGATCAGCCGACCGATTTCACGGAAATCCGCTTCCTTGAAACCGCGCGTGGTGCCCGCCGGGGTGCCCAGGCGGACGCCCGAGGTTACCGTCGGCTTCTCCGGGTCGAACGGAATGCCGTTCTTGTTGCAGGTGATATGCGCGCGGCCGAGGGCCTTTTCCGTCGCATTGCCCTTCACGCCCTTCGGGCGCAGGTCGACCAGCATCACATGGGTGTCGGTGCCGCCGGTTACGATGTCCAGCCCGCCCTTCATCAGCTCATCCGCCAGCGCCTGCGCATTGGCGATGACCTGCTTCGCATAGACCTTGAACTCGGGCCGCAGCGCCTCGCCGAAGGCGACGGCCTTGCCCGCGATCACATGCATCAGCGGGCCGCCCTGAATCCCCGGGAAGATCGCCGAATTGACCTTCTTCGCGATCTCTTCGTTGTTGGTCAGGATCATGCCGCCGCGCGGGCCGCGCAGGGTCTTGTGCGTGGTGGTGGTGACCACATCGGCATGCGGGAAGGGCGAGGGATGTTCGCCGCCCGCAACCAGACCGGCGAAATGCGCCATGTCCACCATCAGCCAGGCGCCGACCTCATCCGCGATCTTGCGGAATTCGGCAAAGTCGATCTGGCGCGGAATCGCCGAACCGCCCGCCACGATCAGCTTCGGCTTGTGTTCGTTCGCCAGCGCGCGGACCTGATCGTAGTCCAGACGGCTGTCCTGCTGGCGCACGCCATACTGGACCGCGTTGAACCACTTGCCCGACTGGTTCGGGCGCGCGCCATGGGTCAGGTGACCGCCGGCATCGAGGCTCATGCCAAGGATCGTGTCGCCCGGTTGCAGCAGCGCGTTGAACACGCCCTGGTTCGCCTGGCTGCCGGAATTCGGCTGCACGTTGACGAAATCGCAGCCGAACAGCTGCTTCGCCCGGTCGATCGCCAGATTCTCGGCGATATCGACGAACTGGCAGCCGCCATAGTAGCGCTTGCCCGGATAGCCCTCGGCATATTTGTTGGTCATGACGGAGCCCTGAGCCTCCATCACCGCTTTCGAGACGATGTTCTCCGAGGCGATCAGCTCGATCTCGTCACGCTGGCGCCCCAGCTCCAGTTCGATCGACTTGAAGATTTCGGGGTCACGGGTGGCAAGGCTTTCGGTGAAAAAGCCCGGGTCGCGCTGGTCAGTCATCGCTGTCTCCTGACACGAAAGGGAAATGTCGCGGGTCGTTTATCGCAGAAAATCCGCCACCGAAAGCGCTCAAAGCGACCAAAGGCGCATTTGGCGCGCCACGGTGGCCTTGTCTTTCCGGCTGGCGCTTGCCACACCTGTGCCGGAAACCGGAGGAGCGGGCGTGAACAGACCGAACCACATCCATTTCACCGCCTCGGGCAGCGAGACGGCGCAGGCCGCTCTGGACGAACTGGTGGCGCTTTACGGGCAATCCCCGGTCGGGCGGGCCGATGTGATCGTGGCGCTCGGCGGCGACGGCTTCATGTTGCAGACCCTGCATTCCGGGGCGGGGCTGCCGGTTTATGGTATGAACCGGGGCTCGGTCGGCTTCATGATGAACGATTATGTGCCGGAAAACCTGCCCGCGCGCCTTGCCGCCGCCGAAGAGGCGGTGATCAATCCGCTCGCCATGACCGCGCAGACCGCCGACGGAGTGGTGCATGCGGCGCTGGCGATCAACGAGGTTTCGCTGCTGCGCGTCGGGCCGCAGGCGGCCAAGCTGCGGATTTCGGTCAACGGTCGGGTGCGGATGGAGGAACTGGTCTGCGATGGCGCGATCGTCGCCACCCCGGCGGGGTCCACGGCCTATAATTATTCGGTCCACGGGCCGATCCTGCCGATCGGGTCGGATGTGCTGGCACTGACCGGGATCGCCTCGTTCCGGCCGCGGCGCTGGCAGGGGGCGATCCTTCCGTCTTCGGCCGTGGTGCGGTTCGACGTGCTGGAGCCCGAGAAGCGCCCGGTGATGGCCGATGCCGATTCGCGCGCGGTGAAGCCCGTCCTGTGGGTAGAGGTCCGTTCCGAGCCAAAGGTGCAGCACCGCATCCTGTTCGACCCGGGCCATGGGCTCGAAGAGCGGCTGATGCGCGAGCAATTCGCCTAGGCCTGCCGCCACATCCCCATCTTGCGGTAAATTGTCGAGGGCGCGACGCCGAGTTCGCTGGCCGCGCGGGGCACAGAGCCATCATGCCGCGCAATGGCCTGTTCGATCGCGATCTTTTCGATCTCGGCCAGGGTCAGCCCCGACAGAACCCCGGGCAGGGCGGGGCTGGTCCCCTCCGGGTCCGGAACAAGGATCGGCGCGGTCGGACGGGCATCCGGAACCTGAACGGGGCGGAGCAGGGATTGCGCGACGGCGTGCAGCAACCGATCCTCGCCCACTGGCTTGATCAGGAAATCACGGGCCCCGAGGCGCATCGCCTCGACCGCGCGACCGATCGACAGATCCACGCTCAGGACGATCACCGCCGTGGCGGGGCGCAGCGCCAGCATTTCGCGCATCAGGTCGAGCCCGTTGCGATCCGGCAGAAACAGGCTCAGCAGAACTACCGTCGTGCCGGACCGATGGAACAGATCAAGCCCTTCGGCGGCGGATTTCGCCGTGACAACCGGATAGCCCGCATCGGCAAGGCAGGCCTGATAGGTCGTGCGCAGCGAGGGGATGTCCTCGATCACCAGCACGGGAGCCGATGAGGGAAGCGGCATTTTCGCGATGCTGCATGGATCGCGACCTGCCGCGCCCGATGCGTGACAGCGGCTCCCCCCATTCAGGCCGCCAGATATCGGAAGGGTCGTCGCTTTGTTCATCACTGGTCCTGCCGCATCATTCGCGGCCTTGTCCCGACAAATCAAGAGCTACAGCCGAAAGGGGGCGCTATACGCCCCCTTCAGGATTTCCACAGGGCCATTCGTGGCCGCGATACATCAGCCCGCCGGATAGCCGATCGTCTTCAGCCGCTCCGCGATCTCGTCCAGAATTACCGGATCGTCGATCGTCGCCGGAACCTTGAACGGCTGGCCGTCGGCGATCTTGACCATCGTCGCGCGCAGGATCTTGCCCGAGCGGGTCTTCGGCAGACGCTCGACCACCAGCGCGGATTTGAACGCCGCGACCGGGCCGATCTGCTGGCGCACCAGCTTCACGCAATCCTTGACGATCTCGGCCTCGCTCCGGGTCGTGCCCTTCTTCAGGCACAGGAAGCCCAGCGGCGACTGCCCCTTCAGATCGTCGGCCACGCCGATCACCGCGCATTCGGCCACGTCGGGGTGGGAGGCCAGAACCTCCTCCATCGCCCCGGTCGAGAGCCGGTGCCCGGCGACGTTGATCACGTCATCGGTGCGCGACATGATGTAAAGGTAGCCGTCCTCGTCGACATAGCCCGCGTCGCCGGTTTCGTAATAGCCGGGGAAATGCTCCAGATAGCTTTTGCGGAAGCGCGCCTCGGCGTTCCACAGGCCGGGCAGGGTGCCGGGCGGCAGCGGCAGCTTGATCGCGATCGCGCCGAGCGTGCCCGGCTCGACCGGATGGCCGCCCTCGTCCAGAACCTGCACGTTGTAGCCCGGCATCGGCACCGAGGGGCTGCCCGGCTTCACCGGCAGCAGTTCGATCCCGAGCGGGTTCGCCGCGATCGCCCAGCCGGTTTCCGTCTGCCACCAGTGGTCGATCACCGGCACGCCCAGATGCTCCTCGGCCCATTTCACGGTGTCCGGGTCCGCCCGTTCACCTGCCAGGAACAGCGCCTGAAGGTCGTGGAGCTTGTAGCGCTTGATCCATTCGCCGGTCGGATCCTCGCGCCGGATCGCGCGCAGGGCGGTGGGCGCGGTGAAGAAGCTCTTGATCCGCTGGTTCTGGATCACGCGCCAGAATACGCCGGGGTGCGGCGTGCCCACCGGCTTGCCCTCGAAGACCACCGTCTGCCCCCCGGCGATCAGCGGCCCGTAGCAGATATAGCTGTGGCCGACGACCCAACCCACATCCGAGGCCGCCCAGAACCGGTCGCCCGCCTCGATGTTGTAGATGTTCTTCATCGTCCAGGCGAGCGCCACCAGATGCCCGGCGGTCGAGCGGATCACGCCCTTCGGCTGCCCGGTCGTGCCCGAGGTATAAAGGATATAGGCGGGGTGGTTGCCCTCGACCGGCACGCATTCCGCCGGTTCCACGCCATATTGGAACGAGTGCCAGGCCACATCGCGGCCCTCTTCCAGCTTCGCCACTTCCTGTTCGCGCTGGTAGATCACGCAGAAGTCGGGCTTGTGCGTCGCGGCTTCGAGTGCGGCATCGAGCAGCGGCTTGTAATGCACGATCCGCCCGGGTTCGATCCCGCAAGAGGCCGCGATGATCGCCTTCGGCGTCGCATCGTCGATCCGCACCGCGAGCTCATGTGCCGCGAAGCCGCCGAACACCACCGAATGCACCGCGCCCAGCCGGGCACAGGCCAGCATCGCCTCCAGCGCCTCGGGGATCATCGGCATGTAGATGATCACCCGGTCGCCCTTTTCGATGCCCTTCGCCCGCAGCGCCCCCGCAAGCGAGGCCACCCGGTCGCGCAGTTCCCGGTAGGTGATGCCCTTCGTCGAATGGGTGATCGGGCTTTCGTGCATGATGGCGAGTTCGTCGCCCCGGCCCGCCTCGACATGGCGGTCCACCGCGTTCCAGCAGGTGTTCACCTTGGCGTCGCAGAACCATTCGTAGATCGGTGCGTTTTCGTCGAACAACGCTTTCGAGGGTTTTTCCACCCAGTCGATCGCTTCGGCCGCCTTCATCCAGAACCCTTCGGGGTCGGCTTGCCAGGCGGCATAAACGTCCTTGTATGTCATGCTTGAGTCTCCTCCAGACTTGCAAGCATGTAAGGCATCGGAGAAAAATTCCGCAACAATGTTACCGCCCGCAGGCGCATCGTAGCGGATAAAATTTGCAGATTCCGGCCGAAGATCCGGCAATAAATTTGCAAATGCAGGGGTTTTGTTTGCGTCCAGAAATTTTGCCGAAGGATTTGCAAAGCGGCGCCCGCGCGGGGCGCCGACTCCCCATCAGCCGTATTGCGAGACCGGCGTACCCGCCAGCGCGGAGATGTTCAGCAGCCCGCGCGTGGTGATCGAGGGCGTCACGATATGCGCGCGGTTCCCCATGCCCATCAGGATCGGCCCGACCTCAAGCCCCCCGGCCTTCATCTTCAGGATGTTGCGCACGCCCGAGGCGGTATCGGTATTGGCGAAGATCAGCACGTTCGCGGATCCCTCCAACCGGCTCTCCGGCAGTTGCCGGCGCCGCAGGTCCGGGTCCAGCGCGGCGTCGATGTTCATCTCGCCCTCATACTGGAAATCCGGCTCGCGCGCGTCGAGCATTTCCAGAACGGCGCGCATCCGGCGGCCCGAATCGATGTCGAGATTGCCGAACTGGCTGTGCGAACACAGCGCGACGCGCGGCGTCAGGCCAAAGCGGCGCACATGCCGCGCCGCGCCGATCACGGTGGCGGTGAGCTCGTCGGGTGTCGGTTCGTGGTGGACATGGGTGTCGGCGATGAACAGCGGCCCGTCTTCGAGGATCATCATGCTGAGCGCGCCGATCGGGTGCAGCCCGCCCCGCGCCAGAACCTGCCGGACGTAGTTCAGGTGCCACAGATATTGCCCGAAGGTGCCGCAGATCATGCTGTCGGCCTCGTCGCGGTGGACCATGACGGCGGCGATGGCGGTGGTGTTCGTGCGCATGATCGCCCGCGCCAGGTCTGGCGTCACGCCGCGCCGGGCCATCAGTTCATGATAGGTGCCCCAGTAGTCGCGATAGCGCGGGTCGTCCTGCGGGTTCACGATGTCGAAATCCACGCCGGGGCGGATCGGCAGGCCCGCGCGTTCGCAGCGGGCCGCGATCACGTCGGGCCGCCCGATCAGGATCGGCCGGTCGGTGGTTTCCTCCAGCATGCCGTTGGCGGTGCGCAGCACGCGCTCGTCCTCGCCCTCGGCAAAGACGATGCGGCGGGTGGCGGTGGCGGCGGCCTCGAACACCGGGCGCATGATCAGGGCGGATTTGAACACCGACCCTTCCAGCTTCCGGCGGTAGGCATCCAGATCGGCGATCGGCCGGGTGGCGACGCCGGTTTCCATCGCCGCCTTCGCCACGGCGACCGAAACAACCCCGATCAGCCGCGGGTCGAAGGGTTTCGGGATCAGGTAATCGACGCCGAAGGTCAGTCGCTCGCCGCTATAGGCCGCCGCTGCCTCGGCCGAGGTGGTGGCGCGGGCGAGCGCGGCGATGCCCTCGATACAGGCCAGCTGCATTTCGTCGTTGATCGTGGTGGCCCCCACATCCAGCGCGCCGCGGAAGATAAAGGGGAAGCACAGGACGTTGTTGACCTGGTTCGGGAAATCCGACCGGCCGGTGGCGATGATCGCGCCCGGCGCGACGGCGCGCACCTCGTCGGGCAGGATTTCGGGGGTGGGGTTCGCCAGCGCGAAGACGATCGGATCCTTCGCCATCTTCGCGACCATTTCGGGCTTCAGCACGCCCGGGCCGGAGAGGCCGAGGAACATGTCCGCGCCCGTGATCACCTCGTCGAGTGTGCGCAGGTCGGAGGGTTGCGCATAGGCCTCTTTCTGCGGCGTCATCTCTTCGTTGCGGCCCTGATAGACCAGCCCCTTGATGTCGCACAGCCAGACGTTTTCGCGCTTCACCCCCAGCTTCAGCAGCATGTTCAGGCAGGCGATCCCCGCCGCCCCGCCGCCGGTGGAGACGATCTTGATCTCCTCGAACTTCTTGCCCGCGATGCGCAGCGCGTTGGTGGCGGCGGCACCGACGACGATGGCCGTGCCGTGCTGATCGTCGTGGAACACCGGGATGTTCATCCGCTCGCGGCAGATCTTTTCGACGATGAAACAGTCGGGGGCCTTGATGTCCTCAAGGTTGATCGCGCCGAAGGAGGGCTCCAGCGCGCAGACCAGTTCGGCGAGCTTTTCGGGGTCGGACTGGTTCACCTCGATGTCGAAGGCGTCGATATTGGCGAATTTCTTGAACAGGACGGCCTTGCCTTCCATCACCGGCTTCGAGGCCAGCGCGCCGATATTGCCAAGGCCCAGCACCGCGGTGCCGTTCGTCACCACGGCGACCAGATTGCCGCGCGCGGTATAGCGCGATACGGTGGCGGGGTCGGCCTTGATCTCAAGGCAGGCTTCGGCGACGCCGGGGCTGTAGGCGCGGCTCAGGTCGCGACCATTGGCGAGGGGTTTCGTCGCTCGGATCTCCAGTTTCCCTGGGGTCGGGAATTCGTGATAGTCCAGCGCCGAATGCCGCGCCTGATCGTGCCTCGCCTCGTCCATGAGAGCCTCCCTGAAACTGGTTTAGCCTTAAACCACTCCGTGCCCTTGGGGAATAGGGCGGCCAGCGTGCGGCGGCAAGGCTCCGTATGGCCGCTTGCATCAACTTCGCGCGCGGCGCAGAATTCGGTGAAACAGCCCGGAGGCCCGAATGTCCCTTCTCGATGCGGCGCGCGAGGTGCGCGAGAATGCCTATGCTCCCTATTCGCGGTTCAAGGTCGGCGCGGCAGTGCGCGGGGCTTCGGGCCGGGTCTATCGCGGCGTGAATGTCGAGAATGTCGCCTATCCCGAAGGCACCTGCGCCGAGGCGGGGGCGATCGCGGCGATGGTGGCGGCGGGAGAGACCGAGCTGGTCGAGGTCGCCGTCATCGCCGACAGCCCGGAGCCCGTGCCCTGCTGCGGCGGCTGCCGCCAGAAGCTCGCGGAATTCGGTAAGCCCGGAACCCCGGTCACGCTGGCCACCGTTTCGGGCAAGGTTCTGGCCACCACGATCGGGGAACTCCTGCCCGCCCGCTTCGACCCGAGCCATATGGACAAGTGTTGATGGAGGCGCGCGGCATCATCGCGGCCCTGCGCGATGGCCGGGGGCTGGACGCCGGCGCGGCGCGGTGGTTCGCGCGCGGGCTGGCCACGGGGCAGGTGTCGGATGCGCAGGCGGGCGCCTTCGCGATGGCGGTCGTGCTGAACGGGATCGGCGATGCGGGCCGGGTCGCGCTGACCGAGGCGATGCGCGATTCGGGGCAGGTGCTGCGATGGGATCTGCCCGGCCCGGTGGTGGACAAGCATTCGACTGGCGGCATCGGCGACAGCGTGTCGCTGCTGCTCGCGCCGGCGCTGGCGGCCTGCGGGGTGTTCGTGCCGATGATCTCGGGGCGGGGGCTCGGCCATACCGGCGGCACGCTCGACAAGATGGAGGCGATCCCGGGCTATCGCGCCTATCCGGGGGTGGAGGCGCTGCGCAAGGTGGTGGCGGAGGTCGGCTGTGCGATCATCGGAGCCACCGGCGAAATCGCCCCGGCGGACCGGCGCCTCTATGCGGTGCGCGACGAATCCGCCACGGTCGAGAAGCATCGACCTGATCACCGCCTCGATCCTGTCGAAGAAGCTGGCGGCGGGGCTGGAGGCGCTGGTTCTGGATGTGAAGGTGGGTTCCGGTGCCTTCCTGCCTGACATGGAGCAGGCGCGCGCGCTGGCCCGGGCGCTGGTCGCCACGGCGAACGGGGCGGGGTGCCGGACCACCGCGCTGATCACCGACATGAGCCAGAGCCTTGGTCATTCGGCGGGCAATGCGCTGGAGGTGCTGGAAGTGATGGAGACGCTGACCGGCACGGCGGTGAACGAAGCGCTGTGGGATGTGGCGGCGGCGCTTGGCGGCGAGGCGCTGGCGCTTGCGGGCCGGGCGGCGGATCTGGATGAGGGCGCGGCGATGATCGACCATGCGCTGGAATCGGGCCGCGCGGCAGAGGTATTCGGCCGGATGGTGGCGGCGCTCGGCGGCCCGGCGGATTTCGTGGAGCGCTATCCGGACCGGCTGCCCGCGGCGCCGGTGATCGTGCCGGTGCCCGCGCCGCGGGCGGGGTTCGTGGCCCGGGTGGACGGGCGCGCGCTTGGCGAGGCGGTGGTGCGGCTGGGCGGCGGGCGGCTGGTGGCGACGGATCGGGTGAACCCTTCGGTCGGGCTGACGGGGCTTGCCGTGATCGGCGAGGAAATGGCCGAGGGCGAGCCGCTCGCCCTGATCCATGCCGCCAATGACACGGACGCCGCGCGCGCCGTGGCCGCCGTCCGCGCGGCCTATGGCCTGTCCGCAGACCTGCCCGAGGAACCGCCGCTGATCCATGACCGCATCGGCCCGGAGGATGTCGCATGAGCCGGGCTTTCCTGATCGTGATGGACAGCGTGGGCATCGGCGGAGCGCCGGATGCCGGGACGTTCTTCAACGAGGGCACGCCCGACACCGGGGCGAATACCGTGGGCCATATCGCGCAGGCTCGGCCTTTGCGAATGCCGGTGCTGGACGGGCTGGGCCTTGGCGCGGCGGTGGAATTGGCCTCCGGGCTGCGGGCGCCGGGGCTGGGGGCTGCGCCGACCGGCCTGTGGGGCGCGGCGACGGAAGTGTCGCGCGGCAAGGATACCCCCTCCGGCCATTGGGAACTGGCCGGGGTGCCGGTGCCGTGGGACTGGCACTATTTCCCCGACCGCGAAAACAGCTTCCCCGCCGATCTGGTCGCGCAGGTGGCCCGCGCGGCGGGGACGGCGGGGATTTTGGGCAATTGCCACGCGCCCGGCACCGCGATCATCGAACGGCTGGGGGCCGAACATCTGCGCAGCGGCTGGCCGATCTGCTACACCTCCGCCGACAGCGTGTTCCAGATCGCCGCGCATGAGGAGAGCTTCGGCCTCGATCGCCTGCTGACCCTGTGCCGCGCCATCGCCCCGGTGCTGCATGCGATGCGGGTGGGGCGGGTGATCGCGCGGCCCTTTACCGGTACCCCCGGCCATTTCACCCGCACCCCGAACCGGCGCGATTTCGCGATCGAACCACCCGGGGCGACGATCCTCGACCGGGCGCAGGCGGCGGGCCGGGTGACCCATGCCATCGGCAAGATCGGCGATATCTTCAGCCATCGCGGCATTGACCGGCTGCACAAGGGCCGGGACGATGCCGCGCTGATGGAGCACCTGATCCGGCTGGCGGATGAGGCCGAACCGGGCAGCCTGACCTTCGCCAATTTCGTCGAGTTCGACAGCCTCTATGGCCACCGCCGCGATGTGGCGGGCTATGCCCGGGCGCTCGAATGGTTCGATGAACGGGCGGGGGTGTTCCTGTCGCGGCTGCGCCCCGGGGATCTGGCGCTTTTTACGGCAGATCACGGCAATGACCCGACCTTCACCGGCACCGACCACACGCGGGAGCGGGTTCCGGTGCTGGGCTACGGGTTGGGTTTGAAACCTGTCGGCCAAGTGGGTTATGTGGATGTGGCGGCATCGGTCGCCGCGCATCTGGGGCTGGCTGCCGAAGGGCCGGGGCGCGCATTCATATAGGGGACGCAGATGGACGAGTTCGTGACGGTGGTGGATCACCCGCTGGTGCAGCACAAGCTGACGCTGATGCGCGAGAAGGACGCCTCGACCGCGAGTTTCCGCCAGTTGCTGCGCGAAATCAGCCTGCTTCTGGCCTATGAGGTCACCCGCGGCCTTGAGGTCACGAAGAAGACGATCGAAACCCCGCTCTGCACCATGGAGGCGCCGATCCTGGAGGGCAAGAAGCTCGCGCTGGTGTCGATCCTGCGGGCGGGCAACGGGCTGCTGGACGGCATCCTGGAGCTGATCCCGGCGGCGCGGGTCGGCTTCATCGGGCTCTATCGCGATCCGGAGACGCTGCAACCCGTCGAATATTACTGCAAGGTGCCGCCGATGCTGGGCGAGCGGATGGTGATCGTCGTCGATCCGATGCTGGCCACTGGCAACAGTTCGGCGGCGGCGGTGCAGATGCTCAAGGACCGGGGGGCGAAGAATATCCGCTTCCTGTGCCTGCTGGCCGCGCCCGAGGGCATCGCGCATATGCGCGCGGCGCATCCGGATGTGCCGATCGTGACGGCCTCGATCGACGATCACCTGGACGATCACGGCTATATCGTTCCCGGTCTTGGCGATGCCGGGGACCGGATGTTCGGGACGAAATGATAAATCTGCGTGCGCTTGCTGTTGGCCTGATGGCGGCGCTGCCGGTGGCGGCGGGGCCGGTGGAACTGCCGCCGCCGGAGTATGCCGGGGCGCAATATGTCGATAGCGCGGGCTGCGTGTTCCGCCGCGATGCCGCAGGGCAGTGGCAGGCGCGGCTGACGCGTGACGGCCAGCCGCTGTGCGGCTATACGCCCAGCCCGGTGCCGGGCGCGCCCAGGCCGCTGGTGCAGGCCGCGCCGCAACGGGTGACGATCACCGAGACGCGGACGGTTCCGGGTGCGCTGACCAGTTGCCCGAACCGCCCGGCGATGGCGCAGCGCTATCTGTTGTCCGACGGGCGGGTGGTGATGCGCTGTTCCTCGCTGCGGGGCGATCCGGTGGGATTCATCAATGCCGCCGGGCTGCCGGGGCTGCGGGTCGAAGGGCCCGCGCCCGGGCCGCTGCCGGCAACGCCGCGGATGACCGTCCTGCTCGACCTCGCGCTGCGCAATCCGCTGCCCGAGGCGCCCCGGGCGCATGTCCCCGCCAAGATCCGCAAGCAAGGGCGCGAGCGCTTCGTGCAGATCGGTGCCTTTGGCGATCCGGAGAATGCGCAGAAGGTCAAGGCGCAGATCTGGGCGCTCGGGCTGCCGGTGGCGACATCGACGCTGAAGCGTGGCGGCAAGGAACTGGAGCTGATCTTCTCGGGGCCGTTCGATGCGAAGGGCGCCGATCAGGCCGTGCGCAAGCTGCGCCGCAACGGCTTCCGCGATGCCTTCGTCCGGTAGCTGAGCCCGGCGAGGGCGTTGCGGTCGTGGCCAGTTCCACCCGGCGCCGGTTGCGCCCGCTGGGGCCGTGGCGTGGCGCACTGGGTTAGTGGGCTGCTGAGAAAGGGTTTTGAGAAGCTGTTGTGGCCGAAATCGTTCTGGATTCGGTGACGGTCTGAAAATTGGGCATTTCCGGCCCATCCGAGGTGGTTTTCCCGGATCCTGGCTTGGCCCCTCTCATCGCGCGAACTTTTTCAACAACCTGTTAGTGCGGTTCCTTGCGGCAGTGGAACCCTGACGGGCAGCGCGGCCTTATCGTTCGCCGGGGTCATGACGCGGTGCTTTCGACCGGTGGTGGAGGCGCACCTGCCCGATCGCCCGCGCAGGTTTCCCCGCGGCAAAGCAAAAAGGGCGCGGGTTTCCCCACGCCCTTCCGGAATACTGTCGGGCCGATCAGGCGGCGGCCTGCGCCTTGACGATCGCCTTCTTGATCTTCAGCGCATTGGCCGAAAGCTCGGTGTCGGTCGCCTTCAGCAGATAGGCGTCCAGACCGCCGCGATGGTCGACCGAGCGCAGGCCGGCGGCCGAGATGCGCAGCTTGAACGACTGGCCCAGCACGTCGGAGATCAGGGTGACTTCGTTCAGGTTCGGCAGGAAGCGGCGACGCGTCTTGTTGTTCGCGTGGCTGATGTTGTTGCCCGACATCGGGCCCTTGCCGGTCAGTTCGCAGACGCGCGACATGGCGTGTATCCTTCGTTTCCTCGGGGCGCGTGTCCGCCCTATACCAATACTACGACCGCCGCGGACTGCGGCGCCGATGAATCTGTCTGGCGGGATAAGGGCAAAGCCGCCGGACGTCAAGCGATTCATGCGGCGGCCAGCATCTCCGCCACCCATGCGGGCACGATCTGCGTGGCCGGGCCGTGGCGCGCGGCATCGAACAGCCGCGACCCCGCCGAGGGTTCGAGGTTCAGCTCCAGCGTCGCAATCCCGGCATGGCGCGCATCGGCCACGAACCCCGCCGCCGGATAGACATTCCCGGAGGTGCCGATCGACACGAACAGATCGGCGGCCCGCAGCGCCTGCCAGATTTCCGCCATCCGATAGGGCATTTCGCCGAACCAGACGATATCGGGCCGACTGGCGGGGGCGCCGCAGGCGGGGCAGGGGTCGGTGACCTGCATCACCCTCGGCGCCGTCCAGCGATGCCCGCAGCGCGCACAAAGCGCCCCGTTCAGCGTGCCGTGCATGTGGATCACGCCCCGCGAGCCGCCGCGCTCGTGCAGGTCGTCGACGTTCTGCGTCACCACCGTCACCTGATGCGCCTGCGTCAGCCGGGCCAGCGCCCGGTGCGCCGCATTGGGCTCGGCCGCCGCCGCTGCGGCCCGGCGCTCGTTGTAGAAGCGCAGGACAAGCTCCGGATCACGCGCGAATCCCTCGGGCGTGGCGACATCCTCGATCCGGTGGTCTTCCCACAGCCCATCCGCCGCGCGGAAGGTCCGGATGCCGCTTTCGGCGGAAATCCCCGCTCCGGTCAGGACAACGATTCTCGCCATGCGTTCCTCCTGCTATATGCCCCTTATGCGTATCCTGTTTCTCTGCCTGGGCAATATCTGCCGCTCCCCCGCCGCCGAAGGCGTTTTTCGTGACATGGCCGCGAAGGCGGGCCTCTCGGTCGAACTGGACAGTGCCGGAACCGGTGGCTGGCATGTCGGGGCGGCGCCCTATGGGCCGATGCAGGTGGCCGCGCGGCGGCGGGGCTATGACCTGTCGAAACTGCGGGCGCGGCGGCTGGAACCGGGCGACTTCGACCGGTTCGACCGGATCTTGGCGATGGATTCGCGCAATATCGCGGAGGCCGAGCGGATCGCGCCGCAGGGCGGGCGGGCGCAGCTCGGGCTGTTCCTGGAGGGCGGGACGGGCCTGCGCGATGTGCCCGACCCCTATTATACACGCGATTACGAACGCTGCCTCGACATCATCGAGGCAGGCGCGCGGGTCTGGATCGACCGGCTTCAGCGGGCGCAGTAGGCTTCGGCGGTCTGGGCAAAGGTCTTGTAACGCGCCCAGAAGTCGTTGTCCGACTGGCTCGGCGACATCCGCACGTCCTGCGCCTTGTCAGGGTTCTTGAAGAAGCCCGCGGCGCGGCGCTGATCCGACCGGCTCAGCGTCGAATCAGCGACCTGCTGGATGCAGCCGCAGGTGGCGGCGCTGGCACGGCCCGCATATTTCATGCAGGCGGAATCAATGGCGCCCGCATGGGCGGCCCCGGATGCGAGAACACCCGCGATCACGAACAGGGAATATTTCATACTGCTGCCTCTCGTCGCGCGGAGCGGGCTTGGTTGCTCACCCCATTTGTTTGGGCGGGATGGTAGCGATTCCGGCGTGAAAACACAACGAAATCCGCAGCAGCAAGGGGTGGTGCGGCGGTGCGGAATCACCACCAGAGGTTGCGTCAGGCGATGACTTCGGCCTCGTATCCGGCGGCCTTCAGCGCGGCGAGGACGGTGGCTTCGGGCAGGCCGTTGACCTCGACCTCGCGGTCTTCGAGACTCACGACGGCCTTGCCGCCGACTTCGGTGATGGCGGCTTCGACGCTCGCCTTGCAGTGGTTGCAGGTCATGTCGGGAACGGAAAGGATCATGGGAACCTCCTGATCAATCGGCATGAAGATCGGTCAGCGCGCGGCCCGCGTCAATGCCGGTTTCGTTTGACCCGGCCTTGCGCGCAGGGCAAACACCACCGCCATGAGCAGCACGATCGACATCCGCAACATCACATTCACGCGCGAAGCGGGGCGCGTCTTCGACGGCCTGAGCCTGAGCCTGTCGGAACGGCGCGTGGCGGTGGTCGGGCGCAACGGCTCGGGCAAGTCCTCGCTCCTGCGGCTGATCGCGGGGCTGGCGGTGCCGCAGGCGGGGCGGGTGACGGTGAACGGCATCGACGTGGCGCGGGACCGGCGCGGCGCGCTCGATACCGTGGGGATCCTGTTCCAGAACCCGGACCACCAGATCATCTTTCCGACCGTGATCGAGGAGATTTCCTTCGGGCTGGAGCAGCAGGGCATGACCCGTCCGGCGGCACGGGCGCGGGCGGCGGAGATGCTGGCGGACCGGCCCGACTGGGCGGAGCGACTGTGCCACACCCTGTCGCAGGGGCAGCGGCAGATGGTCTGCCTGCTGGCGATTCTGGCGATGGCTCCGCGCTGGATCCTGTTCGACGAACCCTTCGCGAGCCTCGACCTGCCCTCGACGCTGCGCATCGAGGCCCGGATCGCCGCACTGCCGCAGAACGTGCTGACGGTGACGCATGATCCGGCGCGGGTGCGGGGATACGACCGGGTGATCTGGCTGGAACAGGGGCAGGTGGTGGCGGATGGCCCGCCGGGCACGGTCCTGCCCGCCTATGGCGCCGAAATGGAGCGCCTCGCGCGCGCGGCGCCATGCTGAGCCTCGCGCTGCCCGGAACCAGTTGGGCGCACCGGCTGCCCGCCGGGGCAAAGTTCGGCGCGCTGGCGGTGGTTCTTCCGGCGCTGACCTTCCTGCGCGCGCCGGTGCCGCTGATGGCGGCGCTGTTGGCGGTGGTGGGGCTTTATGCGACGCTCGGGCCCCGCGCGATGCGCGAGGGGATGGTGGCGCTGCGCCCGGTGCTGTGGATCGTTGCGGCCATTGCGCTGTGGTGGATGTGGCTTGGTGCCCCGCGCGAGGCGGCTGTTCTGGTGCTGCGGATCCTGACGATGGTGGCGCTGGCGAATTTCGTGACGCTGACGACGCCGCTGCCCGACCTGATCGCGCTGGTCGAGCGGCTGGCCCGGCCGCTGGCGCGGTTCGGGCTGCCGCCGCGGCTGCCGGCGCTGGCGGTGGCGATGGTGCTGCGGCTGATTCCGGTGCTGCGCGGGCGGATGGAGGCGCTGGCGCTGGCCTGGCGGGCGCGGTCGCGGCGCAGGCCCGGCGTGCGATTGATCGTGCCGATGACTCTTTCGCTTCTGGACGATTCGGATCATCTGGCGGAAGCATTGCGTGCGCGGGGCGGGCTGAACCCGCCGCGCCAGAATGGGAGAGACTGATTTGGAACGCAACTTCGCCCTTGTCGTGCTGTTCGCCGCGCTGATCTGCGCGCTTGGCTTCGTGCCACCGATCGCGCTGGCCTCGGGGGTGCCGGTGTCGGCGCAGTCGCTTGGCGTGATGCTGGCGGGGACGGTGCTGGGCAGCTGGCGGGGGGCGCTGGCGGTGCTGGTGGTGATCGCGCTGGTGGCGCTTGGCCTGCCGGTGCTGGCGGGCGGGCGCGGGGGACTGGGCGTTTTCGCCGGGCCGACGGTCGGTTTCCTGATCGGCTGGCTGCCCGCGGCCTTCGTCGCCGGGCTGATCGTCGAACGCACCCGCGGCCATATCGGCGCCACCGCCGCCTTCGGCGCGATCATCGGCGGGATCGTGGTGCTGTATCTGTGCGGCACGCTCGGCATGATGGCGATCCTGAGCAAGGGTTTCCTGGAAGCGGCCCTGCTTTCGGTGCCGTTCATCCCGGGCGATCTGATCAAGGCGGTGATCGCGGGCTGGCTCACCATGACCATCGCGAAATACCGGCCCGGCGCGCTGCTGTCGCGCCCGCTCTGACACCCCTTCCCGGCCCCTGTTTTTCTGGATATACGCGCCGCCATGACCGAGCTTGATCACATCCGCAACTTCTCGATCGTGGCGCATATCGACCACGGCAAATCCACGCTGGCCGACCGCCTGATCCAGATGACGGGGACGGTGGCCGAACGCGACATGAAGGCGCAGCTTCTCGACAGCATGGACATCGAGCGCGAGCGCGGCATCACCATCAAGGCGAATACCGTGCGGATCGAATATCCGGCGAAGGACGGGGAGACCTATGTCCTGAACCTGATCGACACGCCCGGCCACGTCGATTTCGCCTATGAGGTCAGCCGCTCGATGCGCGCGGTGGAGGGGTCTTTGCTGGTTGTCGATGCCTCGCAGGGCGTCGAGGCGCAGACGCTGGCGAACGTCTATCAGGCGATCGACGCGGGCCACGAAATCGTGCCGGTGCTGAACAAGATCGACCTGCCCGCCGCTGACCCGGACGCGGTGAAGGCGAATATCGAGGATGTGATCGGCATCGACGCTTCGGATGCGATCCCGATTTCGGCGAAGACCGGCCTTGGCATTCCCGATGTGCTGGAGGCGATCGTCACCCGCCTGCCCGCGCCGAAGGGGGACCGCAACGCGCCGCTGAAGGCGATGCTGGTCGATTCGTGGTATGACCCCTATCTGGGCGTCGTCGTGATGATCCGCGTCATGGACGGCGTGATCCGCAAGGGCGACCGGATCAAGATGATGCAGACCGGCGCGGTTTACGGCATCGACAAGCTGGCCGTGCTGAAGCCGCAGATGGTCGATTTCCCGGAGCTTGGGCCGGGCGAGATCGGCGTCTTCACGGCCTCCATCAAACAGGTGCGCGACACCCGCGTCGGCGACACGATCACCCACGAGAAAAAGCCCTGCGCCGCGGCGCTGCCGGGGTTCAAGCCCGCGCAGCCGGTGGTGTTCTGCGGGCTGTTCCCGGTCGATGCGAATGATTTCGAGGCTCTGCGCGACGCGATCGAGAAGCTGGCGCTGAACGATGCGTCCTTCAGCTATGAGATGGAGACGTCGGCGGCGCTTGGCTTCGGCTTCCGCTGCGGGTTCCTCGGGCTGTTGCACCTTGAGGTCGTGCGCGACCGGCTGGAACGGGAATATGACCTCGACCTGATCACCACGGCGCCTTCGGTGGTGTTCAAGATCTACATGAAGGATGGCGAGGTGCGCGACCTGCACAACCCCGCCGACATGCCCGACCTGACCTATGTCGACCATATCGAGGAGCCGCGGATCAAGGCGACGATCATGGTCCCGGACGAATACCTTGGCGATGTGCTCAAGCTGTGTCAGGACCGGCGCGGGATCCAGATGGACCTGACCTATGCCGGTTCGCGCGCGATGGTGGTTTATGACCTGCCGCTGGCCGAGGTGGTCTTCGACTTCTATGACCGGCTGAAATCGGTGACCAAGGGCTATGCCTCGTTCGACTATCAGCTGAGCGAATACCGCGAGGACCGATTGGTGAAGATGTCGATTCTGGTGAACGACGAACCCGTCGATGCGCTGTCGATCATGGTCCATGCCGACCGTGCCGAAAGCCGGGGCCGGGCGATGGTGGAAAAGCTGAAGGAACTGATCCCGCGGCACATGTTCAAGATCCCGATCCAGGCGGCGATCGGCGGCCGGGTTATCGCGCGCGAGACGCTTTCGGCGATGCGCAAGGACGTGACGGCGAAATGCTATGGCGGCGACGCCACCCGGAAGAAGAAGCTGTTGGAAAAGCAGAAGGCCGGGAAGAAGAAGATGCGCCAGTTCGGCAAGGTCGAAATCCCGCAATCGGCCTTCATTTCTGCGCTGAAGATGGACGAGTGAGGGCGGCCCCTTATGGGTCGTCGGGATTTCAGTTCCGGCGGCCTTTCCACAGAGCCTCGACCGTTTCCTTGAAACGCCGTTCCTCAAGCCCGGGATCGTCCACCTGAAGATATTCTCGGGCGCTGAAATCGTCTCCCCGTTTGCGGTTCAGGGGCGGCTCCAGCGTCTCGATCAGGATGCCTTCCATCAGTGCGATGATGTCTCGTTGACTTGTTGCGAAATCCGGTTCGGTGAGGCGACCGGCATCATCCACACCTCTCAGGCCAAACCAGCTGAAACGGTTCCATCGGCCATTCAGCCGATCGCGCAGATGTTCTCTCAGGCGGATGCTGATTGGCCGGTCTACAGACTCTGCCGACATAAACTGCCCGATTTCCGTCATAGAGGACATATACGCCAATCTGTTCTGAAAAATCGACCGTTGCACTGCCGAACTGCTGCTGGCCAAGGAGTTTCGGCCGCGCGGTCCAGTCGGTTCCAGAATATTCCGATGCTCTTGAGAACCGGGGCTGCCTCGGTTTCCTCAGCCGCATCTCCTGTCATTTCGCCGATCGCGCGACTTTCCGTCATGGCTTCGTGGCGTGCAGCCACGGAGTTCGGCACTTCAGGATCTGCTGTATTCAGCATATATGTGCCGCGCCCCGTTCTGAGGAAAAGGGCGCCATTCCTGCCAATCTGTGCATTTACCGTCTGAGCGGGCGTGACGCCGAGATTCGTCCGCAAGCCGCGTGTGGCGATCTGCTCGGCGATCTCGGTATAGTGCAAGGCTTCCCCCGCCTCTTTCAGAACCTCGATGATCGCCTCTTTCCACGTCGGTTCTGTCATGCGCCTGAAGTCCTGGAACCCATATTGCCGCGCGCATGATTACGCGTCCCCCGGGCGGGCGCAATAACTTCCGGCTGGACCGGGCGCGCGGGGCGAATTACACCCCGCGCATGACCGAGCATGACGACACCCCGCCCTCGACCCATTCCGAGCCGCTGAGCCGCGCGATCGGCGAGCGTTACCTGACCTATGCGCTGTCGACGATCATGCACCGGGCGCTGCCGGATGCGCGCGACGGGCTTAAGCCGGTGCATCGGCGGATCCTGTTCGCGATGCGGGAGCTGAAGCTGACCTCGACCGGGGGGTTCCGGAAATCGGCGAAGATTTCGGGCGATGTGATGGGGAACTATCACCCGCACGGCGACGCGGCGATCTATGATGCGATGGCGCGTCTGGCGCAGGATTTCGCCATGCGCTACCCGCTGGTGGACGGGCAGGGGAACTTCGGCAATATCGACGGCGACAATCCGGCGGCCTCGCGCTACACCGAGGCGCGACTTGCGGCGCCGTCCGAGGTGCTGCTGGAGGGGCTGGCCGAAAACGCGGTGGATTTCCGGCCGAACTACGACGGCACGCTGGAAGAGCCGGTGGTGCTGCCCGCCGCCTTCCCGAACCTTCTGGCCAATGGCGCGAGCGGCATCGCGGTGGGGATGGCGACGAATATCCCGCCGCATAACCTCGACGAACTGGTCGAGGGCTGCCTTGCGATGATCAGGGATCCGGGGATTTCGGACGATGCGCTGGTCGATCTGATTCCCGGCCCGGATTTCCCGACCGGCGGTGTGCTGGTCGAGCCGAAGGAGTCGATCCGCGAGACCTATCGCAGCGGGCGCGGCGCGTTCCGGCTGCGCTCGAAATGGGCGACGGAGGATCTGGGGCGCGGGCAGTGGCAGATCGTGGTCACCGAGATCCCCTATCAGGTGCAGAAGGCGAAGCTGATCGAGCGGCTGGCCGAACTGATCGAGACGAAGAAGGTTCCGGCGCTGGCCGATGTGCGCGACGAAAGCGCCGATGACGTGCGGATCGTGCTGGAGCCCCGGGCGAAGACGGTGGATCCGGCGCAGCTGATGGGGATGCTGTTCCGCAGCTCCGAACTCGAAGTGCGGTTCAGCCTGAACATGAACGTGCTGATCGACGGCAAGGTGCCGAAGGTCTGTTCGCTGAAGGAAGTGTTGCGGGCGTTTCTGGACCACCGGCGCGATGTGCTGTGCCGCCGGTCTCAGCACCGGCTGGAGAAGATCGCGAACCGGCTGGAGATCCTTGAAGGCTATATCGTCGCCTATCTGAACCTCGACCGGGTGATCGAGATCATCCGCCACGAGGACGAACCGAAGCGCGCCCTGATGGCGGAGCCCTGGAAGGGCGAGGCCGGGGTGGTGCATCTGACCGAGGCGCAGGCCGAGGCGATCCTGAACATGCGGCTGCGCAGCTTGCGGCGGCTCGAAGAGATGGAGTTGCGCGGCGAGCGGGACGGGCTGCTGGCCGAACGCGCCGGGCTGGAGGCGCTGCTGGCCTCCGACAAGGCGCAGTGGCGCAAGATCGGGCAGGAACTGGGCGAGGTGCGCAAGGCCTTCGGCAAGGGCACCGTGGCCGGGCGACGCCGCACCGTCTTCGACGAGGCGGGCGAGGTGGTCGAGGTGCCGATCGAGGCGATGATCGAGCGCGAACCGATCACCGTGATCCTGTCGAAGATGGGCTGGATCCGGGCGATGAAGGGGCATCAGCCGCTCGATGCCGAGGTGAAGTTCAAGGATGGCGACGGGCCGGGTTTCGCGCTGCATGCGGAAACCACCGACCGGATCGTGCTGATGGGCTCGAACGGGCGGGCCTGGACGGTGCTGGGCGCGAACCTGCCCGGCGGGCGCGGCATGGGGGAGCCGGTGCGGCTGATGGTCGATCTGCCGAACGAGGTCGAGGTGACGCATGTGCTGATCCCGAAGGCGGGGGAGAAATTCCTGCTGGCTTCGTCGGATGGCGATGGATTCGTGGTGCCGGGCGATGAGTTGATCGCGCAGACGCGGGCGGGCAAGCAGGTGTTGAATATGCGCGACGGCGCGCGGACGGTGGTCTGCCGCCCGGTGTCGGGGGATCATGTGGCCTGCGTCGGCGAGAACCGGAAGATGCTGGTCTTCGCGCTGGAGGAACTGCCCGAGATGGCGCGTGGCAAGGGGGTTCGGTTGCAGAAGTTCAAGGACGGCGGCCTGACCGATGCCGTGACCTTCGCGCTGGCGGGCGGGCTGAGCTGGAAGGATCCGGCCGGGCGGACGCGGACGGAGACGGACCTGAGCGAATGGCTGGCCAAGCGCGGAACGGCGGGGCGGATGGCGCCGCGCGGTTTCCCGAGGGACAATCGGTTCAACTAAGGCGGTTTCGGACGCTTCGCGTCCGACCGATGCGGGGGGCAAGCCTCCCGCACCCCCCCAAGGCCATGCCAGGTGATGCTGTCGTGCCGGATAAGGCCGATGCCCGCATGTGCTTGACCGGGGCACTGCCGTGTCGCCCTGCTGCGGTTCCGTCAGCGAGGTGGCGTTTTTGGCCCCCGCGCGCGGGGGAAAACCGATACGGCGGTTCCTCATTTTCGGCCCGGCGGCAACACCCACGCACGGCATGGGCCGGAAGCTGCGAAGCGGGCTTGATTTTTGCCCTCCGGGGCAATAGGTAGCGGCGCGATATTGACTCGGGCCGAGTGCCGGCCCCAAAACACGAGGCGCCCGCGAATGGCAAAGGCAAAGTTTGAACGGACGAAACCGCACGTCAACATCGGGACGATTGGTCACGTTGACCATGGGAAGACGACGCTGACGGCGGCGATCACGAAGTATTTCGGTGAATTCAAGGCCTACGACCAGATCGACGGAGCGCCGGAAGAGAAGGCGCGCGGGATCACGATCTCGACGGCGCACGTTGAGTATGAGACCGAGAAGCGCCATTATGCGCACGTCGACTGCCCCGGCCACGCGGACTATGTGAAGAACATGATCACCGGCGCGGCGCAGATGGACGGCGCGATCCTGGTTGTGAACGCCGCGGACGGCCCGATGCCGCAAACGCGCGAGCACATCCTGCTCGGCCGTCAGGTGGGCATCCCCTACATGGTCGTCTACATGAACAAGATCGACCAGGTTGACGACGAAGAGCTGCTGGAGCTCGTGGAAATGGAAATCCGCGAACTGCTGTCGGCCTACGGCTATCCGGGCGACGACATTCCGATCGTGAAGGGTTCGGCGCTGGCGGCGCTGGAAGGCCGCGATCCGGAAATCGGCGAGCATTCGATCCGTGCGCTGCTGTCGGCGGTCGACGACTACATCCCGACGCCGGAACGCGCCGTGGACCTGCCGTTCCTGATGCCGATCGAAGACGTGTTCTCGATCTCGGGCCGCGGGACCGTGGTGACCGGCCGTGTCGAGCGCGGCGCGGTGAACGTGGGTGACGAACTGGAAATCGTCGGCATCCGCCCGACGAAGAAGACCACCTGCACCGGCGTTGAAATGTTCCGCAAGCTGCTGGATCGCGGCGAGGCGGGCGACAACATCGGCGCGCTGCTGCGCGGTGTGGACCGTGACGGCGTGGAACGCGGTCAGGTTCTGGCGAAGCCGGGCTCGGTGACGCCGCACACCGAGTTCGAGGCCGAAGCCTACATCCTGACGAAGGAAGAAGGCGGTCGCCACACGCCGTTCTTCGCGAACTACCGGCCGCAGTTCTACTTCCGCACGACGGACGTGACCGGGACGGTGAAGCTGCCGGAAGGCACCGAAATGGTGATGCCGGGCGACAACCTGAAGTTCACGGTCGAACTGATCGCCCCGATCGCGATGGAAGAAAAGCTGCGCTTCGCCATCCGCGAAGGCGGCCGCACCGTCGGCGCGGGCGTCGTCTCGAAGATCCTCAAGTGATCTTGTCCTGATCGGACAACAAAGGCCGCCCTCCGGGGCGGCCTTTTGCATGGCGGCGGCGGTTTTCACACGCGCCGGTGCAGCCAAGCCTTGAACAGACGGGGGCGAGCGCGTATCTGGGGCCGGACCCGAAACAGAGGATCAGCAATATGACGAATCCGGTTCAGTTCCTGCAACAGGTGCGGTCCGAGGTGGGCAAGATCACCTGGCCAGGGCGCCGCGAGGTTCTGCTGACCACGGCGATGGTCTTCGTCCTGGCGACGCTGGCGGCGGTGTTCTTCTCGCTGGTCGACTGGGTGATCCGGACGGGTGTGCAACTCCTGATCGGGTAAGGGCCGGGGCTTGCATCGGCAGGCCCTTGGCGTTAAAGGGGCGGGAGTTTGACCGCTGACGCCGCGCCCCGATTCGGGCGCGGGTTTCGTATTGCGGTGCGGGATGACCCGCGAACTTGGATCTAGCGGCGGTGACGCCGGGTGGAAGAGGCTGACGGCATGGCGAAGCGGTGGTATTCGGTGAGCGTTCTCTCGAATTTCGAGAAGAAGGTGGCCGAGCAGATCAAGCAGTCCGTGATCGAAAAGGGCCTGGAGGATGAGATCGAAGAGGTTCTGGTTCCGACCGAGGAAGTGATCGAGATCCGCCGTGGCAAGAAGGTGACGTCCGAGCGTCGCTTCATGCCGGGCTATGTCCTGGTGCGGATGGACATGACCGACCGGGGCTATCACCTGATCACCTCGACCAACCGGGTGACCGGGTTCCTGGGGCCGCAGGGTAAGCCGACGCCGATGCGCGATTCGGAGGTGAACCAGATGCTGAACCGGACGACGGAAACGGGAGAGGCGGCCGCGCCGCGCAACCTGATCCGATTCGAGGTCGGCGAGAATGTGAGTGTGACCGACGGCCCGTTCGAGGGCTTCTCGGGCATGGTCGAGGAAGTCGACGAGGCCGCGGGCCGCCTGAAGGTCACGGTGTCGATCTTTGGCCGCCCGACGCCGGTCGAACTGGAATTCACGCAGGTGTCGAAAGTCGCCTGACGTGTGAGCTGCGGGAGGCGTGAGCCGGACCGCTAAACTTCGCCCGCAGGGGTGACAGTGAAAAGGAGAAGGCCAGATGGCCAAGAAAGTCATGGGGCAGCTCAAGCTGCAAATCAAGGCGGGGCAAGCCAACCCCTCCCCGCCGGTCGGCCCCGCGCTCGGTCAGCGCGGCATCAATATCATGGAATTCTGCAAGGCGTTCAACGCGCGCACGCAGGAGATGGAGCAGGGCACGCCGACCCCGGTCGTGATCACCTATTACGCCGACAAGTCGTTCACGTTTGAAGTGAAGACCACCCCGGCGTCGTTCCTGCTCAAGAAGGCCGCGGGCCTGAAGCCGGTGGGCAAGCGCAACCGTCCGAAGGGTTCGGTGAAGCCGGGCCACGAAGTCGCGGGTACCGTCACCGCCGCGCAGATCCGTGCGATCGCCGAAGCGAAGATGAAGGATCTGAACGCGAACGACGTCGAAGCCGCGATGCAGATCATTCTGGGTTCGGCCAAGTCGGTCGGTATCGAGGTGAAGGGGTAAACCATGGCTAAGCTGGGTAAACGCACCGTCGCCGCGCGCGCCGCATTTGAAAACAAGGCCAGCCTCTCGGTGGAAGAGGCGGTCAAGCTGATCAAGTCGACCGCTTCGGCGAAATTCGACGAGACGCTGGAAATCGCCCTGAACCTCGGCGTCGATCCGCGTCACGCGGACCAGATGGTCCGGGGCGTGGTGCAACTGCCGAACGGCACCGGCAAGACCGTCCGCGTGGCGGTGTTCGCCCGTGGCGCGAAGGCTGATGAGGCGAAGGCCGCCGGGGCGGATATCGTCGGCGCCGAAGACCTGATGGAAACGATCCAGTCGGGCAGGATCGAGTTCGATCGCTGCATCGCGACGCCGGACATGATGCCGCTGGTCGGCCGTCTGGGCAAGATCCTCGGGCCGCGCAACCTGATGCCGAACCCGAAGGTCGGCACGGTGACGATGGATGTCGCGAACGCGGTCAAGGCCGCGAAGGGCGGCGAAGTCCAGTTCAAGGTCGAAAAGGCCGGCGTCATCCACGGCGGCATCGGCAAGATCTCCTTCACCGAGGAAGCTCTGGCGCAGAACGTCCGCGCTTTCGTCGAGGCGGTTGCCAAGGCGAAGCCGACCGGCGCGAAGGGCACCTATCTGAAGAAGGTTTCGCTTTCGGCCACCATGGGCCCGGGCGTGACGCTTGATCTGGTCTCGGCGACCGCGAACTGATCGCGGGATCATCGGAATGCAAAGGGCGTGCCTTCGGCGCGCCCTTTTTCATTTCGACTTTCGTGATGGCGGTGCGGGATTTGGTGTTTCCGGTGGCAGTCGGAAATGCACTATTCATTCCCGTTTTCCCGGATGGATAAAGAATGCGTGTCGGTTATGGATATATCTCCATATGATCTTGATCCTCCGAATGAATGCCTGCTATCGTTTGTTCAATAGTCATTTTGCGGGAGCCCTGAACATGAATGGAATTGATCTGAACGCTCTAACTCTTTCGGAGTTGAAGCAGCTGGAAAAGGAAGTGTCGCGGGCAATCGCGTCATTTGAATCCCGGCGGCTTTTGGAAGCGCGTCGTGAAGTGGAAGACCTGGCCAAGCGCCTGGGTTTCAGCATCGACGAGCTTGCCCAGACCGCCACCCTCCGGAAGAAAACGGTGTCGGAAGCGAAATACCGCAATCCGCTGAATCCTGAGCAGACCTGGACCGGGCGCGGCCGCAAGCCGGGCTGGCTGAACGATGCGCTGGCGGCGGGCCGCTCGATCGACGAATTCGCGATCTGATGCGGGGCAGGCCGGACGCTTTGGTCTTGGCAATCCTGTAAACAAGTCCTATATGCAGCGCTCGTGTCCTGCTCGCGATTCGTGGGCGGGGCATGTCGTCCGAGACGGTGGGTGCCCTCCGGGGCTTAATCTCCTGCCTGAGATGGGAACTGAGAGAATTCCGGGGTTCGCCTCGGGCGATCTTCTCGGGGACCGTTCGGACCCGAACCTCCGGCATGAGTCGGGGGAAATGAGAGCAGGGGGGAAACCCCCGAACTTGGAGTGTAACCGTGGATAGAGCCCAGAAAGAGAAAGTGGTCGAGGAACTCGGCCAGATCTTCGAGAAGCTCTGGCGTCGTGGTGGTTGCCCACTACGCCGGCATGACGGTTGCTCAGATGCAGGACCTCCGCGCGAAGATGCGCGAAGTCGGGGGTTCTGTTCGCGTTGCCAAGAACACGCTCGCCAAGATCGCCCTCGAAGGCAAGCCCTGCGCCAGCATGGGTAAGCTTCTGACGGGGATGACCGTCCTCACCTATTCCGAAGACCCGGTGGCTGCGGCCAAGGTCGCGGACGCCTATGCCAAGGGGAACGACAAGTTCGTGATCCTCGGCGGGGCCATGGGTGACACGGCTCTGGATCCGGCAGGTGTCAAGGTTGTCGCACAAATGCCGTCGCGTGAAGAGCTTATCGCTCAGATCGTGTCCTGCATTGGCGCGCCCGCCTCGAACATCGCCGGTGCCATTGGCGCGCCTGCTTCCAACATCGCGGGTATCCTCAAGACTCTTGAGGAGCGGGAAGCCGCCTGAAGCAATCACATGCCGACGTCATGCGATGTCGGATAACCCTATACAGAATGGAACGGAAAAATGGCCGATCTTAAAGCCCTTGCTGAGCAAATCGTCAACCTGACCCTGCTCGAAGCCCAAGAACTGAAGACGATCCTGAAGGACGAATACGGCATCGAGCCGGCTGCTGGTGGCGCCGTCATGGTTGCCGGCCCGGCCGCTGCTGCCGAAGCCGTCGAAGAAAAGACCGAATTTGACGTCGTTCTGGTCGAAGCCGGCGCGAACAAGATCAACGTGATCAAGGAAGTCCGCGCGATCACCGGCCTTGGCCTGAAGGAAGCCAAGGATCTGGTCGAAGCTGGCGGCAAGGTCAAGGAAGGCGCGGCGAAGGCCGAAGCCGAAGAGATCAAGAAGAAGCTCGAAGAAGCCGGCGCGAAGGTCGAGCTCAAGTAATCGGGTAGGATGCGTCCGCATCCTCTTCCCTGAATTTGGCTGGGTCCGGGATTTCCCGGGCCCGGCTTTAGCTGTCTCGGAGAGGGCTTTCGCGAAAGCATTCTCCAAGGCGGCGACGCGGTTCGGGAGCCTTCCGGTGGGACGGGGGGCAGGTATGGGACCGCCCTCCTTCATTCGCCTGCGACGCGCACCGGGCCCCGACGATGCGCACCCGCGAAGAGACGAAAGGTCACGACGAGCATGGCTCACGCATACGTTGGTCAGAAGCGCATCCGCCGCTATTACGGCAAAATCCGCGAAGTCCTGGAGATGCCGAACCTCATCGAGGTTCAGAAAGCCTCCTACGATCTGTTCCTGCGCTCGGGCGACGCCGACAGGCCGCTGGATGGCGAGGGCCTCCAGGGTGTGTTCCAGTCGGTTTTCCCGATCAAGGACTTCAACGACAACGCGATCCTCGAATTCGTCAAATACGAGCTGGAAAAGCCGAAGTTCGACGTCGAGGAGTGCATGCAGCGCGACCTGACCTATTCGGCGCCGCTGAAGGTCACGCTGCGCCTGATCGTGTTCGACGTGGACGAAAACACCGGCGCGCGTTCGGTCAAGGACATCAAGGAACAGGACGTGTTCATGGGGGACATGCCCCTCATGACCAATAACGGGACGTTCATCGTGAACGGCACCGAGCGGGTCATCGTGAGCCAGATGCACCGTTCGCCCGGCGTGTTCTTCGACCATGACCGCGGCAAGACCCATTCCTCGGGCAAGCTGCTGTTCGCCTGCCGGATCATTCCCTATCGCGGCTCGTGGCTCGATTTCGAATTCGACGCCAAGGATCTGGTCTTCGCGCGGATCGACCGCCGCCGGAAGCTGCCGGTGACGACGCTGCTCTATGCGCTCGGGCTGGATCAGGAAGGCATCATGGATGCCTATTACAACACCATCACCTTCCGCGCCGAGGGCAAGCGTGGCTGGGTCGCGCCGTTCTTCCCGGATCGCGTCCGCGGCACCCGCCCGACCTATGACCTGATCGACGCCGCCACCGGCGAAGTGATCCTGGCCGCCGGTGAAAAGGCGACGCCGCGGATGGTCAAGAAATGGGCCGACGAGGGCGCGGTCAAGGAACTGCTGGTTCCGTTCGAGCATATCCTGGGCCGCTACAGTGCCAAGGACATCATCAACGAACGCACCGGCTTCATCTATATCGAAGCGGGCGAGGAACTGACCGCCGATTACGACAAGGAAGGCCAGCTTGTCGGCGGCACGGTCAAGACGCTGCTCGACAACGGCATCACCGAGATTCCGGTGCTGGACATCGACAACGTGACCGTCGGCCCCTACATCCGCAACACGATGGCGGCGGACAAGAACTGGAACCGCGACACCGCGCTGATGGACATCTACCGGGTCATGCGCCCGGGCGAGCCGCCGACCGTGGAAGCCGCCTCGACCATGTTCGACGGGCTGTTCTTCGACAGCGAACGCTATGACCTGAGCGCCGTGGGCCGGGTCAAGATGAACATGCGGCTGGATCTGGACGCGCCGGACACCCAACGCACGCTGCGCAAGGAAGACATCATCGCCTGCATCAAGGGGCTGGTGGAACTGCGCGACGGCAAGGGTGAGATCGACGACATCGACCACCTCGGCAACCGCCGGGTGCGCTCGGTCGGCGAGCTGATGGAGAACCAGTACCGCGTCGGTCTGCTCCGCATGGAGCGGGCGATCAAGGAGCGCATGTCCTCGGTCGAGATCGACACGGTGATGCCGCAGGATCTGATCAACGCCAAACCGGCGGCGGCGGCGGTGCGTGAATTCTTCGGCTCCTCGCAGCTGTCGCAGTTCATGGACCAGACCAACCCGCTCTCCGAAGTCACGCACAAGCGGCGTCTCTCGGCGCTCGGGCCGGGCGGTCTGACCCGCGAGCGCGCGGGCTTCGAGGTGCGCGACGTTCACCCGACCCATTACGGCCGGATGTGCCCGATCGAAACGCCCGAAGGCCAGAACATCGGTCTGATCAACTCGCTGGCCACCTTTGCCCGCGTGAACAAATACGGCTTCATCGAAACCCCCTATCGCCGGGTTGTCGATGGCCATGTGACCGATGATGTCGTCTATATGTCGGCGACCGAGGAAATGCGCCACACGATCGCGCAGGCGAACGCCGACCTCGACAGCGAAGGCCGCTTCACCAGCGACCTGATCTCGACCCGTCAGTCGGGCGAATTCATGCTGAACCCGTCGGAAGCGGTGGATCTGATCGACGTGTCGCCGAAGCAGCTGGTTTCGGTCGGTGCGGCGCTCATTCCCTTCCTTGAAAACGACGACGCCAACCGCGCGCTGATGGGCGCGAACATGCAACGTCAGGCGGTTCCGCTGCTCCGCGCCGAGGCGCCCTATGTCGGCACCGGCATGGAAGCCACCGTGGCGCGTGACTCGGGCGCCGCGATCATGGCGAAGCGCGGCGGGATCGTGGATCAGGTCGATGCGCAGCGGATCGTTATCCGCGCGACCGAAGACCTGGGCATCGGCGACGCGGGCGTGGATATTTACCGTCTGCGCAAGTTCAAGCGCTCGAACCAGTCCTCGACGATCAACCAGCGTCCGATCGTGAAGGTGGGCGACACCATCGCCAAGGGTCAGGTCGTGGCGGATGGTCCGTCGACCGAGCTTGGCGAACTGGCGCTTGGTCGGAACGTGGTCGTGGCCTTCATGCCGTGGAACGGCTACAACTACGAAGACTCGATCCTGATCTCCGAGCGGATCCACCGCGATGACGTCTTTACCTCGATCCATATCGAGGAATACGAGGTCGCCGCGCGGGATACGAAGCTCGGGCCGGAAGAAATCACCCGCGACATTCCGAACGTCGGCGAGGAAGCGCTGCGCAACCTCGACGAAGCCGGGATCGTCTATATCGGCGCCGAAGTGGGGCCGGGGGATATTCTGGTCGGCAAGATCACGCCCAAGGGCGAAAGCCCGATGACGCCGGAAGAAAAGCTGCTGCGCGCCATCTTCGGTGAAAAGGCGTCGGACGTGCGCGACACGTCGCTGCGCTTGCCGCCGGGGGCCTATGGCACGATCGTCGAAGTGCGGGTGTTCAACCGCCACGGTGTGGACAAGGACGAACGCGCGCTCCAGATCGAGCGTGAGGAAGTCGAACGTCTGGCCCGTGACCGGGACGACGAGCTGGCGATCCTTGAGCGCAACTTCTATGCGCGTCTGAAGCAGATCATCCTGGGCAAGACCGCGGTGAAGGGGCCGAAGGGCATCAAGGCCGGGGCGGAGATCACCGAGGATCTGCTGGCTTCGCTGAGCCGCGGCCAGTGGTGGCAGCTCGCGCTGGAAGGCGAGAACGACGCCAAGGAAGTCGAAGCCCTGAACGATCAGTTCAACGTGCAGAAGCGCGCGCTGGAACTGCGGTTCGAGGATAAGGTCGAGAAGGTTCGCGCCGGCGACGACCTGCCTCCGGGCGTGATGAAGATGGTCAAGGTCTTCGTCGCCGTGAAGCGCAAGCTGCAAGCGGGCGACAAGATGGCCGGTCGTCACGGCAACAAGGGCGTCGTGTCGAAGATCGTTCCGATGGAGGACATGCCGTTCCTCGCGGATGGCACGCCGGTCGACCTGGTGCTGAACCCGCTGGGCGTGCCGTCGCGGATGAACGTCGGGCAGATCCTTGAGACCCATATGGGGTGGGCGTCGCGCGGTCTGGGCATCCAGATCGACGAAGCCCTGCGCGAATACCGCCGCTCGGGCGACATGTCCCCGGTGCGCGAGGCGATGCGCCACGGCTATGGCGACGAGACCTATGAAGAGGTCTTCGCCGACATGGAGGCGGATCGCTTCGTGGAACTGGCGGAATCGGTGCGCGGCGGTGTGCCGATCGCGACCCCGGTTTTCGACGGCGCCAAGGAGGCGGATGTCAACGACGCGCTGCGCCGTGCGGGCTTCAACCAGTCCGGCCAGTCGATCGTCTTCGACGGCCGCACCGGGGAGCAGTTCGCGCGTCCGGTCACCGTGGGGGTGAAATACTTCCTGAAGCTGCACCACCTTGTCGATGACAAGATGCACGCGCGTTCGACCGGGCCTTACTCGCTCGTCACCCAGCAGCCGCTGGGCGGGAAGGCGCAGTTCGGTGGTCAGCGTCTGGGGGAAATGGAAGTCTGGGCGCTCGAAGCCTATGGCGCCGCCTATACCCTTCAGGAAATGCTCACCGTCAAGTCGGACGACGTGGCGGGCCGGACCAAGGTCTACGAAAGCATCGTCAAGGGCGAGGACAATTTCGAGGCGGGCGTGCCCGAATCGTTCAACGTTCTCGTCAAAGAGGTCCGGGGCCTCGGCCTCAACATGGAACTCCTGGACTCGGAGGAAGAGGAGTGAGCGCCACGGCGCTCCCCACCCTCTGACCTCTCATTCAAGGAATAGCAGATGAACCAGGAACTGACCCAGAACCCGTTCAACCCGCTCGCCCAGCCGAAGGCGTTCGACGAGATCAAGATCTCGCTCGCCTCGCCCGAGCGGATCCTGTCGTGGTCCTACGGCGAGATCAAGAAGCCGGAAACGATCAACTACCGCACGTTCAAGCCGGAGCGGGACGGGCTGTTCTGCGCCCGGATCTTCGGGCCGATCAAGGACTACGAATGCCTGTGCGGCAAATACAAGCGGATGAAATACCGCGGCGTCGTCTGTGAAAAATGCGGCGTCGAAGTCACGCTGCAAAAGGTGCGTCGCGAGCGGATGGGCCATATCGAACTGGCCTCGCCGGTTGCGCATATCTGGTTCCTCAAGTCGCTGCCCTCGCGCATCGGCCTGATGCTGGACATGACGCTGCGGGATCTCGAACGCATCCTGTATTTCGAAAACTATGTCGTCATCGAGCCGGGCCTGACCGATCTGTCCTATGGCCAGTTGCTGACCGAGGACGAATACCTCGACGCGCAGGACCAATATGGCGCCGATGCCTTCACCGCGAATATCGGCGCGGAAGCGATCCGCGAGATGCTGGCGGCGATCGACCTCGACGCGACGGCGGAGCAGCTGCGCGAGGAGCTGAAGGAAGCCACCGGCGAGTTGAAGCCGAAGAAGATCATCAAGCGGCTGAAGATCGTCGAGTCCTTCCTGGAATCGGGCAACCGTCCGGAATGGATGATCCTGACCGTGCTGCCGGTGATCCCGCCCGAACTGCGCCCGCTGGTGCCGCTCGATGGGGGCCGGTTCGCGACCTCGGACCTGAACGACCTGTATCGCCGGGTGATCAACCGGAACAACCGCCTGAAGCGGCTGATCGAGTTGCGCGCGCCCGACATCATCGTCCGCAACGAAAAGCGGATGCTGCAAGAATCGGTCGATGCACTGTTCGACAACGGCCGCCGCGGCCGCGTCATCACGGGCACCAACAAGCGCCCGCTGAAATCGCTCTCCGACATGCTCAAGGGCAAGCAGGGCCGGTTCCGGCAGAACCTTCTGGGCAAGCGGGTCGACTTCTCGGGCCGTTCGGTCATCGTGACCGGGCCGGAACTGAAGCTGCATCAATGCGGCCTGCCGAAGAAGATGGCGCTCGAACTGTTCAAGCCGTTCATCTATTCGCGGCTGGAAGCCAAGGGCTACAGCTCGACGGTGAAGCAGGCGAAGAAGCTGGTCGAAAAGGAACGCCCGGAAGTCTGGGATATTCTCGACGAAGTGATCCGCGAACATCCGGTTCTGCTGAACCGGGCGCCGACGCTGCACCGGCTGGGGATTCAGGCGTTCGAGCCGACGCTGATCGAAGGCAAGGCGATCCAGCTTCACCCGCTGGTCTGCTCGGCCTTCAACGCCGACTTCGACGGTGACCAGATGGCCGTTCACGTTCCGCTGTCGCTCGAAGCGCAGCTGGAAGCGCGCGTGCTGATGATGTCGACGAACAACGTTCTGTCGCCCGCGAACGGCGCGCCGATCATCGTTCCGTCGCAGGACATGATCCTGGGCCTTTACTACACCACGATGGAGCGCAAGGGCCTGCCGGGCGAAGGCATGGTCTTTGGTTCGATCGAGGAAGTGGAACACGCGCTGAACGCCGGCGCGGTGCATCTGCATTCGAAGATCCAGGCGCGGGTGAAGCAGATCGACGAAGAAGGCAACGAGGTCTTCAAGCGGTTCGAGACCACGCCCGGCCGTCTGCGTCTGGGCGCGCTCCTGCCGCTCAACGCCAAGGCGCCGTTCGATCTGGTGAACCGCCTGCTGCGGAAGAAGGACGTGCAGAACGTCATCGACACCGTTTACCGCTACTGCGGCCAGAAGGAATCGGTGATCTTCTGTGACCAGATCATGGGCATGGGCTTCCGCGAGGCGTTCAAGGCCGGGATCTCCTTCGGCAAGGACGACATGGTGATCCCGGATACCAAATGGGACATCGTGAACAACGTTCGCGATCAGGTGAAGGAATTCGAACAGCAATACATGGACGGCCTGATCACCCAGGGTGAGAAATACAACAAGGTCGTCGATGCCTGGTCGAAGTGCTCGGATGCCGTCGCGGCCGAGATGATGAAGGAAATCTCCGCCGTTCGCGTCGATGACGCGGGGATGGAGCAGGAGCCGAACTCGGTCTACATGATGTCCCACTCCGGGGCGCGGGGGTCGCCGGCGCAGATGAAGCAGCTCGGTGGGATGCGCGGCCTGATGGCCAAGCCCTCGGGCGAGATCATTGAAACGCCGATCATCTCGAACTTCAAGGAAGGCCTGACCGTTCTTGAATACTTCAACTCAACCCACGGCGCGCGGAAGGGCCTGGCCGATACCGCGCTGAAGACGGCGAACTCGGGCTATCTGACCCGCCGTCTGGTGGACGTGGCGCAGGATTGCATCGTGCGCGTGCATGACTGCGGCACCGAGCGGGCGATCACCGCGACGGCGGCGGTCAACGATGGTGAGGTGGTTGCGCCGCTTTCCGAGCGGGTTCTGGGCCGGGTTGCGGCGGATGACGTCTTTGCTCCGGGCACGGACGACATGATCGTGCGCAAGAACGAGTTGATCGACGAACGCAAGGCCGACCTGCTGGAGCAGGCGGGCGTGCAGTCGCTGCGGATCCGTTCGGCACTGACCTGCGAGGCCGAGGAGGGCGTTTGCGCGCTCTGCTACGGCCGCGATCTGGCGCGTGGTACGCTGGTGAACATCGGCGAAGCGGTGGGCATCATCGCGGCGCAGTCGATCGGGGAACCGGGCACGCAGCTGACGATGCGGACCTTCCACATCGGCGGCATCGCGCAGGGTGGCCAGCAGTCGTTCCAGGAAGCCTCGCAAGAGGGCAAGGTCGAGTTCCGCAACCCGTCGCTGCTCGTCGCCGAAAACGGCGACCAGATCGTGATGGGCCGGAACATGCAGATCGCGATCATGGACGATCACGGCAGCGAGCGGGTGGCCTACAAGCTGACCTACGGCTCGAAGCTGCACGTCAAGGAAGGCGACAGCATCAAGCGCGGCGCCAAGCTGTTCGAATGGGATCCCTATACCCTGCCGATCATCGCCGAAAAGGCGGGTAAGGTGCGGTTCGTGGACCTGGTTTCGGGGATCTCCGTGAAGGAGGAAACCGACGAAGCCACCGGCATGACGCAGAAGATCGTGGTCGACTGGCGCACCGCGCCGAAGGGCAACGACCTGAAGCCGGAACTGATCATCGTCAACGAGGATGGCGAGCCCGTCCGCAACGACGCGGGTCACCCGGTGACCTATCCGATGTCGGTCGACGCGATTCTGTCGGTCGAGGATGGGCAGGACGTGAAGGCCGGTGACACGGTGGCGCGGATCCCGCGCGAAGGGGCGAAGACGAAGGACATCACCGGCGGTCTGCCGCGTGTGGCCGAACTGTTCGAGGCCCGTCGCCCGAAGGATCACGCGATCATCGCGGAAATGGACGGCTATGTCCGCTTCGGCAAGGACTACAAGAACAAGCGCCGCATCACCATCGAGCCGTCGCAGGAAGGGCACGAGCCCGTCGAATACATGGTGCCGAAAGGCAAGCACATCCCGGTGCAGGAAGGCGACTTCGTGCAGAAGGGTGACTACATCATGGACGGCAACCCGGCGCCGCACGACATCCTGCGGATCATGGGGATCGAGGCGCTGGCCGACTATCTGATCGACGAGGTTCAGGACGTCTATCGTCTGCAAGGGGTGAAGATCAACGACAAGCACATCGAGGTGATCGTTCGCCAGATGCTGCAAAAGATCGAGATCCTCGATTCCGGCGATACGACGCTGCTGAAGGGCGAGAACATCGACAAGCAGGAGTTCGAGGAAGAGAACGCCAAGGTCGAGGCCCGCGGTGGCCGTCCGGCGACGGGGGAACCCGTGCTGCTGGGCATCACCAAGGCGTCGCTGCAAACGCGGTCCTTCATCTCGGCGGCCTCGTTCCAGGAAACGACCCGCGTGCTGACCGAAGCCTCGACCCAGGGCAAGCGCGACAAGCTCGTCGGCCTGAAGGAGAACGTGATCGTCGGTCGTCTGATCCCGGCGGGCACGGGTGGCGCCACCACCCGGGTGCGCAAGATCGCGGCCGATCGCGACAGCAAGGTCATCGAGGCCCGCCGGGCCGAGGCCGAAGCTGCCGCGGCACTGGCGGCACCGATCGACACCGGCAGCGATGTGCAGACCGGCCCGGTCGAAACACCGGAAAGCCAATTCTGATCACCGTTTCCCGGTTTGAAATCAGCCCCGTGCGCCATGCGTGCGGGGCTTTCGCAATCCGGGCTGCTCCGTTTACAACCCATCGGGCAGCGGTTAATAAAAGCCGCTCCCGACCCCGGGCAGAGAGGGCCTTTCAGTGACAGATATATCCATCGTGATTCCCGCGAAGAACGAAGCGGAGAATATCGAGGCTCTGCTCGACGGGATCGACGCGGCGATGGCCGGGCACGATTACGAGGTGATCGTGGTCGATGATGCCTCGGATGACGGGATGGCAGCGGTTCTGGCGGCCCGGCAGGCGCCGCATCTGCGGGTGCTGCGCCACGACCGTTCGGGCGGGCAATCGGCGGCAGTGCATTCCGGCGTGAGGGCCGCGCGCGGGGCGATCTGCTGCACGCTGGACGGCGACGGGCAGAACCCGCCCGGAGAACTGCCGAAGCTGCTGGCGCCGCTCGCCGATCCTGCGGTGGGGCTGGTGGCCGGACAGCGTGTCGGGCGGCAGGATAGCTGGTCGAAACGCTATGCCTCGAAATTCGCGAATGCGCTGCGGGCGCGGGTGCTGCACGACCATACCCGAGACACCGGCTGCGGGCTGAAGGGGTTCCGGCGCGACGCCTTTCTGGAGCTGCCCTATTTCGACCACATGCACCGCTACCTGCCCGCGCTGTTCACGCGTGACGGCTGGCAGGTGGCGCATGTCGATGTCAGCCACCGGCCGCGCGGGGGCGGGCACTCGCATTACAACAACCTTCAGCGCGGGCTGGTCGGGATTTCGGATCTGATGGGCGTCGCCTGGCTGATCCGCCGCCGCAAGAAGGCGCGACCGACCGAGGTGACGCGATGACCGAATGGCTCGAACGCCTGTTTCATGTCGACTCGGTGAGCGAACTGCTCTGGGTGCTTTTCGGTTTCGCCGCGCAGTTGATGTTCACGGCGCGCTTCGTGGTGCAATGGATCGCCTCCGAACGCGCGAAGGATTCCGTCATGCCGGTGGCCTTCTGGTATTTCTCGCTCGCGGGCGGGGTGATGCTGCTCAGCTATGCCGTCTACCGCGCCGATCCGGTGTTCATCCTGGGGCAGGGGCTGGGTGTGGTCATCTATATGCGCAATCTCTGGCTGATCCATGCAAAGCGCCGATAGGACCGGCTGGCTTCGGCCCGCGCTGGCCTTTGTCGCCGCGCTGACGGCGCTGCGGCTGCTGGCGCTGGCCTTCGACCGCACCGATATTTTCGTCGACGAGGCGCAATACTGGCTCTGGGGTCAGCGGCTGGATTTCGGCTATTATTCGAAGCCGCCGCTGATCGGCTGGGTGATCCGGCTGGTGACGGATCTGGCGGGGTCGGATGCGCCGTTCTGGCTGCGGATGCCGGGGGCGCTGCTGCATGGGATCACGGCGCTGATCCTGGGGGCGCTGGCGGCGCGGATCGCGGGGGCGAAGGCGGCGCTGTGGACGGCGGTGCTTTACGTTTCGCTGCCTTTCGTGGCCGTCGGCTCGGTGATGATCTCGACCGATACGGTGATGGCGCCGTTCTATGCGGGTGCCGCGTTGTTCTTCTGGCGCGCGGGCGAGACGCGGGCGCCACGCGATGCGCTGATTGCGGGGGTCTGCACCGGCGCGGCCTTCATGGCGAAATATGTGGCCTTCTACATGTTCATGGGGGCGGGGCTGGCGATGCTGTTCGTGCCCGCGCGGCGGATCGGCTGGCGCAATACGGTGCTGATGGGGCTGGCCTTTGCCGTGGTGATCGCGCCCAATGTGGTCTGGAACCTGACGCATCAACTGGCGACCGTCGAGCATACGATGGACAATGTTGGCTGGGTGCGCACGGGGGCGGCGCTGAACTGGGCGTCGATGGCGGAATTCGTCCTGAGCCAGTTCGGTGTGTTCGGCCCGGTGACGATGGCGGCGCTGCTCTGGGCGATCGTGCGGGGGCGTGGCGGGGATGTCCGGGCGCTGGCGCTTCTGTCGCTGCCGCCGCTGATCGTCGTCACGGTGCAGGCGCTTCTGGGCAAGGCCTATGCGAACTGGGCGGTGGCGGCCTATTTCACCGGGGTGATCGCAGCGGTGCTGATGCTGCCGCCCTGGGGTCGATGGGCGGCGCTGGTGGTCAATATGGTGGCGGCGCTGCTGGTGCCGCTGCTGATCGTGGCGGCGCCCTGGCCGGAACTCCATGGCAAGCCCGCGCTGAACCGCTATCTGGGCCGGGCCGAGCTGAGCCGCCGCATCCTAGCGCTGGCGCAGGCCGAGGATGTGCCGGTCTATGCGTCGGACCGCGATATCCTCGCCGATCTGTTCTATATCGGACGGGATGCGGGCGTGACGGTCTATGCCCCGCGTGCCGAGGGTCGGCCGCGCAACTATTACGAACAGAACTTCCCGTTGCCCGAAGGCTTCGATGGCCGCATTCTGGTGATCCGGCGCGGTCCGATGGATTGCGGGCAGGGCGATGTGCCGCCTGCCGGGATCCTGAATGCGTCGGGTGTCTGGGCGGGGAAGAACATCACCCCCTATATTGTGACAGGAGACTGCCTTGCTGCCGCGGATTGACCTGAGCCTGACTGGACGTTGGTTGCTGGCGGGATGGCTGGCGGCGGGGGTGCTGTTCTGGGGCGCGCCGTCGGTCGATCTGGATATTGCGCGGCTGTTCTGGCGCGACGGCGCCGGGTTCACGCTGATCGACCGGCCGCTGTGGGACTTTCTGCGCAATGCGCTGTGGAATGCGGAGATCGTGGTCTTCGCTGTTGCGCTGGTCGCGTGGATCCGCGCGGGGCTGAAGGGGCGCGACGTGCTGGGGATGGGTGCGCGGGCCTGGGGCTTTGTCGCGGGGCTGTTCCTGCTGGCGCCGGGTCTTTTGGCGAATGGATGGCTGAAAAGCCATTCGGGGCGGGCGCGTCCGGCGGATATTATCGAATTCGGCGGCGACCGGCTGTTCACACCGGCGGGAAGTTTCGCGGATCAATGCGCGAAGAACTGCGCCTTCGTCTCGGGCGAAGTCTCCGCCGCCGTGGCGCTAGGTGTGGCGCTGTGGCTGGTGTCGGCGGTCTGGCGGCTGGAGCCGTGGCAGCGGATCTATCTGCGGGTGGCGGGCGTTCTGATCCCGGTTTTCATCACGGTGCAGCGGCTCACGACGGGGCGGCACTTCGCCTCGGATGCGGTCTTTGCCACGCTGCTCACGCTCGCCGTGGGCTGGGGGCTCTACGCCCTCCTGACGTGGAGGCGCGGTTGACAAGGCGGGCGACTCCGCCTATAGCGCGAGCCACCTGACGGGCGCAGTCTGCCCGGCGGGAACATTTCTGGTAAGATCCGGGCCGACAACCCAGATCCTCTGGGACATCGGCACATCCGCGGCCTTCGGGCGGGGGATGGAATTGGCGTTTCATGATCCGCATGAAACGTCGTCGAGAAGTGGCGCGTCAAGATGCGGGAAACCGGGTTCTGGCGCGAGTATTGACAGAGCAAGACGGGGAACCGAATGCCTACCATCCAGCAGCTGATCCGCAAGCCGCGGCAGCCCAAGGTGGTGCGATCCAAGTCGCAACACCTTCAGCAGTGCCCGCAGAAGCGCGGTGTCTGCACGCGCGTCTATACCACGACGCCGAAGAAACCGAACTCCGCTATGCGTAAGGTCGCCAAGGTGCGCCTGACGAACGGCTTCGAGGTCATCTCCTACATCCCGGGCGAAAAGCACAACCTGCAAGAACACTCCGTTGTTCTGATCCGCGGCGGCCGTGTGAAGGACCTTCCGGGTGTCCGTTACCACATCCTGCGCGGTGTGCTGGATACCCAAGGCGTCAAGGATCGTCGTCAACGCCGGTCGAAGTACGGCGCGAAGCGGCCGAAGTGAGGAGTGTGAAATATGTCTCGTCGTCACGCCGCTGAAAAACGCGAAGTCCTGCCCGACGCCAAGTATGGCGACCGGGTTCTGACCAAGTTCATGAACAACCTGATGATCGACGGCAAGAAATCTGTCGCCGAACGCATCGTCTACAACGCGCTGGAGCGCGTAGAGGGCAAGCTGAAGCGCGAGCCGGTGGAAGTGTTCCACGAAGCGCTCGACAACGTGAAGCCGGCCGTCGAAGTCCGGTCGCGCCGCGTCGGCGGGGCCACCTACCAGGTTCCGGTCGAAGTGCGTCCGACCCGCCGTGAGGCGCTGGCGATCCGCTGGCTGATCACGGCCGCGAAGAACCGCAACGAACACACGATGGAAGAGCGTCTGGCGGGCGAACTGCTCGACGCGATGAATTCGCGTGGTTCGGCTGTGAAGAAGCGCGAAGACACCCACAAGATGGCCGATGCCAACAAGGCATTCAGCCACTACCGCTGGTAAGAGAGGAAGCCCTCATGGCACGCGAATACCCCCTCGACCTTTACCGCAACTTCGGGATCATGGCCCACATCGACGCGGGCAAGACCACCACGACCGAGCGGATCCTGTACTACACCGGAAAGTCGCACAAGATCGGCGAAGTCCACGACGGCGCCGCGACGATGGACTGGATGGAACAGGAGCAGGAACGGGGCATCACCATCACCTCGGCTGCGACCACCACCTTCTGGCAGCGCACCGTGGACGGTACCCATGAGGGTCCGAAGTATCGGTTCAACATCATCGACACCCCCGGCCACGTCGACTTCACCATCGAAGTCGAACGTTCGCTGGCGGTGCTCGATGGTGCGGTCTGCCTGCTCGATGCCAACGCCGGTGTCGAACCGCAGACCGAAACCGTCTGGCGTCAGGCCGACCGCTACAAGGTTCCGCGGATCGTCTACGTCAACAAGATGGACAAGATCGGCGCGGACTTCTTCAAGTGCGTGCAGATGATCAAGGACCGCACCGGCGCGACCCCGTGCCCGATCGCCCTGCCGATCGGCGCCGAGGACAAGCTGGAAGGCATCGTCGACCTCGTTCTGATGAAGGAATGGGTCTACCAGGGCGAAGACCTGGGCGCCTCGTGGGAAATCCGCGACATCCGTGACGAGTTGAAGGACGTGGCCGATGAGTGGCACGGCAAGCTGGTCGAACTGGCTGTCGAGCAGGACGACGCGGCGATGGAAGCCTATCTCGAAGGCACCGAGCCGGATGTGGACACCCTGCGCAAGCTGATCCGCAAGGGCACGCTGGCGATGGCCTTCGTTCCGGTGACCGCAGGTTCGTCGTTCAAGAACAAGGGCGTTCAGCCGGTTCTGAACTCGGTGATCGACTACCTGCCGAGCCCGCTCGACGTGCCGGCCTATGTCGGCTTCGCCCCGGGCGACGAGACGGAAACCCGGAACATCGAACGGCATCCGGCGGATAGCGAACCCTTCTCGGCGCTGGCGTTCAAGATCATGAACGACCCCTTCGTCGGTTCGCTGACCTTCACCCGGATCTACTCGGGCCAGATGAAGAAGGGCGATTCGATCCTCAATGCCACCAAGGGCAAGAAGGAACGCGTCGGCCGGATGATGATGATGCACGCCATCAACCGCGAGGAAATCGAAGAAGCCTTCGCGGGCGACATCATCGCGCTGGCGGGTCTGAAGGAAACCACCACGGGGGATACGCTTTGCGATCCCGCGAAGCCGGTGGTTCTGGAAACCATGACCTTCCCCGAGCCGGTGATCGAAATCGCCGTCGAGCCGAAGTCGAAGGCCGACCAGGAAAAGATGGGCCTCGCGCTGGCACGTCTGGCGGCCGAAGATCCGTCCTTCCGCGTCGAGACCAACTTCGAGTCGGGCCAGACGATCATGAAGGGCATGGGCGAACTTCACCTCGACATCCTCGTCGACCGCATGCGGCGCGAGTTCAAGGTCGAGGCGAATATCGGTGCGCCGCAGGTGGCCTATCGTGAAACGATCTCGCAAGAGGCGGAAATCGACTACACGCACAAGAAACAGACCGGTGGCACCGGTCAGTTCGCGCGCGTGAAGCTGGTGATCACGCCGACCGAGCCGGGCGAAGGCTATTCGTTCGAGTCGAAGATCGTCGGCGGTGCGGTTCCGAAGGAATATATCCCGGGTGTCGAAAAGGGCATCAAGTCGGTCATGGACTCCGGTCCGCTGGCGGGCTTCCCGGTGATCGACTTCAAGGTCGCGCTGATCGACGGTGCGTTCCACGACGTCGACTCCTCGGTGCTGGCGTTCGAAATCGCGACCCGTGCGGCGATGCGCGAAGGCCTCAAGAAGGCCGGCGCGAAGCTGCTCGAACCGATCATGAAGGTCGAAGTGGTGACCCCGGAAGAGTATACCGGCGGCATCATCGGCGACCTGACCTCGCGTCGGGGCATGGTGCAGGGGCAGGACACGCGCGGCAACGCGAACGTGATCAACGCCTTCGTGCCGCTCGCGAACATGTTCGGCTACATCAACAACCTGCGTTCGATGTCCTCGGGCCGTGCGGTCTTCACCATGATCTTCGATCACTACGAAGCCGTTCCGCAGAACATCTCGGACGAGATCCAAAAGAAATACGCGTGATGTGAGGGCGCCGGGGCAACCCGGCGCCAGCGCCCACGTTTCAGGAACACCAGGAGGCCAGTATGGCAAAGGCAAAGTTTGAACGGACGAAACCGCACGTCAACATCGGGACGATTGGTCACGTTGACCATGGGAAGACGACGCTGACGGCGGCGATCACGAAGTATTTCGGTGAATTCAAGGCCTACGACCAGATCGACGGAGCGCCGGAAGAGAAGGCGCGCGGGATCACGATCTCGACGGCGCACGTTGAGTATGAGACCGAGAAGCGCCATTATGCGCACGTCGACTGCCCCGGCCACGCGGACTATGTGAAGAACATGATCACCGGCGCGGCGCAGATGGACGGCGCGATCCTGGTTGTGAACGCCGCGGACGGCCCGATGCCGCAAACGCGCGAGCACATCCTGCTCGGCCGTCAGGTGGGCATCCCCTACATGGTCGTCTACATGAACAAGATCGACCAGGTTGACGACGAAGAGCTGCTGGAGCTCGTGGAAATGGAAATCCGCGAACTGCTGTCGGCCTACGGCTATCCGGGCGACGACATTCCGATCGTGAAGGGTTCGGCGCTGGCGGCGCTGGAAGGCCGCGATCCGGAAATCGGCGAGCATTCGATCCGTGCGCTGCTGTCGGCGGTCGACGACTACATCCCGACGCCGGAACGCGCCGTGGACCTGCCGTTCCTGATGCCGATCGAAGACGTGTTCTCGATCTCGGGCCGCGGGACCGTGGTGACCGGCCGTGTCGAGCGCGGCGCGGTGAACGTGGGTGACGAACTGGAAATCGTCGGCATCCGCCCGACGAAGAAGACCACCTGCACCGGCGTTGAAATGTTCCGCAAGCTGCTGGATCGCGGCGAGGCGGGCGACAACATCGGCGCGCTGCTGCGCGGTGTGGACCGTGACGGCGTGGAACGCGGTCAGGTTCTGGCGAAGCCGGGCTCGGTGACGCCGCACACCGAGTTCGAGGCCGAAGCCTACATCCTGACGAAGGAAGAAGGCGGTCGCCACACGCCGTTCTTCGCGAACTACCGGCCGCAGTTCTACTTCCGCACGACGGACGTGACCGGGACGGTGAAGCTGCCGGAAGGCACCGAAATGGTGATGCCGGGCGACAACCTGAAGTTCACGGTCGAACTGATCGCCCCGATCGCGATGGAAGAAAAGCTGCGCTTCGCCATCCGCGAAGGCGGCCGCACCGTCGGCGCGGGCGTCGTCTCGAAGATCCTCAAGTGATCTTGTCCTGATCGGACAACAAAGGCCGCCCTCCGGGGCGGCCTTTTGCATGGCGGCGGCGGTTTTCACACGCGCCGGGCGGACCCGCTGGGCAGGTCGGCGGAACGTCTCCCCCGTGCGACAGGGAGCGAAGCCGCACAGGCGTGGGCGTTGGTTTTCCGTGATGCCCCTGAAATCGGGATGTGTCGTGGTTGCTTCGGGAAGCCGGATGTGTGGGGTAATGCCCCATTGTGTCTGGTTCCGGGGCTGCCTATGGTCGGACATCGGTCATCCGGAGAGCATCTGTGGCACGAGAGCATCGCGGGAATAATCTGTTTTCATTGGACCTGGAGGCTATTGAACGGGTTCTTTCCGACGCGAATGCGGGGCTGGTTGAGGAGGTGAGGGCGCATCTGGACCGGCATCAATCGCTGCTTCAGGGCGGTCCGTCGCCGGAGTCCGCTGCGGCGCTGCATCAATTCCGAGAGGAAACCAAAGCCCTGCTCAAGAAGGTCGGGAAGGTCAGGCTGCAAGACGGGCGGCCTTTCACCGATGCAACGAAAACGATCAAGGCCTGGTTCGACGGTCTGGAGCGGGATCTGAAACGTGCGGACGCCGAGTTGCGCGACAGACTCGACCACGTTCTGTCAACGGCGCCCGCGTCGGGGGCGGAGCCGGCAAGGGGACCGGAGGAGATCGGGCATGCCCGGAATGCCGGGGTGATCGTCATGGCCCATTCTGATGCCGGAGGGCCGGTGGAGGCGCGTGTTCCGAGAGAATGGACGGTTTCGGATTTCGACCGTGAAAAGATGGACTTCAATGCGTTGAGAGATCATTTCACCGATCACGCGATAAGGTCGGCCTTGGACAAGCATCTGAAGGCTGCCGGTCCCAACCTCCTTGAGGGCGTTGACTATATACTGGGCGTGAAGAAATAGCCGGATGGCCCATCCCGGGGCTGTCGGGGTCCGGGCGATGAGGATGGGGCGAAGCGGCTTGACGCAGCCGCGCTTTTCCTCCATAGCACCGCAGCATTGCCATTCTGACGAGAATCGGCGCGCTTAAGGGCGTGGCTGCCGGGTATGGTGGCCTGTCTTTGTTTTATGTGGTTCGATGCAGGCGTCGCATTCGGCGGTGTCTGCCTCTCAACCTTCCAGGCCCCTGCGAGAGGCAAGACTAAATGAGTGGTCAAAATATCCGCATCCGGCTCAAGGCGTTCGATTACCGCGTGCTGGACGCCAGCACCCAGGAAATCGTCAACACCGCGAAGCGCACGGGTGCACAGGTGCGCGGTCCGATTCCGCTGCCGAACAAGATCGAGAAATTTACGGTTCTCCGTGGTCCGCACATCGACAAGAAGTCGCGCGACCAGTGGGAAATCCGCACGCACAAGCGTCTTCTGGACATCGTTGACCCGACCCCGCAAACCGTGGACGCGCTGATGAAGCTCGACCTCGCTGCGGGTGTCGATGTCGAGATCAAGGTCTGAGGAGGTTCACCATGACTCAACGTTCTGGTGTTATCGCCAAGAAGCTGGGCATGACCCGGCTGTTCCTCGAAGACGGCAAGCAGGTTCCGGTGACGGTTCTGCAACTCGACGCGCTGCAAGTCGTGGCACAACGCACCGAAGAGAAGGATGGCTACACCGCTGTTCAGCTCGGCGCGGGCGAAGCCAAGGCGAAGCGGACGACGGCGGCGATGCGTGGCCATTTCGCGAAAGCGAATGTGGCGCCGAAGCGCAAGCTGGCGGAATTCCGCGTCGATCCGGAAAACCTGATCGAAGTGGGCGCGGAGATTTCGGCCGAGCACTACAATGCCGGTCAGTTCGTCGACATCGCCGGCACCTCGATCGGTAAGGGCTTCGCGGGCGTCATGAAGCGGCACAACTTCGGCGGTCTGCGGGCCTCGCACGGTGTGTCGATTTCGCACCGTTCGCATGGTTCGACCGGCCAGTGCCAGGATCCGGGCAAGGTGTTCAAGGGCAAGAAGATGGCTGGCCATCTGGGCGCCGTGCGTGTGACCACGCAGAACATCCAGGTCGTCAAGACCGATGCCGAGCGTGGCCTGATCCTCGTGAAGGGCTCGGTGCCCGGCGCGAAGGGTGGCTGGGTCACCGTCAAGGATGCCGTCAAGAAGCCGCTGCCGTCGGACGTTCCGTTCCCGGCCGCTCTGAAGGGCGCCGCTGCTGCTCCGGCCGAAGAAGTTTCGGTCGAAGGGGGTGAAGCATGAAACTCGATGTGATCAAGCTCGACGCCGGCAAGGCCGGTGAAATCGAACTCGCCGATGACATCTTCGGTCTGGAGCCGCGTGCGGACATCCTGCACCGCGTCGTGCGCTGGCAGCGTGCGAAGGCCCAGGCAGGCACCCATTCGGTGCTGGGCAAGTCGGACGTCAGCTATTCGACGAAGAAGATCTACAAGCAGAAGGGCACCGGCGGCGCACGTCACGGGTCCAAGAAGGCTCCGATCTTCCGTCACGGTGGCGTCTACAAGGGCCCGACCCCGCGGTCGCACGCCCATGACCTGCCGAAGAAGTTCCGTGCGCTCGGCCTGAAGCATGCGCTTTCGGCCAAGGCGAAGGCGGGCAACCTGGTCGTTCTCGATGTGGCGGAACTCGCCGAAGCCAAGACCAAGCTGCTGGCCAAGGCCGCGAAGGAACTGGGCTGGAAGAAGGTTCTGGTGATCGACGGTGCCGAAGTGAACCAGAACTTCCTGGTCGCCTCGCGCAACATCGAAGGCCTGGACATCCTGCCGTCGATGGGCGCGAACGTCTATGACATCCTGCGTCGTGAGACCCTGGTCATCACGAAGGCCGGTGTCGAAGCTCTGGAGGCTCGCCTGAAATGAGCGCGAAACCCGAACATTACGATGTGATCGTGAAGCCCGTCATCACCGAAAAGGCCACCATGGCCTCGGAAAATGGTGCGGTGGTCTTCCGCGTGGCCCCCACGGCCACCAAGCCCGCGATCAAGGAAGCGGTCGAGGCGCTCTTCGGCGTCAAGGTCAAGGCGGTGAATACGCTGGTGACCAAGGGCAAGACCAAGCGGTTCCGCGGTCAGGCCGGGGTCCGCTCGGACGTCAAGAAAGCCTATGTGACGCTCGAAGACGGAAACACCATCGACGTTTCCACGGGCCTCTGATAGAAGCCACACGAATCTCGCGGGCCCCTCGCCGGGCCCGCTGAGTTTTATGGTCCCGGGCAACCGGGAACGTGAGCCGGGGGCAACCCCTGAACGAACGGACCTATGGTCCAAAGCAACGGAAGACAGAGAGCATGGCACTCAAGTCGTATAAACCGACGACGCCTGGCCAGCGTGGGCTGGTTCTGATCGACCGTTCGGAGCTTTGGAAAGGTCGTCCCGTCAAAGCCCTCACCGAGGGTCTGATCAAGACGGGCGGCCGGAACAATACCGGACGCGTCACGATGTGGCACAAGGGCGGCGGCGCGAAGCGTCTCTACCGGGTTGTCGATTTCAAGCGTCGCAAGTTCGATATCGCGGCGACCGTCGAGCGGATCGAATACGATCCGAACCGGACCGCGTTCATCGCGCTGGTGAAATATGCGGATGGCGAACTGGCCTACATCCTGGCGCCGCAGCGCCTTGCTGTTGGTGATACGGTGATCGCCGGCGCGAAGCAGGACATCAAGCCGGGCAACGCGATGCCGTTCTCGGGGATGCCGATCGGCACGATCGTCCATAACGTCGAACTGAAGCCCGGCAAGGGTGGCCAGTTGGCGCGCGCCGCGGGCACCTATGCCCAGTTCGTCGGCCGTGACGGCGGCTATGCCCAGATCCGCCTGTCCTCGGGCGAACTGCGCATCGTGCGTCAGGAATGCATGGCGACCATCGGTGCCGTGTCGAACGCCGACCACTCCAACCAGAACTTCGGCAAGGCTGGCCGGATGCGTCACAAGGGCATCCGCCCGACAGTCCGCGGTGTTGCGATGAACCCGATCGACCACCCGCATGGCGGTGGTGAAGGCCGGACCTCGGGTGGCCGGACCCCGGTGACGCCCTGGGGCAAGGACACCAAGGGCAAGAAGACCCGCTCGAACAAGAAGACGGACAAGTACATTCTCCGTTCGCGCAAAGCTAAGAAGGGTCGTTAAGATATGGCACGTTCTGTTTGGAAAGGCCCGTTCGTTGACGCCTACCTTCTGAAGAAGGCGGAGAAGTCGCGCGCATCGGGCAAAAGCGACGTCATCAAGATCTGGTCGCGTCGCTCGACCATCCTGCCGCAATTCGTTGGTCTGACGTTCGGGGTCTACAACGGCCAGAAGCATATCCCGGTCAACGTGACCGAGGAAATGATCGGCCAGAAGTTCGGTGAATATGCACCGACCCGGACCTACTACGGTCATGCCGCCGACAAAAAAGCCAAGAGGAAGTAAGAGCCATGGGTAAGGAACAAAATCCGCGCCGCGTGGCGGACAATGAAGCCTTCGCGAAAACGAAGATGCTTCGCACCTCGCCGCAGAAACTGAATCTCGTCGCCGCGCTGATCCGCGGCAAGAAGGTGGACAAGGCGCTGGCCGACCTCACCTTCTCGAACAAGCGGATCTCGGCGGACGTGAAGAAGTGCCTGCAATCGGCCATCGCCAACGCTGAAAATAACCACGGCCTCGACGTCGACAGCCTGGTCGTCGCGGAAGCCTGGGTCGGCAAGAACCTGGTCATGAAGCGTGGTCGTCCGCGTGCCCGTGGCCGCTTCGGCAAGATCATGAAGCCGTTTTCGGAAATCACCATCAAGGTGCGTCAGATCGAGGAGCGTGCGTAATGGGACAGAAGGTCAACCCGATCGGGATGCGCCTCCAGGTCAACCGCACCTGGGACAGCCGCTGGTTCGCGGAGTCGAAGGACTACGGCGATCTGCTGCTCGAAGATCTGAAGATGCGCGACTTCATCCATGAGGAAGTCAAGCAGGCCGGCATCAGCCGCGTGATCATCGAGCGTCCGCACAAGAAATGCCGCGTCACCATCTTTGCCGCACGCCCGGGCGTGATCATCGGCAAGAAGGGCGCGGACATCGAGACGTTGCGCAAGAAGCTCGCGAACTTCACCAAGTCCGAACTGCACCTGAACATCGTCGAAGTCCGCAAGCCGGAACTCGACGCGCAGCTGGTGGCCGAGTCGATCGCGCAACAGCTGGAGCGCCGGGTGTCGTTCCGCCGTGCGATGAAGCGTGCGGTGCAGAACGCGATGCGCATGGGTGCCCTGGGCATCCGGGTCAACGTCGGTGGCCGCCTCGGCGGGGCCGAAATCGCCCGGACCGAGTGGTATCGCGAAGGCCGCGTGCCGCTGCATACGCTGCGCGCCGACATCGACTATGCGCTGTCCGAAGCGTCGACCCCCTACGGGATCATCGGCGTGAAGGTCTGGATCTTCAAGGGCGAGATCATGGAACATGATCCGCAGGCGCGTGACCGCAAGCAAGCCGAAGCCCAAGAGGGTCCGGCTCCGCGCGGTCCGCGTCGTGACCGCGACGCGCGCTGAGGAGTAGGGAAAGATGCTGCAACCGAAACGGACGAAGTTCCGCAAACAGCACAAGGGCCGGATCCACGGCGAAGCCAAGGGCGGTTTCGCCCTGAACTTCGGCTCCTTCGCCCTCAAGGCTACCGAACCGGAGCGGGTCACCGCCCGTCAGATCGAAGCGGCCCGCCGCGCGATCACCCGCCACATGAAGCGTCAGGGTCGCGTCTGGATCCGGGTGTTCCCGGATGTGCCGGTGTCCTCGAAGCCGACCGAAGTGCGGATGGGTAAAGGCAAGGGCTCCGTCGATTACTGGGCGGCCCGCGTTCACCCCGGCCGGATCATGTTCGAAATCGACGGCGTGTCGGAAACGATCGCCCGCGAGGCCCTGCGCCTCGGCGCGAACAAGCTGCCGGTCCTGACCCGGATCGTGGCCCGCGAAGACTGGTAATTCTGAGCGGAATCGTGAAACAGACAGCGCCCGTCGATGAAAATCGGCGGGCGTTTTCTATTTGCACGGGGCAATCCCGGATAGCACCGCCTGAAGGCGGGGTGTTCCGATCAGTCGCCGCGGTCTTCCAATTCCTGCGACAGCCGGAAATTGAGGTCGGCCATCCCGGTGCGATAGCTATAGGGGAGCCAGATCCGGGTGCCGTCTGCACCGATGAAGCTGATCGACTCGGTGATCGGGTGAACGACGATCCGCTCCAGTTGATCGAAAGGGATATATTTCACCCGGAAGGGCAGGCGGCGCAGTTCCAGCCCATCGGCGTTCCAGCGCAGACGCGTGACGAAGATCTCCCAGAACAGCCACCAGAAGGCGGCGGTCATCGCCAGGAAGGCCACGATCACCGGCCAGGGTTCCGCGAACAATGTGGCGCCTTTGCGCAGAAGGGCGGTGGTCGGCATGGCGACGATCGCGACCGTGATGAGCTTCATCGGCAGGCCGAAATAGGCATAGGTCCAGCCGTCGCGGCTGTGCGCCCGCCCGCGTCCGGCCCAGACGCCAAGACCCCATGTCAGCCCGGCGACAAGCGCCAGTTGAACCGTGGTCCGGTATTCCCCGATGTCCTCCCAGAACAAGGTGTGCTCCCTTTCAAATTGCCTGCTGCGCAGCATATCGGGCCGCGCGCGTGGGGGAAGGGCAGGTTTTACTTGCCCTTTCGGGCCTGAACCTGTATGCGGGCACATCTTGCGGATTCGGGTCTCCCGGAGCCGTGGATTCTGTAATAACCCACCGGAGCCAAGGTGACCCCTCGCGGGCCTTCCGGTGCCAACAAAGGACCGTGGGATGAAAGCCCAAGAACTCAAGGCGAAAACGCCTGATGAGCTTCGCGACGCGCTCGTTGCGCTGAAGAAGGAAGCCTTCAACCTCCGCTTCCAGCAGGCCACCGGCCAGCTTGAGAACACCGCCCGTATGCGCGCCGTCCGCAAGGATGTGGCCCGTGTGATGACGGTGCTGAACGCCCAAGCCGCCGAAGCCGCGAAGTAAGGAGTTCTTCCGATGCCCAAACGTATCCTGCAAGGTGTCGTCACCTCGGACAAGAACGATCAGACGATCACCGTCCTCGTGGAGCGCCGCTTCAAGCATCCGCTGCTGCAAAAGACGGTGCGGAAGTCGAAGAAATACCGCGCCCATGACGCGGAAAACACTTTCAAGACCGGCGATTCCGTCCGTATCGAGGAATGCGCGCCGATCTCGAAAACCAAACGCTGGAAGGTCGTCGTCGAAGCCTGAATTCGTTCAGGCCCGGCGACAGACGTCAGTTTGTCGAAACCCTGGAACTAGTTTCCAAAGGTCGGGAGTAACCCAATGATCCAGATGCAGACCAATCTGGATGTTGCTGACAATTCCGGAGCCCGGAAGGTTCAGTGCATCAAGGTTCTGGGCGGTTCGCACCGCCGCTACGCATCCGTGGGCGACATCATCGTGGTGTCGGTCAAGGAAGCGATTCCGAAGGGGCGCGTGAAGAAGGGGGATGTCCGCAAGGCCGTCGTCGTCCGCACCGCCAAGGAAGTCCGTCGCGAAGACGGCACGTCGATCCGTTTCGACCGCAACGCCGCTGTCATCCTGAACAACCAGGGCGAACCGGTCGGCACCCGTATCTTCGGGCCGGTCGTGCGCGAACTGCGTGCGAAGAGCTTCATGAAGATCATCTCGCTTGCGCCGGAGGTGCTGTAATGGCTGCGAAACTCCGTAAGGGCGACAAGGTCGTCGTGCTCACCGGCAAGGACAAGGGCAAGCAGGGCGAGATTTCGTCCGTGTCGCCCAAGGACAATAAGGCCGTCGTGGAAGGCGTGAACACCGCCATCCGCCACACCCGCCAGTCGCAAACCTCGCAAGGCGGCCGGATCGCGAAGGCGATGCCGATCGACCTGTCGAACCTCGCGCTGGTCGATGCCAACGGCAAGGCCACCCGCGTCGGCTTCCGTCTCGAAGACGGCAAGAAGGTGCGTTTCGCCAAGACCACCGGGGAGGCGATCTGATGCTCGACCAAGCCACCTATACCCCGCGCCTGAAGACGCTGTATCGCGAAAAGATCCGCGCGGCGCTGAAGGAAGAGTTCAGCTTCAAGAACGACATGCAGATCCCGCGTCTGGACAAGATCGTGATCAACATGGGCGTCGGCGAAGCCGTGAAGGACACCAAGAAGGTCAAGCAGGCGGCCGAGGAGCTGACGCTCATCGCCGGTCAGAAGGCAGTCATCACCCATGCGAAGAAGTCGGTCGCCGGCTTCCGCGTGCGGGAAGAGATGCCGCTGGGCTGCAAGGTGACCCTCCGTGGTGACCGGATGTATGAATTCCTGGACCGCCTGATCAACGTGGCGCTGCCGCGCGTTCGCGACTTCCGCGGCGTGAAGGGCACCTCGTTCGACGGCAACGGGAACTATGCGATGGGCCTGAAGGAACAGATCGTGTTCCCGGAAATCGACTTCGATAAGGTCGATGAGGTGCTCGGCATGGACATCATCATCTGCACCACCACCAAAGTGGACGCGGAAGCAAAGGCGCTGTTGAAGCAATTCAACATGCCCTTCAACAGCTGATCCGCGGGAGACACACCTTATGGCCAAGAAATCCATGGTTGAACGCGAAGTGAAGCGCGCGAAGCTGGTGAAGCAATACGCCAACAAGCGCGCCTCGCTGAAGGCGATCATCGAAGACCAGTCCCTTCCGATGGAAGATCGCTTCAAGGCGACGCTGAAACTGGCGGAACTGCCCCGCAACTCGTCGGCTGTCCGGCTGCACAACCGCTGCCAGCTCACCGGCCGTCCCCATGCTTACTACCGTAAGCTCAAACTCTCGCGGATCATGCTGCGCGAACTGGCCTCCTTTGGCCAGATCCCGGGCATGGTGAAGTCGAGCTGGTAAGGGAGAACGGGAATGTCTGTGAACGACCCCATCGGCGATATGCTGACCCGTATCCGCAACGCGCAGATGCGCGGCAAGTCCACCGTCCGCACCCCCGCGTCGAAGCTGCGCGCCTGGGTTCTGGACGTGCTGGCGGCGGAAGGCTACATCCGTGGCTATGAAAAGAAGGAAGGCGCGAAGGGCCTGCCGGAACTCGAAATCTCGCTGAAGTATTTCGAAGGCACCCCCGTCATCCGTGAACTGAAGCGCGTGTCGACCCCCGGCCGCCGCGTCTATGCTTCGGTGAAGGAGATCCCGACGGTCCGCCAGGGCCTTGGCATCTCGATCGTCTCCACGCCGAAAGGCGTCATGACGGACGCGGCTGCACGCACTGCCAATGTTGGCGGTGAAGTGCTCTGCACCGTGTTCTAAGGAGGTTCGCATGTCTCGTATTGGTAAGAAACCGGTCGAGCTGCCCGCTGGCGTGAGCGCCAAGCTGGATGGCCAGACCATCGAAGTGAAGGGGCCGAAGGGCACCCGCAGCTTCACCGCCACCGACGACGTGACGATCACCCTCGACGGCAACACCGTGAAGGTGACGCCGCGCGGGACTTCGAAGCGCGCCCGCCAGCAATGGGGCATGGCGCGTTCGATGATCGAGAACCTCGGCGTCGGCGTCACCACCGGCTTCAAGAAAGAGCTCGAAATTCAAGGTGTGGGTTACCGCGCCGCGATGCAGGGCAAGGTTCTGAAGCTCTCGCTCGGCTATTCGCACGAAGTGAATTTCGAGGTTCCGGAAGGGGTCACCGTGACCTCGGCCAAGCCGACCGAAATCACCGTGGAAGGCATCGACCAGCAACTCGTTGGTCAGGTTGCCGCGAATATCCGCGAATGGCGGCAGCCGGAGCCCTATAAGGGCAAGGGCATCCGCTACAAGGGCGAGTATGTCTTCCGCAAGGAAGGCAAGAAGAAGTAAGGGTGGCGAAAATGGCGAACAACAAACGCGATCTGTTCCTCAAGCGCCGCCTGCGCGTGCGGAACAAGCTCCGTGCGATGGCCAACGGGCGTGCGCGCCTGTCGGTGTATCGTTCCTCGAAGAACATCAGCGTGCAGCTGATCGACGACGTAAAGGGCGTGACCCTGGCGGCGGCATCGACCCTCGAAAAGGATTTCGGTGTCGTCGGCAAGAACAACGTCGAAGCGGCGGCGAAGATCGGTGCGGCGATCGCGGAACGCGCGAAGGCGGCGGGTGTCGAAGAATGCTACTTCGACCGTGGCGGCTTCCTGTTCCACGGCAAGATCAAGGCTCTTGCCGATGCGGCCCGCGAAGGTGGTCTGAAGTTCTGATCCGGTGGGCGGCGTCTGCGCCGCCCCGATGATCCGGGAGTGGTCTTCGGGCCACTCACCAGGATTGGTATTTACGGCGTGAACTGCGCCATCACGAAAGGAATGCCTTATGGCAGAACGGGAAAACCGTCGGGACCGTCGCGAACGCGAGGAAACCCCGGAATTCGCCGATCGCCTCGTTGCGATCAACCGCGTCTCGAAGACCGTGAAGGGCGGGAAGCGCTTCGGTTTTGCGGCTCTCGTCGTCGTCGGTGACCAGCGCGGTCGCGTCGGCTTCGGCAAGGGCAAGGCCAAGGAAGTGCCGGAAGCGATCCGCAAGGCGACCGAACAGGCGAAGCGTTCGCTGGTTCGCGTTCCGCTGCGCGACGGCCGCACGCTGCACCACGATGTCGAAGGCCGTCATGGCGCCGGCAAGGTGGTGATGCGCACCGCCGTTCCCGGGACCGGGATCATCGCGGGTGGTCCGATGCGGGCCGTGTTCGAGATGCTGGGTGTGCAGGACGTTGTTGCGAAGTCGATCGGCTCGCAGAACCCCTACAACATGATCCGGGCCACGCTCGACGGTCTGAAGAAGGAAGCCTCGCCCCGTCACGTCGCGCAACGCCGCGGCAAGAAGGTTGCGGACATCCTGCCGAAGACCGAGACCGCTGAAGCGGCCGAAGCCTGAGGAGACTGAGACATGTCCAAGAAAACCATCGTCGTGCAGCAGGTCGCTTCGGCCGCCCGCCGTCCCGCGATCCAGACCGCGACCCTGAAGGGCCTCGGGCTGAACAAGATCCGCCGCACCCGTGAGCTGGAAGATACCCCGGCGGTTCGCGGCATGGTCAACAAGATCCCGCATCTTGTGAAGATCATCGAAGAGCGTGGCTGAGCCCCGTTCCGTGTGAATGCAGCAAACCCCGGCCTTTGTGCCGGGGTTTGTCATGTCTGGACCTCTATGATGCAAGACCTTGCCCTGATCTATGTGCTGGATCCGCCCGCGCTGGTGGGAGACAGCATCATCCTGCTCAGCACGATCCGCGCCCGGATGGGGGATGTCCCGGTCATCGCCTATGTGCCGCAGGAGAAGCGCGCCGAATTGCCGCCCTTCATCACGGCCTTTCACGCGGCGATGGGGGCCGAAATCCGCTTCATGCCGACGGAGGGAGTCTTTGCGACGCCGTATCGGCACGGAAACAAGATCCTTGCGTGCTGTCAGCCGCGCGATGCGCGCTTTACCCTGTTCCTGGATACCGATGTGGCGGTGACGCGCGCGTTTTCACGGGCGCAGATGGTGGGGGAGGGGGAGGTCGGCGTCGTGCCCGAAGGGGTGATCACCTGGGGCGCGACTCTGTCGGACTGGCAGAGGGTTTACGACCGTTTTGGCATGGCGCTGCCCAATGAACGTGTCACGCTGACCCGTTCGGGGCGTGAGAGTTTGCCCTACTACAATGCGGGCGTCGTGGCCTTTCCGACCGGTTCGGATTTCGCACGACTTTGGCTGGAGACGGCCCTTGCGCTCGATGCCGACGAATCGTTGCCCAACCGGCGGCCCTGGCTGGATCAGATCGCGCTTCCGGTGGCGATCCGCCGCGCCGGGCTGCGCGACCGGGTGTTGGGGCGGGAGTGGAACCTGTCGGTTTCGCCCCGGAAGGGCGGGCATAGCGAAGCCGATGTCGCGCAGCTTGATGCCGCCGATGCGCGAATCGTGCATCACCATCAGCCGGTGTTCCTGTGCGGGACGCGCTACGAGCGGATCGTGGATGCCGCTCTGGCGCGGGCGACGATCTATCCCGACCTGGCCACGATGATCGCGCCGTCCCGCGCGCGGGAGGCGCACCGGGCCGAGGTCTGGCGCCGGTTCCGGGAATTGAAGGTGAAGCCCGACCGGACCGCGGCGGAGACGCAGGAACTGAAGGATCTGGGCGCGGAAAAGGCCGCGCTGAAGGCGGAGATGAAGGCCCCGGATGTCGCGCGCTATTGGCCCGCGTCGATCCTGCGCGATGCGGAGAGGGGTTGATCTGCGGGGCATCGCCCTTTATACGCGCGCGGTGGCCCCGTGCCATCGTATCAACAAGAAACGCCGCGTGCTCCCTTCTGTCGCTTGTGAGGGGGTTTCCGGCCAAGGAGAAGCGACATGAAACTCAATGAACTGCGCGACAACGAAGGCGCTGCCCGCAAGAAGAAGCGCGTTGCGCGCGGCCCGGGTTCGGGCAAGGGCAAGACCGCCGGTCGCGGGATCAAGGGCCAGAAGTCCCGCTCGGGCGTGGCGCTGAACGGCTACGAAGGCGGCCAGATGCCGCTCTACCGGCGTCTGCCGAAGCGCGGCTTCACCAAGCCGAACCGCCTGAGCTACGCCGTCGTCAACCTCGGCCTGATCGCGAAGTTCATCGCCGAAGGCAAGATCGACGGCAAGGCCGAGATCACCGAGGACGTGCTGGTGGCTTCGGGCCTCGTGCGCCGCAAGCTGGATGGCGTGCGCGTCCTGGCGAAGGGTGAAATCGGCGCGGCTGTCACGCTGACCGTCACCGGCGCCTCGAAGTCGGCGATCGAAGCCGTCGAAAAGGCGGGCGGCAAGCTGAACGTTGCCGCTGCTGCCGCTGAATAAGCGGTTGTGGGCGGGCTTCGGCCCGCTTACATAGGCAACAGTTTTCCAGGCGCCGCCGACCGGGAAACGGTCGCGCGGCGCCTCTCGCATGAAAGAGACGGCATATGGCTTCTGCTGCAGAGCAAATGGCGGCGAACCTCAGCTGGGGTGCCCTGAGCAAGGCGACCGAGCTGCGGCAGCGCATCTTCTTCACCATCGGGCTGCTGATCATCTACCGGCTCGGCACCTATATCCCGGTCCCCGGCATTGATGCTGACGCGCTGCGCAACTTCATGTCGGGCGCGGCGGCGGGGCTGGGCGGGATCCTGTCGATGTTCACCGGCGGCGCGCTTGGCCGGATGGGGATCTTCGCGCTCGGCATCATGCCCTATATCTCGGCTTCGATCATCATCCAGTTGCTGACGGCACTGGTGCCCTCGCTGGAGGCGATGAAGAAGGAAGGCGAGCAGGGCCGCAAGAAGATCAACCAGATCACCCGCTATTCGACCGTCGCCCTCGCGCTGTTCCAAGCCTATGGGTTGGCGAAGTCGCTGGAGGCCGGGGGGCTGGCGCATGAAACGGGGATGTTCTTCATCGCCTCGGTCGTCATCACGCTGGTCGGCGGCACGATGTTCCTGATGTGGCTGGGCGAGCAGATCACCGCGCGCGGTATCGGCAACGGCGTTTCGCTGATCATCTTCGTGGGCATCGTCGCGGAAATCCCCGCCGCTCTGGCGCAGTTCTTCGCGCAGGGCCGGGCGGGCGCGATCTCGACGCCGGTGATTCTGGGCGTGATCGTGATGGTCGTCGCGGTCATCGCCTTCGTCGTGTTCATGGAGCGCGCGCTGCGCAAGATCCATATCCAGTATCCCCGCCGCCAGGTCGGCATGAAGGTCTATGACGGCGGTTCGAGCCATCTGCCGATCAAGGTAAACCCGGCGGGCGTCATCCCGGCGATCTTCGCCTCGTCGCTGCTGCTGCTGCCGACCACGATCGCGACTTTCTCCGGCGCGCAGACCGGGCCGGTGATGTCGATGGTGCTGGCCTATTTCGGCCCCGGCCAGCCGCTCTACCTGCTGTTCATGGTCGTGATGATCGTGTTCTTCGCCTATTTCTACACGGCGAACGTGGCCTTCAAATCGGACGAAGTGGCGGACAACCTGAAGAATCAGGGCGGTTTCATCCCCGGCATCCGCCCCGGCAAGAAGACGGAGGACTACCTCGATTACGTCGTGACCCGGGTGCTGGTGATCGGTTCCGCCTATCTGGCCGCGGTCTGCCTGCTACCCGAGATCCTGCGCCATCAACTGGCGGTGCCGTTCTACTTCGGCGGGACTTCGGTTCTGATCGTCGTGTCGGTGACGATGGACACGATCAATCAGGTGCAGTCGCATCTTCTGGCGCATCAATACGAAGGCCTGATCGAACGTTCGCAATTGCGCGGCCGCAAGAAGTCGGGGGCCAAGAAGGCTCCGACGCGCCGCTGATCCGGGGGGACCTACGCAATGACCAACATCATTCTTCTTGGACCGCCGGGTGCGGGGAAGGGGACGCAGGCACGCAAGCTCGTCGAGGAGCGGGGCATGGTGCAGCTGTCGACCGGCGACATGCTGCGCGAGGCCCGGACCTCGGGCACCGAGATGGGCAAGAAGGTCGCCGCGGTGATGGATGCGGGGCAGTTGGTCACCGATGAAATCGTCATCGGCCTGATTGAGGAGAAGCTGAGCACGGTGAAGGCGCCCGGCTTCATCTTCGACGGTTTCCCGCGCACGCTGGGGCAGGCGGATGCGCTCGGCGATCTGCTGGCGAAGCACGGCAGCACGCTGGATGCGGTGATCGAGATGCGGGTCGACGACGCGGCGCTGGTCGCGCGGATCACCGGCCGCTTCACCTGCGGCGACTGCGGCGAGGTCTATCACGACGTCACCAAGCCGACGAAGGTTCCCGGCGTCTGCGATGTCTGCGGCAGCACCAACCTGAAGCGGCGCGCGGATGACAACGAAGACAGCCTGCGCACCCGGCTGATGGAATATTACAAGAAGACCTCGCCGCTGGTCGGCTATTACTACCATGCGAAGAAGCTGCATGTGGTGGATGGTCTGGCGGAGATCGAGGCGGTGGCCGCCGAAATCGCGAAGGTTCTTGACAATCCCGCGACGTGAGATTGCCGCTTGACCTGAGGGGCGAAAGCCTCTAGGTCACGGCGTCCCCCTCGGGGGAATCGCCCGGGTTTCCGGGTAGGAGGGCGCGGGGCATGCGGTTCCGGGCCTAGTTGTGAGAAAAGGTTCTGGTGATACGGAACCGCAACGAAGGGATACACGCTTTGGCACGTATTGCTGGCGTCAACATTCCGACCGGGAAACGCGTCCCGATCGCTCTGACCTATATCGCGGGCATCGGCTCGCATATTGCGAACCAGATCGTTTCCGCCGTCGGCATCGACCCGACCCGCCGTGTGAACGACCTGACCGACGCCGAAGTGCTGTCGATCCGTGAATACATCGACGCCAACCTGACCGTCGAGGGCGACCTGCGTCGCGAAGTCTCGATGAACATCAAGCGCCTGATGGACCTCGGCTGCTACCGCGGCCTGCGTCACCGCAAGAACCTGCCGGTTCGCGGTCAGCGCACCCATACCAACGCCCGCACCCGCAAGGGCCCGGCCAAGCCGATCGCCGGCAAGAAGAAGTAAGGGGAGGCTGACACAATGGCTCGTGACAAGACGCGCGTGAAGCGCAAGGAACGCAAGAACATCGCTGCTGGTGTGGTTCACATCAACTCGTCGTTCAACAACACCAAGATCCTGATCTCGGACGTGCAGGGCAACGCGATTTCGTGGTCCTCCTCGGGCACGATGGGCTTCAAGGGTTCGCGCAAGTCGACCCCCTATGCCGCGCAGATGGCCGCCGAAGACGCCGCCAAGAAGGCGCAGGATCACGGCCTGAAGACGGTCGACGTCGAAGTGCAGGGCCCGGGTTCGGGGCGTAAATCGGCGCTGCGCGCGCTGGCTGCCGTCGGCCTGACCGTCACCTCGATCCGTGACGTGACGCCGATCGCGCATAACGGCTGCCGCCCGCCGAAGCGCCGCCGCGTCTGATCCATCGAATTCCGGCCGGGCCGTGCGGATCGCCGCGCGGCCCGGTCTCTTACGTTTATATCCTCGGGCGTTTCCGGCGTTTGGACATGAGCTGGAGACAGGTATGGAGGCAGAACGCATGATCCACAAGAATTGGGCCGAACTGATCAAGCCGACGCAGCTTGAAGTCAGGCCGGGCAACGATCCGCAACGTCTGGCCACCGTCGTCGCCGAACCGCTGGAACGCGGTTTCGGCCTGACGCTGGGCAATGCGCTGCGCCGTGTGCTGATGTCGTCGCTGCAAGGCGCCGCGATCACCTCGGTGCAGATCGACAACGTGCTGCACGAGTTCTCCTCGGTCGCGGGCGTGCGTGAAGACGTCACCGACATCATCCTGAACCTGAAGGGCATCTCGCTGAAGATGGACGTCGAGGGGCCGAAGCGCCTGTCGATCTCGGCCAAGGGGCCGGGCGTGGTCACCGGCGGCGATATTTCGAAATCGGCGGGGATCGAAGTCCTGAACAAGGATCATGTCATCTGCCACCTGGACGATGGCGCCGATCTGTTCATGGAACTGACGGTCAACACCGGCAAGGGCTATGTCGCGGCCGACAAGAACAAGCCGGAAGATGCGCCGATCGGGCTGATCGCCATCGACGCGATCTATTCGCCGGTGAAGAAGGTCGCTTACGAAGTCGCGCCGACCCGTGAGGGCCAGGTGCTGGACTATGACAAGCTGACGATGAAGATCGAAACCGACGGGTCTCTGACGCCGGATGACGCCGTGGCCTATGCCGCGCGGATTCTGCAAGACCAGCTGGCGATCTTCGTGAACTTCGAGGAACCGGAATCGGCCTCGAAGCAGGATACGGACGACGGGCTGGAATTCAACCCGCTGCTGCTGAAGAAGGTCGACGAGCTGGAACTGTCGGTCCGTTCGGCGAACTGCCTGAAGAACGACAACATCGTCTACATCGGCGACCTGATCCAGAAGACCGAAGCCGAGATGCTGCGCACCCCGAACTTCGGCCGCAAGTCGTTGAACGAGATCAAGGAAGTGCTCTCGGGCATGGGCCTGCACCTCGGGATGGAAGTCGAGGACTGGCCGCCGGAGAACATCGAGGATCTGGCGAAGCGCTACGAGGATCAGTTCTGATCCTTGACAGATTGCGGGGGCGTGGCCTACACGCCCCCGGTCAATGCCCGGAAGGCCGGGGAACATATGGGCATGGTGCCCCAACGACGTTCCGCCCAACGCAGGCGGGGCAACACAAAGTAAAACGCTGAAGGAGAGACCCATGCGTCACGCCCGCGGATACCGCCGCCTGAACCGCACCCACGAGCACCGCAAGGCGCTGTTCGCCAACATGGCCGGTTCGCTGATCGAGCACGAGCAGATCAAGACGACCCTGCCGAAGGCCAAGGAACTGCGCCCGGTCGTTGAAAAGCTGATCACACTGGCGAAGCGCGGCGATCTGCACGCCCGTCGTCTGGCTGCCTCGCAGCTGAAGGAAGACAAGGACGTCGCGAAGCTGTTCGAGGTGCTGGGCCCGCGCTACAAGGAACGCAACGGTGGTTACATCCGCGTCCTGAAAGCCGGCTTCCGCTATGGTGACATGGCGCCGATGGCGATCATCGAATTCGTCGACCGCGACGTCGAAGCCAAGGGCAAGGCCGACAAGGCCCGCCTCGAAGCCGAAGACGCGGAATAAGATCTTCGGAACATCCGGTTTGAAATCCCGCCGCAAGGCGGGATTTTTCGTTTGATCGCCCGGTCGGGGATGATCTGCCCTCAGATAGGGCACGATCGGGAAGCCCGCTCCGCGGGACGAAGCAGGCGGAATACCTATGCCGAAGCCCCGTGGTGTCGGGCATCGACCCAGGTGGTCGGATGTGAAGCCCAGGCACGGTTGACCTGACGAACAGGGGCATCGACAGGACGATAAAGACCCTCGGGAGTAGCCTGGTGTTGGCCTTTCTGACACAGGAAGACACCCGCAAGGTCTGTGATGAGATGCTGGATCGGGTGAGGTAGACGGGGTGCAATGGGAGCGCGAAGGTCAGCTTTGCGACTGTCAGCAGGGAACTGTCCATCAGGTTGGCGGTCATCAACCTCGCAACCAGGGGGCTCGACCTCTCGGGTTCTTCAGCCCTTCCGATGAACGTCATATGGCGCGCAAGAGAAGGCTGCCGACAAGTGCGATTTTCTGGATGCCATGTCCAATTTGGATCTGTGTTGGAGGTGGCATTGCCGTACGCACCAAGATGAACTCGTGGCTGCGGTCAACGCCTGCTCTGTAGGACGAAGCGGACGGTGCTATTCCATACGCAAAGTCGTGATAAAGAAACAGTATTTGGGGTGATTGTGATGCGAGTCAGCGCTGCTCTGCTCTTCCTACTGGTTTCTGGATGCTCTCAGGTCGAAATCATACCCAGATCGGCGAATGATGATGCCCGCGACCAGAAATATTCCCATACGGCAAGCACGTTTTACTACTCCAACAACAAGGAAGTACCTCGCAAGAGAATGTTGGGAGCTGCCATGAGGTTTTGTCAGGTTCCCGTCGAAGGATCTGAAACCCGGATGAACTGGCGCGGTCCTTATGGGGTTCACGGGGCTTGGATGCTGGATTTCTCTTGTTCCTCTACATCGAACGGCACCGAATGACCGCAATGGGCTCAAACCGACATTACCCCGCACCCGAGTCCGTACCGCCCGTCGGAGGCAGTGGTGGCCGCCGTGCCGAGTCAGTTCCCAATCTGTGTTCGCGCCGCGATGCCGTAAGCGATGATGCCGCGTCGGCGGGGCATTGGACAGGTGGCCAGTAGCCTTGGAGGCGGCGGTCTTCCAGCTCTTTCGTGAAGGTTGCCTTGCCGATCCACGTCCTTCGGAGCCCTGCGACGCTACCGGGAAGATCCGGCTGCGGTGGCTTGATGTGGTTCAGAACAAACCGCATGTGCGCCCGAATGCGCATCGAGCCTACGTTTGTCTCACGGAAACGATTGATAAATATGGCCTACGCAGGCCCATATTGGAGCGGGTGAAGGGAATCGAACCCTCGTCTGGAGCTTGGGAAGCTCTCGCTCTGCCATTGAGCTACACCCGCGACGCTTTCTGATTACCGATTCGGCGCGGCCTCTTCAAGACGGAATCGGCACGATTCAGCGCGGGCGGCGTGCCATGAAGGCCAGGCGCTCGAACAGATGCACGTCCTGTTCGTTCTTCAGCAGCGCGCCGTGCAGCTTTGGCAGCAGATGCGTGCCGTCGGATTTCAGGTCTTCGGGCGGCAGATCCTCGGCCAGCAGGAGCTTCAGCCAGTCCAGCACCTCCGAGGTCGACGGCTTCTTCTTCAGGCCCGGCGTTTCGCGGATCTCGTAGAAGCGGGTCAGGGCGGTGGCCAGAAGGGCTTCCTTGATGCCGGGGAAATGGACGCGGACGATCGCGGCCAGCGTCTCGGCATCGGGGAATTTGATGTAGTGGAAGAAGCAGCGGCGCAGGAAGGCGTCGGGCAGTTCCTTTTCGTTGTTCGAGGTGATGATGACGATCGGGCGCTGCTTTGCGCGAATCGTCTCGCCGGTCTCGTAGACGTGGAACTCCATCCGGTCGAGTTCCTGAAGCAGGTCGTTCGGGAATTCGATGTCGGCCTTGTCCACCTCGTCGATCAGCAGCACGACCCGGCCCTCGGCCTCGAACGCCTGCCACAGCTTGCCCTTGCGCAGGTAGTTGCGCACGTCGGACACCCGCGGATCGCCGAGCTGGCTGTCGCGCAGTCGGCTGACGGCATCGTATTCATAGAGGCCCTGCTGTGCCTTGGTGGTGGACTTAACGTTCCATTCCAGCATCGGCAGGCCGAGCGCCTGCGCCACCTGCCGCGCCAGTTCGGTCTTGCCCGTCCCGGGTTCACCCTTGACCAGAAGCGGCCGTTCGAGCGCCACTGCGGCATTGACGGCAACCACCAGATCCGCTGGCGCGACGTAGCTTTCGGTCGAGTGGAAACGCAAGGTTCGGGGCTCCATCCATGATCTGTCGCAAAAGGTAGCGCTCCTGCCGCCGCGCCGCAACCGCGACCTGTCCAAATACGCCGCAGCCCGAGCGGAGGGCGTGACAACCCAGGCGTGGTGCGGTATGGGACCGGCGAAAGACCGGCAGGACCAAGCCGCGCCGGAACCGAGGGCAGCAGCATGAGGGTAGAGATGAAGGCCGAAATCTTCCTTCCGGATGACTATCGCCCCGCCGAGGACGAGCCGTTCATGAACGATCGTCAGCTCGAATATTTCCGCCGCAAACTGCTGGCGTGGAAGGCGGAACTTCTGGAGCAATCGGCGGAGACGCTGGAAGGTCTCGCGGAATCCGGGCGCAACGTGCCGGACGTGGCCGACCGGGCGAGCGAGGAGACCGACCGCGCGCTGGAACTGCGGACGCGGGACCGGCAGCGCAAGCTGGTGTCCAAGATTGATTCCGCGCTGCGCCGGATCGACAGCGGCGAATACGGCTATTGCGAGATGACGGGTGAGCCGATCAGCCTGCGGCGGCTGGACGCCCGGCCGATCGCGACGATGACGCTTGAGGCACAGGAGCGCCACGAGCGGCGCGAGCGCGTCCATCGCGACGACTGACCTTGACCTGCCTCAAGGACATATCCCGCCGGCGCCGCCATGGTGCCGGTGTTTTCATATCGGGGGCCAGATGCTGATCGGAAGACGGATCACGGTGATTGGCGCGGGGATCGGCGGGTTGGCCGTCGCGCGGGCGCTGGCGCTGCGCGGGGCCGAGGTGACGGTGCTGGAACAGGCCGAGGCGATCCGCGAAGTGGGGGCGGGGATCCAGATCTCGCCCAATGGCGCGCGGGTGCTGCATGCGCTCGGTCTTGGGGATGAATTCTCCGCCGCCGGGCCGCGCTGCGCGGCGGTTCAGCTGATCGACGGCGAGACCGGATCGCAGGTGGCGCGGCTGGACATGGCGCGGCTGCGCCCGGCGGAGGAATACCGCTTCCTGCACCGCGCCCGGCTGATCGCGATCCTGGCCGAGGGGGCGCGCGACGCGGGCGTGCAGATCCGGCTGTTGCAGAAGATCGCGAAGGTCGAGCTGGGCGATCATCCGCCGCGGCTGACCACTGAACAGGGCGCGGTGACCGAGGCCGATCTGCTGATCGGGGCGGACGGGCTGCATTCGCCCACCCGCGCGGCGCTGAACGGGGCGGTGGCGCCGTTCTTCACCCATCAGATCGCCTGGCGCGCGGTGATCCCCTCCGAGGATGGCGAAGCGCCGGTTGCACAGGTCTTCATGGGCGCGGGCAAGCATCTGGTCAGCTACCCGCTCGGCCACCGCAAGCGCAACATCGTCGCGGTGGAGGAGCGGCGCCAGTGGGTCGAGGAAAGCTGGAGCCTGCGCGACGACGACCTGACCCTGCGCGCGGCCTTCGCGGATTTCTGTCCGCAGGTGCAGGGCTGGCTTGCGCAGGCGGAACGGCCTTGGCTGTGGGGCCTGTTCCGGCATCCGGTGGCGGAGCGCTGGCATGGCAATGGCGCGGTGATCCTGGGCGATGCGGCGCATCCCACACTGCCGTTCATGGCGCAGGGCGCGTCGATGGCGCTGGAGGATGCCTGGGTGCTGGCCGCGCTACTGGCGCTGCATGACGAGGATGCGGAAGCGCTCGCCGCCTATCAGGCGCAGCGGGCCGGGCGCTGCGCCGCGATCGTCGAGGCCGCGAACCGCAATGCGCGCAACTATCACCTGTCGGGCGCGCAGCGCGCCGTGGGCCATCTCGGCCTGCGGATGATTTCGCGACTGGCGCCCGAAAAGCTGTTGGGCCGGTTCGACTGGATCTACCAGCAGGATGTGACCCGGCCCTGACCCTCAGCCGAGTTTCGCGGGCAGCGCATTGGCCCAGGCCGAGATCGTCCCCGCACCAAGGCAGACGACGATATCGCCCGGCCGGGCCTGTTCCCGCACCAGCCGCGCGAGATCGTCTTCGTTCAGCAGCGCGCGGGCATGGCGGTGGCCGTGGCGGATCAGGCCCGACACCAGATCGTCGCGCGTGGCGCCCGGAATCGGCTCTTCACCCGCGGCATAGACCTCGGCGATGGCGACGACATCGGCCTCGTTGAAACAGGTGCAGAAATCATCGAACAGGCTGTGCAGGCGGGAATAGCGGTGCGGCTGATGCGCCGCGATCACCCGCGCCCCGGGCGTGCCCGACACATATTGCCGCGCGGCCTTGAGCACGGCGGCGATTTCCACCGGGTGGTGGCCGTAATCGTCGATGATGGTGACGCCGCCCAGAACCTCGCCAACCTTGGTGAAGCGCCGGTTGACGCCGCCGAAATTGGCCAGCGCCTCGCGGATCTCGTCGCGCTTCATGCCCAGGTGCCGCGCCACCGCCACGGCGGCGAGCGCGTTCGACACGTTGTGGTCGCCCGGCATCGGCAGGGTGCAGCCCTCGATCTCCGTGCCCTCGAATTGCAGCAGCACGTCGAAATGCGCGCGCCCGTCGGCGTATTTCAGGTTCACCGCCCGCACATCCGCCTGCGCGTTGAAGCCGAAGGTGGTGACGCGGCGGTCATGCACCCGGCCCACCAGCGCCTGCACCTCGGGGTGGTCGGTGCAGCACACGGCGAGCCCGTAGAACGGGATGTTGGTGACGAAATCATAGAAGCCCTTGCGCAGGTTCTCGATCGTGCCCCAATGCTCCATATGCTCCGGGTCGATGTTGGTGACGATGGCGATGGTCGCCGGCAGCCGGTTGAAGGAGCCGTCGGATTCGTCGGCCTCCACCACCATCCATTCGCCCGCGCCCGCCCGCGCGTTCGAGCCGTAGGCATGGATGATCCCGCCGTTGATGACCGTCGGATCGAAGCCGCCCTTGTCGAGCAGCGTCGCCACCATCGTCGTCGTCGTCGTCTTGCCATGCGTCCCGGCGATGGCGATATTCGACTTCATCCGCATCAGTTCGGCCAGCATTTCGGCGCGGCGCACCACGGGCAGGTGGCGCTTGCGGGCCTCTTCCAGTTCCGGGTTGCCGGGTTTGATGGCGGAGGAAATCACCACCACCGCCACGTCATCGGTGATGTTGTCGGAGCGCTGGCCCTCGAAGAACCGCGCGCCCAGCGAAACCAGACGGTCGGTGATTTTCGACGCCTTCGCATCCGACCCCTGCACCCGATAGCCCAGCGTGATCAGCACCTCGGCGATGCCCGACATGCCGATGCCGCCGATGCCGATGAAATGGATGGGGCCGAGTTCGCCCGGCAGCTTGGTGGCGGCGTTCATTGCGGTATTCCTGCAAGTTCTTCGACAAGGATGACAAGGCGCTCGGTCGCATCGGGGACGCCATAGGCCAGCGCCGAGCGGGCCATATGCGCGGCCCCCTCGGGATGGCCCAGCACGAGCGCGATCTGTTCGGCGATGGAGGTGGGCGTCGCGGCGGATTCGGGCACGAGGATCGCGCCCCCGGCCTCGACCAGCCCATGCGCATTCGCCGTCTGATGGTCCCCCGCCGCGGCGGCATAGGGGATCAGGATCGAGGGCCGCCCGATCACCGAAATATCGGCGACAGAGGAGGCGCCCGAGCGCGAGATCACCAGCTGGCATTCCGCCAGCCGCTTCGGCACGTCGCGGAAGAAGGGCTGGACCTCGGCCTCGATCCCGGCTTCGGCATAGGCGGCGATGACGCGCTCCTGATCCTCGGGCCGGGCCTGATGGGCGACGCGCAGCAGCCCGCGCAGCCGGTCGGGCAGGGCGGCGATGGCGGCGGGCACCACATCGGACAGCACCCGCGCGCCCTGCGACCCGCCGATCACCAGGATCGACATCGGATAATCCCCGGGCACGATATAAGAGGCGCCGTAACGTTCCAGCACCGCCGCGCGGACCGGGTTGCCGGTATGGATCCCCTCCACCCCCGGCGGCAGGTCGGTGGGCCAGGTGCCGCAGGCAAAGGCATCGACATGTTTCGCGAAGGTGCGGTTGACCTTGCCCATCACGCCGTTCTGTTCATGGATCGCGCGCGGGATCCGCAGCAGCCACGCCGAGGACAGCGCCGGAATCGTCGGATAGCCGCCGAACCCCACCACCACCGCGGGCCGGTCCGAGATGTTGCGCATCAGCGCCGAGAACACGCCCCCCGCGATCCGGAACGGCGCCGCCAGCTTCGCCGCCAGCCCGCCGCGCGCGAAGGTGGCGGAGGCGACCTGCTCGACCTCGACCACATGGGGGAAGCCGCCGGTGTAGCGCGCGCCGCGCGGATCGGTCGAGAGTTTCACCCGCCAGCCACGGCGCACCATCGCTTCGGCCAGCGCCTGGGCCGGGAACATATGGCCCCCGGTCCCTCCCGCCGCGATCAGGAGAAGGGGCAGTCTGCTGTCGGACATGGCGGTTTCCTATCGGCGGGCGAGGATGTCGGAGATCTGGCCCTGCGGGCGGGTGCGGGTCAGCGCGAGCAGGAAGCCCAGCGTGATCCCGGTGGCGATGACCGAGGAGCCGCCATAGCTGACCAGCGGCAGGGTCATCCCCTTCGCAGGCAACAGACGCACCGCGACGCCCATGTTGATCAGCGCCTGCACGCCGAAGGAACAGGCCAGCCCCGCCCCGGCAAGCCGCGTGAACGGATCGCGTTCGCGCATCAGCCGCAGCATGGAGCGCGCGACGATCACCGCATAAAGCGCGAGGATGCACAGCACGAGAAGGAGGCCGAATTCCTCCGCCGCGACGGCGATGATGAAGTCGGTATGCGCATCGGGCAGCGACCATTTCACCGTGCCCTCGCCGACGCCGACGCCGAAGAAGCCGCCTTCCTGAATGGCGTTGGTGGCATAGCCGATCTGGGTGCGGGGGTCGATCTCGCTGCTCAGGTAGCCGTTGATCCGGCGGGCGAAGTGTTCCGAGGTGTTATAGGCGAAAAGCCCGCCCACCACCGTCAGCCCGCCGATCCCACTGAGCAGGAAGATCGGCGCCCCGGCGATGAAATACATCACCATCCAGCTGAACAGCACGAGCGACGCCTGCCCGAAATCCGGTTGCAGCGCGAGCAGGATCACGATCACCGCGGTCAGGATGAAGGAGTAAAGCCGCCCGGGCGGGCCCGCCACCTCATGCGCGGCGGCCATGAACCAGGCGGTGATGATGACGAAGCCGGGTTTGAGGAATTCCGACGGCTGGAACGAGGCGAAGCCGAGCGAGAACCACCGCACCGCGCCCTTGCCGAAATCGGTGCCGAAGAGCGGCAGCAGCAGGATGCAGACGAAGGCGCCGAAGAAGCCGACGACGCCGACGCGCCGGACCTGACGCGGGCTGAGCATCGACAGCAGCAGCATCACCACCAGCGCGACGGTGCCGAAGAACAACTGCCGCTTCACATAATAGAAGGGCTCCAGGTTGTTCCGTTCCGCCAGCGGGACCGATGCCGCGAGCCCGAGCAGCATCCCCACCCCGAACAGGATGAGAACCGCCGTCAGCGCCCATTTGTCGATCGTCCGCCACCAACGGGGAAGAACAGGATCACCGGCCCGGACGGGCGCGGTGCCGAAAACCATTTCTGTCATGGTCTGTCCGCCGATACTGCCTCGATTGCGCCCGTTTTCCGGGTCTGACGGAGACCTTACCGCAATCGCACCCGGATGAATAGGGGAGGCAGGTATGTTTCCCCGGAAAGTGCGATGTTTTGCCGGGATGACGTGGGGGCCTATTCATGCGAGGTTGACGGGCAAACTGCACGGACAAAATGGAGGTGCAAATGAAAGTCGGGATCGTCGGATCGGGCATGGTTGGATCGGCGGCGGGCTATGCGCTCGCGCTGCGGGGCGGGGCGAGCGAGGTGGTCTTCGTCGATTACAAACCGGCGCTTGCCGCGGCACAGGCCGAGGATGTCGCCCATGCCGTGCCTTTCGCGCATCCCTGCAAGGTGCGCGCCGGGGACTATGACGCGCTGGAAGGCGCGGGGGTGGTGATTCTCGCCGCCGGCGTGCCGCAGAAGCCGGGCGAAAGCCGGCTGAGCCTGCTGGCGCGCAATGCGGAGGTGTTCTCGGGCGTCGTCGGGCAGGTGGTGAAGGCCGCGCCGGATGCGATTCTGCTGGTGGCCTCGAACCCGGTGGACATCATGACCGAGATCGCGCTGCGGGCCTCCGGTCTGCCGCCGCATCGGGTGATCGGCTCGGGCACGGTGCTGGACACCGCGCGGTTCCGCAGCCTGCTGGGCGAGCATCTGGGAATCGCGGCGCAGTCGGTCCATGCCTATGTGCTGGGCGAGCATGGCGACAGCGAGGTTCTGGTCTGGTCCTCGGCCCGTGCCGGCACCGAAGGGGTCGAGCGTTTCGCGTCCCATATCGGCGTGCCGTTGACGCAGGAGGTCCGCGCCCGGATTGACGAAGGCGTCCGCCGCGCCGCCTATCGCATCATCGAGGGCAAGGGCGCCACTTGGTATGGCATCGGCGCGGGGCTTGCGCGCATCGTGCAGGCGATCCGCGATGATCAGCGCTCGGTCCAGTCCTGTTCCATCGTCACGCCCGATTTCATGGGCGTGGGCGATGTCGCGCTGTCGCTGCCGCGGGTGATCGGGCGGGAAGGCATTCTCATGACGCTCGACCCGGAGATTTCGCCCGACGAAGCCGCCGCGCTGCGCCGGTCGGCGGAGGTCCTGCGGGAAACCTCGGCCAGCCTGGGCTGATCCGGGCTTGGGTGGCGGGATGCCCGCCGCCCATAACCCACCGCGCCGCCCGTCAGGTGCCGGAAACGGCTTCCGCGACGGTGGCAGGGTCGATCCCGGTCGTTCTCTGCTCCTGACGGGCGCGCTGGAGATGTCCTGTTGCCGCCTGCCCGCCATATCCCGCACCCGCCGATCGCTGTTGTCAGCGGCATGGGGCCGGACCGCTTTTCAGCGTTTCACCCGCCACGGCGACGGCCGCCTGCGCGCGGGCTTTGGCCCTGCATCGGCGCGGGCGGCGGTGAGTGCATTGTGGCAGGCGGCATCGGTCGCCGCCTGCCGCTGCGCGATGATCGCCGCCACCGGCTTGAACGGGAAGCGTTGCGGATGACCGGCTGCACTGGCACGTTCCTCAGTATAAAGACGAAGGTGATCAAGTTGACCTGCATCTCACGACACGAATGGATTGGCGAAGAGCAGCGATCCGAGACCGCGGGGTAGATCGCCATTGTTTCGATCATCGCGAGACCGATGACGCGCGTGGGCGAAATTCGCGAGATCGCAGCCCGGCCCCATCGCTCGAATGTCGAACGGGATCGTGTCGCTGATCGCGGATGACGATCAGTTCCAGAACCGCAGGCAGGCTGCCTCGGCCCTTGCGCGTGGGGGGCAACCGGGGCGGCTCCGAGGGTCGAGCCGCACTTTGCCGAGCCGATCAAGGCCATGATCGAGCAGGGGCCGTCTTTCGACTACCGAACCGTGGCCTGGCTTCCGAGGCTCGCAAGAACACGGTTCAGCGGGCCTTTCAGCTCAGGGGCTGGCAGGAAACAACCGGGGGATCGTCGGGCGGCATACAGCCATGCTAAAAGATACACAATATCAGCATATTGCCCGGAGACTGTCCACCCATCCGGGGATTGTGTGTGCCCGTTGGTGTAACCCCGAGGCCTGCAAGGGCGGCAGACAGGGGACATGGGTCCGGCTTTTCAGGGGAAGGCATAAAAAGCCCCACCCCGAGTGTGAACGCGGGATGGGGCTCAGGGGGTTGGCAGGGGGACGGGGTTGGGGCAGTCCCCACAGACCGCACACGCCACCCCGCCAACGGAGCTAGTGGCATCAGCAGCCTGTGCCATATCCCGTTCGGCAATGACTAAGATCGCCGCCAGCGCCCGCAAGGTATCCTCTCCGGAACCCCGCTTGACTGCCACGTTGCTCACTACTCGGATGTTCTGGGCGGTGACATCAAGGGCGCGGTGCCTGCCCTGACCGAAGGCGAAAAGTTCCCGAAGCTCAAGACATTCTGCGGTGGTTTCGACAGGGGTGCCTTGGGACAACGCCGGAGAGGCACAAAGGGTAACTATCAGGGCAGGAATCGGGGGCTCCCGGACGTAATCAAGGCAGGCCTTCAATTGGGCCGATGTCCGGCTGCACTGACCTGTTCCCGGAATAGCTTGGTAACCCCCTGCGCCGTCAATGTGGCGATCTGGGCTTCATATCCGGCGATCTGGTCCGTGGTACTGGTACGGGCATAGCCGATGATGGTGGTCATGGTCTGGTTCCTTTCTGGGGTTGTCTGCCAATAGGTCCGTGGGCCGGACGGGAAGGCCCTGCCAAAAGCCAAAGCCCATTCCTGTGTCTTTCCACTATGGCCCTATTTTGACTTGCCCCGAGACCAAGCTCATCGCGAACGGCGCGGATCGTCTGGGCCTTGAGGCGAGGGGGCGTCTACAAGGCTCCGGCCACGGCGGCGTAAGCCGTCAAGGTCGGAGCACAACAGGGCAAGGAGCGGCTTGGCGCGACGGTCGTGAGACGGGATCAGAGGAACCAGAAGGCCGTGCCCATGCGCTGTGGTATCACGGACCGATATGGCGCTCGCCCCGCGTGGCGGCCAGTTGCACCTGCCGTTCGCGTTCGCGGAACCGGGCGCGGTCGGCCTCGGTGTATTCGTCGATGCACTGCGGACAGCTGACGCCCGGTTCATAGGCCGGGCTGCGCTTGTCCTCGGCGGAGATCGGGCGGCGGCAGGCGTGGCACAGGTCATGCGCGCCTTGTTTCAACCCGTGCTTCAGGCTGACGCGCCCGTCGAAGACGAAGCATTCGCCCTGCCAGAGGCTTTCCGCCTCGGGCACCTCCTCAAGGTATTTCAGGATCCCGCCCCTGAGGTGAAAGACCTCATCGACACCCTGGGCCAGCAGGTAGTTCGTCGATTTCTCGCAGCGGATGCCGCCGGTGCAGAACATCGCCACGCGCTTGTTGTGGAACCGCGCAGCATTCTCTTGCCACCATTTCGGGAAATCCCGAAATGTCTTCGTTTTCGGGTCGATGGCGCCCTCGAACGTGCCGATGGCTACTTCGTAATCGTTGCGGGTGTCGATCACGACGACATCCGGCGCGGAAATCAGCGCGTTCCAGTCGGCGGGATCGACATAATGGCCCACGGCGGCGCGCGGGTCCACATCGGGTTCGCCCATCGTCACGATCTCGGCCTTCAGCCGCACCTTCATCCGGCCGAAGGGCATCTCGGACGCCGTGCTTTCCTTCCACTCCAGACCGGCACAGCCGGGCAGGGCGCGGATATGGGCCAGCACCGCGTCGATGCCCTCACGCGTGCCGGCGATGGTGCCGTTGATCCCCTCGCGCGCGAGCAGCAGCGTCCCCTTCACCCCGCGCGCACAGGCCAGCCGCGCCAGCGGCGGCTTCAGCGCGGCAGGATCCTCGAACCGGGTGAAATGATAAAGCGCGGCAACGGTCAGCATGGATTTCCCATAGCCCCGCCGCCCGCCCGGGCGCAAGCGCGATTGACCCCGCGGCACAGGCACCCTAGGCATGTCACAAAGACGGGAGGTGGAAATGGCCGCAGCGACCGAAGCCCTGATCGTGATCGACATCCAGAACGACTTCTGCCCCGGCGGTGCGCTGGCGGTGGCGGGCGGCGACGAGATCATCCCCCGCGTCAACGCGCTGATGCAGGAATTCCCGGTCACGGTGCTGACGCAGGACTGGCATCCGGAGGAACATTCCTCCTTTGCCGCGCTGCATGACGCGGCGCCGTTCAGCACGATCCAGATGCCCTATGGGCCGCAGACGCTCTGGCCGGTGCATTGCGTCTGGGGAAGCGAGGGCGCGGCGTTTCACCCGAAGCTGTCGGTCGATCCGGCGGATCTGATCCTGCGCAAGGGCTTCCGGCCCGAGGTGGACAGCTATTCGGCATTTTTCGAGAATGACCACCTGACCCCCACCGGCCTGACCGGCTATCTGCGCGAACGGGGGATCACCGATCTGGCCTTCGTCGGGCTGGCGCATGATTTCTGCGTGGCCTGGTCGGCCATTGACGCGGCGAAGCTCGGGTTCCGGGTGAAGGTTCTCGAAGGTGCCTGCCGGGCGATCGACCTGAATGGTTCCCTCGCCGCGGCGCGCGATGCGATGCGCGCGGCGGGCGTGGTTCTGGCGGAGTGAGGGCATGATGGATATCGCAACCCGCGTCTATAACCACAAGTGGAAGATCGACCCGATCGTGCGGTCGCTGATCGACACGGATTTCTACAAGCTGCTGATGTGTCAGTCGGTGTTCCGCAACCGGCCCGATACGCGGGTGGAGTTCAGCCTGATCAACCGCTCGAAATCCATCCGGCTGGCGGAGTTGATCGACGAGGGCGAATTGCGCGAGCAGCTCGACTATGCGCGCGGGCTGCGGCTGACCCGGGGCGAAAGCACCTGGCTGCGCGGCAATACCTTCTATGGCAAGCGGCAGATGTTCCGCCCGGATTTCATGGAATGGTTCGAGAACTACCAGCTTCCGCCCTATCACCTGGAAAAGCGCGACGGGCAGTATGAGCTGACCTTCGAGGGTGCCTGGCCCGAGGTGATGCTGTGGGAAATCCCGGCGCTGTCGATCCTGATGGAACTGCGCTCGCGCGCGGTGCTGAACCGGATGGGGCGGTTCGAGCTACAGGTGCTTTATGCCCGGGCGATGACGCGGATCTGGGAAAAGATCGAGAACCTGCGCAAGCTGCCCGGCCTGAAGATCGCCGATTTCGGCACAAGGCGGCGGCATGGCTTTCTGTGGCAGGACTGGTGCGTGCAGGCGATGATCGAGGGGCTGGGCGATGCCGCGCGGGGCGGGGCCTTTACCGGCACGTCGAACTGCCTGATCGCGATGCGGCGCGACCTGGAGGCGGTGGGCACCAATGCGCATGAACTGCCGATGGTCTATGCCGCGCTCGCCGATACCGAGGACGAATTGCGCAAGGCGCCCTATCGTGTTCTGGCCGACTGGCACGAGGAACATGACGGGATGCTGCGGATCATCCTGCCCGATACCTATGGCACGAAGGGGTTCCTTGACCATGCGCCCGACTGGCTGGCCGGCTGGACCGGGATCCGGGTCGATTCCGGCGATCCGGTCATCAATGCCGAAACCGCCATCGCTTGGTGGAAGGCGCGGGGCGAGGATCCGACGCAGAAGCTGATCATCTTCTCGGACGGGCTCGATGTCGCGGAAATCCGCGACCTTTACGCCCGCTTCCATGGCCGGGTGAAGGTCAGCTTCGGCTGGGGCACGCTGCTCACCAACGATTTCCGCGGGCTGGTGCCCGGCGATGCGCTGGCGCCCTTCAGCCTGGTGTGCAAGGCGGTGTCGGCGGATGGCCGCCCGACGGTGAAGCTTTCGGACAATCCGGAAAAGGCCACCGGCCCGGCGGAGGAAATCGCCCGCTACCACCGGGTGTTCGGCGTCGGCGGGCAGCAGGCGCGGGCCGTCGTCGTTTAACCCGCGAAGGCGGTCATCGCGAGGTAGAGCCCCGCCGCGATCAGCGCCGAAACCGGCACTGTCACCACCCAGGCGGTGCCGATCGTCGCGAGATGCGCGCGCCGCACGAGGTAGCGCCGCGAGCGTTCCTCGACCGGCACCGGGCGGCCCTTTTGCAGGCCCAGCATCTGCGCCCGCCGTTCGGCGTGCCATTCCCGGTAGAAGCCGACGCCGAAGATGCCGCCCACCGCGATATGGGTCGAACTCACCGGCAGGCCGAGCCAGGACGCCGCGATCACCGTCACCGCTGCCGACAGAGCGACGCAGAAGGCCCGCATCGGGTTCAGCTTGGTGATTTCCGAGCCGATCAGCTGAATCAGCTTCGGCCCGAACAGCACCAGCCCGACCGAAATGCCGAGCGCGCCGACCACCATCACCCAGAGCGGGATGCTGACCTCGCCGGAAATCCCGTTCCCGCCCGCCATCTGCACGATCGCCGCCAGCGGGCCGACCGCATTCGACACGTCATTCGCGCCATGGGCAAAGGACAGCAGCGCCGCCGAGGCGACCAGCGGGAAGGCGAAGAGCTTGCGCAGGGATTTCTTGCGGTTCTCCAGCCCCGCCGCCTGCCGCCGCACCACCGGGCGCCACAGCGCCCAGACGATGACGCCCGTCGCCAGCCCGATCACCGTCGCCGTGCCGAGCGACACATGCAGCAGCGCGCCCAGCCCCTTGTAGATGAGATAGGTGGCAAAGCCCCCGGCCATGACGCCGATCAGCACCGGCACCCAGAACAGCGCGGCGGCGATCTTGTCCGCGACATACATGATCCGGGCCTTGATCAGTGCGAGGAACCCCGCCGCGATCAGCCCGCCCAGGATCGGCGAGACGACCCAGCTCAGCGCGATCATGCCGAGCGAACCCCAGTTCACCGCACCCCAGCCCGCCGCGACGATCCCCGCCCCGGCGACGCCGCCGATGATCGAATGCGTGGTCGAGACCGGCGCGCCCAGCCATGTCGCCAGGTTCAGCCACAGCGCCGAAGCCAGAAGCGCCGCCATCATCGCCCAGGTGAATTGTCCGCTGTCGGGCACCGCGTCAGGCGACAGGATCCCGGTCGCGACGGTTTTCACCACATCACCCCCGGCGATCAGCGCACCCGCCGTTTCGAACACCGCCGCGATCAGCAGTGCCCAGCCGAGGCTGAGTGCCTTGGCGCCCACTGCCGGGCCCATGTTGTTCGCCACGTCATTCGCGCCGATGTTCAGCGCCATATAGGCCCCGATCACCGCCGCCGCGACGATGATCGCCGTCCCCGCCTGCGCCCCGGTCAGCACGGCGGCCAGCAGACCCGCCAGCACGACGAAGGCCAGCGCGAGGCCCGGCGCCACCAGCGGGCGCGAGACGAATTGCGTCGCTTCTTCCAGCAGGCCGATACGGTGCAGATCCTTGTCGAGCGTCTTCCACTGGTTGACGCCCGGTTTCGGCGGCTGGGCTGGGTCTGTCATGCAATCGTCACGCCATTGTTACATTCCCACGCGGACTATACGTTCCGGCGGGACGGCACAACGGGGATCAGTCGAGCCGCCGGGCTTCCTCGGCCAGCAGGATCGGAATGCCGCCCCGGATCGGAAAGGCCAGACGGGCAGGGCGGGAAATCAGCTCCTGCCGCTCGGCGTCATAATGCAGCGCGGCATGGGTATAGGGGCAGACCAGCGCCTCCAGCATATGCGGATCGAACAGGCGGTCGTCCTCGCTCATTGCCGCCGCTCCATCGGGCCGCCGTGCAGGCGGAATTCCAGAAGCGTCACCAGCGTTTCGCGACGGGTGGTCAGGCTGGGTGCTTCGAGCAGGGCCTGCTTGTCCTCGGGCGCCAGCGGCAGCAGCATCGACAGGGTGTTGATCAGCAACTCATCCTCGGCGTCCTTGAGCGAGTCCCAATCGGTATCCAGCCCCTGCGCCTGAAAGAACCGCGCCAGGAGGTCGAGGAAGCTCTCCCGCTCGAACCCCGGGTCCATCTCCGCCCGGCCCAGATCGCGGGCGAAGTCGCTCCAGCGGATGTCGCCCTTCAGATAGGGGCAAAAGCCCGAAACCTCGCGCAGCAGCCGGAACCGCGACACGCCCGAGAGCGTGATCATATAGCGCCCGTCCTCGGTTTCCGAAAACCCGGTGAGGCGGCCCGCGCAGCCGATCGCGCTCAGCCGCTGCGCCCCGTCCCGTCCACGGCAGGGCTGGATCATGCCGATCAGCCGGGCATCGGTCTTCAGGCAATCCTCGACCATTTGCAGGTAGCGTGGCTCGAACACATGCAACGGCAGCCGCCCGCGGGGCAGCAAAAGCGCCCCCGCGAGCGGAAACAGCGGGATCTGGTCGGGCAGGTCGCAGGCTTTCATCATGCGCATGATCTAGCCCGCCCCCCGCGTCAGGCAAATATCATCGACGACAGCCGACGCCGACCCTTGATCCCGATCGGATCGTTCGGCTTCAGCGCGTCGAAGATGGTGAAAAGCTGCGTTTTCGCGGCGCCGTCGTTCCATTCGCGGTCGCGGCGGAACAGGTCCAGAAGCTGGTTCACCGCCTCCTCGACATCGCCCGCCGCATGCAGCGCGGTGGCATAGTCGAAGCGCGCCTGATGGTCGGCGGGATCGGCCTCGACCTTCGCCTTGAGCGCGTCGAGCGGACCGGCCTTCGCCGCCTGCCGCGCAAGGGCAAGCTGCGCGCGCGCGGCCTCGACCGGCGCGGCATTGGCGATGACGGCGGGCACGGCGGCCAGAAGGCCCTCCGCCTGATCCAGATTGTCCGCCGCGATATGCGCCCGGACCAGCCCGGAATAGGCCTCGGCATTCTCGGGCTCCTCGCCCAGGATCGCGGCGAAGGTCTCGGCCGCATCGGCGGCGGCGCCCTCGGTCAGCATCTCCTCGGCGGCGGCAATGGCATCGGCCAGCCCGCCATCCCCGGCAAGCCCCGCCAGCTTCTGCACGAAGGCCCTCAGTTCCGACTGCGGCAGCGCGCCCTGGAAGGCATCGACCGGTTGGCCCTGCCAGAAGGCATAGACCGTCGGGATCGACTGGATCCGCAGCTGCGCCGAAATCATCTGGTTCTCGTCGACATTGACCTTGGCCATGACGACCTTGCCCTTGGCGGCGTTGACCTCGGCCTCTAGCTGCGGGCCGAGTGTCTTGCACGGGCCGCACCACGGCGCCCAGAAGTCGACGATGACCGGCACGGTCATCGACTTGTCCACCACCTCGGCCATGAAATTGGCCTCGGACACGTCCTTCACATATTCGGCGGGTTTGGCTTGCAGGTCTGCGCCCAGCATCGTGATCTCTCCCCGGACTTCGGTTGGCCCCCTATATGCGCCCGAAAGGCCCGCCCGCCAAGGGTCACAGATCGAAAGTCGCGAAGACCGGCGCATGGTCCGAGGGCTGTTCCCATCCCCGCGCCGCGCGCAGCACGCGCGAGCCATGCGCCGCGCCGGAAATGTCGGGCGTCGCCCAGACGTGATCGAGCCTGCGCCCCTTGTCCGCCGCATCCCAATCCGCCGCGCGATAGGACCACCACGAATAGAGCCGCCCCTCCGGCACGTCCTGCCGCGTGACATCGACCCAATGCCCGGCGTCCTGCGTTTCGGCGAGTTGCGCGACCTCGACCGGGGTATGGGACACGATCTTCAGCAGCGCCTTGTGGTTCCACACGTCATCCTCGCGCGGGGCGATGTTCAGGTCGCCCACCAGAATCGCCTTTTCCGGGCGGCTGGCGTGGAAATCGTCGCGCATATGGGTCAGGAAATCGAGCTTTTGCCCGAATTTCACATTCTGCTCCCGGTCCGGGATGTCGCCGCCCGCGGGGACGTAGAAGTTGTGGATGGTGACCCCGTTTTCCAGCCGCGCGGCCACATGGCGGGCATGGCCGAGCCCCGCGTAATCGCCCGCGCCCACCTCGCTCAGCGGCAGCCGCGACAGGATCGCGACGCCGTTGTAGCCCTTCTGCCCGCGCGCGACCATCCAGTTGTAGCCGAGCGCGCGGAACGCCTCGACCGGGATCTTCTCGACCGGGCTCTTGCATTCCTGAAGGCACAGCACATCGGGCGCTTCCTCGCGCAAAAGCCGCGCGACGAGGCCCTCGCGCAGGCGAACCGAGTTGATGTTCCAGGTGGCGAGGGTGAATGTCATGGCTGTCTCCGTTCCGGGCCGCGATACTGGACCGGGAACGGGGCAAGGGCAAGCCGCTCGCCTTGCAGGGTCAGGTCGTAGAACAGCCGCTGGGTCCGCTCGTCGCGCTGCCCGAGGGTCAGGATACCGTCCTCGGCCAGCGTCACACAGGCCCGCAGCACCAGCGCATGGGCAACACCCAGCCGGTTCGCGAAACTCCGGCTGTCGCGCGCAATGTCGAGCGCCGCCGCCGCGACGATCCCCGCGCTCAGCCCGTCCAGACCGTCCCCCGCCAGCCGTTCGGCCAGCGCCATGAAGTCTTCGGTCATCGGCGGAAAGAGACGAGGATGGATTTCGACGCGGGGGTGAAGCTCTTGTCACCGAAGGCCTCCACCGGCACCAGCGCGTTCAGTTCGGGGTAATAGCCTGCGACGCAGCCCGGCGGAATGTCATAGGGCACCAGCCGGAAGTCCCGCGCGATCCGCGTCACGCCGCCATCCGTGGGGCCGATCACATCGACCCGCTCGCCCGCCCGCGCCCCCATCGCGGCGATGTCCGCGGGGTTCATGAAGACCACGCGGCGTTCGCCATAGACGCCGCGATAGCGGTCATCCATGCCATAGATCGTGGTGTTGTATTGGTCATGCGAGCGGAAGGTTTGCAGCACGAACAGCCCCTCGCCGCGCGCGGCCTTCTGCCATTCGGTCAGGTCGGGGAGCGACGCGTCCGAGAACCGCGCCTTGCCGGTGGGCGTGCGGAACTCCCGTTCCGAGGCCGGATTGCGCAGCCAGAAGCCGCGCGGCACCCGCACCCGCCTGTTGAAATCCGCGAATGCGGGCAGCACCCGGGCGATCATCTCGCGGATCTTGTCGTAATCCTGCGCAAGGCCGTTCCAGTCGACCACATCGCCCACCGTCGCCCGTGCGATCCCGGCGACGATGGCGACTTCCGAGCGCAGATGTTCCGACGCGGGCAGGTTGATCCCGCCCGAGCCATGCACCATCGACATCGAATCCTCGACGGTGACGATCTGGCGCGCCCCCGCTGCGTTGCGGTCGATTTCGGTCCGGCCCAGACAGGGCAGCAGGAAGCCGACCTTGCCCGGCAGCAGATGGCCGTGGTTCAGCTTCGTCGCCACATGCACCGTCATGTCCAGCCGGTCCATCGCCCCGGCGATCAGCGCGCTGTCGGGCGTCGCGCGCGCGAAATTCCCGCCCAGCCCCATGAACACCCGCGCCGAGCCGTCCAGCATCGCCCCCATCGCCGCCAGCACGTTATGCCCATGCCCGCGCGGCAGCGGGACGCCCAGTTCGCGTTCCAGCGCGGCGATGAAGGCCTCGGGCGCCTTTTCGTTGATCCCCATCGTGCGGTCGCCCTGCACGTTGGAATGGCCCCGCACCGGGCACAGCCCCGCGCCGGGCCGCCCGATATTGCCGCGCAAGAGCATCAGATTCGCGATTTCGCGGATGGTCTGGACCGAATGGCGGTGCTGCGTCACGCCCATGGCCCAGGTCGTGATCACACGATCCGCGCCCATATAGACCTCGGCCGCCGCCTCGATCTGCGTGCGGGTCAGGCCGGATTGTTCCTCGATCACCGCCCAGGGCGTGGCCGCCACCTGCGCGGCCCAGGCGTCGATGCCATCGGTATGTTCCGCGACGAAGGCATGGTCGATCACCGCGCGCCCGGCGGCTTCGGCGGCGAAGACCGCCTTCGCCATGCCGCGCACCGCCGCCATGTCACCGCCCAGGCGCGGCTGGTAATAATCCGTCGAGGTGGGTTCCGAGCCGCCGAGGAGCATCTCGATCTTGTTCTGCGGATCGGCGAAACGTTGCAGCCCCTTTTCCTTCAGCGTGTTGAACACCACCACCCGCGCCCCGCGCGTGGCGGCCTTGCGCAGATCGGCCAGCATCCGGGGATGGTTCGTGCCGGGGTTCTGCCCGATCACGAAGATCGCATCGGCAAGCTCGAAATCCTCCAGCCGCACGGTGCCCTTGCCGATGCCGATGGATTCGTTCAGCCCGACGCCCGAGGCTTCGTGACACATGTTGGAACAGTCGGGGAAGTTGTTGGTGCCGTAAAGCCGCACGAACATCTGATAGAGGAACGCCGCCTCGTTGCTGGCCCGGCCCGAGGTGTAGAACTCCGCCCGGTCGGGGCTGTCGAGGCCGCGCAGCGTGGCGCCGATTTCGGCGAAGGCCGCGTCCCAGTCCACCGGCAGGTAGCGGTCCGAGGCGGCGTCATAGCGCATCGGATGCGTCAGGCGGCCCTGATGTTCCAGCTCGTAATCCGTCCAGCCGCGCAGTTCGGCCACGCTGTGTTCGGCAAAGAACCCGGGCGTCACGCGCTTGGCCGTGGCCTCCCACGATACCGCCTTCACGCCGTTTTCGCAGAACTCGAAGGACGAGCCATGTTCCGGATCGCCCCAGGCGCAGCCGGGGCAGTCGAACCCATCGGGCTGGTTCGCCTTCAGCATCGTCCGCGCCCCGGTCACCGGCCGCCCCATGTCCAGCAACCGCGCGCCACAGCTTTTCAGCGCGCCCCAGCCCCCGGCCGCCTTCGATGCCCGCCCCATGAAGTCATCCGTCATCTGCCGTCTCCCTCCCGAACAGATTAGCATGGTGCCGCGCGGTCAGATACAGCAACGTTTTCCCACGGCGGGGCATGTCGCGCCAGCGAAGCGACGGCTGGACATTGCGCGCGATCCAAGGTCATCTGAGCCCGACAATAGGGGGAACCAGATGACCGAACCCGCCATTTCCGGCATTGCATGGGACGTGGACGGCACGCTTGTCGACAGCGAGCCGGTGCATCATCGTGGCTTGATCGCCGTTTGCCTGGAACTGGGCGTGGATCTGCGCGCCGATCCGCCGGAGCGGTTTCTGGGGATGAATCAGGATGCGATCTGGGCGGTTCTGGCGCCGCAGATGCCGGAGGGGATCGACCGCGCGGGCTGGAAGACCCGGTTGCAGGACCATTTCGTCGCCGCCGTGCATGAGGCCCATCCGATGCCCGGCGCGCTCGACGTGATGCGGGCCTTTGCCGAGGCCGGGATCGCGCAGGTGGCGGTGTCGAACTCCGGCCGCCGGGTGATGGAGGCCAGCCTGAGCACCCATGGCATGGCGCCCTTCCTGCGCGGCATGGTCAGCTTTGACGACGTGACTCATGGCAAGCCGGATCCGGAGCCCTACCGCAAGGGGCTGGCGCTGCTCGGCCTGCCGGCGCAGCAGGTGCTGGCGGTGGAGGATTCGGGCACCGGGGCGCGTTCGGCGCGCACGGCGGGGCTGCGGCTGGCGGCGCTCGGGGCGGCGCAGACGGTGGGCGGCCATCCGATCGGCTCGCTCAGTGAGCTTCCGGCGCTGGTGCTGCGGGGCGGGTTGCGCTAAGGCGGCGCAAACAACCCCTGCGGAGCGATCATGTTCATCGTCACCCTGCTGGCCGATCCGAAGGCCCCGAAGCTCGACCGTGTTACCGTGGAGTCGCTGCGCGACGCCTGGGGTGGGGGCGAGGTGCGCTGGCTGAACTATGGCATCGCGGCGGAATTCCCGCTGGCCGAAGTGCCCGCGAACCGCTGGGACGTGTGGCAGGGGTTGCAGGGGCTGGGCCTCGATCTGGTGGTGCAGCGCGCTGATGGCCGGCGCAAGCGGATGCTGCTCGCCGATATGGACAGCACGATGATCCAGCAGGAATGTATCGACGAACTGGCCGATGTGGCGGGTGTCGGCGCGCGGGTGAAGGAGATCACCGCGCGGGCGATGAATGGCGAACTGGATTTCGAGGGCGCGCTGACCGAGCGGGTCGGGCTGCTCAAGGGCCTGCCCGAAACCGTGATCCGGCAGGTGATCGAGGAACGCCTCACCTTCATGCCGGGCGGGGCGGAGCTGATCCGGACGATGAAGGCGAACGGCGCCTATTGTGCGCTGGTCTCGGGCGGGTTCACGGCCTTCACCGGCTATGTCGCGCAGGCGCTTGGGTTCGACGAGAACCGCGCCAATGTGCTGCTGGTCGAGGATGGTCACCTGACCGGCGTGCCCTCGCGCCCGATCCTGGGGCGCGAGGCGAAGGTGCAGGCGTTCCACGAGATTTCCGCGCGCCTTGGCCTGCGGGCGGATGAGGTGATGGCGGTGGGTGACGGGGCGAATGACCTCGGCATGCTGCATCTGGCGGGGGTGGGGGTGGCGCTGCATGCGAAACCCTCGGTCGCCGCGCAATGCGACATCCGGGTGAACCACGGTGACCTGACGGCGCTGCTCTATATGCAGGGCTATGCCGTCGAAGACTTCGCCTGAGCCTGCCAGACCCGGGTCAGGCGCCAGTCGTCATCGAAATGCACCATGTTGGCGGGCAGGCCGGGGGCGATCCGCGCCTCCGCCCCGATCAGCCGCGCGGGGCGCGTGGTTACCATCGCCAGCGCCTGTTCCGGCGCGAGGCCCAGCCCGATGACATGGCGCACCGCCTCGGGCAGGGTCAGGTCCGCCCCCGCCAGCGTGCCGTTTTCAAGCCGCAGCGCGCCCGCCTGCCGCAGGATCCGCCGCCCGGCCAGCGGGAATTCGGTCATCTCCGTCCCCGCCACGGCCATCGCATCGGTGACCAGATAGATCCGCTCCTCCGCCAGCCGCAGCGCCAGCCGCATCGTGTCGTCGCAGACATGGATCCCGTCCGCGATCAGCCCGCAGGCCAGCGGCAGCGTGAGCCCGGCCCCCACCATCCCCGGTTCGCGCGAACCAAGCGGGCTCATCGCGTTGAACAGATGGGTGAGGCCGCGCGCGCCCGCTGCGACACAGGCGCGGACCTCGGTCATGGTGGCCTCGGCATGGCCGAGCGAAACGACGATCCCCGCCGCCGTCAGCCGGGCGATCTGCTCCGCCGTCACCGCGCAGGGCGCGACGGTGAGCATCAGCGCGGGCAGGCCGGTCTTCGCCTCCAGCAGGATCAGGATGTCGTCTTCGTCCATCGGCCGGATATGCTGCGGCGGGTGGCAGCCGGGGCGGCGCGGGTCGAGGTGCGGCCCTTCGAGATGCAGCCCCAGGAACCCCGGCACCCGCGGCACCGCGGCGATCCCGGCGGCCAGGACCGATTGCGTGGCGGCCCGGCTGTCGGTGATCAGCGTCGGCAAAAGGCCCGTGGTGCCAAGCCGCGCATGGGCTTCGCAGATCGTGGCGATCCGCGCGACCGTTGCCCGGCCGTCGAGCATGATCCCGCCGCCGCCGTTGACCTGTAGGTCGATCAGCCCCGGCGCCAGCACCCCGCCGCCAAGGTCGATCCGCCGCCCGGAACCGGGGGCGGTGAAATGGCCGTCTTCGATGCCGATTTCGCCTTCGATGAAGCGCGTGCCGTCAAAGATCCGCGCGCCGGTCAGGATGTCCATGTCATGTCCTCTCGTGCCAGAGCCAGCGCGCCGTCGAGCGCGGTTCCCAATGCGGCCCGCTGTGGCCAGTCGTCCAGCGCCAGCCGGGGGCCAAGCCCGCCCAGCCATGTCACCGGCAGCACCGGGCGGGTCTGCAACAGGCCGATCGCGGCGCGGATCTCGGCCTCGGCCTCGGCGCGCACCGCCTGCGCGGCGGGGTCGTTTTCGAGCGCGCGGGGCGCGAAGGCCGCCCAATCCGGCGGCGTCGCGCGCAGCGAAAAGGCGACGATCCCCGCAGGCCCGCCCAGTTCTTCGGCCAGCGCCTGCAACAGCGGTGTCATCGGCACGAAGCCATCGAGCCCCCGCGTCACCCGCGCCACCAGCCGTTGCCCGATCCAGCCGCCCGAAGCCTCGTCGCCAAGCCTGAGGCCCCAGCCGCCGATCGCCGTGACCCGGCCCCCCTGCTGCCGCGCAAAGACCGAGCCGGTGCCGATTGCCGCGACGATGCCATCCGCAGGCCCGAGCGCGCCGCGCACCGATGTGGTGACATCCTGCACCACCCGCGCCGGAAAGGGCAGGTCGCGTTCGAGCCGCCCCGCCGCCCCCGACAGATTCGCCCCCGCAAGGCCCAGTACGGCCCGCACCGCGCGCCCCTGTGCGACCTGCTCCGCCACCGCCAGAAGCGACCGCAGCGCGCCGGGGTAGTCCGAGGCGATATTCGCAGGCCCGCCCTCGGCCCGCGCGATCACCGTGCCACCGGCATCCGCCAGCGCCGCGCGGCAGCCGCTGCCGCCTCCGTCGATCCCCAGGTAGAACATCGCGCCCTCCGTTTCGGCGCGACCATGCCCCGCCCGCCCCGCCGGGGCAAGAGATCGCGCGAAGGTGTGCGGGCCGGGCTTGCCGCGCGCGGCCCCGCGCTCTAAGGGGGCGCATGGTCCGGACCCCTCTCATCGTCTGTCTGCTGCTCAGCCTCGCGGCCTGTGTCGCGCCGGGGGGGGCGCGCGACCGTATCGCGGTGCTGAACGGGGCGGTGACTTCTGGCGGCGCCGCCGGGCTATTGCGTCGATCCCGCGTCGCTGCGCGATCTGCGCGGCGGCAGCTTCGTGCTGTTCGGCAGTTGCGCGGCGATCTCGGGCGATGCCGCCGCCGCCCGGCCCGCCCATCGGGCGATGCTGAGCGCGACCATCGGCCCCGAAACGCCGGGGCCATTGCAACAGACCTTCCCCGGTTTCGAGAAATTCTTCCACTCCCCCGCCGGGCGCGCGGCGCTGGCGCGTTCGGGGATGGCGCAGGATGTGACGATCGAACAGGTGACGCGCCGCGACGGGCTCCTGCTGCTGAAGATCCGCGACCGCTCGCGGCAGAAGGGCACCCCGGTGAGCGAAACCTACTGGCGCGCGATCACCGGGCTGCGGGGCCGGATCACCGCGCTGTCGGTCCTGCCCGCCGCGGGCAGCACGATGGGCGATGCGCAGCAGATCCGCCTGCTGCGCGACTTCGATGCCGCGATCCGCGCCGCCAATCCGGGGCGGCTCTAGCACCGCTTCAAATCCGGGCCGGTTTCTGCTTAGACGGGGCAGGGCATCGGATGGCGGATCATGGCGCAAGGGCAGGGCGGTTTCTGGCGGCGGTGGCGCGGGCGGGCGGAGGCTCCGGCCCCGGCCTTCACGCTTCCGGGGGGCAATCCGCTGGGCTGCGACTGGATCTGGCGGCCGGTGCTGGCGGAGGCGGAGGAATGTGTGGCGCTGCCCTCGGGCACGCCGGTCGCGCCGGGGGTGACGCTGTTTCACGATGCCGCGAGGCCGGGGCTGATCCTGCGCCGGACCGGGGACGGGGTGCTGTGCGAGACGGAGGGGTTCGACGGCAGCTTCGTTTCGCTCTCCATCGACCTGCCGCTTGCGGGGGTGACCGGGCTGAGCCGGACGCATGTCGTCCGGGCGATCGTGCCCGCCGATACCGGCGCGGCGCGGCTGTTTTGCCGGCTGAACCTGCGCCATGGCCCGAATGTCGAGCAGCTTTTGCGCGGCCTGCCGGAGGGCGGCGGGACGGCGGCCTTCGACCTCGCCTATACCCGGATGAACGAGAAGCGGCTGGAGCAGGTCTGGCTCGACGTGATCCTTGAGGCGCCACGGCGGGGGCGGGCGCTCCTGCACGATCTGGTCGTGCTGCGCCACCCCCGCGCCGATATCTAAAGCTCTGCCCCCAGCCGCACGCCCTGGTCGATCGCGCGTTTCGCGTCCAGCTCTCCCGCCACATCGGCGCCGCCGATCACATGGGTTCCGGGCAGATCGCGCAGGCTGACCTGCCCGGCGCAGAGTACGACCGTATCCGCTTCGATCAGGGTGGGGTTTTCGCGCGCGGGGCCGAAGGTGACGTGCAGGCCCTCCGGTGTGATGCGTTCGTAATTCACCCCGCCGAGCATCTTTACCCCCTTCGCCGCCAGTGCCGCGCGGTGGATCCAGCCGGTGGTCTTGCCCAGATGCCGCCCGGGCTTTTCCGGTTTGCGCTGCAACAGCGTCACCTGCCGGGCGGGGGGCTCCGGCTGGGGTTTTGCCAGCCCGCCGGGCGTGCGCGCGGGATCGCCCACGCCCCATTCGCGCGCCCATTCCGCCGGGTGAAGCGTCGGGCTTTCGCTGACCGTCAGGAATTCGGCCACGTCGAAGCCGATACCCCCGGCGCCGACGACGGCCACGCGCGGCCCGGCGATGACGCGCCCGGTGAGGATGTCGATATAGCTCGCGGCCAGATCCTCGCCCGGGATGCCGGGGCTGCGCGGCAGGACGCCGGTTGCCACCACCACCGCGTCGAAGGGGGCGAGCATGTCCGCCGTGGCCTCGGTGTTCAGCCGCAGCGTCACCCCCGTGCGCGTCAGCATCACCGCGAACCAGTCGGTCAGGCCGTGGAATTCCTCCTTGCCGGGGATGCGGCGGGCCATCTTCAACTGGCCGCCGATCTCGGCGCTGCGGTCGAACAGCGTGACGCGATGGCCGCGCCCGGCGGCGGTGATCGCGGCGGCGAGGCCCGCCGGGCCCGCGCCCACCACGGCGATATTCCGCGGCGTGGCCGGGGTGAGGATCAGGTCGGTCTCATGCCCGGCGCGCGGGTTGACCAGACAGGACGACACCTTGCCCGAGAAGGTATGGTCGAGGCAGGCCTGATTGCAGGCGATGCAGGGGGCGATTTCCTCCGCGCGCCCCTCGGCGGCCTTGCGGATGAATTCCGGGTCGGCAAGGAAGGGGCGCGCCATCGACACCATATCCGCCTCGCCCCGGCTCAGGATCTCTTCGGCGACCTCCGGCCGGTTGATCCGGTTCGAGGCGATCACCGGGATCCCGACCTCGGGCCGCAGCCGCGCGGTGAGCCAGGTGAAGGCCGCGCGCGGCACCGATGTGGCGATGGTCGGCACCCGCGCCTCGTGCCAGCCGATGCCGGTGTTGAGCATGCTCGCCCCGGCGGATTCGATGGCCTTCGCCAGCGTCACCACCTCCTCCCAGGTGGACCCCTCGGGCACCAGGTCGATCAGCGAGATCCGGAAGATCACGATGAAATCCGGCCCGACGGCGGCCCGCACCCGGCGCATCACCTCGACCGGCAGGCGCATCCGGTTTTCATAGGGCCCGCCCCAGCGGTCTTCGCGCCGGTTGACGTGGCGGACCAGGAACTGGTTGAGGAAATAGCCCTCCGATCCCATCACCTCCACCCCGTCATAGCCCGCCTCGCGGGCGCGGGCGGCGGCGGTGGCGATGTCGGCGATCTGTTTCTCGATCCCGGCTTCGTCCAGCGCGACGGGGGCAAAGGGCGAGATCGGCGATTTCACCGCCGAAGCCGAGACGCAATCCGCCCCATAGGCATAGCGCCCGGCATGCAGGATCTGCATCACGATCCGCCCGCCCGCATCCTGCACCCGCGCCGTGACCATCCGATGCTGCGCGATGTCTTCGGGCGTGAACAGGCCCGAGGCGCCGGGAAACACGGCCCCCTCCCGGTTCGGCGCCATCCCCCCGGTGACCATCAGCCCGACACCGCCCCGCGCACGCTCGGCATAGAACTCGGCCACCCGGTTCCAGTCGCCGTGCTCCTCCAGATTGGTGTGCATCGAGCCCATCAGAACCCGGTTCGGCAAGACGACATGCCCAAGGTCGAGCGGGCGCAACAGATGTGGATACTGGCTCATGGGTCTCCCTCCATTCGCTGCGGCGACATTGCCCGGGACGGAAGCCGCCGTCATCCGCAACGCTGCGTCACAGCAGAAAGGGAGGCCATTCCATGGCGCGTCGCAGGGCCGGAACTTTGGCCCCGCATCGCCCGCCGCCCCGGAAAACCCGCCCCGGATCGGCGCCCCCGCCGGGCCGGTGTCGCGCCGCGCGCCCCTTGCCTTTCCGGGCGGATTCGCGCTAGGGGAAATCGTCAACACATTGTATCTCAAAGCAATCAAGGGGCGCGTCGCATGAAAATCATCCTTGTCGGCGCAAGCGGCACGATCGGCAAAGCCGTTGCCGCCGAATTGGGCCAACGCCATGAAATCGTCCGCGTCGGTCGCAACAGCGGCGATGTGCGTGCCGATATTTCCGATCCCGATGCGATCCGGCGCCTTTACGCGCAAGTCGGCCCTTTCGATGCTCTGGTCAGCGCGACGGGTTCGGTGCATTTCGGGCCGCTTGAATCCTTCACCGCCGAGCAGTTCGAGGTGGGGCTGCGCGACAAGCTGATGGGGCAAGTCAATCTGGTGATGCTCGGTCTTGCCCACATTCGCGAGGGCGGGTCATTCACCCTCACGACAGGCCTGCTCAGCGAAGCTCCGATCCGTCAGGGTGTTTCCGCGGCTCTGGTCAATGGTGGTCTGGACGGCTTCGTGCGGGGTGCCGCCATCGAGCTGCCACGGGGTATTCGCATCAATGCGGTCAGCCCGACCGTCATCGAGGAGGCATTGCCGAGCTATGGGCCTTTCTTCCGTGGGATCAAGCCTGTCCCCGCCAGTGAGGCGGCTTTGGGCTACGCGAGAAGCGTGGAGGGCGCGCAGACCGGGCGCATCTATCGGATTGGCTGGTCGCGGGATACTTGGTAAAGAGCACGGCGCGGTGTGGATTCGGCCCAGTCAGCCCGGTGGTCTTTCAAAGGTGCCAAGCATCGCGCGCAGCGCCGCCTGCGCGGAAAACACTGCGCCGGGCGGCAGGCCAGAACCTTGACCGGAGAGTCAGCATGACCTCAGACGGCAGCGGTGCCGCGATCCTCTTCGACCATGTGGGCAAGTCCTTCGCACAGAAGGGCGGGCAGGTCATGGCGCTTGACGATGTTTCGCTGGTGGTGGAGCCGGGCACGGTGACCGGCATCATCGGGCGGTCCGGCGCGGGGAAATCCACGCTTTTGCGGATGGTGAACGGGCTCGAACGTCCGACCTCGGGCCGGGTGCTGGTCGGCGGGCGCGACGTGGGGGCGGCCCATGGCGCCGCACTGCGCGAAATCCGCCGCGACGTCGGCATGATCTTCCAGCATTTCAACCTGTTGTCCTCGCGCACCGTCTACGAAAACGTCGCCCTGCCGCTGGAAATCGCGGGGATCGCGCCGATCCGCCCCCGGGTGGAGGAACTGATCGAGCGGGTGGGCCTCACCGATCTGCGCGACCGCTATCCGGCGGAGCTTTCGGGCGGACAGAAGCAGCGGGTGGGGATTGCCCGCGCGCTGGCGACGCAGCCGAAGGTGCTCCTGTCGGACGAGGCGACCTCCGCGCTCGACCCGGAGACCACGCAGACGGTGCTGGCGCTTCTGGCCGAGATCAACCGCGATCTGGGCCTGACGATCCTGCTCATCACCCATGAAATGGCGGTGGTGCGGGATATTGCCTCGCATGTCGCGGTCATCGACGGCGGGCGGATCGTCGAATCCGGGCCGACCTATGACGTCTTCACCCATCCGCAGCATCCGACGACGCGCAGCTTCCTTGGCGGTGTCACCGGGCTGACGCTGCCCGCCTTCATCGCCGGGCGGCTGCAACAGGAATGCCCCGAGGTCGAGGCGCAGGAGGTGATCCGCGTCACCTTCGCGGGTGCCCATGCGACGGATCCGATGCTGTCGATGCTGACCTCCGAACTGGGAGTTCCGGTGAATATCCTGGCCGGCGCGATCGAGGAAATCGGCGCGCATCCCTTCGGCAACCTGCTGATCGCCGTGGATGCCGCGCAGGGCGAGGCCGCGCGCGACTATCTGGAACGCCACGGCCTGCTGACGGAGGTGCTGGGCTATGTCGAGTAACCTGATCAACCTGCTGATCTCGTCGACCGGGCAGACGCTTTACATGGTGGCGATCTCGGCGGTGCTGGGCACGGTGCTGGGGCTGCCGCTGGGCGTGTTCCTCGCCACCTCGCAGCGCGGCGAACTGCTCTCGATGCCTTGGGTGAACAAGGTGCTGGGGCTGGTGGTCAATGCCACGCGCTCGGTGCCGTTCATCATCCTCGTCGTCGCGATCATCCCCTTTACGCGGGCCATTGCGGGCACGTCGATCGGCACCACGGCGGCGATCGTGCCGCTGACCATCGCCGCCGTGCCCTTCATCGCGCGGCTGGTCGAAAACGCGATCCGCGAGGTCGATGCCGGTCTGATCGAGGCCGCCCGCGCGATGGGCGCGACACCCTTGCAGATCATCCGCAAGGTTCTGGTGCCCGAGGCGCTTCCCGGCATCACACTCGGCCTCACCCTCGCCGTGGTCAGCCTGATCGGCTATTCCGCCATGGTCGGCGCGGTGGGCGGCGAGGGGCTGGGCGACCTTGGCATCCGTTACGGCTATCAGCGTTTCATGCCCGAGGTGATGCTGGCCGTCGTCGTCATTCTCATTGTCCTCGTCCAGCTCGTGCAATCCATCGGCGAATGGATCGCCGCCCGGGTCGACAAACGCGCGCCGCGCAATCGCGGTCACTGACATCACCGGCAAAGGAGTATCTTCATGCTGCGTCTCACCACCCTCGTTTCCGCGCTGGCCCTGATGGCGGGCATGGCGATGGCCGAAGACATCAAGGTCGGCGTTTCGCCGGGCGAACATGCCGAAATCATGGAAGAAGTCGCCAAGGTCGCGGCGCCGAAGGGGCTCAACATCAAGGTCGTCGAATTCTCGGATTACGTCGTGCCGAACCAGGCGCTGGCCGATGGCGACATCCAGGCGAATTCGTTCCAGCACGGGCCCTATCTGGAAAACCAGATGAAGGACCGGGGCTTTGACCTGACGGTCATCGGCACCACGATCACCACGCCGATGGGGGTCTATTCGCATCACCTCAAGGCGCTGGCGGACCTGAAGGACGGCGCGACCGTCGGCATTCCGAACGATCCGACGAATGGCGGGCGCGCGCTTCTGGTGCTGCAACAGCTGGGCGTGATCAAGGTGGCGCCGGAGGCCGGGCTGAAGCCGACGGTTCTCGATGTGGTCGAAAACCCGAAGAAGCTGAAGTTCCAGGAACTGGACGCCGCGCAGCTTCCGCGTTCGCTCGCCGATCTGGATGCCGCGCTGATCAACACGAACTATGCCACCGCCTCGGGCCTGAACCCGAAGACCGATGCGATCGCGGTGGAAAGCGCCGACAACCCCTATGTCAACGTGCTGGTGGTGAAGAACGGCGATCAGGACAAGCCCTGGGCCAAGGAACTGGTCGAGAAGCTATCATTCGCCCGAGGTGAAGAAATTCATCGAGGAGAAATATCACGGCACCGTCCTGACCTCGTGGTAAGGTTTGACGGCCCCGCCGTGGGGCGCTAGCACTTTCCGGGCCGGATCATCGGCCCGGAGACAGCATGAGCGATCCACTCGACAGCCCGCCCCCCGCCGTCAGCCCCGCCGAGGCCGAGGCGCTGGTGCGTGCGCTTTGGGGGATCGCGGCGCGGGCACAGCCCATCGCCTGCGAGCGCGACGCGAATTTCCGGCTCGATTCCGGCCATGTGCTGAAGCTGTCGAACCCCGCCGAGCCGCCGCAGGACACGAATTTCCAGACCGAAGCCCTGCTCTGGGTCGCCGCGCGCGATCCCGGCCTGCCGCTGCCGCGGGTGGTGGTGGCGCGCGACGGGCGGCATGAAGTGCCGGTACCCTTGCGCGATGGCCGGGTCTCGGTCGCGCGGCTGCTGACCTGGGTCGAGGGGGTGCCGCTCGCGCGCGTGCCCTTCGCGCCGGGGATGGAGGCCGGGATCGGCCGGATGCTCGCCCGGCTGACGCGGGCGCTGGCGGGCTATGCGCATCCGGCGGCGGGGCATTATCTGCAATGGGACATCCGCCACACCCCCGGCCTGCGCCCGATGCTGGTGCCCGGGCAGGAGGATCTGGCCGCTGAGATCGCCGGTTTCGAGGCCCGCGTTACCCCCGTCCTGCCGCGCCTGCGCGCGCAGGTGGTGCATAACGACATGAACCACCACAACATTCTGGTGGACCCGCAGGACTCCGCGCGGATCGCGGGGGTGATTGATCTGGGCGATATGGTCCACACGCCGCTGATCTGCGATGTGGCGGTGGCGGCGGCCTATCTGGTGGCCGATGAGCCCGATCCGGTGGCGCGGGTGGGGCGGATGCTGGCGGCCTATCACGCCGTCCTGCCGCTGCGGCCTGAGGAAGTGGCGCTGTTGCGCGACCTGATCGTGGCGCGGCTGGTGACTTCGGTGGTGATTTCGGAATCGCGGGCGCGGATGTATCCGGAGAACGCGGCCTATATCCTGCGCAACACCCCCGGCGTGCGGGCGGCGCTCGCGCGGTTCGCGCCGCTGCCGCGCGCCGAGGTCGGCGCACGACTCCGCGCCGCGCTCAGCCCGACAGCCCCTAGCGGAAGCGCGGGAGCGTAACCGCGAAGGCCACCACCGCCAGCCCATTGGCGAGGCTGTTATTCATTTCGTCTCCCGCCGCCACGATCATGGACCGAGGGCACCATGGCATGGGTGTTCTTGAGCGCCGGATAACAGGAAGCCGTTCCGGACGGTGAGCGAACTGGCCGGTGGCATGGCCCCGCGTGGTTTCCGCCCGGACCAGATTGCGGCCTGCGCCTACCAGCGCGGGGATTTCCCCCCCCCATCGGACCCGATCCGCCCGCCGGAATCCGCCCCATCTGGCGCGGTGACAGTGCCGTAGCGGTGGCACACCCCGGTCAGATCCAACAGCGTCCCGATCGGTGTGCCCGCCGCCAGAAGCTGCGCCTGCACCATTGAGCCGCTCTGGCCTTCACCGACCGGAACCGCCGCGATCCGGCTGCGGCCCCGCGGTCATCGAACCGCGTGAAGCGGTCTGGCCTCCGCCGACCGGAACCGCATTCGGCTGCGCGATGCCGGTCTTCGCCCTCGCCCCCTTCATGCGCGCTTCGCGACAAACCGGCAGGGGGGAGCGAAACCTGCGGGCCATCAACGGGATGTCCTGTCGCGGCAGGGGTTCGTGCGCTATGCTGAACAGGATATGACGGCGGAGCAGAGATGGCGAACCCCTCGGAACAGACGAACAGCTTCACGGTGCTGATCTGGGTGGTCAGCCTGGCGATGATCTGGCTGGTGCTGCCCTATTACGGGGCGGTCCTGTGGGCGGTGATCCTGGCGATCCTGTTCCTGCCGATGCAGACGCGGCTGACGGCGCTGTTCGGCGGGCGCCGGTCGCTGGCGGCGGTGGCGACGGTGCTGGCCTGCATCTGCATCGTGGTGATACCGGGCACCTTGCTGCTGAGCGCGATGGCGCGGCAGGCGAGCGAGCTTTATGCCTCGCTCGGGCGGCGCGAGTTCGACCCGGCCGGGATGCTGGAACAGGTCCGCGCCGCGCTGCCCTATCGGGTGCAGGATGTCCTTGCGCAGCTCAATCTGGCGGAGTTCTCGGACATTCAGGCGAAGGTCACCGGCTTTCTCGAAAGCACGATGCAGGTGGTGGCGAAGCGGGTGTTCTTCATCGGGCAGGGCACGGCGCAGTTCTTCATCGGCGTCGGCGTGATGCTGTATCTGCTGTTCTTCCTGTTCCGCGACGGGCCGCGGATCGCGGGCACCATCCGCCGCGCGAGCCCGCTGTCGGACCCCCATACCGACCGGTTGCTGACGGCCTTCGTGTCGGTGGTGAAGGCGACGGTGAAGGGCAATCTGATCATCGCGCTGGTGCAGGGGGCGATCGGCGGCATGGCGTTCTGGCTGCTCGGCATCCGCGCGGCGCTGCTGTGGGGGGTGGTGATGACGGTGCTGTCGCTGATCCCGGCGGTGGGGGCGGGGCTGGTCTGGGCGCCGGTCGCGGTCTATCTGCTGATCGCGGGGGACTGGTTTCAGGGCATCGTGCTGATGCTGGTGGGCGTCTTCGTCATCAGCCTGATCGACAACCTGCTGCGGCCCTCGCTGGTGGGGAAGGACACGCGCCTGCCCGATTACGTCATCCTGATCTCGACGCTGGGCGGGCTGGCGGTGCTGGGGATCAATGGATTCGTGCTCGGCCCGCTGGTCGCGGCGCTGTTCTTCGCGGTCTGGTCGCTCAGGATCCAGGACCGCGAAAACGGCAACTAGGATTTGCGCCGGAGGAACCGCCGCAACAGGCCAACGAGGTTGATCCCGGTCAGAATGTTGCCGGTGAACAGCTCGGCCCGCGCGCCGATGCCGCGCGCGGCGACCATCGCCTTGAGCCGCGCCTCTTCCTCCATTGCGCCGAGCGCGTCGAGTTCGGGCGAGGCGGGTTCGCGCAGCGCGATGGCGGCCAGGATCAGCGCGACGACCAGATAGCCGCCCCCCACCGCCGCCGTGGCGCCCAGATCGCCCAGCCGGGGCAGCAGCGCCAGATAGGCCGCGCGCGTGCCGAACCCCACCGCCACGATCAGCGCCAGCCCCGCGAACAGCCCCGCCACCGCGCGCCGCAGCGCCAGCCGCAACAGAACCCTGCGCCGCAACAGCGCGATGCGCGCATAGATCCGCGCCGATTCGACCGTCGTCATGCCATCCTCCGATCAGCGCAGCCTGCGCCCGAGCGACAGGCCGAGCATCAGCCCGACACCAAGCGCCGAGAAGCGCCGTCAGCGTCGGATATCTCCCGGGCACACGTTCCAGATCCTCGCCCACCTGCGCCAGCGTCGCCGAAACCGATTGCCGCAGCGAGGCGATGTTATCGGCGGAGGCGGCTTCGGACAGGGCTTCCTTCGCCGCACGGACCCGCTTTTCGACCTGATCGAGCCCCTCTGTCACCGTTTCGGCGCCCTTGCGGAGGTGATCGGCGATCTTCTCTTCCGCATCGGGCCGGTCCAGTTCGCCGCGCAGTTGCTTGATTTCTTCCTTCAAACCCATCGGTTCTCTCCTGCGGTCGGGCCCTGGCATGAAGCGCCGGAATGGCGCGCCGGGCAAGTCCCTTTGTGAACGCGGCTCCGGCGCGCCGGTTCCTCAGATCAGGGCGATGAGCAGGGCGATTTCGGCCAGTTGCTGCCCCGCGCCCAGCACATCGCCGGTCTGCCCGCCGATTTTGCGCCGCGCGATCAGCGCGAGCGCGATCACCACTGCCGCCGCCACGGCAACGGCCGGAACCTGCCCGCACAGGATCAGCGGACCAAGCCCGATCAGGGCGGCCAGCGCCAGCGGCCCCGCCGTGACCGCCCGCGCCGCATGGCCCATGCCGTCGCTCCGCGCAGGCGGCAGCGTGGCCATCAGCGCGACCGGCGCCACCCGGCTCGCCACCGCCGCGAGGATCAGCGCGACCGGACCCGCCAGCGCCATCGCCTGCCAGCGCAGCCCCGCCGCCACGATCAGCGCGAGCGTGCCATAGGAGCCGATCCGCGAATCGCGCATGATCTCAAGCCGCCGGTCGCGCGTGCGCCCGCCCCAGAAGCCATCGGCGACATCGGCGAGCCCGTCTTCGTGCAGCGCGCCCGTCACCGCCATCTGTGCCGCGAGCGCCAGCCCCGCCGCGAGCATCACCGGCAGGCCGGAGGCCAGCACGGCGGCGCCAAGGAGCCCCGGCACCAGCCCCGCCAGCGGAAAGGCCCAGGCCGCCGCCGCGATGGCCGGCGCGGGCTCCGGCAGCCGCCCGGCGGGGGCCCGTGTCAGCAGCATCACCGCCAGTTGCAGTTCGGCCAGCCGGGCGCGGATCATGCCGCGCTGACCCCGGCCTCGCCGAAGGTCGCCATGCCGTTGTGGCATTCGAGCGCCGCGCGCAGGATGCCGAGCGCCAGCGCCGCCCCGGAGCCTTCGCCCAGCCGCATCTCGAAATCCAGAACGGCGGTTTTGTCGAGCGCGGCCAGTAGTTTGCGGTGCCCCGGTTCGGCGGAGACATGGCCGACGAGGCAATGGTCCAGCAACCCCGGATCGGCGGCATGGAGCGGCGCGGCGGCGGCGGTGCAGATGAAACCGTCGAGGATCACCGGGATCCGGTGGCGGCGCGCCGCCAGAACCGCGCCGCAGATCGCCGCCTGTTCCCGCCCGCCGAGCGCCGCCAGAACCTGCATCGGCGCGAGCCCCCGGTGCCGCGCCAGCCCCGCCTCGATCGCCGCGATCTTGCGCCGCAGCCCCGCCGGATCCGAACCGGTCCCCGGCCCGACCCAATCCGCCACCGCGCCGCCGAACAGCGCGGCGGCCAGCGCGGCGGCGATGGTGGAATTGCCGATCCCCATTTCGCCCAGCACCAGCACATCGGCCCCCGGGTCCACCGCCGCCGCGCCCCGGTTCAGCGCGGCGAGCGTTTCGGCCCCGGTCATCGCGGGGCCTTGGGTGAAATCGGCGGTGGGATGGTCAAGGTCCAGCGCCACCACCGACAGATCCGCGCCATTCACCCGGCACAACTGGTTGATCGAGGCGCCGCCCGCCTCGAAATTCGCCACCATCTGCGCGGTCACCGCCTGCGGATAGGGGTTCACGCCCTGCGCGCAGATGCCGTGGTTTCCGGCGAAGACCACCGCCTGCGCCCGGTTGATCCGGGGCCGCGCCGTGCCGCGCCAGGCGGCCATGAACAGTGCCAGTTCCTCAAGCCGACCGAGAGACCCCGGCGGCTTCGTCAGGCTGTTCTGCCGCGCCAGCGCCGCCGCGCGCGCGGCCTCATCCGGGTGCGTGTCCGCCCGCGCGGCGATGTCCTCAAGCGATTGGAATTCCATCATTTCACCTTCATCGGCAGGCCCGCGACGGCCAGGATCACCTCATCCGCCGCCGCCGCCACCCATTGGTTCAGAAGCCCCGCCGCATCGCGGAATTCGCGGGCGAGGCGGTTGTCCGGCACGATGCCGAGGCCGACTTCGTTCGTCACCAGTACCACCGGCGCGGCCTGTGCGCGCAGGGTCTCGACCAGCCGTTCGCCTTCGCTGCGCCAGTCGCGTTCCCCAAGCATCAGGTTCGTCAGCCACAGCGTCAGGCAATCGATCAGCCGGGGCAGGCCATCCGTCGCCATCAGCGCCCCGCACAGGTCCAGCGGCTCCTGATGCGTCACCCATTCCGCGCCGCGCCGCGCCTGATGGGTGGCGATGCGGGCCTCCATCTCGCTGTCGAACGCCTGCGCCGTGGCGATGTAGACGGCCCGCGGGCCAAAGCCCAGGGCGCGGCCTTCGGCGATCGCGCTTTTGCCCGAGCGCGCCCCACCGGTGACGAGGACGATCATTCTTCGCGGCCCCCCTTGTTCCCTGCGCGATGACAAAGCAGAAACGGCACGCGGGATAAAGGAGAAATCCATGGCGCAAGAGCATGCCGGGGCCGAGATCGTGCTGATCCGCCATGCCCCCGCGCTGGATGGCGGGCGGATGGCGGGGCGGCGCGATGTGCCCTGCGCGCCGGTCGGCCCGGGGGTTGCGGCGGATCTGCGGGCGGCGGTGGGGGCGGCGCGGGTGATCGCCTCGCCCGCGCGGCGCTGCGTCGCCACCGCCGAGGCGCTGTTCGGCCTTTGCGAAACCGACCCGCGCCTGTGGGAGCAGGATTTCGGCCAGTGGGAGGGAATGGCCTATGCCGACCTTCCCGACCTTGGCCCGCTGCCGCCCGAGGCGCTGGCCGCGCATTGCCCGCCGCAGGGCGAGAGTTTCGCCGCGCTGTGCGACCGGGTGGCGTCCGCCTTTGCCGAATGGTCAGGGCGGGTCGCGGTGGTGGCTCATGCGGGCACGGTGCGCGCGGCGCTGGCGCTTGCGACCGGGTCGGTGGCGGGCGCGCTGGCGTTTCAGGTGGCGCCCCTGTCGCTCACCCGGGTGCTGCGCGCGCCCGGTGGCTGGGCCGTGGTCGAAGTGAACCGGAGGTTCGGATGAGCTTTGCCGCGATGATGCTGATCGCGATGGCGGTGGATGTGGCCTTCGGCTGGCCCGGCTGGCTATATGCGCGGATCGGCCATCCGGTGACCTGGCTCGGGCGGCTGATTGCGGCGCTGGAGCGGCGGTTGAACGATCGTCGCCGGATGCCGGGGGTGGTGGTGGCGCTGGTGGTGATCGGGCTGGCCGGAGCGATCGGCTGGGCGGTGCAGGCGGCGCTGCCTGCGGGCTGGCCGGGGGTGGTGATCGGCGGCGTGCTGGCCTGGCCGCTGGTTGCGGTGCGCTCGATGCACGATCACGTTGCCGCCGTGGCGCGGCCCCTGGCGGCGGGGGATCTGCCCGGCGCGCGGCAGGCGGTGGCGATGATCGTCGGGCGCGATCCGAACGCGCTCGATGCGCCCGGTGTGGCGCGGGCGGCGCTCGAAAGCCTTGCCGAGAATACCTCCGACGGGATCGTCGCGCCGATCTTCTGGGGCGCGGTTCTGGGCCTGCCGGGGATCGCGGCCTACAAGGCGGTCAATACGCTCGATTCGATGATCGGCCACCGGAACGAGCGCTACGAGATGTTTGGCTGGGCCTCGGCGCGGATCGACGATGGGGTGAACCTGATCCCGGCGCGGCTGACGGGGTTGATTTTTGCGCTGGTCTCGCCGCGGCCCCGGGCGGCGCTGCGCTGCATGGCGCGCGACGCCCGGCATCACCGTTCGCCCAACGCGGGCTGGCCCGAGGCCGCGATGGCCGGGGGCCTTGGCGTCCGCGTCTCCGGCCCGCGGATCTATGGCGACCGGGTGGCGCAGGAGCCCTATGTCAACGCCGGGTGCCCCGATCCGGGGGCGGCGGATATTGTCCGGGGGCTGGCGCTCTATCGCCGGGCGATGGTTGCGGTTGCGGTGATCTTGCTGCTTTAGCGCGCGAGGGCGAGGAGCTCCGCCACATCCAGATGCGCCTCGACATGATCGGCCAGCGCATCGAGCGTGGCCTCCACCACCGCGTCATGCGACAGGCCGGACACCCGCACCCCCAGCCGCGCGAGCCACGCCGCCCGGAACGCATCGCCCGAGAACATGCCGTGCAGGTAGCTGCCCTCCACCCCCGGCGCGGTGGCGCCTTCGGGTGCGTCCCCGATCCGGGCAAAGGGGCGGGCGCGGTCCGGGCCTTCGGTGCGGCCGATGTGGATTTCATACCCCGCGATCGGCTCGCCCGTCGCCACATGCACCGCCCGCGTGCGGGTCAGGCGCTTGTCGGGGGTCATCGTGGTCGTCACGTCCAGAAGGCCAAGGCCCGGCGTCTCGCCCGGCGGGCCCTCGATCCCCTCCGGGTCCGCCACGGTGCGCCCCAGCATCTGATAGCCGCCGCAGATGCCCAGCACATGCCCGCCGCGCCGGTGATGCGCGGCGATGTCGATGTCCCAGCCCTGCGCGCGCAGAAAGGCCAGATCGCCCCGCGTCGATTTCGTCCCGGGCAGGATCACCGCGCGGCACTCCGGGATCGGCTGACCGGGGCGGACCATGACCAGCTCCACCCCCGGCTCCGCCGCCAGCGGATCGAGGTCATCGAAATTGGCGATCCGCGACAGCACCGGCACCGCGATCCGCACGCCGCCCGTGGGGCCGGAGCGCAGATCGAGCGCATCCTCGGCGGGCAGCAGATGCGCCTGCGGAAACCACGGCAGCACCCCGAAACCGCGCCAGCCGGTGCGCTCGGCAATCCAGCGATAGCCATCCTCGAACAGGCGCGGATCGCCGCGGAACTTGTTGATCAGGAAGCCCGCGACCATCGCCGCATCCTCCGGGTCGATCACCGCCTGCGTGCCGACGATCTGCGCGATGACGCCGCCCCGGTCGATGTCGCCCGCCAGAACCACCGGCACGCCCGCCGCCCGCGCGAAGCCCATATTGGCGATGTCGCCCGCGCGCAGGTTGACCTCGGCGGGGGAGCCCGCGCCCTCGACGATCACCAGATGCCCGGCGCTGAGCCGGTGGAAACTCTCCAGCACCGCGCCCATCAGCCGGGGTTTCAGCGCGGCATAATCGGCGGCCCGCGTCGTGGTCAGCCGCCGGCCCTGCACCACCACCTGCGCCCCGGTTTCGGATTCGGGCTTCAGCAGGATGGGGTTCATGTCCACGACCGGTTCCAGCCCGCAGGCCCGCGCCTGCAACGCCTGCGCGCGGCCGATCTCGCCGCCGTCGGCGGTGACGGCGGCATTGTTCGACATGTTCTGCGGCTTGAACGGCGCCACCTTCAGCCCGCGCCGCAGCGCCGCGCGGCACAGCCCCGCCACCAGCATCGACTTGCCGACATTCGAGCCGGTTCCCTGGATCATGAGCGCGGGCATCGGGCCTCCTTTGCGCCGTGATAGCCTGTGGATTGCCAAGGGGGAAGCGCCGCGCTAGGGCTGGCGCATGGCGGGTTTCATTTCCTTCGTTTCCGCGGGTCCGGGCGACCCCGATCTGCTGACGCTCAAGGCCGTGGACCGGCTGCGGCGGGCGGATGTCGTGCTGTTCGACGATCTGGCCTCGGGGCCGGTGCTGGGCCATGCCGGGCCGGGGGCGGAGCTGATCGCGGTGGGCAAGCGCGCGGGGCGGCCTTCGGCAAAGCAGGATCATGTCAACGCGCTTCTGGTCGAACACGGGCTGGCGGGGCGGCGGGTGGTGCGGCTCAAATCCGGCGATGCGGGGATTTTCGGGCGGCTGGAGGAGGAGCTTGAGGCGGTCAATGCGGCGGGCCTTGGGCATGAGATCATCCCGGGCGTGACCTCGGCCAGCGCGGCGGCTGCGGCGGCGGAGATCCCGCTGACCCGGCGGATGACCGCGCGGCGGGTGCAGTTCGTGACCGGCGCGGATGTGACGGGCGGGCTGCCCGGCGATGTGAACTGGGCGGCGCTTGCGGATCCGGCGGCGACGACCGTGGTGTTCATGGGGCAGCGGACCTTCGCGCGGCTGGCCGAGGGGCTGCTGTCGCATGGCCTGCCCGGCGATACGCCCGCGCTGCTCGCGACGGCGGTGGGGCATCCGGAACAGGCGCTGTTGCGCAGCACGGTGGCGGGGTTGGCGCAGCGGCTGGCGGGGACCGCGCCGGAACACCCGGCGCTGATCCTTTATGGTCCGCTGGCGGATTAGGTGGCTGCCAGCCCGACCAGCCGGATACAGACCCGCGTCGCCGCCGCCATATCCTGCACCGAAACCCATTCCAGCGGGCCGTGAATGTCCTGCATGCCGGTGAAGACATTGGGGCAGGGCACGCCCATCTCTGTCAGCCGCGAGCCATCGGTGCCGCCCCGGATTGGGTTCGACACCGGTTCGATCCCTTCGGCCCGGCAGGCGGCATGGGCGAGCGTCACCGGCGTCATGTCCTTTTCCAGCCAGTAGCGCATGTTGCGATATTGTGGCCGGATTTCGCAGGTGATCGTGGCGCGCGGTTCGGTCGCCGCCACGGCGGCACAGACCTGTTGCAGCATCGCCCCGCGCGCGGCCAGCCCGTCGAGTTCGAAATCGCGCAGGATCACCGACATTTCCGCCACCGCCGCCGTGCCGGTCAGCGCATGGATATGCCAGAAGCCCTCGCGGCCATCGGTGACTTCGGGCGTTTCGGTCGCCTGCGGCAGGGTGGCGATGATCTTCGCCGCCAGATGCAGCGCGTTGACCATCTTGCCCTTCGCCGTGCCGGTATGGGTCGAGACCCCTTCGATCCGGATCTTCGCCCCATCGGCGGAGAAGGTCTCGTGCTCGACCTCGCCCACCGCGCCGCCGTCGAAGGTATAGGCGAAATCGACGCCCAGATCGGCGGGCAGGCGCGGATCGACGCCCCGGCCGATTTCCTCGTCCGGGGTAAAGGCCACGCGCAGCTTCGGCCGGGGGGCACCGGTGGCGATGATTTCGCGCACGGCGGTCAGGATGATCGCCACCCCCGCCTTGTCATCCGCGCCCAGAAGCGTGGTGCCGGAGGCGGTAACGATGTCATGCCCGACCTTCGTCGCCAGATAGGGCGAATGTTCGGGCGTCAGCATCAGCGCGCTGTCCGGATAGGTGATCGCCCCGCCGTTGTAGCCCCGGATCACGCGCGGCTTTACCCCGGTGGCGTTGAAGGCCGGCGCCGTGTCCATATGCGCGCAAAGCCCGATCACCGGCCCGGGCGCCGTCCCCGGCACCGTCGCCAGAACCGCGCCGTAATCGGTGATCGTCACCTCCTCGGCCCCCGCCGCGCGCAGGTCTTCGGCCAGCATCCGGGCCAGGTTCAATTGGATCGCCGTGCTGGGTCGGCTCGCCGATCCCTCGTCGCTTTGCGTGTCCACGGCGCAATAGCGCATCAGCCGGTCTTCGAGTTCGCGTTCCATCGGAGCCTCCGTTTCGCGCCGATCAGGCGCGCGTGGGGGGCGCATGTCAAGACCTTGGCGGCGGGGCCGCAGGGCGGTAGAAAGGCGCCCCGATCAGGAGGAACCATGGATACCGCTCAACGCATCGCCCGCACCATCGCCGCCGAGATCGGCGCGCGCCCGGAACAGGTCACGGCGGCGGTGGGGCTGCTGGACGAAGGCGCGACGGTGCCCTTCGTTGCGCGCTACCGCAAGGAGGTGACGGGGGGGCTGGACGATACGCAGCTGCGCAAGCTCGATGAACGGCTGGTCTATCTGCGCGAGATGGAGGCCCGGCGCGCGGCGATTGCGGCGAGCGTCACCGATCAGGGCAAGATGACCGATGACCTCGCCCGCGCCATCGCCGGGGCTGCGACGAAGGCGGAGCTTGAGGACATCTATCTGCCCTACAAGCCGAAGCGCCGCACCAAGGCGATGATCGCGCGGGAAAACGGCCTCGCGCCGCTGGCGGAGGGGATTCTGGCCGACCGCCGGGCGGACCCGGAGGCGCTGGCCGGGGCCTATCTGACGGAAGCGGTCGCCACGGTGAAGGACGCGCTGAACGGCGCGCGGGAAATTCTGGCCGAGGGGCTGGTGGAGAATGCCGCGCTGCTGGGCGATCTGCGCGCCTTCCTGCACCGCGCGGCGAAGGTGACGGCGAAGGTCGTGGCCGGGCAGGAGGAGAAGGGGGCGAAATTCTCCGACTATTTCTCCCATTCCGAGGATTGGTCGACGATCCCCGGCCACCGCGCGCTGGCGCTTCTGCGCGCGTCGAACGAAGGGGTGGTGACGCTGGACATCGCGCCCGACGAGGCCGGGGCGGAGCGCGCCGTGGCGATGGTGGCGGCGGTCTTCGATGCCCGCACGCAGGGGCCGGGGGATGTCTGGCTGCGCGCGGTGGCGGGCTGGACCTGGCGGGTGAAGCTGTCGCTCTCGATGATGCTCGACCTGATGGGGGACATGCGGGCACGCGCGCAGGAGGAGGCGATCACCGTTTTTTCGCGCAACCTGAAGGATCTGCTGCTGGCCGCGCCCGCCGGGGCGAAGACGACGCTGGGCCTTGATCCCGGCATCCGGACCGGGGTGAAGGCGGCGGTGGTGGATGCCACGGGGAAGCTGCTGGCCACCGATACGCTCTATCCGTTCCAGCCGAAGAACGATCTGCGCGGGGCGCAGGCGGCGATCCTGCGGCTGATCGCGGCGCATGGGGTGGAGCTGATCGCCATCGGCAACGGCACCGCCTCGCGCGAGACGGAGCGACTGGTGGCCGAGGTGCTGAAGGCCCTGCCCCCGGGGGTGAAGGCGCCGGTGAAGGTGGTGGTGTCGGAGGCGGGGGCCTCGGTCTATTCGGCCTCGGAACTTGCGGCGCGGGAATTCCCGGAACTGGATGTCAGCTTGCGCGGCGCGGTGTCGATTGCGCGGCGGTTGCAGGATCCCTTGGCCGAACTCGTGAAGATCGAACCGAAATCCATCGGCGTCGGCCAGTATCAGCATGACGTGGATCAGTCGAAGCTCGGCCGCGCGCTCGAAGGCGTGGTCGAGGATGCGGTGAACGCGGTGGGGGTGGACCTGAACACGGCTTCGGCGCCGCTGCTCGCGCATGTCTCGGGCCTCGGGCCGGGGCTGGCCGAGGCGATCGTGGCGCATCGCGACGCGAACGGGGCGTTCCGCTCGCGCAAGCAGTTGCTGAAGGTCACCCGGCTGGGGCCGCGCGCGTTCGAACAATGCGCGGGCTTCCTGCGGATCCGCGAGGGGGACGAGCCGCTCGATGCCTCCTCGGTTCACCCCGAGGCCTATGACGTCGCGCGCCGGATCGTGAAGGCCTGCGGACGGGATATCCGGTCGCTGATGGGCGATGGCGCGGCGCTGAAACGGCTGAATCCGGCGGAGTTCGTGGATGAGCGTTTCGGCCTGCCGACGGTGCGCGACATTCTGGCGGAACTGGAAAAGCCGGGCCGCGACCCGCGCCCGTCCTTTGTCACCGCCGCCTTCGCGGATGGGATCGAGGATATCAAGGATCTGCGCGTGGGGATGCAGCTGGAGGGCACGGTGACCAATGTCGCGGCCTTCGGCGCCTTTGTGGATATTGGCGTGCATCAGGACGGGCTCGTCCATGTCAGCCAGTTGGCCGACCGCTTCGTCAAGGATCCGCATGAGGTGGTGAAGGCCGGCGATGTGGTGAAGGTCCGGGTGACCGAGGTCGACATTCCAAGGAAGCGGATCGGCCTGACCATGCGCAAGGACGGCGGCACCACCGCGCGCGAGGATCATGCCGCGCGCGGCCCGCAGAAGGGGCCGAAACCGAAGGGCCCGATGTCCGCCGGGCCGAAGACCGATACCGGCAGCTTCGGCGCCGCGCTTCTGGATGCGATGAAGCGGCGATAGGGCTTGGCAAGCGCCTCCGTCCGCCGCAGAAAGGGTGGAACGGAGGCGCCCATGACCATCTATATCCTGAACGGCCCGAACCTGAACCTGCTTGGCAAACGCCAGCCCGAGATCTACGGGCGCGAGACGCTTGAGGATGTCGAGCGGCTCTGTGCCGAAGCGGCGGGCGAAGTGCCGGTGAAGCTGCTCCAGACCAATTGGGAAGGGCAGATGATCGACTGGATTCACGAGGCGCGCGACCGGGCCCGGGGTATTGTCATCAACCCGGCGGCCTGGACGCATACCTCGGTCGCGGTGCTGGATGCGCTGAACGCCTATGAGGGGCCGGTGATCGAGGTGCATATCTCGAACGTCCACAAGCGCGAGGCGTTCCGGCACCACTCCTATGTCAGCCTGCGGGCGGACGGGGTGATCGCCGGGCTGGGCATCGAGGGGTATGCGCTGGCGGTGCGGCGGGTGCTGACGCTGCTGGGTTAACCATCGTCGTGCTCCGGCAGGCAGGCTTCCGGGCGCGGCAGGCGATCCGCGATCCGGGTCTCGATCTGCGCGGTGAGCATGGGCAGCCCGCTGCCCGATCCCGCCAGCCGCGCGCCCGCGCCGCCGGGGGAGTGAAACCCGAACATCTCGTCCTCGATCATTACCCAGTCGATCGTGCCATCCTCGTAGCGGATCAGCCGGACGAGGAATGCAAATGCCATGGGGTCCATCAATATGCCTCTGGAAACGGAATGTGTAATGAAAAAAGGCCGGGGCCTATGCCCCGACCTGTGCAGCCTAACAGGAAAACGGCTGCGGTTCCACCGTGAGGCGGCGGTCAGAAGTTGACCTCGACCCCGGGCAGCCTCAGTTCCTTCAGCAGTTCACGCAGCTCCTGCCGGGCGGCGATGTTGGACATGTTCAGGTTCTCGATCCCGATGTCCTTCAGGTCCAGGAGCGTCAGCCCGCGCGGGAACAGTTCGCGGAAGATCACGCGTTCCGAAAAGCCCGGCGCGACGCGGAAGCCGATCCGGCGGGAGAGTTCTTCGAGCGCCGAGCCCACCTTGCGCTTGTTGTGCATCTGCTGCGCGCCCATCCGGTTGCGCAGCACGATCCAGTCGATCGGCTTCAGCCCGGCGCGCGCGCGCAGCTGCCGCGCCGACCAGACCATTTCCGAATAGATCGAGGGCCCGATGACCTTCATCGTCTGCGGGTCGATCCGCGCGAGCAGGTCGAAGTCGATGAAGCTGTCGTTCAGCGGTGTCACCAGCGTATCGGCCAGCGAATGGGCGACCTGGCTCGCGCGGGTGTGCGAACCGGGGCAGTCGATGACGATGAAGTCGTTGTCCGACAGCGTGCCCACCAGCCGGGAGATGCGGAAATCCATCGGATTTTCGCCCTCGGGCACCGCTTCGGGGGCGACCTCGGGCAGGTTGCGGTAGTCGGGCACCGGCAGGCTCAGGCCCTCGCGCTCGTTCGTGGCGCGGCGGTTCTCGACATACCGGCCAAAGCTGCGCTGCCGCAGGTCGAGGTCGAGCCCGCCGACCCGGAACCCCATGCGCACCAGCGCGGTTGCGACATGCATGCAGGTGGTCGATTTGCCCGACCCACCCTTTTCGTTGCCGAAAACGATGATATGCGCCAATTGGCATCCCCCGGATTTGACGCGCCTGGCAGGGCGCGGAGCAGTCCCTGACGGGCTAGCCAAGGATGCGCGCGGGCGCAAGGGGGGACGGATTCCGGTGTTGCAGAAATGTCAACGCGCTTTCGGCTTGCCTTGTGTCAGGCCTTTTATCGTAGTGATGCCGAGTATCTCTTCAATCTGACTTTTCGTGTTTTTCTGTCCGCGGTAATCGCTGGGGGTTTTCATTACAGTGATTGTTTGGAGGCCTTGGCATCCACTTTTCGCCTCAAATTTCAGGTGCGTGTTTTGGGCCGTCAGTCGATAGCCATACCGTTCCAGAAAGCGCTGGACGTCGGCGGCAAACCGACTTCCTCCCTTTACCGCACGTTCAAGTTCCTTGCGCAATTCTGCGAATGCGAGGGATTTCAGGCTGTTTCTCCAGAAATGTCGAGGGGACATGCCGCGTGCGCACATCAAGGCTCTCGATTCTTCAGTGCCTCCGACGCGGCAACGCGAAACCGATCGTAGAATTCGCCGTTGTAGATTTCAGGGCCAATCGCGGCCGTCAGCTCGGACAGTCCATTTTCCTTTGCTCCGATGTCATCAAGCCGCGGCTCGGTGTCGAGCTTGGCTTCCAGATCGCGGATGCGTTCCTTGAGGTTGTCGATTTCTTCCTCATACAGGGCTTCGCGCTCTTTCGCGGTCAGGGATCGCGCATCGAGTTCCCGCTGTCTCCGCAGCGCTTGTTCCTGAAGCTCGGTCCAGTCCCAGCCGGGCGCAGGCATTTGTGCGCGGAGGTTTCGCGCGACAGAGCTGATGACATCTTTGAACTGCGTTTCACTTTGGATTCTGTGATTTGAAATAGCGTCGATGTGTGAATCCTCGCTTCGGCAGGGCGATGCCGATGCCTCCACCGTAAACGTTCTCGCCATCAATCCTGTCTCGCAGGTCGAATGAAAATCCCCTGTTCGGTTCGATGACCACATGTGCAATACCGCCAAGCTCATAGGCCAACGTTTTCATGCTGTTTTCAGAAAATGCGTGCCGACTGTTGTCACATGACGATATGTATATAATAGGCAGTGTTTCACTCGCATCGCCCTTTACGATCGCTGCTGCCAGCGCAAGCCCATCGTCATCTGCTTCCAGACGATGTGGTGCATTGGAAACCTCAAGAACGCCATCCGTGCCACCCCAACCGGCATTGAGGAGGGCTTTGACAAGATAGGGCTTCTTCGCCGTAGGAAGTGGCTTCCCGTCCGGTGCTGCGATGCACTGTGCCCGGACCCTCAGAAGGTCTTCTCCTCCTGCAACCGCCTTGCGCCGCAGAACGGCCTCCGTGCGCCACTCAAAACCGCTCTGATCCCGAACATCGTGCCGAAAGCCGACAGCCTGCCAGTCATCCCCTTCGGTCAATACCCGAATGCGGAGGGCCTCACCCGATGCGGTCGTCAAATGAGCATACTCGCCGGACAATTCCTGATCGGTCGCTTCAGAAAGGACGGTGCTGTAGGTCGTGCCGCGCAGCCATGCGATCACTTCCGCGACAAAAGCACCGTATGCAGCGCGGGGTTTTACAGGGAACTCAGTTGAGATCGGAGTCATACGTTCATTTTCTGATGGATTTCACGAAACGTCAATGTTCCCGACAATGCAAAAAGGCGCGCCGGGGGCGCGCCTTTTGGAAGTGTTGGCCGGGATCAGAAGCCCAAGCCGGCGTATTTGTTCTTGAACTTCGATACGCGGCCACCGGTGTCCATCAGGCGCGCGTTGCCGCCGGTCCAGGCCGGGTGCGAGGTGGGGTCGATGTCGAGCGACATCACGTCGCCTTCCTTGCCCCAGGTCGATTTGGTCTGATACTCGGTGCCGTCGGTCATCTTGACGGTGATGAAGTGGTAGTCGGGATGCAGGTCGGCTTTCATCGGTCCACTCCTCAGGCCTTGGCTTTATAGGTGGTGTCTTCGGCAATACGGGCCGATTTGCCGCGGCGGGTGCGCAGGTAATACAGCTTCGCACGACGGACGCGACCGCGACGGACCACTTCGATCGAGTCGATATTGGTCGAATACAGCGGGAAGACGCGCTCGACGCCTTCGCCGAAGGAAATCTTGCGGACGGTGAACGAGGCCGCGAGGGTCGAACCGCCCTTGCGCGAGATGCAGACGCCTTCATACATCTGCACGCGGGTGCGGGTGCCTTCGGTCACCTTGTAGCCGACTTTCACGGTATCGCCGGCCTTGAAGTCCGGGATGGTCTTGCCGAGAGCGGCGATCTGTTCCGCCTCAAGTTGTGCGATCAGGTTCATCGCTGGTCCTTTCCTGGCTCGTGGTGGTTCCACGATGGTGTGCGCGCCCTCAGAGCTCTCGGTCTTCATCCGGGTCCCTGTTGTGCGCCGCACACCAAGCCCGCCAGAGATCAGGTCGTCGTTCCTTCGTCAGCCTTTCGGCTTCGGCCCGTTTCCACGCTTCTATCTTCGCATGATGCCCGGACTGAAGCACTTCCGGGATCGCGCGACCTTGCCAAAGCGCGGGGCGGGTGTATTGCGGGTGCTCAAGCAAACCGTCGGAAAAGGATTCCTCCTCCGTCGACGCCTGATTCCCCAGCACGCGCGGTATAAGGCGAACGGTCGCGTCGATCAAGACCTGCGCGGCAATCTCGCCGCCGGTCAGGACGAAATCGCCGATCGACACTTCTTCGATACCGTATTCCTGCAAGACGCGCTCGTCCACCCCCTCGAACCGGCCGCACAGGATGGTCATGCCCCGGGCCTGGCTGAAGCGGTGCGCCATCGCCTGGGTCAGCGGGCGGCCGCGTGGCGACATGTAGATCACCGGCCAGTCGGCGCGGTCTTCGGGCATCCCCGCCGCGCTCAGCGCCGCGGCCACCACATCGGCGCGCAGCACCATCCCGGCGCCGCCGCCCGCGGGGGTGTCGTCCACATTGCGGTGCCGACCGATGCCGAAGGTCCGCAGGTCGATGGTGTCGAGCGCCCAGAGCCCTTCCTCCAGCGCCTTGCCGGTCAGGCTCAGCCCCAGGACGCCGGGGAAGGCTTCGGGGAAGAGGGTGACGATCTTCGCGGTCCAGCCCGCCGTTTTCTGCGGGGCCTCTTCCATCAGGTCGCGGGGCCGCGCGGCGCCCGCGAGCGAAGTGACCACATGCCGGTGGCCGAGCGCCCGGCTCGGCGCGGTGTCGGGCGCATCCCCGGTGAAACCGGCGGTCGAGAATTTCTGCGCGCCCTTGTATTGCGCGATCGGTTTCGGCAGGTCGTCGCTCATTCCGTTTCCTCCGGCGGGTCGGCGACGATCCGGCGTGCCTTCAGGTCCACCGTCGGCACCACGGCGCGGGTGAAGGGCAGGAGCAGCGTCGTCCGGCGGCCGGGGACGAAAATTTCGAGAATGTCCGAGGCGCCGAAATTCTGGATCGCCCGGACCTTGCCGAGCGGCGCCCCGCCGGTGTCGAAAACCTCCATCCCGATCAGGTCGGCATGGTAGAACTCATCGTCGGGGAGCGAGGGCAGGCGGGTCCGGTCGGCCCAGAGCGTCACGCCCCGCAGCGCATCGCCGTCTTCTTTCGTCGCTACGCCCGAAAGCCGCGCGCCGAGGCCGCCGGTGACCGGGCGGGTCAGCGTCACGGTGAAACTGCGCGCGCCGTCCTCGGTCCAGAGCGGGCCGTAGGCGGCGATATCCTCGGGCGTCGAGCAGAAGCTTTTCAGCCGCACCTCGCCCTTCACGCCGAAGGCCCCGGCGATGGCACCGACGCAGACACGATCTTCTTTCGCCATGGGGGTCTCCTTGCGCAACAGGCCGGGCATCGCTGCCCGGCCCGATATTGGCCCAGATCGGACCGGAGCGGAATTATTCTTCCGCCGGAGCCGCAGCCTTCGCGGCCTTTTCTTCGGCGCGCTTCTTCGCCTTGTCGCCCGGTTCGCCCTTCTTCAGGTTGGCGCGCTCGGTCTTCGTGGTCACGCCGGCGGCTTCGAGGAAGCGGGCCACGCGGTCGGTCGGCTGCGCGCCCTGGCCGAGCCAGTATTGCACGCGCTCCATGTCCATCTTCACGCGGTCTTCGGAATCCTTGGCCAGCAGCGGGTTGTAGGTGCCCAGCTTTTCGAGGAAGCGGCCGTCGCGCGGCATGCGCGAATCGGACGCGACGATCGCGTAATGGGGACGCTTCTTGGAGCCGCCGCGGGCGAGCCGGATCTTCATAGCCATGGTGTATCTCCTGTGATGGCTGGTTTCGGGCCGTGGCCCGTCATTTCTGGAAGGTTTCGTGGTTCCGGATCACTTCCGAAATCACGAAGTTCAGGAATTTCCTGGCGAATTCCGGATCGAGATCCGCTTCCTTCGCCAGTTTTTCAAGCCGCTCGATCTGGATCGCCTCGCGGGCGGGATCGGCGGGGGGCAGGTGGTGTTCGGCCTTCAGGCGCCCGACCGACTGCGTATGTTTGAAGCGTTCGGCCAGCGTGAACACAAGGATCGCGTCCAGCCGGTCGATCGAATCGCGGTGTTCGCGGAGCAGTTCCGCGGCGCGGGCAATAACATCGCTCATGCGGCCTCTCCCTTCAGCTGCGCGGCGGAGGGGTGCCGCCAGACGTTCATCATGCCGTGGCGTTCGTGCTGAAACGTGCCTTCCAGCGTGGCGCCCAGCCGCTGTGCCACCGCCGCCGATTGCGTGTTGGCAAGGCGCGTCAGGCTGATGATCGTTTTCATCCCCAGCGTGTCATAGGCATAGGCGCGGGCGGCACGGCCCGCTTCGGTGGCATAACCCCGGCCCTCGTATCCGTTGAACAGATCCCAGCCGACTTCCGGCTCCGGCCAGCCCTCGGGGTTGAAGATGCCGACCATGCCGACGATCTCCTCGCTCGCCTTTTCGATCAGCGTCCAGCGGCCGTAGCCGCGCAGCGCCCAATGGCCGATTTCCATCGCCAGCGACCGCCACGCCTGTTCATGCGAGCAGGGGCCGCCGACATGGCGCGACCGGTCGGACTCGTAGAACTCATAGAGCGCGGGCAGGTCGTCGGCGCAGGGCGCGCGCATCACCATCCGCTCGGTCTCGATCACGGGGATGTCGAGGCGGATCATTTCTTCCGCCCCATCAGGCCCGACAGCCCGCCAAGGCCACCCATCCCGGGCAGGCCCGGCAGGCCCTTCATCTGGCCGAGCGCCTTCGCCGCCTCTTCCATCTTCGCCGGGTCCATCTCGCCCGCGCCGGGCAGGCCGCCGCCCTTGCCCTGCATCGCGGCCATCGCCTGTTTCAGCATGCCGCCCTTGCCCATCTTGCCGAGCTTCTTCATCGTGTCGGCCATCTGCCGGTGCATCTTCAGCAGCCGGTTCAGTTCGGCCACCTCCAGCCCCGCGCCCGCGGCGATCCGCTTCTTGCGGCTGGCCTGCAACAGTTCGGGGTTGGCGCGTTCCTTCTTCGTCATCGAATTGATCAGCGCGATCTGGCGGCGGATCGCGATGTCGCTGAAGCCCGCATCCTCGGCGGCCTTGGCCATCTTGCCCATGCCCGGCATCATCTGCATCACGCCCTGCATGCCGCCCATCTTGAGCATCTGGTCGAGCTGGCTCTTCATGTCGTTCATGTTGAAGAGGCCCTTCTGGAACCGCTTCATCATGCGCTCGGCCTGCTCCTGCTCGAAGACCTCCTGCGCCTTTTCGACCAGCGCGACGATATCGCCCATGCCGAGGATCCGGCCCGCGATCCGGCCCGCCTCGAAGGTCTCCAGCGCGTCCATCTTCTCGCCAAGGCCGACGAAGCGGATCGGCTTGCCGGTGGTCGCGCGCATCGACAGCGCCGCGCCGCCGCGCCCGTCGCCGTCCATCCGCGTCAGCACGACGCCGGTGATGCCGACCTTATCCTCGAATTCCTGCGCGACCTCGACCGCGACCTGCCCGGTAAGGCCGTCGACGACCAGCAGGGTTTCGCGCGGGTTGACCGCATCGCGGACCTGCGCCACCTCGTCCATCAGCACCTGGTCGATATGCAGACGCCCCGCAGTGTCGAGCAGATAGACGTCATAGCCGCCCAGCATCGCCGCCTGTTTCGCCCGCTTCGCGATCTGCACCGCGCTTTCGCCCGGCACGATCGGCAGGGTATCGACGCCGATCTGTGTGCCGAGGATCTGCAACTGCTCCATCGCCGCCGGGCGGTAGATGTCGAGCGAGGCCATCAGCACGCGCTTCTTGTCGCGCTCTTTCAGGCGGCGGGCGAGCTTTGCCGTGGTGGTGGTCTTGCCGCCGCCCTGAAGCCCGACCATCAGGATCGGCGCGGGCGGGTTGTCGATCTTGAGCGCATCGGCGGGGCCGTCGCCCGCCAGCATGGCGACCAGCTCGTCATGGACGATCTTCACCACCTGCTGCCCCGGCGTGACCGATTTCGTCACCGCAGCGCCGGTGGCCTTCGCCTCGACCTTCTTCACGAAGTCGCGCACCACGGGCAGCGACACGTCGGCCTCAAGCAGCGCGGTCCGGACCTCGCGCAGCGCGGTGCGCACGTCGTCGGCCGAAAGCGCGCCCTGTTTCGTGAGACGCTCGAACACGCCGCCAAGGCGCTCGGAGAGATTCTCGAACATGGTCACCTCCATGTGGCCATCGGGCCAGGACAAACGACAAGCGCACCAGTGGGCGCGACGCGCTGACTGGTGGCGATCCCTGCGGACTGCGGGGACCGGAGGAACGGACCTCCGGGGAATCTGGGGTTGGGTAAACGAAAAGCCCCCCGGAGTCAACCGGAGGGCCGGGGGATCAGGCGGCGAGCGCCGCGATCTGTTCATCGGCGCGGGCGAAGGCGGCGGCTTCGTCGAGGTTCACGCCCTGCGCCGCGACGATTTCGACCCGGGTGATGCCGATGAAGCCCAGCACCTGCTTCAGATAGGGGGTGGCGAAGTCATAGGCCGAACCCATCGGCACGCCGCCCGAGGCATAGGCGGCGATCACGCGCTTGTCCCCGGCCAGGCCGACCGGGCCGGTTTCGGTGTATTTGAAGGTCTCGCCGACACGGCAAACCATGTCGATCCAGTGTTTCAGCGGGCCGGTGACGCCGAAATTGTAGACGCCGCAGCCGATCACGACGGTATCGACGGCCTTCAGTTCGGCGATCAGGTCGTCCGACAGCGCCAGCAGCGCCTTTTGGTCGGCGGTGCGGGTCTCGGCCGGGGTATAGGCCGCGCCGATCCAGGCGCCGTCGATCGCGGGAAGCGCGGTGCAGTCGCGCACGGTGACATCGCCGCCGAGTTTCGCGGTGATCTTTTCCGCCAGTTTCAGCGAAACCGACTGGGTGCCTTTGATCGAGGTATCAAGGCGAAGGATCTTGGTCATGGGAGGGCTCCGGAATTTGTAACTCCGGCAAGATTTCTGTGCTTGCCTTGCCGAACGCAACCGGCATCATTGCGCAGATTATGTTTGCGGGCGCACAGGATGCAATTCGACAATTGGGACGAGATCCGGACCGCCTTTCAGGTGGCCAAGGTCGGCACGGTTTCAGGCGCCGCCGAGGTGCTGGGCGTTCACCACGCGACGGTGATCCGGCATGTCGATGCGCTGGAGGAGCGGATGGGCACGAAGCTGTTCCAGCGCCACCCGCGCGGCTATACGCCGACGGAGGCCGGGATGCAGCTTCTGGCGGTGGGGCAGGCGACGGAGGACCAGTTCGCGCAACTCGCCGCACGGATTTCCGGCTCCGGGGAAGAGATTTCCGGCGAGCTGATCATCACCGCGCCGCCCACGATCGGTTCGCTGCTGGCACCGGCCTTCACCATGCTGCTGGAAGACCATCCGGGGCTGCGGCTGCATTTTCTGACCGATCTGCGGGTGTTCCGGCTGGAATATGGCGAAGCCCATGTCGCGATCCGCGCCGGGACGAAGCCGACTGAACCCGACAATGTGGTGCAGTCGCTCGGCCACAGCCGGGTGGGGCTTTATGCCTCGCAGGGATATATCGACCGTCATGGCCTGCCCTCGGGGATCGAAGACCTGCCGCGGCACCGCTTCATCGGCAGCGAGTCGCGCGAAACCCGGGCGCGGTTCTACCGCTGGCTGGCGGAGACCGTGCCCGAAGAGTCGGTGGTCTATTCGACGAATTCGCTTGAGGGCGTGGCGGTGGCGGTGCGCGCGGGTGTCGGCATCGGCTTCATGCCGGTGGTCGAGGGGCGGCACCGCGGCGATCTGGTCGAAGTGATGGATCCGCTGCCGGACTGGGAGGCGCCGCTCTGGCTGGTGACCCATGTCGATCTGCACCGCACGCCAAAGGTTCAGGCGGCGCTGAAGGCGATCAAGTCCGCCGTTCTGGGGCAGGGCGAAGGGGTTTAGCGCAGTGCCGCCTGCGGCGCGGGCGCAAGGGTGGGCAGGGTGATGCTCCGCCCGCGTGGCGGCTGACCACCCGAGCGGGCATTCCAGTCCAGCGCCCGGGCAAGGGCCCAGAGCAGGACCACGCCGCCCAGAACCAGCACCGTATCCTGTAGCAGCCCCGCCGGATGCACGTCCTTCACCGTCTGCGCCAGAATCGCCAGAACCGTTCCCGCCGCGAAAACGGGCAGGCTGTGGCGGCCGATCAGCCGGATCGGTTCGAGCACGCGCGCCGCCGCGATCCGGGGCACCAGCCCCGGCATCGACAGCACATAGGCAAGCACAAGGAAATGCGCGAGCCGCGGCAGCGAGACATAGGTCTTGTCGAACCCGGCGAGGAGGGGCGGCACGCCCGCCTCGACCAGCCGCGCGAGGCTCTGGTTCATCAGCGCCATCACATCCGGCACCTTGACCCAGACAAGGCAGAACAGCAGCCAGGCCACCGCGCCCCAGAACAGCCAGCCGCGCACCGGCACGAACCGCTGCCCCGAGCGCAGGCCCAGCCCGGTCAGGATGCCGAGCGAGAAGATCAGTTGCCAGGCGAAGGGGTTGAAGAACCAGCCCCCCGGCTGCGGATAGTTCGGCAGGTCGAGCTTCAACTCACCGGTCACGACCCAGAACAGGATGCTGCCGCCCAGAAGCATCTTCGGGCTGCGCTGCCCGAGCCGGACGAGGAACGGCGCCATCAGCATCAGCACCGCATACATCGGCAGGATGTTCACATAGCCGAACTGATGGCCCAGCGTGGCGACGCCCAGCGTCACCTCGACCGGTTGATGCCACATCATGATGAAGGAGTTGTTCTTCAGTACCTCATCCGCGCCGAACCACAGCACCGCCCCGGCGACGATCGCCATTGCCCAGACCGTGGTCAGCAGATGCGCGAGGTAGAGCGTCCAGGCCCGGCCCCAGGATTTCAGCACCGCCCCGGGCGCGAGGCCATCGGCCAGACGCGGCCCATAGGCCAGCGCGACGGCACAGCCCGACATGAAGACGAAGCCCTCCGCCGCGTCGGACAGGCCGAAATTGCGCGAGGTGAAGTTTTCATAGATCGTGCCCGGAACGTGGTTGATGTAGATCATCACCAGGCTGAGGCCCCGGAACAGGTCGAGCCGCGGATCGCGCGCGCCACGCGGAAGGCCGGTCGTCGTATCAGCCATCGGTGTTGCCTCCCACACCCGCCTCGGCGGTCCAGCGTTCCAGAATCGCGTCATGTACCTGCATCACCGGCGCGGGCGTATATTCCGTGGGCACGCCCATGATCCGGCCATGCGACGGCAGCGAGGTCCAGCGCAAGAGCGCCGGGCCGAGAACCATCGGCACGCCCACGGGCAGCAGCCACAGCAGCAGCCCCGGCGCGAAGGCCCAGGTCGCCGCAAGGCCACTGGCGCCGATCAGCACGATCCACCACGAGGCGACAAAGGCCTCGCGCCAGCCAAGGGTGCCGTCGCCACGGTTGTTGGTGGGCCAGCCGCCGTCGCGCCCCTGCAACACCTGCAACACCGAGCGTGTCGAATACATCAACAGCACCGGCGCGGTGAGCGAGGACAGCACCAGCTCCGCCAGCGTCGACAGAAAGGCCAGCCCCGTCCCCCCGAAGCCCCGTGCCCGGCCCGAAAGCGCGGCCCGCGCGGCGATCAGGATCTTCGGCAGCAGCAGCAGGACGAAGATGCCGATGAACAGGCCGATCGCTTTCGATGCCTCCGACGGCGGGAAATAGGGGAAGGGCCAGCCGGGTTCCGGGAAGTAATCCGGCGGCGGCGCGGTCAGCGGCGCCGCGATCGAGGCGAGGATGAAGCCCAGCCAGAACAGCGGCGCGATATAGGCCATGATGCCCTGCGCGAAGACGAAGCGCGACCAGGGCCGCAACCCGGGGGCACCGATGATCCGCGTATGTTGCAGGTTGCCCTGACACCAGCGGCGGTCACGTTTCGCGTGATCGACGATGTTCTCGGGGCCTTCCTCGAAGCTGCCCTCAAGGTCGTCGTCCAGCCGCACGATCCAGCCCGCGCGGGCAAGCAGCGCCGCCTCGACGTAATCGTGGCTCATGACATGGCCGCCGAACGGGGGCTTGCCGCGCAGGGGCGGCAAGCCGCAGGATTCGGCAAAGGCGCGGACGCGGACGATGGCGTTGTGGCCCCAGAACGGCCCGGTCTCGCCCTGCATCATCGCCAGGCCCCGCGCAAAGACGGGGGAGAAGAAGGCCGCCGAGAACTGCATCGCGCGGCCAAAGCGCGACCGCGCCCGGATCACCTTCGGCAGGGTCTGCAACAGGCCCAGACGCGGCTCCGCCTCCATCCGGCGGATCATTTGCAGGATCGTCTCGCCTTCCATCAGGCTGTCGGCATCCAGAATCACCGCGAAATCATAGGCACCGCCGGAGCGGGTGACGAAATCCTCGATATTCCCGGCCTTCTTGCCGGTGTTGTTCTCGCGTCGACGATAGAAGAACCGGCCCATCCCGTCGCGGTCCATCACCAGATGCTTGAACAGCACCAGTTCGCGCCGCGCGATGGTTTCGTTGCGGGTGTCGGACAGGATCGCGAAATGGATCTCGGCGGGGTCGCCGGTGGCGCGCAGCGAAGCCTCCATCGCCGCGACGCGGGAAAAGGTCTCAAGCGGATCCTCGTTGTAGACCGGCATCAGGATGCAGGTCCGGCCCCGGATCGGTGCCTTCGGGTCATAGGCGGGCGGGCGCGCGGCCGAGGTCAGCCCGATCAGCGCCTGCACCGCCCCCCAGGCGAGCCACAGCGTCGAGATCAGGATCAGGAGTGCCCGGATCACATCCAGCGTGTCCAGCCCGTCGGCATCGCCGAATTGCAGGAACAGCACGAAGGCACCCAGCCCTGCCGCGAGGCTCAGGGCCATTGCCAGAAGGCGCAGCACGATCAGCCCTGCGCGCGATATGGACCGGGGGGGCATGGCCCTAGATGCCGACGCTGGCAGAGGCGGAAGGCGCCGCCGTGCGATGCGCCCGCTCGATCACCTGCTGCGGCATGGCGAGCGGCGCATCGGGCAGCGCGCAGGGCCCCGCGACCAGATCGGCCGGGGACATCGCCGCGGGATCGGCGGGCTTCTTCGCGCGCGGCTTGCGGCCCGCGGCGGCCCGCTGAGCGGGCTTCGGCGCGACGGTGGGGATGTCTGCGGTCATGCGTTGATCCATTGAAAGAGCCAGGTTTCGGTCAGCTTCTGATCGAAACCGGCGACATGGGCCGATAGTTCCACGACATTGCCTTGCGGTTTCACGTCAAGCACCACCCGCCAGACGCTGCTTTCGGGGACATATTGCAGGGTCTTGCCGACGATCTCGCCCTGTGCGGCGGTGGCGACGATCTGCAACTGATCCACCCGCGCGGCGGGGAAGCGCGCCAGCGTACCCCCCGCGAAGTCGATGACGAATTTGCGCGATCCATCGGTATTCGGAAGGCCCGACACCCCGCCCTGCCCGGCGCGGGAGGCGAGGACATAGGCGCGGTTCGCCATCGGATCGGGCGACAGGTCGCCGAAGCGCAGCCGATAGCTGAATTCCATCGTCTGGCCCGCCTTCGCCGCCGCATCCGGCACCCAGAAGGCGACGATATTGTCGTTCACCTCGGATTCGGAGGGGATTTCGACCAGACGCACCATGCCCTTGCCCCAGTCGCCGATCGGCTCGACGATACAGGAGGGGCGGCGTTCGTAGATCGCGGCGGCGTCCTGATAATGGTCGAAATCGCGGTCGCGCTGGAACAGGCCGAAGGAGCGGGGGTTCTCCTCGACGAAATAGCTCGACGCCAGAGATTTGGGGTTGGACAGCGGCCGCCACAGCCGCTCCCCATCGTCGCGCATGATCGCGAGGCCGTCGCTGTCATGCACCTTCGGGCGGAAGTCGTCGAACCTGTTACGGTTGCGGTCGCCATACAGGAACATCGAGGTCAGCGGCGCGATGCCCAGCTGCTGGATGTCCGAGCGGAAGAACAGCCGCGCGGTGACGTCGATCAATGTCTCCTCGCCCGGGGTGATGACGAACTGATAGGCGCCGGTCAGCGAGGCACTGTCGAGCGCGGCCCAGACCGAGATCGTGTTCGAGCCATCGACCGGCTTCTGAATCCAGAACCGGGTGAAGCGGGGGAATTCCTCGGCCACCGGCAGACCGGTGTTCACCGCCAGCCCGCGCGCCGACAGCCCGTAGGCCGAGCCGCGCCCGAGCGCCCGGAAGTAGGACGCGCCCTGAAAGGCCACCAGTTCGTCGAACAGGTCGGGGCGGTTGATCGGGTTGTGCAGCCGGAACCCGGCCACGCCGGGCAGGGCGACATGTTCGGGCACACGCTCGCGCGCCTCGCGCTCATAGATGAAATCGTCGGTGTCGAAGCCCATCAGCCAGGCCTGGCCGTTCGAGACTTCGTAAAGCAGCACCGGCTCCTTGAACAGCCAGCCCATGTGGAAGGCATGCAGCCGGAACCGCGACCCCGGCGCATCGCCAAAGCGCGCGCGGTCCGGGTTGAAGCGGATCAGCCGGTAATCGTCGTAGTTCAGCTGTGTCAGGAAGCTGTCGGGCAGTTGCGCGCCCTGCATCGGCTTGGTCGCCGCAGCACGCATCTCATTCGTCAGCGTGTCGAAGCTGAAGGGCAGTTGCGGCGGGGCTGCGGGCTCCGCGGCGGGTTCCGGTGCCGCGGCATCCTGCGCGCGGGCATATCCGCCCAGGCAGGCAAAGGCCGCCCCCGTCGAAAGCGTGCCCAGAAGGCGGCGGCGGGTCATGGAGGACTGGCGTGCAGCGCTGTGGGGGAGCATCTATTTTCCAAGCGTTCTCAGATAGTTCTTGGGGCCGCCAAAAGGCAGCCCGTTCCCCGATGCTTACGCATAGTGCCCATGAACTTGCAAGAGAGCTTCGTGTCACAAGATATTCAAACCTGTTCATGCGGCATGGTTGCAGCGCATTGTTGCCGCATCAGCGGCGGAAACCGGCGCGATCTTGCGGAAACCCGCCGGTTGCCGGGCCGTCCGCGCATGGCTGCCGCAGCCGCCGCGCCGGGTGAGTCGCGGGCCGTGGACTTGCCGACCCCGGCGCGATATTGGACCTGAACCACCGAGGGGAGGGGGCATGTCGGGCGACAGGATCGGCGGCATCGGGGCCGGGCGGATCGCGGCTTTCGCCGCGCGCGAGGCGGCGGCGTTCGCCCGGACGCATCCGCGCGCGCGGGTGGTGTCGGAGGACTGGCTCGACGGCGTGCCGATGCACTGGATGCGCGACTGGCCGCAGCCCTTCCCGATCGTCGTGGCCCGGGCGAAGGGCGCCGTGATCACGGATGTCGACGGCCATGCGATCGACGATTTCTGCCTGGGCGATACCGGTTCGATGTTCGGCCATTCGCCCGCTCCGGTCGCCCGCGCGCTCCGGGCACAGGCCGGGCGCGGGCTGACCTATATGCTGCCGTCCGAGGCCGCGCATCGGGCCGGGGCGCTGCTGACGCAGGTCTTCGGACGGATGAAATGGCAGCTTGCCACCACCGCCACCGATGCCAACCGCTTTGCCCTGCGGGTCGCGCGGGCGGTGACGGGGCGGCCGAAGGTTCTGGTCTTCGACGGCTGCTATCACGGCACGGTCGATGACACGATGGTCTGCCTGCGCGATGGCCGGACGGTGGCGCGGCCCGGGCTGGTCGGTCAGGTCGCGGATCTGTCGCAACTGGCGGTGGCGGTTCCGTTCAACGATCTGGATGCGGTCGCGGCGGCGCTTGCCACCGGCGAGGTCGCGGCGATCCTGACCGAGCCGGTGATGACCAACTGCTGCATGGTCCTGCCCGATCCGGGGTTTCATCAGGGCCTGCGGGATCTGGCCAGCCGCCATGGCGCGCTGCTGATCCTCGACGAGACGCATACGATTTCATCGGGCCTTGGCGGCTATGGCCGGGTGCATGGGCTGCGGCCCGATATGCTGGTCGCCGGCAAATGCGTGGCGGGGGGTGTGCCCGCCGCCGTCTGGGGGCTGTCGCCCGAGGTCGCGGCCCGTTTCGCCGCGCGGGAGGCCGTGCCGGGCCATAGCGGCATGGGCACCACGCTTTCCGCCAATCCGATGCAGTTCGCCGCGCTGGCGGCCACGCTGTCCGAGGTGATGACGCCCGGCAATTACGCCCGGATGGAGGCGGGCGCCGCGCGGCTTGCCGCCGGCCTGACGAAAGCCATCGCTCGCCATGGCCTGCCCTGGCATGTGGTGCGCGTGGGCGCGCGGGTGGAATTCATCTGCGCCCCCGGCCCCTTGCGCAACGGCGCCGAGGCCGCCCGCGCCCATGCCCCCGCGCTGGAGGCCGCGGTGCATGTCGGGCTTCTGAACCGGGGCTGTCTGATCGCGCCCTTCCACAACATGATGCTGATTTCGCCCGCCACCACGCGGCGGCAGATCGACCGGCTGGTCGCTGCCTTCGACGCGGTTCTGGGCCATTTGACCGAGACCTGACCATGACGCATTCCCCTTCCGGTTCCGCCGTTCAGGAGGCCGAGGATTTCCTCGCCGCCCATCCCGAGATCGAGGCCTTCGACATCGTGCTGCATGATGCGAACGGCATCGGCCGGGGCAAGATCATCCGACGCCACGAGTTGATCGGGCTGTACAAGGGCGGGCGCCACCTGCCGATTTCCATCCTGGGCCTCGATATCGTCGGCGAGGATGTGCATGAAACCGGGCTGATCTGGGATCAGGGCGACGGCGACCTGCGCGCCTGGCCGATTCCCGGCACGCTGAAGCCGCTGCATGGCACCAACCCGCCGCGGGGCGAGCTGCTGATGAGCATGTATCATCTGGACGGCGCCGAGATGACCTCGGACCCGCGCCATGCGCTGCACCGGCAGGTGGCGGCGATGGCGGCGGAGGGGCTCTATCCGGCGGGCGCGTTCGAGCTGGAATTCTTCCTGCTGGATCCGGACCGGTCGCAGGGCGTGCGGCCCGCTGCGGCGGTTCTGGACGGGCGGCGGTCGGACTGGACCGAGGTCTATTCGGTCGATCATCTGCACGGGATGGAGCCGCTGTTTTCCGACATCTACCGCGCGGCGGCGCAGATGGACATCCAGGCCGAGACGGTGATTTCCGAATATGCGCCCGGGCAATACGAACTGACCCTGCATTACCGCACCGATGTGATGCAGGCGGCGGACGATCTGGTCCGGCTGAAGCGGATCGTGCGGATGCAGGCGCGCCGGCATGGGGTGGTGGCCTGTTTCATGGCGAAGCCGGTCGAGAAATACGCGGGCTCCGGCATGCATTTCCACGTCAGCCTGTGCGACGGCGCGGGCCGCAATGTCTTTGCCGAGGCGGTCGAGGGCCAGTGGACCGACACCATCCGCCACGCGATCGGCGGGCTGCGGCAGACGATGGGCGAGTCGATGCTGGTCTTTGCGCCGCATGCCAATTCCTGGCGCCGCTTCGCGAACCAGAGCTATGCCCCGGTCTCGCCCAGTTGGGGGGTGAACAACCGCTCCGTCGCGCTGCGGATCCCGGCGGGGGAGGTGCGCGCCCGGCGGATCGAGCATCGCCCGGCGGGGGTGGATGCCAATCCCTATCTGGTGGGCGCGGTGATCCTGGCCGGGATCCGCCACGGGCTGGCGGGCCGCATCGACCCGGGCCCCGAAACCACGGGCAACGGCTACGAAGGCGCGCCCGACCTGCCGATCCCCGGCGACTGGCGCGAGGCGATCCGCGCGGCGCAGGACTCGGAATTCCTGAAATCGGCGTTGGGCGCGGACATGCACCGCACCTTCACCGCGATCAAGGCGGCGGAGTATCAGCGCGTTGCCCGCTGGATTGCGGATGTGGATTACGAACTGTACCTGCACAACGTCTGACGCCGGGGGCGGGGCGGTCGCGACGGGATGGCGGAGGCAGGCGTGCGGCGGCGGGCAGGGGAATACAGTGCCCGTGTCGAAGTTCGGCGGCCTTGGTGTTCCGGAGTTGCGGGCGTGGGGTCTCGCGCTTTGGCAGCTTGGGGAGGCCCCGGGGATGCCTCCGCCGCCCCGGTGTGGGGGGCGAAGCGTTCGAACATGTTGTCAGATTGCGATACGTTTCGTCGCCCCGATACGCGGGGAACTCCGCCGCCGCCCGCGCGTTCTCTTCCCGTAACTGCTCAATGACCGGGCCAGAATGGAGGAGACAATCATGCTTGGATGGGCACTGACCTTTCTCGTCATCGCGCTGATCGCGGCGGCACTGGGCTTTGGCGGCATCGCCGGGGCTTCGGCCGGGATCGCGAAGATCCTGTTCCTGATCTTTATCATCCTGTTCGTGGTCGCCATGGTGGCCCGCGCCGTGCGGGGCAAGCCGCCGGTGTGAGACTCCGGGGCGGGTCGAAGCTATTTCACGCTTCCGAGCGCGCGATCCGCCTCCGCGCCATTCAGCATCAGGGTCGTTTCCTCGACACGGGCGAAACGCCCCGCGACGTCGAGTTCGGCGAACAGGTAGACCTCCTGCACCACCGTGGCGCCATCGCGCTTGGCCACGCGCACGATATGACGATCAGCGCGTGCCGTCCAGAGCCTCGATTTCGGCGGAGGCGACCACCTCGCGCAGCGCCCGCGCAAACCGTGCCGATCCTCCCAGCCCCCATTCGTCCGCTGCCGGTAGGGCGGGCTGAAATGCCGGTCCAGAACCGTGTCCAGCGGGACGTCCTGATGGTTCAGCAGGTCGTCCAGTGCCGTGTGGATATCGGTCATCATCGCCCCCTGTCTGACGTCATGTGGGGTGCGGGGTTTTCAATGGCCGAGGATCTGGCTGAGGAACTGTTTCGTGCGCTCGCTTTGCGGGTTGTGGAAGAAGTCGTGCGGGTTGTTCTGCTCGACGATCTGGCCATCCGCCATAAAGATCACCCGGTTCGCCACGGCCTGCGCGAAGCCCATTTCGTGCGTGACGCAGAGCATCGTCATACCCTCTTCGGCCAACTGGATCATCGTGTCCAGAACCTCCTTGATCATCTCGGGATCAAGCGCCGAGGTCGGCTCGTCGAACAGCATGATCCGCGGCCGCATGCACAGGCTGCGCGCGATCGCCACCCGCTGCTGCTGCCCGCCCGACAACTGCCCGGGATATTTGCGCGCCTGATCCGGGATCTTCACCTTTTCGAGGAAATACATCGCCGTTTCCTCGGCTTCCTTCTTCGGCACCTTGCGCACCCAGATCGGCGCCAGCGTGCAGTTTTCCAGGATCGTCAGATGCGGGAACAGGTTGAAATGCTGGAACACCATGCCGACCTCGGAGCGCACCTTGTCGATGTTCTTCAGGTCCGAGGTCAGTTCCGTGCCGTCGACGATGATCTTGCCCGACTGATGTTCCTCCAGCCGGTTGATGCAGCGGATCATCGTCGATTTCCCGGACCCCGAGGGCCCCGCGATCACGATCCGCTCGCCGCGCCGCACCGTCAGGTCGATGTCGCGCAGCACATGAAACTGGCCATACCACTTGTTCATCCGGATAAGCTGGATCGCGACCTCATCGGAGACCTGCATGTTCGGGGCGGGTTGGGACATGGATGGGCTCCTTAGTGATGATCGCGCTTGAGCTTGCGTTCGAGATACATCGAATAGCGGCTCATGCTGAAGTTGAAGATGAAGAAGATTGCGCCGACGAAGACGAAGGGCTCCCAGTAGATGCCCTTCCATTCAAAAACGGCGCGGATCGTGTCGGGGATCGACTTCAGCGGCTCGAACAGACCGACGAAGGTGACCAGCGTCGTGTCCTTGAACATGCCGATGAAGGTGGAGACGATGCCGGGGATCGAGATTTTCAGCGCCTGCGGCAGGATGATCAGCCGCTGCGCCTTCCAGTAGTCGAGGCCAAGGGCATCCGCCGCCTCATACTGCCCGCGCGGCAGCGCCGCGAGCCCGCCGCGGATCACCTCGGCGATATAGGCGGCGGAGAACAGCGTGACGAGGATCATCACCCGCAGGATGATGTCGAAATTCGTCCCCGGCGGCAGGAAGTAGTTCAGCAGGAGCGAGGCCACGAACAGCAGCGTGATCAGCGGCACACCCCGGATGAATTCGATGAAGCCGACCGAGAAGGCCTTGACCAGCAGCATGTCCGACTGCCGCCCAAGTGCGAGGATGATGCCGAGCGGCAGCGACATCGCGATTCCGCCTGCGCCGATGACGATGGCGAGGAGAAAACCGCCGAACTGCCGCGAGGGCACCGGTTCGAGCGCAATCGGCAGGACAGAGGCCAGCATCCGGTCCACCGGCCCGGTCAGGAACAGCCAGAACAGCACCGGCACCAGAACCGCGCCGATCACCGCAAGGATCGAGCTTTTCGCCAGGATCAGCCGGAACGCCAGCGCGCCGAGGCCGAAGCCCACCGCGATCATCGCCACCGGCCAGACCGAGCCGCCCCAGAGCAGCCAGATCGCGATCAGCGGATAGGCCGCGGTGAGCCACAGCATCCGGCGCGGCAGCGCGGTGAACAGCACCGGCGCGATCGCGACGAACAGGCCGAGGAATACCAGCACCGGGCGCCAATAAAGCTCAGGCGGGTAGAAGCCGAACAGGAACTGGTTCCAGCGCGCCCGGATCACCGCCCAGCAGGCGCCGCTGGCCCCTTCGCCCCAGCGTTCCGCGATGATCTGCCGGCATTGCGCGAGCGAGTCCGCCTTCCAGACGCCATGCAGGAACCAGGGGGCGAAATGGCTCAGAGCCAGGTAGACGATCAGCAGCCCGATCACCGTCAGCACGGCATTGCCCCAGGAGGAGAACAGGTTTTCCCGCACCCATTTCACCGCGCCCGCATCGCGGGCAGGGGGCGGTTCGGGCGGGATCATCGTCTTGCGCACGAAGGAGGCGGTCTCAGGGATCATCTCAACGCTCCTTCAGCCGGACTTTTTTGTTGTAAAGGTTCATCACGCCCGAAATCACCAGCGAGATCGCCAGATAGATCAGCATCATCAGCAGGATACATTCGAGTTCGCGCCCGGTCTGGTTCAGCGTGATGCCGCCCAGCGTGCCGCGCAGATCCATGTAGCCCACGGCGATGGCGAGGGAGGAGTTCTTCGTCAGGTTCAGGAATTGCGAGATCAGCGGCGGCACGATCACCCGCAGCGCCTGCGGCAGCACGACAAGCCGCATCGTCACCCCCGGGCGCAGGCCGAGGGCAAAGGCCGCCTCGGTCTGGCCCTTGGAGACCGCCATGATCCCGGCGCGGACGATTTCGGCAATGAAGGCGCCGGTATAGAGCGACAGCCCCGCCCAGAGCGCGATGAAGGCGTTCGAGACATTGGTCCCGCCGGTGAAGTTGAAGCCCTTCAGTTCCGGCTCATGGATCCGGAAGCCGAGCGCCAGCAGCACCACCACCAGCGGCCCGAGCAGGATCAGCGCGCTGCCCCACCAGGTCGCCGGGCGCTTGCCGGTCTGTTCCTGGATCCGGTCGGCGCGGGCGCGGAACCGGCGGTTCGCCCAGACCGAGCCCGCCAGCACCACCAGAACTGCCACCCAGTTCAGCGAAACCGGCGCCAGCGGCGTATCGAGCACCCCGAGCGAGCGGGAGAAATCGGCCCCCGGAATCGCGGTGTAGCGGTTGGTGAAGGCCACCGAATCGAACAGCACCATCGAGGCATTCGCGGTCCCGGTGGCGGGGTTCACCTTGTAGGCATTGGGCGCGGGCGTCATTTCGGTCAGCAGGGCGATCGCGACCAGAATCCACAGCAGCACCGGGATGTTGCGGAACACCTCGACATAAACCGTCATCAGCCGCGACACGAGCCAGTTCGGCGACAGCCGCATCACCCCCACGAAAACGCCGATCAAAGTGGCCGTCGCGCAGCCAAGGATCGAGACCCAGAGCGTGTTCAGCAGCCCGACCAGCATCGCCCGGGCATGGGTGCTGTCGTTGGTATAGGGGACCAGATATTGCGCGATGTCATATCCGGCGCGGTTGCCCAGGAAGCCGAAGTTGAAATCCTTGCCCAGCACGTTGAGGTTGCGGATCGTGTTGTCGACAAGCCACGCTGCCCCCGCCATCACCAGAAGCAGCACCACCACCTGGATCGTCAGCGACCGGTAGCGGGTATCGTAGATAAGCTGACTGAGCCGGAATCCCTGTTCCGGCGCATCGGGTGCGCTGGTCATTCTGTTTCCCCTGTTCCTGTCCGGCGTCCGGGTTCAGGCCCGGTTATCGCGTGTCATCTCTGGACAGGTCATATCGTTGGAGGGGGCGCCTGCGGCGGCGCCCCGGATGGATCAGCGGAACGGCGGTGCGTAGAGCAGCCCGCCCTGGGTCCATTGGGCGTTCAGCCCGCGCGCCAGCCCGATCGGGGTCGATTTGCCGATAGTGGCGGCGAAGATCTCGCCGTAGTTGCCGCCGGCCTTGATCGCCTTGATCGCCCAGTCGTTGTCGAGGCCGGTCATCTTGCCCAACTCGCCCTCGACGCCCAGCAGGCGGTTGATTTCCGGGTTTTCCACGCCCTTGGCCATCTCATCGACATTGGCCGCGGTGACGCCGTATTCCTCCGCCGCGACCAGCGCATAGAAGGTCCAGCCGACGATATCCTTCCACTGGCTGTCGCCATGGCGCACGGCCGGCCCGAGCGGTTCCTTGGAGATGATTTCCGGCAGGATGATATGGTCCTGCGGATCGGCGAAGGCCGCGCGGGTCGAGGCGAGGCCCGAGGCATCCGTGGTATAGGCGTCGCAGGCCCCGGCGATGTACTGCTGTTCGCCCTCTGCGTTCGAGTCGATCGCGATCGGCTGGTAGCTCATGCCGTTCGCCTTGAAGTAGTCGGCGAGGTTGAGTTCCGTCGTGGTGCCGGTCTGGATGCAGATCGAGGCGCCGTCGAGCTGTTTCGCCGAGGTGATGCCCGATCCCTTGTGGACCATGAAACCCTGACCGTCGTAATAGTTGATCGCCGGGAAATCCATCTTCAGGTCGGTATCGCGCGAGAAGGTCCAGGTGGTGTTGCGCACCAGCAGATCCACCTCGCCCGAGGCCAGCGCGGTGAAGCGGGTCTGGCCGGTGGTGGGGACGTATTTCACCTTTGCCGGATCGCCGAGGACGGCGGCCGCGACCGCCTTGCACAGCGCCACGTCGAAGCCCGACCAGTTGCCGTTCGCATCCGGCGCGGCAAAGCCGACGAGGCCGGTGTTCACGCCACAGTTCAGCACGCCGCGGGCCTTAACGTCGTCCAGCGTCCCGGCGGATGCGAAACCGGCGCCGAGACCGGCCGCCACCAGCGTGCCGAAGAATACCGATGTCTTCATTTCTACCTCTTCCTGAGTTTCCGCCCGAAGGCAGCCGTGGTGCCCCTGTCGGGGTCTGGATGTTGTTGGGTCTGGTGTTCCCAATATCCTGAGTTTGGGCAAATCCTTACGGTCAGGTCAAGGCTGACGTGCCGGAAAATCCGCCCGCATTGCCCTCTGGATAGGCATCCGGGCGATCCCGGCGTAAAATTTGATCGCTTCAGCCGGTGTGGCGCAGGGTCCAGAACCGGCCTGCATCCAGCAGCGCGGCCCGCCGCAGCGCGGCATGTTCCTGCGCCTCTTCGTCCGCGCCCCATTGTGCGGATTGCCAGTCCTCGTCGATGCGCGAAAGGGTCCAGGCGTCCTCCGCCGTCAGCCGCCCCGCTGCCACCGCGAGCCCCAGAACCAGCGATCCGGTCAGCCCGACCAGATCGTGGAGCGCCGACAATTGCCATTCGTCGAGCCCGCCGACATGGGCCGCCACCGCCGCCAGACCCTCGGGCTGCGCCACCGGCACAACGCCCTCCGTCACCACCAGCCGGACGCCGAACGCCCCTTCGAACCAGTCGAGCAGCGGATCCCAGCCCTCGGCCTGAAGCGCGATCAGTTCCGCCGGACGCTCGGCGCGGTAGCACAGCAGATCGGTGCCGCCATAGGCCGCGATCAGTTCGGCGACCTCCGCCCGCTGCGGCCGCACCTTGTCGATCGCCGCATTGGCGGCGCGGGTCGCGGGCATGGTTTCGGGGCGCACGGTGTCCTGCTGCGCATCCCATTCGGCGGCCAATGCCTCGGCCAGCGCGCGGGTTGGCACGATCAGCGGCGCCTTCGCCGGGGTCTTCACCGGGCGACCGTCCAGCGCGATGCCATAGCCGCCATCTGCCTCGGTCACCGTGGATTGCTTCCAGAACCGTTTCGGCGCCCAGACACTCATCCCAGAACCTCCAGCACCGCGCGTTCGAGCGCATCGAATGTGTCGACGATGGTTCCCGCCCCGGCGTCGCGCAGCGCACTGACCGGGTGGTAGCCCCAGCTTACGCCGATGGTCGCCACGCCCGCCGCGCGGCCCATGTCGATGTCATAGGTGGTGTCGCCGATCATCACCGCGTCGCGCGCATCCACTCCGGCTTCGGCCAGCGCGGCCTCGACCATCGCGGGATGCGGTTTCGACGGATGGTTGTCCGAAACCTGCCGGGTGATGAAATAGCCGCCGATGCCGTGATGGGCACATAGCGCATCCAGCCCGCGGCGCGATTTGCCGGTCGCGATGCCGAGCAGCATTTCCGCCCGCCCCGCCAGCCGGTCGATCACCTCCACCGCGCCGGGATAAAGCGGCGCGGGCTGGCGCAGGCGTTCGAGCTGATAGCTGGCCTTGTAGCCTTCGACGATCGCGGCGCGCTGTTCGGCGCTGGCCTCCGGCGCCAGCCGCGCCATCGCCTCGGGCAGGGACAGGCCGACGATCGACAGGATCGCGTCGCGCGCGGGCACCGCAAGGCCGACCTCGGTGAACCCATGCGCGACCGAGGCGACGATATGCGCCTGACTGTCGGAAATCGTGCCGTCGACGTCGAAGATCGCGAGCTTCATTCGATCTCCTCGAACGGATCGGCGGGGACATCGTTCTCGTGCCAGCCGACTGTCTTCCACGTCCGCTTCATGTGGGAGGGCAGGGGGGCCGTCACGGTGATGCGCTTCTTCGTGATCGGATGGTCAAAGCTGATCTGGCGGGCGTGCAGGTGCAGCTTGCGGCTGATTTCGCCACCCAATTGCGCGCCCCAGCCATCGCCCAGGTTCTCCTGCCCGGAGCCGCCATATTTGCCATCGCCCACGATCGGATGGCCCAGTTCCGCCATATGTGCCCGCAACTGATGCGTCCGCCCGGTGATCGGCACCAGCGCGACCCAGGCGCAGCGCGTGCCGAGCGCGTCGAGCACGGCATAATCCGTCGTCGCGCGTTTCGCATCGGGATGGGCGCTGATCTTCGCGGGATGGATGCAGACCATCTTTTCGCCCTCGCCGCCCCGGCCATGCCCCGGCGCCTTCATCAGGCCATAGCGCACCGTGCCCATCTTCGGGTTCGGCACGCCCGCCACGGCGGCCCAATAGATCTTGCGCGTGGTCTTCAGCCGGAACGCTTCGGACAGCGCCCGCGCGATCCGGTCCGTCCGCGCGATCAGCAGCACGCCCGAGGTATCCTTGTCCAGCCGGTGGACCATCTTCGGCCGGTCCTTGTAGCCGAAGCGCAGCGCGTCGAGCAGCCCGTCCACATGCCGGTCACCCTGACCCGAGCCGCCCTGCGACGGCAGGCCCGGCGGCTTGTCGAGCGCGATGATATGCTCGTCCTTCCACAGCACGCAGGACTGGATCATCTCGGCGTCGGTGTCGGAAATCCGGGGGCCTTCCTCGCGGCGCGGCTGCGCGGCGGGAAGCGGCGGCACGCGCACCTCCTGCCCGGGCGCGACGCGGGTGTTGGCCTTCACCCGGCCGCCATCGACGCGCAATTCGCCCTTGCGGCACATCTTTTCGACCATGATCTGGCTGAGCTGCGGAAACCGCTTCTTCAACCAGCGGTCGAGGCGCTGTTCGCCCTCGGCCTCGGTCACCCGGATCAGCTGAACGCTCATGCCATCCCCCACCGCATCAGATGAACCCCCGCGATCAGCGCGATCAGCGACACCGCCACCGACAGGACCACATAGGCCGCCGCCAGCCCGAGATCCCCGCGCTCGATCAGCGTCCAGGTTTCCAGCGAAAACGACGAAAACGTGGTGTAGCCGCCCAGAATCCCCGTCGCCAGAAAGGCGTTCCAATGGGTCAGTTCCTTCAGCCCCAGAAAGGTCACCAGCATCCCCATCAGAAGCGACCCGGTGATGTTGATCAGCAGCACGCCGAGCGGCATCGGCTGTGGCCCGAAGGCCCGCAGCACGCCCACACCCACCAGATACCGCGTCACCGCGCCCATCGCGCCGCCCAGGGCGACCTGCATTGCCGTGAGGAACATCCGCCTCTCCTTTTCGGCGCCACTGACCCCCTGACCGGGGGAATGTCAACCGTTGCGCTTCTCGCGCAGCTTCGCGAACCAGTCGACACGTTTCTTCAGGTCGCGCTCGAAGCCGCGCTCCACGGGGGCATAAAGCACCGGGCGTTTGATGCCGTCGGGGAAATAGTTCTGGCCGGAAAACCCGTCCTCGGCGTCGTGGTCATAGGCATAGCCCGCGCCATAGCCCTGTTCCTCCATCAGCCGGGTGGGGGCGTTCAGGATATGCTTCGGCGGCGGCTCCGATCCGGTTTTCTTCGCCAGCGCCCGCGCGCCCTTGTAGGCGATATAGCCCGCATTGGATTTCGGCGCGAGCGCGAGATAGATCACCGCCTGCGCCAGCGCCAGTTCCCCCTCGGGCGAGCCCAGCCGCTCATAGACCTCCCAGGCATGCAGCGTCTGTGTCTGTGCCTGCGGATCGGCGAGGCCGATATCCTCGACCGACATCCGCACCAGCCGCCGGGCGAGGAACCGCGGATCCTCGCCCCCCTCCAGCATCCGCGCGAACCAGTAGAGCGCCGCATCCGGATCCGAGCCGCGCACCGATTTATGCAGCGCCGAGATCAGGTTGTAATGTTCATCCCCCGATTTGTCGTATTTCGCCGCGCGCCGGGCCAGCCGTTGGCCGAGCGCCTGCGCATCAAGCGGCTGCGCGACCTTCCACGCCATCACCTGTTCGATCAGGTTCAGCAGCGCGCGCCCGTCGCCATCCGCCATCTCCAGCAGCGCCTCCCGCGCCGGACCCTTCAGCGGCAGCGCCCGGCCGAGCGCCTGTTCCGCGCGCTGCGCGAGGCGTTCCAGATCGGCGAGGGTGAGCCGTTCCAGCACCACCACCTGCGCGCGGCTGAGCACGGCGGCGTTGAGTTCAAAGGACGGGTTTTCCGTCGTGGCGCCGACCAGAAGGATCGTGCCGTCTTCCATCCAGGGCAGGAAACTGTCCTGCTGCGCCTTGTTGAAGCGGTGGATTTCATCGACGAAAAGCAGCGTGCCGCGGCCCTGATCGCGGCGCAGCTTCGCCGCCTCGAACACTTTGCGCAGTTCTGGAACACCGCTGAAGATCGCGGAGATCTGCACGAAATGGCGGTCGGTGGCATGGGCCAGAAGCCGCGCGATGGTGGTCTTGCCGACCCCGGGCGGGCCCCAGAGAATCACCGAGGACAGCGACCCCGCCGCCAGCATCGCGCCCAGCGGCCCCTCCGGCCCCAGCACCTTTTCCTGGCCGATCACCTCGGACAGGGCCTGCGGCCGGATACGGTCCGCCAGCGGCCGCGGCGCCTCGGCATGATCGGGTTTGGGGCTGTCGAACAGGTCGGGCATGGGATCCTCTTTGCCCCTATGAAAACACTCCGGGGCGAAAAGGGAAGATCCCGGCATCCGACTGTGGACAGAAATACCCGAAAGTTCATCCCGGGACGTGCCGGCACTCCGACAGGACCGCCCTGAGGGAGGGCATTGCGGCGGGTGCCGCGCTGTCGTCAGCTTTCCCGGAAGGCGCGGGTGAAATAGTCGGACACCGGCTTCAGCAGATAGCTCAGCGCCGGGCGCGCGCCGGTGGCCAGCATCACCTCCACCTGCATGCCGGGCAGCAGCGGCGCGCCGAGCCCGGGCAGGTCGTCGGGGTCGATCGCCACTTCGGCCCGGAAATAGCTTTGTCGCGACTGCGCATCCTCGAACGCATCCGCCGAGAAGCTGCACCACATGGCCGCGCAGCTCCGGCGTGGTGCGGGCGGAGAAGGCGGTGAACCGCAGCTTCGCCTCCTGCGCCGGATGAACGTTGTCGACATCCCCCGGGGCGATCCGCGCGACGACGACCAGAGGCCGGTCCTGCGGGACGAGATAGCCCACCGTTTCCGCCGCGCGCACCACCGCATGCGGCCCCGGCACCGTCAGTCCGTAGACCACGCCGCTCACCGGCGCCTTCAGTTCGAGGCGCGCGATCTTCTCGGCCAGCGCCGCGCGTTTCTCGGCCAGTTGCAGTTCCTGCACATTCAGGTCGCGCAGTTCGGCAGAGGCATCCTCGCGGCGCCGGGCATCGAGGTTGAGGATCTCAAGCCGGGTTTCCACGATCCGGCCCCGCGCCTCCGCCGCCCGGGCGATCAGCGCGCCGCGTTCGCCTTCGAGCCGCGCGGCCTCCCGGTCGAGCGTCATCACCGCGGAGGCCTGTGCCAGTCCACGGTCGAGCAGGCTGCGCTTGTCCCGCACCTCGCGGCCGATCAGCAGGCGTTGCCGTTCCAGCGCCGCGGCCTGCGCATCAAGGCCCACAAGCTGGCTCTCGATCTGCGCGATGCGCTCGCCCAACTGTCCGCGCTGCCCCGCGAGCGTTTGTGCGCGGGCCGCGAACAGGTCGCGCTGCCCCTGCATCAGCGCGGCGACCGAAGCCTCCTGCGCGCCGCGCGCGGTCAGATCGGGGCGGAAGACCATGGCCTCCCGCCCGTCGCGTTCCGCTTCGAGCCGGTCGCTGCGGGCGAGGATCTCGTAATATTGTGCATCCGCCATCGCGCTTTCGGCGCGCAGCGTGGCGCCGTCGAACAGCAGGAGCGGCTGCCCCTCCTGCACCAGATCGCCTTCCTTGACGAAGAGCGCCGCGACCATCCCGCCATCGAGGTGCTGGAGGATCTGGCGCTGATTCTGCACCTCGACCCGGCCCGAGGTGACCACGGCCCCGTCGATCGGCGCATAGGCGCCCCAGCCGCCGAAGCCGAGCAGCAGAACCGCGATCATGGCAAGGCCGATCGTCACCGGCCCCTTTGCGGAACGGGTCATGCGCCGCCTCCGGCGTGCGCGGCAAGCATGATCTGCGGACTGTTGCGGACCCGGCTGCGCAACACCTCGTCGCGCGGGCCGAAAGCCACCTGCCGCCCACTGTCGAGCATCAGCAGCAGGTCGCATTCCTGCAATGCGGCGGGGCGGTGGGCCATGATCAAGGCGATTCCGCCCGCCGCCTTGATGTCGCGGATCGCGCGGTTCACGGCCATGCAGCCGTCATTGTCGAGGTTCGCATTCGGCTCGTCCAGAATCAGCATCACCGGATCGCCGAAAAAGGCGCGCGCAAGGCCGATCCGCTGGATCTGCCCGCCTGAAAGCTGTCCGCCCTCTGCGGTGATCCGGGTGTCATAGCCGTCCGGCAGGCGCAGGATCATCTCATGCACACCCGCCCGCCGGGCCGCGCGCAGCACCGCCTGCGGATCCGGATCGGGGGAAAGCCGGGCGATATTTTCGGCCACGGTGCCGTCGAACAGGCGGACCTGCTGCGGCAGGTAGCCGAGCAGCCCGCCCAGAACATCTTCGCCATATTGGTCGATCGCCACGCCATCCAGGCGGATCGTCCCCGCGGCGGGGGGCCAGATGCCCGCCAGCGCACGGGCGAGCGCGGTCTTCCCCGCGGCGGAGGCCCCGATCACGCCGACCGCCTGCCCGGGCGCGACCGAAAAGGCGATCCGTTGCAGCACCGGCACCCGCTTGCCCGGCGCGGCGAGGACCAGATCCTGCACCTCAAGCCGCGCGGCGGGGCGGTTCAGCGCCATGCGTTTCGGCCGCTCCGGCGCGGCGCCGAGCAGATGGGCCAGCCGGGTCCAGGCGAGGCGGGCGGATTGCAGCAGGCTCCACTGCCCGACAAGCGTTTCAATGGGCGCCAGCGCGCGGCCAAGCAGCACCGAACCGGCGATCATCGCCCCCGAAGTCACCTCATGGCGCAGCACCAGCCAGGCGCCAAGCGCGAGCATCGCCGATTGCAGGAACTGTCGCAGCGTTTTCGTGGTGGCGCCGAACGCCGCCCCCAGATCGCCCGCCGCGACCGCTTGGTCGAGCATCCGCCGCCGCGCGGCCTCCCATCGGTCATGTGCCGCCTTGCGCATGCCGAGCGCACCGAGGGGTTCCGCGTCGGCCCGGAACTGCGCCGCGAGCCGGTCGGTGGCGATACCGGCGCGCGCGGCCTCGGCCCGTTTGCGCGCGGTGGTCATCTGATTCGCGATGGCGAGCGCCAGCAGGCCCGCCCCTCCGGCCACCGCAAGCCCGCCCATCAGCGGATGGAACAGGAAGATCCCCAGCACGAAAAGCGGTGTCCAGGGCAGGTCGATGAGGGCGAGCAGCACCGGAGAGGCGATGAACTGCCGCAGCAGATCCAGATCCCGCTCTGCGGCGGGATCATCGGTGCGGCGCAGCGCGGCGTCAAAGACCCGCCGGTCCAGCGCGGCCTGAAACCGGGCCCCGGCACGCGACATGATCTGACCGCGCACCACATCCAGCACCGCCATCGCGCCATATAGAAAGGCCACCAGCAGGAACAGCGCGAGCAAGGTCGCCTCCGACCCGCTGCCCAGTACACGGTCATAGACCTGTAGCATGAACAGCGGCCCGGTGAGCATCAGCAGGTTCACGAAGGCGGAAAACAGGATCACCGCCAGAAACAGCGGTCTGAGCGCCGCCCGTGCCTGCCGCAATTCGGCCTGTCCGTCAGGTGTCATCTCGGCCTGTCCCCTTGTCCGGGGGACAGCGTAGCGCGAGATGATGAGCAATTGGTTTCCGCGAAACCTCCCCGCCATCCGGAAGGGCGCGGCTCTGCGCGCGAAACGCCCTCGGTCAGGCGAGGCCCATTTCCGCCATCATCGCCTCGATCTTCGGCACATCGGTGGGGTTGTTCAGTTCCCAGAACTGCCGCCCGCGGGCCTCGACCTCGACACACAGAACGGGGCGGTGGTTTTCCAGGAACCGCAGCTGCTCCAGCCCCTCCAGCCCTTCGAGCGGCCCCGCCGGCCAGCCCGGATAGGCGGCCAGCGTCTCGGGGCGGTAGGCATAGACGCCGACATGGTGGAACACCGGCGTGGGTTCGGTCGCGCCATAGCCCCTGCCGGTATAGGGGATGACTTCCTTGGAGAAATACAGCGCCCGGTTCTGCGCGCCGAAAACGGCGGTCGTGCCGCCGACCCGGCCCTGCGCGCGGTCCTCGCGCAGACTGTCGAGCATCGCGCCTTCGCAGCGCAGCACCGGCGTCGCCAGTTCCGCCCAGGGATGCGCGCGCAGCCCGGCGACCAGATCCTCGACGAACCAGGCGGGGGTCAGCGGCGCATCGCCTTGCAGGTTCACGACGATCTCATAGCCGCCCAGTTGCGCCATCGCCTCGGCGCAGCGCTCCGTGCCATTGGCGCAATCGGCCGAGGTCATCACCACCTCGGCGCCGAAGCCCTCGGCCTCGGCACGGATGCGGTCGTCGTCGGTCGCCACCACGACGCGATCCACGCCCCGCACGGCACAGGCGGCCTCCCAGCTACGACGGATCAGGGTCTTCGCCTCGCCGGTCGCGCCCTTCAGCGCCACCAGCGGCTTCGCCGGATAGCGGGTCGAGGCATAGCGGGCGGGGATCACGATCAGAACGGACATCATTTCACCAGAAGAACGCCGGGAGCATAGGCGATGAAGAAGGGGTTTTCGAAACCGGGCTTGCCGTAAGTGAAGGGCGCATGGTCGTCGAACCGCACCATCCGGCCCCCCGCGCCGCGCAGGACGGCATCGCCCGCGGCGGTATCCCATTCCATCGTCCGGCCAAGGCGCGGATACAGATCCGCCTCCCCCGCCGCGACCAGACAGAATTTCAGCGAAGACCCGGCCGAGGTCATGTCGCGCACCGCATAGCGCGCGATGTAATCGTCCGTCGCCTGATCGCGGTGCGATTTCGAGGCCACCACCAGCAGCGCGCGGTTGTCGGGGATGGAGACGGACAGCGGCACCAGCGGGCCGGGGGCTTCCTTGTCGAAGGGGCCGGTCTCCTCGACCGAACGGCCATCGGCCAGCGTATAGAACAGCCGCCCCTTCGCCGGGGCATAGACCACGCCGCGCACCGGAACGCCGTCCTCGACATAGGCGATGTTGACGGTGAAATCGCCGCGCCGCTGCACGAATTCCTTGGTCCCGTCGAGCGGATCGACGATCAGGAAGGTGCTGACATGCTGGGTGTGCGTTTCGGCCTGTTCCTCGGTCACCAACGGAACCGGCGGGAAGGCCTCGGCCAGACCTTCGGAGATCAGGGCATCGGCGGCCTCGTCGGCCTCGGTCACCGGCGAAGCGTCGGATTTCGAGCGGACCTCGAAATCGGGCGCGTGATAAACCTGAAGGATCCGGTCCCCGGCCTCCAGCGCCAGCCTGCGCATCACGGTGACGAGGCGGTCATAATCCATGGGTTCCTCCGTCGGACTGTCGATTGCCATGATCGGACCCCGAACTTATGATCCGCCGTCAACGGAACGGCAACCCATCCGTGCGAGAAGGGCAGAACCCTCGGAGTGGAGAACCGCATGTTCACGCGGCAACAAAGCACCACGACCCTCGGCTCGGCGCTTGGCGTGCTCGGGCTGGTCTATCACGCCACGGTGCGCAATATCCGCCGGTCGCAGGGCAATGCGGTGCTTGGCCTGTTGCGCAATATCTTTCAGACGGTGCTGCTGATCGTCTCCTTCTACGCGCTGATGAACATCCTCGGCATGCGGCGCGGGACGGTGCGCGGCGATTTCGTCGTCTACATCATGACCGGGATCTTTCTGTTCATGACGCATACCCGCGCGATGGGGGCGGTCTTCGGTTCGGAAAGCCCGACCTCCGCGATGATGAAACACGCGCCGATGACCACGGCAATCGCGATCGCATCCTCGGCACTGGGCGCGCTGTATCTACAGGTGCTGTCGGCGATGGTGGTGCTTTATGTCTACCATGTGGCCTTCACGCCGATCACGATCCACGACTGGGCCGGCACGCTGGGGATGCTGATGCTGTCGTGGTTCACCGGCGTCGCGTTCGGGGTGCTGTTTCTGGCGATGAAACCTTGGGCGCCGGGCACGGTCGGTCTGGTGCAGCAGGTCTATGCCCGGACCAACATGATCACCTCGGGCAAGATGTTCCTGGCCAATTACCTGCCGCACAAGACCCTGATATTGTTTGACTGGAACCCGCTGTTCCATACCATCGACCAGGCGCGGGGCTTTGCCTTCATCAACTACAACCCGCATTTCTCGAACTGGCAGTATCCGCTGTATTTCGGGCTCGCGGTGCTGATGATCGGGCTGATGGGGGAATTCTACACCCGGCAGCATGCCTCGGCGAGCTGGAGCGCGCGGCGTTAGACCCGGCGGATCGTGTCGCCATATTGCAGCACGGGGGCAAGTTCGATGACCTCGCTGCCCGGTTGCGAGCGCCCGGCGATGATCGCCGCGGCCTTGCGGCCGATCTCGCGCCGGCACGAATCCATCGTGGCGAGGCGCCGCGGCAGACCGTCCAGCAGATCGACACCGTTGAACCCGGCCAGCCCGAGCCTGCCCGGCACGTCATAGCCGTTCTCAAGGCACCACAGCAGCCCGCCCGCGCCGATCATGTCATTGGAATAATAGAGAAAGTCGATGTCCGGCGTGCGCGACAGGATGGCCTGCGTCATCTCCCGCCCCTTCAGCAGCGCGGAGCCGCCCTGATAGAATTCGGTATCGGCAAGGGTCAGGCCCGCCTCGGCGAGCCCCGCGGTGAAGCCTTCCAGCCGTTTGCGCGCCCGGTGATCGTCCGGCATCTTGGTGCCCAGAAAGCCGATCCGGCGATAGCCCGCCGCGATGATCGCCGCCGCCATGGTCCGCCCCGCCCGCAGATGCGAGATCCCGACGACCGAATCCACCCCTTCGCCGTCCACATCCATGATCTCGACGACCGGCACGCCCGCATTCCTCAGGATCGCGCGGGACGCTTCGGAATGCTCGATCCCGGCAACAATCATCCCCGAGGGCCGCCAGGACAGCATTTCGTAAAGGACGGTCTCCTCCTTCGCGCTGGAATAGCCGGTGACGCCGATCACGGGTTGCAGCCCGGTGTCGTCCAGCTCCTCGGAAATCCCGGTCAGAACCTCGGGGAAGACCAGATTCGACAGGGAGGGGATCACCACGCCGACCAGATTCACGCGCTGCGACGCCAGCGCCCCCGCGATCTTGTTCGGCACATAGCCCAGCCTGCGCGCCGCTTCGAGCACCTTTTCGCGGGTCGAATCAGACACATCGCCCCGATTGCGCAACACCCGGCTGACCGTCATCTCTGAAACGCCCGAGGCTTCGGAGACGTCGCGCAAGGTCAATGGGCGGCGGGAATCGGCGGGAGGACGGGCCAAGCGAATACCTTTCAATGCGTTTTGTTTCCATATCGCCAAACATTTCGTCTGCCAAGCATAGGAAGCTCTGCACGTTAGCGATAACCTACCGGGTTTGGCGCCGAAACGCCTTGGTCCGGGGATGATCCGCCCCATGGTCCCGGTCTCCGGGCGGCGCGGCCCGCATCGGAGGCCATCATGCCGCGACGCTCACGTTCCGCTTTGTGCCGCGCGGGTTCCGGTACGTCCGGCCGTGAATTCCGTGCCGCGAAAGGAGCAGGGTGCCCGCAGCCCGGTTTCGATTTTCCCGGAGCCGGACGCAATTTTCAATTCCGTTCATCGCAAAGCAATTTTGCTCTTGCCAACCCCCGGCCCAGGGGGTACATCGCCCCCACAGTGGACCCGTAGCTCAGCTGGATAGAGCATCAGACTACGAATTTGAGGGTCGGGCGTTCGAATTGCTCCGGGTCCACCAAATAATCAAATCATTGTTTTTCGGGCTGTTTTTGTGCTTCAGGCTGGTTGTGCGCATCTTTGATGCGGCACGCGCCTGGCGTCAAAGATGGTGGGGACGTTGATCCGCGGCAGGGGTCCGGCCCCGCCTGTCAGGCGGGCCATCGGGGCAGTGTCGCCTTCTCCTGATACTCGGAGTGGCTGCGCAATGGGGCGTGGCAAGCGCCATCCCATGTATCCGTCGGGTGCATCTGGATATGCCGATGGAGGTGGTGTTCGCTCTGCCGACGTGTCGGTCGCACAAAACCGGGAACCTGTGTGCGCCCGGCCTTTTCGCCGGGACGAGTTGATTTGCCGGGGGGCGTGGTCGGCTGAAATCTTCAACAGCGCCACCGCGTCAGGTCAAGGCAGGGAAGAGCCTGATCCGATCAGCTTTTGGCGGAGGCGCTCAGGCTGGCTGTGGATGCGGTTTGCGGCTGTAACGAGAACGGCGGCCCTGAAGGCCGCCGCTCTGCTTGTGGTGATCGGTGTGATCACGAGTCCCTGCCCATGCGCACCACCGGCAAGTTCACCGTGTTGCGGTTCTCATGGTTGATGTAGAAGCTCACGGCTTGCAGGTCGCCCTTCCGTTGCGCATCACGGATCCGGATGATTTCAGCCGTGGTGTAATCGGCGGCATTCACCCCGGCTTGCGCGGCGAGCTGTTCGCGCCCTTGCGACACCGTATTCGCCGAAGCGCCAACCCGGTTGAGCAGGTTGTTATAGACGAAATCGTCGTCGGCGTTGAGCAGTTGCACCAGTTCCGACGCGCTGTAGGCCCCGGCGTCAACGCCAAGCTGGTTGGCGATCTGTTGCAGGCCGGGGTTCACTTCGCTCGCCGAAGCAACACCAGCGCTCAGAGCCAGGACGACAGCGGCGATACCCAGATTGCGTTTCATGGAAAGTCTCCATTTCTTTGTATTATCAGTAACTTGTTCCGTCTCGGCGGGTGTTCCGCCTTGCGTGAGACACAGATAGTTCTGCGCGATTGGAAAGAAAATGACGGAATGTGACCACATAAATGTGCGAATTCGCACATATCGGATCATTGAAATCCGGGTGTCCTCCGGGCAGCGGAAGAGGCGGCGCCCCTTTCCTCGTGCCGGTATTTCCCTTATCTAGCGGGAGATCCGCAAATCCCGCGAAAGGTGCCCCAATGGCCTCGTATCAGTATGTCTATCACATGGATGGGGTGTCGAAGACCTATCCCGGCGGCAAGAAGTGCTTTGAGAACATCCGCCTGAACTTCCTTCCCGGCGTGAAGATCGGCGTCGTCGGCGTCAACGGTGCCGGTAAATCGACGCTGCTGAAGATCATGGCGGGGATCGACAAGGATTTTCAGGGTGAGGCCTGGGCCGCGAAGGATGCCAAGGTCGGCTATCTCTCGCAGGAGCCGGAACTCGACCCGGCGCTGAACGTGCGCGGCAACGTGATGTGCGGCGTGGCGGCGAAGCAGGCGAAGCTCGACCGCTACAACGAGCTTGCGATGAACTATTCGGACGAAACCGCCGATGAAATGGCGCGGCTTCAGGACGAGATTGATTCGGAAAACCTGTGGGATCTGGACAATCAGGTCGACATTGCGATGGAAGCGCTGCGCTGCCCGCCCGATGACGCGGATGTCGAAACGCTGTCGGGCGGCGAACGGCGCCGGGTCGCGCTGTGCAAGCTGCTGCTCGAAGCGCCGGACATGCTGCTGCTTGACGAACCGACGAACCACCTCGATGCGGAAACCATCGCCTGGCTGCAAAAGCACCTGATCGAATACAAGGGCACGATCCTGATCGTGACCCACGACCGTTACTTCCTGGATGACATCACCTCGTGGATCCTGGAACTGGAACGCGGCCGTGGCATCCCCTACGAGGGCAACTACTCCGCCTGGCTGGAACAGAAGGCGAAGCGGCTGGAGCAGGAAGCCCGCGAGGACAAGGCCAAGCAGAAGGTCATGGCCAAGGAACTCGAATGGATCCGCGCCGGCGCCAAGGCCCGTCAGGCGAAGTCGAAGGCCCGGATCGCGGCCTATGAAAAGATGGCGGACCAGTCGGAGAAGGAACGCGTCGGCACTGCGCAGATCATCATTCCGAATGGCCCGCGCCTTGGCGGCAAGGTGATCGAACTCGAAGGCATCTCCAAGCATTATGGCGACAAGCAGCTGATCGAGAACCTGTCGCTGTCGATCCCGCCGGGCGCCATCGTCGGCGTGATCGGCCCGAACGGCGCCGGGAAATCGACGCTGTTCAAGATGATCACCGGGCAGGAGCAACCCGACACGGGCACCGTCACCATCGGCGAAACCGTGAAGCTGGCCTATGTCGACCAGTCGCGCGATGCGCTGGATGATGCGAAGAACGTCTGGGAGGAAATCTCCGGCGGGGCGGAGCTGATCCAGCTTGGCGAGGCGACGGTGAATTCGCGCAGCTATGTCGGTGCGTTCAACTTCAAGGGCTCGGACCAGCAGAAGAAGGTCGGTCTGCTTTCGGGCGGGGAACGCAACCGCGTGCATATGGCGAAGCTGCTGAAATCCGGCGGCAACGTGCTGCTGCTCGACGAACCGACGAACGACCTGGACGTCGAAACGCTTCAGGCGCTGGAAGCGGCGATCGAGGATTTCGCGGGCTGCGCGATCATCATCTCGCACGACCGTTTCTTCCTCGACCGGCTCTGCACCCATATCCTGGCCTTCGAGGGCGATGCCCATGTCGAGTATTTCGAGGGCAACTTCGAGGATTACGAAGCGGACAAGATGCGCCGCCTCGGCCCGGATGCGCTGGAACCGAAGCGGGTGAAGTACAAGAAGTTCAGCCGCTGATCTTCTGCCCCTCGCCCTATGGGCGGGGGGCTTCGCGCCGGGCCTGAACGAACAGCGCTTCGATCGGCGCGCCCCTGTCCATTCGCAACATCGCACGGTCGAAATCGGCGGCGAAACCGTGGTCGGCCAGCAGTTTTCGAACATAGACCTCGGAATGGGCATAGCGGCGGCTGTCGCGCAGGACATAGCCCGTGCCGTCGTGCCGCTCGACGGTGAAGGCCAGCCGTCCCGCCGGGCGCAGCGCCACCGCCGCCCAGCCGATGATCCCTTCCAACGCGCCCAGATAGGAAAACACATCCGCCGCCGTGATCAGATCCCAGGCTCCGGCACAGGCGGGCGGGGCCGACAGGTCGCGTTTCTCCAGCCGGTCATAGATCCCCTTCGCCCCGGCCTCGCGCAGCATCTCGGCGGAAATGTCCCAGCCTTCGAGCCAATCCACCGCAGGGCGCAGTTCCGCCCCCATCAGCCCGGTTCCGCAGCCGAGATCCAGGGCGCGCCCGAACCGCCCGGGCAGCCCGGCCCGTAGCCGCTGCGGCGCGCGATACCCGAGCGCGCCGACCAGCGAGTCCTCGAACCGCCCGGCATACTGGTCGAACAGCGCCTCGACGAAGGCCGGGGGCAGGGCCGCCACCTTGCCGCGCAGCAGGTCGAGCTTCGGCCCCGCGCCCATCGTATCGGCCGGGTCGCGGCGCAGCGCCTCGGCCAGCGCCTCCTCGGCTCCGGGCAGGCCATGATCGGCCCGAATTTCCCCCAGCCGATACCAGCCCACCGCCCAGCCGGGAGAAACCTCCAGCGCCTGCGCATACAGATCCGCCGCCGCCTGCGGATCGCCCGCCGCCAGCAACCCCTCGGCGTAATCCGCACGCCGGTCGGCGATCAGATCGCCGGAAGAAAATTCCAAAGGTGTCATGATGCCTCCGCAAGTCCTGTGAAAGGGCAGGGAGGCAGGGCTAGGGTTCGCGCATCCGGGTCCACGAAAAAAGCTGCGCCGCATGTGGCGCGGCGCGGCCTTTCCGTCAAGGGGGCATGATCAGCCGACCCGATCCCAGGGCACGGTAAAGGCGCCAAGCACCGCGCGCAGTTGCGCCTCGTCGGCGCCCGAAATGCTGGCGACCAGCCCGCGCTTGCGGTCCTCGGTCACGGAAACCACCTGCGCCGGCAGGCCCGCCGCCGCAAGGGTCGCGTTCAGCACGCGGGTGATGGCCCGCTTGCGCAGGTCGGGCTTGAACACCTTGCCGATGGCGGTCTTCGGCAGTTCGGGCAGGATCTCGATCACCTTCGGCACGGCGGCGCGTTCGTGGATGGCATCGGCGGCAAAGGCCATCAGGTCTTCGGCGCTCACCTGCGCCCCGGCGACCAGTTCGACATAGGCGCAGGGCAGTTCCCCGGCAAAGCCGTCCGGCTGGCCGATCGCGCCCGCGAAGGCCACGGCGGGGTGACGCAGCAGGGCCTCCTCGATCTCGGCGGGGTCGATGTTGTGGCCGCCCCGGATGATCAGATCCTTGGCCCGCCCGGTGATCCACAGGTAGCCGTCGGCATCCAGCCGCCCCAGATCGCCGGTGCGCAGGAAGCGGTCCTCGGCGAACAGGTCGTGGTTCTTGTCGCGCTCGGTATAGGTTGAGCCCTCGAACACGCCGGGATTGGCGATGCAGATCTCGCCCACCTCGTCGGTCGCGCATTCCAGCCACTGGCCATCCACCCGGCGCAGGATGCGGACATGGGTATAGGGCAGCGGGATGCCCACCGAGCCCACCTTCTTTACCCCGTCGGGTGGGTTGACGGAGACGAGACAGGTCGCCTCGGTCAGGCCGTAGCCCTCGCAGATCTCGACCCCGGTCGCCTCGTGGAAGCGGTTGTAGAGCTCCACCGGCAGCGGCGCCGAGCCCGAAATGGCGGTCCGCAGCGACGAGATATCCGCATTCACCGGCCGCTGCATCAGCGCGGAAATCGCCGTGGGAACGGTGATCAGGAAGGTCACCTTCCACCGGTCGATCAGCTTCCAGAAATTGTCGAACACCCCTTCGCCGCGATAGCCCGCGGGCGTGGGCATCACCACATGCGCCCCCGACTGGATCGCCGACATCAGGATCGGATAGGCGGCAAAGACATGGAACAGCGGCAGCGGGCAGATCAGCACGTCGTTCTCGCTGAACAGCAGCGTTCCGCCCAGCCAGCCGTTGTAGATCATGCCGGAATATTTGTGCTGCGCGACCTTCGGCATGCCGGTCGTGCCGCCGGTGTGGAAATAGGCCGCCACGCGGTCGCCCGTGCTGTCCGGGAATGTCAGGGCGCGCGGCTGGCGCGCGCATTCGCGGGCGAAATCCAGCACTTTCGCCTGATGCCGCGTCGGAACCTTTGGCCGGATGAAGGGCACGATCCAGCGTTTCGGCGGGGGCAGATAGGCGTTCAGATCCACCTCCAGCACCGCCTGAACCCCCGGCGCCTGTGCCACCGCCAGCGCGGCCTTCTGCGCGATGTCGGTCTTCGGGAAAGCCTTCAGTGTGACCAGAACCTTCGCCTTCGTCTCGCGCAGGATGGCGGCGATCTGTTCGGGTTCCAGCAGCGGGTTGACCGGATTGACGATCCCCGCCGTTGCCCCCGCCAGCAGCACGACCGCCGTTTCAAGGCAGTTCGGCAGCATATAGGCGACGGTATCGCCTTCGCCCACCCCCAGGCTGCGCAGCAGGTTGGCCGCCTGCGTCACCCGCCCGTGCAGATCGTTCCAGTTCAGCGTGACCGCCGGATCCGTGGGCCCGGAGGTCAGTTGGAACGACAGCGCTGGCCGCGGTCCGTGGCGCGCTGCGGCGCGGCTGACAAATTCATAGATCGTGGTCGCCCGGTCACGGCTGTCCCACGGCATTTCGTGTTCAACACGGTCGCGGTCGGCGACGGTTGCGAAAACATCCGGCATGGTTCCCTCCACCGTGCCCCGTCCTCCCCGGCGCACAGGACGAGCATGAAGGACTCAGCCCGTCCTCGGCAAGATCGAGTTGACCCGAACGTCACGTCACAACCGCATGACGTTCGGGCAAGCGGATCAGGCCTTGCCGCCCGGAATCCGCAGCACCTGCCCGGGATAGATCTTGTCCGGATGGGTCAGCATCGGCTTGTTGGCCTCGAAGATCTCGTTGAAGCGGTTGGCATTGCCCAGATATTTCTTTGCGATGGCCGAAAGCGTGTCGCCCTTCGCCACCGTGTGGAACACCGCCTCGGTGGTGTCGTCATCGTGGTCGGTCTCGACATTGGCGACGCCATCCACATTGCCGACCGCGAGGATGATCTTTTCCTTCGTCGCCGCATCGACCGCCTTGCCGGAAACGGTAACCTTGTCGCCCTCGACCTTCAGGTCGATCCCGTCGGTGTTCAGGCCAAGGCCCTTCAGCTCGGATTTCAGCACCTCTTCCTTCGGTGCCTCGGCGGCCTCGGCCTTGGAGCCGAACAGCGATTTCCCGGCGTCCTTCACAAAGTTCCACAGACCCATGGCAGTCTCCTTTCTGCTGGCGTTCCTCCGGCGGAAGCATGCCCCGGAACGGATCGGGAAAACAGAGGGAAAACTCAGACGCCTTTCCCATCGGTAAACTGCAACCGCGCCAGTTCGGCATAAAGCCCGCCCTGCGCCACCAGTTCCTCATGCGTGCCCTGCGCGACGATCCGCCCGGCGTCGAACACCACGATCCGATGCGCGCGCTTCACCGTGGCCAGCCGGTGCGCGACGATGACTGTGGTGCGCCCGACCGACAACCGGTCGACCGCCGCCTGCACCTCGCGTTCCGAGGCCGCATCCAGCGCCGATGTCGCCTCGTCCAGCAGTAGGATCGGCGCGTCGCGCAGGATCGCCCGGGCGATGGCGATCCGCTGCTTCTGCCCGCCCGACAGCATCACGCCGCGCTCGCCGACATAGGTGTCGTAGCCCTCGGGCAGGGCGGTCAGGAAGTCATGCGCATGGGCGGCACGGGCGGCCAGTTCGACATCGGCGTCGCTCGCCTCCGGGCGGCCGAAGCGGATGTTCTCCCGCGCCGTTGCGGCAAAGATCACCGGATCTTGTGGCACGAGCGCGATCGCCTTGCGGAAATCGGCCCGCGCGAGAGAACGCAGGTCATGGCCGTCGATCGAAACCGTCCCGCTCTCCGGATCCCAGAACCGCTGGATCAACTGGATCACCGTGGTCTTGCCGGCGCCCGAGGGACCGACCAGCGCAACCGTCTCGCCGGGCGGAATCTCCAGCGTCACGTCGCGCAGCGCCGACGCATCGGGACGCGACGGGTAGTGGAAGCTGACATCCTCGAACCGGATCGCGCCCTTCGCGGGCATCGGCAGCGGCAGGGGATGGTCCGGATCGCGGATCGTGTCCTCGGCCCCCAGAAGCTCCACCAGCCGTTCGGTCGCGCCCGCCGCGCGTTGCAACTCGCCCCAGATCTCCGACAGCGCCCCGGCGGCCCCGGCGACCATGACGGCATAGATCACGAACTGCACCAGCTCGCCCACCGACATTGCGCCCTCGCGCACATCCCGCGCGCCGACCCAGAGCACGCCGACCACCCCGGCGAAGGCCAGGAAGATCACGATCATCGTCATGAAGGCGCGGGTGGTGATCCGCTTCTGCGCGGAGACGAAACTTTTCTCCGTCACCTCGTCGAACTTGCGCCGGGTCAGCGGTTCATGGGTAAAGGCCTGCACCGTCTGCGCGGAAAGCAGCGCCTCCGATGCCGCGCCCGAAGAAGCCGCGATCCAGTCCTGATTTTCCCGGCTCAGCCCGCGCAGCCGCCGCCCCATCACCACGATCGGCACCACCACCAGCGGCACCAGCAAAAGCACCAGCGCCGTCAGCTTGGCCGAGGTGAACAGCAGCATCACCATGCCGCCCAGCAAGATCATCAGGTTGCGCAGCGCGACCGAGACCGAAGAGCCGATCACCGACAGGATCAGCGTGGTGTCCGTGGTGATGCGGGAGATGATTTCCCCGGTCAGGATCCGCTCGAAAAATGCGGGCGACATCGCGATCACCCGGTCGAACACCGCCTTGCGGATGTCGGCCACGACGCGTTCGCCGAACCGCGTCACCAGCCAGTAGCGCGCGCCGGTGCCCACCGCGAGCGCCGCCGCGATGATCAGCGCCGCCTCGAAGTAATAGTCGAGCAGCCCGCCGCCCTGCTGGAACCCGTCGACGACGCGGCGCACCGCGATCGGCAGGATCAGGCTGATCGACGCCGTGAGCGCCAGCGCCAGAAGCGCCGCCGTCGCCATCGCGCGATAGGGCCGGATGAACGGGGCAAGCCCCCGCAGCGCGCCGATGCGTTTCGATGTCGGGCGGTCGATCGGGGCTTGTGCTCTGCGCGCCATGGGCTCTCCTGTCGCTTTGCGCCCGTTTAGGCGCCTGCCGCGCGGGCGGCAAGCGGCCTTTGGTCGCACGGCGGCCTCGTCAGGCGGTAAGCGTCTGGCGCAGTCTTTCGAGCGTCGCGGTTTCGGCGGCGCTGACGGCGACGCCGCCAAAGCCCAGGAAGCCGCCTTCCTTGCCCGCCTCGGCCACGCTCCGCGCGATGCCCAGCAGCCAGTCCGCGAAGGCAGGCGCATCGGGCTCCGCCTTGGCCCGGACGATCCCCGCGATCCGGCCCAGTTCCGTTTCGCAGGCGGCGACCACATCGGCGGGTGCCGTCGCGGGGCCGATGGCGGTGCGGATGCTCTCCATCAACGCGGCACGGTTGTCGGGGCTGGCATAGCCGCCGGAGACCGCCGCGATCAGGCCGTTTCCGGCGTCACGGCCCTCCGCGATCGCCCCGGCAACCGCCGCGCTCTCCTGAAAGGCGCTGAACAGCCCGCCGGGGTCGGCCGCCGTCACCGCCATGCCGACCAGCATCGGCGATGCGATGATCCGCGCCCATTCCTCGGGGGTGAAGGCATCCTGTCCACTCATCGCATTCCTCCGTCCTGGATAATATGGGCCTGGATAATATGGGCGCGGCGCCGCCCGGTTCAGATCGCCGAGTCGATCCAGGCCTTCAGCGCGGCCTTCGGCGCGGCGCCGATCTTGTTCGACACCACTTCGCCGTTCTTGAACAGGAACAGCGCCGGAATGCCGCGCACGCCCAGCGTTGCCGGAGCGTCGGGGTTTTCATCCACGTTGACCTTGGCGATCTTGATCTTGCCGCCGTATTCCTCGGCCAGTTCCTCAAGCGCGGGGCCGATCATCCGGCACGGGCCGCACCATTCGGCCCAGAAATCCACGACGACGGGCACGTCGGACTGACGGACCTCGGCGTCGAAGGTGGTGTCGGTAACTTTGACGGTAGCCATGAGCGCTCTCCTGAATGTCGCGTTGCGGCGAAGGTATGTCTCGCCCCCCGGGGCGTCAAGGCGCGGCCCATGTGCGCAGCGCCTCATCCATCTGTGCATCCGACAGCCGCATCAGCGCCCCCGTCGCGGTCCAGAGCAGCAGGCATTCGACCACCGCCCCCGGATGCACCTGCCGCAGCGCCGCGCGATAGGCCGCCATCTGCCGCACAAGACCCAGCGGAATCGCCTGCGCATCGCCCGGCACCACCGCGTTCGATTTGTAGTCGAGCACCCGCACCCGCCCCGGCATCACCCGCAGCCGGTCGATCGTGCCATGGATCCGCCGCCCGTCCAGTTCCGGGAGTTCGGCGGTGATCTCCACCTCGGCCAGCGTGTCGGCGCTCAGGAACCCCTCGCTTTGCGCCACCTCCAGCGCGCGCCGCGCCGTGGTGAGCAGCGCGACCGCCTCTGCCTCGCTCGCCCGGTCCGGTCCCGTGCCCAGCAGCCGGGTGGCCAGCCGGGGCCAGTCGTCGGGTTCCGCGCCGGGCAGATGCTCCAGCAGCAGGTGCAACTGCCGCCCGCGCCGTCTCGACGCCTCGTCATCGGCGAATTCCGTCTCCCCCGGCAGCGCCTTCGCCCCGCCCAGGTCCGAAGGCGACAGCGCCCCCACCACCCGTTCCGGATGCGCCGCGCGGGTGAACGCCCAGTCGGGCAGTTGGACGGGCGGCGCCCCGGCGGCGGTCTCGGACGCGCCCGGCTCGGGCCAGTCGCCATGCGCATGGCGGCGCAGGGGGCCAAGCGCCTGCGCCTCATCGGAGAGCGCCTGCGCCTCGGTCGCGCCCGCACGCGCCATCCCCTCCGCGATCAGCGAATACCAACTGTCCTCGCCCGTTCCGGTCTCTCCCGCCGCCGCGACGATCAGCCAGGTCTCCGCCCGGGTCAGCGCAACGTAAAGCAGCCGCATCTTCTCCTCGCGGGCGCGGGCGGTCTCGTCCTCCATCAGCGCGCGCAGCGCCGGGGGCGTGCCGGGGCCGCCCTTCCACAGCACGGTGTCATTGGTCCGATAGGTCTCGGCACTGCGCGGCGGCCCGGGTTTCGCGGTGTCGGGCAGGATGACGATCGGCGCCTCCAGCCCCTTCGCGCCATGGACGGACATCACCCGGATCGCGCGGCCCCCGGCCTCCATCTGCCGCTTCACCTCGATCTCATCCGCGCCGAGCCAGCCGAGGAAGCCGGTCAGGCTCGGGATCTCGGTCGCCTCATAGGCCAGCGATTGCGCGATCAGCTCGTCGATGCCATCCTCCGCCTCCGGCCCCAGCCGCGCGATCAGCCGTTCGCGCCCGCCGTGCCGGTTCAGCAGCCGTTCGACCAGATCATAGGGCCGCAGGAAGTCGGTCAGGTCGAGCAGATCCTGAAGCACCGCCAAGGTGTCCTCGCGCCCGGAGGCCCGCAGCGCGGCCCACAGATAGCCCTTGCGCGGATGGGCCAGCGCATAAAGCTCCTCCTCGGTCCAGCCGAACAGCGGCGAGCGCAGCGCACAGGCGAGCGACAGGTCATCCTCCGGCGTCGCCAGAAAGGCCAGCACCGCGCACAGATCCTTCACCGCCAGTTCCGCCCCCAGCTTCAGCCGGTCCGCCCCCGCAACGGCGAGCCCGGCGGCCTTGCAGGCGCGGATGATTTCGCCGAACAGGGCGGAGCGGCGCTGCACCAGGATCAGAACGTCGCCCTCGTGCATCGGGCGGGAGTCGCCGCGATCCGGGATGCGGGTGCCCGCGCGGATCATCGCGCGGATTTCTGCGGCGATGGTGCGGGCGAGGACGACATCCTTGTCTTCGGCCCCTGGCAGGTCCACCGGGTCTTCCCAATCGTCATCGCCGGGCGCATCGGCGGGCTGCACGGCGGGCCACAGATCCACCCGCCCCGGCAGCGCGTCGAAGAACGCCACATGTTCCGGCGCCCCCCCCAACCCGACCGAGCCCCCGCCCGCGAAGGTCAGGTCCACCAGCCGCAGAACCGCGAGCGATGAGCGGAACGAATGCTGCAATTCCGCGCTGCGCAGGGGGCGGTCGATGGCGGCGAATTTGTCGCTGAAATGGGTGCGCATCGCCTCGAACCGTTGCAGGTCCGCGCCCTGGAAGGAATAGATCGACTGCTTGCGGTCGCCGACGACGAAGATCGTCCGGGTCTCGGCCCGCGCGCCTTCGCCCGCGGTGAATTCATCGGCCAGCCGTTCGATCACCTGCCACTGGCCGGGGGAAGTGTCCTGCGCCTCGTCCACCAGAATGTGGTCGATGCCGCCATCGAGCCGGAACAGCACCCATTGCGCGACCGAGGGCGAGGACAGGAGCGCCCCCGCCCGTTCGATCAGATCGTCGAAGTCGAGCCAGCCGCCCGCCGCCTTCCGCGCCCGGTAGCGCGGCAGGAACACCGCGGCGAACCGCGCGAGCGCGAGCGTCCGCTCCGCCACGGCGAGGCCGAATTGCGCAGCCCGGGTCTCGGCGACGCGGGCCATGAAGGCGTGGAATTCCTCGGTCAGATCCTCGCCCAGCTCGCGCACGGCAACCTTGGTCGGGATTGAGGGCGTCTTTGCCTCGGCCTTTCCCTTGTAAAGCAGCGCCTCTTGCAGGACCGCCAGCCCCTCCGGCCCCGGCCTCACCCCGGCCAGCGTCGCGGCCAGCGCCTGCATCGTCTTTGCCTGTCCCTTCAGGACCGGGATCACCTGATCGAAGAGCGCCCTTTCGCTGCCGTCGAACACCATCCCCGGCAGGTCCGCCACCGTGATCGGCGGCAGGTCCAGCGCGCGCAGGACCGCTTCGCGCGTGGGCGTGGTGGCGAAGGCATCGGCATGGCGGGTGATCGCGGCGATCAGGCTGTTCAGGTCATTGCCGCCGTGGAACAGCGCGAGGTCGTCCAGCACCGGGCGATCCGGCCCGGCGGCGATTTCCTCGACAATATCGGCGCGGATTTCGGTGGCGGAACGGTCGTCCAGCTCGCTGAAGCCATGCGGCACCCCGGCCTCCAGCGGAAACCGCCGCAGGAGCGCGCCGCAGAACGAATGGATCGTCTGGATCTTCAGCCCGCCCGGCGTCTCGATCGCCTGCGCGAACAGCCGCCGCGCCTGTGCCAGACGGTCGGTGCCGATCCCCTCGGGCTCGCCCAACCGCAACAGTTCCCCGCGCAGATCGCCTTCGGGCAGCATCGCCCATTCGCCCAGCCGCTTCAGCAGCCGGTTCTGCATCTCGTTCGCGGCGGCCTTGGTATAGGTCAGGCACAGCACCTTCTGCGGTTCGGTCCCGTTGAGCAGCAGCCGCGCCACCCGGTCGGTCAGTACCTTGGTCTTGCCCGAGCCCGCATTGGCCGAAAGCCAGGTCGAGGCCGTGGGTTCCGCCGCGCGGATCTGCCGTTCACTCGCGAGGTTCATTTGCCCTCCGGCAGGTTGGACAGATCCCATTCGCCATAGCGCGACAGGTGGTCGTAATCGCTGGGATCGCTCACCTTGCGCAGCGCCCGGCGCGCGGTATAGCCGGTCCGCGGGTCGAGGTAGCGCGCGATCAGACGCTCGAATTTCGCCCATGTCGGGGCGACCTCGGCGAGCAGATCGGCATCGCGCGTCTCGCCATTGCCGCCGAGATGGACATAGGTCATCGCCGACACCGCGCGCGGGCCGATGGCGGCAAAGGCGCCGCGCTCGATCATCGCCGCCTCCAGGAGAAGCTGCTTGTCGAAATGCAGCATCTCGGCATCCGTGGGCGGCTTGCCGGATTTGTAGTCGAACAGATGCGCCTCGCCCCCGGTCAGGATGTCGATCCGGTCGGGCTTCGCCGTCAGGCGGAAGCCGTTCGGCAGGGTGACGGCGCCGCGTTCCTCGATCACCACGGGGGTTCCGGCGGCCTGGCGCTCCGCCTCATCCGCCACCAGCTTCGCCGCGATCCGCCGGATCCGCGCGAGCCAGAGCACCTGCGCCCCGGGCCAGGCGATGGTTTCTTCGAGAACGGCGCGCGCAATGGCGATCAGCCGGGTTTCGGCCTCGGCCAGCGTCTCGGCCGTGGGCCGGTCGCGCAGGAACCGTTCGACGATCAGGTGCAGCACCTCGCCGCGCAGGCGCGGATCGGGCTCCGGCCGGAGCGGGTTCAGCGGCCGCAGCCGCAAGATCCGCTGCGCATAAATGGCGTAGGGGTCGCGGATCAGGGTCTTGATCGCCGTCACCGGGAGTTCGCGCGGGCGGGCCTCGGCGGGCGGGCGGGGCGAGGGGCGCGGCGCCGGTTCCGTCCGCGCGCGCGGCTGTTGCAGCGCACTCGCCAGCGCCAGCCACTCCGCCCCCCGCGCGCGCATCTGTTGCAGCGCCTCGGGGCCTTCGGGCGGCAGGCCGGACAGCAGATTGGTCATCCGGTTGAGCCAGCGCGACGGCACCGTCTCCGCCCCGCCATCGCGGCGCGCGCGTGACAGAACCACCCGCGGCGCGGCGATCGCCTGTTGGAAGTCATGCGCCGACAGGCCGATCTGCCGCTCCGGCAGCAACAACCCGGCATCGAGCCGCATCCGGCGGCTGAGCCAGGGGTCCGGGGTCGGCGCCTCGGGCCAGCTGCCTTCGTTCAGCCCGGCCAGCAGCACCAGATCCGCCGCCTGCACCCGCGCCTCCAGCGTGCCGAGGATCAGCACCCCGGGATGGACCGCCGCCGTCCGCCGCACCTGCCCGGTGCCCAGAAGCGTGTCCAGCAGATCGGCATAATCGGCGGCGCCGTAGCGCCCGGCATGGGGCGCCTCTTCGGTCAGGTCGGTAAGGATGCGCAGGCATTCCTGCCCGGCCTCGCGCTGCCACAGGCTGCTGGCCGCGACCGAACCGCCCGGGCCTGCGGCCAGCCGCGCGGCAAGATCCAGATGGGCGGCGATCACATGCGCAAGCGGCGCTTCGGGGCCCTCGGTGAAGGCTTCGATCACATCCGCCACCCAATCGGCCCAAAGCTGGCGCGCCGGTTCCGCCCCGGCCCAGCGGGTCAGCGCGGCCCGGTCGGGAAAGGCCGGACCCCGCCGCCGCAGCCAGAGTTCCAACTCCCGCGCGTAAAGCAGATGATACCCCCGCGTGGCGCAGCCCGTCGCCGTCAGCGGCTGCTTCAGCAACACCAGCAGCGGCTCCAGCATCAGCTTGCGCCCGCGCAGCCGCGCGATATGGCGCAGGAACCGACCGGGCGCGGTGAGTTGCAACGGCTCGCCGCCGGAATCGTCGGGCACGATCCCCCAGCGGTCGAGCGCCGCCGCTACCCGCCGGGTCAGCATCCGGTTCGGCGTGATCAGCGCGGCGGTCTGCCCCTCCTCGACCGCGCGGCGCAGCACCAGCGCGAGCGACAGCGCCTCGTGCCGTTCGTCAGGCGCCTCGATCAGGGTCAGGCCGGAACAGGCGCCGGTGAGGTCGCTCAGCGCCGCGCCCTCCCGCATCCACTGATCGGTGACCGGCGCGGGCCGCAGCGCCAGCGACACCAGCGCATCGCGCCCGGGGGCGGGGGAGCGCGCCTCGGTCCAGCGGGTGATCTCCATCCCCAGACGGCGGCGCAGCGCGCGGTAGCGGTATTGCGGATGATCCTCGATCGGCACGGTTCCGGCATCCAGCGCGTCCCAGGCGAAATCCGGCATGTCGAAATCATAGCCCGGCAGCACGATCATCCCGTTCGGCAGCGCCGCGACCGCCTGCATGAATTCCGCCGTGGTGCCGCGCGAGCCGGTGGAGCCGGCGATGACGATACGATCCTGTGTCGGGCGCGCGGCCCAGTTCCGCGCCATCGCCTCGATCACCCGGCGCAGGCGGCCGGTGGGGTCGGGTTCGGCCTCGTCCTCGAAATAGCGCGCGACGATGCGGATGAAGCCAAGGCTCGCCTGCCAATGGGCGGCATGGCTGTCCTGAATGTCCAGCGCCTCGATCGCAGCGGGGGGAACGTTTTCGTCCTGCATCTCGGCCAGCAGATCGGCCAGACTGTCGGCCAGCGAAAACACCCCGGCGCCCGGCTCGAACTGCGGCATCCGCGCGGCCAGACCGGCGACCAGCTGCGCCAGCTCCAGCCGCCGCCGCAGGGGCGGGACGGCGGGCGGGATCTCCGCCACCGGCAGCCGCGCCAGATCGGCGATCAGCCCCAGCCGCGGCAGGTAGCGCGCGCCGTGCCGGTCGAATTCCTCGCGCACGCGGCGCAGCATCCGGCCGGAGTTCAGGAACAGCCTGAGCCGTGCCATCGCCTCGGGCGGCTCCGGGCGCATCCGCTCGATCAGGCCCGCGACCAGCTCGGCCGGGAAATCCACGCCCGAGGGCAGGGCATAGAGGCTACCCATGCAGCATCGCCTCGGCCAGGGGGATCGTCTCCGCCCGGCCGACATCGCACCAGCCGCCGGTGTGGACCAGTCCGAAAACCTGCCCCCCGGGCAGCAGCCGGTCCCACAGCAGGTTCAGGGAAAACACGTCTTCGGGAATGCCCGACAGGCCCGAAGGGTCGATGATCTGCGCGCCGGTATAGATATGGCCCGGCCCGCGCGCGATCCGCCCATCCGGCGCAAGGGTGAAATCGCCCGGCCCGGCATGGCCCGTCGCTCGCTCCGCCGGGATCAGCGCGAGCAGCGCCGCCATCCCCGGCCGCCAGGCGTCGCGCAGCGCGGACAGCACGTTCGGCCCGGTCCAGACCGCATCGGTATTGAGCGTGAAGACCGGCCCGGGGCCAAGCAGCGGCAGCGCCTTGCGCAACCCGCCACCGGTGTCGAGAATCCGGTCCGTTTCATCGGAAATCGCCACATCGCGGCCCGCCAGATGCGCGGCGATCTGATCACCCAGATAATGGGTATTGGCGACGATCCGGCGGATACCCGCGCCCTGCGCGAGGTTCAGCGCATGGTCGATCAGCGGCCGTCCGGCGACCTCGACCAGCGGCTTCGGGCGGGTCCGGGTCAGCGCGCCCATCCGGGTGCCGAACCCGGCGGCGAAAAGCATCAGGGCGTCGGGCGGGTTCCGCATGCGGTCCTCAGGCTGTGCAATATGTCCGGGGTCGGCGCCGGATAGGCGGCGCGGACGGTGGCGGCGAGCGGGGCGAGCGCGGGGTGGGACAGGTTGCGCTCCAGGTTGCGCCAGTTGCGCGGCATCAGGTCCAGGTACTGTGCCTTGCCCATCGCGAGGCAGAGCCGGGCGAAGATGCCGTGGATGCGCAGGGCGCGCTGCGCGCCGAGCAGGGCATAGACGGTGCCGAAACGCTCCGGATCGAGGCCCCGGGCAGCGATGTAGCGGGCGCATTCGCGGGTTTCGACGGCGGCGGAAACATCGCGGCGCACGTCCTGAAGTGCGGAAACGAGATCATAGGCCGGATGCCCCGCCACCGCGTCCTGAAAATCCAGCAGGCCGAGGCGGGCGGTCCCGCTCCGCTCCGGCAGCCAAAGCATGTTCTGCGCGTGGAAATCCCGCAGGCACATCACCGGCGGCAGGTCGTCCAGCGCGGTGAATTGTTCGGCGACGAGGCCGGGGAGGGCCCGCGCCGCATCACACGCGGCCACCGGCGCCCAGTCGGCGGTGAGGTCGAGCAGGTGCCCAAGCGCGGGGCCGTCGAGCGGGGTGATGAACCCCGGCGGGGCATGGCGGTGCAGATCGAGCAGGAAATCGGTGACCTGGCCGTAAAGCGCGGCTTCGCGGGTAGGGTCGCGGTCAAGCAGGGTAAACAGCAGATCGTCGCCCAGATCCTCCAGAAGCATCAGGCCGAGGGCAGGGTCGGCGGCGAGGATCTGCGGCGCGGAAAAACCGCGCATCCGGAGCCAGTCGTCCACCTCGGCGAAGCGGCGAACCTCGGGACCGGGGGGGGCGATCATCAGCACGGCGCGGTCGTCGCCCCGGCGCAGCCGTTCGTAGCGGCGGGCGGAGGCGTCTCCGGCCAGCGGGGTCCGGGCGGCATCGGCCCAGCCCGCGGCGGCGAGGAAATCGGCGATCATGGTGTAAGCCCCGTCAGCCGGTCTGCCCAATCGGCGGGGCCGAAGAAGGAGAGTTTTCGGGCGGCGCCGTCTTCGGTCAGCGTGAAGCGCAGCGTCAGCACCTTGGCCGGGCGCAGGGAGCCCAGCCGGTCGGGCCATTCGATGAGACAGATCGCCTGATCGAAGGCTTCCTCAAGGCCCAGTTCCACCACTTCGTCCGGATGGGTCAGCCGGTAAAGGTCGGCGTGCCAGATGTCCGGGGTGGCGTCGTAGGTCTGGATCAGGGTGAAGGTCGGCGAGGGGACGTCTTCCTCCCGCCCCAGTCGGGCGCGGATGAGGGCGCGGGAGAGGTGGCTCTTGCCCGCGCCGATCGGGCCTTCGAGCAGAAGGACATCGCCCGCGCGCAGGGTCGCGGCAAGCGCACGGCCCAGCCGGTCGGTGGCGTCGGGACCGGGCAGGTCGAGGGTCAGGAAGGGGGCTGCGCTGGACATGGGCGCAATCTACCCGCGCCACCGGCACGGGCAACCGTAAACGCGAGAGGGTCAGCCGAGTTCGCGCGCCATGGCCGCCACGGGGACCGTCATGAAGCGGGCCATCATCGCGCCCCCGCCGATCGCCGTGAAGTGGCACGACAGGGTGGTGCCGTCGCGTTTGCGCACTTCGCCGGTCACCGGAGCCCTGTCGCCCGCCTTGAAGCAGAAGCCGCGCGCCTCGCTCCAGACCGGATGCGCCTCGCTCTCCTGCTGCCAGATCCGCACGGAATCCAGGATCGTCACCCGCGCCAGCGTCGTTGATGGCTCGACCCCCCAGAGCTGGTCATAGGCCGCGTTCGACAATGCGAGTTCCCCGGAGGGACCAAAGACCGCCACCGCCTCCTGCATGTGGTCGAGCACTTCCTGGCCCAGTTCCAGATCGGCCCGGAAACGCCGGGTCAGCGAGATTTCCGAGGTGATATCCTCGAACAGGAAGGCGACGGCGCCGTCCGGATGGGGCCGGCCGGTGACGCGATAGGTCTGACCACCCGGCAGGCTCCATGTCTCGGAATGGAATCCCGCTGCCGCCGCCTGTTCGAGTTCGGTCATTTGCAGCCGCCAACTGCGGTAATCTTTCGGTTCGGGCATCATCCGGGCTTCGCGCAGGCGGTCGAGGAAGGCATAGAGCGAGGGGCGCGCCGAAAGGAATTCGGTCGAGAGCTGCGTGAGGTCGATCAGCGCGGGATTGAACAGTTGCAGCTTGCGCTGCCGGTCGAAGACGGCGAGCCCGATCGGCAGATCCGCGAAGGTCTTGGTCAGGGTCTGCACGAAACTGCGCAGCGAGCGTTCGGCCCGGACGGCGGCATCGGCGGGAAGGGCGAATTGCAGGCTGCCATTGTCGAGCGGGAAGCTGAAGCGGTCGAACCAGATCGCCTTGTCCGCGCCCATGTCGAGCTTGGCGCGGCGCGGCCCCTCGCCGGGGACGGGTTCGATCAGCGGAAACAGCCGGGGCAGGGGCCAGACCAGCCCCTCGACATCGGGCGAGAGGGCTTGCGATTGCAGCATATAGGCCCGGTTCGCCCAGGTGACGGCGCCATTCTCGCCCTCGCGCCAGGCGAGGGCGGGCAGGCGGTCGAGCGTCTCGCGCATCATGTCGAGTTCATCCTCGAACGCGCGATGGGAGAGCGCATCGACGAGCAGGCCCCGCCCCTCCGCCTCCGGGTCGATGAGGGTGATTCGGGACAGGCCGTTCACATCCTCGGCCACGATGCGCAGATGCTGGTCCCGCTCCCCGGGGGCCGTCAGATCGACGCGGCCACGCAGCGGCAGGGTCGCGATCGCCGCTTCGAAATTGTTGAAACGCGGCGTGACGAAAGCCACCAGCCTTGCCCAGTCACTGCCGGAAACCGGAGCGCAGTCGAGCAGGGTCCGCGCGGGACCGGTGGCATCGACCAGTTCGTGATTCTCGAACAGAAAGACGGCGGGTTCCGGCGCAGGCAGGGCAGAGGCCTTCGTCCGGGGCGCCGTGCGGGCCGACAGGCGTGCATGCACCATCATCGCCAGAAGCGCCGAACCAACCGATGTCGCGGCGATCATCACCGACTGAATCCATTCGATCTGCATCTGAATCCTCGCAAGCCTCGTTGCGGGATATTTGGGGATAAGTGGTTAAGGTGCCGTTAAATCGAGCCGGGCCGGTTACACAGTGATCTGCCGGTTCTCGCCGAGCGGGCCGGTATCGGGGGCGACCAGGCGGTGCGCGGGCCAGCGCAGCTCGACGATCGCGCCGGTGCCTTCGGGCGGGATGCCCGCGTCGGGGCCGTTGGAAAACCGGAGTTGGGCGCCCGTGCGTTGCAGCAGCGTCTTGGCGATGAACAGGCCGAGGCCCATGCCCTCATATTCGCCGCGCTGCCCTCCGGAGCGGTCGTGCAGATAGGGATCGCCGATCCGCCCAAGCACGCCCGGCGCATAGCCCGGCCCGTCGTCGATGATCCGCAGGCGAATCGTCCTTTCGGTCCATTCCGCCCGGATCCAGACGGTGCCGCGGGCGAAATCGACGGCGTTCTGGATCAGGTTGCGCAGCGCGTGGATCAATTCGGGGGTGCGGTAGATAGTGGGCTGGCGCTCGCTGCCGCCGGGGCCGGGGGCAAGGTCGAAATGCAGCGTCTTGCCGCGGTCCAGATGCGGTTCGGCGGCCTCGCGCAGCACGGCCAGAAGCGGCGCCGATCGCATCTGCATATCGTCCTTTCCGGCACGCCCCATCGAGCGGAGAATGTCGCGACACCGATTCGCCTGCTCGCGAATCAGCAGGGCGTCGTCCCGGGCATCGCCGTCGAGTTCGTCGGCAAGCTCCGAGGAGACGAGCTTGATGGTCGCGAGCGGCGTGCCGAGTTCATGCGCCGCCGCGGCCACGACACCGCCGAGATCGGTCAGCTTCTGCTCGCGGGAAAGCGCGAGCTGAGTCGCCAGCAGCGCATCCGCCATCGCCCGGATTTCCGCCGCGATCCGGTGGGCATAGGCGCCCAGAAACACCACCCCGATCACGATCGCCAGCCAGTAGCCGAATTCAAACAGCGGCGGCACGGCCATTTCGGACCCGTCGCGCCGCATCAGCGGGATGTTGATTCCCGCGACCAGGCTGATCATCGCGATGGTGCAGACGCCGAGGAAGATCGTCGGGCGCAGTTCGAGCGCCGTGGCGGCGATGGTGACCGGCACGAGGATCAGCAGCGCGAAGGGGTTGTTCAGCCCGCCGGTCAGCGCGAGCAGCAGGGCAAGCTGCGCGGTGTCGAACAGCAGGGTGGCGGTCATCTCGGTCTGGCTGAGGCGGCGGCTTTGCGGAAAAACGAAGATCGCCGCGAGATTCGCCACGACCGAGGCGCCGATCGCGGCCAGGCAGAGCGGCAGGTCGAGGGAGATGTCGTAGACCTGCCACGCGATCAGGACCGCGGCACACTGGCCCGCGATGGCCGCCCATCTGAGGAAGATCAGCGTCCGCAGGCGCACCCAGTCCTGATTGCCGGTCGCGCGCCACAGGCCGCGCCGGGTCGGTTTGCTCATGGTTTTCCCCTCGCATGCACACCGCTCCGGGATACCGGCGCAACGCATGCGCGGCAATGGCGCTGCGCGGGCCGGTGTGGCAAATTGACCCTGCGGGACGAAGGCATTAGAAGATCAAGGCGTTCTGGACGAAAGGGCTGGCATGTCTGAGGATGAATTCGCGGAACTGGGACAGGACCGGACGCTGCTTCTGGTGGATGATGACGCGCCCTTTCTGACCCGGCTCGCGCGTGCCATGGAAAAACGCGGGTTCCAGACGGAGACAGCCGAAACCGTGGCCGCAGGGAAGGCGGTCGTGCATGCGCGGCCCCCCGCCTATGCCGTGATTGATTTGCGGCTTGAAGACGGGAATGGCCTCGAAGTGGTCGAACTGCTGCGCGAGCGGCGGCCCGAAGCACGAATCGTCGTGCTGACCGGCTATGGGGCGATCGCGACGGCCGTCGCCGCGGTCAAGATGGGCGCGACGGATTACCTGTCGAAGCCCGCGGATGCGCATGACATCACGACTGCCCTGCTTGCCAAAGGCGTGGACCTTCCCCCGCCGCCGGAGAACCCGATGAGCGCCGATCGCGTTCGGTGGGAACATATTCAGCGCGTCTATGAGTTGTGCGACCGGAATGTGTCGGAAACGGCGCGGCGGCTGAACATGCACCGCCGGACCCTACAGCGGATTCTTGCGAAGCGAAGCCCGCGCTGATCAGAGCAGAAGCGAGAGGACGGTGTTCCCCGCGTTTCCGGATGCACCGCCCTGAAAGAGCGCGAGAACAGGTGGCGTGGCTGTGGTGGATGTGATGCCATCGACCAATTCGGCGCGGATCACATAGCTTTTCGTCAATTTCTCCATGCCGCCATCGGCAAGAAGATCGGCGAATTTATCTGCCCCGTACATGGTTTTGGCCTTGTTCTTGTAGACTTGGAGCTGCTGATCGACGTTCAGGCTCGAAACGGATGCCGGAAGGCCCAGTGCCGTGCGCATGAAGCTGCTGAGGATTTTCGAGCCGATGACCGAATACCATTTCGTGTTTTCGGAAGATGAGCTTTTGGCCAGCGCCGGAAGATCCCGCTGAGCCGCTATGGCAATCCGATAGGATTTATTCGAATCGCCGACGGCCGCCTCAAAAGCGTGGCTCTGATATTGGGTCAGTATCTTGTCGGCGAAGCCGGTTTTCTGTGACAGCGGAGTTTTAAAATCGCCGAAGCCAAAGGCGGCGGACAGTTTGTAATAGGACTTGTCGACGAGCCGGTTGGCAAAGGACGTTTCGTCCAATGTGCCCTGTTCCAGCACTTTGCGGATGAACGCCTTGCTGTTGATGTCGCTCTCCAGGCCGAAGGCGCCAAGTGCGACCGTAAGCAGGCGGCGGTCATTGACGAGCTCCTCCGCCGAGGAAATGCTGCCGATCTTCGCGCGGAAGTAATCCGACAGGTTCTGGCTCTGTGACGAGGCGTTGAAGGTGGCCTTTTGGCGCTCCATCGTCTTGTTGAGCACCACCCAGCCGGAATATCCACTCAGCGCGATGACCGGTTTGTAGCTCATTTCCGCCCCGCTGCAAGGATCCGCTCTTCCCGGGGCAGCAGGCTGCGAAGGGCCTTGAGCGCATTGTAATGCTGATTTTCGATCACTGCCGCGGTAGCCAGTGCCAATTGTTTGCGGCTGTCGGGATCGACAAGCACCTGACTAAGTTGTTCGATGCCCCGCAGCAGTTGCAGGCGGGCTTCGTCGGGGGTGATGTCGCCCGAGAGAACCAGTTGTGCGATATAGACCACGCGGCGAACCGGGGTGTTCACCTCCTCGGGGTGAATGGCGTCGCGCAGGCGGAGGATATGGGCGTTGGGCGTCATGATGGCGAGGCGCGAGCGCCGTTCGCCATTCTCGATCACGGCGCCGTTTATGAGCACCCGTTCCTTTGGCGCGAGCTTCAGGACCAGCCCGGTCATGCGGTGCCACCGTCGTTTCGCAGTCCTCGCATGATCGCGGTGTTGACTTCGATCAGGATGTCCAGAGAGGCGTTTTCAGACAGAACTTTGCGCGATTGGACGCGTGTGAATTCGGCTAGAAAGGCCACCCGCTTGCGCAATTCGAGCGGTAGTCCGTTTTCCGGAAGCGCGACATCCGCAGCCAGCAGGGACCACAGCTCCCGGTTGTCGTGAATGGCGCGAACCAGACCGGGATAGTCTTCCTTGGCGTGCTGGCCAGCCCGTTTGAGCCGATGCGTGACGCGTGCGAAGGCCTCGTATTCGATATCGCGCGGGGTGCGAATGGCGCTGTCGGTACCGGCATAGGCCGATCGGGCCATGAGAGTGGCGTTCACGATGAATCATCCTGCAAATGGGAGTTTCAGGAGGGGTGTTGCTCGGGGGAGGGGCGGAGGGCCATTGCGGCCCTCCGCTTTCGCGTTAGCGGAACAGCAACAGGAGCGTTTGCGGGGTTTGGTTCGCAATCGACAGTGCCTGAACGCCGAGCTGCTGCTGCGTTTGCAGTGCAGCCAGGCGCGCCGAAGCCTCTTCCATATCCGCGTCAACGAGCGAGCCGATACCCGCGGTCATCGCATCGGAAATCTTGCTCATGAAATCCGCCTGGTTGGAGATCTGAGCTTCCTTGGCGCCGAAATAGGACGCGACATTGGTCGCGTAGGAAAGGGCCGCGTTGACAAATTCCAGCGCTTGTCCCAGCTGTTCCGAAGTCAGCGCGGTGCCCCCGCCAATGTTGACGACGATCCCGTCCATCAGATCCTGGAACGAGGCGCCGGCAGCAGGGCTTCCGGTCGGCGCAGCGTCGGCCGCCGGCTTGACATAGGCAAGCGACATACGCTCGATCGAGATCGATTCGGTGCTGACAGTTCCGGTCGGCGAGCGGTTGAGGGCCGCCAGAACGTTGACTTCGGTCCCGGCCGGGCCGGTGCCATCCGCATCGGGCGTATAATCCGCACCGGCGGAATCTTTGCCGTTGATCAGGTTCAGGCCGTTGAACTGCGCGCTCGTGACGTAGCCGCTGATGCTGGCCTTGGCATTGTCGATCGAGGTTTGCAGAGTCTTGCGATCCATGTTCTCTGCTTGAGCGTTGACCAGAAGGCCCTGGATGCCCTTCAGTTCCTTCACGACCGCATCGGAGGCGTCGCTGGCAACCTTGACGCTGGAACCGCCCAGATTGAGCGCACTCTTGATCGCGTTGATGCCGTTGACATCCGCTTCCATGACCTTGGTGATCGACCAGATTGCCGCATTGTCCTTCGCCGTGGCGATGGATTTACCAGTCGAAATCTCGCTTTGCGCCTTGGCCAGATTGTTGTTGGTGTTCTTGAGGGTTTGCAGCGCGGTCATGGCACTGGTATTCGTCAGAATGCTGGTCATGTCGTCGTCCTTCATGCAATTGGCGCTTTTGCGCCGGGGTTGATCCGCCGTCCCATGACGGCATCCTGCGTTCTGACAGGTGCGGCGATGGTTTCGGTGCCGCGCCATCCTTTTGGATGCGTTGTCATCCTTGCACTCGGGGGACTAATGAAAAGCTAAGGCCGACCCGAAGGTCGGCCCGAGATTATTTAAGATTTTCACGGTTCGCGTCAGGCGCGCATTTCCACGGTGCCTTCCGCGCGGGTGATATGCTGCGCCTGGCCGTGGCGGTCATATCCGGTGAAGCCGCGCGCGCCTTCGCGGATCTGCTGCAAGCGGATCTGGGCATTGCGCACCCCGCGCAGGGCCGCTTCGAGCAGGCGCTGATTCTGTTCGGCCTCGGCCCGGATATTCCCAAGGGCGGCGGTCGGGGTGCCTGCAAGCGCGTCAATCAGGTCCTGCTTGCGCTGCACGAGAGAGCCGAGCCGGGCGAAATCCGCGGTCCGGATGACATCGCGCTCCTGCGCGAGCAGGGTCTTCAGTTCGGCAAGCGTGGTCGTTTCATTCGCGGACATTGGGGGCCCCTTTGGACATGGCCTGAAAGATTGATTCGGCGAGGCCAATTCCACCGGCCTCCGACATTTTCTGGGCATAGGCGCTGCGCAGGAAGGAGGAGAACTGTTCCTCCCCGATCCCGCCGCCGAAGCCGCCCTGCATTTCCCCGAATCCCGCATGGCCGAGCATTTCGGAGAGGAAATTCGCCTCCAGCTCCACCGCCTTCTTGCGCAGGAGAGTATCGTCCGCCCGGCTGGCAGGGGGGGGCGCGGTCGTGAGTTGAATGCCGTTCGCCATTCGGATCCCTTCAATTGGCGCGATTTTCCCGATCATTGCCTGAACGAAGTAAAGAAGCGGTAATCTTGTGCTGTCATGAAGGAGAAATCGCAGACAGAAGTCGTGAGCCCATGCAAGCCATTGCCGCATTCGATCATATGACCAGCCTTCCGCCTCCGGCGGAGCAGGTTGCCGCAGGAGATGTCCACGAAGGGGCGGGGGCCTTCGAGGCTTTGGTGGGGGATGCCGATCCCGTCCGGTCGGAGGAGGAGCGGGACGATACGGCGGATGAGGCCGCGCCCGCGTCCGGGGTGATCTGCTTGTCCGGCTTGCTCCTGCCGACCGATTCGGACCCGGTGGGCGAGGGTACGGCAAATCCTGTGGATGGGCTTGGCGGGGCGCGGCTCCAATCCGGCGCGGAGGCCACCGGAAGTTTGGACATGATGCCCGCGGTCGGCGGGGCTCCCGGGGAGATTGCGCCCCCCGCGGATTCCGGAGATCCGGCGGGTGAGGCCACGCAGTTCACCGTTGATGGGCCGGATGCTTCGGGGGCGATGCCGGAGCCGGAGGTCGCCGTGGCTGAGAAGCCGCGGGAGGCCGGGCCGAGGGCCGCGACGGGAGAGCCCCAATCCGCCGGAGAAGAGGCGGGAGAGGTGGAGATCCGACCAGCCGGGGAGGGGGCTGATGCCTCGGGCGGGGAAGCTTCGGACGATTCGGCGCAGCACGGGGCGGAGGATGCTCCTGCGGCGCCAAACGGAAAGGTCGCCGAGACGGGCACTTCCCGCCACGGTGGCGTTTTTGCACTTTATGAGGCGGCGGCGTCGGCGACGGCACGCCCCCCCGAATCAGCACCGGTCCAGCCCGGCCAGCAAACAGCCCTTGTTCGCCAGATGTCCTTTGAACTGGGACAGGCCGTCACCGCACAACCCGATGGAACGGTCGAGATGACGTTTTCGGAGGACGATCTCGGACATATCAAAGTGTCGATGCGGCACGAAGATGGCGTCATGAGTGTCACGATCCACGCTGACCGGCAGGAGGCGATCGACCTGTTGCGGCGGCACACCGACATATTCGCGCGCGACATGCGGGGGCTTGGCTTCTCCGATGTCGGTTTCAGCTTCAACGAGCGCGGTGGCGGGCAGAAACCGCTGACCGGCGGGCCTGTCAGCGGGGCAGCGGGCGAAACCGCCCCGGCAATCGCCGATATCCCGGTCCATTCAGACACCCGATCCCGCACCGGCGGAAGCAGCGGGCTCGATCTTCGCATATGAGGACAGTTTCATGACCACAGTGACAGCAGCGACACCCAGCACCACAGGCGCCAAGACCAACACGGCGAGTTCCTCCGCCGCGACGATCAGTTCGGATTTCACCACCTTCCTGAAGATGCTGACGACACAGATGCAGAATCAGGATCCGACGGACCCGATCGAGAGTTCGGACTATGCCGCGCAGCTCGCGAATTTCTCTCAGGTCGAGCAGCAGGTGAAGACGAACGATCTGCTGGGGACGATCTCCGGCGCGCTCGGTCTGTCGGGCCTGTCCCAATATGCGAACTGGGTCGGAATGGAGGTGCTTTCCACCGGTGGGGCGTTCTATGATGGCGTGTCACCGGTTTCCTTGTTCGGCAGCGCGAACAAGGATGCCGATGAGGCGATTCTGGTGGTGTCGGACGCCTCCGGCAAGGAGGTCGCCCGCCACGCGGTTTCCCCTTCGGAGAATTCGTTCGAGTGGAACGGGACGGATAGTTCGGGAAAACCGCTTCCCTTGGGCAGTTACGATTTCGCGCTGGAAAGCTATGGCGATGGCAGCCTGATCGACACCAAACGTCTCTCCAGCTACGACAGGGTTGTCGAAGCGCGCATGGAGAATAACGAAATGGCGCTCGTTCTGGCGAACGGCGCCCGGATTTCTCCCCGCGATGTGACGGCTTTGCGAGAAACCAAGTGATGCCTATGCGGGCATCTCCGCGACGGAGGTCTTGAGGTGGTGCCCGCTGCCCGCCGGGGAGTTGCGCTCTCCGGGGGGCAGCGCTGAAGGCCAAGGAAGAGCCGTAATCGCGCGCTGGATGAAATTGCGGATGGGGGGTGCCCCGCCATTCTCACGGTTGAAGCGACTGAGCCTTCCGAATGCAGAGGGTTGCGCACCGGATCAGGGCTGCGCCTTGACGCATTCCAACAACTTCTTCGCGGCGGCGGAGCTGCCGCGGGCGGAGAGCTTGATCGGGCCCGAATTGACCCCATCCTTGACCATGATGGATTTCCTGGCAGCGGCCATGGCATTCAGGAAGGCTTCGGACGCTTCTTTGTCCAGGAGAAGATCAATGGCCAACTGATCCGAGCCAACGGTTCCGGCAGAGGCGTCGCTGACGGTTACCGTCTCAAGCCGCTTGTCATCGGCGAATGCGGCGTTCAGGGCGCCGAGGGAGATCGCAGCCGAATCGCTCCCGTCGTGAGTATACCCCGGGATAGCCCTGACCGTGATCCCGTCTTCTGATGTATCGCAGATGACAGCGGCCCCACTGATCCTTGCCCCAAAACCGCTCCCAATCAGAACGAACGCTGTAATCTTGTTCGATCCGGAAAACGGATCGGTTTCGGGTTCCCACGCCATCGCTACCCCATTCATGGCCAGCAGCAGTGCCGCGGCGTACCTGGAATTTTCATGATCACTTTTCTCAGCCGGACGCTGCCGCCTCTCTCTTTGGCTGTGAAGGTCGAAAAATCCGCACGGCCAAAGTGTCGTGGGGTCCATGGACCGCGAAATCCGAGACTTCGCCCGACAATTTACCGGCCCGTGCCGACCGGCGAAAGGCCTGCCGACGACCGAAGATGGTCAGAATTGGGGTGAGGTGTCATGCCGCTTGGCAGGCTGCCGAAAAGGGTTCTGAGAGGGCGTGGTCGAGGAATTTTCCTTGGTTCGGCAGGACTTCCTCATCGAACGGGCTTTGCAACAGCCTTTTAGGCGCAGATCCCTCAGCAGGGACGGGCAGGAGCATCTGCGCAGCCTTTGTTCAGAACAGCCGATCCAGCCCGGCCCCGGCGAGCAGGAGCGCAGCCCCCGCGAGCCAGATCCCCACGGAATGCCGTTTCTTCCGCTGGGGTTCGTCCGGCGGGGCCTGTTCGCGCAGGATCAGCGATTGCAGCAGCCCGGGCAGGCGCGGCCCGAAATGACCAAGCACCAGCGCCGTGCGTTTCAGGTCGCGTAGGGCCGCCCTGGGGCCGAGGTTCGCGCGGATATAGGTCTCGACCACGGGCCGCGCGGTCTCCCACATGTTCATCGCCGGGTTCAGCGAACGCGCCACGCCCTCGACCACCACCATCGTCCGTTGCAGCAGGATCAGCTCGGTCCGGGTCTGCATCCCGAAGCGTTCGGTGACTTCGAGCAGATAGGCCAGCAGCCGCGCCATCGAAATCTGCGTCGCATTCATGCCGAAGATCGGCTCGCCCACCGCGCGCAGCGCCAGCGCGAACTGGTTCACATCGCGGTCGGCGGGGACATAGCCCGCCTCGAAATGCACCTCCGCCACGCGGCGGTAATCGCGCTGGATGAAGCCCATCAGGATCTCGGCATAGACCCGGCGGGTGTATTCGTCGATCTGACCCATAATGCCGAAATCGAAGGCGATGATGTCGCCATTCGCCGCGACCTTCAGGTTGCCCTGGTGCATGTCAGCGTGGAAATAGCCGTCGCGGAGCGCATGGCTGAGGAACAGTTGCAGCACCCGTTCGGACAGCGCAACCAGATCGTGCCCCGCCGCGCGCAGGGCGGGAACGTCGCCCATCGGGATACCCTCGGCCCAGTCCATCGTCATCACCGTGCGGCCCGACAGCGCCCAGACCGGCATCGGCACGCGGAAATGCGCGTCGCCCGCCGTATTCGCGGCGAATTGCGAGGCGGCGGCGGCTTCCAGCCGCAGGTCCAGTTCGCCCAGAACCGTCTGCTCGAAGTGGTTCACCACATCCGACGGCCGCAGGCGTCGCGTCGCGGGCAGCATCCGTTCGATCATCCCGGCGGCGAAATGGAAGGCGTCCAGATCGGTGCGGAAGGCTTTTTCGATGCCGGGGCGCAGCACCTTCACCGCCACCTCCTGACCGGTATCGGCGAGAGTCGCGCGGTGGACCTGCGCGATCGAGGCGGCGGCCACCGGCTCGGAAAACGCAGAGAATGCCGCATCAATCGGACGCAGCAGTTCCTCGGCGATCATCTCCTTGGCGATGGCGGTGGGGAAGGGGGGCAGCTTGTCCTGTAGCACCCGCAACTGATCGGCGAGTTCGGAGCCCACCACATCGGGCCGGGTCGAAAGCACCTGGCCGAATTTGACATAGGCGGGGCCGAGCGCGGTGATCGCCCGCGTCACCGGCGGCAATGCCGGATCGCCCTTGTAGCCCAGCCATTTGAACGGCCAGCCCATCACCCGCGCCGCCAGCCGGAGCCGCGGCGGGGCGTCGAGCGCCTCCAGAACCGCGCCCATCGCGCCGGTGCGCTCGAAGGTGGCGCCGGTGCGGATCAGACGCCAGATGTTGTGCGGCCCCCGCATCAGATCTTCCAGCCGGAATGCAGCGCGGCGATGCCCATCGACAGGTTGCGGTATTTCACCTGCCCGAAGCCCGCGGTGCGGATCATCTCCGCGAAGGTGTCCTGATCCGGGAATTTGCGGATGGATTCCACCAGATATTGATAGCTGTCGCGGTCGCCCGCCACGATCTGGCCCATCGCCGGGATCACGTTGAAGGAGTAGCGGTCATAGAGCCATTGCAGCATGTCGTTCGGGATCTGGCTGAATTCCAGCACCATCAGCCGCCCGCCGGGGCGCAGCACGCGGAACGCTTCCTTCAGCGCATCGGGGACGCGGGTCACGTTCCGGATCCCGAAGGAGATCGTGTAGACGTCGAAGCTGTTGTCCGCGAAGGGCAGGGCCATCGCATCGCCCACGACCCAGGTCAGCCGCTCGGCCATGTCCTCGGCCTCGGCGCGCTTCTGGCCCTCGATCAGCATGGATTCGGTCATGTCGCAGACGGTGGCGGTGGCGCCCGGCGCGCGTTTCAGGAACCGGAAGGCCACATCGCCGGTGCCGCCCGCGACATCGAGCAGCCGCTGCCCGGGCCGGGGCGCCAGCCAGTCCATCATCGCATCCTTCCACAGCCGATGGATGCCGACGCTCATCAGGTCGTTCATGATGTCGTATTTCGAGGCGACGCGGGAAAACACCCCGTGGACCATCCCGGCCTTTGCGTCCTCGTCCACGGTCTTGAAACCGAAATGCGTGGTCTTGTGGTTTTCCGCTGTCATCGCTCTTGCCGATCCCGAAATCTTCTCCTTCTTATAGGAGCCCTTTCGGCCAAGACAATGCGACAGGAACAATCATGCCCGAACTGCCCGAGGTGGAAACCGTGCGCCGCAGCCTTGCGCCCGCGATGGAGGGGCGCGTCATCACCCAGGCGCAGGTCAACCGGCCGGACCTGCGCTGGCCCCTGCCGGAGCGGATGGCGGAGCGGCTGACGGGCAGGCGGGTGGAGCGGTTGCGGCGGCGCTCGAAATACATCCTCGCCGATCTGGACAGCGGCGAGAGCCTGCTGATCCATCTGGGCATGTCGGGGCGGATGCTGGTGTCGGGGGATATGCTGGGCGGGTTCCACCACGACCATCCGGCGCCGCAAAAGCATGATCACGTCGTGTTGGACATGGAGGGCGGGGCGCGCGTCACCTTCAACGACGCCCGCCGGTTCGGGGCGATGGATCTGGTCCGGACGGATCGGGAGGCGGCGCATTGGCTTCTGGCGGGGCTGGGGCCGGAGCCTTTCGGCAATGAGTTCAACGAGGATTACCTGGTGGCCCGGCTGAAGGGTCGCGCGACGCCGATCAAGGCCGCGCTGCTCGATCAGCATGTGGTGGCGGGGCTGGGCAATATCTATGTGTCGGAGGCGCTGTTCCGGGCGGGGATCGACCCGCGCCGGCAGGCGGGCCGGATCGCGGCGCAGCGGATCGCCGCGCTGGTGCCGGTGATCCGCGAGGTGCTGTCCGAGGCGATCGCGGCGGGCGGCTCGTCGCTGCGTGATCACCGGCAGGCGAGTGGTGAACTCGGCTATTTCCAGCACGCCTTCCGCGTCTACGACCGCGAGGGCGCGCCCTGCGTCACCTGCGGCACGCCGCTGAAACGCATCGTGCAATCGGGCCGCTCGACCTTCTTCTGCCCGGCCTGCCAGAAGTAAGGGTGCGAAGGACTTGATTAATGGGGTGGGCCTGCTACAACTCCGCCCGAAACAAGGAAAGGCGAAGCCATGGCCTACCAGACCCTGATCGTCGAGATCGAAGACTACGTTGCCCTGATCCGGCTGAACCGCCCCGATGCCCTCAACGCGCTGAATTCGACCCTGTTGAATGAGTTGGTCGATGCGCTGCATCAGCTGGATTCCAACGAGAAGGTGCGCTGCATCGTCCTCACCGGCTCCGAGAAGGCCTTTGCCGCCGGGGCGGATATCAAGGAAATGTCGTCGAAGAGCTTCGTCGACATGTTCGGCTCGAATTTCTTCGGCACGGAATCGGATGCGCTGCTGCGCACCCGCAAGCCGATCATCGCGGCGGTGGCGGGCTATGCGCTTGGCGGCGGCTGCGAACTGGCGATGATGTGCGATTTCATCATCTGTGCCGAGAACGCGAAATTCGGCCAGCCGGAAATCAACCTCGGCGTCATCGCCGGGATCGGTGGCACGCAGCGGCTGACCCGCTTCGTCGGCAAGTCGAAGGCGATGGACATGCACCTGACCGGCCGCTTCATGGATGCGGCGGAGGCGGAGCGCTCCGGGCTGGTGAGCCGCGTCGTGCCGCTCGCGCAGCTGATGCCCGAAGCGATGGCCGCGGCGCAGAAGATCGCGTCGAAGTCGCAGATCAGCGTCATGGCGGCGAAGGAATGCGTCGACCGCTCCTATGAGACCACGCTGCGCGAAGGCGTGCTGTTCGAGCGCCGCGTGTTCCATTCGCTGTTCGCGACCGAGGACCAGAAGGAGGGCATGGCCGCCTTCCTGGAAAAGCGCGAACCGCAGTTCCGCGACAAGTAAGGCTTCCCTTTCGGGGCGCCGTGCTGTATAGGCGCCCCTTACATGCGCGTGGAGCCCGCTCAGGCTGGAATCATCAGGTTCACTGGGGACCGGGTTTTTGCGCGCGATTCATTGCAACAGACCCGAAGGTTGGGAAAACTACATGGCCAATACGCCCCAGTCCAAGAAGCGCGCCCGTCAGAACGAGACCCGCAACGAAATCAACCGCGCTCGTCGTTCGCGCATCCGCACCTTTGTCCGCAAGGTCGAGGAAGCGATCGCTTCGGGCAATGCCGAAGCCGCGAAGGCTGCGCTGCTGGCCGCGGAACCGGAAATGGCGCGGGGCGTGACCAAGGGCGTGCTGCACAAAAACACCGTGTCGCGCAAGGTCTCGCGCCTGTCGGCCCGCGTGAAGGCGCTGTCGGCGAACTGAGCCCCGGTCACGGGGCCGGAAGGGACTGTTTCCCATCCGGAGATGAAAAACTCATGAAGGGGTGCCGTTCGGCGCCCCTTTTGATTTTTCAAGGGTTTTCAGAACCTTAATCGCTTCTGTTGCGGGCACGACCACGGCCGGGGGATTCGCGGGGTTAATCCGCCGTCAAGCGCGAAGTTCGGTTGCGGGGCGCCCCGCCGCCAAGGTAGCTTGACCCAGCGATTCACGTCGTCTTGGGGGACATGACGCAACCCGGATGCCGGAGCAGAGCTAAAGTCTGCCACGACAACGAAAAAGCCGGAGCTTTCCGGCATTTGGGATGCGATTTCAATTCGCGGGAGGGCGGTTCCTCCCGATATTCGGCAGGTGATGCCGGGCCCGGATTCCGGGGCCGGGTTTCCTGTTCCCGTGCCGGTTGTATCGGCCCGCTGCTGCTGCGGGTCGCCGGTCCAAGGTTGCGTGTCCGCGATGACAGTAGGCGAAGGCACGAGATGAGCGAAGAAACCTGGGGGCGGGTCCGGAATGAACTTCTCAAGAGCGTCGGGAAGACCAACTTCTCCACCTGGATCGCACCGCTGAGCCTGCTCGGCGTCGCGGAGGGAATCGCCTCGGTCGAGGCGCCGACGAAATTCATGTGCGACTGGGTGTCGCGCAATTTCGGCGAGCCGATCCTGCGGGAGCTGCGCGCCTCCGGCCTCGCGGTCGAGCGGATCGAATTCCGCGTCGCGGAACTGCGCCCGATGCCCGCGGCGGAGGTCACCCGCAGCCCGGCCGCACCTGTGCGCAAGGCCGCGCGCCCCGTGGACGAGGAACTGCCGGGCGCGCCGCTCGATGCGCGCTTCACCTTTGACACTTTCGTTGTCGGCAAGCCGAACGAACTCGCCCATGCCGCCGCGCGCCGCGTGGCGGAGGGCGGGCCGGTCTCCTTCAACCCGCTGTTCCTTTATGGCGGCGTCGGGCTGGGCAAGACCCACCTGATGCATGCGATCGCGCATGAACTGTCCACCCGCCGCCCCGAAATGCGGGTGCTCTACCTGTCGGCGGAGCAGTTCATGTATCGCTTCGTGCAGGCGCTGCGCGACCGGCAGATCATGGATTTCAAGGAGTTGTTCCGCTCCGTCGATGTGCTGATGGTCGATGACGTGCAGTTTATCGCGGGCAAGGATTCGACGCAGGAGGAATTCTTCCACACCTTCAACGCGCTGGTCGATCAGGGCAAGCAGATCGTGATTTCCGCCGACCGCGCGCCGGGAGAGATCAAGGACCTGGAGGAGCGGATCCGCTCGCGGCTGCAATGCGGGCTGGTGGTGGACCTGCACCCGACGGATTACGAACTGCGGCTCGGCATCTTGCAGACCAAGACCGAAGGCTATCGCGGCCAGTATCCGGGGCTGAAGATCGCCGATGGCGTGCTGGAATTCCTGGCGCATCGGATCACCACGAACGTGCGCGTGCTCGAAGGCGCGCTGACCCGGCTGTTCGCCTTCGCCTCGCTGGTCGGGCGGGAAATCACACTTGATCTGGCGCAGGAATGCCTGACGGATATTCTGCGCGCCTCGGACCGCAAGGTCTCGATCGAGGAAATCCAGCGCAAGGTGGCCGAGCATTACAACGTCCGCCTGTCGGACATGATCGGGCCGAAGCGGATGCGCACCATCGCCCGGCCGCGGCAGGTGGCGATGTATCTGTCGAAGCAGCTGACGACCCGGTCGCTGCCGGAAATCGGGCGCCGCTTCGGCGGGCGCGACCACACCACGATCATGCACGGTATCCGCAAGATCGACGAGCTGATGGTCGAGGATCGGCAGTTGACCGAGGATGTCGATCTGCTGCGGCGTCTGCTGGAGTCTTGACGCTCCGGCCAATCCAGCCGAATGTCCTGAAAAATCCGTGCCACGGCGCAGAACGCGCCGGGCTGCCGTGAGGGAAGACCATGAAGATCAGCATCGAGCGCGCAGACCTGCTGAAAGCCGTCGCGCAGGCCCAATCGGTTGTCGAGCGGCGCAACACGATCCCGATCCTGGCCAATGTGCTGATCGAGGCTGAGGGGAACGCCGCTTCCTTCCGCGCGACCGACCTCGACATCGAGGTGGTCGACAAGGCGCCTGCGGCGGTGGAGCGCGCGGGGGCGACGACGGTTTCGGCGGTGATGCTGCACGAGATCGTGCGCAAGCTGCCCGATGGCGCGCTGGTCGTGCTGGCCGATGATCCGGCGGCGGGGCGGCTGACGATCACGGCGGGGCGGTCGAGCTTCAACCTCGCCACGCTGCCGAAGGAAGATTTCCCGGTGATGGCCTCGGCCGAATATACCGCGAATTTCACCGCCAAGGCGGGCGTGCTGAAGCGGCTGTTCGACAAGTCGAAATTCGCGATTTCGACCGAAGAGACACGCTATTACCTGAACGGCGTCTATATGCATGTCGCGCAGGGCGAGGGTGGGGCGGTGCTGCGCTGTGTCGCGACCGATGGCCACCGGCTGGCCCGGATCGACGCGCCTTTGCCGGAAGGGGCGGCGGGGACGCCTGGCGTTATCGTCCCGCGCAAGGCGGTGAACGAATTGCGCAAGCTGCTGGATGATGACGACGCCGATATCGCCGTTTCGGTGAGCGAGACGAAGGTGCGCTTCGCCACGCCGCGGATCAGCCTGACCTCGAAGGTCATCGACGGCACCTTCCCGGATTACACCCGCGTCATCCCGATGAACAACACGCGGCGGCTCGAAGTCGATGCGGCGGAATTCGCCAAGGCGGTGGACCGGGTGGCCACGGTGTCCTCGGAACGCTCGCGTGCGGTGAAGCTGAGCCTCGACGAGGACCGGCTGGTGCTTTCGGTCAACGCCCCCGATGCCGGGGCGGCGGAGGAAGAACTGGCCGTGGCCTATGCCGATGAGCGGCTGGAGATCGGGTTCAACGCGAAATACCTGCTGGAAATCGCGTCGCAGGTGGATCGGGAAAATGCCGTCTTCCTGTTCAATTCCTCGGGCGATCCGACGCTGATGCGCGAGGGGAACGATACCTCGGCGGTCTATGTCGTGATGCCGATGCGGGTGTGACGATCCTTTCGACGCTGACGCTTCTGCAATTCCGGTCGCACCGTCGCGCGGAGATCCGCGCCGATGGGCGGCCGGTTGCCATTTTCGGCCCGAACGGCGCGGGGAAGACCTCGGTGTTGGAGGCGATTTCGCTCTTGTCGCCGGGGCGCGGGCTGCGGCGGGCTGCGGCGGCGGAACTGATCCGACGGCAGGAAGAGGTCGGCTGGAAGATCCGCGCCGATATCAACGGCCATGAGGTCGAGACCCACGCCCTGCCGGGGTCCGCGCGCGAGGTGCGGATCGACGGCAAGCCCGCGCCGCAGGTGGCGCTTGGGACGGTGGCGAAGGTGCTGTGGCTGGTGCCGTCGATGGACCGGCTCTGGATCGAGGGGGCGGAGGGGCGGCGGCGGTTTCTCGACCGGATGACGCTTTCCTTTGTTCCGGGCCATGCCGAGGCGGCGCTGGACTATGACAAGGCGATGCGGGAGCGCAACCGGCTACTGAAGGATCAGGTGCAGGATCGCGCCTGGTATGACGTGCTTGAGGCGCGGATGGCCATGGCCGGGGGGCGGATCCGGGCGGCGCGGGCGCTGGCCGTGGCGCGGATCGCGGCGGCGCAGGCCGGGGCCGCGACGGCCTTTCCGGCGGCGGATCTGGCGGTGACGGGGGAGGGGCCGGAGGATCTGGCCGCCGCGCTGGCCGCCGGCCGACGGCGTGACATGGCGGCGGGTCGTACGCTCGAAGGGCCGCATCGCGCGGATCTTGAGGCGATCTATGCCGAGAAATCCACCCCCGCCGCGCAATGTTCGACCGGCGAGCAGAAGGCGCTGCTGATTTCGCTGCTGCTCGCCAATGCCCGGGCGGTGGCGGCGCCGGTCCTGTTGCTGGACGAGGTGGCTGCGCATCTGGACTCCACGCGCCGCGCCGCGCTTTACGATGAAATCTGCGGGCTTTCCGCGCATGTCTGGATGACGGGGACGGAGGCGGCACTGTTCGACCACCTCGGCCCCCGGGCGCAGTATCTGGAGGTCACGGAAACGGCGGGCCTGTCCAGCCTGCGGGAGGCGGCGCCATGAGCCATTTCGTGCGTTTGGCGTGACATTGCCGCGCCAAGCCGCTACAACTTCGCAGCAACGATCAGGATTGGTGCGGATGACCGAGCAGACCCAGAAAAAGTCCGAATACGGCGCGGATTCCATCAAGGTTCTCAAGGGCCTGGAAGCGGTGCGCAAGCGCCCCGGCATGTATATCGGCGATACCGATGACGGTTCGGGCCTGCATCACATGGTCTACGAGGTCGTGGACAATGGCATCGACGAGGCGCTGGCCGATTATGCCGATTACGTTCACGTCGTGATCCATGCCGACAGTTCGGTCTCCGTGCGTGACAATGGCCGCGGGATTCCGGTCGACCTGCACCCGGAGGAGGGCGTTTCGGCGGCCGAGGTCATCATGACCCAGCTTCATGCCGGGGGGAAGTTCAACAACACCGACGAGGGCGGAAACGCCTACAAGGTCTCGGGCGGTCTGCATGGCGTGGGGGTTTCGGTCGTCAACGCGCTGTCGGACTGGCTGGAACTGAAGGTCTGGCGCAACGACAAGATCTATTTCGCGCGGTTCGAGCATGGCGATTGCGTCGAGCATGTCCATGTGATCGGTGAGGAGCCGGGGGGGCGCGGCACCGAGGTGCGGTTCCTGGCATCCTCGAAGACGCATGATCCGGAGGGCACCTTCTCGAACCTCGACTACAGCTTCAAGACGCTGGAAAACCGGCTGCGGGAGCTGGCGTTTTTGAACTCTGGCGTGCGGATCATCCTCGAAGACCTGCGCCCGGCGGAGCCGCTGAAGGCGGAACTGCATTACGAAGGTGGCGTCAGGGAATTCGTGAAATACCTCGACCGGTCGAAGACCGCGCTGATCCCGGATCCGATTTACATGACCGGCGAGGTGCGCGGTATCGGCGTCGAGGTGGCGATGTGGTGGAACGATACCTACCACGAAAACGTGCTGCCCTTCACCAACAACATCCCGCAGCGCGATGGCGGCACGCACCTTGCGGGCTTCCGTGGCGCGCTGACCCGGACGCTGACGAAATATGCGCAGGACAGCGGCATCGCCAAGAAGGAGAAGATCGACTTCACCGGCGACGATGCGCGCGAGGGGCTGACCTGTGTGCTGTCGGTCAAGGTGCCCGATCCGAAATTCTCCAGCCAGACCAAGGACAAGCTGGTGTCGTCCGAGGTCCGTCCGGCGGTCGAGAACCTGGTGAACGAAAAGCTGGGCGAGTGGTTCGAGGAACATCCCGGCGAGGCGAAAATCATCGTCGGCAAGATCATCGAGGCGGCGCTGGCCCGCGAAGCCGCCCGCAAGGCGCGCGAACTGACCCGGCGCAAGACGGCGATGGATGTGGCCTCTCTGCCCGGAAAACTGGCCGATTGCCAGGAGAAGGATCCGGCGCTGTCCGAGGTTTTCCTCGTCGAAGGGGATTCCGCGGGCGGCTCGGCGAAGCAGGGGCGGGAGCGGAAGAACCAGGCGGTGTTGCCGCTGCGGGGCAAGATCCTGAACGTGGAACGCGCGCGGTTCGACCGGATGCTGTCCTCGGAGCAGATCGGCACGCTGATCACCGCGCTCGGCACTGGCATCGGGCGCGACGAGTTCAACATCGACAAACTGCGCTACCACAAGATCATCATCATGACGGATGCGGACGTCGACGGCGCCCATATCCGCACGCTGCTGCTCACGTTCTTCTTCCGGCAGATGCCCGCGCTGATCGAGAACGGCTATCTCTATATCGCGCAGCCGCCGCTGTATAAGGTCGCGCGGGGCAAGTCCGAGGTCTATCTGAAGGATCAGGCGGCGCTCGAAGATTTCCTGATCCATCAGGGCGTTGAGGGCGCGCGGCTGCGTCTGGGCGATGGGCAGGAGATCATCGGTGCCGATCTGGAGCGCGTGGTCGAAGAGGCCCGCGTGATCCGCCGGATCCTGCAAGCCTTCCCGACGCATTACCCGATGGGGATCCTCGAACAGGCCGCCATCGCGGGCGCGCTGGTGCCGGGCCGAGTGGATGCCGATGCGCAGGGCGTGGCGAATGCGGTGGCCGCGCGGCTTGATGAGGTCGCGGTGGAATATGAGCGTGGCTGGTCCGGGCGACCGACGCAGGACCACGGGCTGCGCTTTGCCCGGGTGCTGCGCGGGGTCGAGGAACACCGCACGCTCGACGGTCAGGTGCTGCGTTCGGGCGAGGCGCGGCGGCTCGCCGCCCATACCGACGCGTTGCAGGAGGTTTACGGCAAGCCCTCGCTGCTGATCCGCAAGGACCGCGAGCAGCCGATTCACGGCCCGCTCGCGCTGTTGCAGGCGGTGCTGTCGGAGGGCGAAAAGGGCCTGACCCTGCAACGCTACAAGGGGCTGGGCGAGATGAACCCCGAACAGTTGTGGGAAACCACGCTCGATCCTTCGGCGCGGACGCTGTTGCAGGTGCGGGTGGAGGATCTGGCCGAGGCCGATGACATCTTCACCAAGCTGATGGGGGATGTAGTGGAACCCCGCCGCGAATTCATCCAGCAGAACGCACTGAACGTCGAGAATCTCGACTTCTGATGGCCGATCTGTCGCTGCATCTGGTGATGCTGCTGGTCGCGGCGGCGTTTTTCGCGGGCATCATTGATTCCATCGCGGGGGGCGGCGGGCTGATCACGCTGCCCGCGCTGATGCTGGCGGGGGTGCCGCCGTTACAGGCGCTGTCCACCAACAAGGTGCAGGGCGTGTTCGGCGCGGCCACGGCGGCGGTCTCCTATGCGCGCGCCGGGCATGTGGACCTGCGGCGGCAGATCCGTTCGGCCGGGATGGCCTTTGCCGGCGGTCTGGCGGGGGCGGGCTGTGCCGCGCTGATCCCGGCGGATGCGCTGCGGATGGGGCTGCCGGTGCTGCTTCTGGCGATCGCGGGGTTCTTCGCCTTCAAGAAGGGGTTGAACGATCTGGACCGGCTGCAACGGCTGAACCCCTTTGCTTTCGCAGCGTTTTTCGTGCCGCTGATCGGGTTTTACGATGGCGCGCTCGGGCCGGGGGCGGGGTCGTTCTACATGATCGGCTTCGTGATGCTGGCGGGCTATGGCGTGCTGAAGGCCACGGCGCATACCAAACTGCTGAACTTTGCGTCGAACCTCGGCGGGCTGGTGGCCTTTGCCGCGATCGGCAAGCCGCTTTGGATCGTCGGGCTGGCGATGGGCGTGGCGCAGATTGCGGGCGCGCGGATCGGCTCGCTCCTGGCGATGCGGGTGGGGGCGCGGGTGATCCGGCCGCTGCTGGTGGCGACCTCGACGTTGCTGGCGTTGCGGCTGATCTGGCAGAACTGGTTCTAGGCGAAGCCGGGCGCCAGCCGCATCTCTCCGGTCACCAGCCCGCGCCAGTTGGTCTGCGCCTTCGGGATCAGCCGTTCGGCCACCGGATGCGCGGGGTCGAGCACACCGGCCCGGATCAGCAGCGTGGTGATTGCCGCTTCGGATGCCCGGGTGCCGCCGTCGAGGATTTTCAGCGCGATACCCTGCCGCAGTTCCGGGATGATCGCGACAAAGACCGCCTCGGCGCCGGTCTTCACCGCGGCGCGGCCCCCGGTCGCCCGCATCAGCCGGGTGCAGGCGCGTTCCTCTCCGGCGACCATCTCCGGAAAGGCGACCATCGCGCGGGCGAGCCGGGCCGGGGCGCTGCCCTCGGGCGCGGCGGCAAAGTGCTGCATCGCGCGCGCCAGCCCGGTGACGGTGCAGGCAAAGTTCGGCGCCGAGCAGCCGTCGATGCCATAGCCGGGGGAAACCTCCTGCGTGGCCTCCTCAAACGCGTCCTTCACGGCTTTTTGAACCGGGTGGTCGACCTCGGTATATTCGCTGCCGCCGCCAAGGTGCCGGTTCAGCGTGAGGAACCCGGCATGCTTGCCCGAACAGTTGTTGTGCAGTTGGCAGGGGCTGGTGGCGGAGCAGGTCAGGCGCTTGTTCTCGTCGCGGTCCTGCGGCATATGCGCGCCGCAGCGCAGATCGGCCTCGCCCAGGTCGAGCGCCGCGAGCCAGTCCGCAACCGCCTGAACATGCAGGGCCGCGCCCGAATGGCTGGCGCAGGACAGCGCAAGCTGCCGCTCCGTCAGGCCCGCCGCATCGGCCGCCCCGCTGCGGATCAGCGGCAGCGCCTGGATCATCTTGCACGACGAACGCGGGAAGATCACCGCCTCCGGATCGCCCCAGGCCATTTCGATCCCGCCCGGCCCGAACACCACCGCATGGCCCGAATGCACCGACTCCAGCATCCCGCCCCGCCACAGTTCGACCATCGGCACAGCCGCCATTCGCCTCTCCTTCGATGAAATCGGCCGCAGGGTCTTTCCCCCTGTGGCAAAATCGCGTTATTTGTCGAATATCGAGTTGAAATCGTGACCGCCAGTGTGAAGAACGGCGCAAGGCCGGGCTGCGGTCCAGGGGCAACAGGCAGCTTGGAGGCTGTAACCATGAAGACATTCGTTGTGCGGGGGGCTGCGGTTCTGGCGGCATCGCTGGTTCTGGCGGGCTCTGCGGGGGCACAGGCGACCTCCAACCGCGTCGCGGCCAAGACGGACTGGTCCGTCTTCGTCGAGGAGAAGCCGAAGGAATGCTGGGGCGTTTCGGCGCCGAAGGAAACCGTCAATACGAAGGACGGCAAGAAGGTCGACGTGCGCCGCGGCGACATCCTGCTGTTCGTGACCTTCCGCCCGGGCAAGCAGGGTGAGGTGTCGTTCATGGGCGGCTATCCCTTCGCATCGGGCTCGACGGTGGATGTTGTGGTCAATACCGGGGCGAAGTTCCAGCTGTTCACCGATGGCGAAGGTGCCTGGGCCGGATCGCCGGAAGACGATGCGAAGCTGATCGCGGCGCTGCGGGCGGGTGCCGATGTGACGCTGACGGCGCGGTCGGGCAAGGGCACGGTGACGAAGGATAAATTCTCGCTGATGGGCTTCACCGCGGCGATGACCGAAGCGCAGAACCGCTGCAAATAAGCCCCTCCGCAGGGCACGGGCGCGCCTTGGGGCGCGCCTTTTGCGTTTCCGGCTTTGTTTTTCGGGCCGAATCCCCTATATCCGGCTCTCATTCCTCAGGATACGGCCATGAACCAGCTCGCAGCCCCGATCACGCAAGACGTGCTGACCCTCCCGCGCAAGTTGCCCGAGGGCGGCAAGGTGAACCTTGTCGGCCTGACCCGCTCCGGGTTGCGCGATGCGCTGATCGCCGCGGGCACGCCCGAGCGGCAGGCGAAGATGCGCGTCGGGCAGATCTGGCAGTGGATCTATCACTGGGGCGTGCGCGATTTCGCGCAGATGACCAACCTCGCCAAGGAGTATCGCGCGCTTCTGGAGCGGAACTTCGAGATTTCGGTGCCCGAGATCGTCACCCGGCAGGTGTCGATGGACGGAACGCGGAAATACCTTCTGCGGATCGCCGGCGGGCATGAGGTCGAGGCGGTCTATATCCCCGAGGAAACCCGGGGCACGCTGTGCATCTCCTCGCAGGTCGGTTGCACGCTGACCTGTTCGTTCTGCCATACCGGCACGCAAAAGCTGGTGCGAAACCTGACGGCGGGGGAAATCGTCGGTCAGGTCATGGTGGCGCGCGACGATCTGGGCGAATGGCCGAAACCCGGCGCGCCGAAGGAAGACGGGCGGCTGGTGTCGAATGTCGTGCTGATGGGCATGGGCGAGCCGCTTTACAATTTCGACAATGTGTGCGACGCGATGCAGGTGGTGATGGATGGCGAGGGGATTTCGCTCTCGCGCCGCCGGATCACGCTCTCGACCTCGGGCGTCGTGCCGGAAATCGCCAAGACGGCGGAGGAAATCGGCTGCCTGCTGGCGGTCAGCTTCCACGCCACCACCGACGAGGTGCGCAACCGGCTGGTGCCCGTCAACAAGAAATGGAACATCGAAACGCTGATCGGCGCGCTGCGGGAATATCCGCGCCTGTCGAACAGCGAGCGGATCACCTTTGAATATGTGATGCTGAAGGATGTGAACGACAGCGACGATGATGCGCGGCGTCTGGTGAAGCTGATCCGCGGCATCCCGGCGAAGATCAACCTGATCCCGTTCAACGAATGGCCCGGCGCACCCTATGAGCGCAGCGACTGGGAGCGGATCGAGGCCTTCGCCGACATCATCTATAAAGCCGGCTACGCCAGCCCGATCCGCACTCCGCGCGGCGAGGATATCATGGCCGCCTGTGGCCAGTTGAAATCGGCGACCGAGCGCGCCCGCAAGAGCCGCGCGGCCATCGCCGCCGAAGCGGGACTTTAGAACGTTTTTCTGGCCATCGGCTAGAGGGTTCCGGGATTTGTCATGCTGCGCTTCCCGGCTGTTGATGCAGCTATGGGGGGCGAGATGGGCAGGCCGCATCCGATGGAATTTCGGACGCGGGTCGTTGCGTCTGCTGACGAGGGCATCGCAGGACTTCCGTGTTTCACCGAAATTCGTCAGTGATCTGGTCAAGTTGCGGCGTGAAACCGGATCGCTGGTGCCGGGCCAAGGCAACGGCGGCGGGCTGGTCGATGTGACGAGCGGGATCACGCTTGATAAGTTGGCAGCAGAGCTTTCCGAGATCTATGGCGGCCCCGTCTGGCCGGTCCTGCGCGGCCTCGGGCTGATGCACAAACGACCTGCACGCGCTTGAGCAGAAGCGCAAGGATGTGGCCGATCCACGGCGCATCGGGACCGCGAAACGTCAGCCTTTCATGGCTAGAACTCTGGAAAGATTGGCGTTTATAGACGAGAGCTCCGTCAAGACCCACCTAGCCAAGACCATCCGTTGGGCGTCCTGCGGCCAACGCCTTGTCGATCACGCGCCGACCAGCTACTGGCCCCAGACCTATGTCGCGGCCCTGTGCAGCGTCGACGCCTGGTTCCTCTTCCTGCCGCCATTGAACCCCATGGAAATGGCACTCTCAAAACGGAAGTCGCTGAGCAGGAAAGCGAACCTGCGATCACCTATCGGCAGCCGACGGCCAAGTCTGGCACAACGTCGATCCCGGCGAATGCCGGAACGACTTCAAGGCAGAAGGATAGCAGGCCGATTGCTAGGTTGGATCGACATTCAGGATTCCCATGAGTTGTTTTGGGTGTTTCATGGGGCAGCGTGTTATGGGCAACGGAGTTCTGGATGGCCCAGAGGCGCTATGAGGTGAGCGAGACCCAATGGGCGAGGATTGCCCTGATATTGCCGGGAAAGGCCGGCGATCCCGGGTGGTCGGGTGCGGATGACCGCGTGTTCGTGAACGGCTGTCTCTGGGTACTGTGGTCGGGCGCGCATTGGTGCGACCCGCCGGAGCGGTATGGCAACTGGAAGACCGTGCATCGGCGCTTCAGCCGCTGGTGTCATGCCGGGGTCTGGGACCGGGTGTTCGACGCGCTGATGCGGGATCGCGACAACCTCTGTCTGATGATCGACAGCACAATCGTGCGGGCGCACCAGCAGGCGACCAGCGGAAAAGGGGGCAGGGATCAGGCGCTGGGGCGTTCCCGAGGCGGACTGACACCAGATCCACATGCTCGCTGATGCGCTGGGGCCGCCCCTGAGGTTTCTCGTCACCCCCGGCCAGACAGGCGACATCACCGCCGCTCCCGCACTGCTCGACGGGCAGGAAGGCGGTGCGGTGCTGACCGGAAAAGCCTATGAGGATGCGTTACGGGAGAGTCACCCCCTCCAATCGCAGCAGGAAGGCCATCATCCCGTTTTACAGGCCCGCAACCGCATCGAGCGATGCTTCAACCGTCCGACGCTCCGCCACCTGCTACGACCGAAAGGCAATCCACGTCACAGCCGGCATCCTGCTCCCTGCCACCATGCTTTGCTTAAGGTGATTGTTGATGCCGCCCAGGCTGGACAAGCTCCCCTGGAGCGGCAGATACTATCGGCTGCCTGCTTTCGGGCGACCTTTCGAGGTGAGGAGAATCATATGAAAATCCACAGGTTTCTGATCGTGCCCGTGCTTCTGGTGGCGGCCTGTGCCAATACCGGGGCCAATTACCAGCCGATCATCGACGGCCCGGTCGGCCCGAATTACCAGAACGATCTGGCCTCCTGTCAGTCGCTTTCGACCCAGCAGGGTGTGCTGGACGGTAATACCGGGATGACGGCGGCGACCTCGGCGGGCGTTGCGGCGGCGGGCACGGCGATTATCCGCAACCGGGGGCACAACGTCCGGAACGCGGCTGCCGTGGGTGCGCTCGCAGGGATCGCCGGCAGCGCGCTGAGCAACAACCAGAGCCGCGAGTCGATCGTCGCCAACTGCATGCGGGGCCGTGGCTATCGCGTCGTCGGGTGATTGCCCAAGGGGGCGACCGGAGGGTCGCTCTCAGCCGTGCGGCGGATGGCTGGAAAGACATGGCTAGCGGTCCGCGCAGGCCTAGGTTCTCGCCCGTGTCAGACCGATTGGTTGGGTCGGCTACTTGTCCGGACCCGACCCGCCTTCTGCTTCGTTGGTGTGTTCGACAGCTTGCTTGCGAGCCAACGCCAGCAGCTTTTCCACCTCTTTCACTGATCCCGCTTCCACCTCGATATCACCCACCCTGAGTCGGGCCTTTCGCCCCAGCCTACCGACAAACCAACCGCCGATAGCAGTAATAGCCGCCGGGCCTAGTTCTTTCGCCATTATCGTGAACTCATTCAAGACAGGAAAGTCCGCAGCCATCCGGAAGTGCGTCGTTCCCGAATATTTGATGTCCTGCTTTTTCAGGAGTTCTTCAAAGGCTTTGCGGTCATCCCAAGTGGCACGAGAGTCTCTGCAATCGTCTCGCCAGAAAACAACTGTGATTTCAGGATCACTCATGAATGCTCCGTGTTCGGTGGGGTCTCGAATGTGGTGAAAATTGCATGTCGACTGTCTTCGGGGATGCGAAGCTGCCACAGGTTAGGCGGTGTGGTCAAGTGCGGGGCTGAGCGAGGGCTCCCAATTGTCTACCTTGCGCATCTGAAGCTGCCCTGAGGACAGTAACGGTTAGAATGGCATCGGCGCGATCTCAACGTAAGACAGAACGGCCAGAGGTTTGATTTTTCGATGAAATTCATCATCCGGACATTCTGTCGCATTGGTGGTCGGTGCCGGTTTTCAGTGCGAGGCATCAAAACGGGTGAAACGGAGGAGGCGATTACTGGACTGCTTGAGGCTAGAGCGAGTTGCAGTCAATCGGCTTTCTATCCTGCGGCTTGGATGTAGTTCCAACATAGCTCATGTCGCGGTAGTCTTCGACAAGATCGTCAAGCAGGGTTCAATGCCTGTGAACCGCGCAGTATTGGGCAGGGAGGTCTCGCCCGAGAAGCACCACTGCTCGGTTGGGGGCGCCAGAGTATTGAGCGCTGCGTCCGGCCTGTTTTGTCCGGAGCCGGATCGGTGTTCCCCGGCGCAGGTATTCCGCGAAAGTTTTGCGGTATTCATCCTGATCTATAATATACATTTCAACCCAGACTGGATCATGAGTGATCATATGAGGCTGTCCAGATTTATTTAGCGGGCGGTTCTCATGCGGCAGTCATCTTCCACGCACGGATGATACGTGAATTCGCGACATTCCTCGCCCGGTGTGATGTGGCGGAAAGGGCCGTTCAGGCGCAGCCTGAATAATCCCAGCGGTCGATGATTTCCAGCGCCTCGGCGGCGGTTTCGACGAAGGAGACCAGCTTCAGGTCGTCGGCATGGATCGTGCCCGCCTCGACCAGCAGATCCCAGTTCACCACATTCTTCCAGAAGTCGGTGCCGAACAGGATGAAGGGGATCCGCTGCATCCGCTTCGTCTGGATCAGGGTCAGCGCCTCGAACATCTCGTCGAGCGTACCGAAGCCGCCCGGGAAGACCGTCACCGCCCGCGCGCGCATCAGGAAGTGCATCTTGCGCAGCGCGAAATAGTGGAAGTTGAACGACAGGTCGGGCGTGACATAGGCATTCGGCGCCTGTTCATGCGGCAGCAGGATGTTCAGCCCGATCGACTGCCCGCCCGCCTCATGCGCGCCGCGGTTCCCGGCCTCCATCACGCCCGGGCCGCCGCCGGTGCAGATCACCATGTGCCGGCCATAGGTCTGCATCGAACGGTTGGTGACCTCGCGCGCGAAGCGGCGGGCCTCGTCGTAATAGCGCGTCAGTTCGCCCAGCATCGGCGTCCGGGCGCTCTCCCTGGCCTCCGGTCGCGGGATCCGGGCGCCGCCGAACATCACCACGGTCGATTCGATGCCGCGCTCGTCCAGGACCATCTGCGGCTTCAGCAGTTCCAGTTGCAGCCGCACCGGGCGCAATTCGGCCCGCATCATGAAATCCTCGTCGATGAAGGCCAGCCGGTAGGCGGGTGAGCGGCTCTGCGGCGTGTCGGGCACGCGGTTCGCCGCCTGTGCATCCTCGATCGAATCGCGGAATGTATGGGTGCGTTTTTCCTCGCCGATGCCGTCCATGACCGTCCTGCTCGTTGCGCCGAAGCCTTTCTCCACCTATAGCGGGGTCAAAGTTAAAGCCATATCAAAACCGGAGGCCACCATGCCGAATGCCGCGCTTGAATCCGCCATTGAGGCGGCCTGGGAAACCCGTGACACCATCACCCCCGCGAGCCGGGGCGTCAGCCGCGATGCGATCGAGGAAACGCTCGACGGGCTCGACAAGGGCCTGATCCGCGTCGCCGAAAAGCAGGCCGACGGCAATTGGCACGTCAACCAATGGGCGAAGAAGGCCGTTCTGCTCGGCTTCCGGCTGAAGGATATGGAGGTCCAGGAGGGCGGGCCGCAGGGCTCCGGCTGGTGGGACAAGGTTGACAGCAAGTTCAAGGGCTGGGGCGCCGCCGAGTGGAAGGCCGCGGGCTTCCGCGCGGTGCCGAACTGCGTCGTGCGGCGCTCGGCCTATATCGCGAAGGGCGTGGTGCTGATGCCCAGCTTCGTCAACCTCGGCGCCCATGTCGACGAGGGCACGATGGTCGACACCTGGGCCACGGTGGGATCCTGCGCGCAGATCGGCAAGGGCGTGCATCTGTCGGGCGGCGTCGGCATCGGCGGCGTGCTGGAGCCGGTGCAGGCCGGGCCGGTGATCATCGAGGACAACTGCTTCATCGGCGCGCGGTCCGAGGTGGTCGAGGGCGTGATCGTGCGCGAGGGCTCGGTCCTCGGCATGGGCGTGTTCCTGGGACAATCGACCAAGATCGTCGATCGCGAAACCGGCGAAATCTTCTACGGCGAAGTGCCGCCCTATTCGGTCGTCGTCGCGGGTTCGATGCCGTCGAAGAACGGCGTCAGCCTGTATTGCGCGGTGATCGTGAAGCGGGTGGATGCGAAGACCCGCTCGAAGACCGGCATCAACGAATTGCTGCGCGACTGATCCCGCGTCCGGAACCTGAGCCGCCTTCCGGCGTTGAGCCGGAAGCGGCAACGGAGGAAGTGTCATGGGATTGGGTATCATCGCGTCGATCATCGTGGGCGGGCTGGCGGGCTGGATCGGCTCGCGCATCATGGGGGCCAGCACCGGCATCTTCATGAATGTCATTCTGGGCATCGTGGGTGCGATCATCGCCAATGCGATCCTGGGGGTTCTGGGGATCTATGCGGCGAATGCCTGGCTGCCGCAGCTGATCGTCGGCGTGATCGGGGCAATTGTGCTCATCGCCGCCGGGCGCGCGATAAAACGCTGATCCGGGCGGGTATCCGCCATACAGGAGGTCATGTTGACCGAGACGGAAAAGACGAAACGCCCGCAGCAGGTCTATACCCTGCTGATCGAGGTGGGCCGCAAGGCGGATGACGGCCTGCCCAAGGGCGCGACCGGGGCGGGCATCCTGTGCTTCGCCTCGGGCGTGGACGAGGCCGAGGCTGTGCGCGAGACGGTGGCGATCCTGAAACAGGCCGATCTGGCGCCGCTCGACGTGACCGGCTACGGCACGCTCGCCGAACGCGAACAGGTGGGCGACGAAATCGGCGCGGAGGAACGCGCCCTGATGCAGCGCGCGCTGGACGAGAATTCCGTGATCGTCGTGCAGATGACCCCGTTCTTCGACAAGCCCTGAGGGAATTGCACCGCCCGCCCGGCCTGCTAGACTGTCGCAAAACAGTGAGCGAGGCGGGCATGAAACGCGCAACACATCTGGGCACCCTGACTTTGGTCGCCTTCACCGGGCTTTCCGCCTGTTCGGGGCCGATGGAACGCTATGCCGCGCCCTCGGGCGGCGTGATGGCCGACGAAATCCCGGTGGCCGACAGCGCGCATGAGCGCGGGTTGCAGAACTGGCTGGTGGGGTTCAAGCCGCGCGCCATGGCGGCGGGGATCAGCGAACGCACCTGGCAACGCTCCGTCGCGATCATCCGTTACAACCCGAAGGTGATCGAGCGCGACCGCTATCAGGCCGAATTCACCAAGCCGGTCTGGGAGTATCTGGACAGCGCCGTCTCCGACAGCCGGATCGAGAATGGCCGCGCGATGCTGGCGCAGCACCGCGACCTGCTCAACGCGATCGAAGCGCGTTACGGCGTGGACAAGGAAGTCGTCGTCGCCGTCTGGGGCATGGAATCGAACTATGGCAAGAACCGGGGCAAGACGCTGATCCTGCCCGCGCTGGCGACGCTGGCCTATGACGGGCGGCGCGGCGCCTTCTTCCAGCAACAGTTCCTCGACGCGATGAAGATCATCCAGGCGGGCGATACCGATCCGATGCACCTGACCGGATCCTGGGCGGGGGCGATGGGGCATACGCAGTTCATCCCGTCCTCCTACCTGTCCTTCGCGGTCGATTTCACCGGCGACGGCAAGCGCGACATCTGGTCCGACAATCCGGCCGATGCGCTGGCCTCCACGGCGGCCTATCTGGCGCGGTCGGGCTGGACGCGCGGCCAGCCCTGGGGGGTGGAGGTCACGCTGCCCGCGGGCTTCAACTACGGGCTGGGTGGCAAGAAGGTGAAGAAGACCCCCGCCGAATGGGCCGCGCTTGGCGTGCGTGGGGTGAATGGCGCGGTGCCGAACTATGGCCCGGCGTCGATCCTTCTGCCCGCCGGGTCGAAGGGTCCGGCGATCATGATCTTCGGCAATTTCGCTGCGATCTCGCGCTACAACGCCGCCAATTCCTATGTGATGGGGGTGGGGCTGCTGTCCGACCGGCTGAAGGGCAGGGGCGGGCTGGTCGCCCCCTGGCCGCGCGATGGCCGGGCGCTGAGCAGCAACGAAAAGCAGGAGCTGCAACAGCGGCTCACCGCGCTCGGCTATGACACGCAGGGCACGGATGGCATGATCGGCCAGAACACGATCGACGCGCTGGTCGCCTGGCAGCGGGCGAACGGGATGGCGCCCGACGGTTACGCGACGATCGCCGTGCTGGAACGGCTGCGGAGGGGGTGATGGCGCGTCTCGATACGGTCCTTGCCGCGATCAATGCCGCCAATGCCGCCGACCCGAAGCAGGAGGCCCTGCTTTACGGTCAGCGGATGACGGCGGAACTGGACCGCCTGTTCCCCGATGCGGACGAAACCCTCCGCATCGCCGCGCGGGGCCAGCATGTCGAACGCTGGCTTCTGCCGCGCAGCGATTATCCCGAAGGCCGGATCGGTTATCTTGAGTGGCGCCGCGAACAGGGCCGCCGCCATGCCGCGCGGATTGCGGGCATGATGCGCGATGCGGGCTATGACGAGGCTGCGGCAGATCAGACCGGGCGGATGCTGCGCAAGGAGGGGCTGAAGCGCGATCCGCAGGTGCAGGCGCTGGAGGACGTGATCTGTTTCGTCTTCCTCAAGCATTACTTCGCCCCCTTCGCGCAGACCCAGACGCCGGAGGCGTTGCAGGCGATCGTCGAAAAGACCGCCCGCAAGATGTCCCCCGAAGGCCGCGCCCGGGTGCTGCGCGAATTCGACCTGCCCGCGCCCTTCGCGGCGGCGTTCATGTGAAAAGGCCCCGGCGAACCGGGGCCTTTCTCATTGCGCGTGCGACGAGGTGATCGCGTCGAACGGCAGTTCCGCGAACCGGAACCAGACCTGTTCCTTTTGCCAATAGGGCAGCCACTGGTCATAGAACTTCTTGAAATCCGGGTTGCTGGCCGCGATTTCGGCGTAATAGGCGCGCGATTCGTTGAACGCCGCTTCCAGCACGTCCTGCGGGAAGTTGCGCAGCTGCGCCCCGTTCGCCGCCAGCCGATACAGCGCATCCGGGTTGCGCGCATCGTATTTCGCCAGCGAATGCGACATGGTTTCGGACGAGGCGCATTCCAGCGCCGCCTGATAGGACTTCGGCAGTTCGTTCCACTTGTCGAGGTTGACGATGAAGGTCACGTTCGCCGTGCCTTCCCACCAGCCGGGCGCATAGTAATAGGGCGCGACCTTGTTGAAACCGAGCTTTTCATCGTCATAGGGGCCGGAGAATTCCACCGCGTCGATCGTGCCCTTTTCCAGCGCGGCATAGATGTCGCCGCCGGCGATCTGCTGCGGGATCACGCCCAGCCGGGACATGATGTTGCCGCCGAGCCCGGCGATCCGCATCTTCAGCCCCTTCAGGTCTTCGACCGAGTTGATTTCCTTGCGGAACCAGCCGCCCATCTGCGCGCCGGTATTGCCCGCCGGGATCGCATGGACGTTGTATTGCTTCATGAACTCCGAAACCAGCTCGCGCCCGCCGCCGTAATACAGCCAGCTGATGTGCTGGCGCGTGTTCAGCCCGAAGGGCAGCGCGGTGTCGAAGGCGAAGGCCGGGTTCTTGCCGACATAGAAGCTCGACAGCGTGTGCGAACATTCCACCGTGCCGTTCTGCACCGCATCCAGCGCCTGGAACCCCGGCACGAGCTCGCCCGGCGCAAAGGTCTGGATCTGGAAATTCCCGTCCGTCAGTTCGGCGATCCGGGTCGAAAGCTGCGTCGAGATGCCGAACAGGGTCTCAAGGCTCTTCGGATAGCTCGACGTCAGCCGCCAGGAGATCTTCGGATTGGTCTGGGCGATGGCCGGGGCGGCGACGGTGGTCGCGGCGGCGACGAAACCGGCGCCCTTGATGAAGGAACGTCTGCGCATCTGTTGTCCTCCTCACAGTGCTTCGGTCTGATTAGCCCGGCGCATGCCGGGTTTCCAACGCAAAATCCGCGCGGGCGGTGAATTTGGTTTCCTTCGGCGCGGCTTCCTGCTTTGACGGGGGAAACCTTGGCGAAACGGGGGCATCATGGATCTGGTCCTGATCGGCATTGGCACCGGCAATCCCGAACATCTGACGCTTCAGGCAATCCGGGCGATCAACCGCGCCGATGTGGTGCTGATCCCGCGCAAGGGCGGCAAGGGGGATCTGGCCGATCTGCGCCGCGCGATCTGTGCCGAGGTGATCACCGGCCCGACCCGGATCGTCGAATTCGACATGCCGGTGCGCGATCCGGCGAACCCGGATTACCTCTCGCGTGTGAGCGACTGGCACGACGAGATCGCCCGCCGCTGGGCCGCCGCGATTCCGCAGGGCGCGGGGCGGGTGGCGTTGCTGGTCTGGGGCGACCCGGCGCTTTACGACAGCACGCTGCGGATCGCCGAACGCCTCCGGGCGCGGGTGGAGGTCATTCCGGGGCTGATGTCGCCGCAGGTTCTGACGGCGGCGCATGGCATTCCGCTGAACGAAGTGGGCGCGCCGTTTCTGGTCACCACCGGGCGGCGGCTGCGCGAGGGCTGGCCCGAGGGGGTCGATACGCTGGTGGTCATGCTCGACGGTGAATGTTCGTTTCAGGGCCTGCCGCCCGAGGGCGTCACGATCTGGTGGGGGGCCTATGTCGGCATGGCGGAGCAGATCCTCGACCACGGGCCGCTCGCCGAGGCCGGGCCGCGCATCGTCGCCCGCCGGGCGGCGGCGCGGGCGGCGCATGGCTGGATCATGGACATCTACCTGCTGCGCCGTCACCCGGCCAGCGCGCCGTAAAGGATCAGCGTCGGCGCCGGATCGGGCGCGGCATCCGCCAGCCGCGCGGCCAGCCCCGCCACCGTATCGCGCTCTGTGATCTGTGCGGGGGTCGAAACCCCTTGCGCCAGCAGGGCGGGCGTTTCGGGCGGCAGCCCCGCCGCGATCAGCCGCGCGGCCAGCCCGGCGAAGGTGCCCCGCGCCATGAAGACCGCCGTCACCGCGTTCGGATCCGCCAGCGCGGCCCAGTTCAGCCCTTCGGGAAGGGCGCCCGTCACGTCATGGCCGGTGACGAACTGCACCCGCCGCGCGACGCCCCGCCGGGTCAGCGGGATCCCCGCCGCCGCCGTCGCCGCGGTGGCCGAGGTCACGCCCGGCACGATCTCGAACGTCACGCCCGCCGCACGCAGCGCGGTGATTTCCTCCTCCAGCCGCCCGAACAGCCCGGCATCGCCCGATTTCAGCCGCACCACCCGCGCCCCGGTGGCGGCGAAATCGGCCAGCAGCCGGCTGACATGCGCCTGCCGGGGCGAGGCCCGCCCCGCGCGCTTGCCCACCGAAATCAGTTCGGCCTGCGGGCAGAGGTCGAGGATCGGCCCGGCGGAGAGGTCGTCATACAGCACTACCTCCGCCGTCCGCAGCCGCTCCGCCGCGCGCAGGGTCAGAAGCTCCGGATCGCCGGGCCCGGAGGAAACGAAACTGACGAAGCCGCTCATGGCACCTCCGCGATCAGGTGGAAGAAGGTGCCGCTGACCCGGCCGCGCCGCGATCCGGTTTCGGGGACCGGCACGTCTTCGGCATCGGTGACGCGGGCGAGCGGCGCGTCGGGCTGGGCGAGGATGGTGGAATAGTGGAATTCGTGCCCGCGCAGCCGGGTGCCATCGGGCCGCTCCGCCAGCCGGTAGCCCAGATGCATCCGGCGCTTCTCGTAGCTGGTGACCAGCCCGAGCAGCCCCGCCATCGGATGGCGGGTGCCCTCGGCATCGACCAGCGCTTCGCCCAGCACCATATAGCCGCCGCATTCGCCATGGATCGGGCCACGGAATCCCCGCAGCCCGTTCAGGAAACATTGCGCCGAAGCGATCCGCCCGGCGTGGAGTTCCGGATAGCCGCCGGGCAGCCAGCAGATGTCGGCCTCGGGTGGCGGCTCATCGGCCAAGGGCGAGAACGGCAGGATTTCCGCCCCCTGCGCCCGCCAGGCATCCAGCAGATGCGGATAGACGAAGGAAAACGCCGCGTCCCGCGCCAGGGCGATCCGCTGCCCGGGCGGGCGGGGCAGGGCTCCCGGGGCGGAGGCCGCTCGTCCCGCGACTGCCGCCGCTTTCAGCGCCGACAGGTCGACATGTGCCCGCAGGAACCCGGCGTATTGCGCCACCGCGGCCTCAAGATCCGGGTGTTCGACCGCCTGCACCAGGCCCAGATGCCGCTCCGCGATGGTCAGGTCGCCGCGCCGGGGCAGGGCGCCCAGAACCGGCAGGCCCACGGCCTCCATCCCCAGCCGGCACAGCCGTTCGTGCCGGGGCGAGGCGACGCGGTTCAGGATCACCCCCGCCACCTGCACATCGGCCCGGAACCGCGCCATGCCAAGCGCCAGCGCCGCCGCCGTCTGCGCCTGCCCCGATACGTCCAGCACCAGCACCACCGGCCAGCCGGTCAGCGCGGCGATGTCGGCGCTTGCGCCGGTGCCCGTGGCGCCCTTGACCGCCACGCCGTCGAACAGGCCCATCGACCCTTCGGCCAGCGCCATCTCTCCGCCGCGCGCGAGCTGTGTGCCCAGAACGCCGGGCGGCATTGCCCAGGTGTCGAGGTTGAAGCTCTCCCGCCCGCAGGCCGCGCGGTGGAACGCCGGGTCGATGTAATCCGGCCCGCATTTGTAGGGCTGCACCGCCACGCCATCCTCGGCCAGACAGCGCAGCAGGCCCAGCATCACCGTGGTCTTGCCCGCACCGGAGCGCGGCGCGGAGACGATCAGCCCGGGCGTCATGCCGTGGCCCCGCTCGGACGGAAGCGGCGGTCGTAATCCGGGGCGTAAAGGCGGCTTTCGTCGAACCCTTCGGCCGCCAGCGCCCGGCCCACCAGGATCAGTGCGGTGCGTTCCATCGTGTCGCCGACCCGCGCGGCGATATCGGCGAGCGTGCCGTGCACCACCCGCTCGTCGGGCCAGCTTGCGCGCCAGACCACCGCCACCGGGCAATCCGCGCCGTAATGCGCGGCCAGATCGTCCGCCACCTCCGCCAGCCGGTGGATCGACAGATGCACCGCCAGCGTCGCCCCCGTCGCGGCGAAGGCTGCGAGCCGCTCGCCCGCGGGCATCGGCGAGGCCCGCCCGCCCGTGCGCGTCAGCACCACGCTTTGCGCCACGCCCGGCAGGGTCAGTTCGGTCCCCAGCGTCGCGGCGGCGGCGGCGAAGCTCGGCACGCCCGGGGTCACGTCATAGGGGATGTTCAGCGCGCGCAGGCGGCGCAACTGCTCGCCCATCGCCGACCAGACCGACAGATCACCCGAATGCAGCCGCGCCACATCCTGCCCCCGCGCATGGGCCGCCGCGATTTCGGCGATGATCGCGTCGAGGTCCAGCGGCGCGGTGTTGACGATCCGGCAGCCGGGCGGGCAATGCGCCAGCACCGCCTCCGGGATCAGCGATCCGGCATAAAGGCAGACGGGCGAGGCGGCGATCAGGTCGCGCCCGCGCAGGGTGAGCAGGTCGGCGGCGCCGGGGCCTGCGCCGATGAAATGGACGGTCATTCGGGGTCTCCGGTAGCGATGGCGGCGGTTGCGAGGCGGTCGGCGGACACCGCGCGCGGGCCGAGCAGCCGCGCGCCGGGGATGGCGGCGAGCGCGCAGGCCTCGGCCACCGATCCGGTGCCGAAGGCCGCGCGGGCATGGCGGCTGTCGGTCAGGGTCGGGCGGTCCAGCGCCTCGGGCGGGATCGGCGTGACGGTATAGCCCAGCCGGGTCAGGCTGGCGATGGCCGGATGCCGGACCTTGGGCGCGGGCACGGCCAGATGGCGCAGCGCCGCCCCCCCGGCCCGCGCCAGCGCATCGAGGACCGAGGCCGGGGTTGCCGCCTCGCGCAGGCCGATCCCGGCGATCATCGGGTCACGCTCCATTGCACCACCGGAAAGCTCGCGCGCCAGCCGCGTTTGCGGCCCAGGGGCGCGGCCTCGGCCAGTTCGATCCGCATCAGCGTCCCGCCCCGGGCGCCGTGCCACGCGGCAAGCAGCGCCTCGGTCTCCAGCGTCACGGCATGGGCGACGAGCCGCGTGCCGGGCGCAAGCCGCCCCCATAGCGCCGTCAGCAGCGCATCATCGCAGCCGCCGCCGATGAAGACCGCATCGGGATCGGGCAGCGCCCCGATCAGATCCGCCGCACGCCCTTCGCGCAGGTCCAGCGCCACGCCAAGCCGCGCGGCATTCGCCCGGGCGCGGGCGGCGCGGGTGGGATCGGCCTCCACCCCCAGGGCGCGGTTGCGCGGATGCGACAGGCACCATTCGATGCCGATCGACCCCGACCCCGCGCCCAGATCCCACAGCATTTCCCCCGGCCTTGGCGCCAGCGCCGAGAGCGCCAGCGCCCGCACCGGGCGTTTGGTGATCTGCCCGTCATGGTCGAACAGCGTATCGGGCCGCCCCGAGGCGCAGGGCAGCGCCTGTGCCGCCGTCACCCGCAGCGCCACCGCCACCGGCGCCGCGATGTCGTCGCAGGGGTAGGGGCGGATCCGTTCGCGCGGCCCGCCCAGACGTTCCAGCACCGTGATCTCGGCCTGCGTATCGCCCAGCCAATCGGCCAGTTCCGCTACCGCCGCCCCATCGCGCAGGGTGAGGATCGCGCGCAGCCCCGGCGCCAGATGCGGGCGCAACCGGGCGAAGGGCGCGGCATGGAGACCAAGGCACAGCGTCTCCTCGATCCGCCAGCCCATCCGCGCCGCCGCCAGCGCAAAGACCGAAGGCGCCGGAAATGCCCGCCACTCTCCCGGCGCCAGATCCGCCGCCAGCGTGCCCCCCGCGCCATGCCAGAACGGATCGCCCGAGGCCAGCACCGCCACCTGCCGCCCGCGCAGCGCCAGCACCGGGGCGACCGAAAACGGCACCGGCCAGGGGCGCTTGTCCGGGTGATCGACCATCGCCAGATGGCGCGGCCCGCCAAAGACGACTTCGGCCCCGGACAGCGCATCGCGGCTTGCCTTTGACAGGCCGTCGGGGCCATCCTCGCCGATGCCGATGATCGAAAGCCATTCAGCCATGACGACCCTCATCCTTGGCGGCACGACCGAAGCCAGCCGCCTTGCCAGCGCGCTGGCCGAAGCGGGCCTGCCCGCCGTGCTGTCCTATGCCGGGCGGACCGAAAGCCCGCGCGCGCAGCCGGTGCCGGTCCGGATCGGCGGCTTTGGCGGGGTGGGGGGGCTTGCGGCTTATCTGCGGCACGCAGGGATCCGCCGCGTGGTGGATGCGACCCATCCCTTTGCCGCGCAGATCAGCCGCAATGCCGTGGCCGCCTGTGCCCTTGCGGGGGTGCCGCTGATCGCCCTCGAACGCCCGGCGTGGGAGGCGCGCGCCGGGGACCGCTGGACCCATGTGCCCGACATTGCCGCCGCCGTGGCCGCGCTGCATGGCCCGGCCGAGACCGTGTTCCTTGCCATCGGGCGGCAGCATCTGGCCGAATTCGCGGGCCTGCCGCATCGGTTCCTGCTGCGGCTGGTCGATCCGCCGCAGGCCCTGCCGCTCGCCGATGCGGTGGTGGAAGTCGCGCGCGGGCCGTTCGACGTGGCGGGGGACCGCGCCCTGATGCAGCGCCATGGCGTGGGGCGGATCGTCGCCAAGAACGCGGGCGGCGCGGGGGCGGAGGCGAAGCTGATCGCGGCGCGCGACCTCGGCCTGCCGGTGATCCTGATCGACCGTCCCGCACTGCCGGAACGGCGGGTGGTGGCGACGGTGGCCGAGGTCATGGGCTGGCTTCATGCCGACCTCGGCGTATAGGTGAACCGTCCCACCTGCCGGGTGCGCGACGAGCCGACGATCACCACGGTGCGCATGTCGGCCATGTCCTCGGTCACCTCGGACAGCGGCAGGATGCGCAGCGCCTGTTCCGGGGTGGATACCGCGCGGGCAAAGATCATCAGCCGCCCGGGCTCGCAGCACGCCCGCAGCACCTCCAGCACGCGGCCAAAGCCTTCGGGCCGGGCGCGCGAGCGCGGGTTGTAGAAGGCCATCGCGAAATCGGCTTCCGCCGCCAGCCGCACCCGGCGCAGCACGGTGTCGAGCGGCTTGAGATTGTCCGACAGGTTGATCGCGCAGAAATCATGGCCAAGCGGCGCGCCCGCCGCCGCCGCCGCCGCCAGCATCGCGGTAATGCCGGGCAGCACGCGAATATCGAGCCCGTGCCATTCGGGGCAGGGTTCCAGCGCCTCGAACACCGCCGAGGCCATGGCGAACACCCCCGGATCGCCCGAAGATACCACCACCACGCGGCGCCCTTCCGCCACCATGCGCAGGGCATCGCGCGCGCGGTCGAGCTCCACCCGGTTGTCGGAGGGATGCAGCGTCAGGCCCGGGCGCGGCGCGATCCGCGCGACATAGGGGATATAGCCCACGACATCGGTGGCCTCCGCCAGCGCGGCCTGCACCTCGGGCGTTATCAGCGCATCGGCCCCCGGGCCAAGGCCCGCCACCGCCAGCCAGCCGCTCATGGCCGCCGCCCCCGGCCATGGACCAGCGCGATCGAGAAATAGGGCGCCTCGGTCACCTCGGCCAGCCGCCGCACCCGTTCGCCGGGCATCGTGCCATGTTCCACCAGCCAGGCGTCATCCAGCCGCCCCGCCTGTTCCAGCGCCGCGCGCAGGCGCGGCAGGTTGCGGCCGATCTTCATCACCACCAGCGCATCGGTGTCGGCGATCCGCCGGGCCAGTTCCGCCTGCGGCAGCGTCGCGGGCAGCACCGTCAGCACATCGTCGCCCCAGGTGATCGGCCGCCCCGTCGCCGTCCAGCATCCGACCATGCCGGGAATGCCGGGCACCACCTCGACCTGACCCTCGGGCAGGCGGGCATGCAGGTGCATGAAGGAGCCGTAGAAGAACGGATCGCCCTCGCACAGCACCACGACATCTTCGGGCGCCGTGGCCAGCCGCGCGGCCCAATGGTCGTAGAACGGCGCCAGCGCGGCATTATAGGCCGGATCGTCGAAGGGGATTTCGGTGGTGACCGGATATTCCATCGGCCATTCCTGCGCGTCTTCGGGGATCAGCCCCGCAACCATCCGCCGCGCCTGTCCGGGCCGCCCGGCCTTGCGGAAATAGGCGACGATCCGGGCACCGGCGAGCAGCCGATGCGCCTTCACGCTCATCAGGTCGGGATCGCCGGGGCCGAGGCCGATACAGATGACCTTCGCCATCATTCCCTCCGGCTGGCCAGCGCATTGACCGCCGCGACGGTGATTGCCGAGCCGCCCAGACGCCCCTCGACCACGCACCACGGCACCGGATTGTCGGCCATCAGCGCGGCCTTCGATTCCGCCGCGCCGATGAAGCCCACCGGGCAGCCGATGATTGCCGCCGGGCGCGGACAGGCGGGATCTTCGAGCATGTTCAGCAGGTGGAACAGCGCTGTGGGCGCATTGCCCACCGCCACCACCGCGCCCTGAAGATGCGGGCGCCAAAGCTCCACCGCCGCCGCCGAGCGGGTATCCCCCAGCATCGCCGCCAGCGCCGGAATGTCGGGCGCGTGGAGCGTGCAGATCACCGGGTTGTCGGCGGGCAGCCGCGCGCGGGTGATGCCTTCGGATACCATCCGCGCATCGCACAGGATCGGCGCGCCAGCCTCAAGCGCCGCGCGCGCCGCGATGGCGAAACCGGGGGCGAAGCGGATATGCGGTGCCAGATCGACCATCCCGCAGGCATGGATCATCCGCACCGCGACGGGCTCTTCCTCGGCAGTGAAGCGGGCGAGGTCGGCCTCGGCGCGGATCGTGGCGAAAGAGGCGCGGTAGATCGCGGCGCCGTCCTTTTCATAGAGGTGGGGCAAAGTGGCCTCGTATCAGGTCAGGAATGTCATCGGGCGTCAGGCCGGTCCGGACGGGTTGCGCCCCCGCCGGGCCAAAGGGGATCAGGCCGAACCTGCCCTGATGCCCGGTCAGCGTCAATGCCGGGCCGGGATGGGCGCAGCCCTTGGCGCAGCCGGAGATGTGCAGCTCCGCCCCCTCGGGCAGCAGGGGCGCCAGCCGCCGGGCCAGAGCGCGCGTTTCCACGCTGGCCGAAGCACAGCCCGGCGCGCCGGTGCAGGCATGGATGCGCAGCAGCGGATCGTCGCGCGCGATCAGCGTATCGGGCACCTCGGGCGTGCCTTCGACGATGACCGAGCGCCAGGGCGTAAGCCGCAGCGGCGCCACCGCGATCCGGTGCAGGTCCGCCGCCGCGATCTGCCCGAAGGGCAGCGCGAGGCACAGGCCGAAGGCGCAGGGGCCGGGGCCGATGGGCGCGCCGGGCAGGGGCGGGGTGGTCCCGTCGAGCGGCACCGTGCCGCTTGCGATCAGCCGCGCCATCCGGGTTTCCGCCCCGCGATGCGCCGCGAACCACTGCGCCAGCGCCACTGCCCGCGCGGGGGCCTCCGCCACCGTCACCGGCACGCCCAGGGCCATGCCATCGGCGCGCAGGATCAGCCCCCGCTCCGCCCGTTCGATCCGGATGTCGGCCGAAGCCGCGCCCAGCACCGCCCGCGCCCCGCTATCCACCGCAAAGCCGAATTTCGGCGGCAGGGCGGGGGCATCGGCCAGCGCCTCCTCCAGCGCGGCGACAAGGGCCAGCGTCTCATCCGCCGCATGGATCGGCGTCGTCAGGATATTGCGCCGGGCCTCGGCCCCGGCGTCCTTGTCCAGAAGGCCCAGATCCGCCAGCGCCGCGTGCAGCGCGGGCAGGGCACCTTCGCGCACCCCGCGCAGTTGCAGATGCGCGCGGGTGCCAAGGTCGATCAGCCCGTTGCCATGCGCGCGCGACAGATCGGCCAGCGCGCGCGCCTGTTGCGCCGTCAGCCGCCCGGCGTGGGGGCGGATGCGGAGGACCAGCCCGTCGCCGCTCATCATCGGGCGCAGCGCGCCGGGGCACCAGCCGCGCACCGTCATCGCACACCTGCCGCGCGGGAATTGGACAGCGCCACCCAATAGCCCGCCTGCGCGAGCGCGGCGAAGCGCGCCTCCATCGCCGCCAGCGCGCCGGGGTTTTCGCGGGCCAGGAAGTCGCGCAGCTCCGGATTGCCCAGCGTGGCGTCGTGGTAAAGGTCGAACAGATGCGGCGGCACCACGCCCGCCAGATGCGCGAAGGCCGCCAGATGGTCGAGCGTCGCCGCGATTTCGGCCGCGCCGCGAAAGCCGTGCCGCATCATCCCGGCAAGCCAGCCCGGATTGGCGGCGCGGGCGCGGGTCACGCGGGCGATCTCCTCGGGCAGGGTGCGGGCGCGGGGGGTGTCGGGGCGGGTGGCGTCCAGATGATAGAGCGTCGCCGACCCGCCCAGCCGCGCCATCGCGGCGGCGAAACCGGCCTCGTGTGCGGCGTAATCCTCGGCCAGCAGCAGGTCGGTTTCCGGCAGATCCTGCGTATGCACGAAGGTATCCGATGCCCGCAACCGCGCCTCCAGCGCATCGCGTGCGGGCGCCCCTCCGGCGGTATGGGCCGAAGCGGCGAGCCAGGCTTCGCCCGCGCGGATCCGGGCCTCGGGTGTCAGGGTGTCGGTCTCGACGCCCAGCCCGTAGCTGCCGGGCGCGGGGGCAAAGACGCGCGGCCCGGGGGCGGCGGCATAGGGGTTCATGTCGGGCTCGTCGCGGGCGGCAAGCGCCTCTGCCCCGGTCTCGAACAGGGTGGCCAGCCCGGGGAAAATGTCGCGAAACAGCCCCGAAACCCGCAGCGTCACCGCGATCCGCGGCCGGTCGAGCAGCGCGAGCGGGATTACCTCGAACCCGGTCACGCGCTCGGCCTCCCACAGCGGCGCAAGGCCCGCCAGATGCAGCGCCATCGCGAATTCCTCGCCCGCCGTGCGCATCGTGGCCGAACCCCAGAGGTTCACCACGATCCCGCGCGGATAATCGCCGTGGTCCTGAAGATGGCGGCGGATCAGCTCCTCGGCGAGCTTCACCCCCTGCGCATGGGCGGCGCGCGAGGGCACGGCGCGCGGATCGGTGCCGTAAAGGTTCCGCCCCGTCGGCAGCACATCCACCCGGCCCCGGAACGGCGACCCCGAAGGCCCCGCCGCGATCCGCCGCCCGGAAAGCGCCTCGATCAGCGCGGCGCTTTCCCCCGGCGCATCGTGGCCCCAGACATGCAGCCCGTCGCCATACTGGCTTTCCTTCAGGTCGCAAACGAAACGGTCGATCCGGGGGATCGCCTCGGCGGGGGAGGCGGTCTCGGGCAGGCCGAGGTCATCCTCGACCCCCGCCGCGCGGGCCTCCGCCCGGATCGCGGCAATCAGCCGGTCGCGCCGCGCCGGGTCCAGCCCGTCGGCGGTCGAATATTCGTCCAGCATCCGTTCCAGCCGCACCAGCCCCTCGGGCAGGGCCGATGTGGCGAGCGGCGGCGGCAGATGGCCCAGCGTCACCGCGCCAAGCCGTCGCCGCGCCTGCGCCGCCTCGCCCGGATCGTTGACGATGAACGGATAGATCACCGGCAGATCGCCGCTCAGTGCCTCGGGCCAGCAGTCCGCCGACAGCGCCACCGCCTTGCCCGGCAGCCATTCCAGCGTGCCATGCGCGCCGATATGCACGAGGGCATCCGCCTGCCCCCGCAGCCAGAGGTAGAAGGCCGCATAGGCATGGCAGGGCACGCGCGACATGTCGTGATATTCGCCGTCGCGGTCGGGCGCCGCGCTGCGTTCGGGTTGCAGCGCGATCAGCGCCGCGCCGCGCCGGGTGACGGCAAAGCGGAAATAGCCATCGGGCGGGGCGGCGGGGCCATGCACGGCGTCGATCTGCATGCGCAGATGGGCGGGCAGGGCATCCAGATAGGCCCCGAGCGGCCATTCGGCATAGTCCTGCGCCAGCGCCTGTTCGAGCGGCGCGCCCGCGCGGATGGGGTAGCCCGCCCGCGCCATGTCAGACAGCATCGCCTCCGCCGAGGCCATCGCGTCGAGCCCCACCGCATGCGCCATCCGATACGCCTTGCCCGGATAGGTCGAGAGCACCAGCGCCACGCGTTTCTCTGCATTGGGCCGGGTCAGCCGGTGCCAGGCCCGGACCCGGCGCACCGTGGCGGCGATCCGCTCCGGATCCGGCCAGTGGATCGGGCGGGCGAATTGCAGGTCCGGATCGCGGGGGGAGTTCTCCTTGAACGACACCACCCCGGCGCCGATCCGGCCATCGACTTCCGGCAGCGCGATGTGCATCGCGAGATCGGCGGGCGAAAGGCCGCGCTCCGCCCCGGCCCAGGCGGCGCGGTCCGAGGTGGCGTGGATCACCTGAAACACCGGCACGCCGGGGGCGTCGAGCGGCGATCCGCCCTCGGTCCGGGCGGAGAAGGCGGTGGCATTGACGATGGCGGCGGGGGCAAGCCGCAGCAGTTCCGCCCGCAGCCATTCGGCCGCGGCGGGCTCCTTCAGGCTGGGCACCCATGCGCCGAGGGCACGCCAGCCTTCGGCCTCGAAGGCGCGGATCAGCGCGGCGATGGGCGCAGTATCGGCGGCGGCAAGCCAGGCGCGGTAGAACGGGATCACCACCAGCGGGCCTTCGCCGCGCGGCGTGTCGGGGTGCCACAGGCCGAAGGGCCGCAGCACCTTCGACCCCGGCACCGGCCCGGCATAGAGCCCCGCCGCCAGCGCAAGCTGCGCCAGCGCGCCCTGTGCCGCCACCGCGCCGCCCGCCTCGCACAGAACCGACAGCCGCCGCAGCGTCGCCACCGGCAGGGTCGATGCCGCATCGAGCGCCGGATCCGGCCGCCCATCGGCGGGCAGAAGGGCGAGCGCGATGCCCTTTTCCCGCGCGATGCGGGCGACCTGCTCCACCCCATAGGCCCAATACCCCGCCCCGCCGATCAGCCGGATCAGGATGCCCTTCGCGCCCGCCAAGGTGCGCTCGACATAGGTATCGACCGAGAGCGGATGCGCCAGCTCCGCGAGGTTCGCCAGCCGCAGCGCAGGCAGCCCGCCGCGATGCCACCCCGCCGCGAAAGCCCCCAGATCGCTGTCCGAAAACGACAGCACCACGAGATCCGCGGGCGCCTGCCCGAGGTCGCGCGGCGTGGCGGATTCCTCCAGCCCGTGGCTTTCGCGGAACAGGACGTGCATCAGGAGAGCGCCGCCTCCACCGCCTTGCGGTCGAGGTCGCCCTTCTGAGCGATCACCACCAGCCGCGAGGCGCGCGGCTGCGCCCCCCAGGGGCGGTCGAACTGATGCCGGACGCGGGGGCCGACGGCCTGAATCAGCAGCCGCATCGGCTTTCCGGTCACCGCGACATGGCCCTTGACCCGCAGGATACCCTGCGTGCCAAGTGCGGCGATCTTCGCCACCAGCGCCTCCGGGTCGTTTTGTTCGGGCAGGTCGATCACCACGGTGTCGAAATCGTCATGGTCATGGTCGGGCGCCCCGTCGTGATGCGAGGGGCGCGCATCCAGCCCGTCCTCCGCCGCCGCGCCAAGGCCCAGAACCACCCGCGCGTCGATGATACCCTCGCTCAGCGGCAGCATCGGCAGCGGGCGGGGGGCTTCGGCGGCGATGATCTGCTTCGCGGCCTTGATCCCCTCCGGCCCGGCCAGATCGGCCTTCGACAGCAGAACAAGGTCGGCACAGGCGATCTGATCCTCGAACACCTCGGAAAGGGGCGTTTCATGGTCCGGCTCGGCGCCCGGATGCGCCGGATCGGGGGCAAAGGTGCCCGCGGCCACCGCCTCGGCATCGGCCACGGCAACCACCCCGTCGATGGTGATGCGCGAGCGCAGATCCGGCCAGTCGAATGCCTTCAGCAGCGGTTTGGGCAGCGCAAGGCCCGAGGTCTCGATCACGATATGGTCGGGGCGCGGCTCCATCGCCATCAGGCGCTCGATCGCGGGGATGAATTCATCGGCCACGGTGCAGCAGATGCAGCCGTTCGTCAGCTCAAGGATATTCGCCTCCGGGCAGTTCGCATCGGCACATTCGCGGATCAGGTCGCCATCGACGCCGACATCGCCGAATTCATTGACCAGAACGGCCAGCCGCCGCCCGTCAGGGTTCTGCAACAGATGCCGGATCAGCGTGGTCTTCCCGGCGCCAAGAAAGCCGGTGATGATGGTGACAGGGGTTTTTTCAAGCGACATTCAGGCCTCCAGTGGCGGAATACGGGCGATGGTGTTCTTGCGGATCACCTCGGGGCGGCTGCGCCAGGGCACGATGCCATCGGGCGCCCGGGCGTAATCCGTGGCATAGGCGAGCAGGTCGGGAATATCGCGCTCCGGGTCCAGCCCACCCTGCACATAGGTGAATTTCCCCGGCGCGCAGAGCGCCACCGCGCAGCCGCGCGCACAGGCCGACAGACAGGCCTGTTGCCGGTGCGGCACGCCCTGCGCCGTCAGCGCATCGGACAGCCGCGCGCCATCGCGGGGCGCGGCCGGGTCGGCGCCGGGCAGGCGGCAGGTGGTGCAGACCACGAGCGTAACGGTTCCGGGCATCGGCCCCTCCCTTTGGCGGCGGGGCGCAAAGCCGGGGGCACAGGCGGACCCGCGGCCTGCGGCGCACCCCGGCCGCGGACGATTGACGGCCCAAAGGCCGGTGCTGGCAGGTCTCCCGGCTTGCGGATCCAGGGGTTTCCCCCAGCGGGCGCCCGGCCTTCCCGGCGGATGCCAGTGGCGGGGGGCGACCTTTCCGGTCACGGTCGCGGGGGCGGCTGCGCTTGGTGTCGCATTCCCTCTTCGCCTGCGCTATGCAGGAACCAGCGATGGTTCAGCCAAGCCACGATGCGCCCCCCATGTCAAGCGAGACCCCGATGACCGACCCCGCCGCCCATGCCGCGAAGAAGGCAAAGATCAAGGCCGCCCGCGACCGGATGATGGAGACGAAGACGGGGGAGAAGGGGCTGATCATCGTGCTGACCGGGCCGGGGAAGGGGAAGTCGTCCTCGGCCTTCGGGATGATCCTGCGCTGTGTCGCGCATGGTTTTCCCTGCGCGGTGGTGCAGTTCATCAAGGGGGGTCGGCCCACGGGGGAGCGTGACCTTCTGGCCCGGCTGGGGGTGCAGTTCCATACGATGGGCGAGGGGTTCACCTGGGAAACGCAGGATCTCGAACGCGACCGGGCGGCGGCGCGGGCGGGCTGGGAGATGGCAAAGGCGCTGATCCGCGATCCGGCGAACCGGATGGTTCTGCTCGACGAAATCAACATCGCGCTGCGCTACGACTATCTGGACGTGGCGGAGGTGGTGGCCTTTCTGCGCGACGAAAAGCCGCCGATGACCCATGTCGTCCTGACCGGGCGGAACGCGAAGCCCGAGGTGCTGGAAATCGCCGATCTGGTGACCGAGATGGCCGTGGTGAAGCACCCGTTCCGCGACGGTATCAAGGCGCAGCCGGGGGTGGAGTTCTAGCGCCCCCGCGCGTGCCGCCATGCCACCGTCAGCGCCAGCAGCCCGGCGAGCGACAGCCCGATCCCCACCAGCCCCGAAGACCGCCAGCCCCAGCCCGCCGTCAGCGCCATCCCCGCGACCCACGGACCGAGCGCATTGGCCGCGTTGAAGGCGGCGTGGTTCATCGCCGCCGCCATCGACTGCGCCTTTCCGGCCACGTCCATCAGCCGGGTCTGCAACGGCACGACCAGCCCGCTGCCGAGGCCCAGCACAAAGGAGGACAGCGCCATCGCCATCCAGTTGCCCACCGCAAGCGCCGCAAAGCCCTGTGTCGCCGCCATGAACAGCATCAGCCAGAACCCGGCGCGGAACACGCCGAGCCGGATCGTCAGCCGCGCGGCGCCGATGCTGCCCAGTGTGCCGCCGAGGCCGAAGGCAGCGAGGGTGACCGCGATCGCCCAGGACGGCGGTGCCGCCGTCGCCAGCATCGCCGCCGACAGATAGGCATAAACGGCAAAGATCCCGCCGAAGCCGACCGCCCCCACCAGAAGCGTCAGGATCACCGCCGGATTGCCGAGCGCGCGCAGTTCCTGAAGCGGGCGGGCATGCGGATCGACCCCCACCCGTGGCGCAAAGCGCAGGATCAGCACCGCCGCGAGCAACGCCAGCGCACCGGGCAGCGCGAACCCCCACCGCCAGCCGAGGCTTTGGCCCAGCACGCCCGCCAGCGGCACGCCGAAGATATTCGCCACCGTCAGGCCCAGCATGATCTGTGTGACGCCCTTCGCGCGCTGGTCATAGGGCAGGGCGTCCGCCGCGAACAGCATCGCCACGCCCAGAAACCCGCCATGCGGCAGCCCGGCCAGAAACCGCATCCCCACCAGCGTGCCATAGCCCGGCAGCAGCGCGGCGAGCAGATTCATCACCCCATAGGCCCCGATCAGCCCCGCCAGATAGCGCCGCCGCGGCAGCCGCGCGCCCAGGATCGAGGTCAGCGGCGCCCCCACCACCACGCCGAGCGCATAGGCGGAAACGACATGGCCCGCCTCGGGTTCGGACACGCCGAGGTCCGCAGCATACCAGGGCAACAGCCCCATCGCGGCGAATTCCGATGTGCCGATGGCAAAGGCGCCGAGCGCAAGCGACAGCGTGGCGAGCCGGAGAGAGGTCTGGGGCATGGCGAACCTATGGGGGGAGGACGCCCGACTGTTAGCGCCATCCCCGAGCTGTGTCCACCACCCCGGACGCAAGGCTGCCATCCGCCCGCGCGCTGGGGGCCAACCGGGATCGGACACGGGTCAAGTCAACGGTGAGGCGGTCAGGCCCCCCGCGCGCCGGGGCAACGCATCCATGAGTGCGAGCGGCAAGCGCGGGGAGCCGCCATCGTCCTGCGCGCCGGGGCAACAGGTTGGGGGCGCCCCGGCGCCGGGAATCGGACAGATCCGCACCACGGTGCTCCCCGCAGGGGGCACCTTCCGCTTCTGCGATGGCGAGAAACCATCCGCGCCCCCCGCGCAGGGGTGCGCCGTCCTGCCAGGAGGAGAGCGATCCGTTCACGAGATCCGCAGGAGTGCTCCCGCAGCGGGTCGCGAACCGCCGGGGGCGTGGCGCTATCCGATGGGGCGGCGCGGCGGTGTCCGAACAGCCCCGGCGGGACGGCCCTGCTGTCCGCAGGGGCTCCGCCCTCAGATGCAGCGGCCGCCGTCCACTTCCATCGCGACGCCGGTGATCATCGAGGCTTCGTCCGAGCACAGGAAGGCCGCGGCATTGCCCATGTCCTCGGGGGTCGAGAACCGGCCGAGCGGTATGGTCGAGAGAAACTTCGCCCTAATCTCGGGCGTGTCGGCGCCCATGAAGGTGGCGAGCAGCGGCGTATCCCCGGCGACCGGGTTGATCGCGTTGACCCGGATGCCGAAGGGCGCCAGTTCCACCGCCATGCCGCGGGTGGCGGCGATGTCCCAGCCCTTCGAGGCGTTATACCATGTCAGGTTCGGGCGCGGCGAGACCCCGCCGGTGGAGGCCACGTTCAGGATCGCGCCGTATCGCTGCGCCTTCATATGCGGCACGATCGCCCGGGCGGAATTGTAGACCGAGCGGATGTTGACGGCGTTGATCCGGTCGAACGTGTCTTCGTCCACCTCGTCGAGCGGGGTGGGGACATGGCCGATGCCCGCATTGTTCACCAGAACATGCAGCCCGCCGAATTCGGCGAGGGTCAGATCGCGCACCGCCTTGAAATCCGCGAGCCGGGTCACGTCGCCCGCGAAGGGGCGCGCGCCGGTCTCGGCCGCCACCATCTCGGCGCTGACCCGATCGCGGTCCATCACCACGACCCGCGCGCCTTCGGCCACGAATTTGCGCACGATCCCCGCGCCAAAGCCCGATCCGCCGCCGGTGACGATCGCCACCTTGCCTTGTAACCGCATGATCTCCTCCTTTTTTGGCGCGCAGGATGGGGGAAAGGGGTGGAAAGGAACAGTCCCCAATAACTGAACGCGCCGTCAGATTTCCTTCCTTGAGCCCGCGCGCCCTCCCGCGCATAAATCCGGGGGGAGGATTGTTCATGACGGATTGGCAGGCCCGCGCCGCGGCGCTTTACGATGGCGGCTTCCGCCCGATGGTCATCGGCGGCAAATGGGTGCCGGGAGAGACCGGCGCGGTGATCGAGGCGTGCAACCCCGCGACGGGGGCGCTTCTGGCAACGGTCCCGCGCGGCACGGCGGCGGATGTGGATGCGGCGGTAGCGGCGGCGCGCGCGGCCTTCGAGGGGCCATGGGCGAGGTTCACGCCGTTCGAGCGGCAAAACCTGCTGCTGCGGATCGCGGAGAAGTTCGAGCAGAACTGGGAAACGCTGTGCCTGTCCGACACGCTGGATATGGGGATGCCGATCGCGCGGACGCTGGCGAACAGCCGCCGGGTGCTGGGGATGCTGCGGTTCTATGCCGGGCAGGCGGTGGCGATCCACGGCCATACCATCCCGAACAGCTTCCCGGGCGAGATCCTGTCGCAGACGGTGAAGGAACCCGTGGGCGTGGTCGGCGCGATCATCCCGTGGAATGCGCCGATCGCCGGTTCGGTGTGGAAGATCGGCCCGGCGCTGGCGACCGGCTGCACGGTGGTGCTGAAACCCTCCGAGGAAGCCTCGCTCACCGTCCTGCTGATCGCGAAGCTGATGCAGGAGGCGGGTCTGCCCGATGGCGTGCTGAACATCGTCACCGGCACGGGGAGCGAGGCGGGCGCGGCGCTGGCGGCGCATCCGGGGGTGGACAAGATCGTGTTCACCGGCTCCACCGCCACCGGGCAGGCGATCGCGCGGGCGGCGACGGGCAACCTGAAGCGGGTGTCGCTGGAACTCGGCGGCAAATCTCCGGTGATCGTGTGCCGCGACGCGGATATCGACAAGGCGGTGCCGGTGGCGGCGATGGCCGTTTTCGCCAATTCCGGGCAGATCTGCATCGCCGGATCGCGGCTGTTCGTCGCGCGCGAGATCCATGACGAATTCACCGCCCGCGTGGCGGAGTTCGCGCGGGGCCTGCGGATCGGCAACGGGCTGGCGCCGGAGACGGAGCTCGGCCCGATCATCTCGGCGCGGCAGGCGGAGCGGGTGGAGGGCTTCCTGCGAGCCGGGCCGGAGGAGGGGGCGCATCTGCTCACCGGCGGCGCGCGGGTGACCGGCGCGGGCTATGACGGCGGCCATTTCATCGCCCCCACCGTCTTCGGCGGCGTGACCGACGGGATGCGCCTCGCGCGGGAGGAGATCTTCGGCCCGGTGATTTCGGCGCTGCCCTTCGACACGCTGGAGGAGGTGGTGGCGCGGGCGAATGCCACGCCCTATGGCCTGGCGGCTGGGGTGTTCACCACGCATCTGGGCACGGCGCACAAGCTCAGCCGGCGGCTGAAGGCGGGGTCGGTCTGGGTGAACATGTATCACGCCATCGACCCGGCGGTGCCCTTCGGCGGGGTGAAGATGTCGGGCTATGGCCGCGAAGGCGGGGCCGAGCATCTGGACGAATACCTGGATACCAAGGCGATCTGGATCAACACCGACTGAGTTCGGAGCGGATCAGGTCGATGAGCTGTTCGGAATCGCCGTGCAGCACATGGCCGCGCAGCGTCAGGATGCCGATGGCGCGCTCCGCCCCCGGATCGGCCACCGGCACCACCCGGTAGCCCGCGCCGGGCAGCATCGGCACCGCCACCTCGGGCACCAGCGCGACGCCCAGCCCGGCCTGCGCCAGCGCGATGGCGGTATAGGCGTTCTGCACCTCGTAATTCGGGCGCAGGCACAGCCCCGCCGCCGCCGCGATCCGGTCGGTGAGCGCGCGGATCGCGGTCTGCCGGTCCAGCATGATCAGCGGCAGGGCGGTCAGATCGGCCAGCCGCAGCGCCACGGCCCCACCGTCCAGCGCGGGCGGCACGCAGGCCGCCAGCCGGTCGCGCAGGATCGGCTCGAAATGGACTTCGGTGAGATTCGGCGGTTCGGGCCCGACATAGAGTTCGACCTCCTGCGCCTGAAGCATCACCAGCGCCCCGGCGGGCGGTGTTTCGCGCACCTCCACCACCGAACGCGGAAAGCGCGCGCGGAAGGTCATCAGGATCGGCCCGAGCCGGGTGGAGGCGAGCGTCGGCGCGCAGGCGATCTTCAGATGCCCGCGCCGCTGCGCCGCGAGTTCGGCCAGCCGCGTCAGCCCCGCCTGCACCTCGCCCATCGCGCGCCCGACCTGATCGTAAAGAAGCCTGCCCTCCGGGGTCAGCGTGACGCATTGCGGCGTGCGCACGAACAGGCTGACGCCGACCTGTTCCTCCAGGTCGCGGATCTGCATCGACACCGCCGAGGGCGAGCGGTTGCTTTCCTCCGCTGCGCGGCGAAAGCTGCCGTGTTCGGCCGCGAGCAGGAAGGTCTGCAACAGTTTCAGGTTCACGTTGGGCACCATGCCGCCCTTATCGCGGGCCGGGCGGGGGCACGCAACTCAGATATGCAGGGCGTGGCCGAGGGCGCGCAGGCAGGCTTCGTGCAGCGCCTCGCCCCGGGTGGGGTGGGCGTGGATCGTGCCGGTGATGTCTTCGAGCCGCGCGCCCATTTCGATCGCCAGCGCGAAGCCCGCCGCCAGTTCCGCCACCCCGGCGCCCACCGCCTGAATGCCCAGCACCTCATGCGTGTCCGGGCGCGCGGTGATGCGGAGGAAGCCGTCCTCCCGCGCCTCGGTCATCGCCTTGCCGTTCGCCGCAAAGGGGAAGAGGCCGGTGAGGGTGCCGTCCCCCGGGGCCTGCCCGACGCTGACGATTTCGGGGTCGGTGAAGCAGACCGCCGGGATCGCGCGCTTGTCCCAGGCGCGGGGGAGGCCCGCGACGATTTCGGCCACCATCTCGCCCTGCGCCATGGCGCGGTGGGCGAGCATCGGCTCCCCGGTGACGTCGCCGATCGCGTAGACGCCCTTCATCGAGGTCCGGCATTGTGCGTCGATCCGCAGGAACGCGCCCTCCATGTCCAGATCCAGCCCCGGGATTCCCGCCGCCGCGCTGCGCGGGCGCCGCCCGGCGGTGACGAGGATCCGGTCCGCCTCGATCTCCTCGGCCCAGTCGTCGGTGGCGATCCTGAGCGCGCCCCTGGGCGACAGCCCGCCCGCGCGGGCGCCGGTCAGCACCCGCACGCCAAGCGCCGAGAGCCGCGCCAGAACCGGGCGGGTCAGGGCGTCATCATACTGCGGAAGGATGCGCGGCGCGGCCTCCACCACCGTCACCTGTGCGCCGAGCTTGGCGAAGGCGGTGCCGAGTTCCAGCCCGATATAGCCGCCGCCGATCACCGCCAGCCGTGCGGGGATTTCGGCAAGCGCCAGTGCCTCGGTCGAGGAAATCACCTTGCCGCCGAAGGGCAGGGTGCGCAGTTCCACGGGTTCCGATCCGGTGGCCAGCACCACCGCCTCGGCGCGGACCAGAACCTCGCCCTCGGGCGTGGCGACCCGCGCCGTCTTGCCGTCGCGCAGCGTGGCGGTGCCGGTGATCAGCCGCGCCCCGGCCTTGCGTAACAGCCCCTGCACCCCGCCCGTCAGCCGGGTGACGATGCCGTTCTTCCACGCCATCACCTGCGCAAGGTCCACCGTGCCGGTGGCGGTGATGCCGGGGGTCAGCGCGTGCAGGCGGTGGAAATCCTCGGCGGCATGGATCAGCGCCTTCGACGGGATGCAGCCGACGTTCAGGCAGGTGCCGCCGGGCGGGGCCGGGTCGACGATGACCGTATCCACCCCCAGTTGCCCGGCCCGGATCGCGCAGACATAGCCGCCCGGACCCGCGCCGATGACCAGAAGTTTGCAGGAAATCTCGCGCATCTTACGCCTCCACGAAAATCAGCGCCGGGGTCTCCAGCAGGTCTTTCAGCCGCGCGACGAAGACCGCCGCATCCCAGCCGTCGATGACCCGGTGGTCGAAGCTGCACGACAGGTTCATCATCCGGCGCGGCTCGAAGGCGGTGCCGTTCCAATGGGGCCGCACCGCCAGCCGGTTGACGCCCACGATCGCCACTTCGGGCGCGTTCAGGATCGGCGTGGTGGCGATGGCGCCCAGCGGCCCGAGCGAAGTGATCGAGATGGTCGAGCCGGTGAGCTCCTCCCGCCGCGCGGTGCCGTCCTTCGCCGCCTGGGCAACGCGGGCGATCTCGGCGGCGGTTTCGCGCAGGGACAGCGCCTCGGCATGGCGCACCACCGGCACCATCAGGCCGCCCGGCGTCTGCGCGGCGATTCCCAGATGCACCGCGCCATAGCGCCGGATCACGCCGTCTTCGTAATGCGCGTTCAGCATCGGCTGGTCGCGCACCGCTTTCACGATGGCCCGCGCGATGAAGGGCAGCAGCGTCAGCTTGCCGCCCGGGGCCATCCGCGCGCGGAGGTCTTCGACCGCGGTGGCGTCGATTTCCTCGACGATGGTGATATGGGGGATGCGGTTCGCGGTCTCCATCCGCTCCGCGATCCTGCGGCGCAGGCCGATGACGCGGATTTCCTCCACCGTCTCGTCGGGCTGCGGCCCGGCGGCGGGGGGCAGCCCGCCCGAGGCGATGAAGGCCGACAGGTCGTCATGCGTGATCCGCCCGGCGGGGCCGGAGCCGCGTACCATCCGCAGATCCACCCCGGCCTCCCGCGCCCGCGCCCGGACCGAGGGCGGCGCGAGCGGCTTCTCCCCCTCGGGGCGCAGCGGGGCGGGCTGCATCGGGGAGGGGGGGTGCGTGGATGACCCCGAGCCCGTTTCCGCGCGGGCGGTGTCGGGTTTCCGGGCCGTCTCCGGGCTGTCTTTTGGGGCAGCGTGGCCTTCGATGCCCTCGGCCGGGGAAGGGGCATCCCTGTCGGGATCGGCGTGTTCACCGGGCTTCCGGTTGCCCGCGCCCTCGACCTCCAGCCGTACCAGCTCGGCGCCCACGGCGAGGACGTCGCCCGGCTGGCCCGCCTGCCAGACCACCTTGCCCGCGACGGGGGAGGGGATTTCGACCGTCGCCTTGTCGGTCATCACGGCGACGAGGGGTTCGTCCTCGCGCACCATCTGGCCGATGGGGACCAGCCATTCGGCGATCTCGGTCTCGGCGATGCCTTCGCCGATGTCCGGCATGCGGATCGAATGCAGCCCCATCTCAGACCTCCTCCACCAGATCGGCCAGCGCCGCGGCGACCCGCGCCGGGCCGGGGAAATAGCTCCATTCGTGGACATGCGGATAGGGCGTGTCCCAGCCCGCCACGCGGCGGATCGGCGCCTCAAGCCGGTAGAAGCATTCGGCCTGCACCAGCGCGGCGAGTTCCGCGCCAAAGCCCGAGGTCAGCGTGGCCTCGTGCAGCACCATGCAGCGCCCGGTCTTGTTCACCGACGCGGCCACCGTCTCCAGATCCAGCGGCAGAAGGGTGCGCAGGTCGATCACTTCGGCGTCGATGCCGCTGTCCTGCGCCGCCGCCAGCGCGACATGCACCATCGTGCCATAGGCAAGGATCGTCGCCCGCCGCCCCGGCCTGCGCACCACCGCCCGGCCCAGGGGCACGGTGTAATGCCCTGCGGGCACCTCGCCCAGGTCATGCGCCTTCCACGCCGTCACCGGGCGTTCGTGATGGCCGTCGAACGGGCCGTTATAAAGCCGCTTCGGTTCCAGGAATATCACCGGATCCGGGTCCGCGATCGCCGCAAGCAGCAGCCCCTTCGCATCATGCGGGTTCGAGGGCACGACGGTCTTCAGCCCGGTGACATGGGTGAACAGCGCCTCGGGCGACTGGCTGTGGGTCTGGCCGCCGAAGATCCCGCCCCCCGCCGGCATCCGGATCACCATCGGGCAGGTGAATTCCCCGTTCGAGCGGTAGCGCAGGCGGGCGGCCTCGGACACGATCTGATCGTAACCGGGATAGACGTAATCGGCGAACTGGATCTCTACCACCGGACGCAGGCCATAGGCCGCCATGCCGATCCCGGCGCCGACGATGCCGCTTTCGTTGATCGGTGCATCGAAGCAGCGGGTCTTGCCGTATTTCTTCTGTAGTCCGGCGGTACAGCGGAAGACGCCGCCGAAATAGCCCACATCCTCGCCGAAGACGACCACGCGGGGGTCGGCCTCCATCGCGACATCCAATGCGTCGCGGATCGCCTCGATCATCGTCATCCGGGCCATGTCAGAACCCCGCCTCCTGCCGCTGGCGCCGCAGGTGGGGCGGCATGGTTTCGTAGACATCCTCGAACATCTCGCGCACCGAGGGGTGATCGCCGGAATGCAGGGTACCGATCGCTTCGGCCTCCTTCTGCGTGGCGATCATCGTGGCCATGATCTCGGCCTCGGCCTGAACATGGCGCTCCTCGCTCCAGACGCCACGCGCGATCAGGTGGTTCTTCAGCCGCAGGATCGGATCGCCCAGCGGCCAGGCGGCGCTTTCCTCGGCCGGGCGATAGGCGGAGGGGTCGTCGGAGGTCGAATGCGCGCCCTGCCGGTAGGTGACATATTCGATCAGCGTCGGGCCCAGGTTGCGCCGCGCGCGCTCTGCCGCCCACCGCGCCACCGCCACCACGGCGATGTAATCGTTGCCGTCCACCCTGAGCGACGGGATGCCGAAGCCCAGCCCCCGCGCCGCGAAGGTGCCGGACCCGCCCCGCGCGATGCCCTGAAAGGTGGAAATCGCCCATTGGTTGTTGACGATATTCAGCACCACCGGCGCCTTGTAGGTGGAGGCGAAGACCAGCGCGGCGTGAAAATCGCTCTCCGCCGTGGAGCCGTCGCCGATCCATGCGGCGGCGATCTTCCTATCCCCCGAAATCGCCGAGGCCATCGCCCAGCCCACCGCCTGAATATACTGCGTCGCGAGATTGCCGGAGATCGAGAAGAACCCGTGATCCTTCACCGAATACATCACCGGCAGTTGCCGCCCGCGCATCGGGTCTTCGGCGTTGGAATAGACCTGATTCATCATCGACCGGACCGGATAGCCCGAGGCGATCAGCAGCCCCGCCTGCCGGTAGGTGGGAAAGTTCATGTCGCCCGGATTCAGCGCGCGGGTGAAGGCGCAGGACACCGCTTCCTCGCCCAGATGCTGCATGTAGAAGCTGGTTTTCTGCTGCCGCTGCGCCATCTGCATCCGGGCGTCATAGGCGCGCAGCATCATCATGTGGCGCAGCCCCTCGGTCAGGTCTTCGTCCGACAGCGCCACCGCCTCGGCCCATGGTCCCACGGCCAGACCGTCGCGGTTCAGCACGCGGATGATGGTGAAGGCGAGGTCGCGGATCTCCTCGGGATCGGCATCCACCTCGGGGCGGCGCACGGTGCCCGCGCGGGGGATCGGCACGCGGGAGAAATCGGGCGTGCCGCCGGGGCGGACCTCGGGCTCCGGCACGGTCAGAGATAGCGGCGGATAGTCCATCAGCACCTCCCTTGTCACCGGCGGGAAGGGCCAACGAGGCATCGGCCCGGAAATGCGGGTCGATGCGGTCGTGGTGGTGGCTGAATGCACCGGCTCCCTCCCAGAAACCGGATTGCTTGCTCAAAGCATGCGCCGATTCCCGCGAAATGTCCTTTCGATGATTTGTTGTTTCGGCCCAATATGCTGATAATCTTCTGCGATGTGCGCTAACAGTCAGAAGGATATTCCATGGAGACCCGCAGGCTCGACCCGATAGACCGGCGCATTCTGGCCGCGCTGACCCGGGACGGACGGCTGACCAATGCGCAACTGGCCGAGGAGGTGGGCCTGTCGCCCAGCCCGTGCTGGCAGCGGACCCGGCGGCTTGAGGCGGAGGGCTTCATCCGGGGCTATACGGCGGTGCTGGATCAGGCGCTGCTGGGGGTGCCCGAGACGGTGATCCTCGAAGTGACGCTCGACCGGCACGACGATGCCGCGCTGGAAACCTTCACCCGCGCCTTGCAGACCATGCCCGAGGTGCTGGAGGCGCATCTGACGGCGGGGGAATACGATTTCATCCTCAAGATCGCGGTGGATGGCACCCGTGGCTATGAGGATTTCCTGCGCGGCAAGCTGTATCGGCTGCCCGGCATCCGGCATACCCGGTCGAGCTTCACCCTGCGCTGCATCAAGCAGGGGGGTGCGCCGATCCCGGAATAGCGCGCAGCAGCGCCTTCAGGCCGGGTTCCCCGACCAGATCCGCCGCCTCTGCCGGGGGCAGGAAGCGGCGCTCGCGGCGGCCTGCCTCGGGGTAGCTGTCGGCGATGGCGGTGACGTCGATGAGATAGACGCTGACCTCGGTTTCGCGCGGCAGGCCGCCCTTGCCGCGCTTGGCGTAAAGGAAATGCCCGACCGGATCGGGGCGCAGGCGGCCGCGGATACCCGCCTCTTCCCATGCCTCCTGCATCGCCGCGCCCGCCAGTGTCCGCCCCGCCATCGGCCAGCCCTTCGGGATGATCCAGCGCCCCGAGTCGAGCGAGCGGATCAGCAGCACCCGGCCCTGATGCAGGCAGAGCGCCCCGGCCTGCAATGGCCGTGGCCTGCGGCCAAGCAGCGTGGACAGGAAGCGGATCATTCGTCCTCTCCGATCGTGCCGCGCAGGGATTTCACCTCGCCCCGGATCGCCTTGGCCTTCAGCCGCCGCCGCTGGCTGCCAAGCGTGGGTTTCGTCGCCACCCGGCGTTTCGGGGCGACGAGCGCCTCGCGGATCATCCCGGCCAGACGCTCGCGCGCCAGTTCGCGGTTGCGCAACTGGCTGCGGGTTTCCTCGGCCCGGATCACGATGGCGCCGTCGAGCGTCCATTTCCGCCCGGCGATCCGTTTCAGCCGGGCCTTCTGCGCGGTGGTCAGGTTGGGGGAGCGTTCCGCCTCGAAGCGCAGTTCGACCGCCGTCGAGACCTTGTTGACGTTCTGCCCGCCCGGCCCCTGCGCGCGGGTAAAGCTCTCCGTCAGCTCCCAATCGGCGATCGCAAGGGTGTCGTTGATCCACAGCATGGCGCCAGATTAGCCTAACCGGCGAAAAGCGGAAGGGCTCAGGCGATCAGCCGCGTGCCGTCATGGCCCCGGATCGGCAAGGTGAGGATCGTGCCCTCCGGCATGTCGCGGTCGAACTGCACCTCGGTGAAATATTCGGTGCGTCCGGCGCGGGGGCCTTCGGTCAGGATCACCCGGCGCTGGCCGGTTTCGGCGTCCAAGTGGCGGGTCAGCGCCTCCTGTCCCTTCGCGCGCAGGCGGGCGGCGCGGTCCTTGATCGCGGGGCCGGGGACGCGGGGCATCCGCGCGGCGGGCGTGCCCTTGCGCGCGGAATAGGGGAAGACGTGCAGGAAGGTCAGGCCGCAGTCATCGACCAGCCGCAGGGAGTTTTCAAACATCGCCTCGGTTTCCGTCGGGAAGCCGGCGATGATGTCGGCGCCGAACAGGATGCCGGGGCGCAGGCGGCGGGCTTCCTCGCAAAAGCGGATCGCATCATCGCGCAGGTGGCGCCGCTTCATCCGTTTGAGGATCATGTCGTCCCCCGCCTGCAACGACAGGTGCAGATGCGGCATCAGGCGCGGTTCGGTGGCGATCGCCTGCATCAGGTTGTCATCCGCCTCGATACTGTCGATCGAGGAAATCCGCAGCCGCGGCAGGTCCGGCACCAGCCGCAGGATGCGCATCACCAGATCGCCCAGACGCGGCTCCCCCGGCAGGTCCGCGCCCCAGGACGTCAGGTCCACCCCGGTCAGCACCACCTCGTTGAAGCCCCGGTCCACCAGCCGCTGGATCTGCTCGACCACCACCCCCGCCGGGACCGAGCGCGAATTGCCCCGGCCATAGGGGATGATGCAGAAGGTGCAGCGGTGATCGCAGCCGTTCTGCACCTGCACATAGGCGCGGTGGCGGCCGAAGCCGTCGATCAGATGACCCGCCGTTTCGCGCACCGACATGATGTCATCGACCATCACCCGCTCTGTCGTGCCGATGAAATCGGGGGCGCGGAGGGACTGCCACGTTTCGGCCTGCATCTTTTCATGGTTGCCGATGATGCGGGTGACCTCGGGCATCTCGGCGAAGGTTTCGGGCTCGGTCTGCGCGGCGCAGCCGGTGACGATCACCGCCGCGCCGGGGTTTTCGCGCGCCAGGCGACGGATTTCCTGCTTGGCCTTGCGCACGGCCTCGGCCGTCACGGCGCAGGTGTTGACGATCACCGCGCCCTCAAGCCCCGCGGCGGCGGAGAGTTCCCGCATCGCCTCGGTCTCATAGGCGTTCAGCCGGCATCCCAGCGTGGCGAAGACCGGGGGCTTCATGGCATCAGGCCGGGCGCGAGCCGCCCCTCGAAGACCAGCGCCGTTGGCCCGGTCATCCAGATACCATCCGCGCGCCAGTCGATCTCCAGCCGCCCGCCATCGACATCGACGATCACATGCCGCCCGGTCAGCCCACGCAGATGCGCCGCGACGGCGGTGGCGCAGGTGCCCGAACCGCAGGCCAGCGTGATGCCCGCGCCACGTTCCCACACCCGCATCCGCAGATGGTCGGGGCCGAGGACAGAGGCGAATTCGACATTGGTCCGTTCGGGAAACAGCGGATCATGCTCGATCCGGGCGCCGATCCGCGCGACATCCACCGCTTCGGCATCCGCGACGAAATAGATGCAATGCGGATTGCCCATCCCCACCGCGACCGGCGCGCCATCGAGCGGCAGCGCCATCGGATCGGCCGTCACCGGGATCTGCGCCGGGTCGAGAATCGGCGGCCCCATGTTGACGCTGACCAGCCCATCTGCCCGGCGCCGCGCATGAAGCGTGCCGCGTTCGGTGGTCAGCGTGACCGCATCGCGCCCGAGCTGCCCCATCATCCAGTCCGACACGCAGCGCGTGGCATTGCCGCAGGCCCCCGCGCGCGAGCCGTCCGAATTCCAGAATTCCAGCGCGAAATCCGCCGTTTCCGAGGGCCGGATCACCGCAAGCTGGTCAAACCCCACCCCCCGGTGCCGGTCCCCCAGAAGCCGCGCGAGCGCAGGCGTCACCGGATCGTCGCCGAAACGGGCGTCGATCACCACGAAATCATTGCCAAGCCCGTGCATCTTCATGAACGGCAGGCCGGAGGCGGAAGCTGTGCTGGTCATGCGCGGCCATATACGTCCGGCGCAAGGATTTTTCCAGTGCCGGTGTTTGCGCTTGACCACCCCCGTCAGGCTTTGTAGAGAGCCCCCCAGAGTGAGCCGGTAGCTCAGCCGGTAGAGCAACTGACTTTTAATCAGTAGGTCCTGGGTTCGAACCCCAGCCGGCTCACCAGATATTAGCGATTTTGTATAATAGCTTTCACTTCCGGGTTCAGTTTGCTTGGCGGTCTGTTCCATCCGGGAATCGGATTAAACGGTTGATTCATGTTAGGTTGAAATTCTCTGCGAAAGCGCCCGCCGAAGCGGGTGCTTTATACGATGGCAATGCTCAGATCAGAAATCTCGTTGTGTCAATGACAGTGCGTCATGCCCGTGCTGCTGTCCATGTGGCAGCACTGGCCGGGTGGGGATGATTTTCTGCATCCGCCACCATGGGCTGATGCCGGAGCCATGGCCGTCAACGAGAGGGCAATGGAAATCACTGTTACAGCCAGATATTTCATTCTTTCATCCTGATTCTGCCTGGGTCGCATCCCATGATGTGAGCTGCAAGATGAGGCATGTTTCAGGCAGGAATAAGCATTGTTCAGCCTTACCGGAAAAGCCGCGCCTTGAGCCAAGCCGCGGGCGCATCTTGGCTGATCCTTCCGCTCGATCGCATCGTCGATGTGGTCAAGCGGAAGTCCGTGAGAAATTACGTTTGTTGTATGAGTTTGCGGGCCTTCACGGCGCTATGAAGCGGCACGCCAGCTTCGCGAAAAACTGAAGGTGCGTTCGGAGGCATGGACCGCCTCGTCCCTTCGAGCGACCCGCCTGGTTGGTCCCTGACCTGAGGAGGTGTGCCGCCCTCTTGTGACGAGAGGCGCCAGTCCGCATGCCGCCCGCCGGAGTTACCCGTCCTGTTCGGCCAGCCAGCGTTCGGCGTCCAGGGCGGCCATGCAGCCCATGCCGGCGGAGGTGATTGCCTGGCGATAGGTGTGGTCCGTCAGGTCGCCTGCGGCGAAGACGCCTTCGACCGAGGTGTGGGTGCTGCCCGGTTCGACCTTCACATAGCCGCCGTGATGCAGTTCGAGCTGGTCCTTGACCAGTTCCGACGCCGGGGCATGGCCGATCGCCACGAAGACGCCATCGCAGGGCAGGGTGGTTTCCTCTCCGGTTGCGGTGCTGCGCAGCCGGATGCCGGTCACCGACAGATGCGGCTGGGTCTCGCCCAGGATTTCCTCAACCGTGTGGTTCCAGACGACCTCGATCTTCGGGTTCTTGAACAGCCGGTCTTGCAGGATCTTTTCGGCGCGGAAGCCCTCGCGGCGGTGGACCACGGTGACCTTGGCGGCGAAATTGGTCAGGAACAGTGCTTCTTCGACGGCGGTATTGCCGCCGCCGACCACCACGACCTCCTTGCCGCGGTAGAAGAATCCGTCGCAGGTCGCGCAGGCCGAAACGCCGAAGCCCTTGAATGTCTCTTCCGAGTCGAGCCCGAGCCAGCGCGCCTGAGCCCCGGTCGCCAGAATCACCGCATCGGCCTCGTAGCGGGTGCCGGAATCGCCCATCGCGACGAAGGGCCGCGCGGAGAGATTCAGCCCGGTGATCGTGTCGAAGACCACATCGGCGCCCATCGCGCGGGCGTGTTCCTCCATCTGCACCATCAGGTCGGGGCCCTGAACCTCGGTTCGGCCGGGCCAGTTCTCGACCTCGGTGGTGATGGTCAGCTGCCCGCCCGGCTGCTGCCCCTGCACGAGGACCGGCTCCAGCATGGCGCGGGCCGAATAGACAGCGGCAGTATAGCCCGCCGGTCCGGAACCGATGATCAGCACGCGTGTCTTCCTGGTCTCGCCCATCGGGGTCTCCTTCATCCTGCGGCGCCAGATATAGGCATCCGGCGGGAAAAGCGGAACCCCCCGGGTTTTCCGGTCGATTGCTCTTGCGCCGCTTTGGGCGAAAGAATATTGCGCCCCTTCGCCCTCAACGATAAGTTCGCGTCAACGACGGAGGTAGACGACCCATGGCCACGACGAAGCTGGACGAGATCGACCGGAAAATCCTGGCCGAGCTTCAGGCGGACGGGCGGATGACCAATGTCGAACTGGCCAAGCGCGTGGGGATTTCTGCGCCGCCCTGCCTGCGCCGGGTGCGCACGCTGGAGGAGGCGGGCTATATCCGCGGCTATCATGCCGACGTCAATCCGCGCGAACTGGGGTTCGAGGTGCAGGTCTTTGCCATGGTCCGGCTGCAAAGCCAGGCGGAGGCGGATCTGTCGGCCTTTGAGAAACGCTGTCAGGGCTGGCCGCTGGTGCGCGAGTGCCACATGCTGAACGGCGAGATCGACTTCGTGCTGAAATGCGTCGCGCCGGATCTGTCGACGTTTCAGGATTTCCTGATGGGGCAGCTGACCCCGGCGGAGAATGTGGCCAGCGTGAAGACCTCGCTGGTGATCCGTTGCGCGAAGGATGATCCGGGCGTGCCCTTCGACGTGCTCGAAGAGCGGATCGCGCGGCTGGCCTAAAGCCCCGCCGCCTGGGTCAGGTTGACGCGGAACCGGTCGCGGCGGCGCTGATAGCGGCGGGTCATTTCGGCACTGGCATGGCCGAGTTGCTTTTGCACATGACGCTCATCGACCTCCGCCGAAGAGGCCAGACCCGCCCGCAGCGAATGCCCCGCGAACAGGTCGCGGCGCGTGGCCTCCGGCAGGTCGCCGCGCAGGCCCGCCGCCTGAGCCGCGCGTTTCACCAGCCGGGCGACTTCGCGGTCGTTCAGGCGCATCGGGCCGACCTCCTTGCCCTGTCCGGTGACGCGGCGGAACAGCGGCCCCTGGCTGATCCGGGCGAATCGCAGCCATGTTTCCAGCGCGGCGACGGGGCAGGTGGCAGGGGCCGAGCCGCGGCCGATCTCGACCTCGCGCCAGCCGGTCTTGCCGCGCAGCGTGACCAGCAGGCCGCCGGGCAGAACCTCGACCCAACCGCGACCGTCCGCGCTCTGGTCCCGCCCCATGTCGAGGCCGGTGATTTCGGACCGCCGCAGCCCGCCCGCGAAACCGATCAGCAGCATCGCCCGGTCGCGCAGCCCCCTCAGCGTGCCGCTGTCGCAGGTGTCGAGCATCGCGCGCAGATCCTCGGGCAGGATCGCTTCCTTCTGCCGGGGCGGGGCGGCATGGGCATTGCGGATTCCGGCCAGCACCGTGGCCACATGCCGGTCGCGCCGGTCGAGGACCAGCCCCATCCGCGCATAGGCCGCGACCAGTGCCGAAAGCCTCCGCTCGATGGTCGAAACCGCGTTGCGCCGCCCGCCCACCGCGCGGGTGCCCGTGGCGCAGGCGGTGATGTAAAGCCCGACGATCCGGGGATCGGGCTGACGCGGGTCCAGCCCCTCGCGGCGGCACCAGCCGGTGAAATGGCGCCAGTCCGCCGCATAGGCCCTGCGGGTGTTGTCCGAATTCGCAGCTTCGGCATAGGCGCGGGCCCGCGCGGCCAGGTCATTCAGCGCGGGCACATCCGTGGCGGGGTCGATGGGCGGGTCCGGATCGGTCATCGTCCCGATTATCGGGCATTTCCCCGCGTTGTCAAAACCTACAGCGCGCGCCAGCCGATATCGCGGCGGCAGAAGCCCTCGGGCCAGTCGATCCGGTCCACCATCGCATAGGCGCGCTCCTGCGCCTCGCGCAGCGTCGCGCCGCGCGCGGTGACGTTCAGCACCCGCCCGCCGGTGGCGATCAGCTGGTCATTGCGCAGCGCGGTGCCGGCGTGGAACACCATGTGGGAACTGTCCTCGGGCAGCACGTCCAGCCCCGTGATCACCGTGCCCTTTGCATAGGCGCCGGGATAGCCCTGCGCCGCCATCACCACGGTCAGCGCATGGTCGTCGGCCCATTGCGCGCGGATCTGGTCCAGCCGCCCCTCGGCGCAGGCAAGCAGCAGGTCGAGCGCCTGCGCCCCCAGCCGCAGCATCAGCACCTGGCATTCCGGATCGCCGAAGCGGACGTTGTATTCGACCAGCCGCGCGCGGCCGTTCTCGATCATCAGCCCGGCATAGAGAACGCCCTGAAACGGCGTGCCGCGCCGGGCCATTTCGGCGACGGTGGGGCGCACGATTTCGTCCAGAACCTGCGTCTGGATCGCCTCGCTCAGCACCGGGGCGGGGGAATAGGCGCCCATGCCACCGGTGTTCGGGCCGGTGTCGCCGTCGCCCACGCGCTTGTGGTCCTGTGCCGTGCCGATGGGCAGCACGTTCACGCCGTCCGAGAGGATGAAGAAACTCGCTTCCTCGCCCGCCATGAATTCCTCGATCACCACTTCGGCGCCAGCCTCGCCGAAGGCGCCGCCGAAGATCTCGTCGATCCCCGCGAGGGCTTCGTCGAGCGTCATCGCCACGATCACGCCCTTGCCCGCCGCGAGGCCATCGGCCTTGACCACGATCGGGGCGCCTTGCGCACGGACGTAATCCTTCGCAGCCCCGGCCTCGGTGAAGCGCGCATAGGCCGCCGTGGGGGCGCCGCAGGCATCGCAGATTTCCTTGGTGAAGGCTTTCGATGCCTCCAGCCGCGCCGCCGCCGCCGAGGGGCCGAAGGTCAGGATTCCGGCCTCGCGCAACGCATCCGCCACACCCGCGGCCAGCGGCGCCTCCGGCCCGATGATGACGAAATCGACCGCGTTTTCCTCGACACAGGCCAGAACCGCCGTCGCATCGCAGGGGTCGAGCGCCGCCAGTTCGGCGATCGCCCCGATCCCGGCATTCCCCGGCGCCACGATCAGGCGGTCGCATTTCGGGTTCTGCTTGACGGCCCATGCGAGGGCATGTTCCCGCCCGCCGCCGCCCAGGATCAGAATGTTCATGGCAACCCCCTTGGCCTTCGCTTTCCGGCCTTCTAAGGTCTCGGCCGAAACGAGGCAAGGCAGATGGATCTTCTGGACGACGGCCCTTCGGGGAATGCCCATGAATATACCGTGTCGGAGATTTCCGGCGCGGTAAAGCGCGTGCTTGAGGGCGAATTCGGCAGGGTGCGCGTGCGCGGCGAGGTGGGGCGGGTGTCGCGCCCGGCTTCGGGGCATATGTATTTCGACCTGAAGGATCAGGGCGCGGTGATCGCCGCCGTGAGCTGGAAGGGCCAGGTCGCGCGGATGCAGATCCGCCCCGAGGAGGGGATGGAGGTGATCGCGACCGGGCGGCTGACCACCTTCCCGGGGCAGTCGAAATACCAGCTGATCGTCGATAATGTCGAACCGGCGGGCGCCGGGGCGCTGATGGCGATGCTGGAGGCGCGCAGAAAGGCGCTGGCCGCCGAGGGTCTGTTCGACGAGGGCCGCAAGAAGGCGCTGCCCTGGCTGCCCGAGGTGATCGGCGTGGTGACATCGCCCTCGGGTGCGGTGATCCGCGACATCCTGCACCGGCTGCGCGACCGCTTCCCGCGCCGGGTGCTGATCTGGCCGGTGGCGGTGCAGGGGCAGGCCTGCGCGCCCGAGGTTTCCGCCGCGATCCGGGGGTTCAATGCGCTGGCGCCCGGCGGCGCGGTGCCACGCCCCGACCTGATTATCGTCGCGCGGGGGGGTGGGAGCCTTGAGGATCTGTGGGGCTTCAACGAGGAAATCGTGGTGCGCGCGGCGGCGGAAAGCCGGATCCCGCTGATCTCTGCGGTGGGGCATGAAACGGATACCACGCTGATCGACCATGCCGCCGACCGGCGCGCGCCGACCCCCACCGCCGCGGCGGAGATGGCGGTGCCGGTGCGGGCGGATCTGGCCACCTGGCTGGCCGAGGCCAATGCCCGGATGGCACGGGCGGCGCGGGTGCGGCTGGACCTCGGGGCGCAGCGGCTGAACGATCTGTCGCGGGCCCTGGGGCGGCCCGAGGCGCTGCTGGCTCCGGCGCGGCAAAGGTTCGATCTGGTGTCGGACCGGCTGAAGCCCGCGCTGCGGATGGTGGTGGTGCGCAAGCGGGGCGCCTATGCACCGCTCGCGGCGCAGGTCGCGCCCCGGCTGCTGCGGCAGTTCCTGAATGGGGAGCGGTCGCGGCTCGACCAGCTTGCGGGCCGCTTGCGGCCCGCCCCGGGCGCGCGGCTGCGCCGCGCGCAGGACCAGATCGACGGTCTGGCGCAACGGCTGATGGTGTCGCAGCGGCGGATGAAGGCCGAGGCGGAACGCCGCAACCGGGAGGGCAGGGCACTGCTGGAGTCATTCGACGAGCGTCTCGCGCGCGCGGCGAGGGTGAACGTGGAACGGCTTGCGGAGCGGTTGGTTCGGTTGGACCGGATGCGGCAGACATTGGGCTACCGCGAGACATTGCAGCGGGGCTTTGCCGTGGTGCGCGATGATCACGGCCTGGTCACCCAAGCGGCGCGGGCGCGTGAGGCCGCTACGCTGGAGATCGAATTCCACGATGGGCGCGTTGCCGTCCTGCCCACGTCGGAGAAAGCCGCGCAACCCGCAAAGCGGACGAAGAAGCCCCGTCCGCCGGAGCAGGGCAGCCTGTTCTGACGGAGGGCGGTTCGGGGGCATGGACGCCGTGATTCGGTGCGCCCCTGAGGGCGGGGGCGCCAAGGCGAAGGCCCTTTGGGAAAGGGTCCTCATTGCCGGAGCGTGTCGAGGGCCGGGGGCGCCAGGATCACCGCAGACTCCGAAAATCATGCCGAAGTCCGTTGCCCCACAGGCGGGATTACATGCAACTGCGCGAACCGATCAGAGGGCAGGGGCGCCGGATTCATGGGGCGCGCCCCGCGCGGATGAACGGAAACGGTGCTGCTTTCTGCGCGTATGGGGCACCCGGGCGGAGAGAGGATAGACCGCTGTTTGGGTACCCCTGAGAATCGGGGAGCCTGCCCAAGGAACCCCGCTGCTTCCCGCGCGTGGGGCGACTGCGACCCTTGGATCGTCAGGATGCTCTTGGGCTCTCTGCTTCCCGCGCGCGCGTGGGACGGACCTGTCGATCCGGTGGACGATGCCGGGCCGGGCCTCGTCTCCGCTTCCCCCGCGCGGGACGACCCGGCCTGTGCGGACCCAGCCGTTTCCCGCGCGTGCGGGACAGGTTCAGGGCCCGATGACGGTGCAGTCCGTGGCCCGTGCGGCCAGCCGGGCGCAGGCGAGTTCGGCGGAGCCCTTGCTCATGCCGACGAAATTCGCCTCATAGGCCGTCTTCGTCTTTGCCACCTTGCGCAGCGCATCGCCCAGCGAATCGCTTTCCATCAGCGCGGTCTTCAGCAATGCGCGTTCGGCGGCGTATTGCGAATTGAACTTGCCGACATTCACGCCCCAGTTGCGCCCGCCCGAGGTGGAAGCCCGCGCGACCACCTCCCGGCGCTGCTGCGGCGCGGGGGAGGGCGAGGCAGAGGACAGGATCACCGTCTCGTTGCGCGAAGATTTCTGCCGGGCCAGCGCGAGCGTTTCGGGCTGCGGCTGGGCGCTCTGGACGAAGACCGGATCCTTCGGATCGGCATCGCCCTCGGCGGGCATGTCGGGGTCGAAGACCGGCTCGGCCTGCGCAACTTCTTCCGCGACGGGCGTCGCCTGAGCCACGGCGATTGCTGCGGCGATCGCTTCGGCCTGCGCATCGCTGTTCGGCGCGGCGGCGACCTGCACGTCCTGATCCGGACGGCGGGAGGGGCGCGGGCTGGCCTTCGGGGCGACTTCGATCGTGGCTTCGGCCTCGCCATCGTCTGCGGTCTCGACCTTGCCGGTGACCTCGGGTCCGGCCAGATCGTTGGCCGCCATCACGACGGGCGCGGGGCGGGTGCCGGCCGGGGTGACCTTGCCCGGCGCGCGGGCAAAGCCGATGTCGAGCAGTTCGGCCACCTTCGCATTGCGCTGCGCGGTCGAGGTGCCGCCGAAGACCGTGGCGATGACCCGCTTGCTGCCGCGCTGCGCCGAGGCGACGAGGTTGAAGCCCGCGGGCACGGTGTAGCCCGTCTTGATCCCGTCCGCGCCGTCATAGGCATCCAGGAACCGGCGGTTGGTCGAGGCGACCTTGGCGATGCCCGCATCCGCGGTGCGGCGGGAGAAGATGTTGTAATACTGCGGAAAATCGTAGATCACATGGCGCCCGAGGATCGACATGTCATGCGCGGTGGACAGGTGCCCCGCCCGCGTCAGGCCGTTGGCATTGCGAAAGCTCGTGTTCGTCATGCCGAGCGCCTTCGCCGTGCGGTTCATCATCGCGGCGAAATTCGCTTCGTTGCCGCCCAGATAGTCGCCGATCGCCGAGGCCGCGTCATTGGCCGATTTCACCGCGGCGGCCCGGATCAGGTAGCGCAGCTGGATCTTCTGCCCGGTGCGCAGGCCCAGCCGCGACGGCGGCTGACCGGCGGCATTGGCGCTGACCGTCACGACCGAATCGAGGCTCGCCCGCCCGCTCTCGATCGCCTGGAACGCCAGATAGAGCGTCATCATCTTGGTCAGAGACGCCGGGTGCAGGCGGGTATCCGCGTTCTTCTGATAGAGCGCCTCGCCGGTGCGCGCGTCCATCACATAGGCGGCGAAAGGAGCGGCGGAAGCCACCGCCGGAACAACGCACAAAACGACCGCCAGAAGCCCTTTGCGGACCCGGTTCAACAGCCTGGTCACGGTAACTGCCCTCATTTTGCCTCGGCCCCACTCTTTGCGGCGGGACTTTGGAGGGAGCCTATCATGGCTTTCCGGGGCTGAAAATGGCTTAAATTTGACGGACTTTCCCCGCCGGGCGGGATGGGCCAGATCTGGTTGCGGCGGCGGGGGGCTGTGCCATAATTTGTGCGTGGAGCCCTGTATTTTCTCGGCGTCCCCGGGCCGGCGTGATTCCGCCACTGGTCGGCGGTTCGCGGCTTCCGGCGGCGGTCGGCCCGCATGGTTCGCCGTGGCGGGCCACTGGCCCGGCGGAGGGTTCTGTCGATTTCCCGTGCATGCGGGCTTTTTCTTGGCGCACGACTTCCCTATATTTCGCCACAGGTGCTTCGATTCCAGCGTGCAGATGACAACTTGCTTTCTCCCTTCTGAACCGATCTGGCTGGCCTCGGGTGGCCTTCCCGGCGCGGGCGCGGGGGAGGATGCGGGGCTTGCGCTGAAGACGCGGCCGAAGACGCAGCGCCCGCCGATGTATAAGGTGCTGCTGCTCAACGACGATTACACGCCGATGGAATTCGTCGTGCATATCCTCGAACGGTTCTTCGGCATGACCCATGCCCAGGCGTTCGAAATCATGCTGACCGTGCACAAGAAGGGGATGGCGGTGGTCGGCGTGTTCAGCTTTGAGGTGGCCGAGACCAAGGTCGCCCAGGTGATGGATTTCGCCCGGCGCCATCAGCATCCGCTGCAATGCACCATGGAAAAGGAATAGGGCGGCCCGATGAGCCACCCCCGTTTGTCGCTCGCGCTTGACGCATTGCCCGCCGAGGGCCGGATCGCCTTGTTCCGCCCGGTCGCGGGCACGGATCTGTCGGATCTGCCCGCGGGGCGGCTGTATGCCGTGCAGGGGTTCCGCCCCGATCACGACGCACTGGCCGCGCGGGGCATCGCCGTGGCGCCCGCGCCCGAAGGCCCCTACACCGCCGCCATCGTCTTCCTGCCCCGCGCCAAGGCCGAGGCCCGCGCCCTGATCGCCAGCGCCTGTGCGACGGTCGTTCCGGGCGGGCCGGTCTGGGTCGATGGGCTCAAGACGGATGGGGTCGATTCGGTGCTGAAGGATCTGCGCGCGCGGGTTCCGGTCTCCGATCCGATCGCCAAAGCGCATGGCAAGATCTTCCGCTTTGCCGCCGCGCCCGGGGTGCTGAGCGACTGGCAGGGACAGCCCGCCAGCCCCGCGCCGGGGTTCACCACCCTGCCGGGGGTGTTTTCGGCCGATGGGGTAGACCGGGGATCGGCGCTGCTGGCGGAGTGCCTGCCCGCCACCTTGCCCGCCCGGATGGCGGATGTGGGGGCCGGGTGGGGCTGGCTCGCGGCGCAGGTTCTGGCGCGCAAGGGGATCGAGAGCCTCGATCTGATCGAGGCGGAACATGCCGCGCTCGACTGTGCGAAACGGAATGTTCCGGACCCGCGTGCCCGCTTCGTCTGGGCTGATGCGACGGTCTGGATGCCGGAAAGCCGCTATTCCGGCGTGGTGATGAACCCGCCGTTCCATACCGGGCGTGCCGCCGATCCGGGGCTGGGGCAGGCGTTCATCCGGGCGGCGGCCGGGATGCTGTCGCTCTCGGGCACGCTGTGGATGGTGGCGAACCGGCATCTGCCCTATGACGAAACGCTGCGCGCCTGTTTCCACGAGGTGGCCGAGGTCACACCGCCTTCGGGCCGCGATTCCGCCTTCCGCATCACGCGGGCCGAACGTCCGATCCCGCAGCGCCGCCGCTAAGGAGGCCCCATGTCCCTCGCCATTACCGGCAAGACCGCCATCGTCACCGGTGCCGCCAACGGCATCGGCCTCGCCATCGCGCGGCATTTCCTCGATCGCGGCGCGCAGGTCGTCTGTGCGGATATAGACGAGGCGAAGCTGATCGCCGAATTCGGCGAGGGGGCGAAATCCGAAGGCCCGGCGCGGATCTTCGCGGGCGATCTGTGCGAGAAGCTGTCGCTCGCGAATCTGCTCTCCGCGACGGCGGATGCCTTTGGCCGGGTGGATATTCTGGTCAATGCCGCGCGCAGCTTCGCGCCCTGCGATCCGCTGGACCCGGCGGATGACGTGCTGGACGAGATGATGCGGCAGAACATGCGCGCGGGGCTGAAACTCGCGCGGATGACGGCGAAGCGGATGATCGCCGAGGCCGGGCGCGAGACCGGCGAGGTCGGCTGTATCGTCAACGTGTCCTCGCTGGCGGCCTGTCGGACGCAGCCGGAGCTGATGGCCTATTCCATCGCCTGCGCCGCGCAGGATCAGGCGACGCGGGCGCTTGCCGTGGCGCTGGCGCCGCACCGGATCCGGGTGAACGGCGTGGCCTTCGCCTCGGTGATGAGCGCCTCGCTTCAGGCCGCGCTCAAGGAGAATGCGGACTGGCGCGAGGCGATCACCGAGGGCACGCCCCTTGGCCGGATCGCCGCGCCGACGGAACTGGTCGAGACGGTGCAGTTCCTCGCCTCGCCCGGGGCGGGGTTCGTGACCGGGCAGGTGATCACCGTCGATGGCGGGCGCGGGTTGCTCGATGCCGTCCGCGTGCCCGCCTTCTGATCACTTCGGATAGCTTTCGCGGCAGGCGGCGATATTGGCGTTCATCTGCGGCGCCAGCGCCTTGATCCGGTTGGTCAGCGCGTCGCGTTTGCGTTGTTCGGCCTGCGGGTCTATCGGCACGGCGCGGCGGTTGGTGACGTAATCGTCCTCCATGCACATCCGCGCGCGGCTGAAGACCCGGCCATCCTTGCTCTGGAAGGTGTCGTAGCCGCAGACCTCCCAGCGGGTGATCGGCACGTCATATTCCTGATAGGCATACCCGCGCGCCAGATTGCCATCGACCTCGGCGACGAGACCTTGCAACCGGCGGACCTCGGCGGTCGAGCGGTTGATGCAGCGTTCCTGCGGTGTGCCGCAGGCGGCTAGCCCCAACAGGAGCAGGATGGCGATCTTGCGCATGGATGTCCTCCGCCGTCCCCGTCTGGCTGTGATCGGCGCGGGGACGAGCATAATCTAGTCCTGCTGTGGTAAAACGCAATTCCCCCCGCGGGTCCGGCCTGCTACCTCTCGCGCAAAGGAGACCCGCCATGACCGATGCTTTCGCCCCCCGCAAGGCCGCCGCTTCCGCCTGGTTCGACGCGCTGCGCGACCGGATCGTTGCCGCTTTCGAGGCGCTGGACGGCGGCACGTTCGAGGTCACCCCCACCCCCCGCACCGGCCCCGAGGGCGAGGATCAGGGCGGCGGGCGGATGTCCGTGTTGCGCGGCGGGCGGGTGTTCGAAAAGGTCGGCGTCAATGTCTCGACCGTCTGGGGCAGCCTGTCGTCCGCGGCCAGCCGGGCGATGGCGGCGCGCGGCGTGCCGGGGATCGAAGAGGATCCGCGGTTCTGGGCCTCGGGTGTGTCGCTGGTGGCGCATATGGTCAACCCGCACACCCCGGCGGTGCATATGAACACGCGGATGTTCTGGACCCCGGGCGCGTGGTGGTTCGGCGGCGGGGCGGACCTGAACCCCTGTATCGAATATGCGCAGGACACCGCGCATTTCCACGCCGCGCTGCAATCGGCCTGCGATGCGCATGACCCGGAGTATTATGCGCGCTTCAAGGCCTGGGCCGACGAATATTTCTACATCCCGCACCGGAAGCGGGCGCGGGGTGTCGGCGGGATCTTCTACGACGACCTGAACACCGGCGACTGGGAGGCCGATTTCGCCTTTACCCGCGCGGTGGGGGAGGCCTTCCTGCCCGCCTTCGTGCCGGTGACGGAGCGCCGCCTTGCCACCCCCGCCAGCGCCGAGGATCGCGAGCGGCAGCTGATCCACAGGGGGCTTTATGCCGAATACAATCTGGTGTATGACCGGGGCACGAAATTCGGGCTGGAGACGGGTCACAACGCCGATGCGGTGTTGATGAGCCTGCCGCCCTTGGCCAAATGGCCGTGATCGGGGCTATACACTGGCCCCGGTTTCCCTTATGAGCGAACCTTCCGCCGTTTTGAAAGCCTCTCGATGACTCAGTTTCCGAACCTCCCCGCAGCCCTTTCCGAGGCGCTGGAGCAAAAGGGCTATGCCGCCCTGACCGCCGTGCAGGAGGCCGTATCGGAACCATCGCTCGCCGGGCGGGACCTGCTGGTTTCGGCGCAGACCGGATCGGGCAAGACGGTGGCCTTTGGCCTGGCGATGGCGTCCGAACTGTTCGGTGACGAAGGCATCCCGCCCTATGCCGATATTCCGCGCGCGCTGGTCGTTGCGCCGACGCGCGAACTGGCGCAGCAGGTGCAGCGTGAACTCGGCTGGCTTTATGCGCAGGCCGGTGCGGTGATCGCCGGGGCGATCGGCGGGATGGATGCGCGCGCCGAGCGTCGCGCGCTGGAACGCGGGGCGCATATCGTCGTCGGTACGCCGGGGCGGATCTGCGACCATATCCGGCGCGGCGCGCTGGATCTTTCGGAACTGCGGGTGGTGGTTCTGGACGAGGCGGATGAGATGCTCGACATGGGCTTCCGCGAGGATCTGGAATTCATCCTGGAATCCGCGCCCGAAGGCCGCCGCACGCTGATGTTCTCGGCCACGGTGCCGCCGGAAATCGCGCGGCTGGCGCAGACCTTCCAGAAGGATGCCGAGCGGATTTCCACCATCGCGGCGCGCAGCCAGCATGCCGATATCGACTATCGCGCGCTGGTGGTGGACCGGTCGGACCGCGAGAATGCGATCGTCAACGTGCTGCGCTTCCACGAACCCGAACGCGCGATCCTGTTCTGCTCGACCCGGGCCGAGGTCACGCGGCTGACCGGCAAGCTGCTGAACCGGGGGTTCTCGGTTGTGGCGCTGTCGGGCGAGCTGACGCAGGATGAACGCTCGCGCGCCTTGCAGATGCTGCGCGACGGCCGGGCGCGGGTGTGTATCGCCACCGATGTCGCCGCGCGGGGGATCGACCTGCCGGGGCTGGAACTGGTGGTGCATGCCGACCTGCCGATCAACAAGGAGGCGCTGCTGCACCGCTCCGGGCGGACCGGCCGGGCGGGGGCGAAGGGCATTTCCGCGATGATCGTGCCGCTGAACGCGCGCGGCAAGGCGGAGCGCCTGCTGCGCGAGGCGCAGGTCACCGCGCAATGGGAAACCGCGCCGGGCCCGGACGAGATCGCCGCGAAGGATCAGGAGCGTCTGCTCTCTGATCCGGTGGTGACCGCACCGGTCAATGCCGAGGAATTCGAGGCGGTTGAACAGCTTCTGGCGGCGTTCGAGCCGAAGCAACTGGCCGCCGCCGTGCTGCGCAACTTCCGCGCCGCGCGTTCGGCGCCCGAGGATCTGCTGCCGGTGACGGTCGATGGCGCGAAGCCGCGCGAACGGGCGGAGTTCGGCGCGTCGAACTGGTTCCGGCTCGGGGTCGGGCACAACGCCTGGGTCGATCCGAAATGGCTGCTGCCGATGCTGTGCCGGGCGGGCGACCTGACGCGGCGCGACATCGGCGCGATCCGGGTGATGGAAGACCACACCTTCGTGCAGATCCATGCCGATGCGGCGAAGCGGTTCGTCGAGGGGCTGGGCCCGCAGATGATGCTGGAGGACAAGGGCCGGGTCGAGCCCCTGAACACCGCGCCCGAGGGGCTCGACCGTCCGGCGCCGAAGCCCGCCCGCTGGCAGGCCAAACCCTATGGCAAGGCGCGCGAGGACGGGCCGAAGAAGCCGCATCGCAAAGGCCCGCCGCGCGGGGAGGACGACAGCCGTCCGAAGCGCCCCTACGGCCCGCGCGACGATGCGGAATTCAAGCCGAAGCGCCCCTACGCGCCGCGCGAAGAGGGGGAGTTCAAGCCGAAACGTCCCTATGCGCCGCGTGAGGAGGGCACGGAGTTCAAGCCGAAGCGCAGCTTTGCCGCCCGGGACGAAGCGGCGGAGACCGGCTTCAAGCCGAAGCGCAAGCCCGTTGCGGCCCGCGACGAAGCCGCACCGAAGGGCCGCAAGACCGCGCCCTGGGCCCGCGAAGGCGGCCACGGCGGGCCGAAGAAGCCCACCGCGAAATTCGGCAAGCCGGGCTTCAAGCCGAAGGGCAAGTAAGCTCGGCAGACAGCCATGTCCCGGACGGGGATCCGTCCGGGATGCCAACGCCCGGATTGGCGGGATGCGCCTTCCGCCCCGCACCCCGCGTGGTTCGGCGGCACCTTCCCCGGGCAGCGCTGCCGGGTGATGAACATGCCTATTGCAGGCCCACGCGTGCGTAGCGGGAAGGGTCACGGTACTGCGTTCGCCAAGGCTCATCCGTGCGGTAGCGGGATTTCAAGCTCGCTCGCGCGAGCCGCGAGAGATGCCCCGCGCATAGCGAGATTGCTGTGGCCGCGGATGTCCACACTTTCCTGGTTCACGCGATCGCGTGGGGCTGGTTCTCTCGCCTAGACCGTATTTCGCTCGATCGCGCCCCTCGCTCTCCGGGCTGAAGCAGTTTGCGTATTCCTTTTCGGAGAAGAGATCACATACCTTGCCGCCAGCGCGTCACAACTCGTCATAGGTTTGGGCTGCGGCTTTGCGGATCAAGGCGTTGAGCTTTGCAAATGCCATCTCGATCGGGTTCAGGTCGGGGTTGGAGAGAAAAGCGCCCGCTGGGCGGTTTTTCCCGAACAACGGAACAGGAACCATGGCCCTGCGGCTCGTATGGTTCCTGCTGCTTTCGGGCTTTTGGGATTGGACAGATTGTCGAGGATGATCACATCACCGCGCCGCAGGGTCGGGGCCAACCGGGTCTCGACATGAAGATCATCTCCCCGTTCATCGCGCCAGCGATGACGCAGGGCGCGTCGCGCCGGTCATGACGCAGGGCTGCGATGAAGGTCTGGGCTCCAGAGCGGGGCATGGCTGGTCAGGCGCGCGCCTGTGAGAGCCCGGCCGGTGGTCTTGACCATGTTGGTCTTCAGGGAGGGTTCATCCATGAAGCCGATGCGCGGCAACAGGTTGCGCATGAAGGGTTGGCGGCGTGGTGGCGGGCCTGCCGGACCTCAGTTGTTTCCGTTCCGTCGCTTGCAGGTCAGCCCGAGGTTGCGCAGGGCGCGCCAGGCTGAGACGCGGTGGACGGTGATGCCGTGCTGCCCGGACAACTCTCCTGGATCATCCGGCGCCAGATCCGGGTTCTCCCTCATCCGCGAAGCATGCCAGCCCCGCACGGCTGCAAGCTTGCCGCCGCCATTGCCTTGACGGAGCCGCTCCAACCCGCCCGTCCATTTGACAAACCTGACCGAAACCCGGAACCGGCCAGCCGCCGCGCGGCGGGAGCCCCCCTCCTCTACGAAAGCGCCCACCCGCTCCCGCATGCCATGGGATGCGCCGTGCCCATCCGCCCCCCCCAAATCTGCTTCACAGACAGGGAAGCACGGAGCAGGCGGAGCAGGAAACATGTAGCGGGATGAGAGAAACACGATCTAGCGGCGTCGGCCCAGGGCTTTGCCGACGATGGGGCCCAGTACGATGACCAGCACCATGCGCAACAGGTGATGGCTGACGACATAGGCCAGATCGGCCCCGGCGATGATGGCGATCACCACCATTTCGGCCTGCCCGCCGGGCAGAAAGGCCAGGAAACCGTCCAGTGCCGGGGCGAGGCGCAGATGCACGATCAGCTCGATGAAGGCCAGGCTGATCGCCGCCAGCAGCAGTGCATAGACCAGCCCGGCACTGACGTGCCAGCGCAGTTCGCGCAGGGTGATGCCGACATATTTGGCGCCCACCGCGATGCCGATGAAGAACTGCGCGGCCTGGATCATCTCGGCCGGGGGGCGGTGCTGGATCACGCCGATCAGCGACAGCGCCGCCGTCAGGATCATCGGCCCGAGGATCGAGGCGCCGAACAGCCCGACCCGCGCGGCCAGCCTCCAGCCGATGAGGCCCGCGGCGATCATCAGAGCGACCTCGGCCGGGTCGGTGTCGCGCATTGGTACGCCGGGCGGCTGCGACAGGTCCACGCCCCACCAGCCGGTCAGGATCAGGGGCGCCACGGTGACGATGACCAGCACCCGCGTCGCATGGATCAGCGACAGGGCGCGGATGTCGCCGCCCGCCTCCTGCCCGAAGACCAGCATGTCCTGCAACCCGCCCGGCATGGCGCCATACCAGGCGGTGGCATGGTCGAAACCGAAGACGCGGCGGAACAGCGGATAGCCCACCAGCGCGATCACCGCGATGAACACCGGCACGAAGGCCAGCGAGGCCGCCATGCCCGGCATCTGCCGCAGCACCTCGGGCGTGATCGAAGCGCCGACCGCCACGCCTAGAAAGGTGCGCATCATGCTGCCCAGTGACCCCGCCTCGGCCAGTCTTGCCCCGGCCAGCGCCGCCAGCAGGCAGGCCAGCATCGGCCCCAGCAGCAGGGGCAGCGGCAGGCGCAGCCACAAAAACGCCGCACCGCCAAGGGCAGCCAGCGCAAGGGTCAGGAGGCGGCGTTTCAGCAGGGGCATGGTCGGGTGTCGCGCCGGCGGGGGAATGTCAAAGCCCGGCGGTGGCCGCGCGGGAAAAGGCCGCCGGTGCCATGGTCGTGGCACCGGCGGGCCGGGCGCTTACGCTTCGTGGTTGTTGCGGTTCCAGCGGATCGAGGACCAGAGCGAGATCCCGATCAGCGTGGCGCCGCCCAGGCCGGTGATGACCTCGGGGATATGCACCAGCGGCTGCACGAACATGATGATCGACAGCGCGATGATGGCGTAAAAGGCGCCATGTTCGAGGAAGCGGTACTCGGCCAACGTGCCGCGCTCGACCAGCATGATCGTCATCGAGCGCACATACATCGCGCCGATGCCCAGACCGATGGCGATGACGAAGAGGTTGTGCGTCAGTGCGAAGGCCCCGATCACGCCGTCGAAGCTAAAGGACGCATCCAGCACTTCGAGGTAGAGAAACGCCCCCAGGCCGCCCTTGGCGCCGGCCTGCAACGTCTGCTGGCTGCTGTCCAGAAGCCCGCCCAGCACCTCGACCAGCAGGAAGGTCAGGAGGCCCCAGATCGCCGAATGGAAGAAGACGTTCGACGCCTCGCCTTCGAGGAAGCGCGAGAAGATCAGCACCGTCACCAGAACGATCGCCACCTCGATGCCGCGGATGGTGGCGTAGCGCGTCATCCGGTCTTCGAGCCAGCGGACCCAATGCACGTCCTTCTCATGGTCGAAGAAGAACGACAGGCCGACCATCATCAGGAAGGTGCCGCCAAAGGCCGCGATCGGCAGATGCGCGTCGTGCATGATGCGCGAATATTCGTCGGGCTGCGTCGCCGCCAGAACCATCGCCTGCCAGGGGCCGATATTCGCCGCGATCACCACGATCAGCAGCGGGAAGATGATCCGCATGCCGAAGACAGCGATGACGATGCCCCAGGTCAGGAAGCGATGCTGCCATTTCGGCGTCATGTCCTTGAGCTTGTTGGCATTGACGATGGCGTTGTCGAAGGACAGCGAGATTTCCAGCACCGCCAGAACCGAGCAGATGAAGAAGACGGAGAGCATGCCGCCCACCGTGCCGGTGGTCTGCCATCCGAGGAAGGCCCCAAGCGCCAGCCCGAGGACGGTGACGACGAAAGCCCAGGTGAAATATTGCACGGTCGGCCGACGGGATCCGCCGATGCCACCCCCCGAAAGAGGATTGTTTCCCTGCGTCATGTGAAAATTCCAGGCGGCTGGTCAAACGATCAATGCCGACATCACGAACGTGCCGCCACGTCCGCCAGAGGGGCCCGGACATCAAACTGCGTTCACGAATGCGCGAACGGAAGGAAAGATGGCAAGTCGTCGCGCAAATTGCAAGCCCCTGCCTGCGTCATGCCAGCGGAAAACTCAGCCGCGCCAGCAGCCCGCGCCCGGAAGCGCCGGTTTCCAGTGTCAGCCCACCGCCGAACAGACCGGCGATCTCCTCGACCACCGGCAGGCCCAGCCCCATGCCGGGGCCCTGCGTCTCGCCCCGGGCGAATCGGCTGGTGACGGCGGCGCGGGCCTCGGCGGGGATGCCGGGGCCGTTGTCCTCGACCTCCAGCACCGCCCGGCCCGCGCTTTCGCGCACCCGCACCGTGACCACGGCAGCCCGGCCCGCATGCAGCAGCGCGTTCAGGATCAGGTTGCCCAGTGCCTCGCCCAGCAGCAGCGGCTCGGCGCGGATCCTCAGCGCGGCCTCGCCCTCGAAGCCCAGGTCGATGTCGGCCTCGGCGGCGGCGGGGATATGCTCGGCGGTCAGATCGCGGGCCAGCGCGGTCAGGTCCAGCACCCGCCCGGGCGCCCGCCCGCCCGAGGCATCGACCTTCGCCAGCAGCAACAGTTGCGCGAGGATCCGTTCGGCATGGGCCACGGCGGCATCGCCCTTGGCGGCGGCGGCGCGGGCTTCGTCCAGCGTCGCGGCCCGCGTCGCCAGCGCGAGTTGCGTGCGCACCACGGCGAGTGGTGTGCGCAACTGGTGCCCGGCATTGCCGGTGAAATTGCGCAACCCGTCCAGCGCCGCCTTGAGCCGCAGCATGAAGCCGTTGACCGTGCCGACCAGCCCGTGCACCTCGGTCGGAACCGGCGTGCCGATCGGGCTCAGATCGTCGGGGCTGCGCGCGGAAATCTCCTCGCCCAGCCGGTAGAGCGGCCGCAGCGACACGCTCACCGCGATCCAGACGATCAGCGCGGCGCCGCCGATCATCAGCGCCAGCCGCAGCGCCAGCCGCATCAGGATCGCCCGCGTCAGTTCGCGCCGGGCATTGGTGGTTTCGGCCACGGTGACGGTAAAGGGCACCTCGTCGATGCCGGTCGAGGCGGCGCCGACCAGGCTCGCCATCCGCACCGCCTCGCCCCGGAACCAGCCATCGGCAAAGACCGGGCCCGCGCCCGCCCGCGCCGGGGCCACCGGCAGGTCGCCATAGCCGGTGACCAACTGCCCCGGCGGGCCATCGACGCGGTAGAACACCCGGTCCTGTGCCGCCGAACTGAGCATTTCCAGCGCGCCGTAGGGGATGTCGATCTGGATCCCGCCCGCTTCGTCCAGCGCGGCGCGTTCGGCGATCACCAGCGCCGACCCGGCCAGCACCCGGTCGGCCAGCGCCGTGGCCATGTGCTGCGCCTCGCGCCAGGTATCGACCAGCGCCACGGCGCCGAACATCGCCGTGGCCAGCAGCAGCCAGGCCAGCAGCCTGCGGCGCAGCGAGAACGGCCGCCGGATCACCCGTCTGCCCGGTCGAGGAAATAGCCGATGCCGCGCGCCGTCCGCACCGTCATCCCCGCCGGGGCCAGCCGCTTGCGCAACCGGCTGACATATTGCTCGATGGCATTGGGCGACAGTTCATCGTCCAGCGAGGTCAGCGATTGCACGATCGTCTCGCGCGTCACCACCTTGCCCGCACGCAGGATCAGCAGTTCCAGCAGCCCGCGTTCGCGCGCGGGCAGGTCCAGCGGCTGATCGGCCAGCAGGAAGCTGCGCGCCGTCAGGTCCAGCACCAGCGCCCCGAACCCCACCGTCGAATCGCGCAGGCCCGCCTGACGGCGCAGCAGCGAGCGGATTCGGGCCTCGAATTCGCCGATGTCGAACGGCTTGATCAGGTAGTCGTCCGCGCCCAGGTCCAGCCCCCGGACCCGCTCCTCGGGCGTTCCGCGCGCGGTCAGGATCATCACCGCCGCCGGGTTCCGGCGCGACCGCATCGCGCGCAGCACCTCCAGCCCGTCCATCTGCGGCAGGTTCAGATCGAGGATCACCAGATCGAACCGCTCCGCCGCCACCAGCGCCTCCGCCGAGGCGCCGTCATGCACCACGTCCAGCACATAGCCCGACTGCCGCAGCAGCGCCGCCAGCCCTTCGGCCAGCGACAGATTGTCCTCCACCAACAGGATACGCATGGCTTCCCCCTCGCGCACAGGTTAGCCGCCGCCGGTATCTTGGCAAGGGGGCGCGTTTTTGGCACGCTGCGGCCATGCGCCCGCCCGCCCGCCTCTTGCCGATCCTGGCCCTGCTGACCTGCGTCGCCGGGGCGGCATGGGCGCAGGTGACGCAATTCCCCGCGCCCGCGCGGCAGGAGCGGGAACTGGTGATCTATTCCTCGCTGGACGACGATCTGGCCGCGCCGCTGATCCACGCCTTTCAGCGCGCCCGGCCCGAGGTCGCGGTCCGCTATGAAAACCTGCTGACCAGCGAATTGCACGACCGTATCGTGGCCGAAAGCGACAGCGGTGCCACGGCGGATTTCGCCTTTTCCTCGGCGATGGACCTTCAGGTCAAGCTGGCGAATGACGGCCATGCCCGGGCTGTGGTGACCCCGGACACGCCGCTCTGGCCGGATTGGGCGAACTGGCGCGATACGGTCTATGCGCTGACCTATGAACCGGCGGTGCTGGCCTATCACAAGCCGAGCTTCGCAGGCGCGCCCCCGCCCGCCACCCGCGCCGACCTGATGCGCTGGATCGAGGCGCATCCCGACCGGGCACAGGGCCGCATCGGCACCTATGACGTGACGCGTTCGGGCGTGGGCTTTCTGTTCCTGGCCCGCGATCAGGATCTGTATTCCGGCATCTGGCAGGTGATCGAGGCGATGGGCCGCGCCGGGGCGCAGCAATACGCGACCTCCGCCGAACTGCTGGAGCGGATCGCGGACGGGCGGCTGGCGCTCGGGTATAACCTGCTCGGTTCCTATGCGGCGGATTGGGCGCGGCAGCATCCCGATGTGGGGGTGATCCTGCCGCGCGACTTCACCGTGGTGGTGTCGCGGGTGGCGCTGGTGCCGCGGGCGGCGCGCGATCCCGGGTTGGGCGCGGAGTTCCTGGCCTTTCTGATGGCGCCGCCGGGGCAGCGGCTGCTGTCCGAGACGCTGCGGCTTTCGGCGGTCAGCCTTGAGGTCGCCGGGCAATCGGCGCCCGCGGGCGGCATGGCCGAACTGGACGGGCTGCGGCTGAAGCCGGTGCCGGTCAGCCCGGGTCTGCTGGCCTATCTGGACCGCTCGACCCGGGCGCGGCTGCTGGCGCGCTGGCACAGGGCATTTACCACGCCCTGAGCCGGACGAAAATTCCCCGGCCGATGTCAGGTCCATGTCAGGATTCTGTGATGAAGCTGACATATGGGCCGTTTCCGGCCCGAGGAGGATGCCCGTGCCCTGGGGAGAGGGGGCGGGTCTTGCGTCACAAGAAACCATCACGACCGGCCGCGGCCTCCGCAGCCGGCCGATGCGGAGGAGCATCATGAAACATCTCGTTCTTGCCAGCCTGTTCGCGGGGGCCGTCGCTCTGCCTGCCATGGCGGATTACACCATCATCGCCCCGGCCAACCCCGGCGGCGGCTGGGACCAGACCGCGCGCACCATGCAGCAGGTCATGCAGGAAGACGGCATCTCGAAATCGGTGCAGGTCCAGAATGTGCCCGGCGCAGGCGGCACCATCGGCCTTGCGCAATTCGCCAGCCAGAACAAGGGCAACCCGGATGCGCTGATCGTCGGCGGCTATGTCATGGTCGGCGCCATCCTGACCAACAAGTCGCCGGTATCGCTGAAGGACGTCACCCCGATCGCGCGGCTGACCGGCGAATACGAGGCGATCGTGGTCCCCGCCGCATCGCCCATCAAGGACATCGCCGGGCTGATCGACGCGCTGAAGGCCAGCCCGGGCGCGGTAAGCTGGGCAGGGGGGTCCGCCGGGGGCACCGACCATATCGCCGTCGGGCTGATCGCGAAGGCGGCGGGCGTCGATCCGACGAAGATCAACTACATCGCCTATTCCGGCGGCGGCGAGGCGCTGGCCGCGCTTCTGGGCAATCAGGTGACGGCGGGGATCTCTTCGCTGGGCGAGTTCGAGGCCCAGGTCAAGGCGGGCACGCTGCGTCTACTGGCCACCACCGCCCCCGCGCCGATCGACGGTGTGGACGCGCCGACGCTGAAACAGGCCGGGCTGGACGTGGAATTGCAGAACTGGCGCATGGTCGCCGCCGGGCCGGGCCTGTCGGCGGAACAGAAGGCCAAGGTGACCGCAGACATCGACGCGCTGGCGAAATCCGCGAACTGGCAGAAGCAGCTGGCCGACAAGGGCTGGATGGACACCTACCTGTCGGGCCCGGAATTCGACGCGCAGCTTGATCAGGACATTCAGGCGACCGAATCCATCCTGCGGGACATCGGTTTGGTGAAATGAGCCAGAACCACGAAAAACCCACGCATCGCCGGGATAAGGCGGCGATGCTGATCGCGCTGTGTCTGGCGGCGGTCGGGGGCGTGCTGCTGTGGGACAGCGCACGCCTGGCCGACCTCGGCGGATATTCCGGCATCGGCCCGGCCACTGTGCCCCGCGTCGTCGGCGCGGCGCTGATCGGGCTGGCGATCTGGACCGGCTTCGAGGCCCGGCGCGGTGATTTCCCCGAACGCCCGAAGCAGAATCCGGCGCCGGTGATCTGGATCATCGGCGGGCTGGCGCTTCAGATGCTGCTGCTGCACGCGGCGGGGTTCTCGATCGCCACGGGGCTGCTGTTCGCCTGCACCGCGCGGGCCTTCGGCAAGCGCAACCTGGCCATGACCATTCCCATCGGCATCGCCTTCGCCTTCGTGGTCTGGGTGGTGTTCTCGCAAATCCTGATGCTGCACCTGCCCGCCGGGCCGCTGGAGCAACTGATCTTCCCGAGGGGGTGACCCATGGATACCTTTTCCTTCCTGATGCAGGGCCTCGCCACGGCAACCGAACCGATGATGCTGCTTTACGCGCTGATCGGGGTGACGCTGGGCACGGCGGTGGGCGTGCTGCCCGGCATCGGCCCGGCGCTGACCGTGGCGCTTTTGCTGCCGGTGACCTACCGGCTGGACGCGGCGGGTTCGCTGATCATGTTCGCGGGGATCTATTACGGCGGCATGTATGGCGGCTCGACCACCTCGATCCTGCTCAATACGCCGGGCGAAAGCGCCTCGATCATCACCGCGCTCGAAGGGAACAAGATGGCCCGCAAGGGGCGCGGCGGCCCGGCGCTGGCCACCGCCGCCATCGGCTCCTTCGTTGCCGGGCTGATCGCGACGCTGCTTCTGGCGTTTCTGGCACCCTGGATCGTCAAGGTGGCGCTGGTCTTCGGCCCGCGCGAATATTTCGCGTTGATGGTGCTGGCCTTCGTCACCGTCTCGGCGGCCTTTGGCGATTCGGCGCTGCGGGGGCTGACCTCGCTGTTCCTCGGGCTGGCGCTGGCCTGCGTCGGCATCGACCAGTTGACCGGGCAGGCACGGTTGGCCTTCGGCATTCCGGACCTGCTGGACGGGATCGAGATCACCACCATGGCCGTCGCCATGTTCGCCATCGGCGAGGCGCTTTATATCGCCGGGCAGGTGGGTCATGCCGATGATACCGTGACACCGGTCAAGGGCTCGATCTGGATGAGCGCCAATTGCTGGGCGCGGTCGTGGAAGCCCTGGCTGCGCGGCACCGCCATCGGCTTTCCCATCGGCGCCATGCCGGCGGGCGGGGCCGAGATCGGCACCTTCCTCTCCTATGCCACGGAAAAGAAGCTGACCAGGCACCCCGAGGAATTCGGCAATGGCGCCATCGAAGGCGTCGCCGGTCCCGAGGCCGCCAACAACGCCAGCGCGGCGGGCACGCTGGTGCCTCTGCTGACGCTGGGGCTGCCGACTTCGGCCACGGCGGCGATCATGCTGGCGGGGTTCCAGCAGTTCGGGCTGCAACCGGGGCCGCTGCTGTTCGCCACCAATCCGACGCTGGTCTGGGGGCTGATCGCCAGCCTGCTGATCGCCAACGCGATGCTGCTGGTGCTGAACCTGCCGCTGATCGGGCTGTGGGTGAAGCTGCTGACCGTGCCGAAGCCCTGGCTTTACGCCGGGATCCTGCTGTTCGCCACGCTGGGCACCATCGGCGCCAATCCCTCGATCTTCGAGCTGGGGATGCTGCTGGGCTTTGGCGTGCTGGGCTATGTGATGCGGCTTTTCGGCTATCCGATCGCGCCGATCGTCGTCGGCCTGATCCTCGGTCCGATGGCCGAGCAGCAATTGCGCCGGGCGTTGTCGATCAGTCAGGGCGACTGGACGGTGCTGGTGCAATCGCCCATCGCTGCCGTCCTGCTGGGCATCGCGGCGCTGGCGCTGATCGTGCCGCTGATCCTGCGCCTGCGTGGCAAGGGCGAGGTGCTGTCGCAACTCGCGGGCGACGAGGACTGAGCCGCCCCTGAATTCAAACCCGCCATGCCTTCCGGCATGGCGGGTTTTCTTGTCGATCCTGCGCCAAAGGCAGCCTCGCCTCAGACCCCCATCGGGAAGACCCGGTGTTCCGCGCTGTCCTTGCGGCGGCGCATCTCGTCGGGGGCATCGAGCCAGTTCGCCCCGCGATTGCGCAGCAGGAAGACATAGACCAACAGCGACAGGGCGATCAGCACCGTCACATAGCCGACGAACAGCGGAACCTGCCCGCCACTCTTTGCCGCGGCGTAAAGGACCGGCGCCGTGCCGCCAAAGCAGGAATTGGCGATCGCATAGCCCAGCCCCACGCCCAGGGCGCGGATATGCGTCGGGAACATCACCGCCTTCACCACCGCGTTGATCGAGGTGTATCCGGTCAGGATGATGAAACCGACGGTCAGGATGACGAAGGCCAGCGGGCCGTTGGTCACCGTCGGCAGCACGAAGAACAGCACCCAGGTGAACAGCACCCCGCCGATGCCGAAGAACACCAGAAGCGAGCGCCGCCCCACCCGGTCGGAAAGATACCCGCCCACCGGCTGCAACACCATCAGGATGGTGAGCGAGATCAGCGTCACCACCGAACCGGTGATCGGGCTGCTCGCGAAGCTCGACTTGATGATCGCCGGCCCGGTGACGGAATAGGCATAAAAGGCCACCGTCCCGCCCATCGTGATCAGGAAGCAGGCCAGCAGTTCCTTCCAGTAGTGGCCGAACAGCTCGGCGAGCGAGCCGGACCCCTTGCCTTTCTCGGCGGCCTTGATCGCCTCCTGGCTCATGGATTCGTCCATGCTGCGCCGCATCCACAGCACCACAAGCGCCCCCACGCCGCCCAACAGGAAGGCGAACCGCCAGCCCCAGGAACTGATCGCGTCATGCGAGGTGCCCAGCAGCAGCGCGAGGAACAGCGCCTGCGCCAGCACATGCCCGCCCACCAGCGTGACATAGTGGAACGACGCCAGGAACCCGCGATGGCGCGGCACCGCCGCCTCGGTCAGGTAGGTGGCCGAGGTGCCGTATTCCCCGCCGGTGGCAAAGCCCTGCACCAGCCGGCACGCGATCAGGATCGCCGCCGCCAGCCAGCCGATCGAGGCCTGCGTCGGCGTGAGCGCGATGATGAAGGAGCAGGCCGACATGATCGAAACCGAAAGCGTCAGGGCCGTGCGCCGTCCGTGGCGGTCGGCGAAACGGCCGAAATACCACGACCCCACCGGCCGCATCAGGAAGGTCAGCGCGAAGATCGCCCAGATGTAGATGGTGGCGTTCTTGTCGTTGGCGCTGAAGAAGTGATGCTCGAACGAGGCTGCGAAGACGGAATAAACATAGACATCGTACCATTCGACCAGATTCCCGGCCGAACCCTTGATGGTATTCGAGATTGAACGTCGCAGGTTGGTCGGTAGATGCGGTGCGTCGATGGCTGCGTCTGTGGATGACATTGTGACCTCTCTCCTCGGCAATGCCGCATGATTGTCACTGCTTTGTCATCAAGTCCAGTCCGGCGAAACCATCATCCGCTTCGGCACGCAACCTTGTCAACGCGCGGTGAACGCCCGGCATGTTCTGGGGATTATGCGCCAGGCTTGCCGCCGGAGCCTGCCCATCCACTCAGATACCGATCTGGCGGAAAGCACCGCGCTGGGCGCGGGTTTGGCGGATGTCGCGCGGAGGCTGGTCGGCATCCCGCCCGCCCATTGCCACGCGACCCGGCCCGTGCGGATGCCGCGCACAGATGCGCCATCGCCCTCCCTCCCACAGTCCGCGCGCGGCGGCGGAGAGCGGGATTTCCGCCGCCGCGCGCCCGTGATCACGCCCTTTTCGCACAGCACGACCGGGCGCGCGCGGGGGTGAAGTCCTCGGTCCAGGGCGTCTGCGGTGAACGGCGTGACGCCCCCTGTTCAGGCCCAGTCCGGGCCGGGGATCTGCACGATATGGCCGGGACCGGCGGTTTCATAATGCCGCGCGGGGGGCACGAAATCGCGCGGTTTCAGCGGGCTGCGGATCTCGCCCCCGGGCGCGGGCTGGCGCAGGCTCCGCCGCGCCGGATCGGGCACCGGCACCGCCGCCAGAAGCCGCCGGGTATAGGGGTGGCGCGGGTTGCCGAAGACCTCGGCGCGGGGGCCGATCTCGACGATCTCGCCCATGTACATCACGGCGACGCGGTGGCTGATGCGTTCGACCACGGCCATGTCATGGCTGATGAAGACGAAGCCGAGGTCCATCTCGCGTTGCAGATCCATGAGCAGGTTCACCACCTGCGCCTTGACGGAAACGTCCAGCGCGGAAACCGCCTCATCGGCCACAATGATCCGCGGTTTCAGCGCCAGCGCCCGGGCGATGCAGATCCGCTGCCGCTGCCCGCCCGAGAATTCATGCGGGTAGCGGCGGGCGGAGTCGGGCGGCAGGCCGACCTTGCGCAACAGATCGGCGGCGATGTCCCGGGCCTCGGCCCCGCGCGCGAGGGCATGGATCGCCAGCGGCTCGGCGATCGCCTCGCCCACCGTCAGGCGCGGGTTCAGGCTGGCGAAGGGATCCTGAAACACCATCTGGACATGGCGGGCCAGCGCGCGGGGGCCGTAGCCCGCGACCTCCCGGCCCTCGACGACGATACTGCCCGAGGTCGGCCTGTGCAGCCCGGTGACCAGCCGCCCGGTGGTGGATTTGCCGCAGCCGCTTTCGCCGACGATGGCGAGGGTCTCGCCGCGTTGCAGGGTGAAGCTCACGTCCTCCACCGCATGGACCCGCGCCGTCACCCGGCGCAGCAGCGGTGAGCGGATGTCGAATCGCGCGGTCAGATGCGCGACTTCCAGCAGGTAGGGCCGGCCCGGGCGCACGGTATCGGGGCGCTGCGGCGTATCGGGCGCGGTGCCGGTCGTGGTGTCATAGATCGGGAAGGGCTGCGGATGCGCTATCCCCGCCATCGCGCCCAGCCGCGGCACCGCCGACAGGAGCGCGCGGGTATAGGGCGCCTGCGGGGCGGCAAAGATGCGCGCGGTCGGCCCGGTCTCGATCTGGTCGCCACGGCACATCACCAGACAGCGGTCGGCCACTTCGGCCACCACGCCCATGTCATGGGTGATGAAGAGAACGGCCATGTGCTCTTCGTCCTGAAGCTCCTTGATCAGTTCGAGCACCTGCGCCTGAATGGTCACGTCGAGCGCCGTGGTGGGTTCGTCCGCGATCAGCAGTTGCGGCTTGCAGGCCAGCGCGATGGCGATCATCACCCGCTGCCGCATGCCGCCGGAGAACTGATGCGGGAAGTCGTTGTAGCGGCGCGCGGTGGCGGGGATACGGACCCGCTCCATCAGGCGCAGCGCCTCGGATCTGGCCTGCGCGGGGCTCAGGCCGCGATGGGCGCACAGGGGCTCGGCGATCTGCGGGCCGATCGGCATCACCGGGTTGAGCGACGTCATCGGTTCCTGAAAGATCATCGCCGCCTCGGCGCCCCGGATGCGGTTCATCTGCGCCTCGGGCAGGCCCAGAATGTCGCGTCCGTTCAGCACGATCCGCCCGCTGGCCCGCGCGGCGGGTGGCAAAAGCCCCATCACCGCGAGCGAGGACACCGACTTGCCCGAACCGCTCTCGCCGACGATGGCCAGCGTCTCGCCCGCCGCGCGGGTCAGCGGTCTGGTGCAGAAGGCCGATTTCCGCGCCGAACCGATCGAGGGGCCGGAGGCCAGCGCCGCCGTGACCGGCCATCGTCCGGTCTGGATGCCGGAGGCGGGCGATCATGTCGAAACGGCACTGTATCAGCGCGATCTGCTGCGGCCGGGCAATATCGTCCCCGGCCCCGCGATCATCGACCAGATGGATTCCACCACCGTCGTGCCGCCCGGCATGCGCGCCACCGTGGACGCCTACCGCAACCTCATCCTGGAGGCCGACCAATGACCGCCCCGACGCAACTGAATCCGATCACGGTCGAGGTGATCGGCTCGGCCTTCGCCTCCACCGTCGAGGAAATGGGCGAGGCGCTGGTCCGCGCGAGCTATTCGACCAATATCAAGGAACGGCGCGACTGCTCCACCGCGCTGTTCGACACCAGCGGCCAGATGCTGTGTCAGGCGGAACATATCCCGATGCACCTGGGCAGCTTCATCGGCTTCATCCCCTATATCCTCGCCCATTTCGACGCCGCCGACATCCGCCCGGCCGATGTGTTCATGGGCAATGACGCCTATGAGGGCGGCGGCACCCACCTGCCCGATATCGTTCTGGCCGAGCCGATCTTCGTTCAGGGCGCGCTGGTCGGCTGGGCGATCAACACCGCGCATCATTCGGACTTCGCCGACCGGGGCCATGCGCATATCTATCAGGAGGGTCTGCGGATCCCGCCGGTGCGGCTCTATCGCGAAGGGGTGTTGCAGACGGATATTCAGCGGATGTTCCTGCTCAACTGTCAGGTGCCGCATGAACGGGTGTCGGACCTGCGCGCGCAGATGGCGGCGAACCGTCTGGGCGTGACGCGGATGCAGGAACTGTGTGGGAAATACGGCACCGAGACGGTTCTGGCGGCGGGCGCCGAACTGATGGACTATGCCGAACGCAAGATGCGCGCGGGGATCGCGGCGATCCCGGATGGCACCTATGCCTTTTCCGACCGGTTCGATTCCGAGGCCCTGCGCGGCGAGCTGGAATTCAGCGCGACGGTGCGCGTGGCGGGGGAGGAGCTGTTCATCGACATCGACGCCCCGCCGCAGGTCCGCGCCGGGCTGAACGTGGTGCGCACCGCATTGTTGGCAACGGTTTATTACGCGGTGAAGACGGTGGTGGATCCGACCGTCCTGCCCAATGCCGGGCTGGCGCGGCCGCTGCATGTGACGGCGCGGGAGGGCTCGATCCTGAACTGCGCGCATCCGGCGGCGGTGGATGGCCGGATCACCGCCTGTCAGCGCGTGGTGGACCTGATCCATGGCGCCTTTGCGCGGGTGGTGCCGGAACGGGTCACGGCGGCCTCGAACGGCTCCGTCGCGGTGGCGAGCTTCAACGGCACGCGGGCGGACAGGTCGCTCTGGGTCTATCTGGAGACGATCGGCGGCGGCTTCGGCGCGCGGCACAACAAGGACGGGCTGGATGGCGTGCATGTGCATATGACCAACACTTCGAACCTGCCGGTGGAGGCGCTGGAGAACGAATATCCGATCACGCTGTTGCGCTATGAACTGGTGAATGGCTCCGGCGGGCGGGGACGGTTCGTCGGCGGCATGGGTCTGCGCCGGGTCTATCGGGCCGAAGCGGAATGCCGGGTGCAGGTGATGGGCTCGCGGCTGATCTCGAAGCCCTGGGGCCTTGCCGGGGGCGGGCCGGGCGCGAATGGCCGGTTCAGCCTGAACGGGGTCGAGGGCACGTTTGACGACGGGTCGGTCGATCTGAAGCCGGGCGATGTGCTGGAAATCGTCACCCCCGGCGCGGGCGGCTACGGCCCGGCGGCACAGCGCGCGCCCGAGGCCGCTGCGCGCGACCTGCGCGAGGGACGGTTCTGATCCCGGGGCCGCGCGGTTGACTTTGCGGCCCCGCGCGGCCAGATACCGGCATGAATTCCGAAAGTCGGACCGTGGACAAGAAATCCTCCTCGAACGTGCAGCGCGCCGCCGAGATCCTGCTCAGCCTTGGTGCGGCGGGCCCGGCGGGGATGAGCCTCGCCGCGCTGTCGGGCGCGACGGGGGATGCGAAGGCCGCCGTGCATCGGGCCTTGGTGGCGCTGGCGAATTTCGGCTTCGTCGATCAGCCGGGGCGGCGCGGCAACTACCGGCTGGGCCCGGCGATCTATGCGCTGGCGAACCGCTCGGTTTCGGTCCAGGAGATGATCGGCCTGTTCCGCCCGGCGCTGATTTCGATCACGGCGGAGACGGGGCTCTCGACCTTCCTGATGGCGCGGGCGGGGCTGGATTCGGTCTGCCTCGATTTTCAGACCGGGGCGATGAACGTGCAGCCCTTCGTCGATGGCGTGGGCGGGCGGCTGCCGCTGGGCGTCGGGCTGGCCGGGGTCTGCGTGCTGGCGATGATGGAGGCATCGGCGCGGGAACGCGTGCTGGAAATCAACGCACCGCGGATGGAAAGCTGGGGCGTGACGCCCGATCAGGTGCGGGCCGAAATCGCGGATTATCACCGGCTGGGCTATGTCATCGGCACCCGGCAGACGATGGCGGGGGCGAACCTGACGATTTCGGTTCCGGCGGAAATGCCGCAATTGTTCAACAACGAGGCGGCGATTTCGCTCCTTGCTCCGGCGGGTGGCCTGTCGGAGGCGCAGATCGCCGAGACGGTCGCGGTCATCCGCCGCCACATCGGTTCGGTGATCGAGATGCGCCGCGGCGCGGGGCTTTGAGCCGGACAAGGCGCGCGGTTCGCCGCCCGGCGGGTGTCGGCCAAAAGACGCTGCTGGCTGCGGCCGGGGGCAGTGCAATTGGGGCACCGCGCTCCATCTGTTGGATCAATCCCGGATAGGGCAGGGCGCGGCCCCGGTGCTCGCATCCGAATGTTCTGCCTGCCCGATGAGCAGGGATTGGATCCGCGCGGCCCCGGTGCGTGAGTCGCATCCCCCGGGATGCCGGGCAGCATCGGCGGCGCGGCCCCGGCGGAAATGAAAACGCGCCCCGAAGGGCGCGTTTCCGTCAGGCGTTGGGGTTGTGCTTGCCCTTGTAGGGCGCCCAGAGCCGCTTGTTCGTCAGGTAGAGCAGCACCGTCAGCAGGCTGAGCAGCAGCACGGCGGTAAAGCCCATCTGCTTGCGCGCCATCATCTTCGGTTCCGCCGTCCACATCAGGAAGGCCGAGACATCTTCCGCCATCTGCTCGACCGTGGCCGGGGTGCCATCCTCGTATTCGATGATGTCCTCGGACAGCGGCGGCGCCATCGAGATCCACCCGGTCGAGAAGATCGGGTTCTCGTAATAGGTCGCGCCCGCTTCTTCCTTGGTTTCCTCGGTGAAGTGGGTCAGCAGCGCGTGGATGTATTCCGGCCCGCCGATGCCGCGGAACAGCTGGTTCAGGCCGGAGCCGTAAGGCCCATGGAAGCCCGCCCGCGCCTTCGCCATCAGGCTCAGGTCCGGGCCCATGCCATCGCCCGAGCGGGCGGGGAAATGGTCGGTTTCCTTGCGCGGACGTTCCTCGCCGGTGTCCTTGTCGATCGCCGGGTCGAGTTCGGCCGCAAAGGCGCGCACCCAGTCCGGATCCATCTGCGGACCGCCTTCGTCCGCCAGCGACCGGATCGCGACGAATTTCAGGCCGTGGCAGGAGGAACAAACCTCCCGATAGACCTGAAAGCCGCGGCGCAGCTGCTGCTGGTCGAAGGTGCCGAAGGGGCCCTCGAAGGAGAAGGCGAAGTCCTCGACATGGGCCGCACTCTCGGCCGCCATGACGGGGGCCGACAGCAGGCAGGCGGACAGGGCCGTGATCAGAAGCTTTTTCATCGTCCTCGTCCTCATTCCGCCGGGGTGCCGTAGTGGTTGTCGAAGTCCTCCTCGATCGTCGCCGGCGGAGTCAGCGGTTTTTCGACGAGGCCCAGCACCGGAAGGATCACCAGGAAATAGGCGAACCAGTAGGTGGCGCCGATCAGCGAGATCCAGTCATAGGGGAACTCCGTCGGCATGGCGCCCACCCACATCAGCACGATGAAATCGAGCGCCAGCAGCCAGAACCACCATTTGAACACCGGGCGGAACTGCCCCGAACGGACCTTCGACGTATCGAGCCAAGGCGCCAGCGCCATGACCGCGATCGCGCCGAACATCGCGATGACGCCGAAGAACTTTGCGTCGACGATGCCGAAGGTCACCCATTGCACCAGCATCACCACCCAGACATCGGCGGTGAAGGCGCGCAGGATCGCGTAGAACGGCAGGAAATACCATTCCGGCACGATATGCGCGGGCGTCGCGAGCGGGTTCGCCTCGATGTAGTTGTCCGGGTGGCCGAGGTAGTTCGGCATGAAGCCGACGACCGCGAAGAACACCAGAACCACCAGCGCCAGCGCGAACAGATCCTTGATCACGAAATAGGGCCAGAAGGGCAGGGTGTCCTTCTTCGCGTTCTCCTTCGTGTCGCGGCGCACCTCGACCCCGGTGGGGTTGTTGTTGCCGGTGGTGTGGAAGGCCCAGATATGCACCAGCACCAGCGCGGCGATCACGAAGGGCAGCAGGTAGTGCAGCGAGAAGAAGCGGTTCAGCGTGGCATTGTCCACCGCCGGCCCGCCCAGCAGCCAGGCCTGAATCGCCGGCCCGATGCCGGGGATCGCGCCGAAGAGGCCGGTGATCACCGTGGCGCCCCAGAACGACATCTGCCCCCAGGGCAGCACATAGCCCATGAAGGCCGTGCCCATCATCATCAGGTAGATGATCATGCCGACGATCCAGGTGATTTCGCGCGGTGCCTTGTAGGAGCCGTAGTAGAGGCCGCGGAAGATGTGGATATAGACCGCGACGAAGAACAGCGAGGCGCCGTTCGCATGGATGTAGCGCAGCGCGTAGCCGCCATTCACATCGCGCATGATATGTTCGACCGAGGCGAAGGCCAGATCGACATGCGGCGTGTAGTGCATCACCAGAACGATGCCGGTGACGATTTGCAGGCCCAGGCAGAAGGCCAGCACGATGCCCCAGATCCACCACCAGTTCAGGTTCTTGGGGGTGGGGATCATGATCATGTCATAGATCAGCGCAACGACGGGCAGCCGCGAATGCAGCCATTTTTCGATGCCGGTCTTGGGTTCGTAATGGTCGTGGGGAATTCCAGACATGCGCGGCTCCTCAACCCAGCAGGATGGTGGTGTCGTCGGTGAACTTCGCCACCGGGATGTCGAGGTTGCGCGGCGCGGGGCCCTTGCGGATCCGTCCGGCGGTATCGTAGTGCGAGCCGTGGCAGGGGCAGAACCAGCCGCCGAAATCGCCCGCGCCATCGCCCAGCGGCACACAGCCGAGGTGCGTACACACCCCCATCATCACCAGCCATTCGCCCGCTTCGTCCAGCGTGCGGTTCTGGTCGGCGGCATCCGCGCCCGGCTTGTTCTCGTTCTCCGCCGAAGTATCGGTCAGGGTCGAGACATCGACCGCGCGGGCCGCGTCGATCTCCGCCTGGGTGCGGCGGCGGATGAACACGGGCTTGCCGCGCCATTTCACGGTCAGCTGGGTGCCCGTCTCGACGCCGGAGACATCGACATAGATCGAGGCCAGCGCCTTGACGTCCGCCGAAGCGTTCATCTGGTTGACAAGCGGCCAGACGGCCGCGCCCGCGGCCACCGCCCCGGTGCCCGCCGTTGCGTAGTAGAGGAAATCCCTCCGGGTGCCTGCGTCTTCTGCGTGGGACACGAATGTACTCCTTCCCTGCCCGGAAACCGGGCCATACGACGTGACGGGCCACACTTTCGTGCCGCCGATCATTCTGAATTTGTAACAATCACGATTTTGTCAGTCCAGCCGCCAAAATGCGGCGGAACCGCGGAATCGTTGGGATTTTCGGGCTTGCGTCGATCCGTCGCGGTGCCGCCGCGCGGCAATTCGGCGCTGCCGCGCAGCATCAGTCGGGGGCGAGCATGTAGCCCAGCCCGCGCACCGTCTGCAAATAGCGCGGCTCGCGCGGGTCGGGCTCGATCTTGCGGCGCAGGCGCGTGATCTGCACATCCACCGCCCGGTCGCCGGTATCCTCGGGCGCGGTGCGGTCGCGGCCCAGTTCCTCGATCAGATCGGTGCGGCTGACGACCTCTCCGGCGCGGGCGGCGAAGATCTTCATCAGCGCGACCTCGGTTGCCGTCAGGCGCACCGGGCTTTCGCCCTGCCACAGCTCGCCGCGTTCCTGATCGTAGCGCAGCGGCCCGAGGCTCAGGTATTTCGGCCCGGTCTGCACCTCCGAGGGCACGCGGCGCAGGATCGCGTTGATCCGCAGCAAGAGTTCCTTCGGCTCGAACGGCTTCGGCAGATAGTCATCCGCCCCGGCCTCCAGCCCCTCGATCCGCTCGCGCGTCTCGCCGCGCGCGGTGAGCAGCAGGATCGGCGTCTTCAACCGTTTGCGCAGGTCGCGCGTCAGGCTCAGCCCGTCCTCGCCGGGCATCATCACGTCGAGCACGATCAGGCTGAAGTCCAGCCCCGAGAGCAGCTTGCGCGCATGGGCGGCGTCGCGCGCGGCGGTAACCAGAAAACCGTTCCGGGCCAGGAACTTCTGCAACAGGCCACGGATGCGTTCATCGTCATCGACGATCAGGAGGTGGGGGGCGGTCGGGTCCATCACGGCTGATCCTTCAGCATCTGGTAGTGGCGGCGCATGTCCGGATCCATCATATGTTCCAGAACCTGGCGGAAGCCAGCCACCGCCTGCGCCCCGGCGGCCCGGTAGGCGCCGCGCATCCGGGCGCGCTGCGCCTCGGACAGTTCGCGCTCCAGCGCCTCGCCCTTGCCGGTGAGGTGCAGGTGCCGTGCCCGCTTGTCGCGCCGGCCGACGCGGCTTTCGACCAGCCCGTCCTCGATCAGCGTCCGCAGCACCCGGTTGAGCGACTGCTTCGTCACCCCCAGCACCGACAAGAGCGTCGTCACCGTCAGGCCCGGCTCGCGGTTGATGAAGTGGATCGCGCGGTGATGCGCCCGGCCATAGCCGTATTTCTCCAGAATGCGGTCCGGATCGGCGGTGAAGCCGCGATAGGCGAAGAACATCGCCTCGATCCCGCGCCGCAGCTGCTCGTCGGTCAGGAACAGGAGCGTCTCGCCGCCCTGCGTGCCCGTATCTGCCATTGTAACCTTCCTCGCTTTTTCGCGATTTTAGGGCAGCGTTGTTGACTTTCCAAGAATCAATTGTTACCGAAGCCCATCTTTCGCGCAACTTTATGACCTGTTTGGCCATTTTGGGCGCAACATATGGAAAAATACCGGAAGGAGACGGAAATGGCCGGGTCGTATGAAGATCGTGACGGGTTCATCTGGATGGATGGCACGCTGGTGGAGTGGCGCAAGGCGCAGGTGCATATCCTGACCCATGCGCTGCATTATGCCTCCTCCGTGTTCGAGGGCGAGCGCTGCTACAACGGCAAGATCTTCAAGGGCGTCGAGCATGCGAAGCGCCTGCGCCGGTCGGCGGAGCTTCTCGACATGGAGATCCCCTATTCGGTCGAGGAGATCGAAAAGGCGAAATACGACATGCTGAAGGCGAACGGCTGGACCAATGCCTATGTGCGCGCCGTGGCCTTCCGGGGTGCGGGCGATGAAATGGGTGTCTCGGCGGTGGGCAACCCGGTGCGGCTCGCGGTGGCGGGCTGGGAATGGGGCGCCTATTACGGCGACGCCAAGACCAAGGGCGCGAAGCTCGACATCTCGAAATGGAAGCGGCCCTCGCCGGAAACCATTCCTTCGGCAGCGAAGGCGGCGGGGCTTTACATGATCTGCACCATGTCGAAGCACGCAGCGCAGGCGAAGGGCTGCTCGGATGCGCTGTTCATGGATTATCGCGGCTATGTGGCCGAGGCGACCGGCGCGAACATCTTCTTTGTCAAGGACGGGGAAATCCACACGCCGCTGCCGGATGCCTTCCTGAACGGCATCACCCGGCAGACGGTGATCGAACTGGCGAAGCAAAAGGGCATCCGCGTCTGGGAACGCCATATCGAGCCGTTCGAGCTGGAAGGGTTCGAGCAATGCTTCCTCACCGGCACCGCGGCGGAAGTGACCCCGGTCGGCGAAATCGGCCCCTATACGTTCGAGATCGGCAAGATGACGCTCGATCTGGCCGAGACCTACGAAAAGCACGTCCGGGCCTGAGGCCGGAATACAAACGCGCCCCGCGGGGCGCGTTTTTCTTTGGCTCAGTCAGGTAGCGGGGCGTTCGAGCCGGTCGATGCGCAGGAATTCCTCCACCTTGCGCGCGGTGCGGGCCACGGGCCGCTGATTCAGGCCAAGGATCGCCGGATGGATCCCCTCCTTCCGGGCCAGTTCGAGGAAATGCTTCACGCGCGATCCCTCGGCCTTCGGCGCGGCGCGGTCGATGATGTGTCGGGACATGGCAGCCTCCTTCTGGTGTCCATGCTCCTGTATAGCACCGAATCGGACCTTTTTCACCCCGGCGTTCCGTCGCGGGCCGGAAGCTGCCTATCCGTGCGGGGTGGTGGCCTTGCGCTGGCGCCGTTCGAGGCCGAGCTGTCCCTCGCGCCAGATGATCAGCACCCCCGCCGCGATCACCACCGCCGCGCCGATCAGCGTGGTGACGGCGGGCGTCTGGCCGAAGACGGTATAGCCCAGGATCAGCGCCACCACGATCGAGGCATATTCAAACGGCGCAACCACCGAGGCATCGGCATGGCGATAGGCTGCGGTCATCAGGATCTGCGACGTCCCGCCGATCAGCCCCGCGCCGATCAGCAGCATCGCCTCCCGCGCCGTCGGCATCACCCAGCCGAAGGGGAGCGTGAACAGTGCCATCATCGTCGCGGTGAGGGAAAACCAGAACACGATGGCCGAGGTCCGCTCGGTCGCCACCATGCGGCGGATCTGGATCATCACCAGCCCGGTGCAGCAGGCCCCGCCAAGGGCGAGCGCCGCGCCGATCATCTCCGACCGCCCGGCATGGCCGCCGATCTGCGGCCAGAGCACGATCAGCACCCCCACCATGCCCAGCACCACCGCCGAGGAGCGCACCAGCCGCACCCGCTCGCCCAGTAGCAGCGCGGCGAAGATCACCGTCAGGATCGGCGCCGCATAGCCGATCGCCGTCGCTTCGGGCAGCGGCAGATAGGCCAGCGCGGCGAAGCCGAGCGCCATCGAGGTGGTGCCGATCACGCCCCGCAGGATATGGGCGAACGGCTTTTGCACCCGCATCCCGCCGGACAGTTCATGCGTCACGGCCAGCCAGATCACGATCGGCAGGATGCCGAAGGCCGAGCGGAAGAACACCATTTCCCCCGGTGGCACTCTGCCGGAGACGGATTTCAGCATCGCCGCCATCACCGTGAAGGCGACGACGGAGGCGAGTTTCAGCGCGATGCCGGTGGCGGTCGAGGGCGGGGCGTCCGGGGTCATGGCTCACGCTTCAGGATCAATGCCCAGCCGGTATAGCGCCCACCGGGCCGCTTCGGCAACGGTCGGGTCGGGGTCTTCGCACAGCGCGCGGGCGGCAGGGGTCAGCGCCGCATCCCCCGAATTTCCGATGGCGTAAAGCACGTTGCGCACCATCCGGTCGCGCCCGATCCGTTTGATCGGCGATCCGGCAAAGCGCGCGCGGAAGGCGGCATCGTCCAGCGCCGCGAGTTCGGCGAGCGGCGGGCTGCCGTGGCGGGCGGAATAGCCGATGTCGCGCGCCTCGACCGCGAATTTGTTCCACGGACAGGCGGCGAGACAATCGTCGCAGCCATAGATCCGGTTGCCCAGAAGCGGGCGCAGCTCCGGATCCACCGGCCCGTGGTGCTCGATCGTCAGGTAGGAAATACAGCGCCGCGCATCCAGCCGGTAGGGCGCCGGAAACGCATCGGTGGGGCAGGCCGTCAGGCAGGCCCGGCAGGAGCCGCAATGGCTGACCTCCGGCGCGTCGGCGGGCAGGTCCAGCGTGCTGAAGATCGCGCCCAGAAAGAACCAGTTGCCCAGATCGCGCGCCAGCACATTGGTATGCTTGCCCTGCCAGCCAAGGCCCGCCGCCTGTGCCAGCGGCTTTTCCATCACCGGGGCGGTATCGACGAAGACCTTGATCTCGCCGGGCAGGCCGCGCCGCCGCGCTTCGTCCAGAAGCCAGCGCCCGACCCGTTTCAGCCGCCGTTTCACCAGGTCATGATAATCCTTGCCCTGCGCATAGACGCTGATCGCGCCCCGGTCAGGCAGCCGGGTCGCCGCGCGCGGATCGGTCTCGGGCGCATAGGATTCGGCCAGCATGATCACCGAACGCGCCTCGGGCCAGAGCGCCGCCGGGTCGCCCCGCCAATGCGCTCGGTCGGCCATCCACGCCATCTGGCCGTGCATCCCGGCCTCCAGAAAGGCGCGCAGCCGGTCCATCGCCTCGGGGATCGCATCGGGCCGGGTCACGCGCATCTTGGCGAAGCCCTCGGCCAGGGCCTGCCGCTCCAAGGCTGATTTCAGATCCTGCACGCACATACCCCCGGCCTGTCGGGGAAAAGAGGGCGAATCCCGCCGAAGTCAACCTAGAAATCGAGTTCCGCATATTGCGGCGCGGGGGGCATGCCGGGCAGTTGATCCGCCAGCAGCGAGCGGAACGCAGGCCGCGACTTGATCTTGGCATACCAGTCCTTCACCGTCGCCGACCGATCCCAATCCACATCGGAAATATAGTCGAGGCAGCTCAGATGCGCGGCGGCGGTAAAATCGGCCAGCGTCATCACATCGCCCGCCAGCCAGCGCCGCTGATCCAGCAGCCAGCCCATGTAGTCGATGTGGAACTTGATCGCGGTGAGGCCCTCCTTCACCGTTTTGCTGTCGGGGTAGCCCTTCTTCATCACCCGTTTCCAGACCCGCTCGCCCATGATCTTGCGGGTGACCTCGGCGTTGAACTTGTCGTCGAACCAGCCGCACAGGCGCCGGACCTCGTAGCGGCCTTCGGGGTCGCGCGGCATCAGCGGCGGGTTGGGGTGGGTTTCCTCGACATATTCGCAGATCGCCTGGCTTTCGGGCATCGTCAGATTGCCCATCCGAAGCACCGGCACCTTGCCCGCCGGATTGCGGCGCAGAAAATCGGGCGAGGGATCCCAGGGCTTTTCCTCGATCAGCTCGACCTCGATCTTCTTCTCTGCCAGCGTCAGGCGCACCTTCCGGCAAAAGGGTGAAAGCGCGACGTGATACAGGCGGTTCATCGGTCTTCCCTGGCTGCGGAGATTTGCCCCGTGATACCCCCGGCGGGGCAGGGGATCAATGCCGGAAGGTTAATCGCGCCGCCGTCGGCCCTTTGGCGCCGGTTCCGGGATCACCTCGGCCAAGAGCGCGATCAGGTCGCGCAGCCAATCGGCATCCTCCCAGGCGTCGGGGTCGATCCGCCACCAGGGTTTCGCGCCCGGATAGGGCTGGCCCGCCACCGGATCGGGCAGAAAGGCCGTCACCTCCGGCAGTTGCCGCACAAAGAGAGCATCGTCACACAAAAGCGCGAGCGTCTTCGCCCCGTCCTTCACCGCATATTCGCCGAACATCCGGTGCAGCCGCACCCGCCCGCCCAGTTGTTCCAGCAGGAAATCCGCGGTTTCCGGCGCCGTCGCCATCAGAGCGACCTGCGCGCGCGCAGCGCCGCCGAAATCGTGCCGTCGTCGAGGTAGTCGAGTTCGCCGCCGATCGGCACGCCCTGCGCCAGTGTGGTGATGCGCACGCCGGTGGGTTCCAGCGCCTCGGCGATATAATGCGCGGTGGTCTGGCCCTCGACCGTGGCGTTGAGCGCGAGGATCACCTCGCGGATGTCCTCCGCCCGGATCCGGTCGATCAGCCGGGGAATGCCGAGTTCCTCCGGCCCGACCGCATCCAGCGCCGAAAGCACCCCGCCCAGAACGTGATAGCGGCCCTTGAAGGCATGCCCGCGCTCCATCGCCCAGAGGTCGGCAATATCCTCGACCACGCAGATTTCGCCGGTCGCCCGATCCGGATCGGCGCAGATCGCGCAAATCTCGCCGGTCGAGATATTGCCACAGACAGGACAGTCGCGCGCATGTTCCGCCACCGCCCCCATCGCCGCGGCCAGGGGCGCCATCACCTGCACCCGCTTGCGCAGCAGATGCAGCACCGCGCGCCGGGCCGAGCGCGGACCCAGCCCCGGCAACCGCGCCATCAGCGCGATCAGCCCCTCGATCTCGTCCCGTCCGTCCATTCAGAGCGGCGGCAGGTTCATGTCGGCGGGCAGGCCGAGTTCGGAGAGCAGCTTGCGCTGTTCGTCCTGCGCGCGGATGGCGGCGCGGCCCTGCGCATCCTTGATCGCGGCAAGGATCAGATCCTCGACGATTTCCTTTTCCGAGGCGACGAGGATCGACGGGTCGATGTTCAGCCCCGTCAGCTCGCCCCGCGCGGTGGCCCGCGCCTGAACCAGACCCGCCCCGGCCTCGCCGGTCACCACGATCCGGCCGAGGTCTTCTTGCAGGGTCGCCATCCGCTCCTGCATCTCCTTCGCGGCCTTCATCATCTTGGCCATGTCGCCCAATTGGCCCAAACCCTTGAACATTCTCTTCTCCTTAACCGTCCTCGAAAGGATCCCACTCGTCCTCGACCTCGGGCAGCGCCTCCTGCGCCTGTTCCTGAACGATGTCGCGGGCGAGGGTAATGTCCTCGAACTGCGCCTCGGGGAAGGCGGCAAAGATCGCCTGCACCACGGGGTTCGCGCTGCGCGCCTCGGCCTCCGCCGCAAGCCGGTCGGCGTCGCGCAGGGCGGCGATGGTGGGGGCGCCGCCCGCGTTCACGATCGACACGCCCCAGCGGCTGCCGGTCCAGCCCTGCAACCGCTGCTGCAACGTCGCCGCAAGGTCGCGCGGCGCGCCGGGGGCGGGCTCGAATTCGATCCGGCCGGGGGAATAGGCGGCGAGCTTCACGCCGTTCTCCACATCCACCAACAGCTTCACATCGCGCATCCGCCGGATCAGCGCCACGACATCCTCGAACGTCGCATAGGCGGCGAGCGCACCGGGCGCCACCGCAACCGCCACCGCCGCGCCCGAGGGCGTGACATGCAGCGACGGCCCGTTCAGCATCGCCCGCGTCGTCGCCGGTGCGCCACCGCCGGGCGCGGGCGTGCCGCGCGCGGAGGCGCCGCCCTGCTGGATCCGGCGCATCAGGGTTTCCGGGTCTGGCAGGTCGGCGACATGGGTCATCCGGATCAGCGCCATCTCCGCCGCCATCATCGCATTGGGCGCGGCCGAAACCTCCTCGATCGCCTTGAGCAGCATCTGCCACAGCCGCGACAGAACCCGCATCGGGATCGCCGCCGCCATCGCCTGCCCCCGGGTGCGTTCCTCGGGCGGCACGGTGGGGTCGTCGGCGGCCTCGGGCGTGATCTTGATTACCGAAACCCAATGGGTGATTTCCGCCAGATCGCGCAGCACCGCGATCGGGTCCGCGCCATCCGAATACTGGCCGGACAATTCCGTCAGCGCGCCCGCCGCATCGCCCTTCAGCACCATGTCGAACAGGTCGAGAACCCGGCCCCGATCCGCGAGCCCCAGCATCGCCCGGACCTGATCCGCCGTCGTTTCCCCCGCGCCATGGGCGATCGCCTGATCCAGAAGCGACATCGCATCGCGCACCGAGCCCTCCGCCGCGCGGGTGATCAGCGCCAGCGCGTCCGCCGCGATCTGCGCGCCCTCAAGCCCCGCGATCTTCGCCAGATGGGCCATCATCACCTCGGGCTCGATCCGGCGCAGGTCGAACCGCTGGCAGCGCGACAGCACCGTCACCGGCACCTTGCGGATTTCGGTGGTGGCGAAGATGAATTTCACATGCGCGGGGGGTTCCTCCAGCGTCTTCAGCAGCGCGTTGAAGGCCGAGTTCGACAGCATGTGCACTTCGTCGATGATATAGACCTTATAGCGCGCGGAGGTCGGCGCGTAATGGACCGAATCCAGCACGTTGTTGCGGATGTCATCGACCTTGGTCTGCGAGGCGCCGTCCATCTCGATCACATCGACATGGCGGCCTTCGGCGATGGCGCGGCAGTTTTCGCATTGCAGGCAGGGCTCGGTGGTCGGCCCGCCCTTGCCATCGACGCCGGTGCAGTTCAGCCCCTTGGCGATGATCCGCGCGGTGGTCGTTTTGCCCACCCCGCGCACCCCGGTCATGATGAAGGCATGCGCGATCCGGTCCGCGGCAAAGGCGTTCTTCAGCGTGCGGACCATATCCTCCTGTCCGATCAGATCGGCGAAGGTGGCGGGGCGGTATTTTCTGGCAAGAACCTGATAGCCGGTCTCGGACATGGGGCGCTCCTGTAGTCGCACGCAATCTAGATGGCCCCGCGGCCAAGGTAAACCAATGGGTGCCGGCGGCTTTCTGTCGCCATGGTTCCCCTGCCGGTACAAGCGCCGTGGTTTGATTGAGGCCGGCTTAACCAACTGTCTCGGAAAAGCGTGCAGCCGCAATGGCATTGCGCGAATATCGCTTGGGGCAGGCGACCGGAGATGCGCCTGATCCCGCAATGTCGCAAGTTCTTTCGTGACGAGTGACTGTGCCCCCGGCTCCGCGCCGGGGGCGTTTTCCGGCTCCGGCGCCCAATTTCCAAGTTGTCTACAGGTTTCTGCCTGTCGCGGCGCCGCCAAGGGGCGAATTTGCTTTACAGGCGAATCATTCACGGTCACGATATCTGGTATGGCGTCCATCGCAAGGGCGCCTTGACTGGTGCGGAAAACAAGACCTTGGGCAATGCACTCACGGGTCTGCAAGAGGCAGGACGATGGCGCTGAGCGAAGATTATCTCCATTCCGGGGATCTCCATCCCATTGATATGGTCGAGATGATGGCCGTGGCGCAGCAATGGGATTTCGACCGGATCACCGAGGATCAGATCGCGATGACGGTCACCGGGCAATGGCGGACCTATTCGATCACGCTTGCCTGGTCGGCGCGGGACGAAACGCTGCGGCTGATCTCGACCTTCGACATGGAGCCGCCGCAGGGGCGCCTGCCGCAGCTTCTGGACCTGCTGAACCGGATCAACGATCAGGTCTGGGCCGGTGCCTTCACCTGGTGGAACGATCACAAGCTGATGGTCTGGCGCCATGGGCTGATCCTCGCGGGCGGGCAGGTGCCGGGAGAGGATCAGATCGACCGGCTGATCGGCGCGGCGGTTTCGTCGTCTGAACAGTTCTACCCGGCGATGCAGCTGACCTGCTGGGGCGGCGAAACGCCGGAGCGCGCGATGCAGGTTGCCATTGCAGAGGCTTACGGTCGCGCCTAGTCTTCCCTGAAAAAAGGGGAGCATGATGGATTTTTCTGATATCGAGGCGCGCGGTCTGGTTCTTCTGGGCTGCGGCAAGATGGGTTCGGCGATGTTGGCCGGATGGTTGCGCGGCGGGCTGTCGCCCAAGGCCGTGCATGTGGTCGACCCGCATCCTTCGGACTGGCTGAAGGGCACCGGGGTCGCGGTGAACGAACTCCTGCCCGCGCATCCGGCGGTGGTGCTCATCGCGGTGAAGCCGCAGATGATGGGCGCCGCGTTGCCGCAGCTACAGGGGATCGGCACCGATACGCTGGTGGTTTCGATCGCGGCGGGCACCAAGATCGCGGCCTTCGAGGCGGTCTTCGGCGCGGTGCCGGTGGTGCGGGCGATGCCCAACACCCCCGCCGCGATCGGCCGGGGCATCACCGCGATCTGCCGCAACGCCCTGGTGACCGAGGCGCAGTTCAGCGAGGCCGAGGGGCTGCTGAGCGCGGTGGGCGCGGTCGTCCGGCTGGACAGCGAAGCGCAGATCGACGCGGTGACGGCGGTCTCCGGCTCCGGCCCGGCCTATGTCTTCCACCTGATCGAAACGCTGGCTGCGGCCGGAGAGGCGGAGGGCCTTCCGGCGGATCTGTCGATGCAGCTTGCGAAGGCCACCGTGGCCGGGGCAGGGGAACTGGCGATGCAGGCGGCGGAGGATCCGGCGCAGCTCCGCGTCAACGTGACCTCTCCGGGCGGCACCACGGCGGCGGCGCTGGCCGTGCTGATGGATGCGGAGAATGGCTTCCCGGCACTGTTGACCCGCGCGGTGAAGGCGGCGGCGGATCGCGGGCGGGAACTGGGCGCGTGATCAGCTTCGACGATTTCCAGAAGGTGGACATCCGCGTCGGCCGGATCGTCGCGGCGGAGCCCTTTCCGCAGGCGCGCAAGCCCGCCTACAAGCTGCTGATCGACTTTGGCGATCTGGGGCAGAAGAAATCCTCGGCGCAGATCACCCGGCATTATACGCCCGAGGAGCTGATCGGGCGGCAGGTGCTGGCGGTGGTGAACTTTCCGCCGCGCCAGATCGGGCCGTTCATGTCCGAGGTGCTGACGCTGGGCGTGCCCGATGCCGAGGGTGAGGTGGTTCTGGTCGGCCCCGGTTCCGATGTCCCGCTGGGTGGGAGGCTGTTCTGATGAAGCTGCTGGTGACGCGCAAGCTGACCGATGCGGTGGAGAAGAAGGTGGCGGCGGAGTTCGACGCCACCTTCCGCAACGGCGCCGCGCCGATGACCGAGGAAGAGGCGCATCAGGCGCTGATGGACTATGACGCGCTCTTGGTCACGCTGGGCGACCGGGTGACGGCAAAGGCGCTGAGCGGCGATATCCGCGCGAAGATCGTGTCGAATTTCGGCGTGGGATATAACCATATCGACGCGGCGGCGGCCAAGGCGCGCGGCATCGTGGTGACCAATACCCCGGGCGCGGTGACGGATGCCACGGCGGATATTGCGCTGACGCTGATCCTGATGAGTGCGCGGCGCGCGGGCGCGGGGGAACGGTTCGTGCGCTCGGGCGCTTGGACCGGCTGGACGCCGACGCAGTTCCTGGGCCAGCATGTCACCGGCAAGACGGTGGGGATCATCGGACTGGGCCGGATCGGGGAAGCGATCGCCCGGCGCTGCCATTTCGGTTTTGGCATGCCGGTGTTGTTCCACAACCGCTCGCCCAAGGATCCGGGTTTTCCGGCGCGGCAGGTGCCGCTGGAAGATCTGCTCGCCGGATCGGATTTCGTCGTGGTCGCCGTTCCCGCCACGCCGCAGACGCATCACCTGATCGGCGCGGCGGAATTCGCGCGGATGCAGCCGCACGCGCATTTCGTCAACATCGCGCGGGGCGATATCGTTGATGAGGCGGCGCTGATCGACGCCTTGCAGCGCGGCGTGATCGCGGGGGCGGGGCTTGACGTGTTCGAGCGCGAACCCTTCGTGCCCGAGGCGCTGCGGCAGTTGGAGAATGTCACCATGCTGCCGCATCTGGGCACGGCGGCGCTTGAGGTGCGCGACGCGATGGGCTTCATGGCGGTGGATAACCTGATCGCCTTCCGCGACGGCAAGGTGCCGCCGAACGCGGTCTAGGCGCCGGTCGCTTCGCGCCAGTGGCGGCGGCAGAGGGAGACATAGGTCTCGTTGCCGCCGATCTGCACCTGCGCGCCCTCGCGCAGGGCGCGGCCCTCGGCATCCAGCCGCACCACCATCGTCGCCTTGCGTCCGCAATGGCAGATCGTGCGGACCTCGCGCATCTCATCGGCCAGGGCCAGCAGCGCGGCGGAGCCGGGGAACAGCGCGCCGCGGAAATCCACCCGCAGCCCGTAGCACATCACCGGCAGGTTCAGGTCATCGACCGCGCGCGCCAGTTGCCAGACCTGTTCGGGCGACAGGAACTGCGCCTCGTCGATGAAGACACAGGCGCAGGGGCCTTGGGCCAGCCGCGCCTCGATCATCGCGAACATGTCGGTTTCGGGGAGGAACATCGCGGCCTCGGCGCCGATGCCGATGCGGCTGGCGATCCGCCCCGTGCCCGCCCGGCCATCCAGCGCGGCAGTGACCAGAAACGTCTGCATCCCGCGTTCGATATAGTTGTAGGACGCCTGCAACAGGATCGTGCTCTTGCCGGCATTCATCGTCGAATAGTGGAAATACAGCTTGGCCATGCCGTTCCATAGCGCAGCGCCGGGGGCAGGGCTATCCCTGCATGCGGGGAGAGACGGTCGCTGAAAAGGCGGTGGGTCGCCCCTGTACGCTGAGAAGGGGGCGAATGGGTTTCGTCACCTGCGTCTTCATGCGGAGGGGGCCTGCTAAAGGCACCCCTGCACGCGGAGAATGGGGACGGGCAGGGGTCCGCCAGCGGAGGAGGCGGGGCTGCGCGGCGGGCGGGGCCCTGTGAAGGGCCGACCCGCCGCGCGGATAAGGTTGGCCCGTCCGGGGGCGTCAGGCGCTCACGCGCCGTTTCGGCGCCTGCGATCCGCCACGCGCGGGCTTCGGCTGGGGCTTCGGGCCACGGCCACGGTGGGGCGCCTTGGCCGCCGGGCGGGCAGGTTCCACCGCCGCATGGGGCTCGCCGCCGATCACCGGGATCTTCGCCCCCATCGCCTTTTCGATCGCCTTCAGATCGCCCATCTCCGCCGGGGCGCAGAAGGCCACGGCGCGGCCATTCCGCCCGGCCCGCGCGGTGCGGCCGATGCGGTGGACGTAGTTCTCGGGCACATTCGGCAGGTCGTAGTTGTAGACATGGGCAACCTCGGGGATGTCCAGCCCGCGCGCGGCGACATCGGTCGCCACCAGCACCTTGATCTCGCCCGCACGGAAGGAGCTCAGCGCCCGCTCCCGCTGGTTCTGCGACTTGTTGCCGTGGATCGCCGCCACCGAATGGCCCCAGTTTTCCAGGAGCCGCGTCAGCTTGTCCGACCCGTGCTTGGTACGGTTGAACACCACGGCGAGTTCGCCCGGATGCTTCGTCAGATATTCGGCCAGCAGCGTCGCCTTGTCGCCCTGATTGACGAAATGCACGCCCTGTTCGATCTTTTCGGCGGCCTTGCCCGGGGGCGCGACCTGCACCCGGACCGGATCGGTCAGGTAGCTGGCAGCCAGTTCTTCCATCAGCTTCGGCATGGTCGCCGAGAACAGCATCGTCTGCCGTTCCGCCGGGATCAGCCGGGCAATCCGGCGCAGCGCATGGATGAAGCCGATGTCGAGCATCTGATCCGCTTCGTCCAGCACCAGATATTTCGTCTCCGACAGCACCAGCGCCCGCCGTTCGAGCAGGTCGAGCAGCCGCCCCGGCGTCGCGATCAGCACATCGGTGCCCTTCGCCAGCTTTTCCGTCTGTACGTTGATCGAGGCGCCACCGACGACCCGCTGAATCCGGATCGGTGCGCCTTCGCCAAAGGCGCTGAGATTGTCATGAATCTGCGTCGCCAGTTCCCGCGTAGGGGCCAGCACCAGCGCGCGCACGGTCTTCGGCGCGGGACGCTTGCCATAGGCGATGATCCGGGTCAGCATCGGCAGGCCGAAGGCCGCCGTCTTGCCGGTGCCGGTCTGCGCAAGGCCCAGCAGGTCGCGGCCGCGCACGATATGCGGGATGCCCTGTTCCTGGATCGGCGTCGGCTTGGTCAGCCCCATGCGCGTCAAATTCTGCACCAGAATCGGCGCGAGGCCGAGGTTCTCGAAATTTTCCAAAGATTTATCTTTCATGGGCGCGCAACGGCGCGCAAAACGGTTGGCCGAAATCGGCCGGGCGGGCGGGGCGCAGGCCATCGGCCCGCTTGCCCCCCGCGTGATCTGAGGCCATGTCTCCGCCCCTTGCGCCTGATGCGCGGCTGCACACGCGGGCAGCGGGGTCTCGGATGCCTAGCAGATGGGCGCATTTGACCGCTGAGTCAAGAAAATTCGCCGCAGTGCGGAAATCAGGCGCGGTCGGCGGTGTCGAGCCAGATCGTCACCGGCCCGTCGTTGAGCAGGCTCACCGCCATGTCGGCGCCGAATTCCCCGTTTTCCACCGGCAGGCCCAGCCCGCGCAAGGCATCGCTGAAATGCCGATAGAGCCGTTCGCCGATGTCGGGCGCGGCGGCGGTGGAAAAGCCCGGGCGGTTTCCGGTCGATGTATCCGCCGCCAGGGTGAACTGGCTGACGACTAGGCAGGCGCCGCCGATGTCGATCACTGAGCGGTTCATCTTGCCCGCCTCGTCGCGGAAGATCCGGCATTTCGCGACCCGCGCGGCCAGCTTCTCGGCCTGCACCTCGGTGTCGCCCTGCATCGCGCAGACGAGGATCATCAGGCCGGGGCCGATTTCGCCGGTGACGCGCTCCTCCACTTCGACCTTCGCATGGCGGACACGCTGGATCAGGGCTCTCATGGTATCTCCTTACCGGCCAAAGGTGCCGGAACGGTCGAGGTAATAGATCACGCCCAGCACCACCGCCGCGGCGACCACGGCGGCGGCGATCTTCCACGGCGACCAGGGGCGATCGCCCTGCACCTGACCGGTCTGGGCATTGACGACGAAGGTGTAGCTGCGCCCCTGGAACCGATAGGCGGCGGTCCAGACCGGCAGCAGGATATGCTTGAACGTCTCCGACGAAAACGCCGGATCCATCCGCAGGATGCGCTGCTCGTCGCCGCCGATGTCGCGCCGCACGTCCGACTGGATCACCCGGATCATTTCGGCCTGGGCCAGATGGTGCCCCTCGCCAAGGTCGACGGTATAGCCCTCTGCCGCGAAACCGGCGAGGTAATCGGGCCGGTATTCCGCCAGTTGCGACAGATCCCAGGGCCGCAGCCCGTCCACATGCGCGGGCCGCAGCGACCGCGCGGCATAGATCAGAACGTCGTCGAAGGCCCGCCCGACCCGGCCCGAGACATTCGTCCAGCGGACATGGCGCACCTGCTGCGTCCGGGTCTGCGGGCGGCCATCGACCATGACCTGAACCTGCCGGGTCTCATACCAGTAATCGCCGCGCTGGCCCATGTAGCCGGTCTGGCTGAGCGCGTCGAAGGTCCAGAATGGCGCATAGACCCCGGCCATCTTGCGCCCCCGCCGGGCATATTGCGCCAGCCCCCCGGGCGCGAACCACAGGCTGCCCAGCCAGCGGCCAAGTGCCGCCCGCGCATCCGCCTCGGTCAGGCGAAAGGGCACGACGCCCTGCGGCTTGATCTGCCGGTGGGTGCCGGTATCGGTCACCACCGGTGTCGCGCAGAACGGGCATTCCAACGCATGCCCGGCGCCCGAAACCTCGATCCGCGCACCGCAGTTCGGACAGGAAACGGTGCGGTTCTCCTCGACCTCGCCCTCCGGCAGCCGCGCCTCCAGCCCCAGTTCCAGCGGCAGTTCCCGCAGCCGGCTGACCCCGCGCCCGGTCGCGCGGGGGATGTCCTGCACATGGCCGCAATGGTCGCAGACCAGCCGCTCCTGCCCCGGGGCGAAGCGCAGATCCGCCCCGCAGGATTCGCAAGGATAGTGGAATTCGGCCTGCGCCATCGGCGGTTATGCCCCCGGCGGCGGAGGTGGCGGCGGCGCGATGGTGAACAGCTGCGCGAGTTCGGTGATCTCTTCCGCGCGTTTCCAGCCATCCTGCCCGGGCGACCAGACCAGCGAGTCGCGGGTGAAGCTGCCGCTGGCCGCCTGCCGCCCAAGGCTCGCCTTGCTGAACGGTCCGGTGGTCTGCCCCCCGGCGGCGACATGCCAGACCCGCTCGACGGGAGGCGGCGGGGGCGGCGCGGCGACAGCCGCGCCGCCCCCGCCCCACGGCGCCTGCGCAGCAGGCGCAACACCCCACGGACCCCAGCTCTGCGCCGCCTGTCCGCCCATCGCGAGCCCGACGCCCGCACCCACCGCGGTCGCCATCCCGGCGCCCGCGGCCGATCCCGGCTGACCCATCGCCTCGGCGGCATTGAACTGCATGTAGCGGTTCAGATCCCCCACGATCCCCATCGAGGTCCGCTTGTCGAGCGCCGCTTCCACCGCTTCCGGCAACGAGATGTTCTCGATGTAGAATTCCGGGATCGACAGGCCGTAGGCCGCGATCACCGGCGCGATGGCTGTGGCGACGATCCGGCCCAGGTCGGCGGTATTCGCCGCCATGTCCAGCACCGGGATCGTCGACCCCGCCACCACGCGGCTGAACTCCTGCACGATCACGTTGCGGATCTGAAAGCTGATCTCGTCGGCGGTGAATTCGCCATCCGTGCCGACGATCTCGGCCATGAACTTCGCCGGATCCGTCACCCGCATCGCATAGGTGCCAAAGGCGCGCAGCCGCACCATGCCGAATTCGCTGTCGCGGCAGATCACCGGGTTCTTCGTGCCCCATTTCAGATCGTTGAACCGGGTGGTGTTGACGAAATAGACCTCGGATTTGAACGGCGAGCGGAAGCCGTGGTCCCAGTGCTGAAGTGTGGTCAGCACCGGCATGTTGTTGGTCTCCAGCATATAGAGGCCCGGCCCGAACACATCGGCGATCTGGCCTTCGTGGACGAAGACCGCCGCCTGCCCCTCCCGCACCGTCAGCTTGGCGCCGTATTTGATCGCATGGCCGTAGCGCTCGAACCGCCAGACCATGGTGTCGCGGCTGTCATCTGTCCATTCGATGACGTCGATGAATTCGCCGGTCAGGAAATCCAGAATGCCCATGTGCTTCTCCTATGCGTCGGGGCCCAGAAGCTCGTCCGCGATGGTCTGGACGATCGGACGCGCCTGCTCCTCGGTCATGCCGGGGCGCAGGCGCGGGTCGTAAAGGATGCGCAGCAGAAGTTCGTCATGCCGCGTCAGCAGGGAAAATTCCTCGTCGTCGTTGAAGATCGAGGGCCGCGCCTCCGGGCTGTCATTGGCAAGGCCCAGCCCCTGCGCCAGTTCCTCGTGGAAGCACGATTGCCGCAGGTCGCGCGGATGCTCCGCCCGGATCACCGCGATCGCCCGGGTATAGACCGGCGCGGCGCCATCCGAGAAGGCAAAGGCCATGCAGAAGGTCGAGGGCGGCAGGTCGGTGATCGCCGCGATCGTCGCCGCCGTGATCCCCGGCACCAGTTGCTGCAACCGGGGGCCAAGGGCGCGGCGCTCGTCCTCGTTCACCACCAGCACGTTGAAATTGCCGCCCGTGCGCACCACGCCCACGGGATGGCGCGAAGCCCGCGCCAGTTGCCCGGCATAGGCCGTGACCATGGCCCGGTCCTCGGCCCGCTGCGCTTCGGGCACCGAAGCGCCGAATTCCACGGCGAGTCGCACCGGCGTCTCCCAGCGGCGCAGCTTGCTGGGCGTCACCCGCGCATTCATCCCGCTGTCGTATTCGTCATAGAGCGCGATGGCGACGAAATCATCGACCAGTTCCCATTTCCGGAACGCCGCATCGCGCGGGGCGACATCCTTGCGCATCAGCCCGCGTGATTTCAGCGTCCGCTCCACCTGCGCGTAATAGGCGACCATCGCCGCGCTTTCGGGTGAACGCTGGACGGTCCGGCCGTTTTCGCCCAGATCCCCCGGCGCACCCCAAGGCCGGGGCGAGCTTTCGGGCGCGCCGCTCGTGGGGGGGGCGGATGTCAGCGGGGCCGGTAATGGCGCACAGCCCGCCAGCAACGCGGCCACGCCGAGCGCGATCCCCGTCTGTCGTCGCATGTCAGTTCGCGGCCCCCGATGCCCGCGCCGAGGCCAGCGTCTCGCGCAGCTTCCGCTCCATCCCGGTCAGTTCGACCTCCGCCTCCGCGCGCTTGCGCTTGCCTTCGTCGGCGATCCGCAGGCTGTCCTCGATCGTGGCGATCAGTTCGGCATTGGCCGTCTTCACCGCCTGAATGTCGAAAATGCCGCGCTCCATTTCGGTGCGCACGGTCTGGTTCGCCTGCCGCAGATTCTTCGCATTCGCCGTCAGCAATTCGTTCGTCAGGTCCGACGCCTGCTTCACCGCTGTCGCGGCTTCGGCCGAACGCTGGATCGTCACCGCCTGCGCAAGCTGCGTTTCCCACAGCGGCACGGTGTTGACGAGCGTCGAATTGATCTTTGTCACCAAAGACTTGTCGTTTTCCTGCACCAGCCGGATCGAGGGCAGCGACTGCATCGTCACCTGCCGCGTCAGCCGCAGGTCATGCACCCGCCGTTCCAGATCGTCGCGCGCGGCGCGCAGGTCGCGCAACTCCTGCGCCCGCAGCACCTTCTGCTCCTCCGGCGCGGCGGCGACCTCGGCTTCCTTCGCGGGAACCACGGTCGCATCGACCTCCTTCAGCTTCTCCTCCCCCGCGCTGATATAGAGCGCGAGTTCGTCGTAGAAGTTCAGCGTCTTGCCATAGAGCAGATCGAGCGCCTTGATATCCTTCAGAAGTTTCGTCTCATGGCTGAGCAGTTCGTCCGTCACCCGGTCGATCTGGCCCTGCACCTCCTCGAACCGGCTGAGGAATTTGGCGAAGGGCGCGGCGCGGCCCAGCAGCCTTTCCCACCACGACCGTTCCCGCCGCACATCCAGTTCGGACACCGTGAAGCCGCGCAGGGTGGTGACGATCTTCGACAGGCTGTCGCCCGCCGGGCCGATGTCCTTGTTCTTCACATCGGCCAGCATCTGCTGGCTGATCACCTGCAATTCGCCCTGCGCCTTCGAGCCGAAATACAGGATCGAATTGGTATCGGTCAGGTCGATCTCGCGCATCCGGGCGCGGATTTCCTCGGCCACCGGGGCGGGCGCGGCGTCGAGCTTTACCAGCGCCTGGGCCGGTTCGGGCAGGGCGGTCGCGGCGACGCTCTCGATTTCGGCGAGGGCCTGCGCGGCCTTGTCACGGACGGATTCAGTCATGGTCATCCCCGGTTGCTGCGGGTGGTGGTTGCAATATCTTCTCCCACCCGACGGGCGGGGGCAATCGCTTCGTTATTCGTGAATTGCGGCCATTGCATGGCTAATCCCTCGGACCGGTGATGCCCTCGCGGGCCAGCCGTTCGCGCAGGACGTCGATCTCGATCTCCAGCCCCTCGCGCCCGCCTTCGATCAGGCTGCGGGTGCGGGCGGTGAAATTGCCCTCAAGGTCGGTCAGCAGGGCCTCGTAATCGTCGCGGGCCTTCGGGTCGCGGGTGGCGGCCCACAGGTCGGCGAATTTCACCGTCGCATCCCGCGCGCCCTCCAGATAGACCCCCATGTAACGGCGCGCGGCGGCCAGATCGCCCGGATCCTGCTCGACCGCCCGGAACAGCTGCCGCGCGGTTTCACCGAAGCGTTCGACCCGGGCGCTCAGCAGCCCGTCATTCGCCCGCGCGATCGCCTCGCGCATCTCGCGCAGGTGCTTTTCGCCTTCGGTCACGGCGCGGGCGACGCGATCCTGCTGAAAGCTGTCCACGCCCTCCATGCCCTTGTCGCGCAGCGGATCGAGGCCAAAGGCCGCCAGCGACAGCGCCGCGCCGACCACGCCCACGGTAATCGCCCCCGCCAGCCCCATTTCCGGCGCCTGCGCGCCAAGCGCCAGCCCAAGCCCGACGGTGACCGAACCGAAGATCTTGCGCGGGATTGCCGGGCGGCGGGCGACGCGGCGCGCGCTCCAGGCGGCTTCGGCCCGCAGCCCCTCGCGCAACAGGAACACGCCCCCCGCGATCAGTGCAAAGGCCCCCAGCCCGCGCACCAGCCCATCGGGCCCATTGCCGAAAGCATGTCCCAGAAAGGGAATCGCCATCGCGATCAGCCAGCCCGGACGTTTCGCCAGCGGGTGGCGCGGTTCCGATGCCGGTTGCGGCACGCGATCCGGCGCGACGCCCGGATAGCCTTCGCCGGATTGCGGGCTGTATTTGCCGCCGTAGCGCTGTGCCATCTCAGACCGTGCCTTTCAGCGCGACCGATAGCGTCAGCGCCAGCAGCAGCCAGAAGGAAACGGTTTGCAGGGTCTTGCGCGACATTTTTCCCTCGCGGCGGAGCGGTCTTCCAGAGGTTAGGGGTTCGCCCGCCGCAATTCCAGAGCCAAGGTGTCACGACAGGGGCGACGTGGCGGGAAAATCACGCAGGATTTTCCCGATGTCCTGTTTCGGCCCCCGCCGGTGCCCCGAAGGCTGCTGGCCCCAGGGCGAAGGATGCCCTCAGCCGCGGGCCGGGCCCGGCTTGCCACCCGGGCGGCGCGGTGCCCCGCCATGGGATTTGAACCCCGCCGCCCGCGGCTTGCCCGCACCGCCATGGCTCTTGAACCCGGCGGATTTGAAGCCGCCCTCGCGCTTCTCGTAGGGCTTCTTGCCAAACGCCGGACGCTCCCCGTCCCGGTCATCGCGGCGGGGTCCGCCCTCACGTTTCTCGTAGGGCTTCTTGCCAAACGCCGGACGCTCCCCGTCCCGGTCATCGCGACGCGGCCCACCCTCGCGCTTCTCGTAGGGTTTTTTGCCAAACGCCGGACGTTCCCCGTCCCGGTCCTCGCGTCGCGGCCCGCCCTCACGTTTCTCGTAGGGCTTCTTGCCGAACGCGGGACGCTCCCCGTCCCGGCCATCGCGACGCGGCCCGCCCTCACGTTTCTCGTAGGGCTTCTTGCCGAACGCGGGACGCTCCCCGTCGCGGTCATCGCGACGCGGCCCACCTTCGCGCTTCTCGTAAGGCTTCTTGCCAAACGCGGGACGCTCCCCGTCGCGGTCATCGCGACGCGGCCCACCTTCGCGCTTCTCGTAGGGCTTTTTGCCGAACGCCGGACGCTCCCCGTCGCGGTCATCGCGTCGCGGCCCACCTTCGCGCTTCTCGTAAGGCTTCTTGCCGAACGCGGGACGCTCCCCGTCCCGGCCATCGCGACGCGGCCCACCCTCGCGCTTCTCGTAGGTTTTTTTGCCAAACGCCGGACGTTCCCCGTCCCGGTCCTCGCGTCGCGGCCCGCCCTCACGCTTCTCATAGGGCTTCTTGCCGAACGCGGGGCGATCGCCGTCGCGCTTCTCGAACCGTGCGGGGCGGTCCTCGTCGCGGTGCGAGCGGAAGCCCTCGGAGCGCGGTTTCGCGCCCCGGTCATCGCCCGCGAAATCACGCTGTCGGCCGAAGCTCTTGCGCGGGCCGTCGCCCTCGGGGCGGGGGCCACGGGCCGGGCGCTCCATCCGCTCCGAGCGCGCCGGGCGGCCGTCCTCGGCGCCGGTCAGCAGCCGGTCGCCCAACTGGTCGCGCAGGATCTTGCGCTTGATTTCCATCACATCGCCGGGCTGCATCTCGTTCAGGCGGAACGGGCCGTAGCTTACCCGGATCAGCCGGTTCACCGTCAGGTTCACCGCCGCCATGGCGCGGCGGATTTCGCGGTTCTTGCCCTCGCGGATACCGACGGTCAGCCAGGCATTCGCGCCCTGCTGCCGGTCGAGCGTCACTTCCATCGGCTGGAAATCCTCGCCGTCGATGGTGATGCCCTCGCGCAGCGGGTTGAAGGTCTCGTTCGTCGGGCGGCCATTCACCCGCACGCGGTATTTGCGCAGCCAGGCGGTTTCCGGATGCTCCAGCCGCCGCTTCAGCCCGCCGTCATTGGTGAGCAGCAACAGCCCCTCGGAATTCAGGTCGAGCCGCCCGACATTCAGCACCCGGGGCATCCCGGCGGGCATTTCGTCGAAAATCGTGCGGCGGCCCTGGTCGTCCTTTTCGGTCGTCACCAGGCCCAGCGGCTTGTAATACAGCCACAGCCGGGTTTCCTGGGGCGCGTCGATCGGCTTGCCGTCGATCGTCACCTTGTCCTTCGGTTCCACATCCAGCGCGGGGGTGGCGATGGTCTTGCCATTCACCGCGACGCGGCCTTCAAGGATCATCTTCTCGGCATCGCGGCGCGAGGCGACGCCCGCGCGGGCGATGACCTTGGCCACACGTTCGGGGCCGGACTGGATGGGGGTATCGGACATATCCTGTTCCTTCTGGGGGAGGGGGCGCGCGTTCCCGCGGGCAAGGCGCCCTGATACACCCGAAAGCCCGCGTTGCAAAGCGCGATGAATGCGGCGATGAAGGGGCATGTTCACATCCTTCATGGATCAGGCGCTCGAAGAGGCGCGGGCCGCCGCAGCGCGGGGCGAGGTGCCGGTGGGCGCGGTCATCGTCGCCCCCGGCGGGCGGGTCGTCGCGCGCGCGGGCAACCGCACGCGGGAGCTGTCGGATCCGACGGCCCATGCCGAGATCCTCGCGCTGCGGGCCGCCTGTGCCCTCGCGGGGAGCGAGCGGCTGCCGGGGCATGACCTTTATGTCACGCTGGAACCCTGTCCGATGTGCGCCTCCGCGCTGTCGCAGGCGCGGATCGCGCGGATCTACTATGGCGCGGCGGATCCGAAATCCGGCGGCGTGGCGCAGGGGCCGCGGGTGTTCGCCCATCCGCAATGCCACCACGTCCCCGAGGTCTATGACGGTATCGCCGCGCGCGAGGCCGAAGCCCTGCTGCGCGGCTTTTTCGCCGGGCTGCGCTAAAGCTCGATCGGCACCAGAACCTCGGGTTCGATCACCTCGACCCCCGGCAGGCCCTCGATCAGCGCCGTCGCATCCTGCGCCAGCAGCGGGAAGGTGCGGTAGTGGCACGGAATCACGGTGCGGAAGTCGAAATACTTGCGCGCGGCGAAGGCGGCCTCCTGCATGTCCATGGTGAAATGGCCGCCCGCGCAGAGGATCCCGATGCCGGGCCGGTGGTATTCGCCCATCCAATCCATATCGGCCATGATCGTCGTATCGCCCGACAGATAGATCACCTGATCCTCGCCCGCGATCATGTAGCCCACTTCGCTCCCCGCATAGACCGGGCCGTTCGGGCCGGAGATCGAAGACGAATGGCTGGCCGGGACCATCGTCACCTTCGCCCCGTTCAGGTCCACCGTCCCGCCCTTGTTGAAGCCGACGCCCGCGATGCCCTCTGTTTCCTGCCAATAGGCAATCAGGTCGTAGATGCCGGCGACCGGGATGTTCAGCTCCTTCGCGATCGTCAGCGCATCGGCGGAATGGTCGCCGTGGCCGTGGGTGAGCAGGATATGCGTCGCCCCCGCGATCGCCTCGGCGCGGCGCTCCGCCGGAAACACCGGGTTGCCGCTGATCCACGGGTCGATCAGGATCACCGCGTTTTCGATTTCCAGCCGGAAGCCGGAATGGCCGAGCCAGGTCAGTTTCATGGGATGCCTCCTTTTCGCCCCACAGTAGCGCCGATGCCGCCGGGGGCAAGCGCGCTTGCAGCGCGGGGCCATGGGCGTTAAACCGCAGGCGAGACAATCGGAGACCGCCATGTCCATCGACATCGACACCGCCCGCAAGGTGGCGCATCTGGCGCGCATCAAAGTGGCCGAGGAGGACCTTCCGAAGCTGGCCGGTCAGCTTTCGGGTATCCTGACCTTCATGGAACAGTTGAACGAGGTTGACGTCGAGGGCATCGAGCCGATGACCTCGGTCACGCCGATGCGCCTGAAGCGGCGCACGGATGTGGTGACCGATGGCGGTTATCCCGAAAAGATCCTGTCGAATGCCCCGGATGCCCGCGAGGGCTTCTTTGCCGTGCCGAAGGTGGTCGAATGAGCCTGAACCAGTTGACGATTGCCGGAGCCCGCGACGCGCTGCGCAAGGGCGATGTGACCTCGGTCGAGATCACCGAAAGCTGCCTTGCGGCGATCGAGGGCGCAGGGGCGCTGAACGCCTGGTGCGCGAAGACGCCGGAGATCGCGCTGGAGCAGGCGCGGGCGGCGGATGCACGGATCAAGGCGGGCGAGGCCCCGGCGATGTGCGGCATTCCGCTGGGCATCAAGGATCTGTTCTGCACGAAGGGCGTGGCGACGCAGGCGGCATCGCGGATCCTCGAAGGGTTCCGGCCGGAATATGAATCGACCGTGACGCAGAACCTGTGGGATGCGGGCGCGGTGATGCTGGGCAAGCTCAGCATGGACGAATTCGCCATGGGCTCGTCGAACGAAACCGCCTGCTATGGCCCGGTGGTGAACCCGTGGAAGATCGACGACCGCAAGCTGACCCCCGGCGGGTCTTCGGGCGGCTCGGCGGCGGCGGTGGCGGCGGATCTGTGCCTTGCCGCGACGGGGACGGATACTGGCGGTTCGATCCGGCAGCCCGCGGCCTTTACCGGCATCGTCGGGATCAAGCCGACCTATGGCCGGGTCAGCCGCTGGGGCGTGGTGGCCTTTGCCTCCTCGCTCGATCAGGCCGGGCCGATGACCAAGACGGTGCGCGATGCGGCGATCATGCTGGGCGCGATGGCTTCGGTCGATCCGAAGGATTCGACCTCGGCCGAGATCCCGGTGCCGGATTTCGAGGCGGCGCTGACCGGCGATATCCGCGGCAAGAAGATCGGGATTCCGAAGGAATACCGGATGGACGGCATGCCTGCGGAGATCGAAAAGCTCTGGGCCGATGGCGCGGCGATGTTGCGCGATGCGGGGGCGGAGATCGTCGATATTTCGCTGCCGCATACGAAATACGCGCTGCCCGCCTATTATGTGATCGCGCCGGCGGAGGCGTCCTCGAACCTCGCGCGCTATGACGGGGTGCGCTATGGTCACCGCGCGACGCTGGGCGCCGGGGATGGCATCGTCGAGATGTATGAAAAGACCCGCGCCGAAGGTTTCGGCCCCGAGGTGCAGCGCCGGGTGATGATCGGCGCCTATGTGCTGTCTGCCGGGTTCTACGATGCCTATTATAACCGGGCCCGCCGGGTGCGCGCGCTGATCAAGCGCGATTTCGACCTCGCGTTCGAGGCCGGGGTGGATGCGATCCTGACGCCCGCCACGCCGTCCTCGGCCTTCGGTCTGGGGGAGATGGCGGATGCCTCGCCGGTGGAGATGTATCTGAACGACGTCTTCACCGTGACGGTCAACCTAGCCGGTCTGCCGGGGATTTCGGTTCCGGTGGGGCTGGATGCGAAGGGGCTGCCGATGGGGCTGCAACTGATCGGGCGGCCCTGGGCCGAGGGCGATCTGCTCAACCACGCCCTTGTTCTGGAGCGCGCGGCAGGGTTCACGCACAAGCCGGCGAAATGGTGGTAAGATGATGCAACGGGGCGCGTTTCTGGTTCTGATACTGGCACTTGCGGGCTGTGACCAGTCCGCGCGCGAAACCGGCACGGGCGGGTATCCCAGCTATGACGCCTTTATGAAGGCGCATGAGCAGGGGCGGGTGCCGACGGCGCCGCCCGCACCGGTCATGACCGAGGACGGCAGCTATGGCGCCGCGCCTGTGGTGACGCCTTCGGCCACGCCCGAAGGGTCGATCGCGGTCGATACGCTGGCCGCGCTGCAACGGACGGCGCCCACCGCCGGGCAGTGATGCCGGGCTCGCCGAATTACGGTCCGCGCCGGGATGGGCTGCGGCCGGAGCTGGTGGTGATCCACTACACCGGCATGGCCGATTGCGCCGCCGCCCGGGCGCGGCTGTGCGATCCGGCGGCGGAAGTGTCCTGCCACTGGCTGATCGCGCCGGATGGCACCACCGAGGCGCTGGTCCCCGAGGAAATGCGTGCCTGGCATGCCGGGGCCGGATCGTGGCGCGGGCTGGGCGATGTGAATTCCCGCTCGATCGGGATCGAACTGGCCAGTCCGGGCGATCAACCGTTTCCCGAGCCGCAGATGGCCGCGCTGGAGGGGCTGTTGCGCGGCATCATGGCCCGTTGGCGGATCCCCGCCGAGGGGGTGATCGGCCATTCCGACATGGCGCCGGGGCGCAAGATCGACCCGGGCCCACGGTTCGACTGGCGGCGGCTGGCGGAACAGGGGCTGTCGGTCTGGCCGGGTGCCGGGACGGTTGGCCTCGGTCCGGGGCGGTTCATGGCGCTGGCAACGGCCTTTGGCTATCCCGATCTGGATGTGGAGACCGTTCTGCCCGCGTTCCGGCTGCGGTTTCGTCCGGGGGTGGAGGGGCCGCTGGACGCGCGGGACATGGCGCTGGTCGCCGATCTGGCGGCGCGGTTCGGCGATGACGGTGGCGCCTGGCGGGCGGAATGAGCGGCGGTTATCGGATTGGCAAGGATTGGCGCCTAGGATGGCGAGGCTTTGCGGAGGACCGACGGATGAGGATGCTTCTTGTCGCCATGGTTGCGGTGATTCTGGGCGGCTGTGCCGCGCAGCAGGTTCCGACCGCTCCGCAGCCGGGGGGCGCGATTGCCCCGCTTCCGGGCCGGGTGGTCTGGACCGATGGTCACGGGGCGGTCAACCTGGCCGCCGCGGGCGCGGCGAACTGTCCCGCCACAGCGCGCGGCGATGCGGCGGCAGCGCTGTCCGCAACGAATGCCGTGCGCGCGCAGCATGGGTTGGCACCGTTGCGGACCAATCCGGTGTTGCAGCGTGTGGCGGAGTTGCATGCCTGCGATATGGCCGCGCGCGGGGCGATGACGCATGAGGGCAGCACGACCAAGGGCCCGATGGCGCGCGCGAAGCAGCAGGGCTACCGCCCGCGCCTGATCGCCGAGAATATCGCGGCGGGCCGGTTCGGGCTGGACCGGACGCTTGCGGAATGGTCGGCGTCTCCGGGGCACCGGGCGAATATCCTGATCGGGCAGGTAAGTGAATTCGGTATTGGCCATGCGCTGGCGTCGGATGGCAAGACGGTGTTCTGGGCCTCGGTCTATGCCGCGCCGCGTTGAGGGCAGGATCTGAGCTCTGTCCTGCGTTCGATTGCTGGGCCGCATCCGCCCGGTCTTGGGTTTGCCGGAACGTGGCGAGGTCGCGTGGCGGCTTGGCCAGGGAATGCACCCAGTCTTCGCGGAGGGCATGCCGGAGGATGGAAATCGCCGGATTTCCCTCTGAATGTGCCCGGCCTTCGTCGGGATTTTTGTTTCAACGGTATTGGCCCGCAGGCGTGAGGCCGGGCATCTGCTGCGGCTGAGACAGGATCCGTTTTGCGAGAAATTGTGGGTGGCGGCTACACGCATGCCTCCCCCGGGCGAAAGCAACGCAAGACACCCGTCAGATACGACAAGCGGCGATACAAGCGGCGAAATTGCATCGAGATCATGTTCGGCAGGCTCAAGGACTGGAGGCGCGAGGCAACCCGCTATGACCGCTGTCCGAAGGTATTCCTCTCCGCCATCGCCCTAGCCGCAACCGTCATTTACTGGTTATGAATCCTGACTCTAGGGCAGTTCTGGCCATCGGGTCTTCCGTCTGTTCCCTGCCGATGCGGGGCGGGCCGCCCGGATAAATACATTCTATAACTTGAATGCGAATGCTCGCGATGATAAGACGCCCTCCATCAACCCCTGAGGCATGGAGATGTCCAATGAGTGTCGATCGCGCGGTTTTTGCCTTTGTCGGCAGCCTGATCCTGATCAGCGTGCTGCTGAGCCTCTATGTTTCGCCGCTGTTCGTCTGGCTGACGGTGTTCGTCGGGGTGAACCTGATCCAGGCGGCCTTCACCCGCTTCTGTCCGGCGGCCTGGATCTTCTCGAAGATGGGGCTGAAGGCGGGTTGCGCCTTCAGGGGGGCTCAGTAAACGGTCACCGGCGTGCCGATCGGCACCGCGTTGAACAGCGCGATGACGTGATCGTTCACCATCCGCAGGCAGCCGTTCGACACCGCGCGGCCGATCGACGAAGGCTCCGTTGTGCCGTGGATGCGGATCGCCGTGTCGCGCCCGTCCTGGAACAGATAGAGGGCCCGCGCCCCCAGCGGATTGCCCGGCCCGCCGGGCATCCCGTCAGCGTATTTCTTGTAGGCCTTCGGGTTGCGTTCGATCATCTCGGGCGTGGGGGTCCAGCTCGGCCAGCGGACCTTGCGGGCGACGACGGCCTGTCCGCGGAACTTCAGCTCGTCGCGGCCCACGGCGACGCCGTAGCGCATCGCCTTGCCCGGGGCGATGATATGGTAAAGGAAATACTTGTCCGACACGATGATGATCGAGCCCACCTTCAGATCCGGGCGGACGTTGACCTCGGTCGGGTAGTAGCGCTTCGCGATCGGCCAGCTGGTTTGCGGCGGTGGATCCTTGATCGGACGCGCGGCGGCGGGCTTCGGCTTGACCGGAGCGGGGGTTTCGACCAGCGGTTTGACCACGGCGACGTCGGGCGTTGCGGGGATATCGGGCGTTGCGGGCTCAGCGGTGGGCGGCGGCGGAACCGTGGCCTCGGGTGCGGCCACCACAGGGGCGGCGGGCGCAGGCTCCGCCGGCACCACCGCGGGCGCAGGCTCCACGGGCACCACCGCAGGCGGGGGCGGTTCGACGGCCACGATAGGCGCCGGGGCGGGCGTATCGGGTGCGGTTTCGCCGACGGTTTGCGCAAGGACGAGCGCAGGCGAGGCTCCGAAATGCAGGACCGCGGCCACGGTCAGAAGAAATCGACGATCCATTCCGGACTCCAGTTGCTTTCCCTTCACGGTAGCACAAGCCGTTTTCCGGGCTCAACGACCGAATTGCACGAATGCGAGAGGACGCGCCCGGGAGACGATATTTCTCCTTTCGTCCCGGGGAACGCGCTTGTGTCCGCGCCGCCGTGGTGACAGCCTGAAACCGCAGATCAATACAGGATGACGACGATGCCCTTCGCAGTTTCCCGCCGCGGTTTTCTGGCCGGCACGGTCGCCCTTGCTGCTCTGGGCGCGGTGCCCCGGATGGCGCTGGCCGCCGGGTCGCGGCTGACCGTTGCGTCGGACAGCGAGCCGCGCCAGCTCAACCCGGCGATCGCGGCGACGAACGGGGTGTTCTTCATCGCGTCGAAGGTGGTCGAGCCGCTGGCCGAAGCCTCCTATGACGCGGGCGGGCTGCGGCCCCTGCTGGCGACGGGGTGGCAGGGGTCGGAGGATGGGCTGTCGATCACCTTCACCCTGCGCGAGGGGGTGAAATGGCATGACGGCAAGCCCTTCACCTCGGCGGATGTGGCCTTCTCGGCGATGGAGGTCTGGAAGCCCTTGCAGAACATCGGCCGGGGTCTGTTCGCGAACCTTGAGGCCGTCGAGACCCCCGATCCGCTGACGGCGGTGTTCCGCTTCTCGAAGCCGACGCCGGAGCAGTTGATCGCCAATGCGCTGCCGGTGGTGTCCTCGGTGCTGCCGAAGCACATCTACGAAGGCACCGACATCGCCCAGAATCCGGCGAACGGGGCGCTGGTCGGCACCGGGCCTTTCGTCTGGGGCGAATACCGGGCGGGGCAATATTACCTGCTGCGCCGGAATGCCGATTACTGGGGCGGCGCGCCGGGGGTGGAGGAGCTGGTCTATCGCGTGCTGCCCGACCGTGCTGCCGCCGCCGGGTCGCTGGAGGCGGGGGAGGTGCAGCTTGCGGCCTTTTCGATGGTGCCGCTCACCGATCTGGAGCGGATCGCCGCGGTGCCCGGCCTGAAGGTGGTGACCAAGGGCTATGAGGCACTGACCTATCAGCTGACGGTCGAGATCAACCACCGCAACGACATCCTGAAGAACCTGAAGGTGCGGCAGGCGATCGCCCATGCGATCGACAAGCAATTCGTGCTGGATGCGATCTTCCTCGGCTATGCGGCCAAGGCCACCGGGCCGGTTCCGGCCAATGACCCCACCTTCTACACCCCGGACGTCACCACCTATGCGTTCGATCCGGCGAAGTCCGCCGCGCTTCTGGACGAGGCGGGCTATCCCGCCGGGGCGGATGGCGTGCGGTTCCGGCTGACCCTGCTGCCCGCGCCCTATTTCAGCGAAACCACGCAGTTCGGCGATTACCTGCGGCAGGCGCTGGCAAGGGTGGGGATCGAGGCGAAGATCGTCGCCCATGACAGCGCCGGGCATCAGAAGGCGGTCTATACCGACCATGCCTTCGACCTTGCCATCGCGCCGACGGTGTTCCGCGCGGATCCGGCGATTTCGACCACGATCCTCGTGCGCTCGGGGATTCCGGACGGGGTGCCGTTTTCCAATCAGGGCGGCTATGCCAATGCCGAACTGGATGCGCTGATCGACGAGGGGCTGGTGACGCTCGACCCGGCGCAGCGGATCGCGATCTACCATCGGTTCCAGCAACTGGTGACGGCGGATCTGCCGCTGATCAATGTCGTGGACTGGAGCTTCACTTCCGTCGTCTCGGACCGGGTGGAGCATGTCGCGACGAACCCGCGGTGGGCGGTGTCGAACTGGTCGGACATCGGCCTGACGGCCTGATGGCTGTGCTGCGCCTGATCGTGCTGCGGCTGGCGGGAAGCATCCCGGTGCTGCTGATCGTCACCGTGGCGGTGTTCCTGCTGCTCAATGCGGCGGGGGGCGATGCGGTGGACGCCTATCTCGCCTCGCTCGGCGGTGGGGATGCGGCGCTGGCGGCGCGGCTGCGGGCGGATTACGGGCTGGACGGGTCGGTGCTGGCGCGGCTGTGGTTCGTGCTGGGGCAGTTGGCGCGGGGCGATCTGGGCTGGTCCGTGGCGATGGGGCGGCCCGTGGGCGCCGTGGTGTGGGAGCGGCTTCCGGTGACGCTCTGGCTGATGGGCTCGGCGACGGCGCTGTCCTTCGTGCTGGGCTCGGCGCTCGGCATCGTGGCGGGGCGCAGGCCGGGGGGATGGCTGGACCGGCTGCTGTCGGGCGGCTCGATCCTGATCTATTCGGTGCCGGGGTTCTGGCTGGGTCTGGTGCTGTCGCTGGTCTTTGCGGTGCAACTGCGCTGGTTCCCGGTGTCGGGGGTGGAGACGATCGCCTCCGGCCTGAGCGGGGCGGCGCGGGCGCGCGACATCGCCTGGCATCTGGCGCTGCCGGTGCTGTCGCTCGGGCTGATCTATACCGCGCTGTTCCTGCGGGTGATGCGCGCGGGCATGGTCGAGGCCTGGGCGCAGGACTATACCCTTGCGGCACGGGCGCGGGGGGTGCCCGGCTGGCGGATCGCGCTGAACCATGCGGCGCGCAATGCGATGCTGCCGGTGGTGACGATGCTGGGCCTTCAGGCGGCGGCGATGCTGGGCGGTTCGGTGGTGATCGAGAGCGTCTTCGGCGTGGCCGGTTTCGGGCGGCTGGCGCAGGAGGCCGTGGCCGGGCGCGATGCGGCGCTTCTGCTCGGGGTGATCCTGACCTCGGCGGTGATGGTGGTGATCGCGAACCTGCTGGTGGATCTGGTGAGCCATGCGCTCGACCCGAGGATCGGAGGGCGCGATGCGGCCTAGCCTGTGGATCGGGGGCGGTGTGCTTCTGGCGCTGCTGGCGGTGGCGGTGCTGGCCCCCGTTCTGGCGCCCGGCGATCCGCTGGCGATGGTGGGGCGGCCGTTGCTATTGCCGTTCCATGACGCCCAGCATCCCCTGGGCACGGATCGGCTGGGCCGCGATCTGCTGGCGGGGCTGATCCATGGCGCGCGGACCTCGGTGACCGTGGGGCTGGCGACGGCGCTGGTGGCGATCACGGCGGGGATGGTGGTCGGCACGGCGGCGGGTTTCGCGGGTGGGCTGGTGGATGAGGCGCTGATGCGCGTGGTCGAGGCGTTCCAGATCGTCCCCGGCTTCCTGCTGGCGCTGGCTTTCGTTTCGGTCGCGGGGCCGTCGCTGCCGATGGTGGTGCTGGCGATCGCGCTCGGGGCCTGGACCGCGCCCGCGCGGCTGGCCCGGGCGCGGGTTCTGGCGCTGCGCGAGGCGGAATTCGTCGCGGCGGCGCGAGTGCTGGGCGTGCATCCGGTGCGGATCGCGGCGGTTCAGGTGTTGCCGCTGGCGCTGCCGCCGGTGCTGGCGCTGACGGCGGTGATCGTCGCGGGGGCGGTGCTGACCGAGGCGGCGCTGTCCTTTCTGGGGCTGGGCGATCCGAATGCGGTGACCTGGGGCGGCATGATCGCCGAGGGCCGGAACCAGCTGCGCTCCGCGCCGTGGCTGTCGCTGATCCCGGGGCTGGCGCTGGTGGCGACGGTGATCTCGACCTATCTGCTGGGCGAGGCCCTGACCGAAAGGCGCCGCTGATGCTGAATTGTCATGATCTGTCGGTGACATGGCCGGGCGGGCAACCGGCGCTGCGGGGGGTGACGCTCGACCTGAAGGCGGGGGAGCGGCTGGCCCTGATCGGCGAATCCGGGTCGGGGAAATCCACGCTCGCGCGCGCCATCGCCGGGCTTCTGCCCGCGGGCAGCCGGGTCACGGGGCGGATCGGCTGGGACCGGCCCGCACGGCCGGGGCGCGATATCGGCTATGTGTTTCAGGATCCGGGCGGCAGTCTGGACCCGCTTCTGACCATCGGCGCCCATCTGCGCGAGACGCTGCGCGCCACCCGTTCGCCCGCCCGGCCCGAGGATCTGCTGCGGCAGGTGGCGCTGCCCGGCGTGATGAAGCGCTACCCGCATCAGCTTTCGGGCGGGCAGAAGCAGCGGGTGGCGATCGCGCTTGCCATTGCCGCCGGGCCGCGCCTGCTGATCGCGGATGAGGCGACTTCGGCGCTCGATGTTCTGGTGCAGGCCGAGATTACCGCCCTGCTGCGCAAGGTGACCGAGGGGCGGGCGCTGCTGTTCATCACGCATGACATCGCGCTCGCGGCGGGGTTGGCGGACCGGATCGCGGTGATGTATCGCGGGCGGCTGGTCGAGACCGGCCCGGCGCGGCAGGTGGTGGACGCGCCGCGCGACGCCTATACCCGCGCGCTTCTGGCGGCGACGGTGGGGCTCGATACGCCGAGGCTGGTGCGATGAGCCTGCTCGACATCTCCGGCCTGACGAAGCGGTTTGGTCAGGGGACGGCGCTGGACGATGTGGCGCTGACCCTTGCGGAGGGCGAGACGCTGGGCCTGATCGGGCCGTCGGGCTGCGGCAAATCCACGCTGGCGCGGGTGGTGACCCGGTTGATCGCGCCCGATGCCGGGCAGATCCGGTTCGACGGGCGGGATTGGCTGTCGCTGCGGGGTGCCGCGCTGCGCCGGGCGCGGGGCGCGATGCAGATGGTGTTTCAGGATCCGGCCGCCGCCTTCCACCCCCGCGCCACGGTCGGCGGCGCGATCCGCGAGGCGCTGGCGTTGCACAATCCGGCTGGATCAGTGCCCGGCCTGCTGGAACAGGTGGGGCTTTCGGCGGATCTTGCGGCGCGTCCGGTCGCCGCACTGTCGGGCGGGCAGCGGCAGCGGGTGGCCATCGCGCGGGCGATTGCCTGCCGACCGAAGCTGATCGTGCTGGACGAGGCGACTTCGGCGCTCGATGCTTCGGTGCGGGGCGCGGTGCTGGATCTGCTGGTGCGGTTGCAGCGCGAGCTTGGCCTGTCCTATCTGTTCGTCGGGCATGATCTGGCGGTGGTGCGGCTGGTGTCGCACCGGATTGCGGTGATGGAGGCGGGCCGGATCGTCGAAACCGCCCCGGCGGAGCGCCTGCTCGCCGCACCGCAAAGCGATATCACCCGCCGCCTGATCGCGGCGGTGCCGCAGCTGAAAGGAACACCATGAGCGAGTGCGTTTTCCCACCCACGGGCTATGCGCCGCTGGCCGATGCCATCGGGCGCATCCTCGGCACGCGCAACGATGTGCTGCTGATCCAGGCCGAGGCCGCCGTCGCGCTGGAGGCGGTGGCGGCGTCCCTTGGCGCGGGGGCGCGGGTGCTGAATGTGGTGACCTCGCTTTACGGGCGCTGGCTGGGGGAATGGCTGCGCCGGGCGGGGGCGGAGGTCACCGATCTGGCGCCCGAACCCGGTCAGCCGGTGACGGCGCGGGCGGTGGAGGCGGCGCTCGCGGCCCGCTATGACATGCTGGCGCTGGTCCACGCCGAAAGCGCCTATGGCATCCTCAACCCGCTCGAAGAGATCGCCGCGCTGGCCCGGGCGCGGGGGGTGCTCTTGGTGGTGGATGCGGTGGCCTCGGTCGGCGGGCATGCGCTGGCGGTGGACGATCTGGGCATCGACGTGGCGGTGATCGGGCCGCAAAAGGCGCTTGGCGGGTCTGCGGGAGTGTCGGCTGTGTCTGTGTCCCCGGCCGCCTGGGCGCGGGTGGCGCCGCGCGGCCCGGCGCCCTCGATCCTGTCGCTGGCCGATCAGCGGGCGCTGTGGCTGGATGCCGGGCGCGGCGCGCTGCCGGGCACACCCTCGGCGCTGGAATTTCACGCGCTGGCACAGGCGCTTCAGCGCGCCGAGGCGGAGGGGATCGCCGCGATCCGCGCCCGTCATGCCCGCGCGGCGCGGGCGGCCCGGGCGGGGGCGCTTGCGTTGACCGGGCGGGAATGGGTGGCGCCGGAGCGCGCGTCCAATCTGGTCACGGCGGTGGCGCTGCCCGAGGGCGTGTCGGCGGCGGGCCTTGCGCAGGGGGAGCTGAGCGCCGGGGTCGGGCCGGGGGGCGAGCGGCTGATCCGGCTGAACCATACCGGGCCCCGGGCGCGGCTGGATGCCGTTCTGGGCGACCTCGCGGTTCTGGGCCGGGCGCTTGGCGTGGCGCCGGGCGCGGCGCTTGCGGCGGCGGAGGGGGCCTGGCACGCATGACCCTGCCGCGACCGGAGGCGCTGATCTTCGACCTCGACGATACGCTGCTGACGGCCTATCGCAATCCGGGGCCGACCTGGGCCGCAATCATCGCGGAACATGCCGGGGCGCTTGGCGAACACGATCCGCGCTGGATCACGGCGGAGGTTCTGGCCCGCGTTCTGGGCTTTCTGGCGGATGAGGAGGGGCGCAAGCTCTGGCGGCTGGAGGGCGATGCGACGCGGCGCCGGGTGGTGCGCTCGGCCTTTCACCGGCTGAACCTTGCGCGCCCGCCGGGGACGGAACCGCTGCATGGCGTCGATGCCGATTGGATCGCCGACCGGTTCGAGACCTATCTCGAAGAGACGATCACCCTGAAACCCCATGCGCATCAGGTGCTTGAGGCGCTGGCCGCGCGAGGCATCCGGCTCGGTCTGCTCACCAACGGGTCAACGGCGCGGCAGCGGGGCAAGATCGCGCGCTTCGGTCTTGCGCGCCATTTCGCCGCGATTCGGATCGAGGAGGAGGCCGGTGTGGGCAAGCCCGATCCGGCGGCCTATCGCGGCATCCTGTCGGCCCTGTCGGCGGCGCCGGGCCGGGCGATGATGGTGGGGGACGATCCGGTCTGGGATGTGACGGCGCCCGCGCGCCTTGGCCTCACAGCGGTGTTCTACAGCGAGGATGCGGCCGCCCCCACGCCCGAAGGCGCCGCCGCGCGGGCCGCCGCGCTGACCGACCTGCCCGCGCTGATTCAATAGCGCCTGCGCCGGACCACCGGGATCGTGCTGCGGCTGTAGTGTGTGGCGGGGTGGGGCGGCAGGCCATGGGTGCGCTGCCAAAACCCCAGCCTGCGCCAGCGCGGCAGGGCCAGCGCCACCCCCGCCACAAAGCCGCCGATATGCGCGAGATAGGCGACCCCCGCCCCGGCATCCGGGGTGGCGAGTTCGCTGACGACCTGAATCCCGAACCACAGCCCCAGCACGACGAAGGCCGGGATGGTGAAAATCCGGAAGAAGATGACGAAGATCACCACCACATCGACCCGCGCCCGGGGGAACAGCAGCAGATAGCCCCCCATCACCGCCGCGATCGCGCCCGAGGCCCCGACCATCGGCACATCGCTGAACGGATCCGCCGCGATCTGCGCCCCCGCCGCCGCCAGCCCGCCCAGCAGGTAGAACAGCGCGAAGCCGCCATGGCCGAACTGGTCTTCGAGGTTGTCGCCAAACACCCACAGGAACAGCATGTTGCCGAACAGGTGCATCAGCGAGGCATGCAGGAACATATGCGTGACCAGCCCATGCAGCCACGCGCCCTGTGTCACCGCCACCGGATACAGCGCGTTCTGCACCCAGAGCCCTTCCATATTGCCCGCCCAGGGCGCGGTCAGCAGATAGACGATCACATTGAGCGCAATGATCCCCCGGGTCACCCAGGGGAGTCGCGCCGAAGGGTTGTGATCGCGGATCGGGAACATCGGCACAGCCTTCCCCAACCCGCCCCGGACGTCAAGCGCGGGGTCCGTCGGGCCGGTCAGGGGTCCGGTTCCATCCCGACCGGCGGCCCCGGACGCGTCGCGCCGTCGATGATCCTCTCCCAGGACCGGCCCGCCGCGCGCAGGAACTCGATCGAAGGGCCGGATTCGCTGCCGTAGACCCTGACATTCCGTTCAAGGATGCGGAGGCGATACGGCTCGGGCGTCTGCTGCTTGAAGAACGCGGCCAGTCTCTGGCGCTCCGCATGCAGGCTGCGCGCGATGGTTTCGGCGGATGCGCCGTTGCGCTGCATTTCGGCCGCTCGGTCACGCAGATCCCGCACGGCCTGTTCATAGCGGGCACGCAGGTGCATGAGTGTGGCTGGGGCGTCCTCCGGCATCCGCCTAGTGCCGCGCCCGGATCAGCACCGTCCCGGCATCATCCGTCAGTTCCAGCACCGTGCCCGACTTCCGCGCGCCGGTGACCCGGCCGATGGTGGAATGGAAGGCGGTTTCCACCGTCATCTGCGGGTCGGGGCACATCATCCGGGTGCCGACGAGGGCGCCGATATGGATCCTGCCCTTCTCGGCCCGGATCGGGCCGCCATAACGGTTGCAGCCGGATGTGCCCGCGAGCATTCCGGGCTCAGGGCGCTGCATCGTCACCGTCACACCCTCGGGCACGGGGGTGCCGGCGATCTCGGTCACGGTCCATTCGGTGCCGGTGCCCAGAACGTCCGGCGGAGCCGCCGCGTCCTGCTTGCAGGCGGCGAGCGACAGGCAGGCCATCGCGGCCAGGGTCAGGTGACGCATCTTCGGTCCTTTCCATTCGCCCGCACTGTGGCCCCGCGCGCGCCGGGTGGCAAGCGGTGCCTGCCGCGTGGCCCGGGTGTCACATGGTGCAAGTGCCCCGCGCGGTCCGGTGCGTGCGGGAGGGCTCGACTGGCTGGGTCCGGGGCAGCGGAGGCGGCAAAAGGCAGCCCCCATGCGCGGGGGGAGGTGCCAGCATGGTCCGTGCGATCCTGCGACACGCATTCGCCTTGGCCCCGGGCGCGGCCTCGCCTATGATCGGGCAAGGCACCGGAGGCACCCATGACCGCAGAACTTGGACATTTCGCGCTGATCCTGGCGTTTTGCGTGGCGCTGATCCAGATGGTCGTGCCGCTGATCGGTGCGCAGAAGGGCTGGGCGGGCTGGATGGCGGTGGGGGAACCTGCGGCCTCGGCACAGTTCCTGTTGATCACGGCGGCTTTCGCGGCGCTGACGCAGGCTTTCGTGACCTCGGATTTCTCGCTGCTGCTGGTCTATGAGAATTCGCATACCGACAAGCCGATGCTGTATAAGGTCACCGGCGTCTGGGGCAATCACGAGGGTTCGATGCTGCTCTGGGTGCTGATCCTCGCGCTTTTCGGCGCGGCGGCGGCCTGGTTCGGCGGTGCGCTGCCGCCGCGGCTCCGGGCGCGGGTGCTGAGCGTGCAGGCGGCGGTGGGGGCGGCCTTTCTGGGCTTCATCCTGCTGACCTCGAACCCGTTTACCCGGCTGGCCGAGCCGCCCTTCAACGGGCGCGACATGAACCCGCTGCTGCAAGATCCGGGGTTGGCCTTCCATCCGCCGTTCCTTTACCTCGGCTATGTCGGGCTGAGCATGGCGTTTTCCTTCGCCGTCGCCGCGCTGATCGAGGGGCGGGTCGATGCCGCCTGGGCCCGCTGGGTCCGGCCATGGACGCTGGCGGCCTGGATCTTCCTGACCATCGGCATCGCGCTCGGCTCGTGGTGGGCCTATTACGAACTGGGCTGGGGCGGGTTCTGGTTCTGGGATCCGGTCGAGAATGCCTCGCTGATGCCCTGGCTGCTGGCGGCGGCGCTTCTGCACAGCGCGATCGTGGTGGAAAAGCGCGAGGCGCTGAAAAGCTGGACGATCCTGCTTGCCATCCTCGCCTTCGGGTTTTCGCTGATCGGCACGTTCATCGTGCGCTCGGGGGTGATCACCTCGGTCCACAGCTTTGCGTCGGATCCGTCGCGGGGGGTGTTCATCCTCGCGATCCTCGCGGTGTTCATCGGCGGTGCGCTGACGCTTTATGCCGCGCGGGCGGGGGCGATGCAGGCGAAGGGGATCTTCGGGTTGGTGTCGCGCGAAAGCGCATTGGTGATGAACAACATCCTGCTGGCGGTTGCGGCGCTGGTGGTCTTTGTCGGAACGATCTGGCCGCTGGTGGCGGAGATGTTCTGGAACCGGAAGCTGTCGGTGGGCGCGCCGTTCTTCGACACCGCGTTTACGCCCTTCATGGTGATCCTCGCGCTGATCCTGCCGCTGGGGTCGATGATGCCGTGGAAACGCGCGGTGCTGTCGCGGCTGCTGCGCCCGCTGGCTCCGGCAATGGTGCTGGCGCTGGCCGTGGCGGGGCTGACCTGGACGCTGGCGACGGGGCGGCCGGTGCTGGCGCTGGTGGCGGCGGGGCTGGGCGCGTGGATCGTCTTCGGCGCGATGGCGGAGCTTTGGGTCCGGGCCGGGCGCACGCCCGCGCGGCTCGGGCGCCTGCCGCGCGCCGATTGGGGCAAGGCCGCGGCCCATGCGGGCTTTGGCGTGGTGATCGCGGCGGTGGGCCTGCTGATGGCGGGGCAGATCGAGGATATTCGCGTGGCGAAGGTCGGCGAACCCTTTACCGTCGCGGGCTATACGATCACGCTCGACAGCGTGGCCGATGTGCCGGGGCCGAACTACACCGCCACCGTGGGCACGATGACCGTGCGCCGGGGCGAGCGGGTGGTGACCGTGCTGCATCCGGAAAAGCGCGTCTATCCGGTGCAGGCGATGCCCACGACCGAGGCCGCGATCCGCAACGGGCTGTTCAGCGACATCTACCTCGTGCTGGGCGATCCGCAGGATAACGGCGGCTGGGCGGTGCGGACCTATGTAAAGCCCTTTGCAAGCTGGCTGTGGATCGGGGCGGGGCTGATGGCGCTTGGCGGCGGGCTGAGCCTGACGGATCGGCGCTATCGCGTGGCGGCCGGGGCGCGCCGTGCCGTGGCCCAACCGGCGGAGTAGATGATGCGTGCCTTCCTTCTGTGCCTGCTGCTCGCCACGCCCGCCATGGCGGTGCAGCCCGACGAAATCCTGTCCGATCCCGCGCTCGAAGCCCGCGCGCGGGAGATCAGCCGCGATCTGCGCTGTCCGGTCTGTCAGGGCGAGAATATCGACGATTCCAACGCCGGGGTGGCGCGCGATCTGCGGCTTCTGGTGCGCGAACGGCTTCTGGCCGGGGACAGCAACGATCAGGTCGTGGATTATGTGGTCGACCGTTACGGCGAATATGTGCTGTTCCGGCCCGAGCGCCGGGGCGCGAATCTGATCCTGTATTGGCTCGGCCCGGCGGTTCTGGTGCTGGCGCTCGGGGGTGTCGCGGTCTGGCTGCGCCGTCGGCGGGCAGAGGCGCCGGTGCAGGCGCTGAGCCCCGAGGAACAGGCCCGGCTGAAGGAGTTGCTGGAGAAGTGACGCGGGGTTCCGCTTTCCCTGCCGCGCGCCTCGGCTAGTCTGGCGCGGACAGGCAAGGAGGAGCCGATGACCGTTCTTTACGACTGCACCGATGGCATCGCGGTACTGACCATGAACCGCCCCGAGGTGATGAACGCCCTCAACAGCCAGCTTCGGCGGGATCTGCGCGCCGCGATCGCGCGGGCGGAGGGCGAGGCGCGGGTGATCGTGCTGACCGGGGCAGGGCGGGCGTTCTGTTCGGGGCAGGATCTGGGCGATGCGTCGTCGGTCGAGGCGCTGGATCTGGAGCGGATCCTGTCCGAGGAATACGAACCTCTGTTGCAGGCGATCGAGAACAGCCCCCTGCCGGTGATCGCGGCGGTGAACGGCGCGGCGGCAGGGGCGGGGGCCAATCTCGCGCTGGCGGCGGATGTGGTGATCGCGGCGCAATCGGCGGTCTTCCTACAGGCTTTCACCCGGATCGGCCTGATGCCGGATGCGGGCGGCACCTACTGGCTGCCGCGTCAGGTGGGGGCGGCGCGGGCGATGGGCCTTGCGCTGTTCGCCGAGAAGGTGGAGGCCGAGGAAGCCGCGCGGATGGGCATGATCTGGGAAGCCGTCCCCGATGCCGGGTTCGCGGCGCATTGGCGGGCGCGCGCCGCGCATCTGGCGAACGGTCCCACGCGGGCCTATGGCGCGGTGAAGCGCGCGCTGCGGGCGAGTTCGTCGAACGATTACGGGACGCAGCTCGCGCTGGAGGCGCAGTTGCAGGGCGAACTGGGCGCGACGCAGGATTTCCGCGAAGGCGTGGCGGCTTTCCTTGAAAAACGCGCGGCGCGGTTCGGGAACCACTGAAGGGCCCGGAGGGGCCTTTCCGGCGGGATGGCTATTGCGAAATTGACGGCTGCAAATTGCAAAGCTACCAGTTGGTTTGCAAAGGGAGGCAGCCGATGGCGACTCAGAAACTCTATGCGGGGGTGAAGCTGCGCGAAACGCGCGGGCGGCTGGGACTGACGCAAAAGGCATTTGCCGGGCGGCTGGGCGTGTCTTTGCCCTATCTGAACCAGATGGAGAACAACCACCGGCCGGTTTCCGCTTCGGTGGTGCTGGCGCTGGCGGGAGAGTTCGGGCTCGATGTGACCGAGCTTTCGGCGGGCGATGCGGAGCGGCTGGTCTCGGACATGCGCGAGGCGCTGGCGGATCCGGTCTTTGCCGATGGCGCGCCGCCGCTGGCGGATCTGCGGCTGGCGGCGTCGAATGCCCCGGCGCTCGCGCGGTCCTTCCTCGAACTGCATCGCGCCTATCGGCAGGTGCATGAACGGCTGGCCTCCCTCGACGAGGCGCTTGGCCGCACCACCGGGCACACCGTCGTCAGCCCGTGGGAGGAGGTGCGCGACTTCTTCCACTATTGCGACAATTACATCGACGCGGTGGACCGTTCGGCGGAACGTTTCGCCTGTCCGCAGGGCAAGCGGGCGGACCCGATCCAGAATGCGGTGGGGGCGCTGTCGCGGCGCGGCGTTTCGGTGCAGTTCGCGGACATTCCGGCGCTGCGCGAACGCTCGAATGGCGTGCTGCGGATTTCGAGCCATGCGGCGCGCTCGACCCAGGCGTTCCAGCTTCTGCATCAGGTTGCGCTGGCGACGCAGGACGACCTGCTGGAAGCGACGCTGGACCTTGCGCGGTTCCAGTCGGAAACCTCGCGTGCGATTGCGAAGATCGGGCTGGCGAACTATTTCGCGGGGGCGGCGCTGATGCCCTATCGCGCCTTCCTTGAGGCGGCGCAGGAGACGCGGCACGATCTGGAACGACTGGCCGACATGTTCGGCGCTTCGATCGAGCAGGTGGCACATCGGCTGTCCACGCTGCAACGGCCCGGCGCCAAGGGGATCCCGTTCTTCTTCGTCCGCGTCGATCAGGCCGGAACCATCACCAAGCGGCACTCCGCCACGCGGTTGCAATTCGCCCGTTTCGGCGGTTCCTGCCCGCTGTGGAACGTGCATCAGGCGTTTGAAACCCCGACGAAATTCCTGCGCCAACTGGCCGAAACGCCGGACGGGGCGCGCTATCTGTGCCTGGCGCGGGATGTGTCGAAGCGGGGGGGCAGCTTTACCGCGCCGGTGCGGCGCTATGCGATCTGTCTGGGCTGCGAGGTCAGCCATGCCCGCGGGCTGGTCTATGCCGATGACATGGAACTGACCAATCCGCGCGCCTATCAGCCGATCGGGATTTCCTGCCGGATCTGCGAGCGGCGGAACTGCCACCAACGTTCGGTTCCACCACTGGAACGGCGGCTGGAGGTGAATCCGGATGCGCGCGGCCTGCTGCCCTATGAGATCGCATGAAAAAGCCCCGCGTTTGCGGGGCTTTGGAGGGGTCAGGCCTCGGCGAGCATCCGGGCGATCTCGTCCTTGATCGCGGTGCGCTGCTTGCGCAGGGCGGTCTCGACCAGCGTGTCCACGACATCCACGCGCGTTTCGGCGCGATGCACCTTGTCGTTCGCCTCGTCGTAATCCTCAAGCAGTTTCGCGAAGCGGGCGTTCGACACCTTCAGCGCGCGCAACTTGTCCATTTCGAAGGGGAATTCCTCATCGAGCGTGTGCGGGGTGTTGGACATAGGTCTCTCCCTTTCCTTGTCTTCGATATGACCTTAGCGTTTTGATTCTGCCTAAACTTTGACCTCAATCAAATGACGAATGTCAGGTGTCCTTTTCGCGCCGCACAAGGGCCACCCCGCGCATCACCGCCACATAAAGAACCGGCACCATCACGATGCCGAAGAGCGCGGTGAAGGCGATGCCGCCCAGCATGCCGATGCCGATCGAATGCTGCGCCGCCGCGCCCGCGCCCGTCGCTATGGCGAGCGGCAGGATCCCGAGGGCGAAGGCGAAGGTTGTCATCAGGATCGGCCGCAGCCGCTGACGCGCGGCCATCACGGTCGCCTCGGTCAGGCCCATGCCGTCCTGCCGCAGGGTCTGGGCGAATTCGACGATCAGGATGGCGTTGCGCGCGGCGAGGCCGATCGTCGTCAGCATGCCGACCTTGAAATAGACGTCGTTCGACTGGCCGAAGAGCTTGGCCGTGATCATCGCGCCCAGCACGCCCACCGGCACCGACAGCATGACCGAGAACGGCACCGTCCAGCTTTCATAAAGCGCGGCGAGGCACAGGAACACCACCAGCGCCGAGAGGGCATAGAGCAGCGGTTCCTGATTGCCGGCGATGCGTTCCTGAAGCGACAGACCGACCCAGGCGACCGAATAATTGCCGGGCATGGCGGCGACGATCTCTTCCATCTTCGCCATCGCCTCGCCGGTGGAGACGCCTTCGACCGCATCGCCGGTGATCTCGATCGCGCCGGTGCCGCCATAGCGGTAGAGAGTGGAGGAAATCGCCTTCCAGGTCTGCGTGATCACCGCCTCGAAGGGCACCATCTCGCCGGACTCGTTGCGGGCATACCACATGCCGATGTCCTCGGGCTGCATCCGCCAGCGGGCATCGCCCTGCACAATCACCTGGCGCAGCTTTTCGTTCAGGGTGAAATCGTTGACATATGTCCCCGCGAAGATCGTGGACAGCATCCGGTTCAGCGTCGAGAGCGAGATCCCGAAAGCCTGCGCCTTTTGCAGGTCGATGTCGAGTTGCAGCGAACTGGTGGTGGCGGCGTCATTGCCGCGCAACCCGGTGATCATCCCCGAGGCACGCGCCTGTTCGACCAGGGTATCGGCGGCGGCGTGCAGTGCCTCGTTGCCGTTGCCCGCGCCATCGACCAGATACATGTTGAAGCCCGACGAAGAGCCCATGCCCTGGATCGCGGGCGGTTGCAGAAAGACGAACTGCCCCATACGGTTGTCGCGGAAATGCGCGCTGGCCGCCTGGACAAGCTGCGCCGCGCTTAGCGGGCGTTCATCGAAATCCTTCAGCCGCACGAACATCATGGCGCGGCTTTGCCCGGTGCCGCCGAAGCTGAACCCCACCGCGGCGAAGACCGAGGCAACGGTGTCCCCCTGCGCGTTCAGAAGATAGTCCTCGACCGCCTTCACCGCTTGCTCGGTCTGGGCGCGCATGGCGTTGTCGGGCATCGAGATCTGCACCATCAGCGTGCCACGGTCCTCGGGCGGGACGAAGGAGCCGGGCAGGTCGCGATAGACCCACCAGATCCCGCCCGTGATCGCCGCCAGCACCACCAGCATCCGGAACGGCCGCCGGAGCAGCCGCCGGACGGTCTCGCCATAGCCGCCGGTCAGCCGGTCGATCCCGCGGTTGAAGGCGCGGGCCGGGCCGAATTTCGTTTCATGGCTGGGCCGCAGCAGCGCGGCGCACATCGCGGGCGTCAGGATCAGCGCGACGAACAGCGACAGCACCATCGCCGAGATGATGGTGACCGAGAACTGCCGGTAGATCACCCCGGTCGCGCCCGACATGAAGGCCATCGGCAGGAACACCGCCGAGAGCACGAGGACGATGCCGACCAGGGCGGTGGAAATCTCGCCCATCGAGCGTTCCGTCGCCTCGACCGGGCCGAGGCCCTCTTCCTCCATCACCCGCTCGACGTTTTCAACCACCACGATCGCGTCATCGACCAGCAGGCCGATTGCCAGCACCAGCGCGAACATCGACAGCGTGTTGATCGACATGTCGAAGACCGACAGCACCCCGAAGGTGCCCAGAAGCACGATCGGCACCGCGACGGTGGGGATCAGCGTCGCGCGCCAGCTTTGCAGGAAGACGAGGATGACGAGGAACACCAGCACGACCGCCTCGCCCAGCGTGTGATAGACCCGCTCGATCGACTGCTGCACGAAGGGGGAGGTGTCGAAGGGATAGACCACCTGCACCCCTTCGGGCAGCGACGTCCCCAGCCTGGCGATGGTTTCGCGCACATTCTTCGCCGTTTCGACCGCATTGGCCCCCGCAGCGAGATTGACGCCGAAGCCCGCGGCGGGGCGGCCATCGTAGCGCGAGGCGGTGGCGAGATCCTGCGAGTCGATCTCCACCCGCGCGACATCGGCCAGATAGACGGTGGAGCCGTCCTTCGCGGTGGTCAGGGCGATCTTCTCGAATTCCGGCACCGTGCCGAGCTGCGACTGCGCGTTCAGCGGCACGGTGATCTGCTGACCTTCGACCGCGGGCAGCGAGCCGAGGTTGCCCACCGTGACGTTGGAATTCTGTTCCGAAACGGCGGCCGTCACGTCATTCGGCGTCAGCCCGTATTTGTAGAGCTTCGACGGATCAAGCCAGATCCGCATCGCATAGGGAGAGGAGAACTGGTTGATCGAGCCCACGCCCTCGGTGCGCTGGATCGGGTCGCGGACCACGCGGTCGAGCAGGTCGCCCAGTTCCGCCTGGCTCTTCGAGCCGTCCTCCGTGGTCAGCGCGCCGACCATCAGGATCGAGGAGGTCGAGCGCGTGACCGACACCCCCCGCGCCGTCACTGCCTGAGGCAGGTTGCCCTGCACCAGTTGCAGCTTGTTCTGCACCTGCACCTGCGCCATGTCCGGATTGACCGTATCGTCGAAGACGAGCGTGATGCCCGCGCGCCCCTGCGAGGAGGAGGAGGTCATATACATCAACCCGTCGAGCCCGGTCAGCCCATCCTCGATCACCGTGGTGACCGAGTTCTGCACCGTCGAGGCGGTGGCGCCGGTGTAGGTCGCGTTGATCCGCACCGTGGTCGGCGCGATCTGCGGATATTGCGACACCGGCAGGGTGGACAGCCCGAACCAGCCCGCCAGCATCACGATGATCGCCAGAACCCAGGCGAAAACCGGGCGATGGATGAAGAACTTCGCCATCTCAGTCCACGTCCTGGACGAGGCCGGTCGCATCCACCTTTGCGGGCACGCCCTTCACGGCCTTGCCGGGGCTCATCGACTTCAGCCCGTCGAGGATCACCTGATCGCCATCGCTGAGGCCCCCGGTCACGATCCAGTTGTTGCGATAGCTGCCGCTCGTGGTCAGCGTCACGCTCTTCGATTTGCCATCCGCGATGACAAAGGCGGTCAGCGCCCCGGTCGCCGCGCGCACCGCCGCGCGTTGCGGCACCAGATGGGCCTGCATCGTGCCGAGGGTGACGAAGCCGCGCACGAACATGCCGGGCAGGATCTTGCGGTCGGGGTTCTCGAAACGGAACCGTACCGACACGGTGCCGGTGGTGGTGGACACCACGGCCGAGGGCGTTACCAGCGCGCCGGTGCCCTTGTAGACCTCGCCATCCTCCAGCACGAGCGTCGCGTCCACGCTCTGGTTCGGGGTCATCGTGCCGTCCTCGATCCGGCGGCGGATCTCCAGCAGGCGGGTCGAGGGTTCCAGCATGTCGACATAGATCGGGTCGAGCCGGGTGACGGTGGTCATCGCCCCCGCCTGTCCGGCGGTGACCAGATCGCCGACGGAAACCGCCTGCACCTCCGGGATGCCCCGGATCGGGCTGGTGATCGTGGTCCAGGAGAGCTGCGTCCGGGCATAGTCGAGCGCCGCCGCCGCCGCGTTCAGCGCCGCCTTCGCCGCCTGCAATTCGTATTCCGCGGTTTCGACATCGACCCGGGTCGAGCCCTGATTCACCAGCCGCTTCGCCCGGTCATAGGCCGCCTGCTTCACCGGAAGGTTGGCTTCCGCCGTGCTCAGCGTGGCGCGCGCGCTTTCGACCGCGGCGCGATAGGCGGCATCGTCCAGTTCAAACAGCGGGTCACCGGCCTGCACCTCGGTGCCGGGGGTGTACAGGATCTTCGTCACCACGCCGCCGACCCGGGGGCGGATCGCGACCTGTTCAAAGGCCACGGCGCGACCGGGCAGGTCGAACCCCTGCGGCACCTCCTGCCGCGCCATCGTCATGACGCCAACCTCGACCGGGGCTGCCTGCTGCGCCGCCGCCGGAACCGCCACAACCGCCCATACCGCCACACAGAACTGCTTCGCCAAATTCATCCGCTGTCCGTCCTGCCCCTTTGGTCCACTGATAGGGCGAAGCGCGGAGCGGGTCACCCTTATTCCGGACATAACGGTTGGCAAAACGGTTTCCGACCCTCACCCTTGCGTGAGCCGATGATCCGGTGACCAAATTCCACGGGGGCCGGGTTCCGCGCGCGGGAGCAGATTGTTCTGCCGGCCCAGTGAAGTTTGGCATGGTCATGCCCGGCCAGTCGGCCTAACCTTTCTCCGGACGCCGGGCATCCCGGCGCGGCACGAACGGAGGCGGTCATGGCGATTTTCGAGGACAATGCACAAAGCATCGGCGGCACGCCCCTGGTCAGGCTCGGGCGCCTGGCAGCGGGGACCGGCGCGACGATCCTTGCCAAGATCGAGAGCCGCAACCCGGCGGGTTCGGTGAAGGACCGGATCGGCGCGGCGATGATCCGCGATGCGGAGGCGCGCGGCGTGCTCAGGCCGGGGTCCGAGATCGTGGAGCCGACCTCGGGCAATACCGGCATCGCGCTGGCCTTCGTGGCCGCCGCGCGTGGTATCCCGATCACCCTGACGATGCCCGAGACGATGAGCCTGGAGCGCCGCAAGCTCCTGCTCGCCTATGGCGCGAAGCTCGTGCTGACCGAAGGCCCGGCGGGGATGGCGGGGGCCATCGCCCGGGCCGAGGAGATCGCCGCCTCGGATCCGAAATACGTTCTGTTGCAACAGTTCGCGAATCCGGCGAATCCGGCGGCCCATCGTGCCACCACCGGCCCCGAGATCGAGGCGGCCACCGGTGGCAAGATCGACGTTTTCGTCGCGGGTGTCGGCACCGGTGGAACCATCACCGGGGTGTCGCAATATCTGAAGCTGGACCGGGGCCTGCCGCTGCGCTCCGTCGCGGTCGAACCGGCGGCAAGCCCGGTACTGAGCCAGGTCCGCGCGGGGGAACCGCCGAAGCCCGGCCCGCACAAGATCCAGGGAATCGGGGCGGGGTTCGTCCCGGCGGTTCTCGACCTGTCGCTGGTCGACGACATCGAGACGGTGAGCAATGAGGAGGCGATCGCCACCGCATTGCGCCTGGGCCGGGAGGAGGGGATCCTGACCGGGATTTCCGGCGGCGCCGCGGCGGCAGCCGCACTGCGTCTGGCGGCCCTGCCGGAAAATGCGGGCAGGACGATCGTCGTGGTGCTGCCCGATTCCGGCGAGCGGTACCTGTCCTCGGCCCTGTTCGAGGGCATTTTCGATGGGGCCGGCGCCCCGGCCTGAGGAGGCGGCCGGGGCAGGGTGCCCCGGCACAACCGCAGGGAGGTTCGTTTGCGTTTCGTCTTCACCCATAGCCACGTCTTCCCCGGCAGCCGGGTCACCCTGCACGAAGACACATCGGCAGAGCCATCCCCGGCCTGTCTGGTGGAATTCAGCGATGGCGTCACGGTGATCGGTGAATGGCACCGCGACGGGCCGGAGATCGCGCTCGACATCCCGGGCTATCGGACGGCGCGGAACCATACCGTCACCGCCCGCCGCTGGCGGCTGAGAAAATCCGCCGACGGCGGGTGGCGCAGCTATCCAGGTAGCTGAAACCCGCCGGTCAGCTGCAACTTGCGCGCAGGATTTTCTTTCCGGACGCATCCGTCAGCACGGTGATGCGGAACGGCAGGAAATCCATGGTCAGCGGTTGGCCTTCCGGCGCGCGCCGCACGACAGAGGCGCCGGTCAGTGCCATGATTTCCTGATCGCTCGGCGCCGCTTTCCCTTCCAGACGCGCGGCAGCCTCCGGACGGCAGGTCGCGGTGGTGTCCGGGGTCTTTTCCGCCTCAAGCGTGCAACCGGAAATGGCCAAGGCCGCCGCCGCGGGAATGAGATATGCTTTCATGGGTCAGTCCTTTCGTTGGCCGAGTGTAGAATGGCCGCGTCTATCGGAAAAGACGTTTCTCCGTGAAGGCCGGGCGCGATCACATTCCGATCAGGACGGCGGCAGGCACCGCACGCGATCACAGGCGGATCGTCGTTGTTCTGTCCGCGATTCTTGGTCGGACGCCGACGGCGGAGGAGTATCGGGCTGCGGTGGAGGGGATTGACCTGACGCGTTTTGCGCCGCCGCTGGAAAAGCCCGCGGTTTCGCATTCGGTGCATTTCTGAGGACACATATGGCCCCTTCCGTCTCGGGCGGAGGGGGCTTCCTGGCTCTCACGCTCTGGGGGATCCTGTTTCGGGATGGTGCGGGCGCCCGTGTCGGCGGGGCCTTGGGCGTCCGGCCCGGCCTGCCGTTTGTTGTGCCGCGCGGTCCGGTCGGTCGGGCAGAAGGTCCGCCGGCGCCTGGAATACCGTGCAGCCCGGTCGGCCGGGCAAAAGGTCCGCCAGTGCCTGTGGTGCCGCGCGGTCGGCGATGCAAAAGGCCCCGCCGTTTCCGGCGGGGCCTGTTTTTCCGGGCGCAGGCCCTCAGATCTTCGCGGTCAATTCCGGGACGGCGGTGAAGAGATCCGCGACCAGGCCGTAGTCTGCGACCTGGAAGATGGGGGCTTCTTCGTCCTTGTTGATGGCGACGATGACCTTGGAGTCCTTCATGCCGGCGAGGTGCTGGATCGCGCCGGAGATGCCGACGGCGACATAGAGCTCGGGGGCGACGACCTTGCCGGTCTGGCCGACCTGGCGGTCGTTCGGCGCATAGCCGCTGTCCACCGCGGCGCGCGACGCGCCGACGGCGGCGCCCAATTTATCCGCAAGCCCTTCGATCAGCGCGAAATTCTCCTCCGACCCGACGCCGCGGCCACCCGAAACCACGACCTTGGCCGAGGTCAGCTCGGGCCGGTCGGACTTCGCCACCCGGTCCTCGACCCAGGCGGAAACGCCCGTGTCCGCCGCGGGCGCCACCGCCTCGACCGGCGCCGGGCCGCCCGCGCCCGCCGCCTCGAACGCCGTCGTGCGCACCGTCAGAACCTTCACCGGATCCGACGACCGCACCGTCTGGATCGCGTTGCCGGCATAGATCGGGCGCTCGAACGTCTCGCCGTCGACCACCCCGGTCACGTCCGAAATCACCATCACGTCGAGCAGTGCCGCCACCCGCGGCAGCACGTTCTTCGCCACCGCCGTCGCCGGCGCGACGATGTGGCTGTAGCCCGAAAGCGACACGATCAGCGCGGCCAGAGGCTCCGCCAGGCCATGCGCGCAGGCCGCGTCCTCCACCGCCAGCACCTTCGTCACGCCCGCCAGCGCCGCCACCGGCGCCGGGTCCACCCCCGCCGCAAGCACCGTCACCGGGCCGAGCTTCGCCGCCGCCGTCAGCGCCTTTGCCGTCGCGTCCAGACCCACATCCGCAATCAGAAGAACCGACATCAGAGCGCCCCCACTTCCTTCAGTTTCGCGACCAGCTCATCGACCGAGCCGACCTTGACCCCGGCCGAACGCCCCGCGGGCTCGGCCGTCTTCACCACCGTCAGCCGCGGCGTCACATCCACGCCGTAATCGGCCGCGGTCTTTTCGTCGAGCGGTTTCTTCTTTGCTTTCATGATGTTGGGCAAAGACGCATAGCGCGGTTCATTGAGCCGCAGATCCGCCGTGACGATCGCCGGCAGAGCGACCTCGATCACCTGCAAGCCGCCGTCGACCTCGCGCGTGACCTTCGCCCGGTCGCCCGCGACCACCACCTCCGACGCGAAGGTCGCCTGCGGCCAGCCCAGCAGCGCCGCCAGCATCTGCCCCGTCGCGTTCATGTCGTTGTCGATCGCCTGCTTGCCCGCGATGATCAGCCCCGGCTGTTCGTCCCGCGCCACCGCCGCCAGGATCTTCGCCACCGCCAGCGGCTCGATATCCGTCGCGACATCCTCGGACGCCACCACCAGAATCGCCCGGTCCGCCCCCATCGCCAGCGCCGTCCGCAACGTCTCTTGCGCCTGCTTCACGCCGATCGAGACAACGACAACCTCGCTCGCAACGCCCGCCTCCTTCAGCCGGATCGCCTCCTCGACCGCGATCTCGTCAAAAGGATTCATCGACATCTTCACATTCGCAAGATCAACCCCACTCCCATCCCCCTTCACGCGAACCTTCACGTTGTAGTCAATAACTCGCTTGACTGGCACCAGGACTTTCATCGGCGGCGTCTCCCTTCCTTGCAATTCCACCCTGTTCGCGGGCGGGTCAGTGGTTCGGCAATTTTGTTACTAGACCAAAAACGTCAGGGACAGTGCAAAATGGACATGTTTTTATGCGGCTACGTCACGTCGCGGCGATTATGGGCGCTAACGGTCAGCGATTGGCCCCCGGCACCCACAGAATATCGGTTCGCCCCTCGTCATTGGCGATCCGGCCCGCGACGAAGAACCAGTCGGACAGCCGGTTGAGATATTTCACCGCCCAGTCGTTCACCGCTTCCTCGGCGGCCAGGGCCACGGCCTCGCGCTCGGCCCGGCGCGCGACGGTGCGGCACAGATGCAGATGCGCGGCCAAGGGCGATCCTCCGGGCAGGATGAAGCTGCGCAGCGGTTCGAGCCGGGCGATCATCGCGTCGATCTCCGCCTCCAGCCGTGACACCTGCGCTTCGACGATCCGCAGCACCGGGTAGCCCGCCGTGTGATCCTTCTCCATCTCGGGGCGGGCGAGGTCCGCGCCCAGATCGAACAGGTCGTTCTGGATCCGGCCGATCGCTTCCGACAGATCCGCCCCGGCATGCAGCCGTGCGAGGCCCAGCGTCGCGTTCAGCTCGTCCACCGTGCCATAGGCACCCACGCGCAGGGAATGTTTCGGCACCCGCGTGCCATTGCCAAGGGCGGTTTCGCCCTTGTCGCCGGTCTTGGTGTAGATTCTGTTCAGAACGACCATCTTCCCCTCACTTTCCGCGCAGCCAGACAAAAAGCACGATCAGTGCGATGGCCACCGCCTGCGCCCCGATCCGCCAGCGCATCAGCCGGTTGGCGTTGCGCCGGTTGAAATCGCCGCCGATGCCGAAGCTGCCGATCCCGAACAGCAGGACCGCCAGCACCGCAAGGCAGGCCACGGCCGCGACGATGAACAACGGATCCCTGAACATGCCCCCTCCCGGCTTTGCGGCACAGTAACCTGCGCGGGCAGGAATGCAATCGCCGCGCGCCGGAGCCCGCCTTTTTGCCGCGGCCTCGGCGGGCATGCAGGTGCAGCAATTTGGCGGCAACGGGATGTGGACTTGGCGCGGGGAACGTTTCAGTATGCGGCCCGGCGAGGTTCCGGCGCGACCACCGCGCAATGCCCCGCCGTGGACGGATTTCAGCGTCCGGCTGCTATATGCCGGATGCGAGGGCGCGGATGCCGCGCGGCAAAGGAACAGAACATGATCAAGGAATTTCGTGATTTCATCGCCCGGGGCAATGTCGTCGACATGGCCGTCGGGATCATCATCGGCGCGGCTTTCACCGCGATCGTCAATTCGATGGTGGCCGATCTCATCAATCCGATCATCGGTGTGGTGACCGGCGGGATCGACTTCTCCAACCTCTTCGTCAATCTGGGCAGCGGGGATTATGCCTCGCTCGGGGCGGCACGCGATGCCGGGGCGCCGGTCTTCGCCTATGGCTCGTTCATCACTGCGGTGATCAACTTCCTGATCATCGCCTTCGTCGTCTTCCTGCTGGTGAAGGCGGTCAACAAGGTGAAGGACGCGGCCGTGAAGCAGGAAGAGGCAGCCCCCGCCGGGCCGACCGAACTCGACGTGCTCAAGGAAATCCGCGACGCCTTGCAGAAGTGATCTACGGCGCCCCCGGTTGGACGACCGGGGGCGATTGCCCTGGCGGCGCGGGGTGATACACCGCGGTCATCGCCCGTCCGGGCGAAACACGGAGGGAATTCCATGAAGCTTTATTACAAGGCCGGCGCCTGTTCGCTCGCCGATCACATCGTGCTGATCGAAACCGGCAAGCCCTACACGCTGGAAGCCGTCGATCTGGCCACCAAGAAGACCGAGACCGGCGCCGATTACCTGACGATCAACCCGCGCGGTGCGGTGCCTGCGCTGCAACTCGATGATGGCACGGTGATCACGCAGAACGCGGCGATCCTGCAATATCTGGGCGATCATTCGGATGTCGCGGCGTTCAAGCCCGCCGCCGGTTCGCTGGAACGGGCGCGGCTGCAAGAGGCGCTCGGCTTCTGCGGCGATCTGCACACCGCCGTTGGCGGGCTGTTCACCCCGAACCTGAGCGACGAGGCCAAGGCCGGGGTGATGGAAAAGATCACCCGTCGGCTGGATCAGCTTGAGGCCATGCTGCCGGGGGGCGAGAGCTACTGGCTCGGCGCCTTCACGCAGGCGGATGCCTATGCGGCGGTGGTGCTGGGCTGGGCGGCGATGCTGGGGGTTGACCTTGCGGGCTGGCCGAAGGCCGCCGCGCTGCGGGGGCAGGTCATGGCCCGCCCGGCGGCACAGCGCGCGCTGAAGGAAGAAGGGCTCGTCTGAACACATAGCGCCGCCCCACAGAGGGCGGCGCTGTCCGGCATCGGCTGGATATGGCGAAGCCGACTCCGCGCGGGGTCAGATCCCGTCGCCGACAAAGGCCTTTTCGACGACATATTCCTTCGGCTCCGAATTCGCGCCCTCGCGCAGGCCGAAGCTTTCCAGAACTTCCATCACGTCCTTGTTGAAGGCGAGCGAGCCGCAGACCATCGCCCGGTCATGTTCCGCATCCATCGGCGCGATGCCCAGATCGGCGAAGACCTTGCCCGAGGACAGGTTGTCGGTGATCCGGCCCATCTGGGGGAAGTCTTCGCGCGTCGTGGTGGGGTAGTATTTCAGCTTGTCGCCCACCAGTTCGCCGATCAGCGGATCGTCCTTCAGGCTTTCGACCAGCTTCCGGCCGTATTCCAGTTCGGCGACGGTGCGGCAGGTGTGCATCATCACCACTTCCTCGAACTTCTCATAGGTCTCCGGCTCCCGCATCAGCGAGGCGAAGGGCGCGATGCCGGTGCCGGTGGCGAGGAACCACACCCGCTTGCCGGGCAGCAGCGCGTCGATCACCAGCGTGCCGACGGGCTTCGGACGCAGGATGATCTCGTCGCCGACCTGGATATGTTGCAGCTTCGAGGTCAGCGGGCCATCCGGCACCTTGATCGAGTAGAATTCCAGTTCCTCATCCCAGGCGGGCGAGGCGATCGAATAGGCGCGCAGCAGCGGTTTGCCGTTGTCCCCCATCAGCCCGATCATCACGAATTCGCCCGAGCGGAACCGCAGGCTCTGCGGCCGGGTCACACGGAAGGAGAACAGCCGGTCGGTCCAGTGTTTGACCGAAGTCACGGTCTGGGCATCGGGCAGGTGTTTCGGGGCGGGCGCGGTTGCGGTCTGGGTCACGGGCAAACTCTGTCTGGGGCCGGGAGGGCGCAACGCTGCGTCCCCCACGGGCGGGGTCATGGATCTGGCTCAATCGGCTGGAAGCGTGTTTACGCGCATAAGACGTGCCGGGGAACCGGGAATCAGCCCTTCATGCGCGCGCGGTAGTCGAAGGCGGTCCAATTGGCGCGGAACTTCCATTGTTCCTCCGGCTGGCGTGCGGCCAGCGCGTCGGGGATTTCCACTTCGTCGATGCCCGAACGCCGCGCCATCGCATATTGGTCGGCGATCACCGGGCCGACGGCGCGGATGCGCCCCTGATAGCCCGCATCGCGCAGCCGCCGCGCGTGGGTGAAGCCGCGCCCGTCCGAAAACGACGGGAACACGATCCGCACCATATCGGCACCAGAGGCCAGTTGCAGCACCTCTTCGGTCTTCGTCTCGGGGGCGATTTCGACCGCCGTTCCGGTAAAATCCTCGGCATGGAAGCCGTCGTCGCGCACGATCACGCTCATGCTGCCGTGTCCTTCTTCACGCGCACCGGCTTTCCGCCGATGAAATGGATCCCGCATTCGGTCTTTTGCTGGCCGCGCCAGCGGCCCGAGCGCGGGTCTTCGCCCGGCTTTACCGGCGAGGTGCAGGGCGCGCAACCGATCGACGGATAGCCCTTCGCCACCAGCGGATGCCGGGGCAGGCGGTTTTCGACCATATATTCCTCAAGATCCTCGCGGCCCCAATGGGCAAGCGGGTTGATCTTCATCCGGGTCGGCGTCTCGACCTCGAAAAAGTCGAGCGCGGCGCGGGTCGATGCCTGAAACCGCTTGCGCCCGGTGATCCAGGCGTCAAAGCCCGAGAGCGCCTTTTCCAGCGGCACGGTCTTGCGCAGGGTGCAGCAGGCATCGGTGTTGAACTGATGCAGCGTGCCGTCCGGATCCTCAAGGTCCAGCGCCGCCTGTTCCGCGATGATCGTGCGCACATCGGTCAGGCCGAGCGAGCGCGACACATCCCGCTGATAGTCCAGCGTTTCCTGAAACAGCATCAGCGTATCGACGAACAGCACCGGCGTGCCCGGCGCGATCACCGAGACCATATGCAGCAGCACCACCGATTCCGCCCCGAAGGACGAGACCAGCGCCACATTGCCCACCTCCGGGTCGCGCAGCGCCTTTTCCATCACCGCGAAGGCCGCGTGATGCTTGTAGCGCGCGTTGAGATTGGCGACCCGGGTTTCGATGTCGCTCGGGCGGGGGATCACGTCATGCTGCATCGCGGGCCTCGTCATACAGCGCTTCCTTGAAGGGCGCGGCGCCCAGACGGCGGAAGGTGTCGATGAAATCCTCGCCCTCGGACCGCACCGCCAGATAGGCGCGCAGGATCCGTTCGATCGCGGGGACCACCTCGTCATAGGCAAAGCCCGGGCCGGTCTTGTCGCCGACCGCGGCCTGATCGCCCGCATCGCCGCCGAGCGTGATCTGGTAATTCTCCACCCCCGCGCGGTCCAGCCCCAGAATGCCGATATGGCCAACGTGGTGGTGCCCGCAGGCGTTGATGCAGCCCGAGATCTTGATCTTCAGATTGCCGATCTCGTCCTCAAGCCCGATGTCACGGAAATGCACCGCCAGTTGCTGCGCGATCGGGATCGACCGCGCCGTCGCCAGCGCGCAATAGTCCATCCCCGGGCAGGCGATGATGTCGGACAGCAGCCCGGCATTCGCCGTCGCCAGCCCCGCGCGCAGCAGTTCGGCATGCACCGTGGGCAGGTCGGACAGCGCGACATGCGGGATCACCACGTTCTGCTCATGGCTGATCCGCAGCTCGCCGTAGCCGTAACGTTCGGCCAGATCGGCCATCACCCGCATCTGGTCTGCCGTCGCATCGCCCGGCGTCGCCCCGTGTTCCTTGAGCGAAATCGTGACGATGCCGTGGTTCTCGACCCGGTGCGGCGCGACGTTGCGCGTAACCCAGCGGCGATAGACCGGATCCACCGCGAGCGTCTTTTCGTGATGCTCCGTCGGGGTGTTCTTGAAGGCGGGCGGGTTGAAATGCGCCGCGATCCCGCGCAGGATCTCCTGATCCACGCCGGTGAAATGCGGGCGGATGCGGTGGAACTCCTCCTCGACCTGCGCCTTGAAATTCTCCAACCCGTTCTCGAAAACGGTGATCTTGATCCGTGCCTTATACTTGTTGTCGCGCCGCCCGATCACGTTCCAGGTCGAAACGATGGCTTCCAGATAGGGCAGCAGGTCGGCCTTCGGCAGGAAGTCGCGGATCACCTGACCGAGCATCGGCGTCCGGCCCAGCCCGCCGCCGACCAGCACCTTCAGCCCGACCTCATCGCCTCGCCGCACCAGTTGCAACCCCACGTCATGGGCGCGGATCACCGCGCGGTCGGTGGTGGCGCCGGTGATGGCGATCTTGAACTTGCGCGGCATGAACTGGAATTCCGCATGGTCGGTGGACCATTGCCGGATCAGTTCCGCGATCGGGCGCGGATCCTCGATCTCATCCGCGGCGGCACCGGCGAAAACGTCGGTCGTGGTGTTGCGGATCGTGTTGCCCGAGGTCTGGATCGCGTGCATCTGCACATCGGCCAGCGCGTCGATGATATCGGGCACATCCACCAGCTTCGGCCAGTTGAACTGGATGTTCTGGCGGGTGGTGAAATGGCCATAGCCCTTGTCCCACCGCTCCGCGATCATCGCCAGTTGCCGCATCTGCCGGGGCGAGATCGTGCCATAGGGGATGCAGATCCGCAGCATATAGGCATGCAGTTGCAGATAGAGCCCGTTCATCAGGCGCAGCGGGCGGAATTCCTCCTCGGTCAGCGAGCCATCCAGCCGGCGTTCCACCTGTTGGCGGAACTGCGCCGCGCGGGTGCGCACGAAGCCTTCGTCGAAATCCGAATACTCATACATGGGCCGTCTCCCGCTTGCTGTCCGCTTGCTTGCCATGGGAATAGTTCGAGGGGCCGCGGGTGCGGAACGCCTCCCGGAAGTGGACGGGCTCGGGGCCGTCCGGCCCGGGCTTCGCATCGGCCAGATAGGGGCCGACGATGACATCCGCCTGACCCTGCGCGCTCAGCAGGCGCAGTTCGGCATCGGCCTCGTCCTCCAGCAGCTCGGCCTCCCGGTGGCATCGCGTCCATGTCCCGGAGGCAGTCATATAGACTACATCCCCCATCCGCAGGTCGTTGGCGGTGAGGACTTTGGGCGTGAATTTGCGGGCCATGTTTCCCTCCGGAATCTGGCGGGCTGCGTTTGAGCCTGCAATATAGGAAATTTTCCCCAGGCAGGACCATATCCCCTTGCGAATAAGTAACCTTGTTCCTTATCTGGGCGGTGCATGTGCTTTTTTCCCAAGGATCGGAGAATACGCGAATGACCGTCCGCCTGGATGAGCTTGACCGGAAAATCCTCTCGCAGCTGCAAGAGGACGCGAGCCAGTCGCTCGACGAAATCGCGCGCAAGGTGGGGTCGTCGAAGACGCCGGTCTGGAACCGGATTCGGCGGCTGAAGGAGCAAGGCGTGATCGGGCGGCAGACGGTGCTGCTGGATCCGGATGCGCTCGGGCTGGAGGCGTGTTTCTTCGTGCTGATCCGGACCTCCGAGCATGAGGCCGACTGGCAGCGCCGCTTCCTCGCCGCGCTGCGCGCCCGGCCCGAAGTGCTGGAGGCGCATCGGTTGGCGGGCGACATCGACTATATCCTGAAGGTCCGGGTCAAGAACGCCCGCGCCTATGATGAATTCTATCAGGCCCTGATTTCCGAGGTGAAGATCCACAACGTCACCGCGCTGCTGTCGATGGAGGAAATCAAGTCCACCACCCTGCTGCCGTTGTAGGGGCGCCCTGGGGTGGCTTATTCCCTGTGTCGCAGCGCGCCGATCAATGCGGTCAGGGCCGGGGATTGCTGCCGCCGATTGGGGTAGTAGAGGTGATAGCCCTCGAAGGTCTTGCGCCAGTCGGCCAGCACCTCGATCAGCGCGCCCTGTGCGATATGGTCGGCCACATAGCCGCGCGGCAGATAGGCCAGCCCGAACCCGGCAAGGCAGGCCGCACGTACCTGCATGATGCTGGTGAAGATCAGCCGCCCCGTGGTGGTGACGCGCAGATCCTTGCCGCCCTTGCTGAAGGTCCAGGCGAAGACCTCGCCATGGGTCGGCAGGCGCAGGTTGATGCAGTCGTGATCGGCCAGATCCTGCGGCCGCCGGGGCGGCTTGCGCGCGGCAAGGCAGGCGGGCGCGGCGACGACGGCCATGGGGAGATCCGGGCTGATGCGCAGTGCGATCATGTCCTTCGAGACCAGCTTGCCGCGCCGCACCCCGGCGTCGAACCGGTCGCGCACGATGTCGGTGCGGCCGTAATCCGTCACCAGTTCGACGTTGATTTCGGGATAGGCGGGTAGGAAGCGTTCGAGCGCGGGCCAAAGCAGGTTCTGCACCGCATATTCATCGGCGGAAAGGCGGAGCGTACCGGAGGGATGGTCGAGCAGCGAGCCCAGCCCGACAAAACCCCGGTCGATCTGTTCCAGCGCAGGCCGGACGGCGGCGAGCAGCCGCTCGCCCGCTTCGGTCGGCGCGACATTGCGCGTGGTGCGGTTGAGCAGGCGGATGCCGATGCGCTCTTCGAGGTTGCGCACCGTCTGGCTGAGTGCGGATTGCGACAGGCCCAGCCGCGCGGCGGCGCGGGTGAAGTTGCCCTCGTCGGCGACGGCGACGAAAGCGTTGAGATCGCGCAGGTTCTCGCTCTGCATTCATAAGTCCTGCTAATCGCGGCATGCTGATTGAGCAGCCTAATCGGAAGCCTCCGGGACCGCTATACTCATTTTCAGAAGCGGGAAGGGAAATTGCGATGAAATCCGTGACCTTCAGGAATGGCGCCATCGACATGGCCGCAAACCTGTATCTCCCCGCAGGTCTCGATGCGGTGAAGCGCCATGCCGCCATCGCCTTTGACGCGTCGTATCAGGGCGAGCGGCGGCCCCTCGCCCCCCCATGCGCGGGGCGAGGATAACAGTGCCGCGGTCGATTACCTGGCCACGCTGCCCTATGTCGACCGCGAGCAAGGACAAGCGCCTGCTGATTATGCCGGGCGCCTCGCATATCGCGCTGTATGACGGGCCCGACATGGCGATGGCGGCGCTTGGGCCGTTCTTCAGGGCAAAACTTTGAGCAGAAACTCATCAAGGAGATTGACATGAAAATCTGGTTCATCACCGGCGCATCGTCCGGCTTTGGCAAGGCGCTTGCGGAACTGGTTCTGGCCCGGGGCGACAGTGCCGTGCTGACCGCGCGTCGCCTGGAGCCGCTGCAAGAGATCGCGGCGGGTTATGGCGGGCGCGCCCTCGCGCTGCAACTCGATGTGACCGATGCCGATGCGCGCAAGGCTGCGCTGGCCGAGGCCACGGCGAAATTCGGCCGGATCGACGTGCTGGCCAATATCGCGGGCGCGGGCTCCTATGGCGCGCTGGAGGAATTCACCCCGGCGCAGATCCGCGCACAGATGGAGTTGAACTTCTTCGCCGCCGCGGAACTCTCGCGCGAGGTTCTGCCGCAGATGCGGGCGCGGAAATCGGGCCATATCCTGAACCTGACCAGTATCGCGGGGCTGGTGGCCTTCCCGGGCAGCGGGCTTTACAACGCGTCGAAATTCGCGCTGGAGGGCTTTACCGAGGCGCTGCACCACGAGGTCAAGCCGTTCGGCATCCGCGTGACGCTGGTCGAGCCGGGCGCCTTCCGCACCGGTTTCGCGGGCAGCGCGGCGATGCGCGCCGAGGGCCGGATCGCGGATTACGCGCCGCTGGATGCCGGGATGGAGGAGTATTACGCCACCCAGAACGGTCAGCAGATGGGCGATGCCGTCAAGGGCATGCGGGTGCTGATCGACATGGTGGACAGCGACACCGCCCCGGTGCGGCTGATGCTGGGCGAGGATGCCTATCAGCTGTGGGACAGCGCCGTTGCCTCGCGCAGCCGCGATCTGGCGGTGTGGCGCGCACGCGGCGAGGATACGGCGATTCCGGGCGCGCTGAAGAACCCCGTTCAGGCGCTGTGACAAGGGTGCCGGGCCGTGGATCGCGGCCCGGCGCCACACAGCATCAGGGCAGGTATCCGCTTCCGGGTTTGCTTACCCGGCGAACGGGCGCGCCGGTTTCGGTCGTCTGGGCGAACGCGCGGATGCCGGAAAGCACACCCTATGCAAATGTGCCGCGATAGCGAACTCTGAACACCCTCCAGGCGCGGGGCGGGGTGAGTCTGTCGTTCACGATACGGACGCAATGTTGCGGGAAATCCGGGTTTTGGTGTGAAACGATACATGTTTTGCCGGTATTTCGTGCATACATGAAAAATATAGCTCAATTCATATACGTTGATATTTTCGACATCCCGCGCGCGCTGCCGTCCCCTTACCTTTTGGTCAAAACAGGCGGAAGGAAGGCCATGTCACGAATTCCGGAGGATCCGCATGGGCCGCCGGACACGCAGCGAGGTCTTTATGTCATTCAATCCAGACGGAATTTCCCGGCGGTCCCTGCTCGGGATGATCGGCACGGTGGCGGGGGCGGCCGCCATGTATAGCGCCATGGGCTCGATGGGCCTCGCGAAGCCCTCGACCTGGAAAGGCCGGTTGAAGCTGGAAGGCGATCCGAAGGGCACCTCGGTGCTGATCCTCGGCGGCGGGCTTGCCGGGATGACCGCAGCCTATGAACTGCGCAACGCCGGATATACCGTCAAAATCCTGGAATACCGCGAAAAGGCCGGCGGGCGCTGCTGGACCCTGCGCGGCGGCGACAAATACACCGAACTGGGTGGCTTCACGCAGGAAGTCAAATTCGCCGAGGGCAATTACATCAACCCCGGCCCGTGGCGGATCCCCTCCGACCACTTCGCCGTGCTGGACTACTGCAAACGCTTCGGCGTGAAGCTGGAGCCCTTCATTCAGGTCAATTACAACGCCTATCTGCACAATACCGAAGCCTTCGACGGCAAGCCGCAGCGGTTCAAGGAAATCTCCACCGATTTCCGGGGCCATGTCGCCGAACTGCTGGCGAAATGCGTCGATCAAAAGGCGCTCGATGCCGATGTGACCGAGGCGGATGCCGAACTGCTGCTGGCGGCGCTGAAACGCTATGGCGCGCTGGATGACGATTTCAAATACGTCAAGGGCGAGAAGACCTCCTCTTTCCGCGGCTTTGAAAAGGCCGAAGGCGGTGGCCTCAGCGGCGAGCCGGAACCCTCGGAGCCGCATTCGCTTTCGGTCGTGCTGCAATCGAAACTGTGGCGCAGTCTGACGGCGGGCGACAACCTGCACATGCAATCGACGATCTTCCAGCCGATCGGCGGCATGGACATGATCGCCAAGGGTTTCGAGTCGCAGGTCGGCGACGTCATCACCTACAACGCCAAGGTCACGAAGATCAAACACGAGGGCAAAAAGGTCACCGCAACCTGGATCCCCAGCCATGGCGAAGGCCCGGAAACCACCGAGACGGCGGATTACTGCATCTGCACCATCCCGTTCTCGGTTCTTGGGCAGATCGAGCATGACTTCTCGCCGCGCATGACCGAAGTCATCGACAACATGCCCTATGAATCGGCCTTCAAGGTCGGGCTGGAGTTCAAGCGCCGCTTCTGGGAACAGGACGAACACATCTACGGCGGGATCAGCTACACCAACCTGCCGATCACGCTGATCGCCTATCCCAACACCGGCTTCTTCAGCGATGGTCCGGGCGTGCTGCTTGGCGCCTATCCCTGGGGGCCGTTCGCCTATCAGTGGAACGCCCTTCCGGCGGACGAGCGGGTCGCGAAGGCGCTGGATTACGGCAGCCAGATCCACCCGCAATACAAGGACGAATTCCTGTCCGGCGTGGCCGTGGGCTGGCACCGGGTGCCGTGGGTTCTGGGCTGCCACGGGATCTGGAAGGACCGCGAAGCCGATTACGACGACGCCTGTGCGATGGATGGCCGCACGCTGATGGCGGGGGAACATATCTCCTACCTGCCGGCGTGGATGGAAGGCGCGATCCTGTCGGCGCTGGACGCCGTGGAACGCCTGCACGCCACCGTCACCAAAGCCTGAGGAGAGCCATGATGAAAGCCATTCTCTATCCGCTGGCCGTCCTTGGCCTGACCTCTCTGCCGGTGATGGCCGACGAGGCCCGCCCCGACACCACCGGCTGGTTCGCCGACCCCGAGCGGCTGACACAGACCGATGGCGAGACGATCTACCGCGCTGTCTGTGCCGCGTGCCACATGCCGGAAGGGCAGGGGGCCGTGGGCGCCGGGCATTATCCCGCGCTGGCGAAGAACGAGATGCTGGCCGGGGCGGATTACCCCGTCCATGTCATCACCCACGGGCAGAAGGCGATGCCGCCGATCGGCGAGATGCTGGACGACGCGCAGGTTGCCGCGGTGGTGAACTATATCCGCACGCATTTCGGCAACAATTACACCGAAGATCCGGCCACGCCGGAGTCGGTTGCGGCGGCGCGCTGATCCGCCATGATGGGTGGGCTGCGGCCCGCCCGTAAACGATGACCTCAAGACAAGGATAAACCGATGAATTTTGCAAAATCCGCCGTTCTGGCCACCCTCCTGCTGGGCGCGACCCCGCTGATGGCGCAAGAGGTGGTGCGCCACCCGATCCCGAATTCGGATTTCCCGATCCTTCAGGCCGTGGAAGTCCCGGCGGGCAAGACCACCGTCTATCTCAGCGGCACCGTGCCCGCGGTCATCAACGCAAGTGCCGACAAGAACAGCGTCGAGGCCTATGGCAGCATGGAAGAGCAGACCGTTTCGGTGATGAACCGGATCAAGGCCCAGCTCGAAGGCATGGGGATGTCCGTCGGCGACATCATCAAGATGCAGGCATTCCTTGTGGCGCCCGAGGGCAAGCCGGTGGATTTCGCGGGCTTCATGAAGGGCTATTCGCAGTTCTTCGGCACCGCCGAGCAACCGAACCTGCCGGTCCGTTCGGCGATGGTGGTCGATGCGCTGGTAAGCCCCGCATGGCTGGTCGAACTGGAAGTCACGGCTGTCCGTCCCTGATAGCCCGACGATAGCAGCGCAGTGTGTGCCGCGCGCTATTGCCCTTCGGCCCAGTGATATTCCACACATTTCTGGCCGGGATGCCCATGCGGGTGTCCCGGTCTGGTTTTTCGGATTGAGAGGCCCGCGTCATTCGGGAGGGCCGGTTCGAGGCGCGAGAGCGTTGAACCGTGCATGAGCGAAACTGGTCCATGAGGAACCGGATGCGGGAAATCCGCACGTCCGGATCTGTGAGGGACAGGGCTCGGAAACGACCCGTCTACGCGGGAATTGAACTCCCCCAGACGCAGGTTTTTCTCCGCCGCCGTTTCAGCAAACAGCGTGCGCTCCAGCGTGACGTATAGCCCGCGACCATCGGGAAACAGTTGAGCGACAGGATATCCCCGCGCTCGATCCTCCGGCTGGTCACCGGATTGCGCGCCATCGGTGTTCAGGCTGGATTGGGGGCAGGTCCAGGTGCCCAGAAATTCGACATGCGGCCAGATGCGGGCGATTTCGCGCGCCATTATTGTGGCGGAATACAGTGCGACTGCGTGCTCCGGCATTTCGACCACCGCCGTTATCGGCGATGCGGGTCATTTTTTATGTGCAATCTCTTCGGTGGATTTCACCATCCACAGTCGCATCGCGGGTGTGCCGATGTCCACGAAATCCATGCCGGGGAATTCGGTCTTCAGAAAATTCAAAAGGTCGATAGTCACATGGCTGAATTCTATCCGCAACCGCTTCATCCTGCTGCCAATTTCCGAATGGTGTGGAAATAATTATCTTTGCACTGGTCGGTGTAGGTCAGGTTCCGTCCGCCAAATGTCCGTCGCCACGGCTGACCGCCATCTATTCCGGCGCTGACTGTGGTGGCAATATCATGATCGGCCACCAACCCATGGCGCCGTCCGAATTGGAGATACAGAAAATCCGGATAGTAATTGATGTTGTGATAGCTGGAGGGGCAGGGCGTGGCGCTATGCCCGGGCGCGATGATCCGCCCCGACCGTCGCACGGGCCACCTGATTCGTCTGTCGCGCGTGACCGTGCGGAAGGATTTCGGCTATTCCCTGCTGGTGCGACCGCAGGCTCCTACCGTACAACCAAATATCGTCGCGTTTCAGGAATGGGTTTTAAAACAGCGCGATAGCATGGAATGAGGCGAAAAGCTGTCCGGGCGTTCGCTATGCCCGGTGCACCGCCCGAAGAGAGCGGCACTTTATCAAGCCCGACCCAACCGTCGATCTGCCAGGGCAGGCGCGGACGTTCGGCGCGATCCGTTTTCCATGGCGACATCCCCCTGCCGCTCCGGTGACCCGCATGCAAACCGCATGTCATCGGGGAGTGATCCGCCGGAGCCATGACCTTGACGATCGCGCGAATCTTTTGGTGGGGGATAGAACCATCCAGTGGGCTGCATTCGTGGTGAACATAGACGACAGGCGGCCTGTCTTCCTGCTGATTCTTTCCGGCATTGTCATTGATAAGAAAACATTTACCAATTCCCCGCCGGAATCACTCCCCCGCCCGCCTGTGGCATTAATCTTAACACCATTTTAATGCAACGTTGATCCGCAACGGGATTTCGCTTCTTTAACCGTAACGGAATTGGTTACCGCCCCTTTGGCATAAAACAAGCCTATGGCACAGCCCGCCCGGACCGGCTAAAAAGCCCTTGTTCCGAATGAGTTCGCTCCGGATCGGGACAAAGTTGAAAATGGTTCGCCCCCGGTCGGGGCACAGTAACGAGGGAAACGTTATGAACATGAAGATGGCTTTCACGGCGGCGGTTCTGGCTCTGGCGGCTCCGGTCGCGGTTAATGCGGCCACGGTGACGGCGGGCTCGAACGGCGAGGCATTTACCCTGAAGCCGGGCGAAACCCACAGCACGGTCTGGAATGCCGGGCAGGCCTTCGACATTTCGCAAATCGGCTATACGCTGAATGGCGCCGGGCTCGATACGGTCGTCAAGTCGAATATCGAAAAGGTCCTGGCCGAGGGCAATGGCTTTACCGGCACCACCTGGGAATATATCACCGTTCCGGGCGGCAAGGTGACCTTCGGCTTCTCCTACAGCGACGAATTCGCGATCGACGCGGGCAAGAGCTTTGCGATTTCGATGGCCTATGACGCCGCCGGCACGCAGGACCTGCAAGCGACCTATACCTTCACCGCGACCCCCGCCGCCGTGCCGGTCCCGGCCGCCGGTATGCTGCTGGTCTCCGCCCTCGCCGGCCTCGGCGCCGCGAAGCGCCGCAAGAAGGGCTAAGGTTCCCTCGGGACGCCGCCTTCGGGCGGCGTCTTTGGGTTTCAGGGGCCAGTACAAACCGGCCCGTTCCAGTACACGCGGCGGTTTCGTCCTGCCGATCCTGCTGACCCGTTTCAGGCGCGAGCTGGGCGCGCCGCCGGGTGCCCGTTGTGGGTTAATGACGCCCGGCTGGCACCGTCTCTTATCGGTCGATCCTTTCGACCTCGAATTATAGGGTGCCTGAACGGAATGCGATGTCCCCGATGCCGGAGGTCTGCCCTTTGACAAGATCGTAACAACGGCGTGGGATACGCCAACTCGCAGCCTGACGCGCCCATTGCCCCCAATATTTCTCAGCCCTGCCGGGGTTTCCTAATGGCTTCCGTTCTATCGGGCAGGGCGGCGGCAAGCATGAACAGATGTTTTCTTCCAAAATATTCAGAATTTCCGGAAAAAACAAAACATACTGTAATAATTGATGTTTTTCTGAAATTCAGCCGCTCTGAACATTGCCCAAGGCGACCTGCCGGAGTGTCGCCCCTGCGCCAAGGGCTGGCGTCCCGCACCCGGATCGGAGCCGCGTTTGGCGCAATCCGCCCTGCCTGCTCATCAGATCCAGCCCCTTCGGACGGGGTGGACCCTTCCCGATATGCCTTGTGCGTGTCCTGCTTATCGCCCTATTGTAAAAACTGAACGGCGCGGTTTGGATTGGCGAAGATGAAACGGTGGACTGGAAAGCGGTTTCTTGTGGCCGCGGTGGTGGTGCTTGGGGTCGTGGGATATTTCGCCTGGAACAAGCTGGCGCATCCCGGCCTGCCTGCGGGGATCGCCTCCGGAAATGGTCGGGTCGAGGCGACGGAGATCGACATCGCCGCGCTGGCGAGTGGGCGAATCGCCGAAATCACCGCTGCCGAGGGGGATTTTGTCCGCGCGGGTGCGGTGCTGGTGCAGATGGATATCGTTCAGCTGACCGCGCAGAAACGGCAGGCCGAGGCACAGTTGCAGCGCGCCGAGATCGGCGTGGATACCGCGCAAAGTCTGGTGGTGCAGGCCGAGGCGCAGCGCGATGCGGCGCAGGCTTCGGTCGATCAGGCGCAGGCGATGCTGGATGCCGCGGCACAGCGGCTGGCGCGGTCGGAACAGCTTGCGCGTAGCAACACTCTGTCGCAGCAGGTTCTGGACGATGACCGTGCCCGCGAGCGGCAAGCCCGCGCCGGGCTGGCTTCGGCCCGCGCATCGCTTGCGGCGGCGCAGGCGGGGATCGGTTCGGCCAGGGCGCAGGTGGTGGATGCGCGCGCGGCGGTCGAGGCCGCGAAGGCCGCGATCGAAGCCGTGACCGCCTCGATCAACGATGCCACGCTGACCTCGCCGCGCGACGGGCGGGTGCAATACCGCATCGCGCAGGAGGGCGAGGTCGTGGCCGCCGGGGGCCGTATCCTCAGCCTTGTCGATCTGGGCGATGTCTACATGACCTTCTTCCTGCCCACCGATCAGGCCGGGCGGGTGCAGGCCGGGGCCGAGGCGCGGCTGGTGATGGATGCAGCGCCCAATGCGGTGATCCCGGCCACCATTTCCTATGTCGCCGATGTGGCGCAGTTCACGCCGAAGACGGTGGAAACCGCCGACGAGCGCGCCAAGCTGATGTTCCGCATCCGCGCCCGGATCGACCCGGAAATCCTGCGCAAATACATCGACTATGTGAAGACCGGCCTGCCGGGGATGGCCTATGTGAAGATCGACCCGGCGGCGGACTGGCCTGCCTTCCTGGGTAACGTGGTGAAGTGATCATGTCCGCGCCCGTCGCTTCGGTAAAGGGGCTGGGCCTGCGCTATGGCAAGGTCGCGGCGCTCGCCGATGTCACGCTGGAGATTCCGGCGGGGCGGATGGTCGGGCTGATCGGGCCGGACGGGGTGGGCAAATCCAGCCTGATGGCGCTTCTGTCCGGCGCGCGGGTGATTCAGGACGGCGATGTCCGGGTGCTGGACGGCGATATGCGCGACCCGGCACACCGCGCCCGCGTCTGCCCGCGCATCGCCTATATGCCGCAGGGGCTGGGCAAGAACCTCTATCCCACGCTGTCGGTGTTTGAAAACGCGGATTTCTTCGGCCGCCTGTTCGGGCAGGGCAAGGCGGAGCGCGAACATCGGATCGGTGAACTGCTGACGGCGACGGGCATGTCCGCCTTCCGTGATCGTCCGGCGGCGAACCTGTCGGGGGGGATGAAGCAGAAGCTCGGCCTGTGCTGCGCGCTGATCCATGACCCGGACCTGCTGATCCTTGACGAACCGACCACCGGGGTCGACCCGCTGTCGCGGCGGCAGTTCTGGGAGTTGATCGACCGGATCCGCGCCTCCCGTCCGGGGATGAGCGTGATCACCGCGACGGCCTATATGGAGGAGGCGGCGCGGTTCGACTGGCTGGTGGCGATGAACGCGGGCAAGGTGCTGGCCACCGGCACGCCTGCCGAACTGCTGGAACGGACCGGGGCGAAGGATCTGGACGCCGCCTTCATCGCGCTGCTGCCGGAGGCTGACCGGGGTGGGGATACCGCCGTCACCATCCCGCCGCAGAGCGCGGGGGAGGAGATCGCGATCGAGGCCGAACACCTGACCATGCGGTTCGGTGATTTCACCGCGGTGGATGACGTCAGCTTCCGCATCCGCAAGGGCGAGATCTTCGGCTTTCTCGGCTCCAACGGCTGCGGCAAGACCACGACGATGAAGATGCTCACCGGGCTGTTGCAGCCGACCGAGGGCACTGCGAAGCTGTTCGGCCGCCCGGTCGATGCGAATGACATCGACACCCGCCGCCGCGTCGGCTTCATGTCGCAGGCGTTTTCGCTCTATCCCGAACTGACGGTGCGGCAGAACCTTGATCTGCACGCGCGGCTGTTCGGGATGGAGGCGGCCAGGATCGGCCCCCGCGTGCAGGAGATGATCGCGCGCTTCGGGCTGGAGGAAGCGGTGGATACGCTGCCCGATGCGCTGCCGCTCGGCATCCGGCAGCGGCTGTCGCTCGCCGTCGCGATGATCCACGGGCCGGAGATCCTGATCCTCGACGAGCCGACATCGGGCGTCGATCCGGTGGCGCGCAACGGCTTTTGGCGGATCCTCGCGGAGCTGTCGCGCAAGGATGGCGTGACGATCTTCGTTTCGACCCATTTCATGAACGAAGCCGAATGGTGCGACCGGATCAGCCTGATGCATGCGGGCAAGGTTCTGGTCAGCGACACGGCTCAGGCGATCACCGCCGCCAAGGGCGCCGCAACGCTGGAAGACGCCTTTATCGCCTGTCTGCGGGAGGCGATCGGCGAGGAACCGCCCCCGGCGGCAATGGCCACCTCCGAAGAACGGAGCGAAACGCGGGGCGGGTTCAGCCTGCAACGCCTGCTCAGCTATTCCCGGCTGGAAAGCCTGCAACTGCGGCGCGATCCGATCCGGCTGGCGATGGCGCTGGTCGGCAGCCTGCTGCTGATGATCGTGATCGGTCTTGGCATCAACATGGATGTCGAGGATCTGAGCTTCGCCGTGCTGGACCGCGACCAGACCACCACCAGCCGCGATTATGTCAATGACATTGCCGGGTCGCGCTATTTTACCGAACAGCCGCCGCTGACCGGCTATGACGATATGGATGCGCGGATGCGCTCGGGGGATCTTGGGCTGGCGATCGAAATCCCGCCCGGTTTCGCCGCCGATGTCGCACGCGGCCGCAGCGTCGAGATCGGCGCCTGGTTCGACGGCGCCAATCCGACCCGCGCCAATACCGTGCAGGGCTATATCCAGGGGATGCATGCCGACTGGATCATGCGCAAGGCGCGCGAGCTTTACGGCGACGGCGCGCTCTCCGGCAGCTTCGATCTGGTCACCCGGTTCCGCTACAACCCCGATGTGCGCAGCATCGTCGCCATGGTGCCCGCCGTGATCCCGATGCTGCTGATGATGATCCCGGCGATCCTGACCACGCTCAGCGTGGCGCGGGAAAAGGAACTGGGCTCGATCCTCAACTTCTACGTCACGCCGGTGACGCGGCTGGAATTCCTGCTGGGCAAGCAACTGCCCTATATCATTCTGGCGATGCTGAACTTCGTGCTGATGATGGTGCTGGCGCTGACCTTCTTCGGCGTGCCGTTCAGCGGCGATATGGCGGCCTTCGCGCTGGCGGCGCTGGTCTATGTCACGGCGACGACGGCGCTCGGGTTTCTGGTGTCGGTGTTCATCACAAGCCAGGTGGCGGCGCTGTTCGCCACGGCGATGCTGACCATGATCCCCGCCGCGCAGTATTCCGGCATGATCGACCCGGTGTCCTCGCTTCAGGGGTTTGGCCGGGTGATCGGCGAAGTCTATCCGACATCGTGGTTCATGACCGCCGCGCGCGGCGCCTTCTCGAAGGCTTTCGGTCTGTGGGAACTGGTCGGGCCGATGCTGGCGATGGCGGCCGCCGTCCCGGTGATCCTCGGTCTTGCCGTGTTCTTCCTGAAGAAGCAGGAGAAATAGGCGATGAACCTGCGCAATGTCTGGACCCTTGGCGTGAAGGAACTGCGCGGGCTGTGGCGTGACTGGATCATGCTGGTGCTGATCGTCTATGCCTTCAGCCTGTCGATCTACACCGAATCCCGCGCGATGCCCGAGGCGCTGAACAAGGCCGCCATCGCCATCGTCGATGAGGACCAGTCGCATCTGTCCTCCCGCATCGCGCTGGCCTTCTATCCGCCGTGGTTCATGACGCCCGAACTGATCACCACCGCCGAGATGGACCGCCGGATGGATGCCGGGACGGATACTTTCGCGCTGAACATCCCGCCGGATTTCGAGCGTGACGTGCTGGCGGGGCGCGTCCCGGCGATCCAGTTGAATGTCGATGCGACCCGGATGAGCCAGGCCTTCACCGGCAGCGGCTATATCCAGCAGATCGTGAGCGGCGAGGTCTCGGAATTCGTCACCGGCAGCCGGGAAAGCGCGCTGCCCGTGGGGCTCGCCCTGCGGGCACGCTACAATCCGGGGCTGGATCCGGGCTGGTTCGGTGCGATCAACAGCGTGATCCAGTCGATCACCATGCTGTCGCTGATCCTGACCGGCGCCGCGCTGATCCGCGAAAAGGAACATGGCACGGTCGAGCATCTTCTGGTCATGCCGGTCACGGCGGCGGAAATCATGCTGTCAAAGATCTGGTCGATGGGGCTGGTGGTGCTGCTCGGCTCGTCCTTCGCGCTGATCGCGGTGGTGCAAGGGTTGCTGGCGGTGCCGGTGCAGGGATCGGTCGCGCTGTTCCTGGCGGGGGTGGTGCTGATGCTGTTCGCGATGACGGCACTCGGCATCTTCATGGCGACCATCGCCGGGACCATGCCGCAATTCGCGCTGCTGATGATGCTGGTGCTGATGCCGCTCAATGTGCTGTCGGGGGGCATGACGCCGCGCGAATCCATGCCCGAGGTGATCCAGACCGTGATGCTGGCCGCGCCGAACACGCATTTCATCATCCTGTCGCAGGCGATCCTGTTCCGCGGAGCCGGGTTCGATGTCGTCTGGCCGCAGTTCGTGGCGCTCGCGGTGATCGGCACGGTGCTGTTCCGGCTGGCGCTGGACCGGTTCCGCAAGTTTTTGCGATAGGCTGGGATGGCCGGTTTGCGCGGCGTTGGAGCGTCGATATTCCGTGGGGTTTCGGCGTTGAACCGCAGGGCAAATGTGCCGGGGCGTGATCCGAGCCGCGAAGTCAGAGAAAGCCCACCGGCCCGATAACAGGGCGGGCTGGGGTCAGACCCTTCGGCAGTGAAGCTCGCCATGATCCGGTTCGATCGTCAGCTTGCCGTCTCTTGATCGGGGCGTCGTGTTCTACCACGACAACGCTTCCGCCCGGTGCAGCACGAAGGCGGGGGCAAGTTCCTCTGGAGGCAGGGGAATTTTGAACAGGTCACGAATGGCGAATGGTGCCCGATCCGCCGGGAAAACGTCTCAAATCATCTATTGACGGCGCACACCTATTCGCATAGCAAGCCGTCTTGTGGCTAGGTAGCTCAGCAGGTTAGAGCACGTAACTCATAATCACGGGGTCGGGGGTTCGAGTCCCCCCCTCGCCACCAATTTTTCAGATGTGAAATAACTGCACGGGATCAATCGGTTGGCCGTGTGCGCAGTCGACCCGCATCGGCATTCTGACCCGGCGGACAGACGATCGGGGCTTGGTTTCAACGTGACCCAAGCCGATCCTGTGGCGGCGCATCAGCTTCCGGACCAAATTTTTTCCGCCGTCAGGAACGGCCCTGACTCACACGCCCGTTATGACCCGGGTAAACCTACCCCCATGTCGGATTGCGACCTGAGCCTTGCATCGCTGACCTGCCCAACCGGGATGGACGCGCAAAGCCGTGCGGCATCTGGACTATTTCCCGCGAATCGTTGCTCTCATGGGTCTGCGCAACAATGCTTGCCAAGACGTTAACTTTTCGGGAAAATCATGAGCCTCAGATCCATCGCCCTCGCGGGTGCCGCAGCCCTCGCGGTCTCCGCCACCCCCTCTCTGGCTGCGCCGATTCAGGTCATCGAGATGACGCTCCAGTATGTCGGGACGACGTTTAACCACCTCTACGTCTTCGACAATCAGGATGACGAGATACCCTACTATTTTTTTGACACGCTGGATGCTGCGGATGACCCGTGGGGTATCCCCTTTGTGGCCAACGGTCTGACGCCGGGACAGGTGACGACCTTCCGGCTGTCCGCAACTAAGGACAGCGACGGTTTCACCAAAATTCTGACCTGCGACCTGCCTGGCGTCGGGTGCGAGTATTTCGTGGATAACGCCTATGCCCCCCGTGTCACCAGCAGCGGTGTGGACATGATTGCCTGGGAGACAGTTGGGATATCCGCCAGCGCAGGTGGACTCGATCTCAACGAGTGGTACGAAGACCCGCAAGGTTTCGTGACCAGGGATGGTCGCCTGATAGGGGCGCAGTGGGGATATACCAAATCCGAGTTCGCGGCCCTCAGCTACAGCTACACCGTGATTCCAGATGTCCCCGAGGTGCCGGTGCCTGCGACCATGGCGCTGCTGCCGGGCGGGCTCCTTGTACTGGCCGCGCTGCGGCGGCGGCGCGGATAATCCCGATTTCTCTCACGGCCACGCACAGAGCGGGGCCGTGAGGCGAGAAACCGCCTCGCGAGACTAGGCCGAGACCGCCCCCTGATCGGCGATGTCTTCCGAACCCCGAACAGATCCGCCACGGTTGCCTCGGCTGGCGTCAGTTCGACGCCCGCGCGCAGGACGGAACCCTCGCCGGGCACCGGGATCTTCACCGCATCCGCGGGCGTGGCATAGGACGGGTCGAGCACGAGGGTATCGTTCAGGGCCTCCGGATAATCTTTCACGCTGCGCGAAGAATATCGCTGCCGCAGGCCCCAGAACTGCGGTGCCAGCGCCGATTGCGCCAGGTTGACCTCCGGATCGTCCATATAGGGCCCGCCGACATCCGCAGGCGACCGGTTCGGAATGAACAGGGCATTGTCCGCGACATGCACCGCAATGCCGCGCGCTGCCGCAGCATCACCTGCCGACAGATAGGGCGCGCGCGTCGAATCCGTTACGTTCTGGCGCAGATCGAGCGTGGTGTTGTTCTGCATCCAGATCTGGCCCTCATACATCGACGGGTCGATCGGCGCGGGAGGACCACCACTCGATCCCTGCGTCGACAGATCAAAATATGTCGAATACGCGACATTTCCGACAAAACGCGGCACATCCGGGATGATATGCAGGTTGTCGGCGATGAAGGCGTTCGTGGTTGCAATATGTATCATGCTGCTCGTCGCTGCGGTTGACAGCATGATATTGTGCCGGAAGGTCAGGATTTCCGCCGGACATAGGGCTTCACCGGTTGCGGCGCGATCATCCTCACCCTGTGGCCCAGTGATGGGAACCTCCGCAGGCGTCGATGGCGATCACGGTCGGCGGGCAGGTCGTGAAGACGTCGACTATCTCTTTGCGGCGCAGCTTCCTGCGTAAAACCGGATTGTTCACGCCATGCAGTTGAAAAACGTGCCTTGACGTCTCCATGCCGATACGAATGATCTTGTGCGCGGACGGCTCCCTTTGCATGAAATCTCAACGACTCACTTTGGCACCTTCGATGCCGGTCGGGGGCCACCCACTCCAACATGTATCGAAGCACCCACCGCCATCGCGCGGCAGGCGAAACCTGCACCGTGAGGGTTTGGGGCATTCCATCCTGCCCGTCGGGCCTACGGTCAGTCGTCGTTACCGAAACGGCCCGGCAGGTCGATGGCGGCCTTGGAAGCCGGCCCTATGCGCCACCATCCCTCACTGATCCGACAACCTGTATCCCACGCCCGGCTCGGTGAAGATCCAGCGCGGATCGGCGGCATCGTCGCCCATTTTGGCACGCAGCTGCCGGATATAGACGCGCAGATATTGGCTGTCCTCGGCATGGGCAGGCCCCCAGATCGCCTTCAGGATCATCGCCTGCGTCACCAGCCGCCCGGCGTGGGTCGCCAGCAGCCACAGAAGATCGAACTCCCTGCGGGTCAGTTTCAGATCGGCCCCGTCGAGAACCGCGCGGTGATCGGTGGCGTCGATGACCAGCGGGCCGAGCGTCAGCACCGCGGGGGCGGCCTCGCGCGCCCGGTCGCGCAAGAGGCCGCGCAGGCGGGCGAGAAGCTCGCCGGTCGAGAAGGGTTTTGTCACATAATCCTGCGCACCGGCGTCAAGTGCCGCGATCTTGCCCGCCTCGTCGCTCCTCACCGACAGGATCAGAACCGGCATCTGCGACCATTCCCGAACCGCCTGCAACACCGTAATCCCATCGGCATCGGGCAGGCCCAGATCGAGGATCATCGCCGATGGCGCCTCGCGCGCGGCAAGCGCGATCCCTTCGCGCGCGGTGGCGGCCTCGGAGACGACATGCCCCTCGGTTTCCAGCGCCACGCGCAGGAAGCGGCGGATCGGGGCTTCGTCCTCCACGATCAGGATGCGGGTGCCGGAAACGACGCTCAATGCGATACCTCGGGGTTCCATAGGGGCAGTTCGATGACGATCCTTGTGCCACGGCCATCAGGGTGGACCTGCTCGGCGTGGATCGTGCCGCCGTGGGCTTCGACGATGCCCTTGCAGATCGCAAGGCCGAGCCCGGTGCCCGTCTGCCCGCCGTCGCCCTGTTCCGCGCGCCAGAACATGTCGAACACCCGGTCGGCGGTGCCCGGCGGCAGGCCCGGCCCGTCATCCTCGACAGACAGGATCACGCGGCTGCGCTCGATCCGGGCGGCGATGCGGATCGGGCTTCCGGGGCCGGCATATTTGCGAACATTGTCGAGGATATTGACCAGAACCTGCTCGATCAGCACCGGATCGACCTCGACCGGCGCCATGTCGGCGGGGATCGCCACCTCGACCGGATGGCCTTTCAACACGCTGCGCAGCCGGTTGCGCGCTGCGCCCGCGAGTTCGCGCAGGTCGGTGGCGACCGTCTTCGGCTTCAGCGCGCCGTGGCCGAGCCGGGTCATGTCGAGAAGGTTCTGGATGTAACGGTCGAGCCGTTCCCCCTCTTCGCGGATCGTCTCGACCATAACCGCGCGCCCCTGCGCCGACAGGTTCGCGCGCTCCAGCCCCTCGGCCGCGCCGAGAATCGAGACCAGCGGGGTGCGCAGGTCGTGGCTGACCGAAGAGAGAAGGGCGGAGCGCAACCGTTCCGTCTCCCCCACCACCCGGGCCTGGGCGAGGTCGTCGGCCAACTGCACCCGTTCGAGCGCCAGCGCCACCTGATCGGCCAGCGCCTCCACCAGGCCCCGGTCGCCGGGGGCGGGCTCGCGCCCGTCGGCATAGGTCAGCCCGAGAACCCCGATCCGCCGATCGGCGGCGGTAAGCGGCAGGAACAGCCAGCGCGAGGTGGGCAGAGTGGCGGACCCCCGCCCGGCCGGTTCGCCGTGGTCGAAGGCGTAGCGGGCGGCGGCAAGCTCGCGTGTGTCCATACGATCCTCGGGCGGAAAAGCTCCGACGATCACCAGATTCCCGGTGTCGTCGGGAATCAGCAGGATTGATTCGCATTCCAACACCGCCGCGACATGGCTGACCGCGGCCCAGACCACATCGTCGACCGAAGCCGCCGCCGCCGCCTTGCGCGAGAAATCATAGAGCTTGCGGGTACGGTCCGAGATGGTGCGCTGCGCGATGGCCCGGTCGCGCAGACGGGCGGCGAGGTTGCCGGTGAGGAGTGAGGCGGCAAGGAACAGCGCCAGCGTCAGGAACTCGCCCCGGTTCCAGATATGCAAGGTGAGGCGCGGGGCGGTGAAGAGCAGGTTATAGGAAAAGAAGCTCAGGACCGCGGCCGTCACCGATGACCAGCGGCCGAGCTTTGCCGCCACCGCCACCACCGTCGTCATATAGATGAGCGACAGGCTGAGAACCGGGATCAGGCGATCGGCGGTCATCGCGACGAGCGTGGTCAGCGCTACGGCTGCGGCGACGATCCCGAAGCTGCGCAGGGCTGCGGGGACGTCCGGCGGAGGGGCCTTGCGTCGCTGGCGGGCGGGGCCTTCGTCGTCGGTCACCAGCGTCAGCTCGAACCTTGTCGCCCCGCGCAGGAGACCCGCCACCGCGATCTCGTGCGGCGTGGGCAGGAGCCAGCGGGCCAGACGATTGCGCGGCTTCGGGCGCGGCAGCACGATGCGGCGGACGTTGCGGGCCTGCGCGAATTCGAGCACCTCCTGTACCGGGTCGCGCTCGACCTGCAACAGGGTCACTTCGGCCCCCAGCCGTTCGGCCAGCCGCAGGGCCACCGCCCCATTGTCGCGCCCGTCGTCGGCATGGGTTTCCGCCCTGAGGCTGGCAAGCGCCACGGCCAGCCATTCGACCCGCGCCCGGTCGGCCGACCGTTTGGCGATGCGCACCGCGTCGCGCCCCACCGCGCCTTCGGGCAGCACCACGAGGATGCGCTCCTGCGTCGGCCACGGCCCCTCGATGGCATTCGCCGCCATATGCTGCTGCAACTGCGCATCAATCCGGTCGGCGGCGGTGCGCATGGCGAGTTCACGCAACGCGGTCAGGTTGCCCTTGGTGAAGAAATTCGCCACCGCCCGCGCCGCCTGATCCTGCACATAAACCTTGCCGGCGCGCAGCCGCTGGATCAGGTCGTCGGGCGGCAGGTCGATCAGCTTGATCTCGTCGGCCATCTCCAGCACGCTGTCGGGCACGGTTTCCCGCACCCGGACACCGGTGATCCGGGCCACGGTATCGTTCAGGGTTTCCACATGCTGGACGTTCAGCGTTGTATGAACGTCGATCCCGGCGGCCAGAACGTCCTCGACATCCTGCCAGCGCTTGTCGTGGCGACCACCCGACAGGTTGGAATGCGCCAGCTCGTCGATCAGGGCAAGGCCCGGGTGACGGGCGATCAGCGTCTCCGCATCCATCTCGTGCAGGATACGGCCATTGTGATAGGCCGCCCGGCGCGGCAGCACCTCCAGCCCGCGCAGCAGGGCCTCGGTCTCGGCCCGGCCATGGGTCTCGACCACGCCGACCAGCACCTTGACACCCTCCGCCGCGCGACGGCGGGCGTCCTCCAGCATGGCATAGGTCTTGCCCACCCCCGGCGCCGCCCCGAGGAAGATCGTGAGCCGCCCGCGCCCCTCGCGGCGGGCCTCGGTCAGCAGGGCTTCCGGTTCGGGGCGCAGGGGCTCGGGCATGGCACTCCTCAACTGCCGCCAGCAGGCCGCAGCGGCAGGGCCGCGTCAAGCGCCAGATTGGTCAGCAGGACATTGACGTGCGGCTCGCCATAAAGTCCGAGCCAGCGGGTTTCGATATGATCGGTAACGATCCGCAGCACTTCGGCGGTTGGCACACCCCGAGCCGCGGCGATGCGCGCGGCCTGCCCCCGGGCGTTCGCGGGCGAGATATGGGGATCGAGCCCGGAGCCCGAGCTTGTCACCGCATCGACCGGCGCCGTGCCGCCATTGGCCGTTTCCCATTCCGTGCGGCGCGCGGCGACCGCGGCCGCCAGCGCGGCCGAGGTCGGGCCGAGGTTCGAGCCGCCCGAGGACATGGGGTCATAGTTGCCCGCCGAGGGGCGCGGGTGCAGGTAGCCCGCCCCCATGAAGCGCTGCGCGATCAGGGCCGAACCGATGGCGCGGCCATCGCGCCGGATCAGGCTGCCGGTGGCGGTGTCGGGGGCGATCACCTGCGCGATGCCGGTCATCGCCAGCGGATAGGCAAGGCCGGTCAGCACGGTCATCGCAACGAGTATCACAAGGGCGGGGCGAAGCTGGGTCAGCATGGCATTCTCCTTCAGGCGAGGCCGAGGGCGGTCACGGCCATGTCGATGGCCTTGATGCCGAGGAAGGGCGTGATCAGCCCGCCCAGACCGTATATCGTCAGGTTGCGCCGCAGCAGCGCCGCAGCGCTCGCAGGCCGGTAGCGCACCCCGCGCAGGGCCAGCGGGATCAGCGCCACGATGATCAGCGCGTTGAAGATCACCGCGGACAGGATGGCGCTTTGCGCGCTCTCCAGCCCCATGACGTTCAGCACCGCGAGGCCGGGGAAGGCCGCCACGAACAGCGCCGGCAGGATGGCGAAGTATTTCGCGACGTCGTTGGCGATGCTGAACGTGGTCAGCGCCCCGCGCGAGATCAGCAGTTGCTTGCCCACCATCACCACCTCGATCAGCTTGGTCGGGTCGCTGTCGAGGTCGATCAGGTTCGCGGCCTCCTTGGCGGCGGGCGTGCCCGAGTTCATCGCCACGCCGACATCCGCCTGTGCCAGTGCCGGGGCGTCGTTGCTGCCGTCCCCGCACATGGCGACCAGCCGCCCGCCCGCCTGTTCGCGGCGGATGTAGTCCAGCTTCATCTCGGGTGTCGCCTCGGCCAGAAAGTCGTCCACCCCGGCCTCAGCGGCGATGGCGGCGGCGGTCAGGGGGTTGTCGCCGGTGATCATCACCGTGCGGATACCCATGGCCCGCAGCTCCGCGAAACGCTCGCGCACACCGGGCTTGATCACGTCCTTGAGGTGGATCGCGCCGAGGATCGTGCCGTCCTGCGCGACCAGCAGCGGCGTGCCGCCCGACCGGGCGATCTCCTCGACCCGCGCCCGCAGCGTTGGGTCGGCCTGCGTGCCGGTGAAGCGCTCGACCGCATCCACCGCCCCCTTGCGCAACCGCATTCCGGACAGGTCCACACCGGACAACCGGGTCTGGGCGGAAAACGCGATCGGTTCCCCCGGCCTCGCCGTATCGGCGGCCAGCCCGGGCTCCAGTTTCCGCGCCAGATCCACGATGGACTTGCCCTCGGGCGTCTCGTCCGACAGCGAGGCGCGGAAGGCCGCCTCGATCAACTGCCGCTCGCCGATGCCAAGCGCGGGCACGAAGGCATCCGCCATGCGGTTGCCGAAGGTGATCGTCCCGGTCTTGTCCAGGAGCAGCGTATCCACATCCCCCGCCGCCTCGACCGCGCGGCCGGATTTTGCGATGACATTGGCCCGCACCAGCCTGTCCATGCCCGCGATGCCGATGGCCGAGAGCAGCCCGCCGATCGTGGTGGGGATCAGCGTCACGAACAGCGCGGCCAGCGTGATGACCGGGATCACCAAGCCGGAGTAGCGCGCAAAGGGCTCCAGCGTGACCACCACGAACAGGAAGATCAGCGTCAGCCCCGCCAGCAGGATGTTCAGCGCGATCTCGTTCGGGGTCTTCTGCCGCTCCGCCCCCTCGACAAGCGCGATCATCCGGTCGAGGAAGCTCTTGCCCGGTTCGGCGACGATGCGCAGCACCAGTTCGTCCGAAACGATCCGCGTGCCGCCCGTGACCGATGAGCGGTCGCCGCCGGATTCGCGGATCACCGGCGCGCTTTCCCCGGTGATGGCGCTTTCATCGACCGAGGCGACGCCGCGGATCACCTCGGCATCGGTGGGGATCAGGTCGCCCGCCCGGACCAGCACCAACTGCCCGGCGCGCAGGGAGGACGAGGGCACCTCGCGCGGGGACGGATCGCCCTCATGCGCCAGCAGCTTCACCATGGTTTCCGCCTTGGTGGCGCGCAGGCTGTCGGCGCGGGCCTTGCCGCGACCCTCGGCCAGCGCCTCGGCGAAGTTCGCAAACAGCACGCAGATCCAGAGCCAGAAGGCGATCTGAAGGCTGACGCCCCAGCCCTCGGCCCCGATGGCGAGATCACGCAGCGACAGCAGGGTGGTCAGCACTGCCGTGACGGCGGTGACGAAGATCACCGCATTGCCCATCAGCGCGCGCGGATGGAGTTTCGCGAAACCGGCCTTGAAGGCCGAAAGGTAGAGGCCGCCTTGGGCCGTTGCGGTGGACATTTCCCTTGTCCTTCGATGGGGGGAACGGGCGGCCCGGGCGGGGCCGCCGGAGGGGTCAGAACCGCTGCCCGGCGATCAGCGCCGTCTGTTCCGCGATGGGGCCAAGCGCCAGCGCCGGGAAGAAGGTCAGCGCGCCGAGGATTGCCACGGTCAGCACCAGCAGCGTTACGAAGAGCGGCCCATGGGTCGGAAAGCTGCCCGCCGTGACAGGCGCGGGCTGCTTTGCCGCCAGCGACCCGGCAATGGCCAGCATCGGCACGATGACCGCATAGCGGCCGAGGATCATCAGCAGCCCCAGTGCGGTGGTCTGCCACGGGGTCGCCGCGCCCCAGCCCGCGAAGGCCGAGCCGTTGTTTCCGGTAGCCGAGGCATAGGCATAGAGGATTTCCGACAGCCCGTGCGGCCCTGCCTCCTGCACCGAGGTCAGCGCCGCCGGCACCGTGGCCGAGATCCCCCCGCCCAGCAGGATACCGAGCGGCATCGACAGGAAGGCGAGGATCGCCAGCGTCACCTCGCGCCCCTCGATCTTGCGGCCGAGGTATTCCGGCGTCCGCCCCACCATCAGCCCGGCCAGGAACACCGCCAGCACGACATAAAGCAGCATCCCATACAACCCCGCGCCGACACCGCCGAAGATCACCTCTCCGATCATCATGTTGAGCATCGCGACCATGCCCGAGAGCGGCATGAAGCTGTCGTGCATCGCGTTGACCGAGCCGTTCGAGGCCGCGGTGGTCGCCTCGGCCCAGAGCGCCGAGAGGGTGGCGCCGAAGCGCATTTCCTTGCCCTCCAGGTTCGCGCCCGCGCCGAGGATGGGATTGCCCCCGGTCTCGCCCCAATGGATCACCGCGAGCCCCGCGAGGAACATCACCCCCATGGCGGCGAAGATCGCCCAGCCCTGCCGCGCATCGCGCGCCATACGCCCGAAAAGGAAGCAGAACCCCACCGGGATCAGCAGGATCGACAGGCATTGCACCATGTTCGCGATCACCGTGGGGTTCTCGAACGGGTGGGCCGCGTTCACGCCGAAGAAGCCGCCGCCATTGGTGCCGAGCTGCTTGATTGCGGCCTGCGCCGCCACCGGGCCGCGCGCGATGACCTGATCGGCGCCTTCCAGAGTGGTGACATGGGCCGCCCCCAGCAGCGTCTGCGGCACGCCCTGCACGATCAGCACCAGCCCGATGACCACCGACAGCGGCAGCAGGATGTAAAGAACCGAACGGGTCATGTCCGCCCAGAAATTGCCGAGGCCCGCCCCCTTTGGCCCGGTGAAACTGCGGATCACCGCGATGCCCACCGCCATCCCGGTGGCGGCCGAGACGAAGTTCTGCACCGTCAGCCCGGCCATCTGGCTGAGATAGCTGAGTTGCGCCTCGCCCGAATAGGCCTGCCAGTTGGTGTTGGTCACGAAGCTGACCGCCGTGTTGAAGGCGAGATCGGGTGCCATGGCTGCAATCCCGTCGGGGTTCAGCGGCAACAGGCCCTGTAACCGCAGGATCGCGTAAAGGAGGAGGAAACCCAGAAGGTTGAAGATGAGAACCGCCATCGCATAGGTCATCCAACCCTGCGACTGATCGGGCTTCACCCCGGCCAATGCGTAGAACCCGCGCTCGACCGGGCCGAGGATGGGGGAAAGCACCGTGCGCTCGCCCGAATAGATGCGCATCATGGCCGCAGCAAGGAACCAGCCCCCCACCGTCAGCACCGCGCAGAACAGGATATATCCGGCAAGAACCTGCATCACCGCCCCCTCAGAACCGGCCCGGGCGCAGCAGCGCCAGGATCAGAAAGCCGAAGATGCCCGCCGCTGCGGCGAGCCCCAGAACAATGTCGAACATCGCTCCCTCACAATCCGCCGATCAGACGCGCAGCCCCTGCGAAAAGGGCAAAGCCACCGAGGCCAAGGGAAAGATAGATGAGGTCTGCCATTGCAGGTCTCCCACGGTTTCGATGCGGGCATGATCGTGCCTCGGGGCGTAAACGGGCTATGTGAATCCACGCATGTCGCGTAAAGCGCGCATAAATTTCCCGCCCCTGACCTTCTGCGTGTTTCGTGGGTGAGTGGGGAGCCGGAGCGAGGCGGAAGTTCGACCGCGGGTTCGGGATCGGGGCTGTGAGGCTTCGGGTGTGGCGCCGACTTGCCCTTGATGTGGCTGGCCGTGCCGGTGAGAACGGACCTGCCCAGGGGCTCGGATCGAAAGATCGATGTGGATCAATGCTTTGAGGGTACGCACGGTACGGCGGAACGCCCGGGAATGGTGGAAAGCGCCCGGCCATCACTGACATCGGACCGGTGAACGCCACCGGCTCAAGTGAACCGACGAGGCCAGGGACCGCGACTTCCAGGCCGACCGATCGAACCGGAAATGGCTGGCTATGCCGCCTTGGCAGCGGATTTCGACCGGCTCGTCGAAAGATACGGCTGGTCCTGCAATGGCGGATCCGGACGATCTTCGCGACCAACAGCCGCACAAGCTACATGGCCGGACGCCTCGCGATGATGCGCGATCCGGATGTCGTCAGGATTCAGCCCTGGTGGCAATATATCCATGCCGAGAGCCGGACGCCGATGGCTCCGCGCCCGCAGCACCTCTTCTGGGACAGGCTGGTGCTGCGGTGGGGCGATCCATGGTGGGACATCCACTTTCCGCCCAACGACTGGATGTGCAGTTGCGGCGTGCGGGCGATGTCGGAACGCCGGGCTGCAACCCCGCTGGGATGCGCCCGCACCCGCCACGATCACGCGGCCTTATCATCACCGTGCCAGCGGCATGGTCGATCAGCCCGAGGGCGTGGGTTTCGGCTGGGATTATCAGCCCGGGAACCTCTGGGAGCGCGGCCTCGTGCCGCCGAAGCTCGAAGATGATGCGGGCGGTCTGACGCTCGACGGTCGCCATGCGGTCAGGATCGACACGCCGGAGCCCATTGCGGATCTGCTCTCCAAATTCCGCCCCTTCATGGCGAAGCCGCTCCCGCTCAACCTGCGCGATTTGGAAATCGGGCGAGGAGAAACTCCTCGTCGATCGCCGCTATATCCGGACGGATGGCGATACCGGCCTGATCGTCGTGTTCGAGGTGGGCCGACGGTGGTGGGAGGCGGTTACGGCCTGCAATCCGACGAAAAAGAACCGTCAGGCGGATCTGGGCCTGCTGGCTTTGCGGCGCGGTGGGAAGCTCGTTTGGTCGAAAGAATACAGCCGCCGGGGTGATCCGGCGGCAGCGTCGGGGGCCTACCAGGAACATCACCGTTCTTCGGATTACCGACGCGCTTCAATCATAGCCGTTCAGCACGAGAATTTCCAGATGCCAGGCACGTTCACGATCGAGGTCAACGACCAGGAGGCCCGCGCGGCACTGGCCGGGATCATCCGGCGCATGGAGGAGCGGCGCGGGTTCTATACGTCTGTCGCCGAGCTGCTGCGGTCGTCGGCGATGACAAACTTCAAGCGGCAGGCCGCGCCCGACGGAACCCCCTGGAAGAAGCTGAAGGCGGCGACGATCCGAAGGCGCACCGCGATGGGGCAGGTGCCGATAAATCCTGTCCTCGAATATCAAATCCGGATCCGCCCTGCGGGGCTCCACACCATGGCGGCAGATGACGATAGCGCCCGGGTGGGCGTGATGGAGCGGATCCCATACGGCGCCATCCACCAGTTCGGGGGCACAATCGCCATCCCCGCGCGCAAGGGGCGCGTGTAAGTCATGTTGGAAAAAGGATTTCCCTGCGCGGTCGGCTGTGATTCGAGGTCATCCCTAGATGTGACCTTGGCATGCAACCTGATGTCCGGCGACGAATGGGCATTCCTTGGGGGCTTCATCCGAGCCGTCCGGCATTCGAACGGGCGCAAGCCTGCGGACCATCGACTCGTTCTGTGGCATTTCTGGGTCGCGCGGAGCAGTGCACCCTGGCGGGACCTGCCAGAGGAGTTTGGCAGGTGGTCCTCCGTCCTCCGTCCGCCGGCAGTTCCGGCGCGGGACGCTCGCCGGGCTGTGGGAGGACATCCTGGATGCTTTGAACCACGCCGGTGTTGCGCCCGACAAGCTCCAGATGATCGACAGCCCCGTGATCAGGGCCACCATCATGCGGCCGACGCAGTTTGAGGCCAAGAAACGCCCGGTGGGCATTTCGACCCGATAACGGGGACTCCGAAAGAGGCTCTTGGCCGTTCAAGAGGTGGGTTCTCGACCAGGATCCAACTCCGCGTCAAAGGCGCGGACCTCCCGATGAGGACCGAGCACACGCCCGGACAGGATTCAGACTATACGGGCCATGACCTGGTGATGGCCGGAAACCTGCCGTGTTGGTCGCCGGCAGGGGCTATGATGCAGCTGAAATTCGAGAAGACATCGAGAGCCGTAATGCGCCGCCCATGATCCCGATGCAAAAGAACCGCAAGGTGATCGACATGACGATCTATACGCTGCGCAATATGGTCGAACGGTGCTTCAACAAACTCAAGAACAGTCGCCGCCTGGCAGCCCGCCACGACAAAACCTCAGACAGTTTCCTCGGCTTCATCGACATCGCCTGCCATCGTCGAAGACGGAAACCGGCCGCCATGGCGGGCTGTCGCCCTGCACCTGCAAGGCGTAACGATAGTTCCGCGCCGCCTCGGCCGGAATGATCGGCGCGGCCGGGACCGTCTGGCGCTGGCCGACAGGCGGTGCCGGATAGGCCCATGCCACGGTCGGCATGTAGAGCGATTCCCGCGCGCGCAGCTCGATCATGTAGGTGCGCCGGTCGGTGGTGACGACAAGGTTGGTGGAAATGTCCGGCCGCGTGGGCTTCACGAGGATATGGACACGGCGGGGTTTCCGGCCTTTGTATTTCCCGGCTTCCTTGGCCTTGGCGATCCCTTCGCGCTGGCGCTCAAGCATCACTTCCCGCTCGAACTGAGCAACACCGCCCAGCAGGGTCAGCATAAGCCGCCCGGTCGGGGTCGAGGTATCCACCCCAAGATTCAGGATGCGCAGGGAAACTCCCTTGGTCTCCAAGGTCCGGACAATGCCGCTCAGATGATGAATGCTCCGGGCCAGCCGGTCCAAAGCCGTTACCACGAGCACATCCCCTTCCCGGACGTAATCAAGGCAGGCATTCAATTGGGAGCGGTGTCCGGCGGCACTGGCCTGTTCCCGGACATCCTTGGGAACCCCGGCATTCCTGAGGCGGTCTGCAAGCGTATGGTGGAAGCTGTGCATCCCCTGCCGCTCCGTCGCCAGATTGTTTTCCCTGAGCCACTTAATGAGCGCCGCAGATGCCGTCTCGGCATTGAACGCCTTGCCCGGTCGCTTGGGCTGGAACACGGGGAACAGGTAGGGGCCTTCGGTGGTCATGGCCTGTCCGACCGCCCACAGGGCTTCCCCGACAAGCGGCACCTTCCGGACGGATTCCTCCGTCTTCACCCCCCGGATTTCGTTGGGGGCAATGGTGATATACGGGACGGGGCGGCGCGGGAACTGGAGGCGCAAGCGTTGGCCATTGACGCCGCCGTCTTCGACCTCAAGGCGGTCAATCCAAGCACCGTCGCAAGATTCGACGACCGCTCGGCTGCCGAGATCATCCAGAGCATCCACGACCAGGGCCGCATCGTGACCGAAGCACTGGCACGGTTCGCGGCTTTGGTCAGTGAGGACGATGCCAGCGTGCAGACTGCGAGAAGCCGCGCTACGGTGACGGTGGCGCAAGTCGGAATGACGGGTTCGATATGTGTTCCATTCTCTTCCCGCACGGACTGACGAACCTGTGCGGACAATGACAGAGAATATCTTGTGATTTATCAATGAGTTTCGGTGCTTAACCGGAACGCGCGCGGTTAACAGGTGTGGAGAATACTGGCCCACAGAAAACGCTTTCGGACTTACTGCCGCCAAGGCCGGTTAACAACCCCATCCGCATAACCCTCGAAAACAACGGAAAAATCCGGCCGGAGCCGGATTGGGAGAACGCTTTCGCGAGGGCAAGTGGCGGAGGGGATGGGCCTGAAATCGGACCTTCTCCACCGCTAATACCATGTTTTTATTAATTTATCGGCAGGCCGCCTGCTCGAAGCGTCCGGCGTGACCGCTCTGCTGTGGGGTGAGAGTGTGGGATAGCGTCTACCAGTGATAGTGGAACTCGCAGCAGTTTTGCAGCCAGCACGCTCAAAACTGTGCTATCGTGATAGTGATTAGCGGGTCGCGGAGACGTTGAGTTGAGGTCAAGGAACACCTGCACCTGCGACGGTGCAACTTTGCTTGTACTGTTCAAGACGCGATGGCTCGCGCTCGGACTGGCGTTTGCTATATTTGCCTGCACACCGCTTGCCAGTCCGTTTTCGGAACAGGCATACCGAAACGCCACCAGCTTGAAAGCACGCAGTTTAGCACTGGTAGTATCCTCTGACGAACCATTCCTCGAACGTCGTAAGGAAGTCGCGTCGCTTCTGACCGACATTGATTCCGCTTACGAATATGCCCGTGGACTGCCGCGCAATGAGGTAGTCACCGAGCAGTGGCGGATGATCCGCGATCCCAACGCCGGACTAGTCGGCACCTTCGCTGCGGAATGGGCACGGCGTGAGCGCTTCGGTTCCGTCTTCCGCGAAGAATTCGCCGGTGAGATCGCCTTTGCCTTCGACACGCTGATCTGCGTCGAGATCACAAAGAAGGCCGCTGACGATTGTTCGCCCGACCAAGGGGGCCAATGACATGAGCTTTCAGTGGGATGATTTCAGCAAGCACGTGCTGGATGGCGCGCGCCTCCTAGCTGCACAGACAGTGAAAGATGCCGTAGATCAAGCCGGAAAGGACACCGAGACATTCCTCCGCGACACGCGTGAAAAGCTTGAGCGCTGGACTCGAGCGCTTGCCAAGGGTGATCTCGAGCGCGACGAGTTTGAGTTACTGATTGCTGCGCGGCGGAGCAATATGAAGATGCACGCCCTGCAGGCCGCCGGCGTAACGCAAAACTCGCTCGAGCGGTTTCGGTCGGGCCTGATCAGCCTCCTAATTGATAGCGCTTTCGACGTAGTTCCTTAGACTTGATGGAGAGACTGATGAGCCTTTCTCAAACAGTAACATTCGCCTCGCTCGGGATAGATCGGCGGAGCATCAACGGAAATCTGTCAGGCGCGCGGAACTCGACGATGCTGTCGCTACTCGGTAGCCCGCGTGGCACTTACGACGACGACTGCCGATGGCCCAACAACCAAGCGATCCTTTCGCAGGTCGTCAGTGAAGACGTCGGCCCTTTCCAAGTTTCAGGGCTTAAGCCTGCCGTCGAGACGCTTCGGTCGATCTTGGCCGATATACGCGCGCAGGAGCGCGAGGTCTACGATGCGCTCGGCCATATGGGGATGCTCTGTTGCCGTTACGTTCGTGATTCACGGTCGGCGATCTCGAATCACTCGTGGGGCACCGCCATCGACCTCACACTCGAGGGACGACTCGACAGGCGCGGCGACGAACGTACCCAAAAAGGCCTGCTTAAGATCTATAAGGTTTTCAATGATCATGGCCTCTTCTGGGGCGCGGCCTTCCCGACTGAGGACTCGATGCATTTTGAAGCCTCCGAGCAGCTGATCCGAAAATGGGCGGACGAGGGCAAACTCACGAAGGGAAGTCCCAGCTTCGACAACGGTCTGACCGACTTTGGCGACCGCGGGCAGATAGTCGAGGATTTGCAGAAAGCGCTGAACTTATTGCTTGGGCTCGACATGGATGTCGATGGGATCTTTGGGCCCGCTACGCGGGCCGCCGTGATGGAGTTCCAGCGGGTCAATGGCCTCACAGTGGATGGGATTGTAGGCCCAAAAACAAAGGCCGCACTTAAGCTGTGAGTTGGATGTCCCGCCCCCATGCGCTCTTCGGGACCACATTCCTCGCGCTAGGCGCGGGCTGCGTGGTGGCAGGTCCGGCGGATATCAAGTTGACGCCGCTATCGTGCTCACCGGCGAACGCGGAGGCGCGGCCAGACGAGGCGTCGCTCCACGCCATGGTGATCGTCTGCGCTGGTGACGCAGGCCAGCCCGACGTATTGATCGTCACCGACCAAGATATCTCCTGGCCCGTTCTTCGTGAGGCAGGAGACGTGCGGTCGATGCAGGATGATCTGCTCAATGCGATGCATCAATTCGGCGCGGGCCTACTCAACTTCGACCCCGAGCGGGACATGGTTTGGGCTGCGGTCGACGGTGCGGGCTTCGTGGGCCACGTTATCAGCATGACTGGCAACGACCGGGTGACTCTGGAGCGCAGGCGCGCTTTCGTTTCCGCTTCGGCCAGTCCGGGCCGCCTCGCGAAGCTCAACAGTTCGCTCAGCGACGCGCTCGACAGCCTGTCAGGCCCGTAGCCAGACTGGTCGCTGCTTAGACTCAGGACCTATTGATTTCAGGCCTTTGGCATGATTCAGGCCCCGCAAGGAGACCTGAACGATGAGCAACCTTTATTGGCTGTCCGACGCCCAGATGGAGCGCCTCAAACCTTTCCTTCCGAAGAGCCATGGCAAGCCCTGCGTCGATGATCGTCGCGTCCTGAGTGGCATAATATTCATCAATCGAAATGGGTTGCGCTGGCGTGATGCGCCGAAGGAATACGGCCCGGCCAAGACCCTCTACAACCGGTGGAAGCGTTGGAGCGACAATGGCGTCTTCGCCCGGATCATGGTGGGCCTGTCCACCGAGAGCGCCGAACACAAGACGATCATGGTCGATGCGACCTATCTCAAGGCACACCGCACGGCGTCGAGCCTGCGGGTGAAAAAGGGGGCGTGAACGTCAGATCGGGCGGACCAAAGGTGGCATGAACACCAAATTGTACGCGGTCGCCGATGCAAAGGGGCGGCCGATCGGGTTCTTCATGTCGGCCGGCCAGGTCAGCGATTACATCGGCGTAGCGGCTCTGCTGGGCAGTCTGCCGAAGGCGGGGTGGCTTCTGGCCGACCGGGGCTATGACGCCGATTGGTTCCGGGAAGCCTTGAAAGACAAGGGATAAAGGTTTGCATCCCCGGTCGGAAGTCCCGAAAGAAGCCCGTCAAATACGACAAACGCCGCAACCGCATCGAAATCATGTTCGGCAGGCTCAAAGACTGGCGGCGCGTTGCTACCCGATACGACCGGTGCCCGGAAACCTTCTTCTCTGCGATCATGCTCGCCGCAACCGTCTTGTTCTGGCTATGATCCAGAACGAGTCCTGAGCCTTGCGCAACAAGGTCTCCCTGTAAGCCTATTCCAATGTCATTCGGAAAGACGTTGAGTTCGCCAAATCCAATTTCTTGAATCCTCTAATATTCTCGGAGCTACATGAATCACTTTCAATTTTGAAGGCACTTGACCTGATGCATAGCCTATCATCTCCCCCCCAGATTCTGCCATCGCCATTGTGGGCATAGTAATACATGTACCGATTTGCAACTCCAGATAACACCACCCTGCAATCATTAAATGGAATCTTCCACCAGCCTTCTCTAAACCATTTTCCGTCTTCGTAATGGCCTATTGCGACCCAGATAAAATCGCTCCCACGACTCTTGTTGCAAAACTGAACGCCAGAACTAACCTCTGGAAGGCCAGGTGCAAACGATGGAAAATCTGCGGATCCAGACTGCGCCATCGCTGGAGTTGCAAATTTAATTATGCAGAACAAAAGGCCACTCAATGCCCCACTAGTCGCTCGCAACATCGCCATCGCTCCTTGCTTCGGAAGAAACCGAACTGTCATCCTGTGGGGCGTCGACAGAGGCCTCAAATTTTGGCCGCTCAGGAAGATTCTGAATAGGATAAAGGAATTTAACGTAAACAAAAAGATATATCAGGCTGAGCGACAGAATAAACGAAGCAATCGAGCGTGATTTGAACGATAACTCGGCGACAGAATTCTTCAGTGTGACCTCGTCTGCCTCTGATGCTCTTTTGTCGTATTCATCAGCCTTTGTAAACTGCCAGAAAGAGAATGCAATTCCAGATACAGAAACTAGAGTTGAAAGCCAAAATAGAAATTTTGTACTCCTCAGATTCCACTCATGGTGTTGCACCTGCTCGCCCATTGCCCACACAATGTACTCCGCTTTATAATGCTCGAGGTAATTTGATATATCATTAAAATCCTCGATGGATTTATCACCGAGAGTGCTTTCATTTGTAAATATACTGTCAGATAAAAATAAAACAAAAATCAGCGCAAAGGCCAATAAAATAGAAATCCCAATGACGGCCGATCCAATATATTCTTTCAATCTTCTCGCAATCCTTCCCGCGCCGTCATAAAATCGTGCCCATGCAGTCCATGCGAACTGCGCCTGATTCGAGGAAGTAACATACCACATTTCGATGCGATCGCGATCATCTATGCGCCCGGCGCATGCGAGGGTTGATCGCGGCCTTCAGGTTCCGGGTTGGATTTCACGACGCCCGACTATCCTCGGGTCGATTTCCGGCTCGTCCCACTTCCCCGCGACAGCCATCCACTTTTCGATTTCGGCCTGCAGCTCCGGGTCGTCCGCGCAGAGGTGGAACGTGTAGAGTCGGTTGACGATCTGCCGCATCAGCTCGCGCATGTCCTCGTCGGTGATATGTGACACCTCAGTCCACGGGATGCGCCTGCCATCGGCATCGACCACGGTGACGTCGTTCCAGTCACCGGTATGGGTTACAGGCGTGAGACCTGCGTGGATGTTTTCGATATGAGTGTTGCGCACGCAAAGCATCACCATGATTTTGGCGAGCTTGGCCGCGATCCGTTTTTCGGCGTCCTTGTTCATGGGACGAGATTATCCTGCGCCATCTCGTCTGGCCACGACCTTCCGCTGCTCAGCCGACCTTGCAGCCCCAGAAGGAGGTGTGGTCGGCGGCGAAATATCCGTCGGCCGTGCGGAAGGTGCCCTGAAGCTCGACCGTGTCGCCCGGGGCGAGCAGCACTATGGTCTGCAGCCAGAGTGTCGTCGCCTCGGAGGCATGCGCCCCGGAAATCTCGCCCCGCGATCCCCGGATTTCAGTCGCACCGTTCAGCACCAGCCGCCCGCGCATGCGGGCATTGGTACTGGCGTTGACCTTATAGAGCAGCGTTGCACCGAACTGATATGTGCCGGCGACCGGCGCGACGAAACGGTTGTTTCCGGCGTCGAAGGCGCCCTGATCGTTATAGTCGGTGTTGTTGATACCGATCTTCGTCCAGGTATCGACGGCGACGTAGTTGTCGTAGTTGGTGTAGGCCTTGAAACGCGGCAACCGGGGCTGGTCGACGATGCCGGTGGCGTTGTCGACGATCAGCCCGTCGAAGAAGCTGCTGCCGTCGGCGGAGACCGCGAGGCGGAACCGGTCCGAGCCGAAGAGGCCCATCAGCGCCTTGGTCACAAAGGCGGTCTGCAGCGTCAGCCCGAGATCATCGCCCGCAGCTTCCTTATTCATGGTGTAGAACAGATCGCCCGTGCCGCCTTCGGCGATGGTCCTGGCCGTCCAGAGTGCGGCGTTCAGCTTGGCCGAGAAGGGATTGGCGGCGTCAGCCGTTGTGCCGAGCCCCAACAGCGCAAGGTTCTGCAGCGCGGCCGGCGTTGTGTCGACCCAGCCGAAGCCGTCGTAGACCAGCAGCAGACCTTCGTCCTCAACCCACGCCCGCCAGCCAACTCGCGGCGGCAGGCGGAGCCAGGCGCCGTCGGTCCAGATCGCGATGTTCAGATCCCAGCCCGCCCAGTCGCCGGTCGCGCCCGAGCTGACGATGTAGCGGTAACCGTCGGCGGGGCTGGCGGGTGGCGCCGTCAGGTTCCGGTCGTGAACCGAGAGCTGCACCAGCCCGTCGAGCAGCCGCAGCGCCTCGTTGTGGGTGACGTGCTTCTGGGCCTGCGCCGCCAGGATGTAGGGCAGCAGGAGATGGGTCGTGGCGTCGGACATGGGCGGTCTCCAGAACGAAGAACGCCGCCTGCATGGCAGGCGGCGAACAATGGCACGGCGATTGGCGGTGGCGGGCTACCCGCGTTCGGGCGTCTTCGCTGGGATGGCCGAGAGAACCGGATCGGGCTTCGGCGCATCCCACTTCGCGGTCATCGCGGCCCAGCGATCGATCTCCGCCCGGAATGCCGGATCGTCGATCCGCAGATGGAAGGTGTAGAGCCGGTCCACGATCTCGCGCATCAGCGCACGCATTTCGTCGTCATTGATCCGCGAGACCTCGGACCACGGAATGCGTTTGCCCGCAGCGTCCTCGACGATGACGTCGCTGCCATCACCCGTGTGCGACACGGGCGTGAGGCCGGCATGCAGGGTCTCGAGCTGCGTGTTTCGCACGCAGGCCACGGCCATCACTCTGGCAAGCTGGGCGGCAATCCGGTCTTCGTCCTCGGGGCGCATGTCCCAAGCTTACGCCGTAGGATGCTTGCCCTGCCAGAACTCATTGCGCCCCCTCAGAAGCTCAGCGTGACAGCCTTGGGTGCACCCCGCCCCATGAGGGCGAAGAGCTGGGAGATGCGGACGTCGAGCGTGTCGCGGGGGCGGAGCGGCGCGCCCCAGTCGGCGGTCTGCTGGGCGCTGGTGTAAACGGCGCTGGTGGTGTTCGCGCTCAGCACACGCTTCACGGTGGCGCCGTCGAGGATCTCGACCTCGTAGGCTTCCAGTTCCTCGGCCAGCGGCACTTCCAGCCCGCCCCAGCTGTCGGCCGCGAGCGCGCGGGACCGGCGCGTCCAGCGGATGGTCAGATCGCCTGGCGTGCGCGGCGTGCGCCATGGCTGCTCGACATGGGCGACGGAGAACGGCCGCAGCCCGGCGCCTGAAGGCGTGAAGGCCTGCGCCACATAGGTCTCGTCGTTGACCGGGCGGCTCGCCGGGCCGATGCGCCAGTTCCACGGTATCCCGAGATCGGCTTCGGCGATCGGCAGCGATGCGAGGCTGTCGTCGAGCACCACCACCCGTGCGCCAGCGGGGGTCGGATTGCCCATGGCGCCTTCCGTTCCGCGCTGCCCGCGCAGGAGCCGGGTCAGGCGATACCGCCCCGGCGCCAGAAGTTCGGCCGCGCCCGCCTGCACGATTTCCCAGATGCCGGGAGCGGTCTCGATCGCGAGCGCATTGGCGCCGCCGAAGAGCGTCAGATCGGTGACGCTTTCCAGCGTGCCGGTCAGCAGATCGACCACCAGAGCATTGCCGAGATCGAAGCGCGAGGTGGGCCCGGCGTAGAGGTCCGAGACCAGCGCCCCGATCCGGGCGCGGCTGCCAAAGGTGGTCAGCAGCTCGAAGCCGTCCGTCGAAGGGCTGCGGAACACCGCCATCTCGCCAGGCCACGGTACAGCGTGCGCGGCGACCAGCGGCCGGTGCGCGGGCTGATCCTCGGTCAGCTGCGGCAGGTCCATCAGCATCGCATCCGGCGCGCCAAACACGACGGCGCGCGTCAGCGAGGCTGCGGCGCGGGGATCGCCGGGCGGCAGGTCGTAGGTTGCGCGGTCATGGCGGACCGCCTCGATGCCGCAGGCATCAGAATCGGCGATGGAGACGAGCCGCAAATCGATCAGTCGCCCGTCATGGGCGAGCCGGATCGCATCGGCCGGATCGAGCGCGGGCCGCGAGGGCGGCAGACGGAAGGCCGCCGTCTCGCGGCCTACCCACGCCTCCATCAGCGCGCGGCGGCAGCGGCGCTCGGCCTCTTCGGGCGGCACGGCCATCGGGAAGGACTCCGATGCGATCCGGGTCGTGTCGACGGTGATGCGCCGCGCCTCGACGAGGGCCGCGTCGTAATCCTCGTCCGCCCGCGCGACCTGCCATTTCAACGCCTGCGGGAGTTCCGTCTCCTGGCCGCGGGTGAGTTCCAGCAGGTCGCCCTCGCGGGCGGCGACCAGATCGTCGGGCGCGAGCGTCGCGACGGAGGCCCGGCCGCGTAGACGGAAGCGGATCACGCCCTCGGTCTCGACGGCGTCGAACCCGAAGTGGCGCGCGAGCGTGGTGATGGAGGCGCGCGGGGACTCGAGCGCGCCGATAGCGTAGCCCTCGACTGCACCCCAGAGGTCGGTCACGTCGATGCGATTTTCGGGGAGCCCGGCGCGCAGGCAGAGATGCCGGACGAGTGCGGCCAGCGACACCGCGCCGAGGCGCCCGGTCAGCCAGTGGCCGAGCCGCCAGTTCGCGCCGTCCGTCCAGACGTCGGTCAGCGCCGGGAAGAACGGATAGGGCCGTGCGTCCCAGGTCCAGGCGGCGCACTCCGGCACATGCACCATCCGGCCGCCATAGACCGAGGACAGCGGATTGTTCGCGGCATCGCCCCACCAGAGCCAGGTCGCCTCGAGATAGGCGCGCTGGATCGTGTCGTCCCGCCAGCCCCGCGAGAAATGCGGCGTGAAGCTCTCCGACGACTTCGGGTCGAAGAAGACGTTCGGCTGGTTCGTGCCCCGGTCGATCGCCGGGCAGCCGAGTTCGGTGAACCAGATCGGCTTGGACTGCGGCACCCATGCGGTCGGGGTGCCGCTCTCGACCCCACCGGGGCGGTCGTAATGCGGGTTCGACCACCAGGCGCGCAGATCCTTGTAGCGGAAGACCCACGGCTTTCCGGCGCTGCCGTCCGTGATCGGGGTGCGCACCTGCGCGCTTCGGTCGGCCGCGCTGGCGTAGAACCAGTCGAAACCCTCGCCGCCCGCGATGTTCCCCTGCAGATAGCCTCGGTCGTGGATCGCGGGCCAGCCCTCGGCCGCGTCGACATGTTCGAACCCGTCGCGCCAGTCCGACAGCGGCATGTAGTTGTCGATGCCGACGAAATCGATCTCCGGATCGGCTCAGAGTGGATCGAGGTGGAAGAACACGTCGCCGCTGCCGTCGCCCGGCTGGTGCCCGAAGTATTCCGACCAGTCGGCGGCATAGCCGAGGCTCAAACCGGACCCGAGGATCGAGCGCACATACGCCAGCAGATCTCGATAGGCCTGCACCGCCGGATAGGTACTGGCGCCCGAGCGGATCGTCGTGAGCCCGGGCATCTCGGTCCCGATCAGGAACGCATCGACTCCGCCCGCTGCCGCGCAGAGATGGGCGTAGTGGAGCACCATGCGCCGCAGACCCCAGTCGCCGGGAGCGCCGGTCCACGAAACCGACTGACCCGAGACGCTGAAGCTCGCGGGCGTGGCCGCGCCAAACAGCGCCGCGACCTGGCTCGCCGCCGTGGCGGTCTTGTCCACCGATCCTGCGAACCCCGCTGCAGGCGAACAGGTGATCCGGCCGCGCCACGGGAATGCGGGCTGGCCGATCTCGGCGGTGTTGTCGGAATACGGGTTCGGCAGCGTGTTGCCGGGCGGCACGTCCATCAGGATGAAGGGATAGAAGGTGATGCGCAGCCCGTGCGCCTTCATCTCCTGGATTGCCTGCACCACCGCGAAGTCGGACGGCGTGCCGCCATAGACGGGGCGATCCTGATCGTCCCGGCTGACGATGAAAGCGCCCGCGCGGCTCACGCCGTTGACCGACCAGCTGGCGGGCGTGGTCGACTTGGCCGACACCTCGACGCCCGGCCGCACCTTGCACGATCCCGCCCGCAGGTCGTCGCCGAACCAGGCCACCACGAGGCTGACGCTCTCGACCGCCGGAGCCATCGCCTGCAGCCGGTCGAGCGCCTCCACCATGTCGGTGGAGTCGGGCAGCGCGTTCAGGTTCTCGGGCACCGTCGCGCCGCCATCGGTCTTCCGGATCGCCTGCGTTGCGTAGGTGAACTCGCCCGAGGCCGGAATCATGGTGACGGCGCGGGTCAGCCCTTCGGCGGTGTCGGGATCCGCGAGCGGCCGGAATACCTCGAAGGACAGCTGCGGCAGGCGGTTGCCATAGCTCGAGAGCGCCAGTTCCTCGAAGACCACATAGGCGGTGCCGCGATAGGCGGGCGTGCTGCCCGCGCCCATCTTCGCGGCGATGAACGGATCGGGGCTCTGCGCCTCGTCCCCAGGATACCAGCGCCAGGTGACGCCGGAGAGGTCCATCGGCTTGCCGTCCGCCCAGATGCGCCCGATGCCGGTGATTCCCCGCCCTGCCGCGCCTCCTCCGCCTCCATTCTCTCCACCGGAGAGAATGGTCCCTGCGGGACCGGCTTCGGAGCCCTCGCAAAGCGCCACGGCGAAGCTGGCGTAGTACAGATACTCGGTGGTCTTGACCTTGCCGCCCCCGCCACCCTTGCCGCCGCCCTGCGTGGTGGTCTTCGTCTCCTCGCGGAAATCCGTCGCCCAGATGATGTTGCCGCCGATGCGCATCCGGCCGTAGAGCCGCGGGATGACCGCGCCCTCGGTGGCGGAGGTGATGCGCAGCGTGTCGAGCCGCGCGCCCTCGATGCGCTGCGTGGGCGCCAGCGACGAGACGATCCAGCTGTCGACGACCGAGCCGATGGTGGAGCCGATGAACCCGCCGATGGTCGCGGCGCTGACACCGAGGATCGCGCCGCCGATCGAGCCGCCAATGGCGGCGCCGGCCGCGCCGAGGACGAGGGTGGCCATGGTCTGGTCTCAGCGTTGCGGGAACAGGAAGGCGAAGGCGATGCGCCGCCGCCAGGCGTGGGTGAGCGGTTCCTCGATCACGCCGAGCCGCTCGTAGGCGTGGAGGAAGGAGCCGGGACCGGTCAGGATCCCGACATGCTTGGCGATGGCGCCCGGCTTCATGCGGAGCAGAACCAGCGCGCCGGGACCAGCGGCGGCGGGTTCAACTTCGATCATCATCCGCCGCGCTCCGTCGGCGAGAACCTCGCGCGACCCGGACTCGCCCCAGTCGCGGCTGTAGGGCGGGATCGGGAACGGCTCGGGGCCGACGACCTCGCGCCAGACGCCCCGGGCTAGCCCGAGGCAGTCGCAGCCGACGCCGCGCAGGCTGGCCTGGTCATGGTACGGCGTGCCGAGCCAGGCACGGGCAGCGGCGATCACCGCGTTCGAGTTGGCGGGCGTCACAACACGCCCCCGTCATGCCCGCCATCCTTGGTGGCGTAGCGCAGCACCGCGTCCTGGCCGGGGATATGCGGGAAGCCGCGGAAACTGGCGGTGTTCGCGAACTTGGTACCGCAGGTCTCCATGCGCTTGTCGCAGCCGGCGCGGATGGTCAAGCCGTCGCCCTCGGCGATCGCCCGCACCGGCGCTTCGAGCAGGGTCAGGATCGCCACCCCGTCCGTCACGTCATGGCCCAGCACCTCGGTGCGTCTCCGCGCATTTGCGCTGGAGGTCCATTCCAGCGTGCCGAAGGTGAACCAGCCTGAGGTGAAACCGCCGAGGCCCGAGCCGGTGAAGGCTCGGTCGCGCAGCAGATCGATCACGGCGCCAGCGCCCTTGAAGGCAGGGTCCTCGAGATTGACGCTGCAACGCGCATCCCCGAGCGCCGCGTCGCAGATCGCCTGGAAGGTCCGCCCGACCGTCTGCCCCAGCACATGGGCGAGCGAGCGCACTTCGCCGACAAACGCCAGCCGGCCGCGCCGGATCTGGCCGATGGCACCGCGCCGCATCAGCACGCGCTGGCCGGTGTCGGCCCAGTTCACCCGCCAGACCTCGACCTCGGCGTTGCCCCAGCGGCCGTCGAGAATGTCGGTCTCGGTGATGCGGTCCGAGGTCAGCACGCCCTCGGCGTCCTGCGCATCGACCGAGAGATCCGAACCAGAACGGACCTCCGAGGCGGTCAACCCGCTCTCGGGCTCGAAATCGGTCCCGTCAAAGCTGAGCGTCCGGTCGTGGTCGGTGAAGCCGAAGGTGACGCCGTCGGCGTGCGTGATCCGCCAGCACCAGGCGAGCTTGGTCGTGCCCTCGTCGAGATGGGCCTGCAGGGCTGGCGAGAGGGATTTCATCGGCAGGTTCCCGTCATTCGGTCATCGAGATCGGCGATCCAGTTCGTCCAGTGCGGCGGAACGGCGGCGACCGTTTCGGCGGGCGGTCGGGCGAGCCGGGCCTCGGCATAGGAGGCGCAGCCGGCGTCACCAGCGCCCATCGTTGCGGCGCAGCCGGTCAGCAGGATCGCCGGCGCCGCAGCCATCGCGAAGCGCGTCGCGCCCGCGTTCGATGCGTCCGATCGTCTCTTCCATGGCATCACGTTCCGCCTCCCGTTTGCCCGCGCGTTCTCCTTCTGCGCGCCCCCAGACCCGGCCGAATGCGACGCCCCCGACCGCGCCCAGAGCCGCGACCAGCCAGATCAGGATCTCAGCCATCGTCCTGCTCCCCGCGCGCGGCGGCGACGCAGAGGGCGACGATGAAGACACCGAGGCAGCCGCCCGCGACCAGACCGGTGAAGAACTCAAGCATCGCCGCGGAACCCGCGCTCGATCCGGTCGCGCAGACCGATGAGGCCGAGACCGAGGAAGATGAGCCCCGCCGGCGAGGCATCCCCCGAGCCGGCAAGCAGCGCGACGAGGCGGGACAGCTCGCCGAGCGGGCCAGTGGCAGGCAGCGCGAGCGAGGCGATGCCGGTGAGCATGGCGAGGACTCCCGCCCACCAGGTGAGCGAGGTGGGGCGAAGGTAGCGCATGGGGATCAGGCCCTCCGGATCAGGGTGGAGAAAAAAGAGGTCAGCCGGGCGAGCCAGCTAGTCGACGCGTTGAGTGCAGGTTTGAGGACAGGCGGCAGCGGCGACGGCCGCAGAAGGGCCAGCGCCTCATCCTCGGTCAGGCGACTGATCGGCCGGGAGAAATCCACGCGGCCTGCATGATCCACGGACCAGACCGGGATCGTGCCACTGGGATAGCGGCCATGGCGGAACAGGTCGCGCTCGGCCTCCCGGCGGGAAATGATCGCCGCCGGGCGTTGCCAGTTCAGAAACGCGACGGCTGCTGCAACGCGATTCCCGGCATTGAGGTGACGCGTCAGCGCAGCTTTGGCGATACCACCGGTATTGTAGTGGAACGAAACCAGCGCATCGAACTCGTGCGGCGCCAGCGGCACCTTCACCGCGCGCAGGACAGCCGCCTCGTAGCGCGCGAGGTCGATTTTGAAGACCCGAAACGCCTCGCGGATCCCGGCATCGAGATCGGCGGGCATGCCACGCGGCATCCTTGCCGGATCGGGCGGCCCTGCCGCCGCCGTGTGGCCGATACCGAAGGTCCAGACGGCCTTCACGTCACGATAAGGGGCCGGCACGATGCCCTCGTGCCGGGTGAGGGCCAGCAGCCCCCGGTCGGTCATGTGCATGGGATTACCCGAGAAGAGAGAGGATCATGATCAGCGCGGCGATGGCGAGGCCGATGCGCAGGCGGTGACCGAAAGCCTGGCCGGGATCGGTCGCGTCGCAACGGAGGGTGCGCGCGAAACGCAGAAGCTCATTCATCGTCGGTCCCTCCCTTCGCGCCACGCAGCCGGACAAGAACGAGTTCGATGAAGGCAGGGCCGAAGACGCCGACGAGATAGGCCGCCGAGCCTGCAGCACCCCCGGCCGGGATGGCCTCGGGCGGCAGGCTGAGCCAGCGGGTGACGAGCGCCATCGAGAGGCTTCCCATCCCCGCCGCGATTAGCCCGCCGAGCAGGATGTGCCGCAGCGCATCGCGCAACCGCATCCGAGTGGTCAGCGCATTGGTCGCGCCGCCGAGGGCGCCCCAGGCGGCAAGGATCACCGCAGTCGAGGCCAGAAGGTCGCGCAGGACTGCCGCGAAGAAGCCGGTCTCGTCGTTCATCGCCGGGTCTCCACGAGCGGAATGGAGGTGATCGAGCCGAGCCGCTCGAGGTCGAGCGTTACGTCGAGCGCGTCAGTGTCGAAGCGGACCGGCACGTCGAAGGCGAAGCCCGTGGTGATCGCGACGCCGGAGGCCGGTGCGATGCTGAATGTGACAACGCCGGTCGTGGTGTCGACGGACCAGCCGGAAGGCTGCTCGACGCCCGACAGCGCGATGCGCACGCTGCCTGCCACCGGCTTGGCGATGGCGCGCGTCCAGGATTGCGCGCCGGAGGCGTAGCGCTTCACCAGCTGGAAGGCGGTTGTGGCGCCATCGCCGGTGGCGATCGCCTGGTCGGTTGGCGATGGCATGCCCGATGGCAGGTACGACTTGTGATCGCCCCAATCCTTGAAGCGGAAGCCGTGCAGGCGACCGTTGCGCGCTTCGAAGAAGGCGACCGGTGCCGCAAGGTCGTCGGCGCGGCGGATGCCGTAGGCGACGTCGTAGCGACGGCGCGAGTTGGCCCAGCTGGCGTTCCTCTCCTCGTCGCCGCTGGCTAGTTCGACGATCTGGGTGCGCCGCTCCGGCCCGCCGAGCGCACTGCGGCTGATGTCGTCCGGAAACCGGACCTCGTGGAAAGCCATGACGGATCCTCACATCCCCCTGCGGCCCAGCGACACGGCGCGGGCGATGTCGGCCGCGACCTGCGTGCGGGACTGCCGGAAGCTCTCGGCATCGCGGGCCATGATCGTGACGTTGACTCCGCCACCCGCGCCGTAGCTTGCGGCCTCGCGCCGCGACAGCACCCGTTCTCCGCGCTGCAGGATCGCCGGGACTTCATCGTGGCGAAGTCCGGCCATGCCGCCTGCATGCATCCGGGGCGCGGCGGCGAAGGCCATGGCCGGAACCATCCGCGAGGGACCGGCGGAGCCGACCATCCCGCCCGCATGCAGGATGTCGGCGAAGATGCCGCCCGCGCCGCCGAGCACGCCGGAGAGCGCATTGGCGATCGGCCCGAGGATGAAGCACCGCGCCGCGAGCTTGGCCAGATCGGCAATGAGCGAGGTGACCAGATCGCCGAAGTTCAGCTTGCCGGTCTTCACGAACTCGGCCAACGCATTCTCGGCCGACTGAAAGGCGCCGACGAGGCTCTGGCCGATATCGCCTCCGATCTCGCGGGCCTTGCCGGCGTAGTCCGAGAGTGCTGCTGTGACCGCCTGCCAGCCGGTACGGCGGCTTCGGTGCCAGGCGTTGCTGCTGCAGCCGCAGCGGCCGTACCTGCTCCCGTTGCGGCACTCCCTGCACACTCGAGCGCAGTCTCGAACCGCTCTGCCGCGCCGGTGGCTTCGGTCAGCGCGTCCGCCCCGACTTCATCTCCGCCGCGCATGGCATCGCTGAGCGCCTGCATCGCCGGGCCGACACCGTCGAAGGCTCCGGCGCGGGTCTCGATCGCGCGCTGGCGATAGCGGTCAGCCATCACACCCGCGTTGCTCGCGGCATGGTCGAGCATCGAGGCGTAGGACTGCGCGCCGAACCAGTCGATCTGTGCATCCGCACCGATCGTCTCCGCCACCGCGTTGAAGGTCGGCCCGATGCTGCCGAGGAAATCGGCCCATTTGTTCGACAGGAAGGCCATCAGCCGCAGCTAGATCGCCTCGACATCGGCGCGCAGCGCCCGGAAGTCATCAACGAAGGACCCGGCCGTGGCCTTGATCCCGTCCCAGACCGCCCTGGCGACATTGCCCATCAGCTCGAGCGCGGCACCGAACCCGCCAGCACCCCGGACGAGCTGGCTGAACTGGTAGATCAGTTCTCCCGCGCCGACGATCAGCGCGCCGCGCAGGACGACCAGCGCGGTGGCGAGGCCGCGCACGGAGACGGCGGCAACCGCCAGGCTCGCCACCCAGCGGCCCGCCATGAAGGCGGCGAAGGTTGCGGCATAGGTGGCGAGCCGGCCGATATTGGCGATCCTGAGCGTGCCTCCTTCGGAGGCGAGACCGACGAAGGCGTTGGCCAGCCCCTCGACCGCCGGGGCCAGCGCCACGCCGATCCGGTTGCGGATGCCCTCGAACACCTGGCCGACGCCCACCAGCGCGATCTGGGTGCGCTGCAATGCCTGGATGGCGCCGGCATCGAGCACCGCGCCGAGGTCATGGCCTCGAGATAGAAGGTCATCTCCTGCTGGCTGAGACCGGCGCGCTCCAGCGTGTCGACATAGAGCTGCAATGCCTCTGGGCCGGAAAGGCGCGCGAACTGATCGGCGGTGACGCCGACCCGGGGCGCCACCCGTTCGAAGAAATCGGCCATCGGACCGCCGCCGGTGCTCAGGAAATCGCCGACCCGGTCGTTCACGTCCTTGAGGATGTCGGCGAGCTTTTCCTGCTTGATTCCGACAGTGCGGGATGCCCCCGCCCATCGCTGGAACGCCTCGGGAGCGGTGTTGGCCACCTGCGCGAAGGCTTGCGTCTGATTGGCCACCTGGATCGTCGCGCGGGTCATGGCGGCGAGCGCGGTGGTGACGCCAGCCGACGCTGCGGTGAGCGCGATCCGTGCCCGGCGCGAGAAGGCTGCGAGCCGGGTATTGGCTGCTTCCATCTCCCGGTTCAGCCGTCCGAAGCCGCGCGACCCAGCTTCGCCCACACCTTCCAGTTCGGCGCGCACCTGCCGTCCGCCGACGGCCGCGAGGCGGACGCTGACCCTCTTCTCAGCCATGGGAGTGATCCATCTGTTCGTTGAGTTTGGTGACCATCACGGCCTCGACGACAGGCAGCAGTTCGGCCATGGCGAGCGGCGGCACGCCGAGCGCGTTCCCGAGCGCCAGCGCCGCCGACATGTCCCAGCCGATCACGGCGCCGGGCAGGACACGCAGCTGGCCGCCGAGGCGACCGACCAGGTCCCAGACCTGCCAACCCTCCGGCGTTTCCGGACGGTTCAGCCGCGCCGGGCAGTCCGGGCAGGCTTGCGCGCAGGCTTGGCAATACCTGTCGCCCCCGCCGAAGAACCATTCGGCGAGAGCGCGGAGGCGTTTTTTTCCTGTTCCAGCAGCAGCCCCTTCGAGACGTAGGTCAGTTGGAAGGCTTCGAAGATCGGCCAGACATCGAGCAGCACGTCGATGGCCTCGGGGCTCGGGTTGATGGGATTGCCGTCTGCATCGCCGATGCCCTCCCAGGCGAGTACGGCCCGTCGCGCCAGCGCCTTGGCGAAAGCGACCGCACGTTCCTCGTCGCTGGCCTCATCCGGCACCGCCTCGACGGCCGGATCGCTGCGCGTGCCGACCATCAGCGCGGTGGTCAGCGGGCGCAACTGCACCCGCACGCCGGGGGCGAGATCATGCCAGCGGGGCGCGTTGGTCAGGTCGAGCGTGAGCATACTCAATATTCCTCGATGTCGTTGATCAGGGTGGCGGTGCACATCCGGCCGACCGCGCTGTCGCGCGCGGCCTGCCAGTCGAAGCTGGCCTGCACGCCCTGCGGCCCGGAAATCTCGATGCGCGGGCGCGGCAGGTAGACGGCGTGGACGGTGAAGGTGAAACTCTCGCCCGAAGGCAGGACATAGGCGAACTCCATCTCGCAGGCCTCGCCGTTGATCGCCTGCGTCACCAGCGTCTGATCGGCGAAGCGGACCTCGATCCGCCCCGTGAGCGCGGCGATGGACGGGTCCGCGCCGTCGATGCGGCCGTCCGAGCGGATCGTCTCGATGCGGTCGAGGTTGTTGGCATAGGTGATCTCGGCCGAGACCACGTTGCCGAGCGCTGAGCCGTTGCGCGTGATCGCGCCGTTGAAATGGCCGAAGCGCTTCAGTTCCAGCGCGGCGGGTGTTCCAGCGCTCGTCGTCGTGCCCACTGTTTCGCCCTGCGCCACCAGCCGCGCTGTGGCGGTGAGCAGACCGGAGCGCTGCATCTGCCAGGTCAGCTGGTCGAGCACGCAGCCGGAATACATGGCATAGCGCGGCACCTCGGGCATGCCGGTCTCGATCGACATGCTGGGCAGCGTCCAGGACCCGGACTGGAAGCTGTGGATCCTGCCGCCGCCGGTCAGCTGCGGCCCGGATGCGGTCGCGGCCGAGGCGGCGATGGTGAAGGCGTTGCCGCTGGTCCCGGCACTGTCGAAGGTGATCAGCAGCTCATCGGTGCCGAGCGGATTGGAGTAACTCGCCTTGCCGACCTCCGGGTCGGCCGAGCCGTTCAGGTCCGAGACCAGCGCCGCCAGCGTGGCAGACAGGGTTCCCGAGATCGCGGTCTCGCCGGTGCCGGGGCTGTCATCCACGAAACTCCAGGTGACGCCGCCCAGCGTGATCGTATCGCCCTCGGTGGGATTGGCCGCGAAGGCGATGGTGCCGGTCGCCGCCGTGCTGGTGGTGACCGGCGCGCCGAAGGCGGCTCTCAGCCAGAAGCCGAAAGCCTCGGCGTCGAGCGACACCACGACATCGCCATCAACTGTGACCGCATCCTTGACCGGCGCCAGCGGATCGCGGCCGTAGCCGAGCAGTTCCGAGTTCATCAGTGGCTGCTCGGCGCCGAGCGAGGTGCTGGCGAAGGGCATGCGGGCGAAGCCGCTGGCGGGCGGGGTTCCATAGGTCGTCTCGAACGCAAGCGCCATCAGCGCCCGCGCCCCCTGGGCTCGCGCCATGGTGTTCTCCTCGGATTGTCGGGATCAGCCGAGCGTATCGGCCGTGGAATAGTGCAGCACCACCGGGATCACGGCGGCCTTCAGGCTGGCCGCGCCCTCGACCGGCAGATCGACCGGTCGCGGCGCTTCCACCTCGACCCAGTCGCAGAGCCCGCCCAGCGTGCGGTCGGCGGCGAGCGCCGCACCAATGCTGGCGGTCAGCGTGTCGAAGGCGGCGTCACGGTCGGAACCCTGCACGACCGCCTCGATCTCGGCCCGGTGCTGGTAGTGGTACGTCAGCGGCGACAGCGTCACCTCCGGCTCGCCCGGCTCACCGTCGCGCAGGATCAGCAGGCCCTCGGCCGGCACGCGCTCGGGCAGCACCTCACCGCGCAGGGCGGTCGCGGGCAGCGCCGAGAGCCACGCGTGCAGCGCGGCGAGGATGGTTTCACGAGGGGTGGACATGGTTTCCTGCTATCGCGCGCATGCAAAGAAGGAACGCTTCGAACCCTATTACCCGGCGCTGAGATGCGCTTTCGAAAGCCTGCAAGTTCAGGGAGAAACTCCGATCTTCTGCAACGTCAGTGTCAGCAACTTTCTACGGCTCTTCGCCGATCTTCTTCCCACTTCTCGATCCGAGCTGCCAGGTCTTCAGGCAAGGGCACCTCGGGCTCCGGTAGGTCGAGGAGGAAGCTCCACCGACGTTCGAGGCCGCGTAGTGAGACCTCGTCCGTCCTGCCGCGCTTGGCGAAGGCGTTGAGCATCTCCGCCAGTTCCGCCGAGATCGGCTTGCCCTCCGCGTGCCGCTTCGCGACCCACAGCACGACATCGACCATCTCAAGGCCGGCACTCTCGTCGCCAGGACGGAATACAGGCGGGACCTCAGGCATGTTCGTCATGTCCATCTCTGGCATCCCCGGCCCCATACTCTGCTTGTGGCCTCGTAGCCTACGATAGATATCCGACAACTCACCTTGTGCTCGATTGAATTGCGTCTGCCGATCGACAGTGATCTGACGTACCTGCTTTGACTGCTTCCGCGCCTGAATAGCGATGTACTGTAGGACCTGCTGGAAGCCGACCAGATTTGGGGAAATCTGAAGTGCGCTGTCCTTATTGCCTGCTCCATAGCTGATCTCGAACGGGTTCGCAGCTGCCCAGGTTAAAGCGCCGGAGATCAGCTTCTCGAGAGCGAGCATCCGGTAGCCGATTAAGCCTCCCCTGCAGGGTGGTGCAAATTGTGCGCAAAGCCTCAGCGGCCCTTGCCGGGTTCGTCTCCTGCCGCGCCGCCCAGGCTGCCTTCGACGTCTCCACGTCGAAGAGATGGGCGACCTTGAAAACGAGGACATATCGCAGTGGTGTCCAGTAGTGGTGCCACGGAACAGCGTCGTTGAGACCAGCATCAAACACCTGGTCGAAGAAGGTAATCACAGCATAATCGGGCTTCACGACCTTATAGAGCGAGAACCGGACATCGCGCTTCACGGCGAAGCGGCCGAGGCTTGGGGCAATCTCCGATAGCCGACCGACGCCGAGTGCGTTGGCATGGAGACGTTCGACGCCGAGCTTCGCGCGAGCCGCCCGCAGGAGAGGCTCGGCCGTGACGTCGAGGTTCGTCTTGGAGGTGACTAAGCCATAATAGAGGACGGGCTGAGCCGGATCAAATAGGTTGGCCCCAGTATTGCCGCTTTCGTCTACATAGCAGTACATTTTCGTTCAACTGTCCTTAGGCGTCAGACGTGAGACCGTAGATTTCGACCTTCCACCGAACACGCCGTCGTGGTCAACTACAGCCGCTCTTGTTGCACTGGAACCCTGGCATCGCCGGATGCCGGTTTACGCCTATGTCTTTTCGCCAGAGACATTTTTGACGCCTGCGGACCACGACTACCCCGTTGGGAAAGTAGACATCACATTCTATCCTCCACCCAATTCGCCACGATCAGCCCCGGCACGCTGTCCAACGCCCGGTCTGCATCCCGCGCGAGGTCCAGCCGCTTCGGCAGCTTGACCTGCGGCACCAGCAGGCAGATCGGCGCGGTGACCTTGCCGCGCCCGGTTTTCGAGCGCGACACCACCGCCTGGCCCTTGGTGTTCAGCCGGCCCTCCGCCACCAGCAGGCTCGGACCCGTGCGGCGATAGACGAAGCGCAGGCGCAGGGATTTGCCTGCGGCAGGCAGCGGGATCGCCAGCCAGAACCCGTTCTTGGAGCGGATCAACGGGCCGGTGTCGTGCGCGCCGACGATGACCGGGGCCTTCGACCAGACCAGCGCGGCGGCGTCCAGGCTCTCGCCCGACCTCGGGAAGTTCTGGCTCCGGATCGAGTTGGCCAGCCGAGGCCCGAGCCCCGCGCCGGTGATCAGCAGCCGCCACGCCGATTTCAGCCCGGTCCCGGCCTCGCGCATGGCGGTGGTCACGGCGCGTTCGCCGACTGCCACCTCCGCTTGCATCATCGCGACGATGTCGGGATCGATGTCGAGCTTCAGTTTCACGCGGGCCTCAGATCGACCGTCCAGACGAGCCGCTCGCGGTCGCGGACGGGCTCGCCCTGAATGAGGAAGGCGTCGCCATCGATCTCGATGCGGTCGCCGGGGCGCGGGTTCGCCACCTCGGCCACGCGCAGGTCGATCCGGGTGGTCTCGGACCAGAGCCGCGCATCGCCGAAGTCGGTGACCGCGTCGGCACGCCGGGCGACGAGGCGCACCAGCATGGGCGCGCCGCCGTCAGCGATATAGACAGCGTCCCGGCCGATGTTCGGATCGGCGAAGAGCGCGCCAAAGGCGGCGGCGAAAGCGCTCATCAGAACGTCGCATTCAGGCGGACCCGGCCGATGGTGTCGCCCTCGCCGCTCGCCACGGCCACGGTCGCCACGCCAATGAGGGTGTTGTCGGTGGCGACCGTGGTGCAGCGCTTGTTGTTGTCGTCCCAATAGACCTTGGCGCCCACGGTCCAGGCCTGCGAGCCGACTTTGGTGATGTCGAAGACGCCGACGAGCGCGGTCTCGACGCTCTCGCCGAGGGCGGCCGCTCCGGCGGCGACGCCGAAGATGGAGCCGACGAGCAGGCCATCGCCGGAGGCGACGGAATAGGGCGCGGTCAGGGTGATGGTGTTGCCGGGCTGGACGTAGTTTTTCATGGGGTAATCCTCGTGGAAAGACGAAGGGCGGCCCGTCAGGACCGCCTGCATGTCAGGGTTCGTCATCGGGTTAGGGTTACGCGCCGGGGTTCTTGTAGAGGCCGCGCCAGTCGATGGCCTTGGCGCCGAAGAGGCGGCACTTGATCTCGACCCCGTCGACGTCGAAGCCGTTGCGGGTTTCGATGTAGGCACCCTGCTGACCCTCGAGATAGGCGTACTCGATCGTGTCGATCTGGGCCGGAGAGGCCGCCAGATACCAGGCGGTTTCGCTGGCGGCATCGAGCCGGGGCTCGCTGATCGGCGCCAGCATCCGGATCGACTGCGGCACCACGTTGCTGCTGGACGCGGGCACCAGGTTCTGCGCGACCAGCTGCTCGGCCTTCAGTTCCAGCGAGGCGGGCACGATCAGGAAAGCGGGGCGGATGTTCAGCACCGTCTTCTTGTCGAGGCCGGTCTGCTTGGCCATGGCCGCGCGGGCCGCCCCCACCGCATCGACGGCCAGCGCCGCGCCGGTGCCCGCGAGGTTCTTGTGCGTGGTGTGGAAGAGCGCGTTGCCGTCGGCCATCGCCGGGTTGGCGGTGATGATGCCCCAGACCACGTCCGACTCGAGCTGGGCGATGGAGTTGCCGTACATCGCCGGGATCCGGGTGAAGGCGTCGAGATCGTCGTTGATCAGCACCTGGCGGGTGATGGCGACCACCCGGCCATAGGTCTTGACCTTGTAGCTCTCCTTCGACTCGCCGAGCGTGCCGCGCTTGAACTCGCCACTCTCGCCGACCTCCAGAAGCTGCGGCGCCTCGCCGAGCTGGACCCGGTGCATCGCCTTGAAGTCGGTGGCGAGCACCTGGCGGCAGAACAGCATGAAGGTGCGGGGATAGGCCTCGTAGGCCTGCCGCAGCGTCTTGTTGGTGACAGCGGCGAGGATCTCGGGAAAGTCGGACGTCGAATGCAGTGCCCGCGTCGCCACCTCGTCGCGCGACAGGCCCCGCGTGTTCACCCCGGCATTGCCGAGGCTTTCGCGGGCGAGTTCCAGGAGCGTCATGCCACGGTACTGGCGCGCGGCGTCCGCGAGTTGGAACAGCGTCGGGCTGTAGCGGTGCAGCAGCGCGTTGGCCACCGCGTCACGGCGGGTGATGCGTTCATCCTGGCCGCCGAGCGGGATCGAGACATGCGGGAAGGTCCGGGTCTCGTCCGACTTCGCAGCGACCTGATCGAGGATCAGGCGGCGGGACTCGTCGATGCCGACACCGCGCTTGACCAAATCCTCGGCGAAGCTGCGCTCGAGGTTCAGACGGCCCGCGAGATCGTAGATGGTCGAGACGCGGTCGCGCTCCGCCTCGCGGGCGCGGGTGGCGACGGCTTCGGTGTCGGGCGCAGCGGGGGCATCAGTTTTTGGAAGCTTCGGCTGGTTGCGCGTCTCGCTGGCGGCGACCTTCGAGTCGGGCGCAGCCGGTTTCGGCTCGGTCATGATGGTGTCCTCGGCTTCGACCGGCTCGGTCGGTTGGTTGCTGGCGGGGGGTGCGGCGTCACTCACCGGGCTTCTCGGTCTTATCGGTCATCGGGGATGCTCCTTGCTCTGTGGGGGCGTCCCGGCGGTGGAGGACGCAGTCGTGAAGGGGATGCTGGGCGCGGAAGCACGCTGCGGGGTCGGCGCCGACCGCGACGGCGGAGACCTCGAAGGGTGTCCAGTCCACTGCCTGCCAGAGTTCGCGGGCTGCTTCGGGTTTCGAGACCTCGAAGCGGTGGACCTGGTAGCCGATCGAGACCGCGCGGATGTGCCCGGCCTGGATGTCGCGCCAGATCGGCTCGACGTCTGCGCGCTCGGAGATCCGCACCAGCGCGATGCCCCGGCCGTTCTCGATCCGGGCGGAACCCGGCACCACCGAGCCGATCACCGCGTCGAGCGTGTCGAGTTCGTGCACCTTCAGGAAGGGCGCGCCCGCGTTCAGCCGGTCGAGCCGCACATGGGCAGGGTCAAGGCTCAGCTCCTCGTCATAGGGCTCGCCGAAGAATGTCGCACGTCGCACGCGCGCGCCCGCCGACCAGATCACCTCGACGGTGCGGGCGTCGGCATCGGCCGTGTTCGGGGCAAGCTCCGCCGACCGGCGCATGGCCGGCAGTTCGATCATCGTGTCCATGGGTCAGTCCTGTTGGTCGGCGGCGGCTTGCGCCGGATCGGTTTCCACATCGGCGGTGGTGCTGGTGGCCGGATCGTTCGTGGAATCATTGGTCTGCGCGCTGCCGGTCTTGGTGACACGGCGCGGGTCGCTGTCGAGGACCAGGCCCAATTCGTCGAGCCTGGCATTGGTCGCGGCGATTTCCTCGAGCACCGCATCGGGACTGTAACCCTGCCGCGAGATGGCCTGTGCCAGCGTCATCGTGCCCGAGCGGATCGCCAGCAGGTCAGCCATCGTGTCCTTGTAGGGATCGACGGCGTCGAACTTGGGCGGCGACCATTCCACGGGCACGTCCGGGGACGGGATCTGGCCTGCGGCCCATACGGCCTCGGTGAACCAACGCCAGACCGGCGCACAGAACATCGGGATGAACAACTGCCACTGCACGGCGTCGATCTGGCGGCGGAATTCCACGAGCCCGGCCCGGATCGAGGAATAGTTGACCTGGCTGAGGTCGCCAGTCAGCAGCTCGTGGGGCACCCGGAACCCGGCCGAGATCGTGTGCAGGCTCGCCCGCTTGTACTCGCCGTAGCCGCCGGTGGCCGAAGGCTGGTTGAACCTGATGTCCTTGCCGCCCCGCGCATAGGCGATCAGCCCCGGCTCGAACTGCTCGACTTTGTTGCCATCGGCATCGACCACGGACGGCGCGATGCCTTGCTGCGCCTCGTCGTCGCCGAAGACGATGGCGGTGACGCCGGCCTGGTCTTCTTTCGGACGATTTCGGCGACCTCGTAATCGTCGAGATCACGCAGCGCCCGGATCACCGGCGCACCCCAGGGAACACCGCGTGCCTGCGTGCGCTGCTTCTCGTAGACATGGACGATGTCGGTCGCCGGGACCGGGTGGCTGTCGAACCCGCCGCGCAGGGCACTATAGGCATCGCCGGGGTGTTCGCTGTGCAGCCAGTAGGCCAGGCGTTTGCCGACCGGGTCGAACTCGATCCCCTGGACGAGACGACCCGCACCGAGGACGCCGGATTTCGTGGCATCGAGGAAATCGGCCTCCAGCACCTGAAGCTGCGACGGCACCGGCAGACCGTCCGAGGATCGCCGCAGGCGACGGCGCACCAGCACTTCGCCCGCTTCGATCATCTCCCGGCAGATCAGGGTCTGCAGCCCGTAGAAATCGAGCTGGCCGTCCGCATCGCAGGCCTCGGCCCATCGCTCGAAGAGATCGTCGACGCGGCGGTCCAGCGCCTCGTCGCCGCTTGCGGCATGATCCTCGCGCCGACGATATTGTTGATCTGCATATTCCGTTGTGCTATCAATGTGATGTTGTCTCGTCGGGGTCGTCCAGGTGGACGCGCCTTTTGGTGGCGGACAGCGGAAAATGAGGTACTACCATGATGTCTGCGAGCGCAGCCACGAATTTGTTCGCGTTTCCCTATCATAATTGTCGGAATATCAGTTCGCCTGAGGATCAATCGGCGGGTCGTAAAGTTTATTCCGGCACGGCTCCCGCCCGTTCGGTGCTGGAACTCGACGACAATGAAAACGTCCGCGAGTATCTGGTCGAGGCTAAAGGAAAGCAGAAGAAGACCCCGACGCTTGTTCACCAAGCGATCCGCAAGACGTTGGAGGCGAACACCGAGTTGTTTTCGATCCTCAACGGCGGCATCGTGATCGTTGCCCGTGATGCAGAGGTAGACGACAAGGTGAAGCAGATGACGTTGCTCAAGCCGAGCATCATCAATGGGTCCCAAACTCAGGGCGAACTCCGTCGCTTCTTCGCCAAGACCTTCAATGCCGATTACATCGAGCCGAGCATACGGTTTGAGATCATCGTAACGGACGATGATGATCTGATTGCGGACATTTCTATCGCCCGCAACTTTCAGAACGATGTCCGGGCGTTGTCTATCGCGGGGCGGCGGGGCCAACTAGATGAGTTGGAAGCCCATATGCGGACTAAGTTCCCGGGCGTCGAGTTGCAGAAATCCGAGAGCGACCAGAACGACACGGGCGGCAGCCTTGACACGGAGAAACTCATTCAGGTGACATTCGCACTGCTGCCCGCAGAAATGATGAAGAAGTTCGGCGCGCAGGCTGACCCCGAAAATAAGGTATTCTCCTATAGTCAGAAAACGCGCTGCCTGAAACTGTTTCAGCGCTTGGTCGATGACCAAGAAAATCAGGATGTCTACAAGTGCTTCCTTGACGTAGCGCCGCTCGCTTGGGAGCTTTACGCTAAATGGAAAGTGCATCAGGGCTTTGTTGGGACAGGTATCCGTTCGATTGAAAGGGAAGGGCGGCAGATCAAGGAAGTGCCAGACGGCCTGATCTTCCCGATCATCGCCGCGAACTCGGTTTTCATCAAGTACAACGGCTTGCGCTGGCAGTTGCAGCCGCCCAAGGTGTTGACGGACGATGAACTGATCCGCGCAGCAGACCAAGCCTACAAGGAAATGGCCGATCACAATCCGCAGACAATGGGGAAGAGCAAAGCGTGCTATTCCCACATTCTTCAGGTCACCAGCATTTTCGCGCGCCTTGCCGGGTAATGCGACTCTATCGGGCCATCCATCGGATGGCCCGCCCTCGATCACGATGTGATCGATGAGCCAACTTTCGAGCCCAAGGCCCAGACGTCGATCTCGATCCGGTCCTTCTGGACGTCGGCGTCGGCGGTCAGGAACAGGCCACTCGCAGGACCGTTCCGGGCCGCCATGCCTCACAGCGGTCATAGAGCCGCTGTCAGGCGGGCGCTTCGTCGGCCTCGATCCATGTCTCGCCGAGGATCGTGTTGCGGAACGCCTTGATCGCCTCGTCTGATCCCTGGGCAGCCTCGCAGCCGCGTGCGATCCGCAGCCAGCTCAGCGAGCTCACCGGCGAATAGAGGTCCGAGAGGTGGTAGCCGACTGTGGTCGTATCGGCGGCCACGGCGGTCGCCCGCCATTCGTCACCCTCCAGCATCGCCGTCTTGTGATGCTCCGCGATGGGCGTCTCGCAGCCCTCGCAGTGATACTCCGCCGTTTCCGGGCGGCCCTTCTGCCAGCGCAGCCGCTCGAACTTCAGCCATTGCATCACGCCGCAATGCGGGCACGGCACGAAGTAGCGTCGCTGATCCGACGCCTCGAACTCGCGCTCGATGCGTGACAGCCCCCGGATCGTGGGAGTCGAAACCAGCAGCACCTTGCGCCGATGGGCGAAGGTCAGCGATCGGGCCTCGGCCAGCGTGACCGGATCGCCTTCCTCGTCGGCCGAGGCCGGATAGGCATCGACCTCGTCGAGGAAGATGTAACGCGCCGGGGTCGAGCGCAGCCCGACCGCCGAGTTCGCGCCGGTCATAATCAGGATGCTGCCCGCGAATTCCTTGGACAGCATCGTGTTGCCAGCATCGCGCGACCGCGCGGGTTTGACCTTCTCCCGCAGATCGGGGCTTTCCTCAATCAGCGGGTCGATCCGCTGGCGTGAGTTGCGTTTGGCCAGTTCCACCGTCGGCTGGACGGCCAGCATCGGCCCCGGCGCCTGATGGATGACGAAGCCGATCCAGTTGTTGCCCGCCTCGGTTGCGCCCACCTGCGCGGCCTTCATGAACACGATCCGCTGCACGGGATCGCCCGGCGACAGCCGGTTCATGATCTCGCGCATGTAGGGCGTGCGGGTCGTACGATACCGCCCGGGTTCGGTCGAGGCGCGGCCCGAGAGCATCCGGTGCCGGTCCGCCCATTCCGACACGGTCAGGTCCGGGTCGGGCCGCAGCCCGTTGCCCCAGGCACGCAGGATCTCCGCCGCGCCGTCGAACCCGGTCAGCCCATCGTCACCATGCTCGCCATCATCGGAAGTCGGGCCGGACCTCGGCGAGTTCGTCGAGGTGGGCGCGTACATGTTTCTCCAGAGCCTTCTGCATCGCGGCAGGCTCCACGCCGAGATCGGCCGCCATCAGCGCCGCCGCGCGCGCAGGCCAGTTCACCCATGAATCCCGTTCCTCCCGCGCCAGCCGGAACACCAGCGCCAGCGCCCGGGTCCGGTCGATCAGCTCCCCCTTCAGCTTCTGGAGCCGGATGCGCCGCTCCTGCGCCTTCAGCACCTCGTTCGCGGTCTTGGCCTGCAGGAAGGTCGTGCCCCCGCCGACGAGCGGCGCGGCGAGCCCCTGTTCGCGCAGCGTGTCGCCGACGGCGGCCACGGCCGCCTCGGGAACGGGCTTCAGCTTGGACGTGGGTGGTTTGCGGGTCTTGGACGGGTCCGTCGTCTCCGCCCGCCGCGCATCGCTGGCGGTCGCGTTGATGCTGCCGTCGGGATAGAGGACCAGCCGTTCGGCGGTCTTCGCCTTCTGGATCGCGCCGCGCGACAGCCCGACATGGGCGGCGTACTGGCGCTCGCTTATGCCCTGCATCGACAACTCAGATTATCATTAAGAATCATGATCTTATGGAGTTGATAAGCCTCGATCACGGAGCCACGACGATGACCACCCGCCTGAACCCGATCACCACCCCGCGCTTTGAGCTCCGCGCAGATAAGGCGCGCCGGAACAAGGGTGAGCCCGATTCCGCCACCGGTTCGAGGAACCGGGCGAACGCACTCGCCGCCTTCATCGTCAAGAAAGGCCGAGATCGACGAGATGCTCGACCGCCTGCAGACGCTCAGCGACAACCATTTCAACTGCGCCCCCGACGAGGCGGGTTGGGCGATGGTCGGCACGCTGGAATACTACGCCAGCCTGCTCAAGCGCATCACCGACAGCGCCTTCGGCGAGGGCGAACACGCCCGCTGATCTCCGGCACCGCCGGAACTCTCGCCGCGCGCCCTGCGCGGCTCGGGGTCGTAGAAGGCGCCGCATGATGCGGGCCCGAATACGGAGACAACCCCATGACCAAGCTTTCTGACACCCAAGCTATCATCCTCAGCGCCGCCGCACAGCGCGAGGACCGCATCGCCCTGCCGCTGCCCGAGAAGCCTGCGCGGCGGCGCTGCCTCGAAGGTGGTCGGCGCAATGATCGCCAAGGGCCTTTTGCAGGAGGTGGACGCCGACCTGCGGAAGAGCGAGCCCATGTGGCGTGAGACCGGCGACGGCCACGGCGTCACGCTGGTCGCCACCGACGCAGGCCTCGCCGCCATCGGCATCGAGCCCGAAGACGCGGACACCGCGCCTGCGGGCGCGACGGACGCGCCGACCGAAGAGCCCGCGCGGGACACCCCCACCGAGCGGAAGGCCGCGCCCAAGACGCGCACGCCGCGCGAGGGAACCAAGCAGGCCACCCTGATCGCCATGCTGCGCGCGCCCGAGGGGGCGACCATCGAGGAGATCATGGCCGCGACGGGCTGGCAGTCGCACACGGTGCGCGGCGCGATGGCCGGGGCGCTGAAGAAGAAGCTCGGTCTCGAGGTGACCTCGGAGAAGGTCGAGAACCGGGGGCGGGTCTACCGCATCGCTTGACTGGACGCAGCTTCGCGGAATTACAACACGTCAAGAGGTATGAATCATACCTCTTGACGACTCCTATCGTTGGCTTGCAAGATATGTGCGTCAACCCTCTTGAAAGGTGGCGCGCATGGTCGACTCGATCACGGTTAGACTGGATCCCAATCTGGCATCCCGTCTCGGCGAATTCTTGACTCAGAACCCTAGTCTATCGGCCGCATCCGTTGCGGTTCGTGCCTTGGACGAATTTCTGCCGAAGGCTCCCAAGGTCGTATCGACGAAACCCTCCAAGCCGGGCGGCGGACAGGACGAGTTCACCGGCCGCGAGGGGTATGAGTTTGGCATCTCAGCTGGCCGGGCACTTGCGAGCAAAATCGGCGACCTCGTCAGCCCTGTGGCAACAGAACTCAAACTACCTGACGGTCGGCGAGCTACGCTGCGCACAGCGAAGGGACGCAACACCCAATGGGGATGTCTCAACACTCTTCTCGAGCGGATCAATGTCGTTCTCTGTGCTTTCACCCCGGACGGAACGAACTTCGATGTTTGGGAAATTGACGCCAAGGTCTGGGCTCGCGAGGCCCGAAACGCTTCTCCCGGCCACAAGCTGCACAACAAGCTGACGTTGCTGGGAAAGTCGGGCGTTGAGAAGTTCGGAAAGCCCTTCGGCACCTACTCCATCTAGTCGCCCCGCATCCGGATTGCCTCGAACAGGCGCCGCAGGGCGAAGGAACGCGCGATCGACACGACGGTGAAGATCGCCCCGATCGCCAGCGCGTCGTCGAGACGCGCGGGCAGACCGAACCATGGGATGACCATCAGCTGTGTCACGACCGCGACGCCGTAGCCAACGATCACGTTGGCGACGGACTCGACCAGCGACATGAGGCGGGACTGCTTCATGCCGCTGCCTCATCCATCGGCCAGCAGTTCAGCCGCCAGAGTTCGCAGCGCATGCGCCGCAACCAGGGGGACAACGCCGTTGCCACAGAGGCGACGCCGGTCCACTCGGTGGGCCAGCCCATCAGCGCCTCGACGAACAGCGGGTTCAAGGTCCGGCGCGCATCGGAGGTATCGCGCCCAACCATCGGCGTCACAAGGACCTGGCAGCCAAGCAGGCCGTTCACCGGCGTGTTGGCAAGGCTCGTCGCGCCATCCTTGTGATCGCGGGCAGTCGGCGTCATCCACATCCCCGCTGAGTGGGTCAGGTCGGCCGAGCGGCGATTGCCCGCGCTCGGCTTGCAGCCATCGTTCGCCATCGGCGTCGGCCACATTGCGGCCGTGGTCGCGAGGTTCATGCCGTGCTGGCCCGCTTCCTGCGACGGCGTTGGCTTCGTCTGTCGGTTCTCGTTGGCGCTGGCCCTCGGCGTCGGCCAGAGGCGCAGCAGTTCCGTCCGGTTCCCGCCACTCGACCGGGTGCCAGAGCAGGCGCGCGGGGTCGGCCAGCTCGTCGCCCTCGCGGATGGCGAGGATGAAGAGCCGCTCACGCTTGTGGGGCGCGCCGACTTCCGCCGCCGTGAAGAGGCCTGCCGCAAGACGGTAGCCCATGCCGACCAGTCCTGCGGCGACTTCGGGGAAACCGAGGCGGAGATGATGGGCGGCATTCTCGAGGAAGACGAAGGGAGGTTCGACCTCGCCGATGATGCGGGCGACATGAGGCCAGAGATGGCGCGGATCGTCGGCGCCCCGGCGCTTGCCCGCGACGGAGAATGGCTGGCACGGATAGCCCGCAGTGACGATATCCACCGTGCCGCGCCAAGGGCGGCCGTCGAAGCTGGCAACATCGTCCCAGACAGGCGCGCGATCCAGGGCCGCGTCTTCCATCCGCGCCACGAGGATGGCTGCGGCGTAGGTTTCCCGCTCGACATGGCCCACAGCACGATATCCGGGGATGGCGATGGCGAGTCCGAGATCGAGCTCACCCGCGCCGGAACAGAGGGAGAGGCCGAACAGGCATGCGTCTCCGGCTCCGGAAGCACATCCGGAGGAAGGTAGAGCCAGGTCATGCATGTCACACGGCGGTTTCGGGGAGGATTTGGGGCTCGACTGAGGTATCCCCCAGCCGCTCGGCCTTCACCTCTCCAAACGTCCGACCATCACCATCGAGGATCGCCTCTCGGCCGGTTTCGGCCTGCCAGCGTTCAACGGCGACATCAACATAAGCCGGGCTGATCTCCATCGCGAAGACGCGCCGGCCATTGGCTTCGCCCGCCATGATCTGCGAGCCGGAGCCTGAGAACGGCTCGTAGCAGAGCCCGCCGCGCGCGACGTGCTGGCGCATCGGGATACCGAAGGCGTCGAGCGGTTTCGGTGTGGGGTGATCCGGCCGCTCGTCCCTCGCGAAGCTCGGCATCTCCCAGGTTGAGGGCAATGTCTCTTCCGCCACCTTCGGCGGGCGGTTCGGGCGGCGCCAACCTATGAAGCAGGGCTCGTGTCTCCAGAGGTAGTGGGACCTGGTCAGGACGCCGCGGTCCTTCACCCAGATGATCTGCTGGTGAACGAAGGCCCCGGCCTTTTCCCAGCAGGCCTCTAGCATCGCCTGGCGACGCGAGGCGTGCCAGCAATACCAGGCGGCGTCCTCGGTGATCGCCTCGGCAATGGCTGTGGCGATGAAGCCGTCGTAGAGTTCCGCGCCTTGCGAGCTGTCGTCCCAGGTCGTGCCGTAGGACGCCGACCAGTCCTTGTTCCGGGTCGGATGGTTCGAGCCGTCGTAGTCCACCAGATACGGCGGATCGGTGGCGAAAAGGATCGCCCGCTCGCCATTCATCAGGCGGCGCACGTCGGCAGCGCTGGTGCTGTCACCGCAGAGCAGACGGTGGTCGCCGAGGATCCACAGATCGCCCGTACGGGACGCCGGGTTACGCGGCGGTTCGGGGATGGTCACCGGCGGCACGGAGCCCCCGGCGCCACCTTCTTCACCGTCGTCTTCCGCGACGTAGGCCAGCAGCTTGTCCAACTCGCCGTCGGAAAACCCGACCAGCGACAGGTCGAAATCCTCGGCCAGCAGGTCGTTCAGTTCGGCCGACAGCAGCGCCTCGTCCCAGCTCGAAAGTTCAGTCAGCTTGTTGTCCGCGATGCGGTAGGCCCGGCGGTAGGCCCGGCGCTGCGCCTCGGTCAGATGCCCCAGCACGATCACCGGAGCCTCAAGCAGCCCGAGTTGCGTGGCGGCCAGCACCCGCCCGTGGCCGGCGATCAGTTCGCCGTCCTCGCCGACGAGGAACGGCACGGTCCAGCCGAACTCGGCCATGCTGGCGGCGATCTTCGCGGCCTGGTCGGCGCCATGCACCTTCGCATTCTTCGCGTAGGGCTGGAGGCGCGACAGCGGCCACGTCTCGATCGCATCCGGGGCGAAGCTCAGCGTCATGGTGGGCAAGGTTCCTCGGTCAGGTGGATGCCGGTGGCTTTCGGACTCCGGATGCCGGGCCGGACTCCAAGCGGGGTCCAGCGGCTACCAGGGATGTCCGATCGGAAGGCCAGCGTTCATTGGTGTTTGCGCGGGGTCAGATGGACCTGGCTTCCGGATGGCTTCCCAAAAATCCGACCCTGTCGCTGGCGATGTCCCGCGCTTCGCCCGCCAGTATACGAATATCGCCAGGAAGGAACCAAGATATCAAAGGCTTGGCAAATCGGACCCCGACTGGTTCCCTCGCTGGACCCCGGAGGCCAGCGGCGCGGCTACTACCTGCGCGCTCCTCTCCCGAGTATACCCTGATTGATAGCGTCGGAGTGGCTGGTTGTCTTGGCGTCCGGTGTCTCGCATGAAAGTGTCTCGCTTGCGCGACGATACTTGACAGGGCTAGGGTGTGACCTTTGCCACCACGAATTCCATCGACCGCTTTCGCGGCACCCGCTTCCCGTTCAGCCGCCAGACGATCATGGCGATCCCGTACTGCCAGCGCCGGTTGGCCGTGGCGCGGCTGATGCCCAGCTCCCAGCAGATCGGCTTCCACGGCTTGCGGTTCGCCCGGAGCCAGAGCACGCGCGCGTCGGCCGGGTCGAGCCAGCGCAGCCAGAGAAGCGTATCCTCGGCCTCTGTGATCTGGTGCGGACCCGGACGCGGACGACGCATCTGCGGCTCTTGGCCAACTTGGTCGGCGAAGCTGTGAAAGTACTCGGGCCACGCGTTGAAATAGCCGTGCGGCTTCACCTCGGGCAGCGTCCGGAAGACATCGGCAGCGCTCTCTAGGCGGTCCTCGACCATGGTGGGTGTCCAGTCAGCCATTGGCGGCCTCTCGGCTATCGGTACGCTGGCCATACAGCTTCTCGCCGAGTTGACGGACCAGTTCGCGCTCCGGCCATGTCAGGCGGTCATCGTCGACGGACACCGCCAGTAACCCATGGTCGTGCCAGCCGTCCTGCTTGACGCGATCAGGATCCCGGCACGTGCCGCCATAGCCTCTCGGATACCATCTCATCCCAAGCCCCCGTTCGTCTCGATCGCCCACAGGAGGATGGCGATGGCATCGGCCTCGTTGTCGTCAGCAGGGGAGAAACCGCGAGTGCGTGCCGCGACGATCATGTCCTGCTTGGGTGCATTTCCGCGGCCTGTCGCGTGCTTCTTGATCGTACCGACCGGAACGCCGCAGTAGGGAACGCCTCGCAACTCGGCCCATGTCGTCAGCGTCGCGAGGAGACCTCCAAACACATGGGCGGCGTCGGTGCCGGCGTGGCGGCGCACCTCCTCAAACCATATCGCCGCGACTGGACCCGACAGCCGGTCGAGTTCGGTCAGCCAGTTGGTGAAGCGCAGGAAGCGCATCCCGCCGCCGTCGAAGCGGCCGGGCCGGAAGCTGACCGTGCCGCTGGTGATCAGCCCGTCATAGCCACGCGAGGCCCAGCCGGTCGTCGTGCCGAGGTCGAGGGCGAGAATGCAAGACCGAGAGATTGCGCCCGGCTCGGGGCGGACGTCCTGCGCAGAGATCGGTGTGTTCATCGTGAAGGCTCACAAGCTGTGGGCCTTCGGCTTTGGTCACCGCAACATTTAGCACCGGGCGGACCGGCGCCAAAGCGAAAACGATCAAGAGCGCGGCGGCGATCAACGTTCGACCCGCCCCAGTCCCAACCTCCAAGCGTGTGGTCCCAACCTTCGAGGGGGTTGGGACAGCCCTTTATCTTTCCCATACAATAACTTGACCGGATGTGGTCCCAACCTCGGTGTCCCCAACGGGGATCCTTCTCTTTTCGTATAGAAAAGCATGTTCCCGACCTTTTCCGTTCTCCCACATGAATGTGTAGCAAAAGGTTGGGACCACGGGGTGAGGTTGGGGACACCTTTGTTTTTGCGAGGCTTTTCGTGTCCCTAACCCCCTCGGGATGTTGGGACAGGGTTGGGACCACGCGAAGGTTGGGACGCACAGTGACGAAAGCCGGGACGGCACCGAAAAACCGAGGATCGGCAGCGGAGGGAAGAATACTGTCTTTCAAACCTCAGCAGGCAACTGCGTCATTCGCGTATCTGCGACGCCGTTGAGCTGTGACGCGCTGCTACCGGCAGAAGCGGGACGTAATTCGGCAACCGTCTGTGCCAAGTTGTAGCGTCAAGCCCCTGCGGCCGGACGCGCTTGGACTGGCGGTGCGAGGCGGGCACGCACCTCGTCGTAGATGCCGATTTCACCCGCCATTGAGATTGTCACGGCTAATCCAAAAGGTATCGCCTCATCAACTGGCGCGCCTTGATCGGGATCGCGCTGCACCACCAAGGGTATCGTCATGTTGGGCGTGACGACGGGTGCATTTGCTCCGCTCCAGCGCCGCGAGCTGACAGTCCCGCGATTGCTCTGGTTCTCGTCTGGATGCCAACGCTCCGCCGAAACGGCGAGAGCGTCGAGTTCTGCCGGTGTGAGGATCTTCAGCCGACAGCTGCGATAGCTCTTGCGGCCCGGCATGACCGGCGAAAACCACGCAATGGTCGCTGACAGGTTGTGCGGTCTTGCCTTTCCTCCGATTGCAACCGGAACCGGCACGTCGATGGTTGCGATGCGATCTGCCCTCAGGACTCCTGTCGCGAAGAACGTGGCTCGATCCGCTGCGCAGGCGAGCGCGTCATCAGCATTGACATAGCCGTAGCCGAGGAAGCGCCGAATATTGTCCTTCTGCTTCGACGCCTGGCCGCGACCCGTAGGCCCAAGTGTGGACTTGATGAGTTCGGCAGTCTCCTGCGGCCACTGCGCCGGATGGACCAGAAGGACCTTCAGCAGAACCGCGCGCTCTACGGGTGGGATCTGCAGAAACGCCTCGCCATAGGCCGTCTCAAGGGCATCGTGAATGCGGTGACAGGTACGCGATGCAAGCGCCGTTGCTGCGCTAGTGCCATTCGAATATCCGTCAAGGTTCTCCCGACCCGCACGTGGTGGTGCCGCGACCTTGAGACCGGCGCCGCGCGATGCCCCTGCCGGACGGACGTCGATGTGCCTGTGATTGCCGACACAGGTCATATGTTCCTTGGCGCTGGGCATCAGAATGTCCGGCTTGACTGATCTGGCGAAGCCCGGTCCCAGGCTGCTCGAGGAGTTCGCCGCGACGTGAGCCGGAAAGGGATCGATCAAGGTTCGCGCCAATGCGCGATCCGCAGGACCGACAGCATCGATATTTCCGGCAGCGACGGTGATGCCGTTCACGGTTTCTGCCGGCGATAGAAGGCGACGGTCCGCCATGACGCCATGCAGCGTAGCGATCATTGATCTCGCGCGGCTTGCCGCGTCTGCAGCCTCGTAGTCTCGGCTGATTGCATAGTCCGGCATGCCGAACGGGAGGACCTGATTGCCGGCACTCACCACAAAGAGCAGGCCGAAGCGATAGGCCAGGCGATCCAGTAGGCGGGCCTAGGGCGAAAGGTGATTGTGGAATGGCCGATAGCGATTTCCGATGGAGAGATTGACGATCACGATCCCGGGGCGCTGTTCGCGAAGCCTGGTGACCGCGAGGTAGATAATGTCGACAATCAGTCTGTCGGGAGGGAAGGCATCATTGTTCCCCAAGACCGGGATCATGTGGATCTTTCGCGGCAGTGGGGCCTCCCGCGATTGAGATCCCCGTGAATGATGAGAGATGCCATCGCCGTTCCATGCGCCCGGGACGCGACGAGGGCGTCCGGCTCAAGATCGAAAGGATCGTCGAGGTCGATGTGGGCAGCCAAGCGCCGGTGGCCGCCGACAGGGACGCCGTCGAGCACCGCAAGGATCGGCTCACCGAGTTCTTCGATCTGCTCCCCGACCTGTGGGCTGTCTTCAGGATCACCAATCTCGACGGTCGTGGCCTCGGATTGCGGACGGATGTGCATTACGGCATCCAAGCCGGCGATCCCTTCGATCTGCCGTTCGATGATTTCGTGCACGGCCCAAGCCGGGATATCGGCAAGGAGTGCATGGTAGGAAATATCGGGTAAGCGGCAGCGAGACAGAACCTGACCCCCGCGGATCGTCAGCGCCTGTGTCGTCTCCTCTTCGCTGAGCCGAGCGGCTGCCTCATTGGCCCTGAAAACCAGTTCGATCTCCAGTCGGATTAGATCGTTGTCCCGGTGGCCGTCGAGGATTGCGGAGAGAACGGCCCGATCTGATGGTTGAACGCGGTCGTCCGGCCCCCACGCGCGCAGGTCCCGGAGGTGTTCGAACACAGTCGCCCAAGGTGTTTCCCCTCTGACCAGTTGTCCGGCTTGCCAGCGCCGCCACAGCGACTCCAGACTTCGCAAAGCCACCATGTCAGGGACCAGAAGGTAGGCGACGGGTTGCTTATCTTCCTCGTCGCCGTCGAGTTCGTCCTCATTCACCAATTCCAGCCCGCCCACCTGACGGATGGACGGGGCAAACGAACTGATGGCGCCGCGGACTTCGAATACCAACAGCCGTTCCGGGGCGAGGCCGGCAGGGTCTGCGCGCAGTTCAAGTGCCCCATCACCACGCGCGAGAATTTCGGCGAGGCGCGCAAACTTTGGGCCGAACACGCCCGTCTGCCGGTCTCGCGGAAAGGCATCTGGCGAGGGAATGGGTCGGGCGCGACCTATAGGGCGGGGCTGATCAGCTCTCGGCGTCAGTCTCAGGAGAGGTTTTGTTGGATCGCTCGGCATTTATGAACTCTGGCGTGACGCGCGAAGTCCAAAGATCCAGTTCCGCGCGCAATGCCGCATCAACCGAAACCTCCCCTAAACCAAGAATCTGCCGTCGTCTGACATTCTGGCAGAAGTCGAGAGCTTCTGCGTAACTCACATTTCCGAGGCGGCCGGCCAGTCGACTCAGCGCCATTTTGGGTGCATCTGGCCAGCCTGATATGACCCGGTCCAGAAACACCGTAATCTCGGTCTTCTTTGGAGCCGGAAATGCCAGCCGCATCTGGAAACGGCGCCAGACAGCGCGATCAAGCAACTCGCCATGATTGGTAGCCGCGACCACGATGACGTAGCTGGGAAGCTGGTCGAGTTGCATGAGCAGGAAAGAGACAACCCGTTTGATCTCTCCCGTTTCATGTGTGTCGCCGCGTTCCTTGCCGATGGCATCGAACTCATCGAAGAACAGAACGCTTGGAGTTGTTCGTACATAGTCAAAGAGTTTGCGGAGCCGCGCGTTCGTCTCACCGAGGTAACTGCCGATCAAGGCGTCATATCTGACAACGAAGAAGGGCAGGCCCAAGCCCTCAGCGACTGCTTCGGCGAACGACGTCTTGCCATTGCCCGGGGGGGCCGACAGCAAGACCCGGTGCCGTGGTTCATAGCCGTTCGCGCGCAGAACATCCTCTCTGCGATGCTCTTCAAGAAGCTGGCGGCCACTTTCTTTCGCTGGCAAAGGAAGCAGGATGTCGTCGAGCTGGAGCTGCGGCGTGACCTCGAGTATGGCCTCGCGCCCGTTCGGGTCCGCCAGGCGAGGCGAGCTTGCCGTAAGGGCAGGAGGTGTGATCGGGACAGCCGACAAGGCTCGCTGCATGCGGTCGGCCACGATGAAATGCTTCTTGGCGCGCTCTTCCGCGACCATCGCTTCGGTGGTGGAGCGCAGCATCTCCTGATCGCCGGTTGCACCCGCGCGAATCAAGGACACAAGAAGATCGCTCCGCGCCATGTCAGACCTTATCCACCACGATGCACCACCTTTTACGTCGGGCCCACAAAAAGACGGCATTCTTGCTCTCGAAAAACGATCTCCAGAAGCAGCCCAAAAGACACATCGACATTTTGCACCTGCTTGTCGAGGATCGACATGGAGATGCCGGTGGCGGACTTGATCCGGGCGAGGATCTGGCGTTCGGGCAGCGGGTCCAGCTTTGCCAGCGCGGCGCGGCCCAGAAGCTGACCGAGCGCGGCAAGGTCGGGCGGGTTGGTCAGCGCCTCGGCTGCCGCGATCAGTGTCTCGGCATCGTTCCCGGTAGAGACGATCGGAACTTGGGCAGTATCCGCAATGGGCGCGGGGTCCGCCTCAATAGGGTAGTCTGCGGCGCGCACCCCGCGCATCAGATCGTCGTTGAAATCGTCGCCATGCAGCGGCAGCACGATGTCGTTCGGGATACCCGCCCGGTTCAGCCGGTCCGAGAGGGTTGCCGCCGCCTGACGCCCCGCATCTCCCGCATCGGCGTAGATAGTGACGCGCGTGATGTCCTCCGGCCATTGAAACCGAGCGACACCATCGGCCGAGAGCGCCGCCCAGACTGGCGTGCCGAACAGCGCGTGGGCCGCAAGCGCCGTCTCGATGCCTTCGGCCACACCGATATGGCGATCTTCCGACATGGCAAACAGCCGCACGGCGGCATCCACGACCGATCCCAGCATCTTCTTGCCCATAGGGGCCTTGGCGCTGCCGTCGTCGAGCAGAAAGGTGCGGTGGATGCCGGGGGCGCGATCACCGTTTGCGAACCGCGCCAGCGCGATCAGTCCCGGCCAGCCGCGACGGCTGTCGAAATCCGGCAGGTCCGGATGAAACAGCAGATCGGGCGATGCCGGGTCGCTGAGCCCGCGTGCGCGCAGATAGGCCTCGCCGGGCGTGCCCGCTAGCGCGAACGCGCCTGCGACCAGCCGCGCGATCTCGGCGGAATGGTCGGGCTTCGGGCGCGGAGCCGGCCGGGGTGCCGGATGGTCCATGCCGGCAATCCGCGCGGCCTCGTCGAACAGCGCGCTGTCGGAAAGGCCGGTCGCCTGCGCGATCAGGTCGATCGGCCCCGCGCGTTCGCCGGTGGCATAATCGAAACCCAAGCCGGCATAGGGCCCGTCGAGATGGATGGTGCAGGACCCCTCCTTGCGCGGCGGGCGACCCGACAGATCGGCACAGCGCAGCGCGCGCCGGTCGTGGGCAAGCTGCGCCTCGGGTAACATCCCCGGCAGCCAGTCGGCGGCCGTGACAGCGAGCCGATCGCGCACCGCCGCCAGATCATGGCGGGGCGAGGATGTGCCGACATCGTTCAGGTCGATCATCGCAACCCCGTCAGGCCAGCAGCACGAGGCCGCGCTCGGCCCGGGTGATCGCGGTGTAGAACCAGCGACGGCGGTCGAGGTCGCTGCGATCAAGCCCGTCGTCCCAGACGATGACATTCTCCCATTGCGAACCCTGCGCCTTGTGGGCGGTGATCGCCCAGCCGAAGGTGGCCTCGGTCAGCTTGCGCTTCTCCTTCCAGTCGCGGTCATGGCGCTTGCCGTCATAGGCGATGTGATCCTCGAAATGCCCCTTGTAGATGCGCAACCGACCCGGGCGACCATCGCGATCGAGCGGGCCGACGCGCCGTCCGTCCTCGTCATGGACCACGGCCGAGAAGTAGAGGCTGCCCTCATCGACGATATCCTCGAGGGTCAGGAACATGCCGTTGATCAGGCCATGGGCATTTTCGTTCTTCAGGCAGATGATCTTCTCGGCCGCGCCCGTGGGCAGATACGTCCCACCCAGCCCCGCGGCGGCGCGCATGGCGTTGTCGATCTGCAGCCGCGTCGCGTTCAGCCCGCAGATCAGCTGCCCGCCGCGCAGCGCCTGATCCAGCGTGATGTCGCCCTTGCGCAGCTTGGCGACATGGGCGTCGTAGGTGCCCAAACCGATGGGCTCGCCCATCCGCGCCATGGTGGCGAGGCGGATGATCGCACTCTCGGCCGCCTGCCTGTGGATTTCGGTCAGCATCACGTCGGGCGCATCGCGGGTGAAGGCGCCTTCGCCCTTGATCGGCGGCAGCTCGCCGGGGTCGCCCAGCACCAGGATCGGCTTGCCAAAGCTCATGAGATCGCGTGCCATCTCCTCGCCCACCATCGACACCTCGTCCAGCACGATGAGCCTGGCATCCGCCGCGTCGCTCTGCGGGTTGAGGGCGAAGCGGGGATGTTTCATGGCGGAAAGCGCCTGGCGCATCGCCTCGATCCCCGCCTCGGCGGCGGTCCTGTCGAAGCCGGTCAGCCTGCGGGCGGCGGCCTCGGCCTCCTGCACCTTGACCGCCGCCGCGACGATCTCCTCCTCGGTCGATTCGATCACCGAATAGATCAGGCTGTGGATGGTGCGCGCGGGCGTGCCCTTGCGGGTCAGTACCAGCGCGGCCTTGCCGGTGAAGGTCGCGGTGACGACGCCCGGCACGCAGGAGCCTTCCTTCGCGCTACGATGGGGTGAAGGTGGTCATTCGGCATGGGCTCCCACAGCATAATCCTTGACCACCCCGCCGCGCGGGGGATCGCCGACTTCGCATTGCCGCACGAAGACGCGCCGACCGTCGGCCAGCTGACGCCAATGCCCGCGCCGCAGATGCCAGCGGGGGCTGGCATGGCTGCCGCCCGGATCGGCCGAGGCGCTGCGCATCCGTTCGGGGTCGATGGCGACATGATGCCAGACCCAGCCACGCACGCCGTCGCGGGCGAACGACCTGCGCTGGGGCCGGGCGATCCGGCGTTCGCTGACCTCGGCCGAGGTGGCGAGGATCGCCAGCGCGCGCCAGACGATCGCGGCGGCCGCCTCACCGCATTGCCCGGCGAAGGCGGGGTCCGGAATGGCCGGGTTGGTTTCGAACTCGGCGATGCCGCCATCGGCGATCCGAAACCGGACATGCACATCGGTCCAGCGACGCGGATTGCGCCACAGCGCCAGCCAGACCGCGTCGATGCCGTCGGGCCGTTGGCGGGCATGGACGATCTGGTAGCGCAGGTCGGGACTGCGATCACGCAACTCGAAGATCGTCTGCGGATGCGGCAGCCGCTGCGGACCGGCCGCGAGGCGACGGGCCAGCGCGTCGACGTCATCGGCATCGAACCGTTCCTGATCCTCGAAGCGCCAGACCGGTGCGAACTCGAAGCCGTCCAGCTGGTCGGCGGCCCAGAACCGGGCGCGATGCGCGCGGATGATCCGCTTGAGGGCGTAAGCATCGGGGATCATGGCCGCTCACCCCAGCACCTGCTGGCCCATGCACAGGGCGCGTGCCACTTGCCCGCCGCCATGCCGCCGCGGCAGAGGACGGCCGTGGGCCCGGTTGCCGCGCGCGGCAGCCACTCGCCGGCCTCGGAGGCCTGCACGACCATGACGGCGCGATCGGACATCTCCTGCGCCAGCCGGGCGTCGAAGAGCGCGAGTTCGCTGTGCAGTTCCATCGTGTCGCGGTTCAGCGCGGTGAAGAGCGCCGGGTTGGGCAGGTCCAGATAGGCCTGATAGAGCGCGATCTGGGCGGCATAGACGGGGCGTGCAATGCTGACGCCGCACTTGACCACGTCCTTCCAGCTCGATGCCTCGAGTGCCTTGTTCTCCCAGAGGGCCGGATAATCCATGGCCACGGGCCCCGAGACGAAGCAGCCGTCGATATAGCCCTTGAACCGGCCGGACAGCGCCTCGAATCCGAACTGGCGGCCATCGGGGCGTTCGGTGCGCAGATCGAACCCCGCGATCCGGAACCAGCCCGCGACGATATCCTCGGCCCGGTGCCCGGCCTCGAAAATGCGCAGGGTCTTCGGGGCGAGCCCCTGGCCATCGTCCTTGGGGACGGCCAGAAAGTCGTACTGGATCTGGCGCAGGCAGTCGCGTCCGAGGCCCGAGGAACTGACATAGGTACGCGGCCGTTCAGCGCGATTGCGTGCGGTAAGAGCGGTGTCGATGGCGGCGGACACGGCTTCCGCGATTGGCGGGCGCGGCGCGCCGGTGCCATAGATGCAGCCAGATCCGTGGTTGAGATCGATCATGGCGGCCCCTCAGAATGGAATCTCGTCGTCGAGGACGGTGCCGGTGCGTTCCTTGCGCGCGGCCTGGTCCTGCATGCTGTCGATGTAGCCGGTGACCGCCGCCTCGATCAGCCGGTCGATGTCGGTGGCGCTGCGGTCGAAGAAGGGGGCCATCAGCCCCAGGTCGGTCAGAGTTTCGGCAAAGAGCACCCGCGCATCGCGGATTGCCTGTGCCTCGCGGGCGGTCTTGTCGATCATGCCGTTCATCCTTTGGGCGATTGCGCTGCCCGCGTCCTGACAACGGCGCGAGCAGAAGCGGTGATAGGGATACCGGTCGTGCTGAAGGCGGTGGACGTAGCCGAAGCCCCGGGCTTCCCGCGCGCAGACGGCGCAGATCGTCACCCGAGCAAGAGCGTCGCGATCGGGTCCTCTTGCGGCCAATCTTCCCGGTGAAGGCGCTCCGACTGCAGCACGATCCAGCGCGAGATCGCGTTGCTGGCCATGGCCTCGAGGTCGCCGAGGCTGAGGCTTGCGACGGGTTGGTGCAGTCTTCCTCGGGCCTCGAGCCATTTTCCGATCTCCAGCGCGGCCTCGCGCGTCACATGCGCCTGCCACTGGTCTGCCTCGCTGGGCGGGCGGCGCTGCGTCTTGGGCCCCCGCGCCTGCCGTGCGGGTTGCGCCTCAGCCATTGAGCCAGGCGGGCATCGCGGGTGCGCCCGTAGCGGCAGCGGTGGGTTGCTGCGGCGCGGGTGTCGGCGCCTGTGCCGGGGCCGAGGCTGCCGGAGTCGCGGGGGCGGCCGGCGCGCCCCAGTTCGGGGCCGCGGGCGACGGCTGCGCTGAGCCCCATGCCGGCGTCGGTGCCTGCCAGCCCGGCGCCGCGACGCTCGCGGCCTTGCGCGGCGGGGCGTTGACGGGCTCGGGCGGAACGGTTTCGCCACGCATGATCGCGGCATGGCTCGCATCGTCGGGCAGAACGACGTTGGCGATCCGGTTCTGGTCGCGGTATTGCGGGTTGGAGGCGGGCTCCACCATGATCCGGGCGGCAAAGGTGATGCCGTCGAGATGCTTGAGCCCGGGCAGCACCCGCTTGGCCTTGGCGGCAGGGCTTTCGTCCCTGGGATCGAGCCCGAGAGCGCTGTCGACCATGGCGCGAAAGGTGGACTTCGAGATCTTCCAGCCGATGGACTGGCCTTTCTCGTCAACCTTGCCGCCGGCCACGGTGAAGCTCTGCCAGAACTTGCGCCGGGCGTGCGGGCCATCGACCACGGTGAACTCGCAATCGAGCATCTTCGCGTCGCTGGATTGCGAGGCCTTCAGAACCCCCGCATCCATCGGGGCCGCGCCGTTCACGCCACCGGGGCGGATGGTCAGCCGCACCTTGGCAAAGGTGCCGTCGGGGATCAGCTCGCCGATGGGGCCATCTGCGGCTGGGCGTCGTTCAGATCGTAGCTCATGTCAGTTTCCTTTTTGTGATCAGGAGGCGAGTTCGGGTTGGAGGGCTGTGCGGTCGTCGATCCGGGCGAGCAGTGCGCCAAGATCGGGCGGTTCGGTCATGTCGAGCCGGCCGGAGCGGTCCTTGGCCGGAAGGCCCCAGGGGTTGCCGGACTTGCAGACGAGGCGGCGCTCGGCGGCGGTCTCGTCCAGCAGCCAGCCACCTTCAGCATCGCGGGCGAAAAGCTGCATCGAGACCACCTGATCGACGATGCCGGGCAGTTCGCGGCCGGCCTTTGAGCCCTCCATCTGCGGCTGCCAGGTGACCGTGCCGAACTCCTCCGCGACCTTTTTCCAGCACGCCGACGAAGATCACGGTCTTGCCGCGCGCATGCTGGAGGTGTTTCAGCGCCTGGATCACCTCGCGCCCCAGAAGCCCGTAGGCACCGCGGACATCCGGCTTGCCGGTCCGGGCTGAAAACGCTTCGGGCTGCTGGCGGGCATAGGCCATCGCCTGCCGGGTCAGATCGGTGATCGAGTCGACGAAGACGATGCGCTTCGACGCAAGGAATGCCTCGATGCCGCTGTCGCGGTGCTGAGCCTGCAGCCAGGCGTGCCGTTCGGTGCCGTACCAGGACTGCGGATGCTGCGCCGGGTCCGGCCCGCCGATCAGCACCGCCAGATCGCGGAAATCGCTGAAGCTGCGCACCGGGATCGACGCCCCGCGCCAGTCCTGCACCGATTTCATCCCGGCTTCGAGGTCGAGGCAGACGGTTTCCTCGGCCGGCAGCGATTTCAGCAGCGTGGTCTTGCCGACGCCGGGTGGGCCGAAAATCGCCAGCGAGGTCTTGTTCTCGGCCGAGGAGAGACGCTCGTCGGCGGTGATGATGCGGAAGGCCATGGGGTTCTCCGAATGGGTTGTGAAGCTGCGCGGCGGCGGGGGTGACCGGGTGCCGAAGGGGAGCCTGCCCGGCTTTGCCGCTCGGGCGTCCCGCCGCCGCGCGTTACCGGTCTCGGGTCTCGAGCCGGAACACGGGTTTGCCGGTGGTCTCGCTGCGCGCGCTCGCGAAGCCCTCCCGCATCGCCTCGGGCCAGGCACCGAACCGACGCTCGGACACGCGATAGGCGATCTCGAGATATTCGGTCGGATCATCGCCGGACGCAGCGATGCGCGCGGCCATGGCGGCGAGCCGGTCCTGATCCCAGGACACCTTCTTCGGCAGATCGGCGATGACGGTGATGCCGTCGTCCTCGATCCGTACAGTGCCCGAGGTCTTGCCCTGCGCGGCGCGTGCGGTCGCGGCGGCTGCCTCGTAACGCTGGCCGATGCCGGCCTCCAGCCGGTCGCGTAGCCGCTTCACGCGCGCGGTCTCCGCCAATGCCGCCTCCTGCAGGGTCAGCAACATGTCCGGCGGCAGGGCGGCGATATCGCCGATGGCGAGGCCCTTGAGGTCGTCGAAGCGGGGCGCATTGCCGAGTTGCGGTCCGGCCGGAACATCGGTGGTGACGAACGGCATGGCCATCAGTGCCCCTCCCGCGTCAGCGCCGCATCCACGGCGCGGTCCGTCCCGACCGCCCCGGCTTCGCGGGCCAGACGGTGCAGTTTCTCCAGCGCCGAGGACCGCTGGATGGCCGCCGAGAGTTCGGCATTCGCGGCGACGATTGCTATCGCGATATCATCAACGCTCGCAGCCTCGAATGGCAGCGGCTCGGTGGTATTGCCGGGCCGCCACGCGGCGGGAATCACCTCCGGCAGGCATTCGAAGCTGTGGAAGGACTGGCGCAGGCGCGCGAGAGGGCCGGGAAGTTCGGTCATGACGGGATCTCCGGTCTGGGGTTCGGCCGAACTTCCGGCCAGAAGGAAGTAGAGGGACGGCGGAAGCCGATCCCCGATCCAGGCAAGCGTGGCGCGCATCAGGCGGCCTCCTCGGTGGCGATGAGTTGAGTGAACGAGATCGGCGCATTGCGCGGCTTGGTCCGCGCGATGGCGAGATAGGCGAAGCGGTCGGGGCCGACGCGGATCTGCACCAGATGGATCAATGCGGCGTCGAAGGCGCGGTAGGCGGCACTGGCCAGCGCCCCAAGGCGGCGCTCGGGTTCCGGCAGGGTCGAGATCATCGCCGTGGTGTCGATGCCGAGAAAGCCGCGATGGTATTCCAGCCGATCACCGGGCACGGCCTGGCCGATCCAGGCGCAAAACTCGATATCGGTAAGTGGCCGGGGCCGGATCGAGGTGAATGCGGTGGCGGGCATGAACATGGTCTCCTCCTTTCGCCTCTACTCACGCGGCGCGCGAACCGTCCCACCGCGCCCCGAGCCCGCGCATCGCGAGGTCGAGCCGCAGCCGGGCGATGTGGCGGTAAAGGGCGGAGCGGGAGATGCCGGTTCGGCCGACGATCTCGGCGATGGCGCAGGTGCCGAGCGCCGCGCAGAGTTCGTGGGCATCCTCGGGCAGATCGCCCAGCACACGGGCGAGGTCGTGACGAAGCTCCCCACCCTCGGTCGCGCACCGGTCCTGACCGTGCCATGCGGCCAGTCCTTCGGCTTCCGCCAGCAGGCAGCCCAGCGGCTCGATCCCGCCGGCAACGGGCGCATCGAGCGACAGTACCGTCCCGCCCTGCGCCCGCCGCCGACGGTGATGGCGCATCGTGATCCGCGAGGATTGGTTGCGCAGAACGATGTTGGCGAAGGCGCCGACGCCGCCGCGCCGGGCGTCGAAGCTGGGCAGACGGCAGATCAGATCGACCAGCAGGTCCTGGCGGAGATCGTCGAGATCGGCGGCGGGCAGGAGCAGCTTGCGATGCAGGCGGCGCGCGGCAATCGCAGCCTCGTCGATCAGCGTGGCAAGGTCGGCGGGGGTAATCGGGGGATGCATGTCGTGGAGCCTCGGAACATCATTGCTGTTGTTCCGAAACTGCCGGATGGACCGCCGACGCCGGTGTGTTTGGCGTGTGGTTGTTGTGTGCGGATTGTGTGTGCTGCGGGCGTCAGCCCTCGACCGAGACCTCTGTCGGCTCGAGGCCAAGTCGATAGCCACGTGCTCGAACCGTTGCGATCAGCGCTTTCGCCTGCGCGTCGGGCAACCCGCCGGAGACCAGTGCCTTGCGCAGGTCGCGGACGATTTCATTGGCGGGCCGGCCCGTCTGCGCCTCGATTTCCTGCTTTTTCAAGAGCGGATCGCGCTGGACGGCCTGCTCGGTCAGCAGGCGAAACAGCGCGAACATCTGCATCGGCAGATCGAGCCGGATTCCGTCGAGAGTCGCCGATTGCGCCGACCGGTCAAGAACGAGACGCGGCACCATCGCCGGCGTCGAAGCCATGTTCAAAACGAGGGGCCCCCTGCTGTCGGGCGTCGCCTGAAAAACGTCGCCAAGCTGGCGGGACTTCGATCCCTGCTTCCCGCAACCGCATGGAGACTGCGGTCGAGAACGCACGGGCGATCAGGACAAGCGGATACGGTCTGGCGGTGGCCTTGATCACCAGAATGGTGCCCGGCGCACATAGATCGTCGGGGTCGCGGCAGAGGGCGACGGCATGGCCGGAAGAGGTATTTCCCAACAGCCAGATGCCTTCGGTGATCCGGACGGTCGCGCCAGCGATATCACCGCTTGCCCCGATTTGTGCCGCCAGGCGTTCGGGATTGACGCTGAATCGCGATATGTCCTGCTCATCGAGCACCAGATCCTCGGCGGCGTCATGCGGACAGCAGGCGTGCAGTTCGCCACCGACCTGCCGGATCGGGCGGGCATCGAGGCCGCAGGTACAATGCGGGCAGACCGACCAGCTGTCTGCCTTCCACTGTTCTATCAGCACCCGCGCCCGCAGCAGGCCGTCGACCTCACGCTCTGGAAATCGGCGCAGCGCCCGGCCCGAGATCGTGACCTGCGAGCCGCCGTCACTCAGCCGCTTCCACAACCGCGCCAGCATCGCGGTCCTTCTCCAGCCCGTTGCGCGCGATCAGCGTATGAATCGCCTTCTCGAACCGGGTCCGGCGGAAGGCGAGTGTTCCAGGCGGTTTCATCTTCACGGTGACCCGCGCCGGCCGCTTCGAAGTGGTATTGAAGAACGCCCTGAAGGTAATCTCGCCGAGGCGCCAGCCCTTGCCGAATTGGACCTCACTGCCCCGGAAGTGCCGCAGGGCACCCGCCGCATCCTTCGACTCCCATGTCCGGACGTAGCGCCACTTCGCCTCCTCATCATCCCATTCGAAGTGGTCGGCGGCTGCAGCCACAATCCGCACTTCGAGGATGCGCTCGTCGTAGCGATGGTCGAAGGCGAAATCCGGGCCCGCGTCGCTGATCGGGTCCAGCGTGTAGAGGTCGCGTGCGTCCTTGCCCGAGAAGAAACCCGGGCGGCCGAGCACGTGGTTGGCAAAGATCTCGGCGAGATCGGCCTGCTGAGCCTTCACGACCCCGCCGATGAACAGCCGCGCTTCGGCCGGGGAGTAACGCAGCGTGGCGTATTTCACAGCGCGCAGCGGGATGATCCGCTCGCGATCGCCGTCCACCACCGGGGTCGCCGCGACCGGCGCGCCGTGGCTGACCACGAGGTTGATCTCGCCATCCTCCTCGTAGGGCCCGAGGCGGCAGTACTCGCCCTGAAGGTCGCGGGCGAAGAGCTTCATCGCCGCGCCCTTGAACGCCGCCGTCATTCCCTTGGTCAGATCGGCGCCGACATCGCGATCGGGACCGCGGAACTCGGCCAGCGCTGTCGGCGCGCGCAGCGCCTGAAAATCCGCCGCAGCCTCGAAGACGCGATGGTGATGCAGATAGGTGTGCAGCGCGACATGCTTCGGGTCGTGCTTCGCGGGGGCCGGATTGTCCTCGTCCGGGTCCGGATCTGGATAAAGCACCACGCCCTGCCGCCGCGCCTTGTTCAGGATGATCTGCATCCCCTCGTTGCTGCCGAGATCCGCCACCCGATGCAGATCGGCCACCAGCCCCTCATTCCAGGTGGTGATCGTCTCCTCGAAATATTTCGCGAGCGCCGCCCGGACCTCCGCGGTATCGCCGTCAAAAGCGACCGGGCTGGCCTCCTTGCCGAAATGACGGACGAACAGGGCCCGCATCAGCTCCGGATCGACGGTTTTCAGAAACTTCGGATTGACGAATTTCTTGAGATCGGAACCCACGGGAATACCTTGCAAACGACCGGCATGTTCTTATTATGTTCTAGCCGATCAAACAACCGTGAGTTGAGTCCCATCGGCGCACATTGTCGCAGTCCGCCATCGTGGGACGATCCACGAACCGGGTGAGTAGAGACAGGGCAGGTCAGCACGGAAATTGCCCTTCATGAAACGCCCCAACCCGCTCTCACCCGACCTGATGACGCCCGCAGAGCGCCGCGCCGAGTTGTGCGGTCTGCTGGCGCTCGCGCTGGTTCGGTTGCAGATGTGGGATGAAGGCGAAGTATCTGACGTAATTGGAGAACATTGCCTACACTATCCGCCCGACCAATGCCGTCATGCAACTCCAACTCACCGGAGAAATGCATGAACAAGCCCGATCCCATCCCCGCACGCCTCGCCGCGCTGAAGACCACGCCGACGCCCGAGCTGAAGCAGCAGTGGCGCGAGTTGTTCGACAGTGAGCCGCCGCCGTTCAACCGGCGCTACCTTGAATCCCGTCTGGCCTATCGCATTCAGGAACTCGCCTATGGCGGGCTGAAGCCGGAGACGATCCGGCGGCTGGAACGGCTGGGCGAGGAACTGGATGGCGGCGACCGGGCGAAGCGCGGCATCCGCGCCGACCGCGACCGCCCGATCACGGGCACGCGGCTGCTGCGCGAGTGGCAGGGCGTCGAACAGATCGTCACCGTCACCGCCGACGGGTTCGAATGGCAGGGGCGGCCGTACAAGTCGCTGTCCGCCATCGCGCGCGCCATCACCGGCACCCGCTGGAACGGCTGGGTGTTCTTCGGCCTCAGGAACCACAGGGGCCGGACATGACGAAGCCGCCAGAAAAGTCGAAGGTCGTCCGCAAGGCGCGCTGTGCTGTCTACACCCGGAAATCTTCCGAGGAAGGGTTGGAGCAGGAGTTCAACAGCCTCCACGCCCAGCGGGAGGCATGCGAAGCCTACATCGCCAGCCAGCGGTCCGAGGGCTGGGTACTGGTCCGCGATCAGTATGACGACGGTGGCATTTCGGGCGGCACGCTGGAGCGCCCCGGCCTGAAGCGGTTGCTGGAAGACATCGAGGACGGGCTGGTAGATGTTGTGGTGGTCTACAAGATCGACCGTCTAAGCCGCTCGCTCGCCGACTTCGCCAAGCTGGTCGAGGTGTTCGACCGGAACGGCGTGACCTTCGTCTCGGTGACCCAGTCTTTCAACACGACCACGTCGATGGGGCGGCTGACGCTGAACATCCTGCTGTCCTTCGCCCAGTTCGAACGCGAGGTGACGGCCGAGCGCATCCGCGACAAGGTCGCCGCCAGCCGCAAGAAGGGCATGTGGATGGGCGGGGTGCCGCCCTACGGCTACCGGGTGGAGAACAGGAAGCTGGTGGTCGACGAAACCGCCGCCGCGGATGTGCACTGGATCTTCGCCCGCTTCCTCGAGATTGGGTCCTGCACGGAACTCGCGCGCGAGGTCGGCACGCGCGGCATCCGCACGCAGCGCGGCAACCGGATCGACAAGAAGTACCTCTACCGGATGCTCAACAACCGCGCCTATATCGGCGAGGCGGTCCACAAGGGCGAGAGCTATCCCGGCGAGCACGACGCCATCATCGACGGCGAAACGTGGGGTCGCGCCCACGCCATCCTGCAGGAAAGCCCGCGCAAGCGCGCCGCCCGCACCCGCGCTGAAACACCGGCGCTGCTGAAGGGGCTGCTGTTCGGCCCCGATGGCGCAGCGTTTTCGCCGACGCACATCCGCAAGGGCGACAGGCTCTACCGCTACTATGTCAGCCAGACAGTGCTGAAGCACGGTGCCGGTTCTTGCCCCGTGGGCTGCGTGCCCGCAGGCGAGATCGAGGCCGCTGTCATCGACCAACTGCGCGCCGTGTTCCGCCAGCCAGAGATCGTGGCGGGGACGTGGAAAGCGGCGCGGATGCAGGACGGCGACATCACCGCAGTCGACGCTCGGGCCGCCCTGCAGCAACTGGATCCACTGTGGGACGAACTGTTCCCGCCGAACAGGCCCGCATCGTGACCCTGCTGGTCGAGCGCGTCGAGATCGGCACCGAGGGCCTGAACGTGCGGCTGCGCATGGACGGGCGGCCGGGCTCGCGCGCGAAATCACCACCGACATGGGAGCAGCCGCATGACGCGCGCCACGCTGATCCCCGACACCGTGACCATCCATGTCCCGTTCCGTCTCGTGAAGCGCAGCGGGCGCAAGGAGATGCAACTGCCGGAGGGCGTGCCTCAGCAGTGCAAGGCCGACAATACGCTGGTCAAGGCGCTTGCACGCGCCTTCCGCTGGAAGCGCATGCTGGACTCGGGCGAGTTCGCCACCATCGCCGAACTGGCCGAGAGGGAGGGGATCGTACCGTCCTACATGACCCGCGTCATGCGCCTGACCCTGCTTGCGCCCGCCATAGTTGAGTCGATCCTGGACGGGAAGCAGGGGCCGGAGGTTACGCTGGCGCGGGCGCTGGAGCGGTTCCCGGTGGAGTGGTGCGCACAGATAGCGTTGCGGCCCTGAGAACCCTGTAACATGGCGTTCGCAACGGTTCGGGCATTGCAGTGGCGCGGCTTTCAGAAGACCCTGAGATAAAGCAGGTATTTGGAGGCATATCATGGCCGGCATATTTCGGTGGTTGTTCGGCGGTTCCTCTGCTCGTGATACTCAGAACGCGCCGACCGTGCGAGACGAGCATCGCAGGAAGACCGCTGCCGAGCCGGAGCCTGAAATCGTCCGCGCGGCGAACCCCTCTCTGCCCGGGCCGCTTTATTTCGCGCAACTCGAACGGCTTACCTCCTCGGTTTCAGCAAGGCACTACTCGGCGGCTGCTGTTGCGGCGCGCGCAAGTCTGCCGCTGCTGCGCAACTGGCTTAACGACCCACGCGGAGATGGGCAACAGCTCGACATCCGGATTCCGGCGCTATCGCAAGGCGGAACGATGCTGGCCATCGTCGGGGACCGAGCCGGACTCTGCGAGTTGTGTAAGTTGGTTCATGACTTCAACCATCTGAAAGCTTATCGAGAAGAGGCGGAGGAGCATTTCGTCGATCTCGACCTTTTCGACCGGCTTCGGAAAGTGATCCGCAGCAAGCCGGGCGTCCTACAAGACCGGATTAAGGCCGAACTGGGCATTGGCGACGGCCGCCGCGCCAGTCGGCTCATCTCCTACCTCGAGAAGTCGGGGGAAGTCCGGCGCGCGAAGAGCGGGAAGACCTATGAACTCTACATCGCCGGCGTCGACATGCCCGAGGCTGCGGTCGCGACGATCTACAAGGAGCCAGCGAGGCCGGGGTCGCACAGGCCCGGCCGCAATACCGCGCGCCCGCACGAACTCGACCCAAAGCGTGTGAACATCGTACCCCTTCCGCCGTCACCGAATGCGTGGGAGCGATCGAGCGAATTGCCTGTCACGGAGGAAGCCTTCGCAGACCCCGACGGTGCCTGGAGCGAGATCGTCATCGAGCCGATTGCGAAATCGGACCGGCCAGATCCGGCCTTTCGAAGGCACTACAGTACGCGTGGCGGCGCATTCTCGTTCGACGACCTTGCGAAGTCGGAAGAGAGCCTGGGGGCTGCAGGAGCGGTGATGTTCAGCGACGTGCAAGGACGCTCCGGGACGCCAGCGCCCCTTCGTCGCGACGCCTACAACATCTCGGTTCACCCACAGGGCGATGGCTTTGCGCTGCGTTCGAAAAGCGGTGTACTTACGGTTTATCGTGGCGATCTCAGCATCGACTTCGAGGCCGACCTCGAGGCCGCCCCGGAAGTCGCTGCCAACCGTGAACGCCTCGGGCTGGCAGAGAGCGAGGCGCATCGCGCACTGCGCTGCATCGCCCTGACTCCGGATCGGGATCGTTACCTCTTCACACACGTCGACGAAGCGTGGTGTATCAGTCGGGACGGAGAGTGCCTATGGGGCCTCAGGATGCCGGCGAAAGAACCCACCCGCATCAAGGTGGGCGGCAAGGTGGACGGCGCAAGCTTCGGAACCGCGATCGAAATCGATCAGGCGCTCGATGTGATGGGGCTCGCAATGCCCGTTACGCCCGACGAAATCCGCAAGCGTTACCGGCAGCTAGTTCGGGAACTGCACCCCGATGTCAATCCTGGAAACGAAGAGAGGATGAAGGCCGTAAACGTCGCATCCGAGCAGCTAACTGGCCTTGATCCTGAACAGCTTGATGGAAGTGGTGGAGGTGACGACGGCTTCGAAATCGTGATCAGCTTCGGTCCCGCAGCCGAGGCGGACTGGATCTATGCCGCAGCCTTTTCCGGGACCGGGCAAACCGCTCTGCTCGGTACCTATGCCGGGCGGGTGGTTCGCGTGGATCGAAATGGCACACCGATCACGATCTACGACGTGGGCTCAATGCCGATCCGGATCGTCGAGACCGAAGCCTTTCTCTACGTGATGACGACAACCCGCCTCTACGTGCTGGATGGCAACCGCCTGATGGCGATCGAGGACTGTTCACCCAAATGCGATCTGCTTGTCATCGAAGGCATGGTTCTATTGGTCGAAGGCAAGGGCATTCGTGTCTTCACAGAAGATGGTCGGCGGTTGGGAATCGCATTGACAAAGGCCCCCATCCGGCGGGCATATGTCGATGCAGGTGACGTCGTCGTAGAGACACGGACGCAGCGCGGGAGCTTCCGCGGAATACACGCCGCCCCGAAAAGACGCAGCGATCCGGTCCAGCCAAGTCCTAGGTAATCATTGTGACGGCTAACCACGTTACGGTGAGGCATCACTCATGTAAGTTTCGGAGGCCGTAAATGCCGGGATCGAGCGAGTTGGCCACTGTAAGCGAACTGGCCGCGCACGAAGGGATCGCGCCCTCAGACATCACCCTATCCTTCACATAACGATTCTGGCGCCTGACACGGTTGAGGCGATCTTATACGGCGAACAGTGGCCAGAGGTGGCGCTAACGCGGGTGTTTGAGCCGTTGTCGGGGGCGTGGCCAGCAGGGCGAATACTCCGCTGCCCTTCGAAGTAAGGTCTAAAAAGACCGTGTATGGACTTTACGGGCAATGGACGGGAAAATCGACTGAAGGTAGATTCGGACACGAACAATAACAGAACGGGTCGAGCGGATGACAGGGGCGGTGAGGTTTGCGAAGCGGTATGGGGACGTTGGCGAGACCAAATCTGACGGGGTGACCTACACACCTCGAGCGCTTGCCGATTTCGTCGCTGACCGCATCGTCGCAACCAAACACCTGCCATCTGGCCGTGCCGTGCGCGTCCTTGATCCTGCCGTTGGGCACGGCGAATTGCTCCTCGCGCTCTTGTCCCGGCTTGACGGCCCTGTTGAGGTCCACGGCTTCGAGACTGACGCCGAAGCACTGGCCGAGGCGAGGCAGCGCATCGCGGCTGCTCATCCCGGCGCGAGGTTAAATCTCCGCCTCGGCAGCTTCCTTGACCATGTCCTTGATGACTTCACCGGGGGGCTGTTCGGCGCAGCAGAGCCTTATGACCTGATAATCGCCAACCCGCCATATGTAAGGACGCAAATCATCGGTGCCGACCGCGCGCAACAACTCGCCCAACAGTTCGGCCTGACCGGGCGCGTTGACCTCTACCACGCGTTCCTCCTCGGCATGGCAACAGTCTTGGCACCCGACGGCGCGGCAGGCTTCATTGTCTCCAACCGCTTCATGACGACAAAGGGCGGCGCATCAGTCAGGGCCGGAATGATCAGGGGGCTCAAGCTGCTCGAGGTTTATGACTTGGGTGACACCAAACTGTTTGACGTCGCTGTCCTGCCCGCAGTCATCATTGCGCGGGGAACGGGAGCAGAGCCCGCTAAGCCCTCATTCTCATCAATCTACGAGACTAGGGCAGAGCCGACGCATTCTGCCACCAACCCGCTGTCCGCCCTTGGACTGGAGGGGGTTGTGAAGCTTCCCGATGGCCGGGCCTTCCTTGTTCAACACGGGTCACTCGACAATGGCGGCGATCCGGCGGGCATCTGGCGTCTGGCATCTGATGGGGTAGAGAGCTGGCTTGCGACCGTTGACGCGAACACCTGGGGAACCTTCGGCTACATTGGCAAGATCAGGGTCGGTATCAAGACCTGTGCCGACAAGGTGTTCCTTCCCAAGCGATGGGACCGCGAGCTTGAGCTGCTCCGGCCACTGACTACGCATCACACGGCACGGCGCTTCCGACCCGAGCCACCCAACCGGCAGGTCCTATACCCTCACCACACAGTTGACGGCAGGAAGCGGGCGGTGGACTTGGCACAGTTTCCGGCCAGCCGCGCCTACCTTGAAGAGCACCGCCAGACCCTTGAGGGGCGGAGCTATGTGATCGAGGCAGGGCGGCAATGGTATGAGATCTGGGTGCCGCAGAACCCCGGAGACTGGCCCGCGCCGAAGCTCGTGTTCCGCGACATCTCCGAGCAGCCGACCTTCTGGATGGACTTGGAGGGGACGGTGGTGAACGGAGACTGCTACTGGCTGACGGGCGAGGAGGAGCTGCTGTGGCTCGCCATGGGCGTGGCTAACTCCACCTTCATCGAGCGCTTCTATGACCGCCGCTTCAACAACAAGCTCTACGCCGGGCGGCGGCGCTTCATCACGCAGTATGTCGAGCAGTTCCCGCTCCCGGACCCGGAGAGCAGTGTGGCTCGGCAGATCGTTGCGGCTTGTCGCGACCTGTATGCCGCAATTGAGGACGGGCCGCAGCCCGAGGCCGAGCATCGCGTTGATGAGTTGGTGTGGAGCGCGTTCGGGCTACCTGTAGAAGAAGTCTGACGGCAGCGGAATTTGCAGCTTCTTATTCAGGACTTTGCCCTGAAACTGAGGAAAGCGCGTGAAGAAGCTTGCACCTGTGGTCAGGTAAAAGTGCGTCAGCATAACCTCGACCCCATCGGTCTTTGCATAGAAAAGTGCGTACCGAACATCGCAGTGGCGAATCTGCGTCCCGGCGATCTGCGGCACGTCCAGCGGCTCCTCGCTAGCGGGGCGCACCAGACCCAAGTCAATGGTCGGGGAAGTCTGCAACTTGACTTCGAGGAGTTGATTCCGGACGTCCGGGAAGCGCCCGTCGTCGCGGTAGTCAGCATAGCCCAGAAGTTCGCAGACGATTCGATGAAGCGCAGCGCCACGGTTGCGCTCCTGATCCCAACCAGCATCCCGGAAAGCGCGGCCCACAGCGGGACTCAGCCGCTCGAACACTTCCGCAATGGGCAATAGCAGCCCGTGCGCCGGGTGGCCAACTGGGCTGACGTTCTCTGCAAGGTTCGCCCCAGCGCGGACATGCGGCAGGAGCGTGTCGGTGTCCTCGGTCGCAATCAATTCGTGCGAGACATCCCCAGGAATGAGCCGAGCCTGGTACTTCTGGGTGAGCGTCCCGGTAGTGTCGAGCTGCGCCAGTTCCTCACCGTTGACAACCTTCACGCGCGCAATCTGATCTGCCTCGTCAACGCGCAGGATTACATACCGACGCGACGGCGACAGTTCCTCATTCCAGACTTGCAGATTGTTCGACTTTTGGGCGTAGGTATCGAACATCTGGCCGACAAAGCGAGGTTGCGTCTTCCTGAAGCTCCGAGGCACGGGGTAGCCAAGGGCGCGGCAGACATGCTCCTTGACGACCTTTGAGCGCGTCCGAAGGGCGAGCCCGGCAAGGCTGATGCCGCGCAGCCGCGCGTCAAGGAGTGTTTCGAGCTCGGGCGTCGGGACCCATAGGTCCGGGTCGCCCATTTCAATAGGATCATAGATAGTGAGCCCGCTTGCCGCGATTGCCTGACTGTAGTTCTTGCCCATCTCGCCTCAATCCACTGTCTTTTCGTCGAGATTAGCAGCCAGGCTAGTGATCTACTAGATTCAGATTACGGGTCTCCGGGGCGGCTCAACATTGTGCCCAAGGGGGTGCCTGCACTTGTCGCGCGCGTCTCCTGTGGCCCAGGAAATCCGGCGCTCCTCAGCACCCGTGATGAACACCGGAATGGTAGCCCTGCTCGTGAAGGGCGCGGTCCCGGCATGGAGGCCATTGCAGCCAGTGTCACCGACACATGACCATCATTAACTGTAAGCGCCTTCCCGATGCCCTATGCGGCGATGCTTGAGGGCCGACCGAAGCTCCAAGGCACGAGGTCCTCAATCTGGCTCTGCGGATGGCCATCGAGGATCGCGCGCAGGGTTCTGGCGATGTAGTCGATGGGGTTCACATCGCTCATTTTGCAGGTGGCGATCAGGGAGGCGAGCATTGCCCAGTGGAGCCCCCAACCTCGTGACCGGCGAAGAGGGCGTTCTTCCGTGTCAGCGCGATCGGACGGATCCGGTTCTCGACCGGGTTGGTGTCGAGCTTGAGCCGGCCGTCCTCGAGGAAGGGGGTGAGCCCGGGGCGGAAGGCGGCGACGATCGGGGCGGCAAGGTGGGCGGAGAAATTGGATTTATGGCCCGTTCAATCGAACGCCACTGGCATCGAAGTGCTCAGCCAAGGCCGAACAAAACAGCGCCACTTCAGTTTGTTACAAGCTATTCACCAAATCAGCGCAGTCATGAGGTCCAGAGAATATCGGCCCGGAGAGACCGCTTCCAGCCCTCCTGGCACCGGGGCCAGTGCTCAGCCCCACCCGCATAACCCTCGAAAACAACGGAAAAATCCGGCCTCAGCCGGATCGGGAGAACGCTTTCGCAGGGGCGAGTGGCGGACGGGATGGGATTCGAACCCACGAGACGGTTCCCCGCCTACACACTTTCCAGGCGTGCGCCTTCGACCACTCGGCCACCCGTCCGGCGCTGTTTATTTATCATGCGTGCGGCGTTGGCAAGTCCTGAACGGAGGCGTCCGCACGAATCTGGGTCCTGCGCCGGGAGGGGCTTCCGCGGGGGGGGCGAGGGGCGGGGGTATGCTGATGAAAGACCTAGACCCCATGATCGCGTTGTGAGCTGACTGGGCCGGTGGCCTCTCCCGCGGCATTCTCCGTTCGAGGGTTGCGCCGGACGGGCCGGTGCCGAGCCTCAGGAATGGGGGAGAGACCACATGCAGGATAGCACGTTCATTGGGTTGGATGTCCACAAGGCAACGATATCTGTTGCGGTTGCGCAAGGCGAACGTGGCGGCGAGGTCCGCCACTGGGGGACGGTGCCGCACCGTCCCGATCATGTCCGCAAACTGGTCGAGAAGCTTTCGGCCAGTGGGGCACGGCTGCATCTCTGCTATGAAGCGGGTCCCTGCGGCTATGACCTCTACCGCCAGCTTGTCGAGATGGGGCACGACTGCATCGTGGTGGCGCCATCGCTGATCTCGGTGAAGACGGGCGACAGGGTGAAGACCGACCGCCGCGATGCTGTGATGCTGGCAAAGCTGCACCGGGTCGGCGAACTGACTGCGGTCTGGGTTCCGGATGCCGCGCATGAGGCGATGCGCGATCTGGTCCGGGCGCGGGCTACGGCGATGCGCGTGACGGGCAAGGCCCGCCAACACTTGCAGGGCTTTCTGCTGCGCCACGGCCGGATCCATCCCGGCAAGAAGGGCTGGACGGGTGCCTACCGGCGCTGGCTGGCGATGGTGCGGTTCACGCATCCGGCGCAACAGATCGTCCTTCAGGACTACATTGATGCCGTCGCCGATGCCGAGGCGCGGGTCGAGCGTCTGACAGGGCAGATCGCGGATCTTCTGCCAACCTGGAGCCTCGCCCCGGTCGTGGACGCGGTTCAGGCGATGCGCGGCGTCGGGTTCATCGTCGCGGTGACGGTGGTGGCCGAGGTCGGGGACTTCCAGCGCTTCGACAATCCACGGCAACTGATGGCCTATCTGGGGCTGACCCCATCGGAACATTCCAGCGGCGCCAGCGTGCGGCGGGGCGGCATCACCAAGGCGGGCAGTGGCCTTGCTCGCCGCGCTTTGATCGAAGGCGCATGGAGCTACCGGATGCAGGCCCGTGTCAGCCCGAAGCTCTACGCTCGTCTGGAGGCACTGCCCAAAAGCGCGCGTGATATCGCCCGGAAAGGCCAACTCAGGATGTGCCAGCGTTACCGCCATCTGGTTGCGGCCGGAAAGGCAAAGGTGGTGGTCATCACGGCGATCGCCCGCGAAATGGTCGGCTTCCTCTGGGCCATCGCAAAGGCAGTGGCCGTCCCTCCCGGGAACACAGAGGTCCGCGAAGGCTAAGAGACAGAACGCACCCGCATCAGGCTGATGCGCATGGTTGGGGGCGGAACACGGTGGGGAACCCTCGTCGCCTGTTATGGGCCGGCTACGCCGATGCCCGATCCTTAGAGCGATGCAGCCCAGGACGAAACCACGGTCATGCGGTAGCCAACCCGCGCATGAGAGCTTGCTCAACCGTCGTCTCTGTTCCGTCTCCTGCCCTGCGCATCTACACCAAACCACGCCCGGCCCCGCCAGGGTATTTGCTATGGAACAAGGGCTTGACAGCGGTCATGAGAGCAGGCTGCTGAAAAAGTCTTCTGGGCCTGCTTCATGCGGAACGATTTCCCGGATCAGACATCGGAACGCCGCCATGTCGCAAGAAACATTCCACCCGAGGAAGGATATTCCTCTAGGGACGATGGGTAGGCTGCCGTCCAAGACTTTTTCAGCGGCCTGCTCTCATGATCGCAGTCAACCCTTTGTTTCATAACCGGTATACCGGCAAGACCGGGCGCTGCTTGATGTGGGTGCGCAGGGTCGGAGACGGAACCGGAATGACAGTTGAGCAGGCTCTCATGTGCGGGTTGGATGACCCCCATGACCGTGGTTTCGTCCCGAGGCTGCCTCGCGCCAAGGATCGGGCGTCGAAGGTGTCACCCAGAACAGGCGACGAGGGTTCCCGCCGCGTTCCGCCCCCAACCCTGCGCATCGGGCTGATCGGGCCAGGATCGTTCTTCTTGGGTCGGCGCTGTGAGCCCTCGCGCCGGTGGCGCCGTCACTGCTCTGGCGATCGCCCGGATGAATCCGACCATCTCGCGGGCGATGGCCGTGATGACCACCACCTTCGCCTTCCCGACTGCGGCCAGATGGCGGTGGCGCTGGCACATCCTGAGATGTCCTTTCCAGGCGATGGCGCGGACAGCCTGCGGCAACGCTTCCAATCGGGCAAGGAGATTTGGGCTCACGCGAGCCTGCATGCGATAGGTCCAGGTGCCTTCAATCAGCACGCGCCGGGCAAAACCGCTGCCCGCCTTGGTAATTCCGCCCCGCCGGACGCTGGTGCAGCGGTAATCCCCCGTTTTTACGGGGGATTGGACGTGGAATTTACGCGGCCATTCTCAGTTTCTGGGCGGGTGTCGCCACGATACTGTCGTGCCTCATCTCGACATGCTGGGGGTGCAGGCGATATCCGCGGGGATCCTCACTCATGGCAAAAATGCAGCTGCGCCCCCAAAGCCTCCAGCTTCTCAACCAGTTTGCGGGTCTGATCCGGACGGAGCGGCACCATCCCCCAGTGGCAGACCCCGCCACCCCGTTCGCCCTGCGCGATCTCGGTTGGACCTACCCGGAAAATATGGAGAGCACGAACTGAGGAACCAGAAGGTGTTCTAGGAGAAACGGTGACAGACCGACGCCCGAGTTTCGGTGTGAAGCGGTGCGGCTGGCCTTGACCAGCGGCTGGACGCGGAGGATCCGGGTGTTGGCTTGTCGACATTGATGCGATGGCTGAGCCAGGAGTGCGATGCTGGTGCGGCACCTGTCGATCTGCATGCCGAGCTGAAGCATCTGCGGCGGGACAATGCGGCCCTGCAACAGGAACGCGACATCCTGAAAAAGCCACGGCCTTCTTCGCGAGGGGCGAAACTCGGTGAGTTTGCCTTCATTGATGCAGAGAAGGCCAGCTTCCCGATCTGCCGGATGTGTCATGTTCTGGGTGTCAGCCAGAGCGGCTTTTTCGTCTGGCGGGAACGGCCTGCCTGTCGCCGCCAGCGGCAGGACTTGGTTTGTCTGGCGCATATCCGTACGACCGTCGCGCTATCGCATGACGCCTAATGGCCGTCCGCGCTTGCACCGCGATCTCGTCGATGAGGGCTATGAGTTCGGGCGGCATCGCACGGCACGCCTGATGCACGAGCGGCATCCGCTCCATTGGGCGCAAGCCGGGCACGATCTCGTGCGCTTGGCAGTCCGGGCGCCGCGTGACGGTGGAGGTGCCTGCAAGGCGCTCCGCATGGCGATGAGCCGTTCGCCCTTGCTGGCAGCGGAAGCCATTGGCCATGCCGGGACTCGGGTGGGGAGGTGTCTCGAATCACGGGCGTGTGACGGTGTGTGATTCGAGAGGCAAATTCCCTTGATTGTGGATTCAGGGCAACGCTGCCGAGTCGCACTGGGATTTTCCGGGAATGGCTGGGCGGAATTCCGAACACCCATATCTTGTGTTTACACATTGGTAATAACCCAAACTGTGTGACTTATCCACAGAGTTTCCCACAAGCCCTTGTTCCGTTAACCCTTCTTAATCAAGATCTGCGGGCTCGGTGGGGGATGTTTGCCCGCTTTTTCCCTTGCTTTCCCATGTCCTCCCATGGCATCCCTTCGTCATCGGGAAGACGGGAAGGGGGCATCAAGACCCCACGGCGAAAAGAGCAGCTTCATACAGGCACCCGCTTCACGAAGAACGAGATCCGGCGCGTGACGAGCAGTCATCCCCCAGGTGGCGTGCGCAGTCGGACACCCAGTGATGGGACGAGGGCGGCGGATCGGGCAGTGGCAGCAGCCCGATCCGCCGTTTTCCTTTGAGGGGCCCCGGCAACGGGACACCGGGGGACGGGACAGAGGAGCGCCAGTCTTGGCACGGCGGTTCAGAGGTTCGGAGACGTTCAAGGTGGACGCGAAGGGTCGCGTTTCCATCCCCGCCTCCTTCCGCCGCGTGATCGAGGCCGGTGATCCCGACTGGCAGCCCGGCCAGCGCCCGAACATCCTTATCGTCTATGGCGGGGCAGAGCGGAAATACCTCGAAGTCTTTACCATGGAAGCCGTCTACGAAATCGACGAACAGATTGACGCGATGCAGCGCGGCACGCCGGAGCGGGCGGATATCGAGGAACTGATGTATGCGCAGTCGCATCAGACCGATATTGACGCGGATGGCCGTCTGGTCCTGCCGCAGAAGCTGCGCGAGAAGATCGGCCTGACGACGGAGGCCTATTTCGCCTCGGCCGGTACGTCGTTCAAGATCTGGGATCCCGAGACCTATGCCGCCGATCAGGCGGCGATCGCCGCCGAGCGCGCCGCAACCCGGCCCGAGCGCTATGACCCATTGATCCATCTGCCGCCGAAGGGGCCAGCGGCATGAGCGACGCCCCGCATATTCCCGTTCTGCTGCGGCCGCTCCTCCAGGCGGTCGCGCCTGTCTCTGGGGTCTGGCTTGACGGCACCTTCGGGGCAGGGGGCTACAGCCGGGGCCTGCTGGAAGCGGGCGCGGCGAAGGTGATCGGCGTCGACCGCGATCCGATGGTGTTCGACATGGCCGCCGCCTGGCGCGCGCCCTATGGCGAGCGGCTGGAACTGGTCGAGGGCACGTTCTCCGATCTCGACACGCTGGCGGGCGCGCTGCTCGACGGGGTGGTGCTGGATCTAGGCGTGTCGTCGATGCAGCTCGATCAGGCGGAACGCGGGTTTTCCTTCATGAAGGACGGCCCGCTCGATATGCGGATGTCGCAGTCGGGCGACAGCGCGGCCGATATCGTCAACACCGCAGACGAAGCCACGATCGCCGATATTCTCTATCATTACGGCGAGGAACGCGCCTCGCGCCGGATCGCGCGTGCGATCACCGAGGCGCGAAAGACCGCGCCCTTCGAGACCACCCGCCAGTTGGTGGCCGCCATCGAACGCTGCCTGCCGCGTCCGAAACCCGGGCAGAGCCACCCCGCCACCCGCAGCTTTCAGGCGCTGCGCATCGCGGTGAACGACGAATTCGGCCAGTTGATCGAAGGGCTGGAGGCGGCGGAGCGCGCGCTGAAACCCGGCGGGCTGCTGGCGGTCGTCACCTTCCACTCGCTGGAGGATCGCGTGGTGAAGCGCTTCTTCCTCGAACGTTCCGGGCGGGCCGCGGGCGGGTCGCGCTATGCCCCCGCGCAGGCGGCGCAGGCCCCGGCGTTCGACCTGCTGACCCGCAAGCCCGTCGGCCCCGACGACCGCGAACTGGCGGAAAATCCCCGGTCGCGCTCCGCACTGTTGCGGGTTGCGCGGCGAACCGATACCCCTGCGGGCCACGCCGACCGTTCGGCGCTTGGCCTGCCGACTCTTCCCAGCACCGGACGCAGCCGATGAGAATGATCCTGTATCTTGCCACCGCACTTTGTGTCATGGGCCTCGCCTTCTGGGCCTATCATGTGAATTATGCGACGCAGGGGCGGCAGACGGACCTGCGCAACCTGAAGAACGAGATCGCATCGTTGCAGGAGGGGCTGGGCGTGCTGCGCGCCGAATGGGCCTATCTGAACCGACCGGACCGGCTGCGCGAACTGGTCAACCTGAACTTCGGCCAACTGGGGCTGCTGCCCTTTGCGCCCGAACAGTTCGGGTCCGCCGCGCAGGTCGCCTATCCGGCGCCGCCCGAACCCGAAGCCCCCCTGACCGGCAGCCTGAAGGCCCCGCCGAAGCGGCCGAGCGTGATCCCCGTCGCGCATGTGGAGGATGTGGAATGATCCGCACGCCGCTGCGTCCGCTGGCCCGTATCCTCTCTGCCCGCGCCAAGGGCGAAAACCCCGACGCGATCGAGCGCGAGAACATCCGCATCCGGGGCGAAGCCATCCGCGAACGCGCGCGCGCGACGGCGGAGGGGCGGCTGTTCGTCATGGGGCTGCTGTTCGTGACGGCTTTCCTGACGGTGGGGCTGCGGATGGGGACGCTTGCGGCGACGCAGCCGCAGGAGCCCGAGGGCCGGAGCAATGCCCCCGCGATTCTCGCGCAACGCGCCGATATCGTGGACCGCGAAGGTCGGGTGCTGGCGACGAACCTCGTCACCCATGCGCTTTACGCGCAGCCGCCGATGATGATCGACCCGAAGGGCGTGGCCGACAAGCTGGTGAAGATCTTCCCCGATCTGGACCATGACCGGCTGATCAAGGATTTCACCACCGGGCGCAAATTCGTCTGGATCAAGAAGAAGATCAGCCCCGAGCAGTTGCAGGCGGTGCATGACATCGGCGACCCCGGCCTGCTGTTCGGCCCGCGCGAGATGCGGCTTTACCCCAACGGCGCGATCGCGGCCCATGTGCTGGGCGGTGCGCGCTTTGGGCAGGAGGGCGTGAATTCGGCCGAGGTGATCGGCACCGCAGGCGTCGAAAAGGCGTTCGACGGCTGGCTGCGTGATCCGGCCAACAACGGCGCGCCGCTGAAACTGTCGCTCGACCTGACGATCCAGTCGGCGGTGGAGGAAATCCTTGCGGGCGGCATGAAGCTGATGCAGGCCAAGGGCGCCACCGCGATCATCATGGACGTGCACACCGGCGAAATCGTGTCGATGGCCTCGCTGCCGGATTTCGACCCGAACAACCGTCCGCGCCCGCTGACGAAGGGCGATCCGTCCGACAGCCCGCTGTTCAACCGCGCGGTGCAGGGGGTCTATGAACTCGGCTCGACCTTCAAGATCTTTGCCGTGGCACAGGCGCTGGAGCTCGGGCTGGTGGCGCCGACGACGCCGATCGACACCACGCCGCTGGTCTGGGGCCGGTTCCGGATCCGCGACATGCACAACAACGGCAAGGTGAATTCGGTCACCGATGTGATCGTCAAATCCTCGAACCCGGGCACTGCGCGGATCGTGCAGATGATCGGTCCGCAGCGGCAGAAGGAGTTCCTGAACAAGCTCGGCTTCCTCGCGCCGACTGCGGTCGAACTGACCGAGGCGCCGACGGGCCGCCCGATCCTGCCCGCGAAATGGTCGGAGATTTCGTCGCTGACGATCGGCTACGGCCACGGGCTTTCGGCCTCGCCGCTGCATCTGGCGGCGGCCTATGCGACGGTCGCGAATGGCGGGCGCAAGGTGACGCCGACGCTCGTGCATGACACCAATCACCATCCGGGCGAACAGGTGATGTCGGAAACCGTCGCGAAGCGCGCGGTGGCGATGATGCGCGCGGTCGTCACCCGGGGGACCGCCTCCTTTGCCGATGTGAAGGGCTATCAGGTCGCGGGCAAGACCGGCACCGCCGACAAGGTGAAACCCACCGGCGGTTATTACGACAACAAGGTGATGGCGACCTTTGCCGGTGCCTTCCCGGCGAGCGATCCGAAATATGTGCTGGTGCTGAGCCTCGACGAACCCTCGACCTTCGTCGCGGGCGAGGACCGCCGCACGGCGGGCTGGACCGCCGTTCCGGTGGCGGCCGAGGTGATCCGCCGGGTCGCGCCGCTTCTGGGCCTGCGCCCGGATCCGACACCGATGGAAAGCCTGTCCGGGATTCAGCTCGTGTCGGCGAAAAAGAACTGATGATCAACGCGGGCGTAACGGCCCGCGTTGACCTTTTCCCCGGCTTTCCCGTAAAGCGCGGGCGACAACCGAAGGGGGCTCCGATGGCCGAGATCACCACGAAGACGCTGAGCGACCTTGGCCTGACCGCGCAGCATGGCGGGGATGTGGCGGTGACCGGCCTTGCGGTCGATTCGCGGCTGGTCAGGCCCGGCCACCTGTTCGCGGCGCTGGCCGGAACCCATGCCCATGGCGCGACCTATCTGCCCGCGGTTCTGGAGCGCGGCGCGGCGGCGATCCTGACCGACCGCGCGGGCGAGGAGATCGCCCCGCCGCTGCTGCGCGGCACCGATGTCGCGCTGGTGGTGGTCGAGGATCCGCGCCAGACGCTGGCCTATGCTGCCGCGCTGTGGTTCGGCGCGCAGCCCGCGACAATGGTCGCCGTGACCGGCACCAATGGCAAGACCTCGGTCGCGACCTTTACCCGGCAGATCTGGCAGCTTCTGGGCTATGAGGCGGCGAATATCGGCACCACCGGGGTCGAGGGCAGCTTCACCGCGCCCTCCGCCCATACCACGCCGGAACCCATCACCCTGCACCGGCTGCTGTCCGAGATGGCGGGGGCGGGGGTGACCCATGCGGCGATGGAGGCCTCCTCGCACGGCCTTGCGCAGCGGCGGCTGGACGGGGTGCAGCTTTCGGCGGCGGCGTTCACGAATTTCACCCAGGACCATCTGGATTACCACGCCAGTTTTGACGAGTATTTTGCCGCCAAGGCCGGGCTGTTCACCCGCGTCCTGCCCGAAGACGGGATCGCGGTGATCAATACCGATGACCCGAAGGGGCTGGAACTGGTCGATTACGCCATCGCGCGTGGTCAGCGGGTGATCCGCATCGGCCATGCGGCGGATTGCGAGATGCGGCTGATGAATCAGCGGTTCGATGCCTCGGGGCAGGATCTGCGGTTCAGCTGGGAGGGCAGGGCCCATATGGTCCGGCTGCCGCTGATCGGCGGGTTCCAGGCGATGAATGTGATGACGGCGGCGGCGCTGGTGATCGGCTGCGGGGCGGGGGCGGAGGAGGTGTTCCACGCGCTGCACCGGCTGACCACGGTGCGCGGGCGGATGCAGCTCGCGGCGACGCGGGCGAATGGCGCGACGGTCTTCGTCGATTACGCCCATACGCCGGATGCGGTGGAGACCGCGCTGAAGGCACTGCGCCCGCATGTGATGGGGCGGCTGGTGGCCATTGTCGGCGCGGGTGGCGACAGGGACCGCACGAAGCGCCCGCTGATGGGGCGGGCGGCGGCGGCCTGTGCCGATCAGGTGATCGTCACCGACGACAACCCCCGCACCGAAGACCCGGCGACGATCCGGGCCGCCGTTCTCGAAGGCGCCGGCCTCGGGGCGCAGGAGGTCGGCGACCGTGCCGAGGCGATCCTGCGCGGGGTCGATGCGCTGGCGCCGGGGGATGCGCTGCTGATCATGGGCAAGGGGCATGAACGCGGGCAGGTGATCGGCACTGATGTCTTCCCCTTCGACGATGCGGAACAGGCGTCGATTGCGGTGGCCGCGCTGGACGGGACGATCTGACATGACACTCTGGACTTCTGACGCCGCCGCCACCGCCACTTCGGGGCGCGTCACCCGGCCCTTCGCGGTGAACGGGATTTCCATCGACACCCGCACGATCCGCCCGGGCGACCTGTTCGTCGCGCTGAAGGATGTGCGCGATGGGCATGATTTCGTTGCCGATGCGCTGCGCAAGGGCGCGGGCGCCGCGCTGGTCAGCCGGGTGCCGGAGGGCTGCGCGGATGCGCCGCTGCTGGTCGTTCCGGATGTACTGAAGGCGCTGGAGGATCTGGGCCGGGCGGGCCGGGCGCGGGTGCGGGGCAAGGTGATCGCGGTGACCGGATCGGTCGGCAAGACCTCGACCAAGGAGATGCTGCGCGCGATGCTCGCCCATCAGGGCCATATCCATGCCGCCGAGGCCAGCTTCAACAACCATTGGGGCGTGCCGATCACGCTCGCCCGGATGCCGGAGGACACCGATTTCGCGGTGATCGAGATCGGCATGAACCATCCGGGCGAAATCGCGCCGCTGACCCGTCTGGCACGGCCCCATGCGGCGATGATCACCACCGTCGCCGCCGCCCATCTGGAAGCCTTTGGCGCGATCGAGGGCATCGCCGCGGAAAAGGCCGCGATCTTCGAGGGGCTGGAACCCGGTGGCGTGGCCGTGCTGCCCTCCGACCTGCCGGTCAGCCCGATCCTGCTCGGCCATGCGCGCGGACGGGCGGAGCGGATCGTCACTTTCGGCGCCGATGCCGGGGCGGATTATCGCATGACTTCGGCCACGATTTCGGGCGATGTGACGGTGGTGCAGGCCGAACATGACGGTGCGCCGCTGCTGTTCAAGGTGCTGACCCCGGGGCGGCATTTCGCGATGAACGCGCTTGGGGCGCTGGCGCTGGTTGCTGCGCTTGGCGTGGATCCGGCGATGGCGGCGATGGATCTGCTGAACTGGGAGCCGCCCGCCGGGCGCGGCACGCGCGAGCGGATCTACATGGATATTCTGGACGAAGCGCAGAGCTTCGATCTGTTCGACGATGCGTTCAACGCCAATCCGGCCTCGCTGGGTGCCGCGCTGGAGGTGCTGGCCGGGGCGCAGCCGCGCGATGGCGTGGGCCGGGTCGCGCGCGGGCGCCGGCTGGCCTTTCTGGGCGACATGCTGGAACTCGGCCCCGAGGAACGCGCGCTGCATGCCGCGATCGCCGATCATCCGGCGATGGCCGCGATCGACGTGGTGCATTGCGCCGGGCCGCTGATGCGCGACCTGTGGCAGGCGCTGCCGCCGGGGCAAAGGGGCGAATGGTTCGCCACCGCCGCCGATATGGCCGAGCGCGCGCCGCATCTGATCGACACGGGCGATGTCGTCCTCGTCAAGGGCTCGAAAAGCTCGAAGGTCAGCCTGGTCGTGACCGCCCTGCGCAAGCTGGGCCAGCCGGGCGCCGCCGAATTGTTCAAGGGAAAAGAGTAATGCTGTATTGGCTCGCCAACCTGTCGAGCGGCGGGGATCTGTTCAACCTGTTCCGCTACATCACCTTCCGGGCGGGGGCGGCGTTCTTCACGGCGCTGATCTTCGGCTTTATCTTCGGGCGTCCGCTGATCAACATGCTGCGCCGCACGCAGGGCAAGGGCCAGCCGATCCGCACCGACGGGCCGCAGACCCACCTGGCCAAGGCGGGCACGCCGACGATGGGGGGGCTTCTGATCCTGTCGGCGCTCCTGGTTTCGACGCTGCTCTGGGCGCGGCTCGACAATGGCTATATCTGGATCGTGATGGGCGTGACCTATGGTTATGCGCTGATCGGGTTCGCCGATGACTATGCCAAGGTGACGAAGCAGAACGTGAAGGGCGTCAGTTCCCGCGTGCGGCTGCTGCTCGGCCTGCTGGTCGCAGCCATCGCCGGGACGGCGGCGGCCTGGCTGCATCCGGCGGATCTGTCGGGGCAACTGGCGCTGCCGGTGTTCAAGGCGGCGCTGATCAATCTGGGCGTCTTCTTCATCCCCTTCGCGATGATCGTTATCGTCGGCGCGGCCAATGCGGTGAACCTGACGGATGGGCTCGACGGGCTGGCGATCATGCCGGTGATGATCGCGGCGGGGACGCTGGGGGCCATTGCCTATGTCGTGGGCCGATCGGACTTCACGCAATATCTGGGCGTGCATTTCGTGCCGGGGACGGGGGAGTTGCTGGTATTCTGCGCCGCGCTGATCGGCGGGGGGCTGGGCTTCCTGTGGTATAACGCGCCGCCCGCGGCGGTGTTCATGGGCGATACCGGCTCGCTGGCGCTTGGCGGTGCCCTGGGCGCAATCGCGGTCTGCACCAAGCACGAACTGGTGCTGGCGGTGGTCGGCGGGCTGTTCGTCGTCGAGGCGCTTTCGGTCATCATTCAGGTCGCCTATTTCAAGCGCACCGGCAAGCGCGTGTTCCTGATGGCGCCGATCCACCATCACTTCGAGAAGAAGGGCTGGGGCGAGGCGCAGATCGTGATCCGGTTCTGGATCATCTCGCTGGTTCTCGCGCTGATCGGTCTGGCGACGCTGAAGATCCGATAGGAAAACGGCCGGGGCGTGACCCGGCCGTCTGTCTTCAGGCTTTCCGGAGCGGCTGCCGGTTGTCCGGCACCGTGACGCTCGGCGTCTCGGCGCTGGTAGTGTCCGAAGCCGGGGATTGGAACAGCACCGGGACGGCGAACCCACCCATGGCGACGAAAGTCAGGACAGCCTCTTTGACGCGCATCCAGTTCTCCTCATCTGTGAAAATGGTGGAACCGCTGCGCCTCATGCGCGCGGTTACCGCTAGCATTCCTCAGATTAGTGCGGTGCAGCAAGAAAGCAAGGGCGGCCATGCTGCACAGCGGCAAACCCGGCGGAAAGGTCTTTCCCCGGTGCCAGGCGTAAAATATGACCCGGGGCAGGGTATTCCCGGGAACGAGGCGAGGGCATCATGATTCCGGTTCAGGGCTATGCGGGTCACAAGGTGGCGGTTCTGGGGCTCGGGCGGTCGGGGCTGGCAACGGCTGCGGCGCTCCGGGCGGGGGGGGCGGAGCCGCTCCTGTGGGACGACAGCCCCGAAAGCCGCGCGCGGGCCGAGGCGGCGGGCTGGACCTGCCACGACCTGATGCGCGAGGGCGCTTTCACGGGCGTTTCGGCGCTGATCACCTCGCCCGGCATCCCGCATCTGTATCCGCAGCCGAACCGGGTCATCGCCCGCGCGATGGAGGAGGGGATCCCCGTCGATAACGACATCGGCCTGTTCTTCCGCTCCTGGGCCAGCGCCGATTGGGACGATTTCGAGGTCACGCCGCGCACGGTCTGCGTCACCGGCTCGAACGGCAAATCCACCACCACGGCGCTGATCCATCACATCCTCGCCCATGCCGGACGCCCGACGCAGATGGCTGGCAATATCGGCCGCGGTGTGCTGGACATCGACCCCGCACGGGATGGCGAGGTGGTGGTGCTGGAACTGTCCAGCTATCAGACCGATCTGGCCCGCGCGCTGACGCCCGACATCGCGGTCTTCACCAATCTCTCGCCCGACCATCTGGACCGTCACGGCGGCATGGGAGGCTATTTCGCGGCGAAGCGGCGGCTGTTCGCCGAGGGCGGGCCGGATCGCGCGGTGATCGGCGTGGACGAGAAAGAGGGGGTCTATCTGGCAAACCAGATCGCGACCTCGCGCGAGGATGACCGGGTGATCCGGGTTTCCGTCTCGCGCAAGCTGGGGGATTTCGGCTGGTCGGTCTTCGCGCGCAAGGGGTTCCTGGCGGAGTGGCGCAAGGGGCGGCAGGTGGCGTCGATCGACCTGCGCGAGGTGACCGGCCTGCCCGGCGCGCATAACCATCAGAACGCCTGCGCCGCCTATGCCGCCTGCCGCAGCCTCGGCCTTGCGCCGAAGCTGATCGAGGAGGCGTTCCACAGCTTTCAGGGCCTGCCGCACCGCTCGCAGACCGTCGCGATCAAAGCCGGTGTGCGCTACGTCAACGACTCCAAGGCGACCAATGTGGACAGTGCCGAAAAGGCGCTGGAGGCCTTCCGCAACATCCGCTGGATCGCCGGGGGGCTGGGCAAGGAGGGCGGCGTGTCCAGCCTGCGCCCGCATCTGGAGCATGTGAAGAAGGCCTATTTCATCGGCCATTCGGGGCGGGATTTCGCGCTGGAGCTGGAGGGTCTCGATCACGAGATCTGCGAAACGATGGAACGCGCGGTGGCCCGCGCCGCCGAAGATGCCGAGCCGGGCGATACCGTCCTGCTCGCTCCCGCCGCCGCGAGCTTCGACCAGTATCCGAATTTCGAGAAGCGGGGCGATCATTTCGCCGCGCTGGTGGTCGCCCTGCCGGAGTGATCCCGGACATCTCTCTCACTTGCGGGCAGCCTTTTGGCCCGCAAGCGGAGCTGGGGATATGGTCGGCGAAGTCTGTTCCACATATCCTGCGTTGCCGCAGCAGGGCACGCATCTGGCAGTCTACGCCATTTCTGACGCGAATCCTGTGCCAACCTGATCAGCGTCTTCTCGTTGATTGCGGCTGACGCCACCTTTGCCCTGAATGCCGGCGCGGTCTTCTGCCGATGCTTCTCTCCTCGCTCGCGCCATCACGCCGCCGTTGCTCGCAAAATCCACTTACCCAGGGTGTTCAGATTGACGCAGCCAACTCTCGGCAATCCCTCGATTGTTGCCGTATCGAAGCTGCTGTCTGATCTTCCTGCAAAGGCGCCGAACGATGCGGAGCGCGACTTCCGGAACGAAGCGATCAGTTGCTACAAAGTGAAGGCATACAGATCTGCAATCGTGATGGCATGGAATCTCACCTGCGATCACCTGACGAGTTGGCTGCTCGCTGATGCACATGAGGCCACTTCTGAGTGCGATGAGTTCTGCTGTGCCATCAATCACGCGTGAACCAAGCGAGGAATATGATGTCTGAATGGGCTACGGGCATTGCAAGCCAAGCCAAAAAACTACCGCGTTGCAAGCACGAAGGCCATCAAAATGGTGACCTGACAACACCTTGTAGCTTTTATTTTATTTTGGCTCCGGCGGTAGGGATCGAACCTACGACCAATTGATTAACAGTCATAAAAATGGCCTTTCATCGGGTTTCATGGGGCCAGATAGAGTATCATTAACTGACTGATATTGCTTTCATATTGCCTCACTTCCCCGCAAAGGGTATCGTCTGGTTTTACGTCAGGGTGATGACTTGGTGATGATTCCGCTTTCGAGTCATCACCGACGCGACGAGGAGACCGGACATGCCGACCATGAAGTTGACCCGTCGCGCGCTCGCGGCGATCCAGCCCGCCGAGAAGCCCGTCACCTTCTGGGACGCTGACATTGCCGGGCTTGGTTTGACGGTGCGACCGAGCGGGGCGCGCTCGTGGATCGTCCGCTATCGGGCCGGTGCTGGTGGCCGCTCCGGCACGCTGCGACAAGTGGTCATCGGTGATCCCGAGACCATGACCCCGGAGGCCGCGCGCGCGGCTGCCAAGGAAATGCTCGCCAAGGTCCGGCTCGGCGCTGACCCGGCGGCGGCCCGGGCCGAGGAGCGCGCGGCAGAGACGGTTGAGGAGATCGCAGGCCAATGGCTTGCCCGGCACGTTGAACCGAAGCGAAAGGCGGCCACAGCCAAGCATTACCGCGTGGTGCTGGATACCCATATTCTGCCCGCCATCGGCACTCGGAAGGCCGTCACGCTGACGCGGCAGGATGTGGCCCGACTGCACGGTGCCATCGCAGGCAAGGCACGCGGTCCCAAGAAAGCTGATGCCAAGCGCACCGCAGCGCAGAAGACACGCGGCGGGCCGATCATCGCCAACCGGGCCTTGGCCGTGCTGAAGGCTATGCTCGGATGGGCGATTGATCTGGGGTTGCTCCCGAAGGGCACGCCGAATCCTGCCGTTGGGGTTGAGGCGTTCAAGGAGAAAGGCCGGGAGCGGTTCCTGTCATCGGACGAGATGGCCCGGCTCGGCGAGGCCCTGACGCTGGCCGAGGGCGAAGGGCTGCCGTGGCAGGTTGACGAGGCGGCCCCGGGTGCGAAGCACCTGCCAGCGCCCGAGCGGCGGCGCGTGCGGTTCGACGTTCATTCGGTCGCAGCGATCCGCCTTCTTCTTCTGACTGGCGCGCGCGTCCGCGAAATCCTCGATTTGGAATGGTGGTGTGTGGATTGGGAACGCGGGATGCTACGACTGCCGGACTCCAAGACGGGGGCCAAGGTGATTGTGCTCGGCGGCGCGGCTCTGGCGGTGCTGGACGGGCTGCCCCGAATCGGTCGCTATGTGATTGCCTCCACCTCGGCCGGGACGAAGGACGAGAAGCCCCGCGCGGATGTGAATCGCCTCTGGCGCGCGGCCTGCCGTGTCGCAGAGATAGAGGGCACGAGGTTGCACGACCTGCGGCATTCCAACGCCGCAGTAGGGGCCGGGGCTGGTCTGTCTCTGCACCAGATTGGCGGCTTGCTCGGCCATAGTCAGGCCAGCACAACCCGGCGCTATGCACACCTTGCCGCCGATCCACAACGGCGGGCGGCCGATCTGATCGGGAACGAGATTGCGGCCGCGCTCGGCATCGGGGGCGAGGTGATCGACATGACCGAGCGGCGGGGGCGGGCATGAAGACGGGGCTTTTCCTGCTGGCGTTGGCGGGTTGCACCGCATCCGGGCCGCTGATCGCACCATGTCCCGCAGATAGATGCGTTGGGCCATATGATCTGACTCTTTCGAGTTCATAGGGAGGCGCTGCAATGACGAAACCGGATGATGATGACCCGATTGCCGCCTTGACCGGAGAGCCAAGCCTGCCGCTTTCTCGGGAGGGGAAAGCGATGGAACGGCTGCAAGGATGGCTCGAAAGGCCGCTTTGGTCTGGCGCGCGCAACCCGGTTGGCCCGCTGGCGTGGCCCGAAGGGGTGTGTATCCTCGCCGGGATTGATCCCGAAGCAAGCGCGGATGCCGACGCGGCTGGTTGGGCGCTTCTGCCCGGGGCTCTTACTTTCTATGGCTTTTCTTCATTTCCTCGGGATCGGCACGAAAGGATGCAGCTACTGGTGACGGCAGAGGAGCACATTGGCCTGTTGACCGGCCTCGGCCTGAAAACCGCCCCGCCCTCGCGCTGGATTGATCGTGTCCAGCGCGAGGGCATTCCGATTCCGTGGCAGGAAGCCCGGATGCGAGCCGCACAAAGCGCGCGCCGCAGGGGACAGCATGAAACGGAAGACGCGGTGAAGCTGTTGAACGATGAAGGCCGCACCGCCTTCATCGCCGCCCGCGACTCGAGTTTCGAGGGGTTGCGGACGAAAAGCGGGCGGCCGCATCAAGGCAAGATCGCCAAAGAGGTGACAGAGGCCATGCAAGCAATTGTGGGTGAGGATGCACCTGAAAGCGAAATCCTGAAATTTGACACAGTGCGGAAGTATGTTGCCGCGTGGTTGAAAGAAGTCGGCACCTGATTTTGGCACCGGCCGCAGTTTTGGCATGGGCTCTGGCCGAGGTGCATCATTTTGCGAAGGCGGGACGCATGTTCGTCGGGTGATCCCTGAAAGGAGCCCCGGCAATGGCCGCCGAACCGATCTTCATTGACACCGCCGAGGCCGCGCGACGGCTTGGCCTGTCGCTTTCGACACTCGAAAAATATCGCTTTCACCGTGTCCCCGACGCGCCGCCCTTTGTGCGGATCGGGCGTGCCGTTCGCTATCGTGTCTCCGATTTGGAAGCGTGGGCAGCGGATCGGGAGTCGGAGCAATGAGTCCTCGCACCGATCTGCAAGCGAAGCGCGCCGAGCGGGATCGCATTGCCCATGAAATCGCAGGTTTGCGCAAGCGCGCCGCCGATCTGCAATCCCGCGCCGCCAATGCCGAAGTGCGCGCCGAGGCTGAACGTGATGCCGCTGCCGAAGCCGATGCGCGCATGATGGCCGATGGCGGAAAGCCCGCCGCACGAAAGGCCGAGCCCGGTGCCGACGCCATGCGCGAAGCCGCTGCCGCGCGGCGCGGTGCCGAAATGGCCGAAGCCGAAATCCCCGTGCTCGAACGCGCGCTCGCTGGTGCGGAGAGCGCGATTGTGGATGCGGCCTTGACCGTCTTCCGCTCGGAACGGGATGCAGAGCACCGTGAAGTGCTGGCGGCTGTTGATGCTCTCGGGTTCGCGCTCGCCCGCCTTCTGGCCGCCGACCTTGCGCGCGAGGCCCTGACCGGACGGCGGTTTGTGTTCGATCCGGCACGGCACCCGCCCGCAGACCTCTGGCAGCCGCATCCCCTTGTTTCTGCACTGGTCGCGGCAATGCCTGCACGGTTCACGCCGCATGGATGGGCCGAAGGAATCGAACGCGGTGCGTTCGCGCTTGCGGCAAAGATTAATGGAGGTTCCGAATGATCATCAAATTCAAGCGGTTCACGACCTACCAGACCGGCGAAGCCGCTATCGTGGAGGGACCCCGAAAAGACGGCACCCCAATCGTTCGGCATCCTGTGACTTCGCGCGGCAAGGACGAGATTGCCCGGGAGTCTCCCGAGATCGAGGCCAGATTGATCGCCGAAGGCGTTGCCGAACCGGCGCGCCTCTCCGACAAGCTCGCGGCGCTGGCGGCTGCCGTTTTGTCCGCTGAAACTCCTCTGGCGGCAGCGTTGGCCGGGCTTGCGGTGCAGGGTGTCAGGCCGTGGCACGCGACACAGGAAGGCGGCTACTGGTGCCCGGTTGACGCCGCACTCGGGCCGGGACGTGGCGGCTTCCGCGCCCGCTTCCGGGACAAAGCCGAGGCCGAAGCCATCTGGGCCACCGATCCGGCCGCCGTTCCTCTCTTCTCGTTCGCCACGCCGCACGGTTTCGACCGTGCATATATCTGGCGCAATGGCGGACTCCTCGAAATCCCGACCGAGAATTCATCACGCAGGAAGGTAACACCATGACCATGAACTTGATCGCCCTGGGCGAAATCCTTGGGCAAAAGGGCTCGACCCAAGTTGCCACCGGCGACGTTGACGAGAACGGCACCCCGATTTTCCGCACGGAATCCGCCCCGATCCTGCCCGGCGAGGCGTTCACCGCCGATCATGCTACGGCTGCCGCGCTGATCCGCAACCGGGCCGCCGCGCCCGCCGGAAGCGAGGCAGCCGAAGAGGCTATCCGTAAGGCGCGGGAGGGGTGACATGGCACGGAAGAAGCAACCGGCCGCCAATCCGGCCGAGATGCAGGTGCTGCGGGCGGCGGGGCTTTCCCACGTCCGGGCGCGGCGGCTCGCCCTCGTGCGTGCGGTTGCTCGCGCCGAGCGAAAGGAGGCGGCACGGGTGGAGTTCGCCGAGTATGTCGCAGCACGTCCGATCACCGATGATCCGCGCGGCGATTTCGCAGGCGACTTCGCCTTTGAATATACCCGCAACCCGCAGAGACCGGAAATCAGGACACTGGACGATTTGCGCGGCTATCTCGCGCTGAAGCGGGCGTGCCCGGAGGCCGTCGCGGCGGGCGCGTCGTGCTGGCGGGAGTTCGAGTCGGTGATCGCGGATGCGGTAGCTCTGGAACACGTCACGGCCCGGGGAACCGAACCCCGGGCCGCGCAAGAAGACTGACCGAACAAATGCGCGTCATTGCGCAAGTCGAGGATCGCATGAAATCCCTTATGAATCAAGAAACTGCGACCATCCTCGGGTTTCATCCTGTTTCCCTCCCCGTCGAAGTTGTGTTTTCGCTTGGGCGTTCGGAGACCTCCGCCAAGGTCCGTCGGCAAGTGCTGCCGCTGCCCGATTTCCGGGCGCTTCTCCTTGACCATGCCGAAGGTGCGAAGGCCGGGGCGTGCTGGATGCCCGCAACCTTCACCGGCAACCGGCGATCCGGCGCGGCCGCCGGGGAGGTGCAGGTGGCGGTTCTTGACCTCGATTCCGGCCAGCCAGTTGCGGAGATAGCCGAACGCATCCGGGCGGCCGGTCTGGCGGCAATCCTGCACACCTCGCATTCGCACCGGCCCGAACATCCGAAGGTGCGGGTGATCCTGTTCCCGACTCGGCCGTGGCGGGCCACAGACTATGCCGACACCCGCGCGGCCGCGCGCGCATTCAAGACCGGGATCGCCGATCTGGCCGAACGGCTCGGACTCGTTGCCGACCCTGCGGCAATGGACCCGGCGCGGCTCTTCTTCCTTCCCCGACATGCACCCGGCGCGGAGTTTCTGGCCGAATGGATCGAAGGCGAACCGGCCGAGGTGTGGCCCGAGCCCGGCGCGTTCCCGGTTGAGGGCGAGGTTCTGCCCGCTCTGGCCGAAGAGGGCGAGGTGCCGCGCGAAGTGCTGATCTGCGCCCTGACCGCTATTCAGAACAATGCGCGTTTCGTGCGAGACCCGTGGGTGAAGGTAATCGCCGCCGTGCGCAACTGCCTCGGCGAAGAGGGGCGCGAGGCGGCAGAGGCGTGGTCCGCAACGTGGTCCGAGGGGGATCACGACCCGAACGAGTTCGCCCGCGTCTGGGACTCGATCCATGATCCGCGTGCGGGCGCAGGCACAATTATCTTCTATGCCCGGCGCGATGGCTGGACCGATCCACGCGTTGAAGCCGAGCGCGAACGCCTCCTCTCCGCCTTCGATGACATGCCGTCCGACGAGGAGGAGGCGGAGCTTGCGGAGCGCGAGGCGGCGGATCGGCTGGCCGAGTTCGGCGATATTGCCAACGGTGCCGCCCATGCGGATCGCGTCCGGGGCCGCCGCCGCTATGTCTCGGCAACCCGTCAATGGCTAGCATGGTCCGGGGCGCGTTGGGCGGCGCAGACGCCCGAAGACGTGATGCGCGATGCCAAGGCCACATCGGCGGCGATGGTTTCCCGTGTCGCAAGGGAGGCTCGGCGTGATCCGGGCGGGCTGGCAAAGGGGCGCATGGCGAAGGCGATGGCCCTGCATGGCAGCGCGGCCGCCCTCGCGCGAATGGTCGAGATGGCGCAATCGGAGCGCGAGATGCACGTTGCCAGCCCGGCCGAGTTCGATGCGAACCCGCTGGACCTGACCTGCCAGAACGGGATTCTCGATCTGCGAACCGGGCTACTGCGGCAGGCGCGGCCGCATGACCTCGTGTCGAAGCTGGCCGGGGCCGCATTCGATCCTGCCGCCCGCGCGTCGGTCTGGGAACGGTTCCTGCAAACTGTGATCCCCGACTCCGAGGTGCGGGCGTTTGTGCAGCGTGCCGTTGGCTACACCCTGACCGGCTCTGTGGATGAAGAGGTGTTTTTCCCCGCGCACGGCATCGGGGCGAACGGCAAGAGCGTCTTCGCCAATGTCATCGCTGCGATGCTCGGCGAGTTCTCGGGCAGTTTCGGCGCGGCGCTCGTCACACGGCAAAAGCACGAGAACGAGGCGCACCGCATGGTTGCCCGTCTGCCGGGCTTGCGGCTGGCCCTCGTGAATGAAACGGGAGTCGGCGATCTGTGGGATAGCGGCCGCATGAAGGAGTTGGCATCGCGCGAGCGCATGTCTGCCCGCCTGCTGCACAAGGAAGCCTTTGACTTCACGCCCACGGCAAAGCTCTGGATTCGGACCAATCACTTGCCGGGCTCGCTTGATGCCGGTGACGGATTCTGGCGGCGCTGCGTGCCGATCCCCTTCACGGCGCAGATTCCGGCGGAAAGCCGGGTGCCCGATCTGGATCGGCAGATTATCGCGGCCGAGCTTTCTGGCGTGCTGAATTGGGCGGTGGCCGGTGCGGTGGCATGGGCGCACGGCGGGTTGCAGGTGCCGCGTTCGATCCGGGGCGAGGTGGAGACCTACCGGGAAGAGACGGATTTGCTCGGCCAGTGGATTGCCGAGCGGACGCAACGCGACCCGCAGATGCGGGTGCCGGTAGCGGAAGCGTTCCGGGACTACGAGGAGTTTTGCCGCTCGCTCGGCGCGAACGCTGGCACCGCTATGTCGTTTTCTCGTGCAATGACGGCGCGCGGGGCGAAGCGTGATCCGCACAAGGGATCGGGTGGCCGCAGGTTCATGGGATTCCGTCTGCGCGAGCGTTTGCGGCAGGATTTCGACGATGATGCGGACGATTTTTCCCGGTTGATCTGAAACACCATGAAACCCGATCCGGCAGAAAATCGAGCTTGGGGCGCAATTGGGGCGCATTCAGAGGTTTTTCCCAAAATCCCCGCGAGGGAGATTTCCTTAGAGCTAATATATTTCCGGGGTAAATGCGCCCCAATTGCGCCCCAAGCCTCCGCCGAACACGGCATGGAATCCGAAAAGATGGGCTATAGAGACTCCGAGAACTGTGGAGACCCGGGGCTCCGCGCACCCCCCGGTGGGCACCCCCTCGGGGAAGGACCCGGAGCGACGATGTGCCGGAGGTTGGCGAGCGACCCGGACAACCGGAAGCACACACGCACGGCTGCCCGTCTCGCGCCCCGGCTTGTCTCCCCGGTGGTGCACGCGCCCGTGTCTCCGGCCACCGCGCCGCACAGGGATCGGTCGCCCGACACCGGCTCGGGATTGCCCCCACTTCGGCCGCCTGTCGCGCGGCCAGGGATCGCCCCCGCCGCCCCGGACCCTGCGGCCGATCAATTCGGCCCGCCCGATCCCGGCGGACGGTTTCACCGCCAAGGGGGCGCTACCATGCCGCCCGCCTGATCCTCGACCCGAAGCCGGAAACCGGCTATGATCCGACAAGGAGAATCCGCCATGATCGACCCGACAAACCTTGCCTCGTTTGACCTCTCGACCTTCGACCCCGTAGCCCGGCCGAGGCGGCAAGCGAGCGCACGACCGGCACCGGCTGCCCCGCGTCCGAAGGCGGCCGCAGCGCCCGCACAGAAGCCCGTAGCGGCCCGGCTCGAACCTGCCGCGCCTTCGGTCGATCCGGCCGAGGTGGCCGCCCTGCAAGCCGAGCTTGCGGCCTTGCGTGCCGAGGTGCAGGCCCTGCGCGATGCCCCGGCCACAGAGGCCCGCCGCAAGGCGCTGGCAGAGGCATGGGTGGCCGATCTGACATGGCGGGGCCGGGAAGGCGGGCGGAGGCTCTAGCGGCCTCTGTCGCGCCCTTGCGGCCGTGCTCGGGTCCTTCCCGGGCGGCTGGCGTTGCGGGGGACGCGGAGCCCCGGCACCTCGCCCTGTGCAGAAAAATCGAAATCGGAATCCTGCATCTCGCGTCCGGGAGGCGCGTGCGGAGGCTTCATATTTGCCCGTGCTATGCTATGGCTGTTGATGCCGCACGAGCGAAGAGCATCCAAGAACGAGGGATCGCCGATGACCGATTTTGAACAAGAACCGTTTTTTGACGCACAACTTGCCGAGAACCCCGAGCCGAGATGTCCGGTTCTTCTGTTGCTGGATACATCGGGTTCTATGAGCGGTGCGCCTATTTCCGAATTGAACGAAGGGCTCGCCACCCTTCGTCAAGAACTTCTCGGGGATTCCCTTGCTGCTAAGCGCGTCGAACTGGCGATGGTAACTTTCGGCCCGGTGGAAGTGCGGCATGAGTTCGCCACCGTGGATCAGTTCTATCCCGAAACGCTGCAACCGACCGGCGCAACACCCTTGGGCGAGGCGATTGTCACAGGCTTGGATATGCTTCGCACTCGCAAAGACCATATCCGCGCAAATGGTCTCAAGATATTTCGGCCTTGGGTTTTCCTGATTACCGATGGCGCTCCGACCGACAGTTGGAATGAAGCGAAGCGCCGGGTTCATGACGGCGAAGAGCGCAAGGAGTTCATGTTCTATGCTGTGGGTGTGGAAGGTGCAGATATGGGCATCCTGTCACAGATCGCCACGCGACAGCCGCTCAAGCTCAAAGGGCTGGCCTTCAAAGAACTGTTCAAATGGCTATCCAGTTCGCTTAGCGCCGTGTCGCAATCCAATCCCGGGGATCAGGTAGCCTTGACGAATCCGACCGCACCGGACGGTTGGGCCGTCGCAGGTTAATCGGAATGGCGTGGCGTTGGGCGGCCGCGTCCGAGATAGGCACTTCGCACATTCGGTCAGGTGAAAGGCTACAAGATGCCTTTACCGTCTCGGCCGTCGGCAATGGATGCGTGCTCTCCGTCGTGTCGGATGGGGCCGGTAGCGCGAAGTTCGGATTCTCCGGCGCATGGCTTTCGTGCCGCGTGCTCAAGGTTCGATTCCGGGAATGGCTTTCCTTAAACGCGGCTTTGCCGGATGACGATACGCTGAATGATTGGATTGACGAGATTCGAGACCGGATTTCGATGGCGGCGGATCGGCGGGAGACTTCGCCACGACAGTTCGCCGCGACATTGGCGGCCCTTCTGATTACACCGACGGAAATTCTTGCTCTGCACATCGGGGATAGCGCGATTGTCGGGCGTTGCGGATCGGAATGGAATGCGATCTGCTGGCCTGAAAACGGGGACTATGCCTCAACCACATTCTTCATCACCGATGATCCCGAGCCCCGTTTGAACATCATCCGGCAAGAGCGGCAGCATGATGCCTTCGCCCTGTTTTCCGATGGTGTTGGCGATCTGGCGCTTTCTGTCAGGGAGAGGCGGGCACACCCCGGGTTCTTCAATCCTATGATGCGCCCCGTCGATAGCGCGCTCGCCTCGGGGAAGCTCCCAGAGCTATCCAGAAAGCTGCGGAGCTATCTCGCAGGACCGTCCGTCTGCGAACGAACCGACGATGATAAAACGCTGGTTCTCCTGTCGGGTGCGTGACCATGCGGGAGATTATGGTCGGCACATCGCGGTTTCAGCTTGGCGAAAGAATAGGCGGCGGCGGAGAGGGCGAGGTTTTCGCGGTCACTGGCCGGAACGGGCAAGCGGTGAAGATTTACGGTGCCGGTCTTCGGGCATCCCGCGAAAGCAAAGTGCGGGCGATGGTCCTCGGTGGCCTTGCCGCCAAGACCGATCTTGTCGCCTATCCGGGAGAGGTAGCGACCGACCCGAGCGGCAAGTTCCTCGGATTCCTGATGCGCCTCGTGTCGGGATACCGCCCCCTGCATGAGCTTTACAGCCCGAAATCTCGGCAGCGCCATTTTCCGAAAGCCGATTATCGCTTCGTCGTGCGGGCGGCGCTGAATGTCGCGCGCGCTGTTGGCAAGGTGCATCAGACCGGATGTGTCATCGGAGATCTGAACCACTCGGGGGTGCTGGTGTCGCAGGAGGCGACCGTCGCACTGATCGACGCGGACAGCTTTCAGTTCAGCTTGAACGGCAAGACCTATCCTTGCCTTGTTGGGGTGGAGGATTTCACCCCGCCCGAGCTTCATGGCATCAACCTCGGCACCGTCACGCGGACGCTTCAGCATGACAATTTCGGTCTGGCGGTTGCGATCTTTCACCTTCTCTTCATGGGGCGGCACCCCTACGCAGGGGTTTACAAGGGACCGGATTTGTCGATGGGCGAGTCTATTGCCCAGAACAGGTTCGCGTTTTCCACGCTTCGCCGATCCGAAACGCAGACCAGCCCGCCGCCCGGGGCTCTGCCTCTTGATCTTTTCCGGGCTCCTGTCAGTTCAGCTTTTGAGCGCGCCTTTGGGCTGAATGCTTCGTCCCGCCCGAGTGCGTCGGAATGGGTGGATGCGCTCACGAAACTGGAAGGCTCCTTGAGCCGCTGCGGCAAGGTGAAGTCGCACTATTACCCAAGCAACGCCAAGGGGTGCGTCTGGTGCAGTCTGGCCGCGAGAGGCGGCTTCGATATGTTCCCGGACCTGTCTTCCGTCACCCCGGACATTCCGACCGATGTGCGCGGCACGGAAGAGGCGATACGGGAGATTCTCGCATTTCACTTCCCGACCGCATCGGAAGTCCTGTCGCTTTCCATTTCTGTTCCGCCCGGCCCTAGTGCGGCATTGCAAGAAGCAAAGATCGCGAAGCGCGGTCATGTCCTCACGGCTCTTCTGATGGTCGCGGGTGCCGCTGCCGGACTTATCTTTGCAACTCCGGTCTGGTTCCTTTGGCTTGGGCTTGCTGGTTGGGGGGTGGCGAGATTCGGCGACCGGAACGTGTCGGAGCGTCCCTTTGTAGATCGGTTCGAGAAGGCCGATAGCAGGGTGCAGGCCGAGCTTGACGCCTTCATGCGCCGGAGCAACCTGACAGAGATTGTGCAGGTTCGCGCCGATCTGGATGCGGAAATCACGGCATACAAGAGAATCGACGATGACCTTGCCCGGGAACTGCGCAACTTCAAATCTACTCGTGAGGCTCGCCAGCGTGCGGCATACCTCGACCAGTTTCAGGTTCGGCGGGCGAATATCTCCGGCATAGGACCTGCCAAGACTGCGACACTGATTTCTTTCGGCATTGAGACCGCTGCCGATGTGGATTGGTCCGCAGTCCGCGCCGTGCCGGGCTTCGGCGATGTCATGACCCAAAAGTTGGTGAAATGGCGGAACGCGCACGAGACAAGGTTCCGCTATAATCCCGCGCCGAACGCACAGGATGTAACCGACGAGCGTGCGCTTCGGTCGAAGTATGCGACCCAGAAGGCGAAGCTCGAAGCCTCTATCCGGGGCGGCCTGACCACGCTTCGCACCGCTAAACCGCGATTGGATGCGCTGCCCTCGCGTGTCCGGGGAGATACGGCGCTGATGCAAGCCCTTGAGGAACGGGCGCGGGCGGAACAGGACTTGAGGTTGCTCGGGGCGAGTGTTCCGTCATCCAAGGTCGCACTTAGGGTTACGGCTACACCTCGCCCTGTGCCGCCGCCCGTTGCAGCGATTCCACCTATCGCGCCAACGCCCAGACCTCGCGCGACTGGCGGGACCCCATCTTGCCCGATTTGCGGCTCGGCCATGCACCGCAGGAGCGGTCGATACGGGGCGTTCTGGGGATGCTCACGCTATCCGACCTGTCGCGGCACGAGACAAATCTAGCGTATCCCCCGCAATCGGGGAACGGCCACACCTCGACGATTTCCGTCACGGTGATGACTCGGTGATGATTCAGGCTTCCATGACAGACCGCCCCGCAGGGCAATGATCTGCCAACATCCTGATATTATTTGAGGATTTTGGCTCCGGCGGTAGGGATCGAACCTACGACCAATTGATTAACAGTCAACTGCTCTACCGCTGAGCTACGCCGGAACTTGTGAGGCGTGTATATCCATGAGTGAAAACGGGCGCAAGGGCTCAGCTGAAAAATCTTCCGCAAATGCCGCAGAACATTGCTGTCCGGCATGAGGGCGAGAGGGTTGATCTTGGCCGTATCCGAAGGGGAAGGTGAATCGGCATGGCAATGATCTGATTTCATTGCAATTTCCGGAACTTGGGGAAGGGTCTGCGGCGCGGTGAGAGGCCCTGCGTTCCTTTTCCGGTTTGGGCGCCCGGGGTGGGTTCGTGGAGGCGGCTTGATAAACTGGTTCGCAGCAGTCGCGAAGTCACAGCGCTGGTGTAAGACCAACCGGACTATTGCGCTAACTGCCCGCCGCACGACCTTTAGCTCACGAGCGTTGACAAGTGAGTTTCGACGTTCATCCGGGCCAGATCAAGCCGTGGCGCGGCCGGGGTGTTCGGCGAAGCCCCGAAAGCCGATCCGGAACCGGCTGCTGTGAAGACCCTGGATGCGAAGATCGGAGCGCTGACGCTGGAAAACGATCCTGCGCAGGACTTGCGCGGCCCCCCTGGCGCCACGATTCCCGCTGCGATGTCCGGCGCGTTCGGCAAGGCGGGCCTGTTGGCGCGCGCAGGAAAATGATCCCACGCCGGGTTGAGTGTCAGCCGACAGCCTGGGCGTCTATCGACTTCATCGAGGTACTGACTGCCCGCGAGATCAGGATCAGCAGGGAGGGAAAGGGCGCCCGGCGCGGCAATGCCTTTGCCGAGCGCCTCCGGCGGAGCATCAAATACGAGGCGGTCCATCTGCGGACCTATGCCAGCGTCCCGCAAGCCCGCACCGCGATCCGTCGGTAGCTGAGCTTCTGCAATACCCGCCGTTCGCATTCATCGCCTGACGGGAAAACCCCGGATCAGGCCGGCTCCAACCAGCCGATGCCCGAAGCCCTGGCGGCGTGACCGAGGCGGAAACCCACTTGGAAAACGCACGGAACCTGGCCAGACAAACCGAAACATATCTGGCACCGTCCAACCGAGGCCAACCAAATGCAGCAGGCTTTCGGCAAAGCCGCCTCGTCCCGATCTCTCGAACCAGTGGCGATTCCTGTAGAACGATCTGCCGAAGTGCACCTTCATCGGCAGGCAGGTCTGCGGTCGGCCCCGCCTGCCTGTCCGCACGGCACCCCATTCATCTCGGGAGTGAACCAGATCGTCAGCGAGCCATGGCGCTTCAGCGTTTCATCATACGCCGGTCAGTTCCTGGTCTTCTAGGTTGTGCGTCCGTATGCTCATGCGTCCCAGATGGCACGCTGAGCACAAGAGAGGAATCCCTCACGGAATTTATGCGACATGAATAACGGCCGCTTGCGCAAGAGGTTTTTCGAGGCAATGTCACGGGCCGTCGGGTGCTGACATGTATGCGGCCTGATGCGGCCATCGTCATGCCGCGGGTCTGTATGATGTTCGCGGATCATGTCTCAAATCAATGCCGCTTGCTCGAAGGCATCCTGTTGCAGGCTGGTTCCTCTGATTCCGTCTCACGACCGTTGCGCCAAACGTCTCCTTGCCCTCTTCCGCTCCGACGTCCTCGCGACCTGGACGGCTTCCCCCTTCGAGCATCAGACGCCGCCAACGATACGACAGGTTCGGCGCCACGCCATTGCGCTGCGCGACGATAGATATGCGGGCGTGATCCTTCAGCACCTCCTCGACGATCCGCAGATTCTCTGACCTGTCACTGGTCTTTCACCCAGATGCGCCCGGAGCCGGTCGTTTACGGCCATCGGCGCAGGTTGAGCCATCGCCCGGCGCGCGGAACTCTCATCGCGTGCAGCGGGTCGGGCAATTGCGGTGGTCAGGTGCAGGGCGCAGCCTGCAAGTGTCTGGTAGCCGAGGGCAGGGGGGCGGTGTTGCAAATCGGTGACCCAGGCGGTGATCATACTGCGGGCATGGGCCGGGTTGCGGAACAGCGTCTCGTTCAGGAACTCGTCCCGCAAGCGGCGCAACCAGACCTATTGCAGCCCCAAGTGCCAGAAGAACGGCGCAAGGACGCCGGAGAAACGGGGGGACCGGACGGGAGAAGCCGACGAAGACAACCGCCGCCGTTATGAAAGGGTTCGCTGGCTGTCCTATGATCTGAACCGGATGCCCCCTGACCGGCAACGGGCCATGATCCTGTCACTTCTTGAAGCCGCCTCGGGGGAGGATGCAACCCTCCGGGCTACCCTGACAGACCCGCAATTGCTTGGGGCGCTCCATCCGTCTGCTATCGGCAAGCTCTTTTGGGATGCCAAAGACCCTTCGGCCCTGAACGTTGCCCAGATGGTGAATGCCTTCTGCCGGAGCGAATGGGGCGTTGGGACAGAGGAAACCATTCTGGACAACGGCAAGCCTGCCGGTAGGACCTTCGGGGAACTTGGGGCCAACTCTGGGACTCCCAAAGAGGAATCCCTTCCGCCCTATGTCCGACGCGATCTTGGGGAATTCCTTGCCGCCCTTGGGGTAATACGGCAGGCCAACAAAAGCCGCGCCAAGGGTGGTGCCGACAGGACTTCGGCAGAAGACGACCTTGCCCGATGCGATGCCATTGTTGCCCAAGCCCAAGCGGCGGTTAATGCCTGTCAGGGGGTTATCCCGGAGCAAGAACCCCAGAAGATAGGCCCTGTCCCCGAGAAAGCCCCCCCATGACTGGTGTAATTTGGCACGGGTTTTACGGGATAAGGGATGGCGGAACTATTACTACCAATAGGGTTGCGGGTGTCCGGATGCAGTGTCGGGGGGGGGTGGCGATCAGGGCGTTGATGACACGAGGACGGTTCATCCGCTCCTTGGGGAATATGTGGTCATTGTTGCCTGAAATGGCTGCAATCAGACCCGATCCACCTCCCATTATCTGAAAGAGCAAGCAGAGTGCTACCTAAAGTGTGACCATGAGTAGGGTCGATGAGTAGCACAAAGCTATGCCTGACATGCCTTCTACACCTCAAACCTACCCATTCATGCGGGATGCCGATATTCTAATATCCTCTTACCCTCTATCCCTAATCCTGACATGTCCGGATCAGCACAAGCGGATAGGTCCGGATAGAAGGAATTGAGTATCCGTCATCTGGTTTGAAAGGAGAGGTTTGAGGAATAGAAAGACGGTCAGGCCAAGGACGGTTGAGCATTAATGGATAAGGGGATTGCTTGTCCGGGGAGGAAGGCGGTAGCCTGACCTTGGCAGAGGAACGGGAGGGCGTGAGCCTGACAGAACATCGCCGACAGAGTTTCTTCCGAAGAGGCATAGCCTCCCCCACCTATGCCCTCTCCCTATGCCCTCTCCCTATGCCCTCTCCCTCCACAGTTCCCCTCAAATCTGAGGGCATGTTCTCCACCTCCGCACCAGTGCGGGCCCGACTCCGGCAGAGGAAGGGGCCTAGGAGTGACACCCTTCGACAGAGGAACGCCATAAAGGGCTTCGGGGGTTCTGGGGAACGCTGACGAAAGATGCCCGCCCTCTGCGGAAAGGGATCGCCGTTTTCCGGTCAGAAATCACGGGACACTTGGGGGGTTTTGGCATCGACCTGACCTTGGGCGCTACCCCTGCCTAGGCCAGTGCGAGGAAGGCGGTAGCCTGACTCCGGAGAGGATAGGCCGAAAAGGGCCAAGTATCCCGTGGTTTTCCGAAGCCTGCGTCCCCAGCGCCCCACAGACCATATCATCCCAATCGGGATCATCCCCCTGCCAACCCCTTGAGCCCTATCCCGCGTTCACGCTCGGGGTGGGGCTTTTTATACGTTCCCCTGAAAAGCCGGACCCATGCCCCCCCTGTCCGCCACCCTTGCAGGTCTCGGGGTTACACCAACGGGCACACACAATCCCCGGATGGGTGGACAGTCTCCGGACAATATGCTGATATTGCGTATCTTTTAGCATTGCTGTATGCCGCCCAACGATCCCCCGGGTTTTTCGATCTTCGTCGATCGCTGACGATCCTTCCCGGCCTGCCGCGCCGTTCAATCAGCGTCGTCCGTTCCCGCGCCACGCGGCGGCCCGAGATTGATGGTGAGCCATCGCGCCGCCACCGGTTCAAGGCCGATGGCGAACGGGATCGCGGCGAGGCATTCCCGGGTGACATCATCCACCACGTTCGGCACCCGAAACCGCCGCCCGCAGGCGAACTGATCGTGGGCGAAGTCCAGCGACCAACGGGCATTGGCCCGCGCTTCGATCAGGATCAGGCCCTTGTGCCGATGGCCTTGCGGCGCGCTTTGCGTTTACGGACGGTTAACACTTCCTCGCGGTGGAGCCGACAGATGCGGTTGATCCCCGACACTTCGCCTTCCCGCCTGAGCAGGATGAACAGTCGCCGGTAGCCGAACCTGCGCCGCTCGTTCGCCAGATCTCGCAACCGCCTGGGCCGTGTCCGGTGCGCCGCGACTGGTAGCGCACCATCTTGCGGTCCGCTCCGGCAATCTCACGCCCGCCGTTCCGACACCCCGAGATGGGCCTTCAGATGCGCGACAGCTTCGCGCTTCACCGTTCGGGCTTTGCTTGAACCGGTGGCGCAACGCCCTCACTTTTGACAGAAATTCCTTCATCGCCGCCATGTCGAGCATCTACCCGGCCAGCAGCTTCTTCAGCTTGACATTCCCGTCCTCCAGCGCCTTCAGCCGCTTGGCCTCTGAGACCGTCATCCCGGAATACTTCGCCTTCTAGGCCAAGACACGGGCCTTCCGATATCCCGCGCTTGCGGCAGAGATCGGCACGCGTCGCGCCCGCCTCAGGCCCCTGCACGATCCCGATGATCTGCTCTTCCGTCAGGCGTGCCGTCTTCATCGCCCCTCCTCGCCATGCGCCGGACTCTAGTCGCAGATGCTGGAAAAATCCCCGCGGAAGGTCAACTCCGCTGCGCTCCAGCGGCGCCGATCTCTACGTTAGCCATAAGCACATGCTCAGGCATAAGCCTCCATCTTCTGGCCTGAGAAACTGGTCGAACCGGGCGCAAGGTCAGTCTGTCCGACAGCATCATGCCCCCAAATCTGTAAATTTTTCAGGATTTTTCTTTCATGTGCTTGCCTTTGTAAGCATTTCCTCACAAAAGATCCATAGTGACCCCGTGGCTCAACTGGATAGAGCAGCCCCCTCCTAAGGGGCAGGTTGGTGGTTCGAATCCACTCGGGGTCACCAATAGGGTCAACCCTCATCACTACTTTGGCAGATTTTTACTGACGCGATAACTTCTGGATTCGGCGGGTTCGTTTCGGGTGCTTCACAGGGCCCCGCTTTGAGGGTAGCTCGCCGATCATGGGAAATGGCAGGTTGGTCTTGGAATCTGACGGGTGCTGTTTGGTGCGGCGCCCGGATGCAAGGCGTACGGACGGATATGTCGGGCGCATGTTTCCGGACTGATTGGTCCTGGGGATTGCAAGAGCATGCAGCCAACGGTCGCGAGGGATGCGGTCGTCGTCATGACCAGCTACATCATTTCGTTGCCGACGGGGTCTGGCGCAGCGGGCCGCTGGAGGTTGCGCTTCTGGCCGGGACCGACAGGCTGATCGCTGAGGCAGTTGTTCTGGTCGTCAATGATGATACCTGCCTGTCGAAGACAGGGGGCTCATCCCGTCAGTGTCGCGTTGCAATATGCGTTCGCAGCACTGGCCTAGAGCGTGTTTCCGTCAATCAGCCTCATATCCTGCCGCTCTGAAGTAGTTGTAGCACTCCTCTTCCGAGAAGAGGTTGCAGAGCTGTCCGACGGCATTCCATAGCTGATCGTAGGTTCGTGCGGCTGCCTTTCGGATCAGGGATTTCAGCTTGGAGAACGCCATTTCGATGGGGTTAAGGTCGGGGCTATAGGGCGGCAGAAACAGGAACCAGGCGCCAATGCCGCGCAGGGCGGTCGCTGCGCCGGGGCTTTTGTGGCTTGAGAGGTTGTCCAGGATGACCACATCTCCGGGGCGCAGGGTCGGCACCAGCTGTGTTTCGATGTAAAGGGTGAACACCTCGGCGTTCATTGCGCCGTCGAAGACCCACGGGGCGTCCAGCCGGTCATGGCGCAAAGCCGCAACAAAGGTCTGGGTTCGCCAGTGGCCGAACGGCGCGTGATCGACCAGGCGCTGCCCGCGCGGCGCCCAGCCGGTGGGCTTCGCCATGTTGGTCTTGATCGAGGTTTCGTCGACGAAAGCCAGCCGTTCCAGATGATTGGCCATGAATGTCTGGCGTTTGGCAATCCAGATATGTCGCTTGTCGGCGACGTCCTTGCGCTTCTGTTCAAGCGCCTGAAGATCTTTTTTGTGTGTCAGACCCGCCAGACGGTGGCGCGGTGGACGGCGATGCCATGCGTCTCAGCCAGCTCCGCGACCAACTCGTCGAGCGTGATCTCGCCCTTGGCGGCGACGCGGGCCTCGATCCACTCGGTCGCGCCCGTCAGCTTGCCCTGCCCGCCGCCGTTGCCTTGCCGCCGCGGCGCCAGCGACCCGGTTTCATGGCGGAGCCGGACCAGATCGTTGACGAATTTCGGGGACACCCGGAAATGACGCGCCGCTTCGCGGTGCCCATGGCCTCCATCGACATACCCAACAACTCGCGTTCGCAACTCTATCGGATGTGATTTGCCCATCGGCGACCCCCATATCGGCTTCAACAGAAGGGAATCACAACACAACCAAGCTGGGAAGCATGAATCCGAAAGGCAGAAACACGCTCTAGCTAACCCATGGCTGAGGGGATTGACCGGCGCTTGCGGGCGGTTTTGCTGCCTGTGCCGGGGGGGTGACTTTCCCACATATGCCACGATCCGGCCCATCATCTCGCGGGGAACCAGCGGGTGTGGTCCCGTTGTCGCTCATCGGGTCGCCGCTCGTCGGCCAAACCTAGTTGGAATGCGGACGCGGGTTGACTGCATATCGCCGCCAACCACTTGTTTTGTAATAGGAAATTATCATTGCATGATGAAAAGTACCTCGTAGTTGTTCCATTTTCTGCCACGAAAACTCAATGAAATCAGTCCCTCTGATTTCCGATCACGCAGCTGCTTGTCCATTTGCGCCATAAACCTTGTCCCGGGGCAGACAAAAAAACACCGGCCCGAAGGCCGGTGGGACGATTTCAAAGGAAGTCAAGGACCTCCCGCCGATAGATCGGTTCGGTTTTTTCTCCGAGGTCGAGTTGGTGTTCAGGCAAAAGATCATCTCTTCCCACGAAGTTCTGCCGGCCTTCGATTTTTCGAACCAGATCCCGTTGCGATATGAACAAATCCTGAAATACGTCGATTGAGTGCGGGCACACGTAAACCTGCGGCCGGGCTGGTGGTGGTCGTTTGACGGGAACCCCGTCGAGATGTCCATGCGCAATAAGGGCGGTGATGGTGGCGACAGGCAGGTGCAGAAGCCGCGCAGCCCTCCTTGGATGGACGGCGCCCTCTTCGGGCAGGCTGATCGCCTCGCGCAAGACCACAGGATCAATCAGAAAACTCCGGAATCCTGCCGCCTCGTTGTGACGGCAGCGCAGTGGGAGCTTGTGCAGCAGGATTAGTGCAGTGGCCTTTTCTGTGGTGATTTTCGTGCGATGCGCGGCGGTAGCGATGTCCTCCCACCCATGTTGCGGGTCCCCAGTTTCGCGCAACCTGTCGAGCCGATCCATGAATCCCGAAAGTGCGGACACCTGATAGAGCGGCAGCGCCTTTTCTTCGCGCATAAAGACCGGGATCAAGTCCGGCCGCGTCAGTTTTGTCAATAGGAAACGCTTGATTCCGAGATAGACTGCGGCCTCAGTCGCGTTCAAAAGGCCAGAAAACTCGGCCGCGATGGTGGCGAGTACGCCGTCCGGTATGTAGTCGTGGATATCGAAACCCAGCTTCTCGCCATTGGGCGTTGCCAGCCCCATCGAACAGAGGCGACGGCCCAACTGGCGTTTGGTGATCCCGCTCGCGCGAACGGCAGTGGGAAGCGAATGCACAAACTGGCGTGGACATTCCTTGCCGAGCACCAATGCACCTCGGGCGACCGGGAAATTCTTCCAGATGAAATCGCGGACGAGATCGCGGATGATATCGAAATCGCGGTCGTCGTCGCGATAGCGCAGCCATTCGAAGAAGAAACGATAGCGTGCCCGATACCGGCCAGCATCGTTGACATGGCCGCGCTTCATGTCGGCCAACACCTGATGCAGGGCCTCGGGGCCAGCGGCAAGGACAGGGAAACCGGCAGCGCCTGCCGCGATCCATTGCAGGTCAGTAATGTCGGAGCGTTTGGGATCGGGGCCAAGGGGCATGAGGATACCGAGGTTTTCCGCTGTCTGGGAAACGACATGAAGCGGTAGCTTGCCCAGCCAGCCCGCATCATCGTTTTCCCCTGAGATGCGGCTGATCAGATAGTGCTCCAACACCATATTGGTTTCAGAAACCGGCATTGGTGGGATTGAAACGTGCCGCTCTATGATCCGCGCGAAATCGAACACATCCTTGTTGCTGGGCGCGGGCGGCATTGGGACCAGAGCACAGCCATGCAGGGCGCAGCTTCGGATGCTGTTCAATTGCCACGCCCCCGGATGTCCGATGCCAAGAGGACCATTCTGCGCCTGTTCATCCAGGCATAGCGGGCAGGCATAGATCTGGGTTCTTGACAGGGCGGTGAACTTGATCCGCTCCTGACCGACCTGGAACCAGCCCGGCTCGATCAGACGTGGAGTCCAAAACAGAAGCGGATTTGGGTCTAGCCCCGCCAAGGCTGCAACGCGGCGGATTTCCCTTTCCGCACCATTGGTCAGCTCGCGATGGTCTATCCCGAGGTCGGAGCAGAATGTGATGAGCCGGGGGGCGCCGTTCCGCCAAGCGAGGCGCGAGGTGAGCGAAGTGGCACTTTCGCCGATAATCGGCTCGACGGATAGCGGCAGGGCAGCGATGGTGAACATCATTGGGCCTCCCGGATGAACACCTTGCGGGCGTCGATCCTGTGGTAATCTGTGACGATGAAGGGGTTGAACGCGTCCCAACAAGACGACCTATGCTCATAGGCCAGCGCGAAATCGCGCGCCTGCAAGGCCGGGGTCTGTTCCAGCAGCGCCACTTCGATTGCAGCAATGATGATCTCGATCACCAGCCCGAACTGAAAGGCACTCGCATGGATCAGCCGTTCCGCCAAAGCGATGGTCTGACTGTCTGGGGCGGCAGTCAGACCGACGCGAGTGGCGTAATCCCCGATCAGGCCGACGATATCAGGGGCATGAGCCACCGGCGATAGCGGTGCGAAATGCACCGCATCCATGCGCCGGGCCAGCTGCGGATCGTGGTTGAGGATGCGTTCAAGCTCCTCGGTGCCCGAAAGCAGAATGCCCACCGGCCAGTCGGGATCGGTCATTAGGGTTTTCAGCATCGAGGCGACGGCGTTGAGTTCACTCGTCGTGCCACGGGAACTGAGGTCTTGCGCCTCGTCCAGATGCAGGAACAAGACGCGGCGCTGCCGCAGCTGATGCCGTGCCAGATCCCAGATGTACCACGCCTGCCGTTCGGCCGAGAGGTTGTAGCCGAGTGCACGCAGGATCATCTGCCCAAGGAATTTCAACGTGGCGGGGGACGGCACGCGCAGGCTGATGATCGTTGCTTCGGTGCAGGATGAGTGCGCCAGTTCCACCCTTGCCCGTGCGACGAGCTGCGCCATGGCGCAGCTCTTTCCGGTGCCAGATGCGCCTGAAAGGGAAATGCCATGCGCATCTGCGCTGCGCCCGGCGGCAATATCCGCAAGACGCTTTTCCAAAAGCATGCGGAACCGCGCCTGCAAGGGCTCGAACCGCTCGTGAAGGATGAACCTTGCGCGCAAATCGGCAATCTTGCTTGCGATGGTTGAGGGGATGTCACTCATCGTCAAACCTCCATGTCTTGCCGCGCCGCACATCGGGATTGGCGGGCAACGTCTCTTCCCGCGTCTCGAACGAGGATTTCTCAGCGTCTTCCGGGGGCCGGATTTCGATGCCGTCTGTCAGCGGATCACCGGAATGGCCGCCGTCAGCCAGCTTGATGCCGGAAGAGGTCAGAGAGAAATGCAGGGCTTCTTCGTTCCGGGCGATTTCAGCATCGGTGACATGGAAAGGTGTCAACTGCATCCGCAGCGCGGCGGCGCGGTTGGTTTCAGAAATCCGGGCGATGGCCCGCTGCACGAGATTTTCCGACAGGGCGGCCGCGCGACGATGTTGCATGCGAAGCGCCCGGCAGGCCTCCTGCCAGTCGCTATAGCACATTCCGTCAAAGCCACGATGGTTGCAGGTCGCGGCGTGCCAGGCCCCGCCGACCTTGATCGCGATCCAACCTAGATCGAAAAGGTCAGCGCGGATTTCCATATCGCGCTCGGGCGAGTGCAGGAACGCCTCGCGCAGGGCATCGCAGCGGTAGGAAAGGCCAGCGAAGAGAACACCGTCACCGCGCAAACGCTGGGTCATGGGGCGCCCGAACGCCTTGCGCAGCACCAGCCCGTCTGGCACCGGTAGTAAACCCTGTTCAGATGCCAGCCGCTTCCAGCAATTCGCCGGGGTCTCGCCTTTTAACGACCCGTGGGGTTCGTTGTGGTATATATCCACGACAAAGGTCAGCAGGATGCGGATGAGATCATCGTCATCCAGGCAGGCCAGCTGTTCGGAGGGGTAGTCGGCGCGTTCGACCGGGTTGAAGAACGTCCGGCCCGACAGAAGCGGCATAAGCTTGTGCCCGACCGTGCGGAAAAAGCTTTCGATATTGCCGCGCATCTGCGGCAGACCCGCCGGGGGGAAGTGCATCGTCACGCCGAGTGAGGCCACGACTGTCCGGAAATCTTCGGAAATGAAAGCTGATCCCTGATCGGTGACGAGCGTGCCGACACCTGCAACCTGATCCCAGGGGCTCTCGCAGCCTGCGGCCTGCGCATAGGGCGTCCGGTCGTGGAACACATCCCGCAGGGTGCGGATCGCATCCTGCGCGTTCGGGGTTTCCGCCAGCCGAAGCGCGAGGATGCACTTCGTGGCGCAATCCTTGGCGACATAGAGCCAGCGTCGCCCTTTGAGCCGCTCGATCTGTTCCGCAGGCAAGTGGTCTAGAATCCCGGATGGGGTCAGCAGCGAAATCACGTCGAGGCGGTTTTCATCCATCTCAACCCGCTCGCCGGGGAACAGCGTCTCGACACCCGTCTCGAACAGATTGAATTTCCGGTTCGCCGCATCGATGCCCCAGCGTCGTGCATGGATATAATAGGGGTCGGCCTCGGAAAGCCGCCGCAGCAGGCTGCGCTCAGATGGCAGTGCCAGTTCGGCCATGCCCTCGCCCTGCCTGTGCTGGTTCTCGGATTTGATCCGATTGCGGGCCTCGACCACCGCCTGCCGTTTGGTCGGGCGTTGCGTGCTGGCATAGATTTCGATCACATCTGACACCATCGCCTCGGTCCGGTGGCACCAGCGCAAGCCGCGATTGCCGCTGCGATGGGTGCGGGGCAGAAGTGCCAGCGGATCATAGCCGCCTTCCTCATAGGCGCGAAGCCAGCGCAGAATGGTTTTGGCGCAAGGGAGCTTGCGGGTAACGAATTTTGCGCCCGCGCGGCGTCCACCGGCGGCATTGGCAATCTGCCCCGATTTCCGCCGAACCTCGTAGTCGAGTGAAGGCAGGATAGCCGTGACCGATGAATAGGTTCTGGCAACCTTGCCTCCCTGTTCGAACATCAGGAAGCTGTCGCAGATCGCCTGCCGCCAGAGGACCATAGACCTGGATTCAGCATCGAGTTCGGCCAGCATATCAGCCGGACGGCTTTTCCTGTCGCGGCTACGGGCGAAGTCGAAATACCCGGCTTGGTAGCGGGTATCGGAGGATTGCAGCAGATCATGAACCTCGGCATGGGTGAAGCTCTCGGTGATTCCCGGCTGGTCGGTGCGTTCAAGCGTGATGGTTTCAGCCTGAACCTCAATGGGATGATAAGCAACGCCACCCGCCGTTAGCAGGTCTGAGCGGGAGAGACGGAGGCGCATGTTCATGCTGCGACCTCCGTCAAAGCGGAACGGTTCCACATGATCCGCCGCGCAGCTTCGGCCGCCGCCCTCCGGTCAAGCTGCTCGTCGGTCACGAGTTTGACCCGATGCGCGAAATGCTTTGGCATGTCGGCAGCGATATGGCGCAACTCGGTGATGAAATCCTGTCGGATCACCCGGTCCGCCGGCTTGATGGCGACCGCGATCCGCTCGCCGCTGGTCAGCGTGACGAGAAAATCGAAGACACGACTCGCAGTGCGGCCATCGGCGCGGCGGTACAGAATCGCAGGTGGCTGTTCCAGAATGTCATGTACCTCCGGGCGCAGCAGCGTCAGGCACAGGAAGCGGTATTCCAACATGCTTTCGAATTGGATGACGCGCGGGCGCTCGTAGGCCGGAAGTTTGGCGATCATGCTGCCGCGTAGGCTCGCCTTGGAGTGACGCACTACGTCCCGACTGGCGCGACTCGGTTCCGGCGCGCGGTGGATTAGGGTCTGGTTCATATGGTTTCGGAGCGTGTGGTCATCCATGCCCCTGCCTTTCGGCACGGGGGAAGAAGCGCTTCCGCCTTCTTTCAAAAATGCAGGGGCGATCCCGCCGAAACCATTCCGGCGGGTTGACTTTTTCTGCGTCTCGGGGGAGAGAATAGGGGTCGGCTCGAAATCGACACCTAATTCTGAAGGGCCTTCCTGTTCCACCAGGAGGGCCTTTTCCCTTTGTGACGGTATGCTATTTTTCGGTTGAGCCCTCCTCCTCAGTGTATCGTTCCGGGAACAGCTGTTCTGGCGTAGTCCCTAAGGCGGATGCTAGTTCCGATTCGATTCGTCGCGACCGGCGGTAGCCTTGGCTGACAATCGTGATTGTCTCAGGCGCTACCCCAACCTCTCTTGCCAGTGCGCTGATCGAAAGACCGACTGCGCTCAAGCGTTTGCGGATGTCTGCGTGGCGCGCCAGATCAACAGTCATTGTTACTCCATGCTAGACTAGGGGTTCCAGGCGAACTGGGAAACGAAATTTGCGAATCACCCGTCCCACAAATGGATCAAGTGATTCGGCGAATCAATAACAAAGGTCTCGCAAGCCTTTGAATTATCAAATTGAATTTAGATTGATTCATGTGCGCGGTGTTTTGGGGCATCACCCAACACCCGTGCGATTACGCTGTGATCCCGATCAAGGCTCGACGGCAGGACAAGGGAAGCCGTCTGGTGAACTCCGTGCAGAATCCCACAACTCTGACTGTTCGGCTCCAGCAAAGTTGATTCTGCCGTATCAGGAGGACTGTGCAATCATGACCGATTATAAAAATCGGCACCGTTCCCCCATATGCACTAGTGCCGCCAAGATCGGCCGGGGCGGTGGTCATCTCCCCGGCGCGGTATCGAGATACATGATATGCTGAACCTCAGGCGGCAGGAAGGTCCCGGGCCACAAAACTCTGCATGCGACCAGAATGCGCTGAAAGTGCTGCTCGTAGCCCATGGCATGCCATGATACCCCTCAATGAAGGAATAGCCGGTGGGTCCATGCCAAGCCTTGGCGTAGATTCTCCGCAACGCTGGATAGTATCACTGTGCAGCAGCAAAAAGGATGACAGCCATGAGACGCGGGAACCGCCGTCGCTTCACCCCTTTCTCCTCCCTGTCGCGATACCGGCAGCGTGATGCCTTCGTGCGTTTGCGTTGGAAAATTCTGGGTGACAAGTCGATCTATGGTGGGCTGTTCACCAGCCATCTGGTGCTGGACGAACCGGGCCGCCCAGATATCTACAGGCAGTGGTTCGATTTCCTGTTTCTGGGCCTTGACGGTCACAGCATCTGGAACGCCAGCATAACCACCGGCAACCTGCGTTTCTGGGAATGCGCCGAGGATCTCGCCACGGAGCAGACCCGGTCCCGCCTGACGGAGGCAGAACTGGAAGAGGAATATCGCTGGAAATTCAGTCCTGCATTTTATGACGGCAGGCAAAAACTTTATCGGGTGATCCGGCCCGAACCGCGCCGTCATGCCGCGCTCGATGGCCTGACCGTCAGGGAGTATGAGGAGAAGGTCGCCTCGGAGATCTTGCGCGAGACCCCGCCGGTGATCCATGAATCTTTCCGGCTGGACAACTCATACCAATACGGCATCGGGCTGGAAATTATCGTCGATGCGCCATTCATCGATCATACCGTGATCGAAGGAGCCATCTTACGGTTTCAGGAGCTTGGCGAGATCGATTGGCAAAGCCCCGAGCCGATCCCCCGCGATCATCTGCCGTTCCAGACAGAGGCCGTCGCCATGACCGCCGCTGCGCACCATGGGCCGCAAGGCTGAACAATGGATTCCCACGTTGCTTCCATAACTGAAGGTGAAGCGCTAATTCGGAAATGTGGTACAAAGCGGTGTAGGGGAAAGGCCTGTAGTTACAGTTAGATTTTCGCGCGCGCGGAATGGCTTTCGGCGTTGAGACATGAGCGGCCGCAGTGTATGCGGTGGCTTCGGACGGCGGGCCACCTTCGCCAGCCGCAAGCCGACCGGGGCCTCATACTCGCCCCAAGAATACGGGACAGGGCATGAGCAAATATGACGATCTTCCCCGCGAGCAGTTGATCGAACTGTTGAAGAAGCGGGACCGCACCAAGAAGCTGGGTCTGGTCTGGGAGCGGGACGAGATCGAGGCGGACAACGCCGTGGACGCCAACTTCGTGGCGGCGACGATCATCCCCGACCTGTCGGACAAGCCCGCGCCGTGGCGGAACATGGTGATCGAGGGCGACAACTACGACGCCCTGCGCTGGCTGCGCATGACGATGGCAGGGCAGATCAAGTGTATCTACATCGACCCTCCCTATAACACAGGCACAACGACCTGGGTCTACAATGACCGTTACATCAATCCTGAGGATGCGTATCGGCAGTCGACATGGTTGGAGTTCATGTTCCGGCGTCTCGCGCTGGCCCGCGATCTTCTTGCGCCGTCTGGCGTTATCTTGGTTTCTATCAATGATGAGCAGCGGGCGCGTCTTGAGCTGTTGATGGATGAAGTCCTGCCCGGCATGCGGCTTGGCTGCTTTGTCTGGCGAACAAGGAAAGGCGGTTACGACAGCGGCAACTATTCGAAGGATCACGATTTTGTCTTGGTCTACAGGAATGCGGAGTTCGAATTCGCAGGCTCTGCAAAGCAGCGAGATGACTACAGTAACCCGGACGGTGATGGGCGTGGCGATTGGACAGACGACCCCCTCCAACAGCCCAAGAGTTATAAGCAGCGAAAGAACGGCGTTTACTTCATTGAAGACAAAGAGACAGGTATATTCTACCCGCCAAATCCTAATCGAGTGTGGTCGGTCGGTAGAAAAGGCGACAAGGGACTTACTGGTCCGACAATTGAAGACCTAATCGCTAAAAATCTTATAATTTTTAAGCGAAAGGGCGAATATGTCGTCTACGATTCCATGAAAGAATTGCTTGCGGCGATTGCTGATCGGTCAGCACACAAGTTTGCACGGATTGACCTCCCCAACCTTGAGGAATGGATCGGAAAGAAAATCGGCCTCGGGAGCGTTCGGATAAAGAAGTTCCTCAAGGATAAAACTGAAGAACCCAACCCCCTCTCCAGTATGCTCGATGGTATTGTTTCGGAGGAAAGTTACTCGGAAGAAGTTGGTCAGACTGCCGAAGGCACTCGGCAAATCAGAAACATCTTTGGTCAGTCGGTGTTCGAATACCCCAAGCCTGTCTCATTGCTCAAGCTTTTAGTGGAACAGTCAACCCGACCTGGCGACGCGGTGCTGGATTTCTTCGCAGGTTCCGCAACCACGGCCCAAGCCGTCATGGAATTGAACGCCGAGGATGGCGGGGATCGGCGGTTCATCATGGTGTCGTCCACCGAGGCGACCGCCGATGAACCCGACAAGAACTTGTGCCGCGACGTGACGGCGGAACGCATCCGCCGCCTGAATGCCTCTGACGACAAGAAATTCGCAGACCTTTCCGCCGATTTCGCCTATCTGCGCTGCCGCGAGATCGAGTTTGAAGACCTGGACCAAGACCTTGCACCTGCCGAGGTCTGGACGGCTTTGGAAACGCTGCACCGCCTGCCTATGACCCGCTACACCCAAGCGCCATGGCAGGAGCACAAAACAGAGCAACAGACCCTGATCTTTGCGGATCGGGTTAGCACGGAGCTGCTTGAGCACCTGCGAGGCGTGGCCGAGCGGCGCGAAAATGCCTTTGTCTATGCCTGGGCACCGGGCCAGATCACCGCTGCCCTTGGCGATGCGCTGGACGTACGATCAGTCCGCACTGAACTGGTCGGAAGGTTCCGCCAATGACCGGAGACGCCGATTTCCGTCTGTCGCTGGCCCCATACCAGCAAAACGCTGTCGATGCGATAGCCGAGACTTTGCGCACGGTTTCCGCCCTGCATGACCGCGAACCCGAACATCGGGAGCGGATTTCGCGCGAGCTGGGGGTGATTCTGCTGCAAGCCCCCACCGGATCGGGCAAGACCCTGATGCTGGGCCGTGCGCTGGAAGCCGTGCGAGGGCAGCTTTCCGCGAAGACGGTGTGGTTCTGGTTTGCCCCGTATGCCGGGCTGGTGATGCAGACCCGCAGTGCCCTGACAGCGCAATGCGGTGCGTTGCGTCAACGCGATGTCTATGCCGACCGCGAGGCCAGTGCCGCGCGGGATGGCGATGTGTTCGTGCAGACTTGGGCCTCGGTCGCGGTGGTCAAGAAGGAGAGCCGCAAGGTCCGCACCGACAAGGAGGCGTCGCTGTCGGTGGATAGCATGATTGCCGAGTTGCGCGAACGCGGGTTCCGTATCGGCGTGGTGATCGACGAGGCACACCTGAATTTCGGCTCGGGAGCGGTAGCGACGGCAGATTTCTTCCTCAATGTGCTGTCGCCCGATTTCACGGTGCTGGCAACGGCCACGCCGAACGATGCCAAGCTGGAAAAGTTCGAACGCGATGCCGGGTTGAAGGTCGCCAGCCGTGTGACGGTTTCGCGCGATGCGGTCGTCAAGGCGGGGCTGAACAAGATCGGCCTGATGGTTGGCGTTCTGCGGTTCAAGGAAGAGGACCGTGCGCTGATCGACACCGAAGTGGCGACTCTGACGGCGGGATGGTCGCAGCATTCGTTTATCAAGGACAAGCTGGCCGAGAAAGGGATCAGCCTGACGCCCCTGATGCTGGTGCAGGTCGAGGATCAGCAAGAGGGCAAGGAAGACCCAGTTGCGCGGGTGAGGGAGCGGCTGATCGAGATCGGGGTGCCCGAGAAGGCGATTGCTGTTCACACCTCGGGCGAGCCGGACCCCGCCTTTCACACGTTGGCCTATGATCCCGAGATTGAAGTGCTGGTGTTCAAGCTGGCGGTTGCGACCGGGTTCGACGCACCGCGAGCGTGGACGCTGGTTTCCGTGCGCCCGTCGCGCGGGCGAGATTTCGGGTTGCAGATCGTGGGGCGGATCATGCGGGTGCACCCGCTGGTGCGCCCGCTGCATGGGACAGAGCCACTGCTGGACCGGGGCTATGTCTTCATGTCGGACCCGGAGTTGCAGGTTGGTCTCGATGAAGCCGCCGCCGATCTGAAAGCGGTGCGCGAGGGGATAGCGGTTCTGACCGATACACTCGACGTTAATGTATTGGGCAACGATACGCGGGCGGCTGAAAGCTATGGTGCAACGCCCTTGCCGCCCCCGCCGGTGCAGACCATGCCGGGTGAGACCGAGGCCGACCGTGTTGAACGGCAGGTGTCGATGGGTTTGCTAAACCCAAACTATGTCACCGCCTCGCCCCTGCGTCAGCAAAGTGCCCTGAGTGCTGTTGAGGGGTTTTCGGCACCGGCTACCCCACCGCTGTTCCCAAACCTTCCCGATGTCCTGTCGCCGCGCGTGACGCCTGCGCAGCCCGTGCCGCAAGAGCATCAGGTGAAGTATCTGCTGCGGATGGACTTGGGCATTCCGTCCGCGCTGGTGCGGGAGGAACTGCCAAACCTCTTCGACATCGAAGGCGACCTTTGCCCGCAGATCGCCCGCGAGTTCTGCCGGATGGTGCCCATGACCCCGATGTTGCTGAGGGTGAACAGCAACGCCGAACTGTCGATGCGCGACTTATTCAACGCAGACCAGACTGACCAGCGTAATCTGAGTGTCAGGATGTCGGCGGCCCGGATCGCGGAACAGGCGCAGGCGCAACTTATGTTCAATGACGGCATCGACCCTCGCCGCATCCGTGACGCGGTGGAAGCCGAGCTTGCCCGTTTGTGCCAGAAGGATGGGATCGCCGCGACGAGTCGCGATATCCGCAGGACGATCAACCTGGCCATCCTGCGTCAACCGCAGGCGTTGAAAGAGGCCGTCCGCATCGCACAGAGCCATCACATCCGCCTGGAGAGCAACGAGCCGATCCCGACAGAACAGTTCGGCCCGAAGGATGCCGCCAAGGCCAGAAAGGGGGCCTATGGGGCCTTCATCGGTCGTTATAACCGTCCCGAGCGGGCCTTTGTTGAAATGCTCGACAATGACGACACGGGCCGGATCAAATGGTGGCTGCGGAACCCCGAAAGCGAGAAATGGGCAACGAGGCTGATCTTGCCGACCGGCAAGCGGTTTTTCCCTGATTTCGTCGTGGGTGTCAGCGGGCGACGCACCCGCGACAGCATCGCACTGGTCGAGATCAAGGATGACGGCGAAACAGGGCGACTGCATTCCGACAGCAATGCGATCAAAATCCGATCCGAGCACAGCGAGTACAAAAAGGTCTTTTGGTCGTTCCGCGAGACGGATGGCATTTTCTTGAAAGCTGTCTGGAACCAGTCCTACAATCGAATTTTCGGCGCGGGACCGTTTGAGATCGAGGACATGGTGTTGATCCAGTAAGTTTGGAAGTCGTTAGCGATTGAGATCATCTACAAAAAACGTAGGCTAAGTGGATATAAAAAACAGCGCAGCAATTTCTGCGAGGGGGGCACCCATATTATGAAATTTACACGCATTGAAATTTTCAATTTCCGCAAATTGCGTGGCGCTCGGCTCGACATGTCGGATAAGCAGACTCTGCTCGTTGGGGCGAACAACAGCGGCAAGACATCGGCCATGAAAGCGCTGCGCAAATTCCTCAAGGATCGCGGCGGTATCGACACGCGTGATGTGACAGCCTCAAACTGGGAAGAGATAGAACAGATCGCGGGCGCCTGGACACAAGAGGCCGAGGCGGATCTCACCCCCCTTCTGGCCCAGCTTCCGTTCATCGACGTCTGGCTCCATGCTGAGGCGTCAGACTTCCACCATGTCGCTCATCTGATCCCGACACTTACCTGGACTGGCGGCCTGCTCGGCGTACGTTTGCGCCTTGAGCCAAAAAAAGGGGCTGACATCAAAGCGGGGTACCTTGCCGCGCGCCAGGCCGCCGAAGCGCTTCAGCCGGTTGGCACATCGGCTAAAGGTTTTGCGCTATGGCCGCGCGACTTTCGGGAGTTTCTCGACAAACGGATGAAGGATCTGTTTGAGCTGAACGCCCATCTCTTGGACCCTTCAACTTACACAGCTTCCGGAGAGGTTGCGCCACCGCCCTTGCCTCCCTTGTCCGTGGGGATTGGCCCCAACCCCTTCGCCGGACTTCTGCATGTTTGTGAAATAAACGCGCAGCGCGGGTTCTCCGATGTCGGTGATGGGAAAGACGATGATGGTAAGCTCGTCCATGCCGCCAACCGCAAGCTTGCAAGCCAGATACAGCCCTATTTCCGTAAACATATTGACCCCGAAACGGCGCCCACGCCGAACGACGTCGAAGCGCTCAGGGCGATGTATGATGCCGAGACCACCTTTAATGACCGCCTCAAGGATGGCTTCGCCAATGCCATCAAGGAACTGGAAGATCTCGGCTACCCAGGCGGACTGAACAATCCCAAAATCTCAATTGCCACGCAGATCAAACCCGTTGACGGGCTCGATCACCCAGCGGCGGTGCAATACGACATCTCGGGCGACGCATCCGGAGTGAAGCTGCCTGAAGGCTACAATGGGCTGGGCTTCCAGAACCTGATCTCGATGGTATTTCAGCTCATGCGTTTCCGCGATGACTGGATGCAGGTAGGCAAGTTCAAATCGCAGGTGCTGAACCCAGACGACAGGGGCATCGAACCCCTGCAACTGGTGCTGATCGAGGAACCCGAGGCGCATCTTCATGTGCAGGTGCAGCAGGTCTTCATGGCTAGGGCCTATAAGGTATTGCGCAACCATGAAGATCTGGAAAAGAAGGGATCGGCTTTTACCACGCAGCTGGTCGTGAGTACCCATTCAGGCCATATCGCGCACGCCGCCGTGTTTGAAGAACTGCGTTATTTCAAGCGCGAGCTGCCAAGTCACGGAGTTGTGCCCACGGCCACAGTGGCAAATATGACGGGGCTCTTTGGTGCGGACACACAAACTCGTCGCTTCGTGACGCGCTATTTGCTGAGCACACATTTTGATCTATTCTTCGCCGACGCCATCATCGTGATCGAGGGTGCTGCAGAGCGGATCCTGCTGCCGCATCTGATCCAGCATCACTACCCTGACCTTGCCGTGGCCTATCTATCCTTCCTGGAGCTGGGAGGCAGCCACGCGCACCGCATGCGTCCCTTGATCGAGGCGCTGGAGGTGCCGACGCTGATCATCACCGATCTCGATGCCGTGGCGAAGGTTGATATAGACGGAAAGAATGTCACGCAATCGGCACGACCGCGCTCGGGGGCTGCTCAAACCATCGTGAACCAGGTTCTGAAAACCTGGCTCCCCGGGATTGAGGAGGTCGATAAGCTGATGGCCGCGCCGCCAAATACGCTTTGTCATACCGATGCATCCCGCGCTATTGCCGTCGCCTATCAGACCCCGCAAGAGGTGACGCAGGGTGCGCAGACCCAAACCATCACGCCCAGCACGTTCGAGGATGCTCTTGCTCTGGCCAACGCGGAGGCCGTGACGGACGCCGCAAAGGCAGAACTCGCTTGCCGTATGACCCGTGCTTTTGCGAAATCGATCTCCACCGCGTCCACACCTGAGGACCTCGCCACAGCGCTCTTTGATAGGTTGGCAAAATACCCGGAGAAGGCCGCCTTTGCCCTGGATCTTCTGTACATCGAAGACATCAAGGTGTTGCGCGCGCCCCCCTATATCGAGAAGGGCTTGATCTGGCTTGCGGGCGCGCTGACGGGCGGGGAGGGCGCGGCGTGACAGAACTGACCGACGCCACCCGCGACGCTGGCGCTGACGCGACGATCCGCGCGTGCCTGTCCCTCGATCAGCCGCGCAGCTTTTTTCTCTTTGCCGGGGCGGGATCGGGCAAGACGCGCTCTCTCAAGGACGCACTGGAGGGGTTGGACACGCAGACCCTGACCACCTTGCGCAAACACAGCCGTAAGATCGCCGTCATCACCTATACCAACGCCGCCGCAGATGAGATCACGCGCCGCGTCAAGGCCGATCCGGTGTTTCAGGTGCAGACCATCCACAGCTTCGCTTGGTCGCTCATCGAGGGGCGCACGGCGGATATTAGGGGCTGGCTGGAGAGCAACCTGCAGACAGAGATTGCCAAGATTCAGGCAGACCACGCGAATGGCCGGGCGGGCAATGCCCATGACGAACGCGCCAAGAAGATGGCCTCCAAGAAAAAGCGGCTGGAGCGCCTGGCCGAGATCCGCGCCTTCACCTACGCGCCCGTAGGGGACAATTTTGGCCGCGATGCGCTGCAACATACCGAAGTCATTGCGCTCGCCGCGCATTTCCTGACTGAAAGCGAGACGTTCCAGAACATTGTTCTGGCGCGCTACCCGTTCATCCTGATCGACGAGAGCCAGGACACGATGAAACCACTGATGGAGGCGCTTTTGACCTTCGAGGCGCGCCATCGCGGCCGCATCGCCCTAGGGCTGCTCGGGGACACAATGCAGCGCATCTACACCGATGGTTTGCGCGATCTCGACCAACGGGTTGGGGATTTCGCGCAACCGGCCAAACAGATGAACCACCGCAGCCGCGCGCGGATCGTAGACTTGGCGAATGCGATCCGGCGCGACGATGATGGCCGCCAGCAGCGAGCACGCGAAGACAAACCGGGTGGCACCGTGCGCGTCTTTCTTGCGCCAAGCGAGGGCACGGATCGCGCAGCCTTTGAAGCCTCCACCCGGGCGGAGATGGCCCGCATCACCGGAGATGCCGCGTGGCAGAACGCGGAGGCGATCAAGACCCTCACGATCGAGCGTCACATGGCCGCCGCGCGTCTTCATTTTAGTGAGCTATTTGAGCCCCTGAGCAAGCCCGACAAGCTCAAGGACGGGTTTCGCGATGGCACCTTGCCCGCGATGCGGCTTTTCACCCACCGGATCTTACCTTTGGTGACGGCACAAAGGAATGGGGATGCCTTTGCCGCAATGGCGGTGCTGCGCGACGGCTCACCGCTGGTCGATAAGAGAGGTATCCGGGCTGGGCGCGGGGGCCAGGCCACTGGCCTCGACGCGGCGCGGGCGGGCGTCGCAGCGCTGATGACGCTATTTAAGGACGAGCGGGATCCGAGTTGTGCCGAAGTGTTAGCGGTCGTGGCCGAGCACCGGCTGTTCCCAATCCCCGACCAGCTTCGGCCCTGTTTGCCTGACGACAGTCCCGTGTCCCAGGACATGGTCGGCACCCTTGCCGAGCTTGGTCCCTTTTTGGACGAGTTCGACCTGACCACGCCCGAGGCCACGCCACCCACCGAAACCACCATCACCGAGGCCTGGACGCAGGCGCTTGAGGCCCCGTTTTCCCAGGTGGCGCGCTACCTCGCCTATGTCGAAGACCGCAGCTCTTATGGCACCCACCAAGGGGTCAAGGGGCTCGAATTTCCCCGGGTCATGGTGATCGCCGACGACGCCCACACGCGCTTCAAAGGCTTTGCCTCGTATGAGACGCTGTTTGGCGTGAAGCGCCTGAGCGCCGCCTCCCAGAAAAAGGCGGACAATGGCGAGGAAACCACGATCGAGCGCACCCGCCGCTTGCTCTATGTCACCTGTACTCGCGCAGAAGAGAGCCTCGCGCTTGTGCTCTATTCCGAGGCCCCCGACGCGATCCGCAGTTCTTTGATCTCCAAAAAATGGATGACCGAGGACGAGATCGTGATGGCTGAGACCCACGGGTCATATCAGGAAGCTACACTGAAGCGCTGAACTAGTTCAGTAAAGAACGCTATAAGCCGAATCTGTCGCACGGCGATGCGTGGCTGGCTAGTGATGGGGGGCGAGGAGGCTGGGTCTTGACCACGCTAAAGCGCAGAAAAAAAATCCAGCAGAGCAAGCTCTACCGGCTTCGTACTCGCCCACAGACGCAGATTTCCAATAAAATGGACAAACCGCTGTCATTAATGGAAGATCTATCTGGCACTTGCCAAATGATAATTGGTGGAGCCAAGGGGAGTCGAACCCCTGACCTCTTGAATGCCATTCAAGCGCTCTCCCAACTGAGCTATGGCCCCACTGCATATCGGCGACATCGTCGCGATGCCGGTCGTATACGGGGCGCGTCATTCGAGTGCAAGAGGCTTTTCGCGCGAAACAGGATAAATATGTTGCGCTGATCCCGAGGTGACGGCGGCCGGGTGAAGAAGTGGGTATTCGTGACGTTTTCCGCGCTGGCCGCAGGTTCGGGCGGCCTTTTCAAGCCGTTGCAGAGCGGCCCATGAGCGACGGGGCGGGAGTTGCATATCCACCGATGCTGGCCGAGGGGTGCGGCTGCCCGCATGTTCCAGCGCGCCGGAATTCCCGCAGGGCACGAACAGCGCGGATGAGTCCCGTCGATGCGCCATGCGGTGGCGCCCGCCTTGCCAACAGTTTTCGAGGACGCCCAGAACGCGAATCCGCAGTGGCGGCGGGCAGGGGGTACCTTCGGGCGACGCATAGCCCCTCTGCGGGGCGGGGCGACGTCTCTCCCGAGGGGCCAACGAAAACAGGCCCTGCGTTGGTCCGTGGCGAAACCGCATAACGGCCTGAGCCATCCGCGATCCGATAAATCTTGCTGATTTCGGTCGGAATTGTTGTTCAATTCCATCTGGCAGGGGCAGTAGGACTCGAACCTACGACCCTCGGTTTTGGAGACCGATGCTCTACCAACTGAGCTATACCCCTAGGCCACGGCCTCATTAGGGTTTTCAACTTCTGCCGTCAAGCGGGGAATGCGGCTTCGTCCGAAGGAAGGTGCCCGCGTTTGATGGGGTCAGGCGTGACCTGAGCCGGGCAGGGGAAAGGAGCCTCGCCGTGACCGGAGTGCCGGCATGGCCGTCGGGAACGTAGCTGCCGCCCTGCGTTTCCAATCCGGATCAAGGGGTTGCCCGCCGCGCGGATGCGGGCGGGCCTCCTGTTTCAGACGCCGCGGGGCAGGGCAGCGACGCCGGTGCGGGCCACATCGCACAGGCCGAGCGGGCGCATCAGTTCGGCGAAGGCGTCGATCTTCTCCGGCGCCCCGGTGATCTCGAACACGAAGCTCTCCAGCGTCGAATCGACGACATTGGCGCGGAAGATGTCGGCCAGCCGCAGCGCCTCGACGCGCTTGTCCCCGGTGCCCTTGACCTTGAACAGCGCGAGCTCGCGTTCCACCGGCGTGCATTCCACGGTCAGGTCGATGACCTCATGCACCGGCACGATCCGGCCCAGTTGCGCCTTGATCTGGTCGATCACCGCCTCGGTGCCGCGCGTCACGATGGTGATGCGCGAGCGGTGCCCCTTGTGGTCCACCTCGGCCACAGTGAGGCTGTCGATGTTGTAGCCCCGGCCGGAGAACAGGCCGATCACCCGCGCCAGCACGCCGGATTCGTTGTCCACCAGCACCGTCAGCGTATGCGAGCGCTCCACCTCGGGGTGGTGGTCGCGCAGGTCATAGGCGGAGTGCGAGGTCGCGCCAATCTTGATGTTCAGAGCGGACATGTCTTCCTCCTCAGACCAGCACGGCGCCGGATTTGAACGCCTCGGCATCGGCCGAGAGCAGCATCTCGTTATGCGGCTTGCCCGAGGGGATCATCGGGAAGCAGTTCTCGTGCTTTTCGACCAGACAGTCGAACAGCACCGGGCCGGGGTGGTCGATCATTTCCATGATCGCATCGTCCAGATCCTTCGGATCGTGACAGACGATGCCCTTCCAGCCGAACGCCTCGGCCAGCTTGACGAAATCGGGCAGGGCCTCGGACCAGCTTTGCGAATAGCGCTCGCCATGCAGCAGTTGCTGCCACTGCCGCACCATGCCCAGCCGCTCGTTGTTCAGGATGAACTGCTTCACCGGCACGCGGAACTGTGCGGCAGTGCCCATTTCCTGCATGTTCATCAGCCAGGATGCCTCGCCCGCGACGTTGATCACCAGCGCCTCGGGATGGGCGATCTGCACCCCGATCGAGGCCGGGAACCCATAGCCCATCGTGCCCAGCCCGCCCGAGGTCATCCAGCGGTTCGGCGCGTCGAAATGCAGGTATTGCGCGGCCCACATCTGATGCTGGCCGACTTCGGTGGTGATGTAGCGGTCGCGGCCCTTGGTCAGTTCCTCCAGCCGTTGCAGCGCATATTGCGGCTTGATCGTCTTTTCCGACCCGGAATAGGCGAGGCAGTTGACCTTCTTCCAGCCGTCGATCTGCGCCCACCATTTCGCCAGCGCCTCGCGGTTGACCTTGCGCCCGCGCGCCTTCCAGATCTTCAGCGCATCTTCCAGCACATGGCCCACATCGCCCAGGATCGGCAGGTCGACGCGGATGATCTTGTTGATCGAGGAGGCGTCGATATCGACATGCACCTTGGTCGAGCCCGGCGAGAAATCCGCGATCCGCCCGGTGATCCGGTCGTCGAACCGGGCGCCGAGATTGATCATCAGGTCGCAGCCGTGCATCGCCAGATTGGCCTCATAGAGCCCGTGCATCCCCAGCATGCCCAGCCAGTTCTTGCCCGACGCCGGATAGGCACCCAGCCCCATCAGCGTCGAGGTGATCGGGAAGCCCGTCGCCTCCACCAGTTCGCGCAGCAGCAGCGACGCCCCGGGGCCGGAGTTGATCACCCCGCCGCCGGTGTAGAACACCGGGCGCTCGGCGGTTTCCATCAGTTCGACCAGCTTGGTGATTGCCTCGACGTCGCCCTTCACCTTCGGCTGGTAATGGCTGACCTTCGCGGTCTTCGGCCCGGTATAGGTGCCGGTCGCGAATTGCACATCCTTCGGCAGGTCGATCAGCACCGGGCCGGGGCGGCCCGAGGTGGCGACATGGAACGCCTGATGGATCGTTTCCGACAGCTTGTCGGTGTCCTTCACCAGCCAGTTGTGCTTCGTGCAGGGGCGGGTGATGCCGACGGTATCCGCCTCCTGAAAGCCGTCGGTGCCGATCATGAAGGTCGGCACCTGGCCCGAGAATACCACCAGCGGGATCGAATCCAGCAGCGCGTCCGTCAGCCCGGTCACCGCATTGGTCGCGCCCGGCCCCGAGGTCACCAGCACCACCCCCGGCTTGCCGGTCGAGCGCGCATAGCCTTCCGCCATATGCACCGCGGCCTGTTCGTGGCGCACGAGGATGTGGCGGATGTCGTTTTGCTGGAAGATCTCGTCATAGATCGGCAGCACCGCGCCGCCCGGATAGCCGAAGATCGTATCGACCCCGTGATCCTTCAGCGCCTGTATCACCATCCGCGCGCCGGTCATCTGCCGTTGCATCCGTCTCTCCATTCCCTTGCCCGCTGTCCGGGCGTCCGAAACCGCAACAAAAAGCCCCCGCTGTCGGGCGGGGGCGCATGGGAACCATCATGGTCAAACCGTCACCGGCCCATGCGCCAAACCTCTACGATGACGATAAGCGAAAGCATCGCTGGTCCCTTTCCTTGCGTTGGTCCGGACATTATGGGCGGCGAAAACGGGCGTCAACGCCAAAAATGAAAATAAAGTGTCCGTGAGTCGCGAAAAACGGATCGAAAATTACGCCGCACCGGGATCCCGGGATAATTTAACGAAATTTGGGCGGTTTTGCCGCAGGCGCGGGCCGGTTCGGGCCCGGAATCGGCCAGAACCGTCAGCGAAACTGACCCAGAAGCCCTATTTTCTTGACGTTTCGGGCAATAGCCGCCAAGGAGCGCGCACCGCCCGACAGGGCATCACATTTCAATGGGAGGAAGACTGATGGGCGCCCTGCTTGCCCTCTCACGTCTGATCGACCGCATCAACGAGACCATCGGCAAGGCGGTGTCCTGGCTGATCCTGATCGCCATTCTGGTGGCGGCGGGCAATGCGCTGGTGCGGAAGATCCTGAACACATCGTCGAATGCCTGGCTCGAACTGCAATGGTATCTGTTCGGGGCGGCCTTCCTGCTCGCCGCCGCCTATACGCTGAAGCAGAACGAACACATCCGGATCGACATCATGTATGGCGCGCTGAGCCGCCGCAAACAGCACTGGATCGACCTGTTCGGCCATGTCTTCTTCCTGATGCCGATGGTCTGCCTGATGATCTGGCTGCTGGTGCCCTATGCGCTGACGTCGTTCCGTTCGGGCGAGTTGTCGAACAATTCGGGCGGGTTGCTGCTGTGGCCGGCGAAGGCGCTGCTGCTGGCGGGCTTCGTGCTGCTGTTCTTCCAGGGCATTTCCGAAATCATCAAGAAGATCGCGGTGATGATGGGCCTGATCGAGGATCCGTTCCCGCCGACCGAAAGCCATGAGATGGACCTGACCGAAGAGGAGAAGCGCTGATGCTGGAACTCATCGCGCAGAACATGGCGCCGATCATGTTTGCCTCGCTGATCATCTTCCTGATCCTGGGCTATCCGGTGGCCTTCGCGCTGGCCGCGAACGGGTTGCTGTTCTTCTTCGTGGGCGTGGAGCTCGCGCCGCTTTCGGGCGGGTCGATCAACCTGAGCTGGCCCTTGCTCACGGCGATGCCGGATCGGGTCTGGGGGGTGATGTCGAATGACACGATGCTTGCCATCCCCTTCTTCACCTTCATGGGCATCGTGCTGGAGAAATCCGGCATGGCCGAGGATCTGCTTGATACCATCGGGCAGTTGTTCGGGCCGATCCGGGGCGGTCTTGCCTATGCGGTGATCATCGTGGGCGCGCTGCTCGCCGCCACCACCGGCGTCGTCGCGGCTTCGGTCATCGCCATGGGTCTGATCTCGCTGCCGATCATGATGCGCTACGGCTATGACCGGGCGCTGTCTGCGGGGGTGATTGCGGCTTCGGGCACGCTGGCGCAGATCATTCCGCCCTCGCTGGTGCTGATCGTTCTGGCCGACCAGTTGGGCCGTTCGGTGGGCGACATGTATGCGGGCGCGATGATCCCGGCGCTGGTGCTGACCGCGGCCTATGCGGTCTACATCCTGATCATGTCGATCGTGAAGCCGAAGTCGATGCCCGCGCTGCCGCTTGAGGCGCGCACGCTCGGGTCGGGCGTGACCTCGCTCCTCGTCACCATCGCGCTCAGTGTAGGCGTGTTCTTCCTGGCCGAGAACCTGATCGACAAGAACCACGGCAAGGATTCGCAGATGCTGGCGTTCTGCGCTGCGGTGATCTTCTCCTATGTGTTGGCGCTGCTCGACAAATCCATGAAGATCAACCTGATGTCGCGGCTGGCGCAACAGGTGGTGATCGTGCTGATCCCGCCGCTGGCGCTGGTGTTCCTGGTGCTCGGCACGATCTTCCTCGGCATCGCCACGCCGACCGAAGGCGGCGCGATGGGCGCGGTGGGCTCGGTGATCCTGTCGGCGGTGAAGGGGCGGCTGAACTTCGCCGTGGTGCGCGATGCGCTGGCGGCGACGACGCGGCTCTCGGCCTTCGTGATGTTCATCCTGATCGGGGCGCGGTTCTTCTCGCTCACCTTCTACGGTGTGAACGGGCATCTGTGGGTGGAGCATCTGCTGACCTCGCTGCCGGGGGGCGAGACGGGCTTTCTGATCGTGGTGTCGCTGCTGGTGTTCTTCCTGGCCTTCTTCCTCGATTACTTCGAGCTGGCCTTCATCATCGTGCCGCTGCTGGCGCCCGCCGCCGAAAGCCTGGGCATCGACCTGATCTGGTTCGGGGTGATCCTCGGGGTGATGATGCAGACCTCGTTCATGCACCCGCCCTTCGGTTTCGCGCTGTTCTTCCTGCGCTCGGTCGCGCCGAAGGTGCCCTATATCGACAAGGTGACCGGCAAGAAGATGGCGCCGGTCAAGACCTCGGAGATCTACTGGGGTGCGGTGCCCTTCCTGGTGATCCAGCTTCTGATGGTGGTCGCGGTCATCGCCTTCCCCTCGATGGTGATGCACTACAAGGGCAAGCCGGTCGATACCTCGAATATCCAGATGAAGCTGCCCGACATGCCGAGCCTGGGCGGTGGTCTGGGTGCGCCGGGGGGAATGGGCCTGCCGCCGCTGGGTGGGTTGCCGCCCCTGGGCACACCGCCCACGCCGGCCCCGGCGAACTGATGACGAACGGCGGCCCAAGGGCCGCCGTTTCCTTTACTGCGGCGGGTTTTCCAGAAGCGCGCGGCGGGAACTGGAGCCAAATTCCCGGCGCCACAGCACCCCGAGCGTGAACAGCGTCGCCCCGAACATCGCCAGCGGGCCGAGCAGCCAAGCCAGCGTCGCCAGCGCGAAATAGACCGAGCGCAGACCCCGGTTGAAGCTCTTCGCGGCATTGATGTTCACCCGGGCGGCCTGTTCGGCGCGGGGATAGGCCAGCGGATCCGCCGGATCGTTCGGCACCGCGGCCATGGCGATCGCGGCATAGCTGAACAGCCGGTGCGACCAGACGAATTTCAGGAAGGCATTGGCGCCGAACAGCACCGCCGTCAGGATCCGCGTCTCCCACAGCAGCCGCGGGCCGGAGGCGAGGGCGAATTCCTGCGCGAGGGAGGTGATCTGTTCCGGATTGCCGATCAGCGCGAGGCCGCCGCCGATCGCGATCAGCGCGGTGGAGGCGAAGAAGGTGGTGGATTGCCGCAGCCCGTCGATCATCGCACCGTCGAACAGCCGGGGCATGCGGGTGACGAACTGGCGCATCCATTCGCGCCGGTACCCCTCCATCAGCTTGCCCATCGAGGGGCGGTGCGGCGGCGGATGTTCGGTCAGCCAGCCGATCCAGAGCCAGGAGCCGACAAGAAAGACGAGGGCGGCGAAATCTGCGAGGGCCAGCGGCCCGACGTGGAACGATGTGAGGAGGTTCATGATAACGGCTTGTTGAGGGGCGGTCAGGATAGCCGGGCCGGGGATGCGGCGCCAGAGCCGGTTTCGGGGTCTTGAAAGCGGCCAGTCTTGAAAGGGAGCAGTCTTGAAAGCGGGGCGGGGGCTTCCCAGATTCAGGCCACGGGGTGCCATGACGGGCCCCGCCGATCAACCGCCCGGCCCCTTTGGGGAGGGCACAGCGGACATCGCTCAAGAGAGGATGCTACTCATGCGCAGTTTTGATTTTTCGCCGCTTTATCGCGCCACCGTCGGGTTTGACCGTGTGGCGGATCTGATGGATCGTGTCGTGGCCGCCGATGTGGCGCAGCCGACCTATCCGCCCTACAATATCGAAAAGCTCGGGGAGGATGCCTATCGCATCTCGATCGCCGTTGCCGGGTTCGGCTCGGATGAGCTGAACGTCGAGGTGAAGGAGGGGGCGCTCGTCATTTCCGGCCGCAAGACCGAGGAAGCGGGCGAGAAGACCTATCTGCACCGGGGCATCGCCACCCGCGCCTTTGAGCGCCGCTTCGCGCTGGCCGACCATATGAAGGTGACGGGGGCGTCGCATCGGGACGGGATGCTGAACATCGACCTGGTGCGGGAGGTTCCCGAGGCGCTGAAGCCGCGCCGGATCGAGATCGCGGGCAGCCGGGCCGTGGAGCATATCGAGGCCTGAGGGCCGGGGGCGCGGGGGGGGGGTCCCGCGCCTTTTTCCGTTCGGGGGCTCCGCGTGGCATGGCTGCGCCCGGTCGGGCGGTTGCCACCGCGGACCCCGGGTTCAGGCCCGGCCCAGATCGGCCGCGCTGACGGCGACGGATTTCAGGATGGCATGGCAGGCGATGCCGGGGGCGAGGCCGAGGGCCGCGACCGAGCGTTGTGTGATCCGGGCGAGGAGCATCTGTTCGCCGATCCGGATCTGCACGAAGGCGCGGTCGTTTTCGGCTTCGATGCGCTGGACGGTGCCGGTGAGGATGTTCAGCGCCGAGAGCCCTTCGGGCCGGTTGCGCGACAGGATCACGTCCGAGGCATGGATCCGCAGCCGCAGCGCCATGCCGGGGGTCCGGGGCGCATCGGTCAGCCAGATCGGCCCGCCTGCGGTGTCGAGCCGGACCAGCCCGTCGGGATCCGTTCCGGCGACGCGGGCCGCGAGCGTGGTCCCGGCATCCGGCCCGCCGAGTTGCGGCGCGAGCGAAGGGTCCGAGAGCATCTGTTCCGCCGGGCCCGCTGCCCGGACGCCGCCCCGTTCCAGCAGCACGATGGTCGAGGCGAGGCGGGCCACTTCGCTCAGCGTATGGCTGACGTAAAGGACCGGCAGCCCGGCATCGCGCAGGCTTTCGAGGAAGGGCAGGATTTCCTCGCGCCGGGGGGTGTCCAGCGCAGCCAGCGGTTCGTCCATCAACAACAAGCGGGGCTTTGAGAGCAGCGCCCGGCCGATCGACACCCGTGCCTTTTCGCCGCCCGAGAGCGCGCCGGGGCGGCGGTCGAGCAGGGCGCCGATGCCCAGCATGTCGACGACCGCCCCGAACTCCGGCCCCGTTGCATCGCGCGGGGCGAAGCGGGCGCCGTAGAGGAGATTCGCGCGCACCGTGAGATGCGGGAACAGGCGCGGTTCCTGAAACACATAGCCCGCGCGGCGGCGGGGTGGCGGCAGGTTGATGCCCCTCGCGGTGTCGAGAAGGGTATGATCGTTGACCGCGATATGGGCCTCGCGCGGGGTGAAGAGGCCCGCGACCGCGTTGATCACCGTCGTCTTCCCGGCGCCAGAGGCCCCGAACAGCGCGGTCACGCCGGGGGGCGCGGTAAAGGTGATATCCACCGCGAAACTGCCGAAATCGTGGCGCAGCGACACGTCCAGCATCACGCCCCTCCGATCCGCTTCGCCACCCGGCGCGCGACGAATTCCGAGGCGATCAGCGCGCCGACGGCGACGGTGACCGATACCCCGGCAAGGCGGGCGGCCTGGAGTTCGGCCCCCGGCACCTGAAGGAAGGAATAGATCGCGGAGGGCAGGGTCTGCGTCCGGCCCGGGATGTTCGACACGAAGGTGATCGTGGCACCGAATTCGCCCATCGCCTTGGCGAAGGCGAGGATCATCCCCGCGATGATGCCGGGCGCGATCAGCGGCAGCGTCACCGTCAGGAACACCCACAGCCGCCCGGCGCCGAGCGTGGAGGCCGCCTGTTCCAGCTTGGGATCCACCGCCTCGATCGCCAGGCGGATCGCGCGCACCATCAGCGGGAAGCTCATGATGGCCGCCGCGAGCGCCGCGCCCGTCCATTGGAACGCGAAGGTGAAGCCGAACAGCCGGTCGAGCCATGCGCCCACCAGCCCCTTGCGTCCGAAGGTCAGCAGCAGGGCATAGCCGGTAACCACGGGCGGCAGGATCAGCGGCAGATGCACCAGCGCGTTCAGCAGCCACAGCCCCGGCATCCGCGACCGCGCCAGCACCAGTGCCACCCAGACGCCCAGCGGCAGAGAGGCCCCCACCGCGATGGTGGAGACCTTCAACGACAGCAGCAGCGCCGTCCATTCATCGGGGCTGAGGATCTGCACTTACTTCTTCAGAACGGCGAAGCCCTGTTTTTCCAGCGCGCTCACCGCCTTGGGCGTGGTCAGATAGTCGTAGAACTTCTGCGCATCGGCGGCATCGGGGCCGGCCTTGAGCAGGGCCACCGGATAGGTGATCGCGGGATAGCTGTCCGCCGGGAAGGTCGCGACGACATGGACCTTCGGCTCGGCGGCGGCGTCGGTTTTATAGACGATGCCATAGGAGGCTTCGCCAGAGGCCACCAGCGCCAGCGCGGCGCGCACGTTCTGCGCCTGCGCGACGGTGGGTTCGATCTTGTCCCACAGGCCCAGATGGGTCAGCGCGGCCTTGCCATATTGCCCGGCGGGCACCGAATCCAGCAGGCCCATTGCAATATGCCCGTCGCCGATCTTCGCGGGCAGGTCGGGCAGGTCGACCGCCGCGTCCTTGTCCGAGATCAGCACCAGCGTATTGCCCAGCAGGTCCACCCGCGTGCCGGGCAGGACGTAGCCGCCCGCCTCGACCTTATCCATCCAGTCGGTCGCGGCCGAGATGAACATGTCCGCCGGGGCATCCGCCAGGATCTGCTTTGCCAGCGCGCCGGAACCGTCATAGGAAATCAGCGGTTTCACCCCGGTTTCCGCCGTGAAATCCGTGGCGATTTCGTCCAGCGCGGTCTTCAGCGAGGCCGCCGCGAAGATCACCGGATCGGCGAGAACGGGCTGGGCGAGGGCGAGCATCAGCCCGAGGGACAGGGGTGCGAGACGCATGGGAAAGCTCCGGATCCTTATGTTCGGGCGAACATAACCAGCCCGGCGCCGTCGCGGCAAGTGTTATTTCCCGCCAGATATATCGGGGCGCAGCCGAGCCGCGATCGCGTCGATTTCCGTCGCACCGTCGCGCAGCAGCCGGGCGGTCAGCGCGCGATAATCCGCCAGCACCGCTTCGCCCGCCGGGGTCAGGTGCGCGCCACCGCCATGCGCGCCGCCGCGCGTGCTGTCCACCAGCGGTTCGGCAAAGGCGGCGTTCATTTCCTCGACCAGACTCCAGGCGCGTTTGTAGCTCATCCCCATTTTCCGCGCGGCGGCGGAGATCGACCCTTCTCCCGCCACGTTTTCAAGCAGATCGGCCTTGCCGGGGCCAAAGGCCAGGTCGCCGAAATACAGGCGCAGCGTCATCCGGGTCAGGGTCATGTCGGTCTCCTTCACACCATCCTGACCTGTCTTCGGCGCGGGGGCAAGGTGGCCCCTTGCGCCTTTGCGCCCGAACGGGCAGCTTGGCCCGGCAGGGGAGGGAAGCCATGCGCCTGACGATCGTGTTCCTGCTGGCGGCCTATGTGCTGAGCCAGTTCTACCGGGTTTTCCTGGCCGTGCTGACCCCGGTTCTGGGGCAGGCGCTCGGCATGACGCCTGAGCAGCTCGCGCTGGCACTGGGGCTGTGGTTCGCGGCCTTCGCGGCGATGCAGATCCCGGTGGGCAATGCGCTCGACCGGCACGGGCCGCGCCGGACCACGGCGCTGCTCCTGGGCCTTGGCGGGGCCGGGGGCGCGGCGGCCTTTGCGCTGGCGCAGGGGCCGGGGGGTGTCTATCTGGCGATGGCGCTTCTGGGCTTTGGCTGTTCACCGGTGCTGATGGCGGGCTATTACGTCGTCGCGCATGCGTTCCGGCCGCAGATGTTCTCGATCCTCGCGGCGGCGCTTTTGGGGGGCGGCAGCCTGGGCAACATCCTCGGCGCGGCGCCGATGGCGGCGGCGGTCGAGGCCTGGGGCTGGCGCGCGGCGATGTGGGGGCTGATGGCGGTGACGGTGGTGATCGCCGTGGGCCTGTGGATCTTTGCCCGCGATCCGGAGCGCGCGCCCGTCCCGGCGGGGCCGAAGGGGAAGGGGCGGCTGGTCGATGTGCTGCGCAACCCGGCCTTTCTGCTGATCCTGCCGATCGCCTTCACCGGACAGGCGGCGTCCTCGGGCATCCGCGGCGCCTGGGCGGGGCTCTGGGCGGATCAGGTGCATGGCGCGGACAGCCTGACGATCGGCCATATCACTTTGGCGATGAGCCTCGCGATGGTGGTGGGCACTTTCGCCTATGGCCCGGCGGATCGGGTTCTGGGCAGCCACAAGCGCGTGGTGCTGTGGGGCAACATCTGCCTGTGCATCGCGCTGGCCTGTCTGGTGGCGGCGCCCGCGATGTCGGTCCTGTGGGGGGCGGTGGCGCTCTCGGCGGTGGGGGCCTTCGGCAGTTCCTATCCGGTGATCCTGGCGCATGGCCGGGGCTATTTCGCGCCGCATATGATCGGGCGGGGGATGACGGTGCTGAACCTGATGTCGATCGGCGGGGTGGCGGCGGCACAGTTCGGCTCCGCGCCGCTGTTCCGCGCGGTATCGGCGGGGGGCGATCCGGTCTTCGCCTATCGGATGCTGTTCCTGTTCTTCCTGCTGCCGGTGGTGGTTTCGCTGGTTTTCTACCTGTTCTCGGCAGACAAGCCCGCCGCGGAGAGCTAAACCGAACCCATGGATCAGATCGACGTCATCGCCCCGAACCTGAAACGCCGCCTGTCGGGCGTCACCGCCACCATCGTCCGGCTGGTGCCGGTGCAGGCGCGGATGATCGGCATCGTCACCACCGGGCCGGGCCTGCCCGACAGCCTGCCGCATGTGGCGCTGTGGCGGCTGCGGTTTCTGCCGCGGCGCAGGCGGGTGTGGCACGCGCGGCGCAATACGGAGATGCTGCTGGGGCTGGTGCTGCGGGCGACGGGGATGGACCTGCGGCTGCTGTTCACCTCGGCCAGCCAGCGCCGCCACACCGGCTATACGAAATGGCTGATTTCGAAGATGGACGATGTGGTGGCGACCTCGGCCAGGACGGCGGGCTATCTGGAACGGCCCGCGCATGTGATCCACCACGGCATTGATACCGAGGGGTTTTCGCCGCCCACGGACCGCGCCGCGTTGCGCGCGCGGCTGGGGCTTCCGGATGGGGTTCTGGTCGGCTGCTATGGCCGGATCCGGGCGCAGAAGGGCACGGATGCCTTTGTCGATGCGATGATTTCGCTTTTGCCCACGCGCCCCGGGGTCACTGCGCTGGTGATGGGCCGCGCGACGGAGGGGCAGGGGGAATTCCTGTCGGGCCTGAAGGCGAAGGTGGCGCAGGCGGGCCTGTCCGAGCGGATCCTGTTCCCGCCCGAGGTCACCGTGGACCGGATGGCGGACTGGTATCGGGTGCTCGATCTTTATGTGGCGCCGCAACGGTGGGAGGGCTTCGGCCTGACGCCGCTGGAAGCGATGGCCTGCGGCGTGCCGGTGGTGGCGACGCGGGTCGGCGCGTTCGAGGAAATCGTGACACCGGAAACCGGCGCGCTGGTCGATCCGGGCGATATTCCGGCGCTGGCGGCGGCCTGCGTGCCGTTTCTGGATGATGCTGGCCTGCGGGCCGGGGCGGCGCAGGCGGCGCGGGCGCGGGTGCTGGCACAGTTCCGGATCGAGGACGAAGCCGCCGCGCTGGTGCGGATCTATCGCGGGCTTCTGGCGTGACCCGGCTCGGGTTCCTGATCGCCCGGACCCTGCGGCAGGAGGCGCCGCTCGCCGCGCTGTCGGTGCCGCAGGCGGAGCTTCTGGCGGGGATGAAGGGCAAACGGGTCGCGCTGGTCGGCAATGCCCGGTCGCTGGCCGGAACCGCGCATGGGGCGGAAATCGACGCGCATGACGTGGTGGTACGGATCAACCGCGCGCCGATGCCTTCGCCCGAAAGCCACGGGCGGCGGACGGATTGGCTCGCGCTCGCGGTGCGGCTGGGGGCGGAGGACCGGGCGCGGCTGCATCCGGGCCGCATCCTGTGGATGAGCCACAAGCGCAAGCGGCTGGATTGGGCCACCGCGACCAGCCCCGGTTTCTACCTGCACCCGCAGGCCGATTACGCCGCGCTGAAGGCCCGGATCGGCGCGCCACCCACCACCGGCGCGATGCTGATCGACCTGATCGCGCGGTCCGAAATGGCGGGGCTGACGCTGTTCGGGTTCGACTTCTTCGCCTCGCTCTCGCTCTCGGGCAGCCGCACGGCGCAGCAGGTGCCGCATGATTTCAGCGCCGAGGCAGACTGGGTTTCCGGGCTGATGGCGCGGGATTCGCGCATCATCCGGGTGATTTGAGCGGAAACCCTTTCCAACCGGGCGTATTTCCGATAAGGGCTGTCTGCTTTTGAGCATGGAGGTCCCTATGGGGTATAAGGTCGTCGTCGCGGGCGCCACGGGCAATGTGGGCCGCGAAATGCTGAACATTCTCGCCGAGCGCGAGTTTCCTGCGGATGAGGTTGTCGCTCTGGCTTCGCGCCGGAGCCTTGGCACCGAAGTCAGCTATGGCGACAAAACCCTGAAAACCAAGGACATCGAGGGCTTCGACTTCACCGGCTACGACATCGCGCTGTTCGCGATCGGTTCGGAGCCGACGAAGAAGTATGCCCCGATCGCAGCTTCGCAGGGCTGTGTGGTGATCGACAATTCGTCGCTCTACCGCTACGATCCGCAGGTCCCGCTGGTGGTTCCGGAAGTGAACGCGGCGGCGGTGGAAGGCTATACCGCGAAGAACATCATCGCCAACCCGAACTGTTCGACCGCGCAGCTTGTCGTGGCGCTCAAGCCGCTGCATGACCGCGCGAAGATCAAGCGGGTGGTGGTCTCGACCTATCAGTCGGTCTCCGGCGCGGGCAAGGAAGGTATGGACGAGCTGTGGGAGCAGACGAAATCCGTCTACAACCCGACCTCCGAAGTGCCGCCGAAGAAGTTCACGAAGGAGATCGCCTTCAACGTGATCCCGCATATCGACGTTTTCCTGGACGATGGTTCGACCAAGGAAGAGTGGAAGATGGTGGCGGAGACGAAGAAGATCCTCGACAAGAACATCAAGCTGACCGCGACCTGCGTGCGCGTGCCGGTCTTCGTCGGCCATTCCGAGGCGGTGAACATCGAGTTCGAGGAATTCCTCGACGAGGACGAAGCGCGCGACATCCTGCGCGAGGCGCCCGGCATCATGGTGGTGGATAAGCGCGAAAACGGCGGCTACATCACGCCGAAGGAATGCGTGGGCGATTACGCCACCTTCATCAGTCGGATCCGGCAGGACAGCACGATCGAGAACGGGCTGAACCTGTGGTGCGTCTCGGACAACCTGCGCAAGGGCGCGGCGCTGAACGCGGTGCAGATCGCCGAAACGCTGGGCAACCGCTGCCTGAAGAAGGGCTGAGCTATCGCCGGGTTTCCGGTTTTGGTCGGGGATCCGCTTCGGCATTCGGCCTGCTAATCGACCCCGGCCCCTCGCGGCCGGGGTTTCCGTTTCGGGGCTGACCGGAACGTGAGGGGGCGGGCCTTGCCTTTGGCCGCCAACCCTGTGACCCTCGGGCCAAAACCCGGAGGAGTTCATGCGTCCTGTCCTGATGTCCCTGCTGCTGTCGGCGGCGCCCATGGCCGTGCTGGCGGCGCCTGTCGAGACCCCCGCGAAGGTGGTGTCCGTCACCCTGTTCCCCGAGGGCGCGCAGGTGACCCGCACCGTTACCGTTCCGGGGGGCGAGGTTCTGGTGCCGAACCTGCCCGACAACACCGATCCGGCGCAACTGCGGGTGTCCGGGGTGGCGGTCGGCGCGATGACGCTGATCGGCGCGCGGGAGACGGCGGACAGTCCGGCACGGGATCGGGTGGCGGAGCTGGAACGGGCGCTGGCGGAGAAAACCGATGCCGTGGCCGCGATCCGCGCCGGGGCGGAGGCGGCGCGGGCGCGGGCCAATCTGTTGCGCGGGGCCTCGACACAGGGCGCGGATCTGCCCCGGCTCGCGCAGGTGGTGGGCGATGGCGTGCGCGACGCTTTGCAAGAGGCGCTGCGGATCGAGGCCGAGGCACGGGTGGCGGAGGCGGCGCTGAAACCCGATCAACAGGCGCTCGACCGCGCGCGGAAGGATCTGGCGGCGCAGGAAAAATCCGATGCGCTGCTGTTGCGGACCGACGGGGCGGGGGAGCTGACGATCACCACTTTCGTGGCCGATGCGGGGTGGACGCCTTCCTATGATCTGGCGCTCGACAGCGCGGCGGGGGCACTGGCGATCGGGCGCTATGTCACGGTGCGGCAGGCGACGGGGGAGGATTGGACCGGCGTTGACGTGACGCTTTCCACCGCGCGGCCCTCGGGGCAGACGGCGCCGGGCGACCTTTGGCCGGAACTGGTGAGCGCCGGGGCGCCGGATGACCAGCGGCTGATGCGGATGGCGGATGCCGCCGCGCCGAAGGCGACGATGGCCGAATTCGCCGCGCCGCAGATGCAGGGGCCGGTGCTGGTCTGGCACTATCCCGCGCCGGTCGATATTCGCGACGGGGCGGAGGATCTGCGGCTGCGGCTCGACACGCTGTCGCGCCCGGTGACCCTGCGTGCCGAGGCGGTGCCGATGCTTGATGACACGGCCTATCGCGTGGCGGAGGGCACGAATGGCGCGGAGCCGCTTTTGCCCGGGCCGGCGGCGCTGTTCGTCAATGGCGCGCTGGTGGGGCAGGGGGCGCTGCCCTTCGTCGCGGGGGGCGAGCGGCTGCGGCTGGGCATGGGGCCGGTCGAGGGGCTGCGGCTGAAACGCGTGGTGCCGGAGGCTTCGGCGGGCGGGCGCGGCGTGATCATGAAATCCAACGCGCGGGTCGAGCGGGCCGAGATCACGGTCGAGAACCTGACCGGGCAGGACTGGCCGCTGCGGCTGATCGACCGGGTACCCTATTCGGAACAGGATGATCTGACGGTGAGCTTCAAGGCCGACCCCACGCCCACGGCAAAGGATTGGGACGACAAACGCGGGCTTCTGGCCTGGGAATTCGACCTGCCCGCGGGGGAGACCCGGACCGTCACGCTGGAAACCAGCCTGTCATGGCCCACCGGGCAGGTTCTGCGCTGATCAGACCGGATCGAAACCACCGTTGGCGGGGTTGAACTGTTCAAGCCCGCCGGTGCCGATGTCGTGCCACAGGCCATGCAGCGTCATGTCCCCGGCCTCGACCGCATTGCGCACGAAGGGGAAGCTCATCAGGTTTTCGAGGCTGATGACGACGGATTCCTTTTCCAGCGCGCGGACCTGCCCGTCATCGGGCAGATCCTTCACCCGCTCATAGCCGGGGCGCAGCAGGTCGAGCCAGGTGCCGACGAAGGAGGTCTTTTCCTCAAGCTCCGGCGCGTGCCCGGTGCACATCGCATGGCAGCCCGCGACGCCGCCGCATTGCGAATGGCCCAGCACGATCAGATGCGCGACCTTCAGCGACTTCACCGCATATTCCACCGCCGCCGAAGTGCCGTGGTGGTCGCCGTCCGGGTTGTAGGGCGGCACCAGATTGGCGATGTTGCGGTGGCTGAAGAACTCGCCCGAATCCGCGCCGAAGATCGAGGTGACATGCACCCGCGAATCGCAGCAGGAGATGATCATCGCGCGCGGGCGCTGTCCGTCCTCGGCAAGGCGGCGATACCAGCTTTTGTTTTCCGCATAGGTCGTGGCTTTCCAGCCGTGATAGCGGCTCACCAGATACGATGGCAGAGGCCGAACGTGTTCCTGCATCCTGTCCCCCATGGCTTTCGCCCCGTGATAGGCTGTCTCGGCCCGCAGCGCGAGGGGTTTTTGCGGTTGCGAAATCTGCCGCTGCGTCTGCACGGGGTTGCGGGTGCCGGTGGCGGCGCTAGGGTCGGGCGGAACAGCCGGAGACCGAGATGACCGATATCCTTCCCCCCCGCCCCGCCCTGCGTTTCGCCCCGGGCCCCGGGCTGCCGCTTTACCCGCTGGCCGCGGGCGAGGAACTGCCCGAGGCACTGAGCCCGGCGCAGCGGGCCTTTGCAGCGGGGTTCACGGGGGCGCTTGGCGCGGTCTGCCTGCTGCCGGGGGCTGATGGCGTTGCGGGCGCGCTGATCGGGCTGGGCGATGAGGCGGCGCGGCGGCGCGGGCGGTTTCATCTGGCGGCGGGGCGGGCATTGCTGCCCGCCGGGGACTGGGCGCTGAGCCGCCCCTGTTCCGAGACGGAGGCGCTTGGCTGGCTGCTGGAGGGCTACCGCTACGACCGTTACGCGCCGCAAAAGGCGCCGGGCGCGCGGCTGGTCTGCCCCGAGGGGCTGGATGCCCGGCGGATCGAAATCATGGCCGAGGCCGAGGCCCTGACCCGCGACCTGATCAACACCCCGCCGAACGACATGGGGCCGGAGGAGATCGAATCCGCCGCCCGCGCGCTGGCGGAACGGCATGGGGCCACGGTGGCGGTGGTAACGGGGGACGACCTGCTGACGCAGGGCTATCCGCTGATCCATGCGGTCGGGCGGGCCTCGCCGCGCGCGCCGCGGCTGATTGATCTGCGGTGGGGTGACGTGGGGCCGGAGGTTGCGCTGGTCGGCAAGGGCGTCTGTTTCGATACCGGCGGGCTGGACATCAAGCCGCCGTCTTCGATGGGCCTGATGAAGAAGGACATGGGCGGGGCGGCGACGGTCCTGGGCCTTGCGCATATGGTGATGGCGCTCGGGCTGCGGCTGCGGCTTCGGGTGCTGATCCCGGCGGTGGAGAATGCGGTGGGCGGGAATGCCTTCCGGCCGCAGGACATCTATACCTCGCGCAAGGGGCTGACGGTCGAGATCAACAATACCGATGCCGAGGGGCGGCTGGTTCTGGCCGATGCGCTGGCGGCGGCGGATGAGGAGGCGCCCGACCTGATCCTGTGCCTGGCGACGCTCACCGGCGCGGCGCGGGTGGCGCTTGGCCCCGACGTGATGCCGTTCTACACCGACAGCGACGATCTGGCCGGGGGCCTTGCGCGCGGGGCCGAAGCGCTGGCCGATCCGCTGTGGCGGATGCCGTTCTGGGAGCCCTATGAGCCGTTGATCGAACCCGGGATCGCCGATCTGGACAATGCGCCTTCGGGCGGTATGGCGGGCTCGATCACCGCCGCGCTGTTCCTGCGCCGCTTCGTGACAGAGGCGGAGCGGTTCGCCCATTTCGACATCTACGGCTGGCAGCCCACCGCCAGGCCCGGGCGGCCGAAGGGCGCCGTGGGGCAGGGCGCGCGGGCGATCCTGTCGGTTCTGGAGGAGATCGCGGAATGAGCGACCGCCGCCTGACGCCGTTTTCGGGCCGCGTGATGCTGGACCCGTCGCGGCAGGAGCCCGCGCGGATCGGCCTGCCGGTCTGTGACCTGTGCCCCGAACCCGGCGCGCTGCGCGACCGGCAGGTGCTGTTCGGCGCCGAGGTGGGGGTGATCGACCGGCGTGGCGGCTGGGCCTTTGTTCAGGCGCGGGCGGATGGCTATTGCGGCTGGGTGGTGGAGCCCGCGCTGTCGCCGCCCGTGCCCGCGACGCATGTGGTTTCGGCCCCGGCGACGCATGTCTATCGCGAGGCTTCGATCAAGCGGGGCGAGGTGATGCGGCTCAGCCTGGGCGCCCGGGTGGCGGTGACCGGGGCGGAGGGTGGCTTTGCCGTCACCCCCGAAGGGTTCATCCCCGCGCAGCACCTGCGCCCGCTGGGGCAGCCGGAAACCGATCCGGTCGCGGTGGCCGAGCGGCTGCTGGGTACGCCCTATCTGTGGGGCGGCAATTCGCGCGATGGGATCGACTGTTCGGGACTGGTGCAACTGGCGCTGGCGCTGTGCGGGCGGGCCTGTCCGGGGGACAGCGACCTTCAGGCGGCGGCCTTCCCGCGCCTGCCCGAGGGGACGCGGCCCGAACGCGGCGATCTGCTGTTCTGGAAGGGGCATGTGGCGATGGCCTGCGATGCGGAACGGCTGATCCATGCAAATGGCCATACGATGAGCGTGGCGCATGAGGGCATCGCCGCCTGCCATGCGCGGATCGCGGCGGCGGGAGAGGGGCCGTTCCTGGGGATCAGTCGACCGGGCGGATGAGCTTGCGTTCCAGCACCCGCAGCACGGTCGGCAGGTCGTGGCCGCGTTTCAGCACCTGCCCATCCATGCCGAACAGCGCATACATCCCCTGCCGGTTGCGCAACGCGGGGTGTTTCTCGATCCGGTAGAGCGGGTTTTCCGCCGCGCGGCGGAAGATCGAGAACACCGCCCGCTCCCGCAGGAAGCTCATGGCATAGTCGCGCCATTCCCCGGCGGCGACCATCCGACCGTAAAGCGACAGGATCACACCCAGCTCATACCGGTCGAAGGCCACCTGAGGGGCGGAGAAGGGCGTCTGCATCGTCATGACGAAAGGGTGACACCGCCCCGCCCGCAAATCAAGGGCTCAGGCGGCGGAACCGCCCACCGTCAGCCCGCCGATCATCAGCGTCGGCATCCCCACGCCCACCGGCACCCATTGCCCGGCCTTGCCGCAATTGCCGATGCCGGGGTCGAGCGCCATGTCATTGCCGATCGCGCGGATGTGGCGCATCGCCGTCGGCCCGTCGCCGATCAGGGTGGCGCCCTTCACCGGGGCGCCGACCACGCCGTTCTTCACGCGATAGGCTTCGGTGCAGTTGAAGACGAATTTGCCGTTGGTGATGTCCACCTGTCCGCCGCCGAAGCCCACGGCATAGATCCCGTCCTTCAGGTCGGCCAGAATCGCCTTCGGATCCGCGTCGCCGCCCAGCATGTAGGTGTTCGTCATCCGCGGCATCGGCGCATGGGCATAGCTTTCGCGCCGCCCGTTGCCGGTGGGGGCAACGCCCATCAGCCGCGCATTCTGCCGGTCCTGCATATAGCCGACGAGGATCCCGTCCTCGATCAGCACGTTCCTGCCCGAAGGCGTGCCCTCGTCGTCCACGGTGATCGAGCCGCGCCGGTCCGGGATCGTGCCGTCATCCAGCACCGTCACCCCTCTCGCCGCCACCTGCTGCCCCATCAGCCCGGCAAAGGCCGAGGTCTTCTTGCGGTTGAAATCACCCTCCAGCCCGTGGCCCACCGCCTCGTGCAGCAGCACGCCCGGCCAGCCGGGGCCGAGCACCACATCGAACTGCCCCGCCGGGGCGGGTTCGGCATCAAGGTTCACCAAGGCGATCCGCAGCGCCTCGCGCGCGACGGGCTGCCAATGCGCGGGGTCGATGAGGCCCGACAGGCCGAACCGCCCGCCGCCGCCATGGCCGCCCGATTCGCGCCGGCCCCTGTCCTCGACGATCACGCTGATGTTGAGCCGCGCCATCGGGCGGATGTCGCTCACCAGCCCACCTTCGGGGCGCAGGATGAACACCTCCTGATGCGAGGCCGCCATCGAGGCCGTCACCTGCACCACACGCGGATCCAGCGCGCGGGTGAAGGCGTCGATCTCGCCCAGAATGTCGATCTTCGAGGCAAAGGACGCATCCGCCAGCGGATCGGCATCGGTATAAAGCCGCTGGTTCGTGCCCGCGGGCGGGGGCGCCATCGTGCCGCCGCCATCGCCCACCGCGAGCCGCGCGGTTTCCGCCGCGCGTTTCAGCGCCGCCTGGGAAATCTCGGTGGAATGGGCATAGCCCGCGACCTCGCCCTTCACCGCGCGCAGCCCGAACCCTTCGGAGGCGTCATAGGAGGCGTTCTTTACCCGGCCGTCATCGAAGACCAGCGATTCGGAGCGCCGCCGCTCCAGATACAATTCGCCATCCTCCGCCCCGGCGGTGGCGGCGCGCAAGGTGGCCAGCGCCTCGGTCTCGTCGATCTGAGTGGCAAAGGGGTCGAAGCGGTCGTCCATCATGTCCTCCTGGCCCCCCGCCTATGCTGCGCCACAGCGAAGCTTTTTCTTGCCGGATCGGGGCGAATGCTGTTCCCTACACATAATGTCCCCTGCGGTGAAGGGAAGCACCGGATCGGACAATGCGGCAGGGAGAGCCGCATGAGGGAGGGAAAATGCGTATCACGAAGCTGTGCCGCGGCGTCGCGGCGCTTGCCATCGCCTTGCCGGGTGCGGCGCGCGCGCAGGACATGATCTTCGGCCTGCCCACCGTCGGGCAGCCGCATGCGAAAGGGGTGGGGTTTCAGCCCGCGTCCTCCGTGCTGGCGCAGGATCAGCAATGGCTGGACCATATGCTGCTGACGATCATCACCGCGATCTGCCTCTTTGTCTTTGCCCTGCTGATCTATGTGATGATCCGCTTCAACGCGAAGACGAACCCGCGCCCGGCGCGCTTTACCCACAACACGCCGCTGGAAATCGCCTGGACGCTGGTGCCGATCCTGATTCTGGTGGTGATCGGGGCGTTCTCGCTGCCCACCCTGTGGAAGCAGCAGGAAATCCCGAAGGGCGACATCGTGGTGAAGGTCACCGGCAACCAGTGGTTCTGGACCTATGAATACCCCGACGAGGAGATCAGCTTCGACGCCATGCCGCTGGAAAAGGCGGACCTTGCCAGCCATGGCTATACGCCCGATCAATACCTGCTCGCCACCGATAATGCGGTCGTGCTGCCGGTTGGGAAGACGATTGTGATGCAACTGACTGCCCTCGACGTCATCCATAGCTGGACGATTCCCGCCTTCGCGGTTAAGCAGGACGCCGTGCCGGGACGGATCGCGCAATTGTGGTTCGACACCGAGCGGGAAGGCGTCTTCTTCGGCCAGTGTTCGGAGCTTTGCGGTCAGGGGCATGCCTATATGCCCATCGTCGTCAAGGTGGTTCCCGAAGACATCTATGCGCGCTGGCTTGAACGTGCGAAGGCTGGCTTCCCGGACGGTGAGACGATCAACGCGGGCCTGACGGGCGCCATCAAGACGGCGGCGAACTGAGGACAGCGATGAGCGACATTTCCTTCACCCAGCAGCAGGGCCAGGGCGAGGCGGGGTTCGGCGATTTCTTCGCCCTGCTGAAGCCGCGCGTGATGTCGCTTGTCGTGTTCACGGCCTTTGTCGGGCTGGTGGTGGCGCCGGTGCCGGTGCATCCGGTGGTGGGGTTCGCCTCGATCCTGTTCATCGCATTGGGCGGCGGCGCCTCGGGCGCGCTGAACATGTGGTATGATGCCGACATCGACCGGGTGATGCGGCGCACCGCCTCGCGTCCGGTGCCCTCGGGCCGGGTGACCGAGGGCGATGCGCTCGGCTTCGGGCTGCTGCTCTCGGTGCTGTCGGTCGTCATGCTGACGCTCGCCGCCAATCCCTTCGCCGGGGCGTTTCTGGCCTTCACGATCTTCTTCTATGCCGTGGTCTATACGATCTGGCTGAAACGGCGCACGCCGCAGAACATCGTCATCGGTGGCGCGGCGGGGGCGTTTCCGCCGATGATCGGCTGGGCCTGCGCGACGGGCGGGATCAGCGTCGAATCGGTGGCGATGTTCCTGTTGATCTTCCTGTGGACGCCGCCGCATTTCTGGTCGCTGGCGCTGTTCATGAAGGATGACTATTCCAAGGCCGGGGTGCCGATGCTGACCGTCACCCACGGGCGGCGGGTCACGCGGCGGCATATCTTCGGCTATGCGCTGGTGCTGGCGCCGGTGGCCGTCGGCCTCGGTGTCACGTCGATCGGCGGGCCGGTCTATCTGGCGGTGGCGGTGGTGCTGAACGCGCTGTTCATCGCGGGGGCGTTCCGGCTGCTGCGGCGCTCTGATGAGGCCGCCGCCGCCGATGGCTACCGCGCCGAGAAGAAATTCTTCTGGTTCTCGCTCCTCTACCTGTTCGGGCATTTCTTCGCCCTGCTGGTCGAGCGGGTGTTGCACGCAATGGGGGGCTGAATGGCGATCGCGCGGGAACACGAGCTTCATCGGCGGCGATTCTCGCGCAATCTGGGCCTTGGGCTGGTGCTGGCCGCTTTCGTGGTGCTGGTTTTCGCACTGACCATCGTCAAGGTGAAGGTGCCCCCGCATCACCCCACGGCGGAGGGGCAGCCATGAGCGCGAACCGCCGCATCGTCACCCGCCTGCTCGCGCTCGTCGTGTTCATGGGCGCGGCGGCCTGGGCGGCGGTGCCGTTCTACAGCTGGTTTTGCCGCACCACCGGCTACGGCGGCACCCCGCAGCGGGCAGAGGCGGCGGGCGAGGTGCTCGACCAGATGGTGGAAATCCGGTTCGACGCCAATGTCGCCAAGGATATGCCCTGGCAGTTCCGCCCGAAGCAGAACCGCATGACCGTCCGCATCGGCGAGCCGCAGCTGGCGTTCTACGAAGCGTTCAACCCCACCGACCGGCCCATTGCGGGCACTGCGGCCTTCAACGTCGCGCCCGATACCGCCGGGGCCTATTTCGACAAGATCGAGTGTTTCTGCTTCACCGAACAGGTGCTGCAACCCGGCGAGCGGGTGGAGATGCCGGTGTCCTTCTTCGTGGACCCCGACATGGCCCGCAACCCGGATACGGCGCGGATCCAAACGATCACCCTGTCCTATACGTTCTTTGAGACCCCGCTGCCGGAGGAGGAGACGACAGCGACGGTCAATTGAGAGGAGGAGCTTCATGTCCGGCGTCCGCAACCACGACTATCAGATCGTGCCGCCCTCGATCTGGCCGTTCCTGAGCGCGCTTGGCGCGTTCATCATGCTGTTCGGGGCGGTGCTGTGGATCCACAAGGTCTCGCCCTTTCCGTTCTTCGCCGGGCTGATCGTGGTGCTTTACTGCATGTATGGCTGGTGGGCCGACATGGTGCGCGAAGGCGAGCATGGCGAACACACCCCGGTGGTGCGGATCGGCCTGCGCTACGGCTTCGTCCTGTTCATCATGTCCGAGGTGATGTTCTTCGTCGTCTGGTTCTGGAACTTCATCAAGAACGCGATGTATCCCCTTGGTCCGGAATATCCTTTGGTCGATGGCATCTGGCCGCCGGCGGGGACGGAGGTCTTCGATCCGTGGCACCTGCCGCTGATCAATACGGTGGTGCTGCTGCTGTCGGGCTGCACGCTGACCTGGGCGCATCACGCGCTGGTGCATGAGAACAACCGCAAGGATGCGATCAACGGGCTGGCGCTGACGGTGATTTTGGCGTATTTTTCTCGGTGCTGCAATTCTACGAATACACCCATGCGCAGCAGGCGATCGGCACCGGCAACATCTACTGGGACAGCTTCTTCATGGCGACGGGGTTCCACGGCGCGCATGTGATCATCGGCACGATCTTCCTTCTGGTCTGCATGATCCGGCTGAAGCGCGGGCAGATGACGCAGGATCAGCATGTCGGGCTGGAGGCCGCCGCCTGGTATTGGCATTTCGTCGATGTGGTCTGGCTGTTCCTGTTCGCCTCGATCTACATCTGGGGGCGGTAGGGCGATTGCGGTATCTGTTCGCGCTGGCTCTGGGCGTGCTCGGTTGCGCGGTGCTGATCGGGCTGGGCATCTGGCAGGTGCAGCGGCTGCACTGGAAACAGGCGATGCTGGCGCAGATCGAGGCGCGGATTTCCGCCGCGCCCGGGGGCCTGCCTGCGCCCGGCGCGCCCGAGCGGAAATATACCCCCGTCCGGGTCGAGGGTCGGACGACGGGGCAGGAGATCCTGGTCCTGACCGGGCGCAAGGGTGTGGGGCCGGGCTATGAGGTGATTTCGGCTTTCGAGACCGGGGGCCGCCGGGTGCTGGTCGACCGCGGCTTTGTCCCCGATGCCGACCGCGCCACACCCCGGCCCGCGACGCCGCTCACCGTCACCGGCAACCTGCACTGGCCCGAGGAGACCGACCGCTATACCCCGCCGCCCGACCTGCGCACCGGCATCTGGTTCGCGCGCGACACAAGGGCGATGGCCGAGGCGCTCGGCACGGAGCCGGTGCTGATCGTCGCGCGGCGGGTGGAGGGCGATGCGCAGGGTGTTTCGCCGGTGCCGCTGGGCACCGAAGGGATCCCGAACGACCATCTGGGCTATGCGATCACCTGGTTTTCGCTGGCGGCGGTCTGGGCGGGGATGACAGCCTTCCTGATCTGGCGTATCAGGCGGCAACAGACCTGAAGGATGACGGATGCGATACGTTTCCACCCGGGGGATGGCCCCGGTCCTGAGCTTTGGCGAGGCGATGTTGACGGGCCTTGCGCGTGACGGTGGCCTTTACGTCCCGGAAACCGTGCCGACGTTCACAGCCGAAGAAATCGCCGCGCTGGCCGGGCTGAGCTATGAAGAGGTCGCCTTCCGGGTGATGAAGCCCTTCACCGGCGAGACCTTCACCGATGACGAGCTGAAGGGCGCGATCGCCCGGGCCTATGCGGGCTTCGGCCATGTCGCGCGGGCGCCGCTGGTGCAACTGGCGCCGAACCATTTCCTGCTCGAACTGTTCCACGGGCCGACGCTGGCCTTCAAGGACTTCGCGATGCAGGTCATCGGCCAGTTGTTCCAGATCGAACTGGCGAAGCAGGGCAAGCGGGTCACCATCGTCGGCGCGACCTCGGGTGATACCGGATCGGCGGCGATCGAGGCGTTCCGGGGCCTGGATAATGTCGATGTCTTCATCCTGTTCCCGCATGGCCGGGTGTCCGAGGTGCAGCGCCGGCAGATGACCACGCCGGTCGAGGGCAATGTCCACGCCCTCGCCATGGATGGCGATTTCGACGATTGTCAGGCCCGGCTGAAGGACATGTTCAACGATTTCGCCTTCCGCGACGACGTGGGGCTGGCGGGGGTCAATTCGATCAACTTCGCCCGGGTTCTGGCGCAGATCGTCTATTTCTTCACCTCGGCGGTGGCGTTGGGCGCGCCTGCGCGCAAGGTCAGCTTCACCGTGCCCACCGGCAATTTCGGCGATATTTTCGCCGGGTTCCTGGCGAAGGAAATGGGCGTGCCGGTCGAGCGGCTGGTGATCGCGACGAACCAGAACGACATTCTGGACCGCTGCATCCGGGGCGGCGATTACACGAAACACGGGGTGAAGCCGTCGATCAGCCCGTCGATGGATATCGAGGTGTCGTCGAATTTCGAGCGCGCATTGTATTGGGCCTATGGCCGCGACGGGGCGGCGATTGCCGCGCTGATGGACGAGTTGAAGGCCAAGGGCAGCTTCACCGTTTCGCCCAATGCCATCGGCGCGTTGCGGGCCGTTTACGACAGCGGTTGCGTGGGCGAGGCCCGCACGCTGGAGGTGATCGGCGAGACGCTGAAGACCACGGGCGAACTGGTCTGCCCGCATAGCGCGGTGGGCATCGGGGTCGCGCAGGCGGCGCTGGAACGCGATCCGGCGACGCCGATGGTGACGCTTGCCACCGCGCATCCGGCGAAATTCCCCGATGCGGTCGAGGAAGCCACCGGCGTGCGTCCGGGTCTGCCGCCGCGCATGGCCGACCTGTTCACGCGGCCCGAGCGCGTGACCCGCGTGGCGAATGACCTCGCCGCGCTCGAAACCCTGATCCGCAAGGAACGCCGCGCATGATCCGCATCACCACCTTGCCGAACGGCCTGCGGATCATCACCGAGACGATGCCGAGCCTCGCTTCGGTTTCGGTGGGGGTGTGGGTGATGGCGGGCGGGCGGCACGAACGCCCGGAACAGAACGGCATCGCGCATTTCCTGGAACATATGGCGTTCAAGGGCACGAAGACGCGCAGCGCGCTCCAGATCGCCGAGGCGATCGAGGATGTCGGCGGCTATATCAACGCCTATACCTCGCGCGAGATGACGGCCTATTACGCGCGGGTGCTGAAGGATGACGTGCCGCTGGCGCTTGATGTCGTGTCGGACATCGTGCTGAATCCGGTCTTCGATCAGCGCGAGATCGAGGTCGAGCGCAATGTGATCCTGCAAGAGATCGGGCAGGCGCTGGACACGCCCGACGACATCATCTTCGACTGGTTGCAGGAGGCCGCCTATCCGGATCAGGCGATGGGCCGCACCATCCTCGGCCCGGCGGAGAAGGTGGCGAACTTCGGGCGCGAGGATCTGTCGGGCTTCGTCGCGGAACATTACGGGCCGGATCAGATGATCCTTGCCGCCGCCGGTGCGGTGGATCACGATGCCATCGTGAAGCAGGCCGAGGCGATCTTCGGCGGGCTCAGCCCGGTGCGGCAGCCCGCGCCGCAAGTCGCCCGCTGGCAGGGCAGCGAGCGGCGCGAGATCAAGACGCTCGAACAGGTCCATTTCGCGCTGGCCTTCGAGGGGCCGTGCTATACCGATGCCGATCTGTATACCGCGCAGGTCTATGCCACGGCGATGGGCGGCGGCATGTCATCGCGCCTGTTCCAGAAGATCCGCGAGGAAAACGGCCTGTGCTATTCGATCTTCGCGCAGGCCGGGGCCTATGACGACACCGGGATGATCACCATCTATGCCGGCACGTCGGAGGATGAGGTGGCGCAACTGGGCGCCCTGACCATCGACGAGCTGAAACGCGCGACGGAGGATATGACCGAGGCCGAGGTCGCCCGGGCGCGGGCGCAGATGAAGGCGGGGCTGCTGATGGGGCTGGAAAGCGCATCGAGCCGGGCCGAGCGTCTGGCGCGCAATCTGGCGGTCTGGGGCCGGGTGCCGGGGCTGGACGAGGTTTCGGCGCAGATCGACGCGGTGTCGACCGCCGCCGTCCGCGCCTATGCCGAGAAGATGATTTCGCAGGACCACACGGCGCTCGCGCTTTACGGTCCGGCGCAGGACGCCCCCGATCTGGAGGGGCTGCGGCGGAGGCTCGCCGCCTGATGTTGCTGGGGCGCCGCCGCAAGGCCGTGGTCGAGACCGAGCGGATGACGCTGCGGCTGCCGCAGCATGGCGATTACCGCGACTGGTCCTTGCTGCGCGAGGAAAGCCGCGATTTCCTGCTGCCCTGGGAGCCCGCCTGGTCCGCCGATCACCTGACGCGCAAAGCCTTTACCAACCGGGTCTATTGGGCGCAGCGGGCCGAGGCGGCGGGGACGGCGGTGCCGTTCTTCATGATCCGGCGCGAGGATGGCCGGGTGCTGGGGGCGATCACGCTCGACAATATCCGGCGCGGCCCGGCGCAGGCGGGATCGGTCGGCTATTGGGTCGGCGCGCGCCACGCGCGGCAGGGCTACATGCGCGAGGCGATCGGCGCGGTGGTGCATTACGCCTTTCACACGCTGGACCTGAGCCGGATCGAGGCCGCCTGCCTGCCCGAAAACGCCGCCTCGCGCGGGGCGTTGGAAAAATCCGGGTTCAAATACGAAGGCGTGGCGCAGGCCTATTTGCAGATCAATGGACGCTGGCGCAACCATGTGCTGTATTCCAATCTGCGCGCGGATCGGCGCGGTAAGACGGATGTCGGATGATGGCGGATGCGGTGTTTCTGGACGGGCTGCGCGGGCAGGGGATCGACATCGCCCCACCCGAACCGCGCTATCTGGAGGAGCCGCGCGGACGCTGGCCCGGCGTGGCGGTGGCGGTGGTGCGGCCGCGCAGCACGGATGAGGTGGCTTTGGTGCTGCGCGCGGCCCATGCGGCGGGCGTGGGGGTCGTGCCCTATGGCGGCGGCACGGGCCTTGTCGGCGGGCAGGTGACGCCGGAGCCGGGGCGGATCCTGCTGAGCCTGGAGCGGATGACACTGGTGCGCGCAGTGGACAGCCAGAGCTTGGTGATCGAGGCGGGCGCGACGCTGGAAGCGGTGCATCGGGCCGCCGAAACGGTGGGGCGGCGGTTCCCGTTGACGCTCGCGTCGCAGGGGACGGCGCAGATCGGCGGCTGTCTGGCGACCAATGCGGGCGGGGTGAATGTGATCCGCTACGGCTCCGCCCGGGCACTGTGCCTGGGGGTGGAGGCGGTGCTTGCCGATGGCACGGTCTGGAACGGGCTGACCCGGCTGCGCAAGGACAATACCGGATACGATCTGCGCGACCTTCTGATCGGCTCCGAAGGGACGCTGGGTGTGATCACGGCGGCGGCGCTGCGGCTGTTCGAGCCGCCTGCGGTCGAGGGCGTGGCGATGTTCGCGGTGCCCTCGCCCGCGGCGGCGGTGGAGCTTCTGGGGCTGGCGCAGGGGATGTTCGCGGGCTGCGTCTCGGCCTTTGAACTGATCTCGCGGCAGGGGCTGCGCTTCCTGCGCGCGGTCGGGCCGGAGGTGCATTTCCCCTTTGCCGAGGATCCGGAGTGGATGGTGCTGGTCGAACTCGGCCTTCCGGCTGGGATGGAGATCGAGGCGGCCTTTGGCGCCCTGTTCGAGGCGGCGGGCGATCTGGTGCGCGATGCGGTGATCGCGCAATCCGGGGTGCAGGCGCGGCAGATGTGGGAATTGCGCGAGAGCATCCCCGATGCCAACCGCCGGATCGGCGCGATCAGCAGCCATGACATTTCCGTGCCAATCGCCGATCTGCCCCGGTTCATCGCCGAAGCGGATGCGCATCTGGCGGGGTGGGATGTGCGGGTGAACTGCTTCGGCCATGTCGGCGATGGCAACCTGCATTACAATGCCTTCCCCGCCGAAGGCCGCAGCCGCGACAGCTATGACAGCGCGGCGGTGAAGCGCGCGGTGCATGATCTGGTGGTGGCCTTCAACGGCTCGGTCTCCGCTGAACACGGGATCGGGCGGCTGAAGGTCGGCGATCTGGAGCGTTACGCCGATCCCGCGAAGCTGATGCTGATGCGTGCGGTAAAGGCGGCGCTTGACCCCAAGGGCATCCTGAACCCCGGCGCAGTGCTTGCGCGATGACGGGGCTTTATGTGATTTTCTCGAAACGGCGGCAGCCGCATCTGTCGCAACGGCGCTGTGGCTATGAGGAATACCCGCTCGATGGCGCCTTCGGCTATGTCCGCGAAGAGCATAATTCGCGGTTTTTGGGCAGGCGGCAGCGGGACCGGGTGCAGATTTCGCCGGAATGGATCGACGATATCCGCTCCGTCGCGGCGGACCCTGAGGCGACCTTCTTCTTTGTCGAGAACCGGAACCACGAAAATGTCGCCGATGCGATCCGGCGCGGGGTTCGCCTGCCGATTGGTACGGGGGCGACGCTCCGGATTGATGCGGAACGGCGCCTTGCCATGGATCTGCGTCAGTAGCCTTCGACCGCCTCGCCCTGCCACGGTTTCGCCAGGTCGGAGAACCGGGTGAAGCGGCTTTCAAAGGCCACTTCGACGGTGCCGATCGGGCCGTGGCGCTGCTTGCCGAGGATGACTTCGGCCTTGCCGTGGACGCGTTCGGCCTTCTGCATCCATTCGGCGAATTTCGGATCGTCTTCCTGCGGCTTCGTCCGTTCGTGATAATATTCGTCGCGGTAGACGAACATCACCACGTCGGCGTCCTGCTCGATCGAGCCGGATTCGCGCAGGTCCGACAGTTGCGGGCGCTTGTCCTCGCGGCTTTCGACGGTCCGCGAAAGCTGCGACAGGGCGATGACGGGGATGTTCAGCTCCTTGGCGATCGCCTTCAGGCCCATCGAGATTTCCGCGATTTCCTGCACCCGGTTGTCCGTCCGCCCGGTGCCGCGCAGCAGTTGCAGGTAGTCGACGAAGACCACATCGAGCCCATGCGTGCGTTTCAGCCGACGGCAGCGCGCGGCGACCTGGCTGATCGGCAAGGCGGGGGTGTCGTCGATATAGAGCGGGCAGGTTTCGAGCGCCTTTGCCGCCTCGACGAAGCGGCGGAATTCGGCCTCGGTCATGTCGCCCCGGCGGATCTGTTCGGAGGGCACTTCGGACGCCTCGGAGAGCACCCGCGCCGCGAGTTGTTCCGCCGACATTTCGAGGGAGAAGAACCCGACCACGCCGCCCTCCACCGCGCCCTCGGTCCCATCATGGCGCAGGCCGCGCTTGTAGGCCTTGGCGATGTTGAAGGCGATGTTGGTGGCGAGCGAGGTCTTCCCCATCGACGGTCGCCCGGCGAGGATCAGCAGGTCGGAGGGGTGCAACCCGCCGAGCTTCTTGTCCAGATCGCGCAGCCCGGTGGAGACCCCGGCCATGCCGCCATCCCGCTGATAGGCGGCGTTGGCGGAATGTACCGCCTCGGTCACCGCCTTGAGAAAGCTGACGAATCCCTTTTCGGTGGTGCCGGTTTCGGCGAGCTTGTAAAGCGCGCCCTCGGTGCGCACGATCAACTCCTCGGGCTCGACGCCGACATCGACCTTCTGCGCCGAAGCCGACAGATCCTTGCCCAGCCGGATCAGTTCGCGTCGCAGCGCCAGATCGTGGATCATCTGTGCCAGATCCCGCGCCGCATAGGCCGAGATCGCCGCCCCCGCCAGCCGCGCCAGATAGGCCGCCCCGCCAAGCGCCTGCAACCCCTGGTCATCCTCCAGATAGGCCTTCAGCGTGACCGGCGAGGCCAGCGCGTTCTTCTGGATCCGCGCGATCGCGGTTTCATAGATCGTGCGGTGGACGGGCTCAAAGAAATGCTCCGGCCGCAGCACCGAGGCGATCCGGTCGAAAATGTCGTTGTTCGTCAGGATCGCGCCAAGAAGCTGCTGCTCGGCCTCGATATTATGGGGCAGGGCGTCCACCTCTGCCTCGGCGGGCAGGGCCGCGCCGTCGCGGATCGCAGTCGTCTGGTTCATCTCGGCCTCATGTATGAGCGGCCCGCATAGCCGATCCCGTGGCGAAACCCAATCGGGATAACCTTGGGGATAACTTGCCTGCGGCGGCCGCACTTACAGCTTTTGTTGTGGTTCTTGATCCGCAACCCTACCATGGATTGCGCTGCGGCGCGAGGGGCGCCGAGTTCGCGGGCAGACTGGTCCACAGCCTGCCCACAGGGTTGTCCACAGATTATTTCTTGCGCGCGTCCTGCCAGGGGCGGGGGGCGTTCAGGAACTTCTCCACCTCGTCGAGCGTCGCGGCGTCAAAGGCGCCCTGCGCCCGGGCTTCGGCCAGAACGTCCCACCAGGTGCAGAGGTGATGCAGCGCGACGCCGTGATCGGCGAGCTTGCCCACCGTTTCCGGGAAGATGCCGTAGTAGAAGATCACCGCGGTATGGGCGCAACTCGCCCCCGTCTCGCGGATCGCATCGACGAAGGACAGTTTCGAGCCGCCGTCGGTGGTCAGATCCTCGACCAGCAGCACGCGCTGCCCCTCGGTCATCGCGCCCTCGATCCGGGCGTTGCGGCCATAACCCTTCGGCTTTTTGCGCACATAGGTCATCGGCAGCGCCAGCCGTTCGGCCACCATCGCCGCAAACGGGATCCCCGCCGTTTCGCCGCCCGCGATATTGTCGAAGGCCTCGAACCCGGCCTCGCGCAGCACCGTCACCGCCAGGAAATCCATCAGCGTCGAGCGGATGCGCGGATAGCTGATCAGCTTGCGGCAGTCGATATAGGTCGGGCTCGGCAGGCCCGACGCCAGGATGAAGGGTTCGTCGGCGTTGAAATGCACCGCCTTGATTTCCAGCAGCATCCGCGCCGTCAGCCGGGCGATCTCTTCCTTGGCGGGGTAGGAACTCGGGATCATGGATCAGCCTTTCACATGCCAGTAGACCGGGAAACCCGGGTCGAAAACGGTAACGGGGCCGGCGCCGGTGAGGATTTTCGCGGGCCATTGCGCGGGGTCTGCGGTCTTTTCCAGCGTGATCGTGCCGACGTTGACCGGCAGCCGGTAGAAGGCCGGACCGTTTTCCGAGGCGAACCGCGCCAGATTCTCCAGCCGCCCTTCTGCCTCGAACACATGCGCCAGAAGCTGCATCGTGTTCGTCGCGGTGAAACAGCCCGCGCAGCCACAGGCCGATTCCTTCGCCGGATCCGCATGGGGCGCCGAATCGGTGCCGAGGAAGAACCGCGCATCGCCCGAGGTCGCCGCCTCGACCAGCGCCCGCCGGTGCGTTTCACGCTTCGCGACGGGCAGGCAATAGTAATGCGGCTTGATCCCGCCGACCAGGATATGGTTGCGGTTGATGATCAGGTGATGGGTGGTGATCGTCGCACCCAGATCATCGCCCTGCGCGCGGGCATAGTCCACGCCGTCCTTCGTGGTGATATGTTCCATCACCACCCGCAGGCCCGGCGTCGCGCGCCGCACCGGATCCAGCACGCGGTCGATGAACACCGCCTCGCGGTCGAAGATATCCACGGCCGGATCGGTCACTTCGCCATGGACGCAGAGCGGCAGGCCGATTTCGGCCATTTTCTCCAGCACGCCCCGCACTTTGTCGAAATCCCGCACGCCGGAAGCAGAATTGGTCGTCGCCCCGGCGGGATAGAGCTTCACCGCCTTCACCAACCCCGAAGCCGCCGCCGCAGCGACATCCGCCGGATCGGTCTCCTCGGTCAGGTAAAGCGTCATCAGCGGCTCGAAATCCGCACCCTCGGGCAGGGCGGCAAGGATCCGGTCTCGATAGGCGGCGGCCTGAGCGCCGGTCACCACCGGCGGCACCAGATTGGGCATGATGATCGCGCGCGCGAAATGGCGCGTGGTTTCCGGCGCGATACCCGCAAGCATCGCGCCATCGCGCAGATGCAGGTGCCAGTCGTCCGGGCGGGGAAGAGTGATCTGGGTCATGGGTTCCGCCTACACCGCCTCTGCGCACGAATCCAGCGGGGATTCGCGCCTGTCCGGTTCTTCCCTTTCCTTTCATGATGTTGGGATTGCCGGTCCGACTGATAGCCGGAGGTGGTCGACTGCTGCCCGGCGCGGGTGTGCGAGCAATGGTTTGACCGCGTTCCGGCCCATTGAGCGGCCTATGTTTTGATCGCGTCGCCTATACTTGGATGCCCCGCCGATGCGCCTGAGATGATTCTGACCGGGGGATGGCGCCTGTGGTCAGAGGCGCTTGTCGGCCATGCTTTACCGAAGCCATGCGCGCGGGTGACTTCAGCAGCGACGATCTGGTTCCCTCTCCGGTCAAGCCACCCGTAGAGCGTTGCGCGGCGGGCTGCGCCATTCCAGTGGGCATTTTGCCCGATGTCGTTCATCGTAATCGGTATGCTGATCGCACGGTGAGTGCGTAATTTCACGGGAGCAGGTCTTGGATCTTGCTCTGTCTGTTGCCTTTGCCGATGGCGGTGAGCGTGGTTGTCAGCCAGGCGTGCGGATCGACAGCGTTGATCTTGCAGGTCTCGCTGAGCGAGGTAACGACGGCCCAGTTTTCGGCACCTGCGTCATGGCCTGCAAAGACGGTTCAGGGCGATGGGGCGGATCGTGTGCTCGACGGTATTGCTGTCGAGCTCGACGCGGCCATCGGTCAGGAGAGACCGTCGCGGTATTTGGCGATGCAGGCCAGCGCCTCACCCAAGGGGGATTTGGCGGACGTGCGGGCGCGGTAGTGACATAGCCAGGCACCAATACGGGCAAGGATCGGGGCGGAGCGTTCCAGCCGTACGGCGAGGCGCGTAGCGGGGTCGTTGCCGCGGATGTCGGCCTCGATGGCATAGAGATCGCGGATAAGTGCCACACCTTCCTCTGCAATTGGCGCGGAACCGTTGCGGGTGATCTCGATCAGCTTGCGGCGGGCATGGGCCCAGCAATGGGCAAGCTGGATGCCAGGGCCGATCCGGTCTGGCGCAATCAGCCGGTTGTATCCTGCATGGCCATTGACCTGCAGAATGCCACCGAAGCCCTGCAATATCCGTTCGGCCCCGACCGGGCGCATAAGTGAAGGCCACGCCCGGTGGTGCCGCGCCACTCCAAGGGCGGTCATCGCGGGCGAGCGCCCAGAAGTATCCGGTCTTGGTCTTGCGAGCCCCCGGGTCCAGCACCGGGGCGATGGTGTTTTTCGGGGCTTAGGCGGCGCCACTGGCGCCACGGTCCCCTGCGAACTCCATAAACAGCTTGCCGGAACGTGTCAGCTGCCCGGCCAGCCGGTCGACGACGGGCCTCAGATGGAACGCGCCCTCGCCGACCCAGTCGGCCAGCACGGCGCGGTGCAGCTCAAGGCCCGCCTGCGCCAGGATCTGGCTTTGGCGACACAACGGAAGGTGGTCCGCGTTCGGGGTGGCGCTCGAACCGGTGGCGCATCCGCCCCTCACTTGCTGACCAACACATGCGCGACCGTCGCCCCGGTCGGCAGGCCGCCGGGGATCAGCCGTGCTGGGGCCGGAGCCTGCGTCACGCCGTCGGTGCAGGACCGGCAGGCATATTGGGGACGACGGGTGACGATGACGCGGAACTGGGCCGGGATGATGGAGAAGCTGCTCTGCCCGGTCCTCTCCGATGCAATGCAGACATCCGCCGCATGCGATCAGGCTCTCGGGCTCGATCACCTCTTCGATGCGCGGCAGATGTTTGGGCAGCGATCCGCGCTTGGCAGCGCGCGACTTGTCGCGGCGTCTGGCAGCGCGATCCTCCGCATCTTCCTCAGCATGGATCGCGGCGATGGCCGTCTCCAGATCTTCAAGTGCCAGTTCGAACTGGGCCGGATCGCTCTTCTCGGATCGCCGCCCGAAGGCTGCGTGTCTGAAGGCCGCGACCAGCTTTTCCAGCCGCTCGATACGCGCGTCCTTGCGCAGGTTATGCGCCTCCGAGGCGATCAGCATCGCCTTCAGCGTGGCAATTTCCTCAAGTAGTTCAGCGGTCTCCGGCATCGCCGCAGTCTATCGCCCACCATGGCCAACACCCGCAAAAAGTGCTGCGGAGCCCCATAAAAACAGGGCTATTCCACCGCCTCTGGCGCCCTCGCTTCGATGGCTCGAACCCGCCGCCAGTCCAGCCCGGCGAACAGCGCCCCGAACTGTGCGTGGTTCATGGTCAGCCGCCCGTCCTTCACCGCAGGCCAGAGGAAGCTGTGCTCTTAGAGCCGCTTGCAAGCCATCACCAGCCCGGTGCCGTCCCAGTAGAGCAGCTTCAGCCGATCGGCTTTCTTCGCGCGGACCACAAAGACGGTGCCGGTGAACGGATCCTTGCGCAACGCGCTCTTTACCATCGCGGCCAGGCTGTCATGGCCCTTGCGAAAGTCGATGGGCTTCGTCGCCGCCATGATCCGAACCCGGTTCGACGGGAAAATCACGTGCGGGCCTGCAGCGCCAAAACCAGTTCCGCAACCCGGGCTGCGGGCGTTGCCGCATCCAGACGCAGCATGACAGCGCCAATGATCAGATCGATCGGCGTCGTGACCGGCGTTCCGGACGGCTCTGGCAAAGCCACAGGCGCGCCAAACTCCGCTCCTGCACTCTCGGGCACGACCAGCTTGCCCTGCCGGGCCAGTGTGCGCCACGCGGACAAATGGTTCGCCTGCAACGAATGGCGTCGTGCCACCTCGTTCACCGACACTCCAGCCACCAGCGTCTCGGCCACGATCCGCCCCTTCGCCTCGTCAGACCACCGCCGCTTGGCTGCCGGAGCCGCCAAAAGCTCCACAAACCCAACCGCCTCCATAGGGCGCTCACGATGGACGCCCAATGACACCTCCCGTGCAAATCTCCACCTGGAGCCGCATCCCAGCTTACCGAACAGCAGGAAGGGGGGGTGAGCACACCGCTTACCGTTCATCGCGGATAGCCTTGCATTGTCTGGAAGGACCCAGCGCAGGCTGACCGATAGGGTACTCGGGTGCGTGATGTGTTGGCGGGTGCTTTGACAGAATCCATGTGGGCGCAGAGGAGTACCCGGGTCCAGACCGGGATCGGGATGCGGACGTTCGGGGCGTCGTCTCCATATTCACAGGGTTTGACGCGCGGACCTTTGTTCCCGTCCTCGGCGTTGTCGCCGCCGCAGAAAGATGCCTGACCGCGGCCCTCCGAATATCGCCGGGGAGGGAGAGGCGCGAAGATGGCGCCCGGGTGATCCGCGTCGGCATGTTCTCAATCGGGCGAAACTGCCTTGTCAGCCGAGATATAGTATCCTCCCGTCTCCGTCTCCGTCTCCGTCTCCGTCTCCGTCTCCGTCTCCGTCTCCGTCTCCGTCTCCGTCTCCGTCTCCGTCTCCGTCTCCGTCTCCGTCTCCGTCTCCGTCTCCGTCTCCGTCTCCGTCTCCGTCTCCGTCTCCGTCTCCGTCTCCGTCTCCGTCTCCGTCTCCGTCTCCGTCTCCGTCTCCGTCTCCGTCTCCGTCTCCGGCAGATGGTCGGTATCCAAGATCTGCTGCCCTCGACGGTGCTCTCTCCGGGTGGAAGTGACGGGGTGAAACGCGCGTATCTTCCGGGGATCTGCGAGTGACTCGGCTTGCTGCGCCATGACCTCCGAACTGCCTTCCTTGACAGTCGCGGATCCAAGGTCGTCCATATTCACAAACCGTCTGGCCATGACGGGCCTTGGCCCGCCCAAGCACCATTCTGGCCCGATTAGCGAGACAATGCCGTTCGACAACTGATGGATCAGTCGAACTGGTGCCCGGCCAAAGCGCGCTGAATCTCTCTCCGGACCAGCTTTCGCACATTATGCGTGATCCGCTCTCCCAGCACACCGCGCAACTCTTCCCGAATCAACTGGGCAACCAGAAGCCGAAGGGCCTCCTCGTCCTGATGCGCTGGCTCGGTCTCGCCGAAAAGCGGGGAGGGGTCATCGTGAACCGGCTGCGTGGCATGCCGGAACCGGTCCGGGCGTACAATGCGCAATGCGTCGTTCTCCCTGACCCGGGGAGGAACAACCTCGGGGGCCGCGGCTTCGTCCATCAGGAACCCGGCGGAGATATCGCTCAACGCTTCAAAACGTTCCTGATCTTCCTCGGCGGCGCTTTCCGGCTCCGGATCCTCGGCGGCTTCGGGCAACGCACATTCCGAAGACACATCCGGTATTTCCATCCTGGGGGAGTCCCCCTCGGTTGCCAGGGCGCCATCAAGATCCGGCAGATCGACCGCAGGCTGAACCGACAATACCTCTGCCGGAGGTTCAGCATCCCCCGACTCATCCGTTAGATCCACGGAAGAACAGATTTCTGTTGCCTCAACCTCGGCGCGCAGATCCTGCTCTGCGTCTGCGTCTGCGTCTGCGTCTGCGTCTGCGTCTGCGTCTGCGTCTGCGTCTGCGTCTGCGTCTGCGTCTGCGTCTGCGTCTGCGTCTGCGTCTGCGTCTGCGTCTGCGTCTGCGTCTGCGTCTGCGTCTGCGACGGCCGCCTCCATTTCGGCGATCGTCGTTTCCAGGCGACTCAGTTCTTCGGAAATATCGGCCTCTGCGACCTCATCGGCGGCGGCGATTCGCTGCGCGGGCGTCAGGACGAGGCACTCTTCTTCGACCAGGGGGGGCACTGCGGGCTGCATCAGTGCCAGACGTTGAGCCCGCGCAGGTCTGCTGTCTTGCGACACCAGCCGCCGGATCGACGACAGGACATCCTCAATTTCGAAGTCGATTTCCGCTTCCTTCATGGTGCTCCCAGCTCCTGCGCCTGACCTCGCACTGCGGATCCGGCGTTTTCGCCGGAGGAATCAACTCCCACCTCCGCAGCCGGTCGCATCGCAGCCCTCAGGGCTTGCCGATGGCCTTCAGGACGCGATCGAGGCTTTTGCCTTGAACACTCGTATAGGGAGCGTTCTTGACCGCGTTGTAATAGGCAGCCGGGTCGTAGGTGGGGATCCCGAGCTTGAGGTCTTCTACCGTCAACAAACCCATAGCGGAAAGTAGTTGATAATATCCTACCTGCAAATCGGCTTCAGCCGTGATCCGCGAGGCGCGCGCATCCAGCAGATCCTGCTCGGCGTCCAGAACGTCCAGCGTGGTGCGCGAACCGAGCGTCGCCTCCTCCCGCACGCCCTGATAGGCGATCTGGGCGGCCGCGATCTGTTCGTCATAGGCGCGGATCTGCGCGCGGTAGACGTCGATCTGCGCCCAGGCCTGCGCCACGGAATTTGCCAGCTCGACGCCGGTCTGTTGCAGACCCGACCGCGCCGCATCGCGATTCGCGATCGCCTTGCGGTGAATCGAGGACAATTGACCGCCGGAATAGAGCGTCTGGCTCAGGCTGATGCCCGCGGAGGTGTTCTTCCGCCCGCCCTCGTAATTCCCGAAACCGGCCGAAGCCCCCACCTCCGGCAGGCGCTGCGCTGCCGCAGCCTTCACCGACAGTTCCGCCATCGACACGGAATGCTGGGCGGATTTCAGCAGCGGGTGGTTGCGCAGCGCGGTCGTGCGCGCGGTATCCACGCTTTTCGGCAGGAGCGGGGCCTTCGGCAGCGGGGCGAGGTTCACCGGATAGTGCCCGACCGCGGCCTTGTAGTTTTCCCGCGCGATCTCGTAATTGCCCTTCGCCGCGGCCAATGCGGCGCGTGCGGCGGCTTCGGCGGCTTCGGCCTGCGACACGTCGGTCCGGGTGACCTCGCCGACCTCGAACCGGTCGCGCGTCGCCTTCAGGTCCTCACCATAGACATGCACCGAATTCTGGTTGATCGCGACCTGCTCGGCCGTGCTTTTGACCGACGTATAGGCCTGGATCGCATTCAGCAGCACCTGTTGTTCGACGTTGCGCAGCGATTCCCGCGTCGAAAGGACCGCCTCCTTCTGGATCTCTACCGCCAGCCGGTTGCGGCCGAAATCGAACAGCGTCATCGAAGCGGTCAGTTGCGCCGATGCGGTTTGCAGATCCCGCGACATCGTCATGTCGCTGTTCGAGTAGTTGTAACCCGCCGACCAGCCCAGAACCGGGCGCAGCGCGGCCAGCGCCTGCGCCACGTCTTCATCCGCCGCCCTCAGGGTCGCGCGGTTCTGTTCCAGCAGGTTCGAGTTGCGATAGGCGGACACCAGGGCATCCGCGAAGGTTTCCGCCAGAACTCCGGCCCCCGAAAGGGCGAACGCCGCTGCGGAGGCGAGAAAGAGCTGCTTCATCTTGCGCGTCATGCCTGGTCCTTACCGAATATCGTCGGGCCGCTTCTTCCGGCGGCCGGTATCGTCATTTCGCCAAGACGCTGATCGCGTCAGAGCACGAATTCCCGCGCGGCGGTGAACCCGGACAGGACCGGAGCCGCGGCGTTGAAGGCATCCCGCCAGCCGATCACGCCGTCGATCTTGCGACCGATGCGCACGGTGCCGAGGGCGCCTTCCATGAAGATGGCGGCGATCCGGCCGCCTTCCTTGACCTGATCGAGGATCGCTTGCGGCACGATCTCGACCCCGCCTTCGATCATCACCACGTCATACGGACCATGCTTGGCCGATCCGTCGCTGATTTTTCCCTGAACGACGGCAACATTGTCGGCGCCCGCCTGCGACAGCGTTGCCTCGGCCAAAGTCGCAAGATCGCCTTCCTCCACCGCGACCACGGCCTCCGCCATCCGGGCGATCACCGCAGCGGAATAGCCAAGCCCGCATCCCAGATCGAGCGCGAGATCCGTGGGCTGCACGTCCAGCGCGTCCAGCATCTTGGCGAAGTTGCGCGCTTCCAGAAGAACCCGGCCGGGCGCGACGGTCAGGGTTTCCCCGACATAGGCGGCCTCGCGCAGCGCGGCGGGAACGAAATCCTCGCGCGGGATCGCCAGCATGGCCTCGATGATCGGGAACTTCGTCACGTCATTTGGCCGGACCTGAGTATCAACCATCAACGTGCGGCGCGTGACGAAATCTTGCATCTTCTGAACTCTTCGGTCTGGTGTGCCTGCGTGAGTTCTGCCACAGAAAATCGAAGGGAGCAACAGATCCCAACGGTTGGAAAGACATGCACCCCCTTGCCGCGTGCAAAAGCTCAAATGCCGAGCGTGGCGAGCATTTCCGAAGCCGCGACCGATGCCGCCTTCTGCCCCCCGGCCACCGAAGCCCCGAGCGCGCGCATCCGCGCCCGCGCCTCCGGATCGGTCTCCAGCCGCGCGAGCAGCCCCTCGCGGACTTCGGCCTCGAACCAATGCCGCGCCTGTTCGGCCCGCCGCGCGGCGAAATGGCCGGTCTCGCGGCGCCAGTTGGCCAGCGCCTGCATCTCCTCCCAGGCTTTCGCCAGCCCCTGATCCTCCAGCGCCGACACCGCCAGCGCCTTCGGGAAACCCTCCGGATCCTGCGGGCGCTTGCGCAAGAGCCGCAGCGCCCCGGCATAATCGGCGACGGTGCGCATCGCGGCGGGTTTCAGATCGCCATCCGCCTTGTTCACCAGAATCATGTCGGCCATTTCCATGATGCCGCGCTTGACGCCCTGCAATTCGTCGCCGCCTGCGGGCGCCATCAGCAGGATGAACAGATCGGCCATCTCCGCCACCAGCGTCTCGGATTGTCCAACGCCCACCGTCTCGATCAGGATCACATCGAAGCCCGCCGCCTCGCACAGCGCCACGGCCTCGCGCGTGCGCCGGGCGACGCCGCCCAGATGGGTCTGGCTCGGCGAGGGGCGGATGAAGGCGTTCGGATCGCGCGACAGGAACTCCATCCGGGTCTTGTCGCCCAGGATCGAGCCCCCCGAACGGGTCGAGGACGGATCCACCGCCAGCACCGCGACCTTCAGCCCCTGCTTCGTCAGCATCAGCCCGAAGGTCTCGATGAAGGTCGATTTCCCAACCCCCGGTGTCCCCGACAGCCCGATCCGCAGCGCCTGCCGCCCCGGCTGTCCCACCGCCTCCAGCAGCGCGACGGCCGCCGCCCGGTGATCCGTCCGGATTGATTCGACCAGCGTGATCGCCCGCGCCAGCGCCCTCCGCTCTCCGGCCAGAATGCGCGGCGCCAGATCCTCTGCGGTGTCACGGGGGGCGGGAGCGTTCATCGGCGGGCCTTCGCTGAAAGGACGGGGTAACCTGCGGGTCACCTGAAATTGCATCTCGTTCCGGTTTCATGCCCTCTTCCGAGGGTGTATGTCCAGCCCGAACCCCATCCCGGAGAAGCATATGCTCCGCATCCTCACCGCCGCCCTGATCGCTTTCGCGCTGCCTGCCGCTGCCGACCAGAGCGACCGAATCGTCTTCGGCTTCAGCCTGAAAGGCATCCCCGCCGGACAGCTCAGCATCAACGGCAAGATCCAGGGCGGCAGTTATGGCGCCAATGGCGTGATGGAGACGACCGGCCTTCTGGGCGCGCTGCGCAAGCTGCGCTATGACGCGCAGGTCAGCGGCGGCTTTTCCGGCGGCCGCTTCACCCCGATGCGCTTTGACGAGACCGCGCAGCGCGGATCGGACCGCTATCAATATGTGACGGTCTACAAGGGCGGCGTGCCTGTTTCCGTCAGCCGCAATCCCCCGCGCAAACCCCGCGCGACCGATGTGGACCCGGCGAAACAGGGTGGCACGGTCGATCCGCTGACCGCGCTTTATGCCGTGCTGCGCGACGTCGACCGTTCGGAGGCCTGCACCTTCTCGGCCTATATGTATGACGGCTCGAAACGGACGCAGGTCACGTTGTCGCATCCGAAGCCTTCGGGGAATGGTGTCGTCTGCGCGGGCGAATACCGCCGAATCGCCGGGTTCTCCGCCAGGGAGATGCAGGAAAAAGCCGTGTTCCCCTTCACCCTGACCTATGCGCCCGGCCCGGATGGCAAGCGCTTGCAGGTGGTGTCGATCGAGACGGATACGATCATCGGCCGGGGGCGGCTGACCCGCCAATGACCGGCCTGCCGATCGACGCCGCCCTGCCGGGGCTGCTTTCGGCGCTGGAGGCCGAGGGGCGGGCGGTGCTGATGGCGCCCCCCGGGGCGGGCAAGACCACCCGCGTGCCGCTGGCCGTTCTGCCCCAGGTTACCGGGCGGGTGGTGATGCTGGAGCCGCGCCGCCTGGCCGCCCGCGCTGCCGCCGAGCGCATGGCCGAAACGTTGGGCGAACCCGTGGGCCAGACCGTCGGCTATCGCATCCGGGGCGAGGCGAAGACCTCCCGCGCGACCCGGATCGAGGTCGTCACCGAAGGCATCCTGACCCGGATGATCCAGTCGGACCCGGAATTGAGCGGCATCGGCTGCGTGATCTTCGACGAATTCCATGAACGCAGCCTGAACGCCGACCTCGGTCTCGCGCTGGTGTGGGAGGCGCGCGGCGCGCTGCGGCCCGATCTTCAGGTGGTGGTGATGTCGGCGACGCTCGACGCCGAACCGGTGGCCGCGCTGCTCGACGATGCGCCGGTGGTGGTCTCCGAAGGGCGGGCCTATCCGGTCGAAACCCGGTGGCTCGCGAAGCCCGCCACGCAGCGGCTGGAACCCGCCACCGCCGCACTGGTCGAACAGGCGCTGGCCGAGACCGAGGGCAATGTGCTGGTCTTCCTGCCCGGCGAGGGCGAAATCCGGCGGGTCGAGGCGCTGCTGCGCGGCCAGCCGGTGACCCTCCGCCCGCTGTTCGGCGCGATGGATTTCGCCGCGCAGCGTGCCGCGCTGGCCCCCGCGCCGGGGCGCAAGGTGGTGCTGGCGACCTCCATCGCCGAAACCTCGCTGACCATCCCCGACATAAAGGTGGTGGTGGATGCGGGCCGCGCCCGGCGGCTGCGCTTTGATCCGGCCTCCGGCATGGCGCGGCTGGTGACGGAACGCGTTTCGCGCGCCGAGGCGGAACAGCGCCGGGGCCGGGCGGGCCGAGTCTCCGAAGGCATCTGCTACCGGCTCTGGACGAAGGGGGAGGAGGGCGCCCTCCCGGCCTTTGCGCCGCCGGAAATCGCGGTGGCGGATCTGTCCGGGCTGGCGCTGGAACTGGCGCAATGGGGATCGTCCGATCTGGCCTTCCTGACGCCGCCGCCCGCCCCGGCGCTGTCCGAGGCGCGGGCCCTGCTCGAAGACCTTGGCGCGCTCGACAACGGGCGGATCACGGCGCATGGCCGGGCGCTCGCGGCGCTGCCGCTGCATCCCCGGCTGGGCCATATGCTGATCACCGCCGGGGCAGGGGCGGCGACGCTGGCGGCGACATTGGCCGAACGCGACCCGCTGCGCGATGCGCCCGCGGACCTTGCGCTGCGGATCGCGGCTGTGGCCAACCCCGCCCGGTTCGACACCGCCCATCGCGGTACGGTCGAACGGATCCGCAGCGAAGCGAAACGTCTGGCCCGGCTGGTGCCCGAAGGCGGCGGCTTCAGCCTGTCCGAAATGGCGGCGCTCGCCTATCCCGACCGGATCGGCCTGCGGCGGAAGGGGGATGCCCCGCGCTATGTCCTGTCGGGTGGCAAGGGCGCCGTGGTCGCGGAAACTGATGCCCTCGGCAAGAACCGCCTGATCGTGGCGACAGACCTCGACGGCGATCCGCGCGAAGCCCGCGTGCGGCAAGGGATCGCTCTTGCGGATGCCGAATTGCGGCGGCTGTTCGGGCCGCAGATCGCTTGGCACGACGTTTGCGAATGGTCGAAGCGCGAGGGCCGGGTGGTCGCGCGCAAGCAGGAACGGTTCGGGGCGCTGGTGCTCGAAGACCGGCACTGGACCGACGCCCCGCCCGAAGCGATGGCGCGCGGCGCGCTCGACGGGCTGCGGCAGATCGGCCTGACGCTCACCCCGGCGGCGCAAAGGTTCCGGGCCCGGGTCGACATCCTGCGGTCGGACGGCGCCGGGATGCCGGATCTGTCGGATGCGGCGCTGCTGGCGGGGGAGGCCCTGTTGCCCTATCTGGCGGGCAAGCGCAGCGACGCCGACCTGCGCGGCCTCGATCTGACCGAAGCCCTGCGCGCGCAACTGTCCTGGGAGCAGATGGCCGAGCTGGACCGCCTCGTGCCCAGCCATTTCGTCACGCCGCTTGGTCGCCGCGTGCCGATCGACTATTCTGGCGAAGCGCCCTCGATCGAGGTGAAACTGCCCGAGATGTATGGCGTCACCACCCATCCGACCGTCGGGCCGAAGCGCCATCCGCTGCGGATCGAACTTCTCAGCCCGGGGATGAAGCCGATCCAGGTGACGATGGATCTGCCCGGCTTCTGGGACGGTTCCTATGCCGATGTCCGCAAGGAAATGCGGGGCCGCTACCCGCGCCATCCCTGGCCCGAAAACCCGCGCGAGGCCGACCCGACCACCCGCGCCAAGCCGCGCGGCACCTGAGGCCCGCAAACGGTGCGCCCGAGGCAATCGCAACGGGCGCTCGCCGATGGGCGTGCGGGAACCGCTTCCGCCGGATCGGGCGCCTTAGGGCCTGTTCGCTGTCATCGGCTTCCGCTGTGGGTGTTCCCTCGGCTGGCCCTCGGCAGCGTGCCCCCAAGTCGATCGCGTCGCGCGCTGTTCCTGCGCGCGACGCAGCAGCGTGGAGACGTGTTGCGCGGCGGGGCTGGTTCCGCGCGCGACGGAGAAACGACACCACCGTCTCCCTCGCTCGGCTGTTCCCGAACGCGCAACGCAGAAACTGAAGAGGTCCACCGGATCGAACGGACGATGCGCTTGTCCGCGCCCGTTGCCGAGGCGGCAGAACACGCCCATACCTGATCCGGGGGCCGCAGAACGCCCCCTAATGCCAAGGGGGCGAACACCAGTGGACCTGACGATAGAAGAACGCGCAGGCCTAGTGCGAATGCGGAGGGCGCTAGACCTTCTCTTGCGCCGATACCCGGACCTAGACGTTTGGCAGGTAATGATTCTGTTCCATGTCCTTACCAGCCCTGAATATGGTGTCTCTGCGCATGATTTGCGCGAGGAACTGGGCCTGACAACTTCCACCATGTCCCGCAATGTAGGTATCCTGTCGAACCGGCACTACCGCCGCGCGGCGGACGGTAAGCCGATGGCGGGATACGGCCTGATTTACTCCACCCCCGACCCCAACAACGCCAAGTATCAACTGCTCACCCCGGCTTCCCCGGCGGGAGAGGAATTGGCTGCCCTTCTGGCGCGCGTCCTAAAAAGAGACCGAGATGGCGCGACAACGAGGAAGGGGGTGGCTGACCGACTTAACGACGGCTGACGGGCGTCGGGTGCGCAAGCCCCGCGCCACCCAAGCGGAAACGCTTGAGAACAAGGTAAAGCTGCTCCCGTGCGCGACGCGGAATTAACTCGGGGTCGATATTACCGGTCGGCGCCCCCCCAGCTGCTCCTGTGCGCGACGCTCAAACCAACACTCCCGCCGCCGCATTGTCTGGCAAGCTGCCGCTCCCGCGCGCGCTACGCGGAAACATGATCTTGGGTGTGTGTTGTCTCTGTAGAAGCCGCTCCCGCGCGCGATGCGGAAACTGCCAGTCAAACATTCCGCCAAGACAGCGGGTCGCTGCTCTCCCCGCGCGCGACGCGGAAACGTCAGACCAGAGTTTCCCTTTGGGTGTCACCGACTGCTCCCGCGCGGGTGACGCGAAAACCCAGCCGAGCAGGGTGCGGGCCTTGCCGACAGCGCCGCTCCCGCGCGGGCGATGCGGAAACGTCAGAGGGAGAGCTAGACTTGGTTGACCCCGAACTGATCCCGTGCGGGCGACGCGGAAACGGCAGAGCCTTGGTCTTGACCTGAGCGGGCTTGCGCTGTTCCCGCGTGCGCGATGTAGAAATGACCATTCCGCCCTGTTCGGAGGGCGCTGCGGCGCTGTTCCCGGGTGCGACGCAGAACAATATCGAGCGAAAGCATCCCCGCCGTTGTTCGCGCGCGATGCAGAAACCCTGTCACCTGCCGCACATGGTCCTGTGGATCGTCGGCTGCTCCCTGCTGTGCGCGATGTCGCAACCGGCCCGTTCCCATTCGCCGTTGGCGGCATCTTTCGCTGATGATTTTCGGCGTCATGGCGCTCTTCCGCAGAACCTTGGTGGCGTGGCAAGACGGGACTGGGGGCACCGACCTCCCCCGCAAATCATTGGTGGCCTGTTGGCCCCATGGCGGATCCGTCCGCCGCAAGACCTTGGCTGTAGTTTCTCCATCCCCTTTGGCAGCGCCGATCCGCTGCCGGAAACCCTGACCCCCACTCCCCGACGTGATGGATGTGGGCATGCCAAAACCCTGCCTGACCTCCACGGCGCAGAGGCTCACCCTCTTGGCGGCCTGTCAGATCGGGCATCGACGTCAAGCCCGGTTCAGCGCCCTGCCGGAGCCGAGACCTGCGCGGTCGGTCCCTGTCTCAGCGGCAGGCGGAAGACGAGGAGGTTGCGATTGCCGTCGCGGCAGTAATGCAGATCCTGCACGAGGTCGCGGATCAGGAACCAGCCGAACCCCCCTTCGGGCAATTCCTCAGGGCAGGGGCGCGCGCGATCGGGGGCGTCGAGGCAGCGGCGCGGCAACGCGTTGCCCCGATCCCCGACCGTGCAGAGAAGCGATTCGCCTTCCGGGTAGATCGACAACGCGATCGTTCCGGAGGCGTGGTTCGCATATCCATGCTCGACAATATTGTTGCAGACCTCAGCCAGAACGAGTTCCAGCGCGCCCGCCTCCTCGGGGCTCAGCTTCGAGACCAGCCGTTCCAGCGTCTGTTTCAGCGCAAGGCGGACGGCTTGCGGGTGAGCCTCGAAACTGTGCTGAATCGCCGCCAGACTGTCCGGCTCCGGTCGCTCTCGCAGAGGAGATGACCTCTCATCCCGCATTTCTCAGCCCATCCGAGACTGCGCTCTTGATGTCGGAATGGATGAGGAAGACCGTGTTCATCCGGGTCAGGTGCAGCACCTTTTCGACATTCGGCCTCAGCCCGGCGAGTTCCAGCCGCCGGGTCGGGGCCAGGAACTTCATCACCGCGACCAGCGCCCCGAGGCCCGAACTGTCGAGGAAGGACACCCGCGACATGTCGAGGATCACCCGTGCCGCGGGCTGGATCGTCACCTCGCGCATGCGGTCCTTGAAGCGCAGGGCGATAGCGGCATCCAGCCGTTCTTCTCCGACATGAACGACGAGCGCATCGCCAATGGCTTCTGCATTGAGGATCATCGACTGAACTCCACCACCTGACATCCGGGTGACCCTATCGGCGAATACTTACCAATTGGTTTGCGGCGACAGGGGATATCCCGCCCAGAATTCCCGGTGAAGGCCGAGGTGACGGCGGCCGCGCCATAGGGTAGGACGGAACCGGAAAGGGAGCCGCATCATGTGGGAAACATTCATCGCCATGCCGGGCGCGACGCTCGCCACCTTTGCCGTGGGGGCGGTCGTGCTGAACCTGACGCCCGGGGCCGATGTGCTGTTCGCCACCGCTTCGGGAGTGCAGGGCGGCCCGAAGGTCGGCGCGGCGGCGGGGCTGGGCGTCGGCGTGGGCGGGCTGTTCCATGCGCGGGTCACGGCCTTCGGTCTGGGCGCGCTGGTTGCGGCACATCCCGGGGCGCTGGACGCCGTGCGCTGGTTCGGGGCGGGCTATCTGTTGTGGCTGGCGTGGAAAAGCTGGCGCGCGGGGGCGCCCGGGGCGGGGCGGGGCGTGCCGACGCCAGGCGCGGCCTTCCGGCGTGGGGTGCTGACCAATGTGCTGAACCCGAAGGTGATGTTGTTCATGCTGGCCTTCCTGCCGCAGTTCACCAACCCCGCCTGGGGTCCGGTCTGGCAACAGATGCTGATCCTTGGCGGTATCGTGTTGTGCACGGGAACGGTGGTGACGGCGGGTTATGGCGCGCTGGCGGGCTGGCTGGGCGCGCGGATCGCACAGCGGATGGGGGCGCTGAACCGGGTTGCGGCGGTGCTGTTCGGCGGGCTTGCCGTCCGGCTGGCTCTGGACTGAGCGATGACCGATTTCGTCTATACCCCCACGGCGGAGCAGCCCCGCATCCTGCATGCCGATCATGAGATCCTGGTGGTGGACAAGCCCGCCGGGCTGCTGTCCGTGCCCGGAAAGGGGCCCGAGCGGGAGGATTGCCTGATCAACCGGCTGCGCGGGCCGTTTCCCACGATCCTGCTGGTGCATCGGCTGGATCTGGATACCTCGGGGGTGATGGTCTTTGGCCTGACGCCGCATGCGCAGCGCCATCTGGGCCTGCAATTCGAGCATCGGCAGACGAAGAAGCACTATGTCGCCCGGCTCTGGGGGCATCTGGAGCCGAAACAGGGGCGGGTCGATCTGCCGCTCTGCGTCGATTGGCCGAACCGTCCGCGCCAGCATGTGGACCCTGAAAACGGCAGGCCCGCGCAGACCGATTGGCGCGTGATGCGCTATGAGGGGGACACGACGCGGGTGCGGCTGACGCCGCTCACCGGGCGCAGCCATCAGCTGCGGGTGCATATGAAGGAGCAGGGCCACCCGATCCTGGGCGATCCGTTGTATGCGGAGGGTCCGGCGCGCGACTTTCCACGGCTGATGCTGCATGCCGAAAGCCTGCGGCTGCGGCACCCGGACGGCGGGCAGTTCCTCACCTTCTCCGCGCCTTGCCCGTTCTGAGGGTCAGGGCGCGATCCGGACGAAGCGACCGGCGCAGAACAGCAGCGGGCGGGATTGCGGATCCTGCATGAAGCGGGTGACGCGGCCGATGATGATCGTGTGATCGCCGCCCTCATGTGTGGCCTCGGTCACGCAGTCGAACCGGGCCAGAACCCCGTCCAGAAGCGGCACGCCCCCGGCGCCGGGTTGCCAGCCGATCCCGGTGAAATCCATCCCGTTGCGGGTGAAATGGCGCGCAAGCTCTTCCTGCTCCGCGCCGAGCACATGGATGGCGAACTGCTGCGCGGCGGCGAAATGCTGATGCCGCATCGACGCCCGCGCCGCCGACCACAGCACCAGCGGCGGATCGAGCGACACCGAAGCGAAGCTGTTGGCCGTCAGGCCGACGGGTTGGCCTTCCGCCGTGCGGGTGGTCACGATCGTCACCCCCGTCGCGAATTGCCCAAGGGCGTCGCGCAGGGCGCGCGGGTCGAGGGGGACCGGACCGGCGTGGTGCTCCGCCGCTTCGACGGCCCCGGTGATGTCCTGACTTTCCCGCATCGGCACCTCCTTTGTCCTGACGGGGTTAGACCACTATCGGCGCGCGAGTGCCAGCACGATCAGCCCGTGGCGACCTCGCCCTTGAGCCAGTCGATGAAGATCCGCGCCGGAGCGCTGAGCGGCCCCGGCGGGCGGATGATGTAGTAGCCCAGGCTTTCGTCCTTCAGCGCGTGGATCTTCAGCAGCCAGCCGAGACGGACGTCTTCCTCGATCAGCGCCTCGGTTTCCAGATGCAGCCCGATCCCCTCGCGCGCCGCCGAGAGCGCCAGTTCCTCGTTCGGGAAATCCACGAATTTCAGCGCGGCGGGTTTCAGCCCGATGGATTCCAGCAGTTGCATCTGCTCGGGCCAGTCGCCCTCGCGGATCCAGGGCATGGTGGACATCTCGCGCAGCGAGAAGCTTCTGGCGCCCACCCAGAAGCTCGGGCGCCGCCACCACCACCTGCGGCGCATCGGTCAGATATTCCGCCGTGACGCCGGGCCAATGCCCGTTGCCGAAACGGATACCCAGATTCGCCCCCGCCTCCCGCAGGTCGATCACCCGCTGTTCAGGCAGGAGCGACAGCGGAATTTCCGGGTGCCGCTTCCAGAACCGCGACAGCCGCGGCATCAGCCATTCCGCCGCGAAGGCCGGGGGCAGGGTGACGGTGAGCGGCTTTTCCGCGTGATGGGCGCGCAGCCCCTCGACCGCGGTCTGGATCATCAGGAACCCGTCCGACAGCGCGGCGGCCAGCCGTTCACCCTCGGGCGTCAGATGCAGCACCCGCCCATCGCGCCAGACCAGCGCCACGCCCAGATCGGCCTCCAGCGCGCGGACCTGCTGCTGAACCGCAGCGTGGGTTACATTCAGCCGACGGGCGGCCGCGCTGAAGCCACCCTCGCGCGCGGTGGCGGCAAAGGCACGCAAGGCCGTCAGCGGCGGCATATGTTTCCAGTCGATGTCACTCATCTGTTAGGCAGTCTAACATATCCGGAAGAATTCCTGACTCGCAAAATGTTCTCGGAACGCACAAATAGGCATCATCAGATGGAAAGGGGGATCGAAAAATGATCCGCATGTTGGCTGAAATCATGACCCTGGCAATGGGTGGCTATGCTCCGCGCAGCGCGCACAAGGGCGAATACAAATTCAACCGCTGAGCTGCGCAAGCAGCTCGTGGTGGCGTGCCAGATAAGCGGCGCGCACTTCGGCGGGGGGGCGCAGGCGGATCGCCAGCCCCTCGATCAGCCCCGGATCGGGGCGGCCAAAGATCCGATCCGCTTCCTCCGGTGAAAATCCCGCGATCTGCTCGGCTTCCAGCCGGGCCGAAATCACATCCGCTTTCTTGATCGCCTTCTTCACCGTCGCCGGGAGCGCGGCGGGGAGGCCGAAGCGGATATGGACCGCCGCCGCCAATCGCGCGTCCAACTCGCCGTAACCCGCGCCGATCGCGGCCTTCACCGGCGAAATCATATCCCCCAGCACATATTCCGGCGCGTCGTGCAGCAGCGCGGCCAGCCGCCATTTCACCGGCGCGGTGGGTGCGATCCGGGCGTGGATCTGTTCCACCAGCAGGGAATGCTCCGCCACCGAATAGGCGAAATCGCCCAGCGTCTGCCCGTTCCAGCGGGCGACGAAGGCAAGCCCATGGGCGATGTCCTCGATCTCGATATCGAAGGGCGAAGGGTCCAGCAGGTCGAGGCGGCGCCCGGACAGCATCCGCTGCCAGGCTCTGGGGGGCTTGGTCATCAAAGGCTCCGTGTTGTGGTGTCGGTAGGGCGGGCGGGGCGCGTTGGCAAGGGGCCTCCGTTGTCGTTTGCGCGTCACGGTGCTATCTCCGGGCAAACAGGACGCAGGAGCTGTCATGAAGGATTATATCGTCAGGGATATCGCGCTGGCAGAGTTCGGGCGCAAGGAACTGGACATCGCCGAAACCGAGATGCCGGGCCTGATGGCCTGCCGCGAGGAATTCGGACCGGCGCAGCCGCTGAAGGGCGCGCGGATCGCCGGGTCGCTGCACATGACGGTGCAGACCGCGGTGCTGATCGAAACGCTGAAGGCGCTTGGGGCGGATGTCCGCTGGGCCTCGTGCAACATCTTCTCGACGCAGGACCACGCGGCGGCGGCGATCGCGGCCACCGGCACGCCGGTCTTCGCGATCAAGGGCGAAAGCCTTGAGGAATACTGGTCCTATACCGACCGGATCTTCCGTTTCGCGGAGGGCACGGCGAACATGATCCTCGATGATGGCGGCGATGCGACGCTTTATGTCCTGCTCGGCGCGCGGGTCGAGGCGGGCGAGGACGCGCTGATCGCCACCCCGCAATCCGAGGAGGAAGAGGCGCTCTTTGCGCAGATCCGCAAGCGGATGGCGGAAACCCCCGGCTGGTTCACCCAGCAGCGCGACGCGATCCGGGGCGTTTCGGAAGAAACCACCACCGGCGTGCATCGGCTGTATGACCTGCACAAGAACGGCCTGCTGCCCTTCCCGGCGATCAACGTCAACGATTCCGTCACCAAGTCGAAGTTCGACAACAAATATGGCTGCAAGGAGTCGCTGGTCGACGGCATCCGTCGCGCGACGGATGTGATGATGGCGGGCAAGGTCGCCGTGGTCTGCGGCTATGGCGACGTGGGCAAGGGCTCGGCGGCCTCGCTGCGCGGCGCGGGCGCGCGGGTGAAGGTGACGGAGGTCGATCCGATCTGCGCGCTTCAGGCGGCGATGGACGGGTTCGAGGTCGTCGTTCTCGAAGATGTCGTGGACAGCGCGGACATCTTCATCACCACCACCGGCAACAAGGACATCATCCGCCTCGAGCATATGCGCGCGATGAAGGACATGGCCATCGTCGGCAACATCGGCCATTTCGACAATGAAATTCAGGTCGCCGCGCTGAAGAACCACAAATGGACCAATATCAAGGACCAGGTGGACATGATCGAAATGCCCTCGGGCAACCGGATCATTCTTCTGTCGGAGGGGCGTCTGTTGAATCTGGGCAATGCGACGGGGCATCCCTCCTTCGTGATGTCGGCCTCGTTCACCAATCAGGTGCTGGCGCAGATCGAACTGTTCACCAAGGGCGCGGACTACCAGCCCGGCGTCTATATCCTGCCGAAGGCGCTGGATGAGAAGGTGGCGCGGCTGCATCTGGCGAAGATCGGCGTGAAGCTGACCCAACTGCGCCCGGATCAGGCCGCCTATATCGGCGTCACGGTCGAAGGCCCGTACAAGCCCGACCATTACCGTTACTGAACGGTGCGGGAACCGATGCCGGAAGCAGGGCTTCCGGCATCGTCCAATCCAGTGGGATCAGGCCTTCTTGCGGCGGCGCAGCAGCCCCGCAAGCGCCAGAGCCGAGGGCAGCAGCAGCGCGCCCGCCGGAAGCGGAACCGCCGAGAGTTGTTCCGGATCCTGCGGGATCTCGGGCAGAACCACCGCGTCATATTCCGCGTTGAAGATGCCGGTGCCGCGGTGTGCGTTGGGCTGGATGCTGTCAAAGTAGGTGCCGACGGCGAAGGTGGTCGAGCTCAGGCTTTCATATTGCAGATAGGCCTGATAGTTCGCGTCGCCGTTGATATTGGGCACATTCTTCCAGCTGCCATCGGTCTTTGCCGCGACGGCGGTCATGCCGCCCGGGCCCACGATGTCAGAGGACGACGTGACGAGGGCGGTGGTGTCCGGCTTCTTGGTGCCGAGCGTTGCATCCGCGCCGACGGCCACGAAGTCAGCGTAGCTCGCCCCCTTGTCGCCGTCGAGATCGGAGACCTCGAAGCTCACGTTCTTGAGCGTGACCAGTTCCCCGGTCGCGACCGAGACGAACTCGCTCCGGATCAGCGCATAGATCGACGACGGCCCGGTGACGGAGGCATCCCGGACGGCGTTGAGGTTGAGAACGAAGGGCGCCGCCGCGACCGCCGCCACCGGCGCGTTGACGGCGATGACGCTTTTCGCATTGGGCGCCGTGTGCAGGTAGTCGATGGTCAGGCGCCAGTCATAGAGCCCGTCGCCGAGAATGTTGTGATAGGTGATGTAATCCCCCACCGCGGCGTTGCCCGTCACCGAGCTGTTGCCGGTGGTCTGAACGCTGCCGCCATTGAACGACCAGCTATCGGTCAGGATCGCGGCGGCCTGGGAAGAAGTTCCGAGAAGCAGCGTGGCCAGCACGCTTGCAAAAACATTGCGATACATTTGGGAGGTTCCACTGGTTACTTACACATTTCGTAGCGTTATCTGCGAAAATTATGCCCTCCGGATCAAGGGAAAACCGAACCGCGCGGGCCTAAATGTTGCGAAAAGGTTAACGCGAAAAAGGTTAATGGCGGTGTTTTCGATTGCGCCGCAGCGTGCATCGCCTATCCTCCTTTGGAGGTAAAGCAGGAGAATGAAATGAGCAAACGCGACGAGCTGATTGCCAAATATGCCGAGGATCTGAAAACGAAATGCGGCATGACGCCGGATATGGACCTGCTGACGAAGGTCACCATCGGCTGCGGGCCGGCGATCTATAACGCCGATGCCGAAACCGTCGCCGCTTCGGACAAGGGCGAACTGGAAACCGTGAAGAACAACTTCCTGGTCAAGAAGCTCGGGCTGAGCGACGGGCCGGAGTTGATGGATGCCATCGACGCGGTGGTCGAGACCTACGGCCGGTCGGAGCGCAGCAAATATCGCGCGGTGGTCTATTACCTGCTGGTCAAGCATTTCGGCAAGGAAGCCGTCTACGCCTGACCTAGCCGATCATCGCCTTGATCGCGCCGGCATGGGCGGGGGTGGCCCCCAACGTGTCGGCGCAAAGGGCGGTGACCGTTTCGGCCAGCGCCTCGGGCGGGACGATGCGATCGATCAGGCCCCAGGCGCGGGCCTCTTCGGCCTCGATCTTCTGTCCGCCCATCAGGATCATCTTCGCCCGCGCCGGGCCGATCAGCCGCGCCATCCGGCCCGGGTCCGAAGGCTGCGGCAGGAAGCCGAGCTTCATCACCGGATAGAAGAATTTCGCACCCGGCACTCCCAGCCGCAGGTCGCAGGCCAGAACCATCCCCATCGCGCCCCCGGCCAGAGTGCCGTTCAGCGCGGCGATCGTCAGGCAGGGCAGGGCGGCGATGGCGCCCGACAACCGTTCCCAGACCGGATCCGTTGCCAGCCCCGCGCGCGCTTCGTCGAGGTCGGCCCCGGCGGAAAACACTTTGCCCCGGCCGGTCAGCACGAAGACCTTCACCCCGGCGGCGGGGGCGGTTTCGGCGGCCTCCGCAATGGTGGCCAGCATGTCGCGGGTCAGCGAATTCGCCTTCTCCGGGCGGTCGATGGTGACGGTGCGGATGTGCTGCGCGGTCTCGACATGGATCATCTGGGGTTCCTGCTGCGTTAAGGACACATTTTCGTAGCAAGCCGCGGGGGTCTTGACCATTCCTTCCGCACACGGGATGCTCCCACCCGCGTTGCGCCGGGAGGAGAGCAGGATGATGCGGAAGTTTGGTGCGGCGGCTCTGGCCGCCACGCTGCTGTCGACGACGGCGTTGCATGCGGTGACGGCGGATGAGGTCTGGGCCGAGTGGCAGCAGCAATATGCCGCCTACGGCTTCAAGGGCACGACCGGCAGTCAGGTCCGGCAGGGCGATACGCTGGTGCTGAGCGATGTCCATCTGTCGAATGCGAGCGACGACAAGAAGGTGGACCTGACCATCCCCGAATTGCGGATGCGCGAAACCGGCAATGATACGGTCGAGGTAACGCTGTCGCGCGAGATGACGGGGAAGGTCGGGGGCTCTACGTCCACGGGCGAGCCGCTTGAACTCGACCTGCATGTGACGCAAACCGATACCCGCATCCTCGTTTCGGGGACGGACGCAAACCGCCGCTACGAATACACCGCGCCGGTCGTGGTGATCGACATGACGCAGCCTGCCGTGCCGGGAACCACCGAAAGCGGCGCGGTGGATCTGACGAAGGCACAGCCTGCCATAGCGATGCAGATCACCGCTTCGGGGAGCGAGGGGGAGCAGCGCTACGAAAAGGGCTCCGAACAGAGGGTTGTTGCGTCGGGCACGGTGCAATCCGTGCAATTTGCGATGACGACTCACGACACCACGGAGGCTGGCGCGCGCGAGGTGAAGTTGCGCGGCGACATCGCCGATGTGAAGTCGGAGAGCACCACGGTCACGCCTCTGGACGCGACCTTTGAGGATATGAACGCGGCGATGGCGCAGGGCCTTGTGCGGAGCAACGGTTCGGCGACCTATGGTGCCTCGACCTGGACCGTCGAGACGACCGGCGAAGATGGCCTGACCACGGTGTCGGGCACGGCGGATTCGGGGGATTTCACCGTGGCGGTGGCGCCCGAAGGGGTCCGTTATGCCATGACCACGCAAGCGTCGAAGGTGAAGGTCGAGCTTCCGGGCATGCCGCTGCCGTTTTCCGGGGCACTGGAAACCGCGCAGTTCGATGTCAGCTTCCCGATGCGCAAATCGGACGCGCCGCAGCCCTATTCCGGCAAGATCGGGCTGAAGAACCTGACGCTCTCGGATGAGGTCTGGGCGATTGTGGACCCCCGGAACAACCTGCCGCATACGCCCGCGACATTGACGCTGGACCTGGACGGGACGGCGCGCCCGCTGACGGATCTGTTCTCGCCCGAGGCGGCGGCGCAGGAGCAGATGCCGGTGGAATTCGACAGCCTGAACATCAGCGGGCTTCAGTTGACGGCCCTCGGGGCGGATCTGACCGGGCATGGCGCGCTGACCTTTGGCCGCGGTCCCGAAGGGGAGACGGTGCCGGAAGGCGCGATGGACCTGCGGCTTGCGGGGGGCAACGGGCTGATGGACAATCTGACGGCGATGCAGCTGGTGCCGCAGGACCAGATGATGTTCGTGCGGATGATGCTCGGGCTCTATGCGGTCGCGGCGGGGGATGACCTCTATACCTCGAAGATCGAGTTCAAATCCGGGGGAGAGATCCTCGCCAACGGGCAGCGGATCCGCTAAGACGGCGCCCTGAGCGAGGAGAACCCATGTCCGATACCCGTCTGTCCGACCTGACCGCGGCGCTGCTGCATGCCGCGAAAACCGCCGGGGCCGAAGCGGCCGATGCGATCGCCGTCGATGGCCGTTCGGTGTCGATCGACGTGCGTGGCGGGAGGCTGGAACAGGCGGAGCGGTCCGAAGGGGTGGAGATCGGCCTGCGCGTGCTGATGGGTAAGCGGCAGGCCTGTGTTTCCGCTTCGGATGTGTCGCCGCGCACGCTGGCGGAGATGGCTGAACGCGCAGTGGCGATGGCGCGGCTGGCACCGGAGGATCCGTTCATCGGGTTGGCCGATCCCGCGCAGCTGGCGCAGGGTTGGGATGTCGCGGCGCTGGAACTGTGCGATCCGTCCGAGGAACCCGCCGCGGCGGCGCTGGAAGCCGATGCGGTCGCGGCGGAGGCGGCGGCGCTGGCCGTGCGCGGCGTGGCGCAGGTGCAATCGGCCTCGGCCGCCTATTCCGCGCGGCGTCTGCATCTGGCGGCGACGAACGGATTTGCGGGCGGCTACGCGCGGACTTCGCGCTCGGTCTCCGCAGTGGCGATTTCAGGCGAAGGTCTGGCGATGGAGCGCGATTGGGCCGCCGAAAGCCGGATTTTTCAGGCGGATCTGCCCTCGGCGGCGGAGGTTGGCCGGCTGGCCGGAGAGCGCGCCGTCGCGCATGCCAATCCGCGCCGGCCAAAGACCGGGGCCTTTCCGGTGCTGTTCGACGAGCGGATCGCCGGCAGTCTGGTGTCGCATCTGCTGGGCGCGGTGAACGGGCAGGCGATCGCGCGGGGGGCGTCCTGGCTGCGCGAAGCGCTTGGCGCGCAGGTTCTGCCGAAGGGCATGTCGCTGGTCGAGGATCCGTTGCGGCTTCGGGTGTCCGGCTCGCGTCCGTTCGATGCCGAGGGGCTGGCCGCGCGGCGGCGCGCGATCATCGAGGATGGCGTGCTGACCGGCTGGACGCTGGACCTCGCGACGGCGCGCAAGCTGGGGATGGAGAGCACGGGCAATGCCTCGCGCGGGACTTCGGCGCCGCCGTCCCCCGGGGTGGGGAATGTCGCGCTGACGCAGGGCGCGCGGAGCCGGGATGATCTGCTGGCCGAGATGGGAACGGGGCTGCTGATTACGTCGTTCATCGGTGCGACGATCAACCCGACCACCGGGGATTATTCGCGCGGGGCCTCGGGGTTCTGGGTCGAGAACGGCGAGGTTCTGTATCCGGTCAATGAATGCACCGTCGCGGGGAACCTGCGGCAGATGCTGTTGCGGATCACACCCGCCAATGATGCCCGCGCGCATCTGAGCCATGTGGTGCCGTCGCTGCTGGTCGAGGGGCTCACGATTGCCGGGGAGTGATCACGAGGCCGATCTGGCGCTGCTGATGGATGCGGCACAGGCGGCGGGCGAGCTCGCGCTGAATTACTGGAGGCAGGCGCCGGTGGCCTGGGAAAAGGATGGCGGCCTCGGCCCGGTGTCCGAGGCCGATCTGGCGGTGAACGATCTGCTGGAAGCGCGCCTGCGCGGGGCGCGCCCTGACTACGGCTGGCTGTCCGAGGAGAGTGCCGACGATCTGGACCGGCTGACCAGGGATCGGGTTTTCGTTGTGGATCCGATAGATGGCACGCGGGCCTTCCTGAACGAAGAGGGCAGCTTCGCCCATGCGCTGGCTGTGGTCGAGCGCGGGCGGGTCGTGGCCGGGGTGGTGCATCTGCCGGTGATGAACCTGACCTATACCGCCGTGGCGGAAGGGCCCGCGCTGATGAACGGGCGCGTGATTCAGCCGAATGTGGTGACGCAGATCGCAGGCAGCACGGTTCTGACCTCCAGATTGTCCGACGACAGGAGACAATGGCGCGAAGCCGTGCCGGAATACAAGCGCAGCATCCGGCCTTCGCTGGCCTATCGGCTGTGCCTCGTTGCGGAGGGACGGTTCGATGCGACGATCTCGCTGCGCGCGGCTTGGGAATGGGATATCGCGGCGGCGAGCCTGATTGCCGAGCGCGCGGGGGCGGTGGCGACGGATCGGCAGGGCGATGCGCTGCGGTTCAACACCGCCGAGGCGCAGGCAAATGGCCTCGTGGTCGCGGCGGAGCCGTTGCATGGCGAATACATTCGGGCTTTGCGACCTTTCCCGGTCTGACGCTTACGCCTTGGTAAGATTCGGAAACTAGTCTCGCGCATATAGGCTAACGCCGTGCGGGAGAATCCCATGCAATTCATCAGGCGTTCTTGCGACGCATTGCTTCTTTCGGTGTTGCTGCTTGTCGTGGCGATGCTGGGCAGCGTTTTCGCGGCAACTTCACCGGCGGCGCTGTCGGCGTCCTGCACCCGTGCCGCCGAAGAGGCATCCCAGCGCAGCGGCGTGCCGATTTCGGTGCTCAAGGCGATTTCCTACAACGAAAGCGGGCGCAAGGTCGAAGGCGGCTTCGGCCCGTGGCCCTGGACCGTGAACATGGAAGGGGCGGGACATTTCTTCGATACGTTCGCCGATGCCCGCGCCTATGTCGCCAAGGAATATGCCCGGGGTGCGCGCAGTTTCGATGTCGGTTGTTTCCAGATCAACTACAGATGGCATGGCGAAGCTTTCGAGTTGATCGACCAGATGTTCGAACCGCTGGCCAATGCGATGTATGCCGCGCGGTTTCTGGCCGAGCTTCATGCCGAGACGGGCTCGTGGAACGCGGCGGCCGGGGCCTATCACTCGCGCACCAAGGTCCATGCCGACCGTTATTCGGCACGCTTCGCGAGCGTGCGGCAGAAATTCCTGTCCGAGGATCAGGCGCTCGGTGTCGGCGCGCCGCTGACCGCGATGGTTGACGACCGGTCGCTTTATGGGGGCGGGGGCTATGATGGCATTCCCGAAATCCCGGATATCGTCACGGCAATGTATGGGCCCGAGAAGCCCGCGAAACCGCGAGTGAACACCTACCCCTTGCTACAGCGCCGGGGGGACGTGCGTCCGCCGTCCGGGGTCGCGCCCGGTGCGAGTCTGTTCTCGACCCTGCCCGGGGAGGCCGAGCCGGAGCCTGTGGACGACATGCCCCTGAGCGATGCGATGCCATCGGGCGGCGTCGGCATCGCGCGTATCGCGCAACTCGGGCCCGAGGACGGCGCTACGGCGGGGTCGTTGCTGGGCAACGGTTTCCTGACCGCCGGACGCATCCGCCCGGTCATCGGCGCAGAAACGGAACCGGCCGAACCAGCCGCAGGAGATCAATGATGCCGCGTCTGAGCGCCGCCACTATTTTCCAGCCGACGATCCTGCTCGCGCTCGCACTGATGGCGATCATCGTGATGATGATCCTGCCGGTGCCGCCCTGGGTGATGGACGTCGGGCTGGCCGCCTCCTTCGCGATCGCGATCCTGATCTTTACCGTGACGCTGTTCATCGAACGCCCGCTGGATTTCTCGGCTTTCCCGACGATCCTGCTGGCCTCGCTGATGCTGCGGCTGTCGCTGAACGTCTCCTCGACCAAGCTGATCATCGGGCAGGGCCATACCGGAACCGCCGCCGCGGGCCATGTGATCGAGGGGTTTGCCGATTTCATCATGGGCGGGTCGGTGATGATCGGGCTGGTGGTGTTCGGCGTGATCATGATCGTCAACTTCATCGTGATCACCAAGGGCGCGGGCCGGATGGCGGAAGTTTCGGCGCGCTTCGCGCTCGACGCGATGCCGGGCAAGCAGCTTGCAATCGACAGCGACATGAGCGCGGGCGCCATCGACCACAACGAGGCGCGGATCCGGCGGGAGCGGGAGCAGGCGGAGACGACCTTCTTCGGCTCCCTCGACGGGGCGTCGAAATTCGTGAAGGGCGATGCGGTTGCGGGGATCCTGATCACGCTGCTGAACCTTGTCGTCGGGATGATCGTCGGCGTTCTGGTCCACGGCATGCCGGTCGGGCGCGCGCTGGAGACCTATTCTATCCTGACGGTGGGGGACGGGCTGACCACACAGATCCCGGCGGTCATCATCTCGATCGCCTCCGCGATCCTGCTGTCGCGCGGGGGGATGCGCGGCTCGGTCGATATGGACCTGTTCGGCCAGCTTGGGAAATATCCCTCGGCGCTGGTGACTGTCGGCGCGCTGATGGTGTTGTTCGCGCTGGTGCCGGGGCTGCCGTTCATCCCGTTCATGGCGGCTGCGGTGTTGCTGTGCGGGGCGGCCTGGTGGGTGCGCCGGGCCGAGGAACGCCGGCGCCGCCGCGAGGCGATGAAGATGCCCGCTCCGGTCGAGACCAGCCGCCAGAAGAAGATCGGTGACGTGCTGGATGTCGATGATATCCATGTCGAATTCGCTCCGGATCTGGTCGCGATGGCGCTCGATCCGGCAACGGGGCTCGATGCGCGGATCGCCAATATGCGCAATCATGTCGCGTCGAGTTTCGGCCTGATCCTGCCCGAAATCCGCATGACCGATGACGCGACGCTGCCACCCGGTTACTATCGGATCCGGATCCAGGGGGTGGAGCAGGCGAAGGACAGGCTGCGGCCGGACAAGGTGCTGGCGCTGATCGCGGATAATTCGGCGCTTCTGCCCGCGGGGGATGATGTGCGTGAACCGGTTTATGGCGCGCCCGCGCGGTGGGTGCCGACGGCGCAGCGGGAGGAGGCGGCGCTTTCCGGTTCGACGGTGGTGAGCGCGACGGAGGTGCTTGCGACCCATCTGCTCGAAGTGCTCAAGCGCAATTTCCCGCGCCTGATGACCCTGCGCGCGTTGCGCCGCCTGCTGGAAGAGGCATCCAACCTGTCGGATACCGCGCGGGGCGAGTCGAACCGGCGCATCCTGGACGAATTGATCCCGGAGAAGGTTCCGGTGGATCTGCTGCTGGCCGTCCTGCGGCTGTTGCTGGCGGAACGTGTGTCGATCCGGAATCTGCTGCTGATCGTCGAGGCGATTTCCGAGGTGCGTTCGCTCGGCGCGCCGGAGGCGATCTGCGAACATGTGCGGCAAAGGCTCGGGTTCCAACTGGTGGCCGAACTGCGGCGCGACGACGGCTCGCTGCCGCTGATCCAGCTTGCGCCGGAGTGGGAAGAAACCTTCGCGACCTATCAGATTTCCGGCGAGCGTGGTCAGGCCGATGTCGCGCTTCCGCCCGACAAGTTCAACCGCCTCGCCGCCAATGTCGCGGACAAGGTTGCGCGCGCAGGTGAGCACGGCACCTTCCCGGCGCTCGTCACCTCCACGCGCAGGCGCCGCTTCCTGCACACGGTTCTGGAGGCAAAGGGGATCATGACCCCCGTTCTCAGCTTCGATGAGATCGGTCTGGATGCACGGCCGGCGATGGTGGGCGTGGTCCCGGCATGAACGAGGCGCTCGCCGCATTGTTGACGGAAGCGCGGGGTTTTCTCGCGGGGGCCTTCTTCGTGTTTCTGCGCGTCGGTGGGGTGATGGCGCTGATGCCGGCCTTCGGCGAGAGGCTGATCCCCGCGCGGGTGCGGCTGGTGCTTACCTTCGCTTTCACGCTGATCGTATCGGCGGGGCTTGAGCCCGCCGTCACCGCCGGGCTGGGTCCGCTGTCGTTCGGTCTGCTCGGGGAGGCGGTCATCGGCCTGATGATCGGCCTGATGCTGCGGCTTTTCGTGCTGGCCTTGCAGACGGCGGGGGCGATCATCGCGCAGTCGATCTCCCTGTCGCAGATGTTCGGGGGAACCGACGGGCAACCGCAGCCCGCGGTTGGGAATATGCTGCTGCTCGCCGGGTTGGCGGCGGCGGTTCATTTGGGGCTGCATGTCAAACTCGCGTCCCTGATGATCGAATCCTACGCGGCGATGCCGCCAGGACGACTTCCCGATGCGGATCTGGTCCGGGCCTGGGGGTTGTCCGGTGTGCGCAGCACCTTCTCGCTCGGGTTTTCCATCGCCATGCCCTTCGTGCTGGCCGGTCTGATCTACAACGTCGCCCTCGGCGCCATCAACCGCGCCATGCCGCAACTGATGGTGTCGTTCGTCGGCGCCCCGGCGCTGACATTCGGCGGCCTCGTACTGCTGGCGATCGCGCTGCCGACCGGGGTCATGCTCTGGATTGGTCAGTTCGAGGCTTTCCTGGCATCCCCCTTCCAGGTGCGCCCATGAGTGAGCAGGAAGCGGCCGAGAAGGAATTCGAGCCGACCCCGCACAAACTTGCCGAGGCGCGCAAGAAGGGCGATCTGGTCCGGTCCCAGGAACTCGCGGTTGCCGCGAGCTATATCGGCTTTCTGGTCGTTGCCTTCGCTCTCGGTGGGCGGAGCCTGATGCGGTTCGGCGAACGCGAGATGGTGCTGCTCGATCAGGCGGATCGGCTGTCGCAGCAGATGCTCGGCGGCGGCGCTGCGGCGCCAGGTGCGTTGCTCGGTACGATTGGAATCACGGTCCTGCCGTGGTTCATCGGGCCCGCGGTTCTGGTGATACTGGTTCTGGTGGCACAGCGGGCCATCGTCGTTGCGCCGGACAAGATCATGCCCAAGCTCAGCCGGATCAACCCGATCGCCAATGCGGGCCAGAAATTCGGTCGCTCCGGCATGTTCGAGTTTTTCAAGAGTTTCGTCAAATTGATGCTGATCGCGACGATTCTCGGCTGGTTCTTGACCACGCGGGTCGAACGCATCGTGCGTACTCAGAATATGGCTCCGGAGCCTGCCCTGATCGAGATGTTCGATCTGCTTCTGGGTTTCGCCGTGATCATGGCTGTTGTCGCGGCGGCGATGGGCGCGATAGATTATTTTTGGCAGCGGATGGAATTCCTGCGGCGCAACAAGATGAGCCGCAAGGAACTGACGGATGAAATGAAGCATTCCGATGGCGATCCGCATATGAAGCAGCAGCGCCGTCAAAGGGCAATGGAAATAGCCAGCCGCCAGATGATGGCCGATGTGCCGAAGGCGGATGTCGTGATCGTTAACCCAACGCATTACGCGGTTGCGCTGAAATGGGACCGGGCGGCAAAGCGGCCGCCGGTTTGCGTGGCGAAGGGTGTGGATGAAATTGCCGCGAAGATCAGGGCTTTGGCTATGGAATCCGGAGTTCCCATTCATCCCGATCCGCCGACAGCGCGAGCGTTGCATGCGGCGCTGGATATCGGCGAGGAGATTCATCCGGAGCATTATCGCACGGTTGCCGCTGCGATACGGTTTTCGGAAAGGATGCGCCGTCTTGCGCGCGAAAGGCGAGGGTATTGATGCAACGAAAAAAGATCTCCAAATTGGTGCAGATCGCCCGGATGAAGCAAGAAATGGAACTGTCCGATCTCGTTCGGCTAGCTCGCGATCGCGATGCCCTGCACGCCAGACGCACGGAAATTATTACGGCGGAACAAGCCGCCCGCCGAGCCGCGACCTCCCTCGAAGGGGCGCGTCTGGCGGAAGGGTTTTCCGGCTGGGTGCAAAGCCGCCAAACAGAGGTCGATAACGCCATTCAGAAGAAGGAGGAGGAGGTGTTGCGGCAAAAGGAAAAGGCAGCAATTGCCGTCGGTCGGCATGACGCGATTCATAAGATCGACATTAAGCTGGGAGTAGAAACGCTGAGGGATGGGTGCAGATAGGAAACGGTTTGGGCTGTTCGATGAATTCGCGCTGGTATGACGATCACTATTTTATAATATCTATTCATATACGTCGGGTTTGCAAGAAAAATCGTTGCGACAGTTGCAGATTTTTACGAGATTGTTCTGGCATATACATATTCCGATCAAGGGAGGTAATGAAGTTCCTGGATGTGGCGTCTTCGTTATCGCAGATGCCGTCAAAAATCGGCACATCTGTTTCTGATCAGATAGAAGTGAAGCCGTCGTTTTCTATTCAGGAGATTTTCAAGACGGGCAGGTCTTGGCCCAGCTGCCATTCCTTGCGCAGGTTTGATGTCTGAAGATCCAATCTGGTGCCATTCAGAAATAGGGATCTCTGTGCGGGTTTTGCTTCCTCTACGGCCAGGACTCCCAACCAATAGGTGACGGTAGCCGCCAAGGCGCAGGCTGAGAGAAGCAGGATGGGACCGCGATCGTAGCGGGTCGCGATCCGGCACCAGTCCTTCAGGCGAGCGAACATGTTCTCGATCCTGCGGCGCAGCCGGTAAAGGCCGGTGTCATGAGGGACAGGACCCCTTCGACCCTTCCGGAACGGGATGCAGGGTGAAATCCCATTCCGATCAGTACGTTACGAAACCAGCCGGCATCGCGGCCCCGATCCCCGAGCAGCACCCCGGCCGGAGGGATGGAGGCCAAGAGCGCCCGCGCCCCGATGTAATCCGAGGTCCGGCCCGCCGACAGGAACATCCGGATCGGGCGGCCCTTCGCATCGGCCAGGATGTGCAGCTTCGAGTTGAGCCCGCCTTTCGTGCGCCCGATCAGCCGTCCGCGCCCCCTTTTGGAGCGCCATGCTCGCGCCGTCCGGTGCGCTTTCAGATGTGTCGCGTCGATCATCACCATGTCGGTTTCCTGTGCCTGCGCGGCCAGTTCGGTCATGATGGCGGCGAACACGTCCATCCGGCTCCCGCGCTTCCAACGGTTGTAAAGCCTTTCGGGAACTTACGCGGCCCCACTGGGGCCACGGTTTCCCTCAAGTCGGCGGACCACAAGCAGAGGGCGCCCTGGCGGGACCTGCCAGAGGAGTTTGGCAAGTGGTCCGTCTCCCGGCAATTCCGGCGCAGGACGCTTGCCGGGCTGTGGGAGGACATCCTGGATACTTTGAACCACGCCGGTGTTGCGCCCGACAAGCTCCAGATGATCGACAGCACCGTGATCAGGGCCCACCCTCATGCGGCCGGCGCAGTTTGAGACCAAGAAACGCCCGGTGGGCGTTTCGACCCGATAACGGGGACTCCGAAAGAGGTTCTTGGCCGTTCAAGAGGTGGGTTCTCGACCAGGATCCATCTCCGTAATCGGTATGCTGATCGCACGGTGAGTGCGTAATTTCACGGGAGCAGGTCTTGGATCTTGCTCTGTCTGTTGCCTTTGCCGATGGCGGTGAGCGTGGTTGTCAGCCAGGCGTGCGGATCGACAGCGTTGATCTTGCAGGTCTCGCTGAGCGAGGTAACGACGGCCCAGTTTTCGGCACCTGCGTCATGGCCTGCAAAGACGGTTCAGGGCGATGGGGCGGATCGTGTGCTCGACGGTATTGCTGTCGAGCTCGACGCGGCCATCGGTCAGGAGAGACCGTCGCGGTATTTGGCGATGCAGGCCAGCGCCTCACCCAAGGGGGATTTGGCGGACGTGCGGGCGCGGTAGTGACATAGCCAGGCACCAATACGGGCAAGGATCGGGGCGGAGCGTTCCAGCCGTACGGCGAGGCGCGTAGCGGGGTCGTTGCCGCGGATGTCGGCCTCGATGGCATAGAGATCGCGGATAAGTGCCACACCTTCCTCTGCAATTGGCGCGGAACCGTTGCGGGTGATCTCGATCAGCTTGCGGCGGGCATGGGCCCAGCAATGGGCAAGCTGGATGCCAGGGCCGATCCGGTCTGGCGCAATCAGCCGGTTGTATCCTGCATGGCCATTGACCTGCAGAATGCCACCGAAGCCCTGCAATATCCGTTCGGCCCCGACCGGGCGCATAAGTGAAGGCCACGCCCGGTGGTGCCGCGCCACTCCAAGGGCGGTCATCGCGGGCGAGCGCCCAGAAGTATCCGGTCTTGGTCTTGCGAGCCCCCGGGTCCAGCACCGGGGCGATGGTGTTTTTCGGGGCTTAGGCGGCGCCACTGGCGCCACGGTCCCCTGCGAACTCCATAAACAGCTTGCCGGAACGTGTCAGCTGCCCGGCCAGCCGGTCGACGACGGGCCTCAGATGGAACGCGCCCTCGCCGACCCAGTCGGCCAGCACGGCGCGGTGCAGCTCAAGGCCCGCCTGCGCCAGGATCTGGCTTTGGCGACACAACGGAAGGTGGTCCGCGTTCGGGGTGGCGCTCGAACCGGTGGCGCATCCGCCCCTCACTTGCTGACCAACACATGCGCGACCGTCGCCCCGGTCGGCAGGCCGCCGGGGATCAGCCGTGCTGGGGCCGGAGCCTGCGTCACGCCGTCGGTGCAGGACCGGCAGGCATATTGGGGACGACGGGTGACGATGACGCGGAACTGGGCCGGGATGATGGAGAGCTGCTCTGCCCGGTCCTCTCCGATGCAATGCAGACATCCGCCGCATGCGATCAGGCTTCTCGGGCTCGATCACCTCTTCGATGCGCGGCAGATGTTTGGGCAGCGATCCGCGCTTGGCAGCGCGCGACTTGTCGCGGCGTCTGGCAGCGCGATCCTCCGCATCTTCCTCAGCATGGATCGCGGCGATGGCCGTCTCCAGATCTTCAAGTGCCAGTTCGAACTGGGCCGGATCGCTCTTCTCGGATCGCCGCCCGAAGGCTGCGTGTCTGAAGGCCGCGACCAGCTTTTCCAGCCGCTCGATACGCGCGTCCTTGCGCAGGTTATGCGCCTCCGAGGCGATCAGCATCGCCTTCAGCGTGGCAATTTCCTCAAGTAGTTCAGCGGTCTCCGGCATCGCCGCAGTCTATCGCCCACCATGGCCAACACCCGCAAAAAGTGCTGCGGAGCCCCATAAAAACAGGGCTATTCCACCGCCTCTGGCGCCCTCGCTTCGATGGCTCGAACCCGCCGCCAGTCCAGCCCGGCGAACAGCGCCCCGAACTGTGCGTGGTTCATGGTCAGCCGCCCGTCCTTCACCGCAGGCCAGAGGAAGCTGTGCTCTTAGAGCCGCTTGCAAGCCATCACCAGCCCGGTGCCGTCCCAGTAGAGCAGCTTCAGCCGATCGGCTTTCTTCGCGCGGACCACAAAGACGGTGCCGGTGAACGGATCCTTGCGCAACGCGCTCTTTACCATCGCGGCCAGGCTGTCATGGCCCTTGCGAAAGTCGATGGGCTTCGTCGCCGCCATGATCCGAACCCGGTTCGACGGGAAAATCACGTGCGGGCCTGCAGCGCCAAAACCAGTTCCGCAACCCGGGCTGCGGGCGTTGCCGCATCCAGACGCAGCATGACAGCGCCAATGATCAGATCGATCGGCGTCGTGACCGGCGTTCCGGACGGCTCTGGCAAAGCCACAGGCGCGCCAGACTCCGCTCCTGCACTCTCGGGCACGACCAGCTTGCCCTGCCGGGCCAGTGTGCGCCACGCGGACAAATGGTTCGCCTGCAACGAATGGCGTCGTGCCACCTCGTTCACCGACACTCCAGCCACCAGCGTCTCGGCCACGATCCGCCCCTTCGCCTCGTCAGACCACCGCCGCTTGGCTGCCGGAGCCGCCAAAAGCTCCACAAACCCAACCGCCTCCATAGGGCGCTCACGATGGACGCCCAATGACACCTCCCGTGCAAATCTCCACCTGGAGCCGCATCCCAGCTTACCGAACAGCAGGAAGGGGGGGTGAGCACACCGCTTACCGTTCATCGCGTCAATGGTGCGGACCTCTCGATGAGGACCGAGAACACGCCGGGACAGGATTCCGACTACACGGGCCATGACCTGGTGATGGCCGGAAACCTGCCGTGTTGGTCGCCGGCAGGGGCTATGCCGCTGCTGAAATTCGAGAAGACATCGAGAGCCGTAATGCGCTGCCCATGATCCCGATGCGAAAGAACCGCAAGGTGATCGACCTGATGATCTATACGCTGCGCAACATGGTCGAACGGTGCTTCAACAAACTCAAGAACAGTCGCCGCCTGACAGCCCACCACGACAAAACCTCAGGCAGTTTCCTCGGCTTCATCGACGTCGCTTGCAGCAGGCTATGGCTTCGACATTGGTCAAAATTTCCTAAGATAGGCGGAGATCTCTGGCTTCAGTGCGCCCTAACCATGGATATGGAGCGCTCGGTAGATGGTGGCTGATGGGCGTTGTTGGATCCTTGGGGAAGTCCCCCTTCAGACGTTGTGCGATCTGTTTCGAGTTTCAGGCAGAGGATTTGCGTCGGTTCCGGTGATGAACAGCTTATCGCCCTTTCCATACCACGACGGTCGTATCAAAGGCGATGCGATCGCGCGTGGTAATGAGGCCGTGCAGTCGATCCCGCACATAATTATAGTGAGAAAGCCTGCTGGCATTGGGGAATTGAACGTCATGATCCGCGTGTCACTGCCAGGTGATGGCGCGATAATCACATCCCTGCACGGATCTCGGAATTGCGTCTGATTTCGCGGAAGATCGTGCCGAATGAGAGCCCCAGCTTCCGGGCTATGCTGCGCGCATTCCAAAGATTTCTTCAAAATCGGTGAAAGGAAATTTTCAATAGTACAACCTGTGTGCGAAAGGGAATAGATGTACGAGTGGCATTTTCCAAAAACTCCGAAGCCACGGGATACCAACGGGGCTGGAAACACTCGCTTCGACTACGGCGTTTTCATCAGAATTCCCCGCCGGAACCGGTATATATTCTCGCGTCGCAGAATGGGAGACTTTTGGGGAAGGCACAACTCGCGCCGCATTGATCGCCTCGACTTCCCCTTTAGCCATCTGCACCTCCTCCAATGGGGTCTTCTTGCGTCGAACGATTGAATTCGCCTTGCGAGGCGGGTTCACTATGGCGAACCAGTTCCGTCGCTCGCATTGTCGCTGGTCATGCGCTGTCTGTTCCAGAAAGCCCGCATGCGCGGCCCCATCAAGCGGCACTCCGTCATTGGCAGATCCCCCCGTTTGCGCAGTAGAACCTTGCGCGGGTTCTTGCAGATAGGTGCGCAGGAACGCTCTAACCGCTTTCGCGGCCGATCGCGGGTGATGTCTCTCACCCGGTATGCGGCGCGGGATTTCCACGGTGATCTTGCGATACTCGGCGACTGGACCTAGGGGCGGGGGGAGCGTCGGGTGTCGAGGATGTCGAGGAAGGCGGTCATCGCGCGGGTGCGGAACCTCCGGGGATCGGTCAGGGCGGAGAAGGCGCGGATCGGGCGGGGGCTCCACTGGATGCGGCGCAGGGCGAAGACGCGGCCTTCGCCGGGACGGATCGCGCGCCATGACAACAGCGCGGCGAACCGGCCCGATCGGATCGCGCCGAGGATCGCTTCGTTCGTCGGCAGGTCCAGCACGATCCGCAGATCGGAGGGGGCAAGCCCCATGTCGCGCAGGTGATGTTCGGCGACGGCACGGGTTCCCGATCCCGGTTCGCGCATCAGCCAGTCCATCGCGCGATAGTCACCGGCGTCAAGCCGGGGCTTGCGCGCCAGCGGGTGGCGGCGCGGCAGAACCAGAACCAGTTCGTCATGCCCAACGTTGCGTGCCAGAAGGTCGCTCGGGGGGAGATCGCCTTCGATCAGGCCGATGTCGGCGTGGCCCTCCATGACCGCCTGCGCGACCTCATGGGTGTTGCCCGGATGTAGCGTGACCGTGATGCCCGGCCAGCGTTGGTGCAGGGCGATCAGCCTTGGCGCGAGCCAGTAATTCGCGATCGTCTGACTGGCCCAGATCCGCAGGCTGCCGCCCGGTTCACGCGCGAGATTGCCCAGCAGGGCGCGGGTGCTCTCGGCTTCGCGCATCAGCCGCTGCGCCTGCGCGGTGAACAGATGCCCGGCTTCGGTCAGGGCGATGCCGCGACCGATCCGGTCGAAAAGCTGCACGTCATAGTGCCGTTCCAGCGCCCGGATCGCGGCGGAGACGGCGGATTGCGTCAGGTTCAGCCGTTCGGCGGCCCGGGTGACGTGGCACAGTTCGGCCACGCAGAGAAAGATGCGGATCTGTTCGAGTGTCATGCGGATTCATTAGCATAACCGAACGATTCTATGAAAACGTTCTGTTGGAGTTCACGGTCTGCACCGGTTTATGCTTGCGCTCGGCAGAGCGAAAGGAACCCCATCATGGCGCAGACATGCGAGCGAATGTGGCCCGGCCTGGCCGTTGGTTTCGGGTTGGCGGCGGGGGCGACGGCGATGTGGCATCTGCTGGGCAAGCCGGTATTCGCGAGCCCGATGATTCTCGCGATGGGGGCGGGGATCGCGCTGCGCAATGCGGGTATTGCGGGATCGGGGCTGACGCCGGGGAACGCGGTGTCGCTGCGGCCGGTGTTGCGCACGGGGATCGTGCTTCTGGGGTTCCGGCTGACGCTGGGCGATCTTGCGGCGCTTGGTATGGTGGGGATCGTGTTGATCGTGGCGCTGGTCGCGGCGACGTTCTGGCTGACGCGGCGGGTCGGGCGCTGGCTTGGCGTGGCGCCGGGGTTGAGCGAACTGATCGCGGCGGGCACCTCGATCTGTGGCGCTTCGGCGGTGCTGGGCGTCAATACGGTGACGCGGGCGCAGGACGAGGATGTCGCCTATGCCATTGCCTGCGTGACGATTTTCGGGTCGCTGGCGATGCTGGTCGATCCGATGCTGATGCCGGTACTGGGGTTTGACGCCCATGCCTACGGGCTATGGGTCGGGGCGTCGCTGCACGAGGTGGCGCAGGCGGTGGGCGCCGGGATGGCGGCGGGCGAGACCGCCGGCGAGACCGCGACGATCGCCAAGCTGGGCCGGGTGGTGTTGCTGGCGCCGCTGATCCTGATCCTCGGGGTGGGGCGCCCGCACGAAGGCCCGCGCGGGCTGCCGGTGCCGCTGTTCGTGCTGGGGTTTCTGGGGGCAGTGGTGGTGAACACGGTGCTGCCGCTGCCGCAAGGCGTGGTGGCGGGGGTGCTTGACCTGTCGGGGTTCCTGCTGGCGATGGCACTTGCGGCGATGGGGCTCGAAACGCATCTGGGCGCGCTGCGGCGCAAGGGGCTGCGGCCGCTGTTGCAGGGTGCGTTCGGCTGGCTGTTCATTTCGGGGACCGCGGCCTGTGCGGTCGCGATCCTCGCCCCGGGGCTCAGGTGATTTGCAGCGAGCCCTTCGCCGTGGTCAGCAGGTCGATGATGTCGGGGGCGGTGATCACCTCACAGGCGGGGTCGATCTGGTCCTCGGTGAACCCGGCGTAGATCATGCAGGACTTGCAGATACCGATCCGGCCGCCATCGGCGAGAAAGGCCGCGAGCATATCCTTGACCGGTTCGAAGGGCTGGCCCACGTCGATGCCCTCGGTGGCGCCGGGCAGGCCGAGTTCGACGCCCTGCACCATCAGTACGATCATCGTCGCCAGCCCCTTTTTCTGGGCATTCCGCGCCATGTTGAAGGCCACCGTGACCTTCGCCGGGTTCGCGGCCCCGTCGAACAGGGTCGTCACAAAATCCACCGTCTTCATTTTCTTCTCCAGCACGGGAAACGGCCTGTGGGCCACGCTGCGGCAGGTTACGGAGTTTTTGAATCATATAAAAGACGGAATATGTCGGTGCCGCGCCGCAGAAACGGCGCATTCTGCGGATGCACCTGTCTCAGGGCTGAGACAAGTCGGCATGTCCGGCGCGCAAAACGGCTATGCAAACGGTGTCGAAGGGCGCAGTCTTTGCTCAGGACGGGCTCGTGGAGGGGCCCGAAATGGGAGGAGAAGATCATGGCAACCGATATGTCGGCCAGCTTTCAGGGCGTGATGGTGTCGCCGTTCAAGGCGCGCTACGGCAATTTCATCAACGGCGGCTTCAAAGAGCCGAACGCGGGCAAGTATTTCGACAACATCACCCCGCTGACCGGGGCTAAAATCTGTGAAGTGGCGCGGTCGGATGCGTCGGATATCGAGGATGCGCTCGACGCCGCCCATGCCGCGAAGGAAGGCTGGGGGCACAAGACCTCGCCAGCGCAGCGCGCGCAGGTGCTGCTGAAGATCGCCGATGCGATGGAGCAGAACGCCGAACTGCTGGCCACCTGCGAAACCTGGGACAATGGCAAGCCGATCCGCGAGACCCGCGCCGCCGATGTGCCGCTGGCGATCGACCATTTCCGCTATTTCGCCGGTGTCCTGCGCAGCCAGGAAGGCACGATGTCGGAAATCGACGAGGACACCGTGGCCTATCACTTCCACGAGCCGCTGGGCGTCGTGGGGCAGATCATCCCGTGGAACTTTCCGCTGCTGATGGCGGCGTGGAAAATGGCGCCGGCGCTGGCGGCGGGGAATTGCGTCGTGCTGAAACCGGCCGAGCAGACCCCGGCGACGATCCTGGTCTTTGCCGAACTGATCGCCGATATTCTGCCGCCGGGCGTGCTGAACATCGTCAACGGCTTCGGGCTGGAGGCGGGCAAGCCGCTGGCGTCGTCGAACCGGATTTCGAAGATCGCGTTCACGGGGGAGACTTCGACCGGGCGGCTGATCATGCAATATGCGTCGCAGAACCTGATCCCGGTGACGCTGGAACTGGGCGGTAAATCGCCGAACATCTTCTTTGGCGATGTGGCGCGGGAGGATGACTCCTTCTTCGACAAGGCGATCGAAGGGTTCGTGCTGTTCGCGCTGAATCAGGGCGAGGTCTGCACCTGCCCGAGCCGCGCGCTGATCCAGGAGGATATCTACGAGCAGTTCATGGAACGCGCCATCGCCCGGACCAAGGCGATCATCCAGGGCGATCCGCGCGACGCGGCGACGATGATCGGCGCGCAGGCATCACTGGAGCAGAAGGAGAAGATCCTCGGCTACCTCGAAATCGGCCGCAAGGAAGGGGCCGAGGTGCTGACCGGCGGGGCGGCGGCCACGCTGCCGGGGGAACTGGCGAACGGTTACTATATCCAGCCGACGATCCTGAAGGGGCACAACAAGATGCGGGTGTTCCAGGAAGAAATCTTCGGGCCGGTCGTTTCGGTGACCACCTTCAAGGATGCCGACGACGCGCTGCATATCGCGAATGATACGCTTTATGGCCTCGGCGCCGGGGTGTGGTCGCGCGATGCGAATACCTGCTACCGCTTCGGGCGCAAGATTCAGGCGGGCCGCGTCTGGGTCAACAACTACCACGCCTATCCTGCCCATGCGGCCTTCGGTGGCTACAAGCAGTCGGGCATCGGGCGCGAGACGCACAAGATGATGCTCGACCACTATCAGCAGACCAAGAACATGCTGGTCAGCTACAACCCGAACAAGCTGGGCTTCTTCTGATCCCTCCCCGGCCCGCTTGCGATGGCCGTCCCTCCGGGGGCGGCCATTTCGGTCAGAGCTTCATGTGGCGGACGCGGGCGCTCCATTCGATGGCGGCGCCGTGCAGGCGGTCGATGCTCAACTCGCCGCGGATTTCTTCGAGCATGCGCAGTTCGGGCTGATACAGCGCGCCATCCGCCGCCGCCACGTCGCAGGCGAGGGCATAGGCGGTTTCAAACAGCTTCTGCGGCAGGGCATCGCGGACGAGGCCGAAGAGCGCCTCCAGCCCCTCTTCTTCCTCGAAGAGGGCATAGACCGTCTGCGCCACGGCGGCGATCCGGTCGATGTCGTAATCGGCGAAAACCGGCATGTGGTTGACGGTCCGTTCGATTGCCACCAGTTCCGAAGTGCGGATGGTCTCGTCCGAGGCGGAAACCGCCACCATCACGGCGACAAGTGCATCCTGCGGCGAGAGCGAGGGGAGGGTCTGGGGCACGGCGGATCCTTTCAGGCGTTCTGGGGCAAGAATTATTGACGATGCAGCGGGTGTTCAATAGGGAAGCCGGAATGGGCGCATGGGGCGCCCGGATGAGGTGACCATGACGACCCTGCGCGACGCCGCGATGAACTCCAAAGCCTGGCCTTTCGAGGAAGCGCGCCGGGTGCTGAAACGGTATGAAAAGGCGCCGCCGGAAAAGGGCTATGTGCTGTTCGAGACGGGCTATGGCCCTTCGGGCCTGCCGCATATCGGCACCTTCGGCGAGGTTGCGCGGACGACGATGATCCGTCGGGCGTTCGAGGTCATTTCCGATATCCCCACGAAGCTGCTGTGTTTTTCGGATGACATGGACGGCATGCGCAAGGTGCCGGAGAACGTGCCGCAGCAAGAGATGCTGCACGCCAACATCCAGAAGCCGCTGACCACCGTGCCCGATCCGTTCGGCGAATACGACAGTTTCGGCAACCACAACAATGCGATGCTGCGGCGTTTCCTGGATACCTTCGGGTTCGAGTATGAATTTGCCAGCGCGACGGATTATTACAAGTCGGGCAAGTTCGACGACATGCTGATCCGCTGCGCGCAGAACTATGACGCGATCATGGCGATCATGCTGAAATCGCTGCGCGAAGAACGGCAGCAGACCTATTCCTGCTTCCTGCCGATCCACCCGGAAACCGGGCAGGTGCTCTATGTGCCGATGAAGCATGTCGATGCGAAGGCGGGCACGGTGACCTTTGACGATGCCGATGGCCGGGAATGGACGCTGCCGGTGACGGGCGGGCATGTGAAGCTGCAATGGAAGCCGGATTTCGGCATGCGGTGGGCGGCGCTCGGTGTCGATTTCGAGATGTATGGCAAGGATCACGCCACCAATACGCCGATCTATGACGGGATTTGCGAGGTGCTGGGCGGGCGCCGGCCCGAGCATTTCACCTATGAGTTGTTCCTGGATGCGAATGGGGAGAAGATCTCCAAGTCGAAGGGCAACGGGCTGACGATCGACGAATGGCTGACCTATGCGGCGACGGAATCGCTGAGCTATTTCATGTATCTGAAGCCGAAGACGGCAAAGCGGCTGTGGTGGGATGTGATCCCGAAGGCGGTGGACGAATACCATCAGCAGCTGCGCGCCTTTGAGCAGCAGCCAATCGAAAAGCAGATCGACAATCCGGTCTGGCATATCCATGGCGGCCATCCGCCGAAATCGACGATGGTGGTGCCCTTCGCCATGCTGCTGAACCTCGCCTCGGTTTCGGGGGCGCGGGACAAGGAGGCGCTGTGGGGCTTCATGCGCCGCTATGCGCCGGAGGCGACGCCCGAGGGCAACCCGGATCTGGATCAGGCGGCCGGTTTCGCGGTGCGCTACTTCCAGGACTTCATTGCGCCGACGCGGACCTTCCGCGCGCCGAGCGACAAGGAACGGGCGGCGATGGAGGATCTGGTCGCGCGGCTGAAGGCGCTGCCCGAAAAGCCGCTGCACGAGATCTTCGCGGACGATCCGGCGGAGGGTCTGCAAACCATCGTTTTCGCGGTGGGCAAGGAGCACGGGTTCGAGCCGCTGCGCGACTGGTTCACGGCGCTTTATGAGGTGCTGCTTGGGCAGAGCCAGGGGCCGCGGTTCGGCGGCTTCATCGCGCTTTACGGTGTGGCGGAGAGCATCGCGCTGATCGAAAAGGCGCTGGCGGGCGGGCTGACGAGCGCCTGACAGGATACACATTCCCCCGGTTTCGCGCCCGGCCCTCAGGCCGGGCGTTTGCGTTTCGGGGTAGCGCACGGTGCCCTGACCGGTTGGAAACCCTTTCGACCTAGTTTTTGCGAGACCCGGGCGGGAGTGCCCGGAGCGAATCCGACATGAGGAGAGGGACTGACGGGCGGCGCCCGGCTCTTTCCGCATGTGCCTGCCGCAAAGGGGAAACCGGGATGAACAAGGCGATTACCGACGGGCTGATGCTGACTCCGCCCAAATTCGAGCGCGGGCTCGGGGTCTGGTCGAGCGAAAACGGGACTACCGGCTCGGCAACCTATCTGGGCGCTGCAAATGCGGCCCTGGTTGCGGCGGATGCCGATTTCGGATCCTGTCTCGAATTGCTGAAGACCGCCAGCACGCAGAAACTGCGGTATATGGGGCAGACGCCGCTGCAACCGGGCATGTATCTGCGGATTACCGCCCGGGTGAAGGCGGTGAGTGGCAGCCTGCCGTCGGTGCGGATCGCGGGCTATGCGATGAGCGGCGGCAACAGGCATGTCGAGGGGCTGACCGAGGTCGGGCCGACGACGGCCCTGACCTCCTATGGTTCGGTCGTGACGGTGCAGGCGATCGTCGGCACCGGAGCGAAGGGCGGGGTCGACATGGCCTGGGGCACCGCCCCGGTCTACGGGTTCTTCGGGCTGGATCTGATCGGCGCTAACGGCGGTGTGGTGCGGATCGACGATATCGAGATCGACGATGTAACGGATGCCTATCTGCGCGACATGATGGATTGGGTCGATGTGCGCGACTATGGCGCGAAGGGCGATGGCCGCACCAATGACAAGGCGGCCTTCGAGGCGGCGGATGCAGCGGCGAACGGGCGGTCCATCCTGGTTCCCGCAGGCAGCTATTACATCGGCAGCGCGCTGACGATCCGTTCGCCGATCCGCTTTGTCGGCACGCTGAAGATGCCGGATGCGGCGCGGCTGATCCTGATGGCGCAGTATGATTTCCCGATCTATGCCGCGGCGTTCGGGGATGAGATGACGGGGCTGAAAAAGGCGATCCAGGCGCTGTTCGGCTATACGGATCACGTCAGCCTGGACCTGAAGGGCCGCCGGATCGAGGTGACGGAGCCGCTTGATATCAAGGCGTTGGCGCCGGATATCAGTTCGTTCTCGAACCGCCGGGTGCTGCGCAACGGGGCGCTCAATGTGGTGGACGGTGATGCCTGGGCCACGACGGTGGTGACATCGCAGGCGACCTACAGGACGAACGCGCCCTATACGCTGACGGGGGTGGCGAATATCGCGAATATCGCGGTCGGATCGCTGGTCACCGGGACCGGGGTCGGGCGCGAGATCTATGTCCGGGCGGTGGATGTCGCCTCGCGGTCGCTAACGCTGTCGCAGCCGTTCTTCGGCGGGTCGGGGACGCAGGTTCTGACCTTCACGCGGTTCAAATATGTGCTGGATTTCTCGGGCCTCGCGAAGCTCGACAGGTTCAATATCGACGACGTTGAGATCCTGTGCAACGGCAATGCGAGTTGCCTGATGCTGCCGGTGACGGGCGAGATGTTCCATATCCGCGACAGCTACGTCAACCGGCCGAAGAACCGGGGCATCACGTCGATCGGGCGCGGCTGTCAGGATCTTCTGGTGGACCGCTGCCAGTTCCTGTCGAACGAGGGGTCGCTTGCCTCCACCGACCGGGTGTCGATCGCGCTGAACGTCAATGCCAATGACGCGAAGATCCGTGAATCGCGGTTCGTGCGCTTCCGCCACACGATGGTGCTGGCCGGGACGGGGCATCTGATCGTCGGGTCGCATTGGTTTCAGGGTGATGACAGTGCGCTTGGGCCGCGTCTGCCTGGGTTGATTTTCTGCCAGCCCAATGTCCAGTCGGCGGTGACGGGGAACTATATCGACAACGCGACGATTGAATGGACGAACGAATATTCGGTGGATCCGAATTTCGGTTCGGAATATTCCTTTGGCGCGCTGACGGTGACGGGGAACACCTTTGTGTGCATCCGGGCCGCGTCCTGGTTCACCTGGTTTTCGGTCAAGCCCTACGGCAAGGGTCATTTCCTGCACGGGCTGAGCGTGATCGGCAATGTGTTCCGCACGATCGACTGCACCATCACGCGGATCGAGAAGGTCGACACCACCTATGCGACGCTCGACAACGGGCGCATGCGCAACGTCGTCTTCGAGGCGAATACCTTCAACGGCGTCAATCAGTTGACGGTGAACCCGGTATCCCTTCAGGTCGATCAGGCGACGGCGCAGACGGTCTGGACCATTGCCCCGGGCGACTGGCTGCCGTTCGGGGGCTGGGCGCGCAACGTCGAAAGCATCGTGGCCGAGGGGCAGATCACCAACGCTTCGTCGAAGCGGGTCAGCACGATGCCCTTTGTGAACGTCGAGATGGGCACATCCCGGACCAACATACAGTTGAACTGGCCCGAGGCCGCCAAGGGGCGGGTCCATGTGAAGGTGCGGATGGACAACCCCAACTGACGCATGAGGCGGTTCCGCCATCGGTACGGCTGGACCTGTCGCCGGCGCGCGGACGCCTTTGTGCGTCTGGCTGCCGGCGTTTTTGTCGCGGGTCGGGCCGCGCCGGCTGGAGCCGTGCTCTTTCACCGGGGCATGCGCGAAATGGTCTCGCCCCATCCGTGGGAGGATTCAGTCCGCGGCCTCGGCCCAGAGCAGGAAGCTGTGAAACAGCTCCTGCTGGGTTGCGATGCCGAGCTTGGCGTAACCCTTCTGGCGATGCGTTTTCACCGTCGGGATCGTGATGCCGAGCGTCAGGCTGATCGACAGGTTGGAGTGGCCCTTCAGCACCATCCGCAGGATTTCGGCCTCGCGCGGTGACAGCCGGTCCCGGCCGAAATCCTCCAGGCGCCGTAGGTGGCCTGTCCGGCCGGGGTTGCCCTGCCGCGCCCAGAGAGCGGCCAGGGCCAGGTCGAACAGCGGCAGAAAGGCCCGCAGCACCGTCTCCATGCCGTCCGGAAAGCCGCCCTCCGCCACCGGACGGGCGAGGCTGATCTCCCCGGTTGCGCCCCCGGGCAGGCCGGTCAGCAGCGAGATTTCGGCCAGTCCCTCGGGCCAGCCGGGCGTGCGGAAGCCGATCTCCTCGTCATCGGCGAGCAGGACGCTGGCATTGGCGTGCCAGATGTCCCAGTTGTCGGGCGCCAGATCGGCCATGCGGTAGATCCCCGGTTGCAGCCCGTCGCGGATGGCGTTCCAGATCGGGTTCACCAGATAGGTTCCGCCGATATAGCGCTGTACGGCGGCCTTGGCCTCGGCGCCCGCGTAGCTGTCGGCCAGCCAGACCGGCGCGGCATCGGGCGGGTTGGCGACGATGAACCCCGCCGTCGCGGGCACCAGCGCATGGGCGGCGGCCAGCAGGGTTTCGGCCCCCGCATGCCCGGACAAAACCGCAGCCAGCGCGGCATTGGCTTCGCTCAACTGCGGAAAATCGCTCATGCCCGGACCATAACAGGTCGGCCCGCCGCCCGCATCCTTCTTTGGGAGGATGGCGGGCCCATGCGGTCCGGTCCATGACGGGGCATCGCAGATGGAGATCGCAGATGACCCTGACCCTTGACGCTGCGGCGGTTGAACGCCTGCTGCCCCGGATCGACCCGGTGGCCGAAATGCGGTCCCTGTTCCGCGCGCTCGGTGCGGGCGAGGCGGTGCAGCCGCCACAGACGCTGACCCTGCTCCCCGGGGATCGTGGCGATTTCATCACCTATCTCGGGGCGTTGCCGGGGGTGTTCGGAGCGAAGCTGTCGCCCTATCTGCCCACTGGTGGGCGGCCGATCATCACCGCCTGGACCTGCCTGATGTCCATGGAGACGGGCGAGCCCCTGATGCTGTGTGATTCCGGGCGGTTGACGACCGAGCGCACGGCGGCGACCACGGCGCTGGCCGTTGACCTGCTGGCGGGGAAGAATGCGGCCCGGCTGGCGATCATAGGTTCCGGCGCGGTGGCTCAGGCGCATCTGCGCCATGTCCTGCCGCTGCGGGCCTGGTCCGAAGTGCGGCTGTTTTCGCCCCGGCTGGCGGGCGATCCCGCGCGGCTGGCGCAGTGGCGCGGCCTTTGCGCCGATATCGCGCGCATGGACAGCGCGGAAGAGGCGGCCTCGGGCGCGGATGTGGTGATGCTGTGCACCTCCTCGGGGGTTCCGGTGCTGGACCCGGCGGCGCTTGCGCCCGGCGCGCTGGTCACTTCTATCAGCACCAATGTGGCGCGGGCGCATGAAATTCCCCCGGCGTTCCTGAACCACGCGCAGGTGTATTGCGACTATCGCGCGACCACGCCGCAGACGGCGGGCGAGATGGTGCTTGCCGCCGACGCGGGCTGGCCGCCCGCCGCGATCCGGGGTGATCTGGGCGAACTGGCCACGGGCCGGGCGCTGCGGCCCGAACCTGGCCGTCCTGTCTTCTTCCGCTCCGTCGGCCTTGGCATCGAGGACATCGCCATGGCCCATGCGATCTACCGCGCCGCGTCGGCCTGAAAGGTACCCACCATGAAGATCGAACCCTTTGGCGTCGAAATCTGGATGAACGAGTGGGAGACGACATGCGAGCTGAACCTCGCGGAAACCTGCGTCGAAAGCCTGACCATCGCCGAACTGCTGGACCTGTGCGGCGCGAATTCCGATGACCTCTCGGCGCTGCTGCCGATGAAGATGACCTATGGCGAGATCGAGGGGTCGGACCGGCTGCGCCGGGCCATCGCCGCGCTGTATGACCGGCAGGCGCCGCGCGACATTCTGGTGACGCATGGCACCATTGGCGCGAACATGCTGGTCCATCGCGCGCTGGTCGAGCGGGGCGACCGGGTGGTGTCCATCGTGCCGACCTATCAGCAGCACCATTCCATCCCCGCCAGCATCGGCGCCGATGTGCATCTGCTGCAATTGCAGGAAAAGGACGGCTGGCTGCCGGATCTGGACCGTCTGCGCGCGCTGGCCGTGCCGGGAACGAAGCTGATCGCGCTGACCAATCCGAACAACCCCACCGGCGCGCTGATCCCGCGCGACATGCTGGAGGAGATCGCCGCCATCGCCCGCGCCGCCGGGGCCTGGGTACTGTGCGACGAGGTGTATCGCGGCACGGATCAGGACGGCCCGGGCATGACCGCCTCGATGGCCGACATCTATGAAAAGGGCATCAGCACCGCGGGCATGTCCAAGGCCTGGTCGCTGGCCGGGCTGCGCCTCGGCTGGATCGCCGCCCCGCGCGCGGTGATCGAGGGCGCGATGATCCAGCGCGATTACGACACCATCAGCGTCGGCCGGATCGACGACCATTTCGCGGCGATGGCGCTGGAAAACCGCGACCGGATCCTTGCGCGGTCCCGCGCGATCACGCGGGGGAATCTGCGGATCCTGTCGGACTGGATCGACACGCAGCCGAAACTGTCCTGGGTGAAGCCGCACTCGGGCACCACGGCGCTGGTGCGGGTCGATCTGCCGATCGGGTCGCGGGAGTTCTGCGTGGCGCTGCTGAAGGAAACCGGGGTGATGTTCACGCCCGGCTCCGCGCTCGGCATGGAGGGCTATGTCCGGATCGGCTACGCCAACAACCCCGAAGTGCTGAAGGCGGGCCTGCCGCGTGTCGCGACCTTTCTGGCGCGCCAGTGATCCCTGGATCCGCAGCGGTCGTTGGCGATGCGGGCCGCGCCGCCGGAACCGCGTCGACCGGCGTTGCCTTTTCCCAATGCCGATTCGGCGGACGGTTTCTGTCTGCCGGTCCGTCGCCCGGGGTTCGGCCGCGGGGGGCGCGCCGCCGGTCGTGCCTATGCAGAGGGCAGATCGCATCCCTCCTGCTGCAATATTCCGCAAGGCGATGGGGAAGGGGCATCCGGCCCGCGCCCGGCCAAAAGAACATTGCATCCCGAAGGTCGTGCGTGGACTGTATAATATAGTATGGACAATATGGTCCATAACATCGCCGGGTGAAGCCCCTTCCGCTTCCCGGTTGCCAGGGGGGTGACGACATGTTGCAGCTTGTGCAGAATCGGAATGCGCGGCCCGTCCCGTTGCGGATGCCGCGTGCGACGGGATGAGCCAATGACAGCCGGTCCCCAAGCAGCAACGCCGTATCTGTCGGCGGCGGATATCCGCAAGAGCTTCGGGTCGCATCAGGTGCTGCATGGCGTAGGGCTTGAGGCGGCGCAGCACGAGATCGTCACCATGATCGGGGCCAGCGGATCGGGCAAAAGCACCTTCCTGCGGTGCCTGAACTTCATGGAATATGCGGATTCGGGCACCATCCGCCTCGGCGCCGACGAATACCGGCTGGGTGCGGGCCATGGCCCCAGCGAGGCGCAGCTTTGCCGCTTGCGGGCGCGGATGGGTATGATCTTCCAGAGCTTCAACCTCTGGTCCCACCTCTCTGTGACCGAGAACATCACTCTGCCGCTGCGGCATGTGCTGAAGCTGTCCGCGGCGGATGCGCGGGCGCGCGCGCTGCACTATCTGGACCGCGTTGGCCTGTCGTCGCGCGCAGGGTATTACCCGAACCACCTGTCCGGCGGCCAGCAGCAGCGCGTGGCCATCGCCCGCGCGCTGGCGATGGAGCCCGAGGTGCTGCTGCTCGACGAGCCGACCTCGGCGCTGGACCCGGAACTGGTGGGCGAGGTGCTGGCCGTCATGCGCAGCCTGGCCGCAGAGGGGCGCACGATGATCCTCGTCACCCATGAGATGAGCTTCGCGCGCGAGGTCTCGGACCGGGTGCTGTTCCTCGCCGATGGCCGCATCGCGGAGGAGGGGCCGCCGGCGAAGGTCTTCGGCGATCCGGATACCGCGCGCTGCCGCAGCTTCGTCACTGCGGCCCTGCACGGCAAGCGCGCCGCCGCTTCCTCCCCGACATAACAACGCCAACAGAGAGAAAACGACCATGAAATCCACGATCGCGGCGCTTGCCCTGGCGCTCCTTGCCGCCCCCGCCCTGGCCGAGCCACTGAAAATCGCGGCGGACTGCACCTATCCGCCCTTCGGCTATCAGGACAGCGACGGCACCCTGAAGGGCTTCGACGTTGATATCGCCAACGAGATCGGCAAGCGCCTCGGTCGCGAAACGGAAATCGTCTGCCAGGCGTGGGACGGCATGATCCCCGGCCTGCTGGCGGGCAAGTACGAACTGATCTCAGCCTCGATGTCGATCACCGAGGAGCGGATGAAGAGCATCAACTTCTCGATCCCCTACCGTTCCTCCTCCGCCCGCTTCGTCGGCCCGAAGGACAGCGGGCTGGAGCCGGTGACGGCGGACGGCCAGCCCAACCCGAAGGGCATCGAGGGCAAGACCATCGCGATCCAGCGCGCCTCGACCTACCTGCCCTATTTCACCGACAAGTTCCCCGGCGCGCGCATCGCCGAATACGACAAGGTGGACAACATGATCCTCGACCTGCAATCGGGCCGGGTGGACCTGATCTTCGCCGGGCCGATCAAGCTGGACAGCGACTTCCTGAGCAAGCCCGAGGGCGCGGGCTACGGCTTCGTCGGCCCCGAAATCAACGACACCGCCTATTTCGGCCCCGGCGTCGGCATTGGCGTGCGCAAGGAGGACACCGCATTGCAAGGTGAGGTCAACAAGGCGCTGGAAGGCATGTTCGCGGATGGCACCTTCAAGACCATCAACCTGAAATACTGGACGTTCCCGGTCCTGCCCGGCGCCTGGTCCGAATGACCGCCTGATCCGGAGAGGCTGCGATGGATCCCTTCTTGGGCTGGGGCGACGAGATCGCCCGGGGCGCCTGGATCACCATGCTGACGGCGGTGCTGTCGCTGGCGGTCGGGCTGGTGTGGGGCATGCTGGGCGCGCTGGCACAATTGTCGCCGAACCGCATTCTGGCGGCGTTCGGGCGCGGGTTCAGCCTGGTCATGCGCGGCACGCCCGAACTGCTGGTGATCCTGATCGTCTATTTCGGCGGCACCATGGCGCTGACCCGGGCGCTGAGCCTGTTCGTCGAGTCGAAGGGCTTCGTCGAGGTGCCGCCGCTTCAGGCCGGGGTCTTCGCGCTGAGCCTCGTGTTCGGCGGCTATGCGGCGGAGATCATCCGGGGCGCGTGGCAGGCGGTGCCGGTGGGCGTGATCGAGGCCGCCCGCACCCTCGGCCTGCGGCCGTGGCTTGTGTTCTTGCATGTCCGCCTGCCCCTGATGCTGCGCTACGCCCTGCCGGGCCTGGGCAATCACTGGGTGTCGCTGATCAAGGACACTTCGCTGATCTCGGTCGTAGGGCTGCATGATCTGATGGGCTATTCGGCCATGGCCACCTCCGTCACGCGCGAGCCGTTCCGCTTCTACATGATCGCGGCGCTGGTCTATTTCGTGCTGACCATGGCGAACAGCCGCCTCGTCGGCTGGCTGGAGGCGCGCGCGCGGCGCGGGGAACGGCGGGTGACGGCATGAACTGGGACGTCATGATCCAGAACCTGCCCGCGCTTCTGGGCGCGGCGGTGACGACATTGCAACTGCTGTTCCTCACCTTGCTGATCGGGGGCGCGCTGGCGGTGCCGATCGGGATCGCGGCCGGGTCGCAAAGCCTCTGGCTGCGCTGGCCGATCGGCTTCTACATCTCGTTCTTCCGGGGCACGCCGCTGCTGGTGCAGGTGGCCATCGTCTATTACGGCCTCGCGCAGTTCCAGTTCGTGCGCGACAGCTTCCTCTGGCCGCTCCTGCGGCAGGCCTGGCCCTGCGCGCTGCTGACGCTCTCGCTGCATACCGCCGCCTATACCGCCAACATCCTGCGCGGGGGGATCGCCAATGTCGGCGCGGGCCAGATCGAGGCGGCGCGCGCCTGCGGCATGACCCGCGTGCAGCTGTACCGGCTGGTGATCCTGCCGCAGGCGGTGCGCACCGCGCTGCCCGCCTACGGCAACGAGGTCATCAGCATGATGAAGGGCACCTCGATCACCAGCACCATCACCATCATGGAGCTGACCGGCACGGCGAACACCATCGTTTCGCGCACCTTCGCGCCTTACGAAATCTTTATCGCGGCGGCGCTGATCTACCTCGCCATCGCCTGGAGCCTGACGCGCCTGCTGCGGCTGGTGGAATGGCGGCTCTCGGCACATATGCGCAGCGCGCCTGCGGCCCAGACATGACGGAAGGCCTATCATGGAAAGACTGACCCGTGACGAAGACCGGCTCGCCGGACAGGCGGGCTTCGCCGAAAGCCTCGCGGATGCGGCCCGCGCGATCATCGCCGAGGCCTTCCCCAGGGACCGGCGGCCCGACACGAAAGCGGACCTGAGCCCGGTGACGGAAACCGACCGCCGGATCGAAACCGCGCTGCGCGAACGCATCGGGGCGGCCTTTCCCGGCCACGGCATTCTTGGGGAGGAATTCGCCGCCACCGGGCTCGACCAGGAATATGTCTGGGTCATCGACCCGATCGACGGCACCAAGGCCTTCGTCGGCGGGCTTGCGGTTTTCGGCACGCTGATCGCGCTGACGCGGGGCGGGGCGCCGGTGCTGGGCCTGATCGACAATCCGCTGACCGGCGACCGCTGGCTGGGCATCAGCGGCCAGCCCACCACGCTCAACGGCCGCCCCATCCGCAGCCGCGCCTGTCCCGGCCTGGCGCAGGCGCTGATCAGCAACGGCGGCCCCGACAGTTTCGGCCCCGAGGCCATGCGCGGGTTCCAGCGGCTGCGCGCCGAGGTTGCCTGGTGCGTCTACGGCGGAAGCTGCATGGCCTATGGCCGGGTGGCGGACGGCAGTCTGGATGTCTGCGTCGACGCCGGGCTGGATCCGTTCGACTATTGCGCGCTGGTGCCGGTGCTGACCGGCGCGGGCGCGACGATCAGCGACTGGGAGGGGCGCCCGCTGACGCTCGCCTCGGGCCATACGCTTTGCGCGGCGACCGGCGATATCCGGCTGCATGAAACGGTGCTGGAGCGGTTGCGCGGCTCGCCACCCCGGCCTGGGGAGAAACGCGATGCATGAGATGATCCATGTCGGCGGATTGCACAAATCCTACGGGTCGACGCCGATCCTGAAGGGCATCAGCCTCTCGGTCCGCCCGGAGGAGAAGGTGGTGCTCTGCGGACACTCGATGATACGGCGACCCGCGTGGCGAAGGGCAGCCGCCGGGAATGCCTGCCGAGACCACGAATGGACGTAATGGTTTTATATGGACAATAAGTATCATTCAGCAAGAGTTCGGCCAGCCCGGTCCGTAGGGGGCCGGGCTTCGGGAATCGGCCACATGCTCCAACTTTCGCGCAGTCAGATCGAACAGATCATCTCCACAGACGGCCGTGTTGCGTGGCGCTTTCCCCTTGGGGTGTAATGCTGGGTGTGCGGAAGCGCTGGCGGTGCGGTTGGGGATGAAACCGCCTGCCGGGCGGCAGGTGATCGTTACAGCCACGCTCGCGAGGGAGCCGCTGATCCGTGTCGGTTGGGTTCAGCCGGGAGCCATGTCTCCGCGGCCATCCCCGGTCCGGGCAGGCAGGAACCGGAGAGCGCGCTGGTTGCCCGGCGTGACGCGGATATGCTCTCGCAAAGCCTAGATCATGGTGTGTTCGGGACCGCGCGGGCGGAGGGATGATCACCGCGGTGGATTGCGTGGACCGCCAACGCGATGAATTCCGTGCCGTTGCCGAATGGATGAAGGCTGGCACGCCGCGCGGGATGAACAGGTCGGTCAGCACGTCAATCACGTCTGCCGAGGTCAGTTTCCGGGCGCCAGCGGAGTTCCTCCTGAGGTCGGATAATGGCCCGGTTTTTATCCGTCGCAAGTTCACGGTTCTGGTCCGCAGCTACGGCCTGAAGCAGGAGTTCATCGCCCCACAGCAAAACGGCGTGATCCGGACACTGAAAGCGCAATGCGGGGATCGCCACTGCTTCGACAGCATCAGCCCCTACACAACCGCCGCCCTCCCAGGCGCTCGCAATGCGCAAGCCTGAGGAGGAATTCAGATCAGCCGCTTAAACTGAACGGGTTCCGCAGGGGCAAGGCAGCAGAGATCACAGTGCGGAGGTTGTCTGGTTCCGGCCATATGCTCATGACATGTCCTGACGCACGATATCTGAAATCAATATGCCTCTGACGTCGGCCCCCATAATACTCCGGGCAGCTTCAAGGAGGCTTCTGCGCAGATCTTCCATCTTCGCTGAGGAGGTGAAATCGCCGCGGAAGCCGCCGGCATTGGCGTGATCGAACAGAACCCGCAGGATACTGTCGCGCAGTTTTGGCTCCAGAGAGAATACCTTTTCGGTGCTTCCCTGGGTAACCTCCAAGCTGAGGGAAAGCACGACGAGGGACGAAATTGCGCCGTTCCTGATGTCGGGAACGATGAACTGATTGTTCAGCTTGGCGAATTCGGTCTTCTGATCGGTCGGGCCGGTGTCCGGAGAAGCGGCATGACCGCCTTCGCCCTTCGATTCCTCCACGCGATTCTCGCAGGGCTCTTCTGCGCAGGCAGGTTCGGGGGCGGCCGGCGTGGGCGGCGGGCGCAGGAAATATCCGGCGCCGCCTCCGGCAGCGATGCCGATGAGAGCGAGCAATATGGGCAGGATCTTACGCATCGGCAGACCTCAGAAGGGCAGAAGCACATCGGCCGCTTGCTGGCCGTAACGAGGTTGCTGGACATCGGTAATCTGTCCGCGTCCACCATAGGAAATGCGGGCACCGGCTATCTTGTCATAGGTCACCTCGTTTTGCCGGCTCACATCCTCCGGCCGGACGAAACCCGTCACAACAAGTTCACGAACCTCATAATTCACCCGGACCTCCTGGCTGCCCTGGATGCGCATGGCACCGTTGGGCAGCCGGTCGATCACGGTCGCGGCGACACGCAGGGTCAGCTTTTCCTTGCGCGCGACCGAACCGGAACCTTCATAGGAGGACTTGCTGCTGGTCTTGTAGGCGTCCGCCATGGAGGCGCCATCGGGCAGGCGTTTGTCGGCCCGCTGGGAAAGACCAAAAAGCTGGGGGATGCCCATGCTGTCCGATCCCGCCCGGCTGCGGTCCGACGTATTCGAGATTTCCGCCTTGTCGTTGATCTCGATGACCACGGTCAGGATATCCCCACGGCTCGCCGCCCGCTTGTCGCCGAGGAGCGAGCCGCGCGTGCCGGACCACAGGGAGGCCTGATGCACCGGAGCGTGGCGTTCAGCCTCCACGGGCATCGGGGTTGAATTCATGGCAAAGAATTCGTTGCTGTTTTCGATCGGGGTAAAGGCGGGGGTTTTGCCGACCTGGCTCAGCCTTTGGCAGCCACAGAGCGCGGCGGCGATCAGAAGCAGGGTGATGGGGGTGCGCATGGGGGCGGGTCTCATTGGGATTGAACATAGGCGGCCCCATCCGGAGCGAGCGTTGCGAGAACGGTCGTCTTCGAGGCGGAATTCATGACGCGGATCGTGTCGCCGATCCCTCCGCGGCTGAGGGCCCGGCCTTCGGCGAAAATGGACAACCCGCCCTTGCGGAAGATCAGGGTGACCTTCTGGTTGCGGTCGACGATGGCCGGAGGGCCGATGTTGTCGGGACGGATTGGCTGGCCGGCATAGATCGCTACACGGGTTTCAAAACCGATGGCGTCCTGCGGGTTGTCCAGCGCGCCGGACACGGTGGAAGGTTCGAGCTTCAGATCCTCGGCAGCGATGATGGTCTGCGCGCGGAGCACACGCGCCGCCACCACCGTTTCCGCCGAAACGGAGCCCGGAAGCAGCAGCATCAGAGCGAAAACGGCGGGGCGGAACGTCATCTGATCTGCACCGTCGCGCCAAGCATTTCATCGGCCGCGGTGATGACCTTGGCATTCATCTCATAGCCGCGTTGGGCCTTGATCAGTTCGGTGATTTCGCGCACGGCATCGACGGAGCTTTCTTCCAGATAGCCCTGACGCACGGTGCCAAGCCCGTCCGCGCCGGGTGTCGAAACCTGCGGCGGCCCGGAGGCTTCTGTTTCGATGAACAGGTTCGAACCGATGGCCTGAAGCCCCTTTTCGTTGGTGAAACCGGCCAGGGTGAGCTGACCCAGAAGCTGTGGCTGAACTTGGTTGGTGAAATAGGCATAGACTTCGCCATCATTGTTGATGGCGACCGAACTTGCATCCGTGGGAATGGTGATGCCCGGCACAACCGTATAGCCGTCGGAGGTGACGATCTCGCCATCGGCGGACCGCTTCAGCCCACCGTCACGGGTATAGCCCGAAACCCCGGAGGGCATCGTGACTTCCAGATAGCCATATCCGTCGATTGCCAGATCCAGATCGCCGCCGGTGCGCGAGAGCGTGCCCTGTGACAACTGGACGCTGACCGCGGCCGGCCGGACGCCGAGCCCAAGCTGCACACCGGCAGGGATCATCGTGCCGTCGCTTGAGGACAGCGTGCCGGGACGGGTTTGCTGCTGATAAAACAGGTCGGCGAATTCCGCGCGCCGGGCGTTGTAGCCGGTCGTCGACATGTTCGCGAGGTTGTTTGAAATGACTTCGACGCGGGTTTGCTGGGCGCTCATCCCGGTGGCGGCGATCTGAAGTGCGCGCATGATTGTCTCCTATCGGCTGAGCGTGGAAATGACACCACGGATGCGTTGATCCTCACGGTCGAGGAAGGTCTGGCCCATTTCATAGGCGCGCTGGACCACGATCATCCGGGTGATTTCCTTGACCGGATCCACGTTGGATTCCTCAAGCCTGCCTTGAAGCATCACATAATCCTCCGCAGGTTCCGGTGGATTTTCCGTCTTGAAGCGTGTTCCGGCGGCATGGGTCAGGTCATCGCCCTCCGCCGGAAGGAACACGCCGAGCTGGGCCACCGGTGCGCCGTTCACGGACAGCGTTCCGTCCTGCGCCATGAACACCGGACCCTGACCCAGCGGGATCATCACCGGCGAACCGCCCTGGTCGAGGACCGGATATCCGTCCGGCGTCAAAAGTTCACCCTCCGCCGAGGGAATGAAACTGCCCGCGCGGGTCAGTTGATTGCCCTCGGGCGTCTGGATCATGAAGAAACCCTTGCCTTCGATCGCGAAATCGAAGCTGCCCCCGGTCGAGGTCAGCCCGCCCTGTTGCAGGTCGATGCTGCGGCCATGCGCATAGGCCATCGACAGCGAGGGCGCCTCGCCCTCCAGCCCGTCGACATATTCCGAAAACACCACGCCTTCGCGCCGGAAACCCGTCGTCGAGGCATTCGCCATGTTGTTGGCGATGCTCTGCATTTCCTGCATCAGCCCGGATTGCCGGGCCAGGCCGGCATAGATCGCGTTATCCATGGTTCAACCTCCGGCGATCAGCGGAATGATCCGCCTCTGAAAGAAATCGACCAGCGTCTCCGACATGAAGGACATCGACACCCAGAAGACGACCAGCATCGCGACCACCTTCGGCACGAAGGTCAGCGTCATCTCCTGGATCGAGGTCAGCGCCTGGAACAGGCCGATCGTCACCCCCGCGATCAGCGCAACGCCGAGCATGGGGGCCGAGATCATCACCGCGATCCAGAGCGCCTGGCGCATCGAGTCGAAGAAGATCAGGTCGTTCATGACTTCAGACCGGCATTTGCAGGATCTGCTGATAGGCTTCGACGACCTTGTTGCGTACGGCAACGGCCGTTTCGACCGCGAGTTCGGTATTCGCCAGCGCCTCGACCAGGGCATGCGGGTCGACGGTGCCCAGCATGGCGCCCTTGGCGGCCTCTTCCCCGCCGCGCACCGTATCCTGAAAATTCTCGACAGCGGACGCCAGGTAAGACGAAGAAGACGCCTCCGGATCCGGTGCGGCGACGTTCCGGGCATGGCTGTAGCCAAGGGAGGCAAGAGACGATCTGATATCCATTCTGGACCCCTTAAAGACTTGGGAGGATTAACGTTTCAAAAGTTCGAGCACGGAGGATGACATCTGGCGGGACTGATCGAACATCTTCAGATTGGCTTCGTAGCTGCGCTGCGCCTCGCGGGCGTCCGCAAGCTCGACGATCAGGTCGACGTTGGAGCCATCGTAATACCCCGCCCCATCCGCCATCGGATGGCCCGGGGCAAAAATCCTTGGCAGGTCGCCTTCGTCCAGGCTCACGTCGCCCACCTGAACGCCACCCGGCACCGGGTCCGCCCCCAGGTCCGCGCTGGTCTCCTCGAACGAGGTCAGCTTGCGGCGATAGCCGGGCGTGTCGGCGTTGGAGATATTCTCCGACACATGGCGCAACCGCTGTGCCTGCGCCTTCATGCCGGAGGCCGAAATGGCGAGTGCATTGCCGAAATCACTCATGGTCACGCTCCTCCGATGCTGCTGCGCAGGATGCCGAGCGACGTTTTGTAGATTGTCATCGCCAGATTGTGCTGGCGCTGCACCCCGACGGATTTCACCATTTCGTCTTCGATCGAGACAGAATTCCCATCCGGGGACATCGCCGATCCGTCATCCTCGACCTCTTCCACAAAGGAGGCGGATCCGGCGCCGAGATGCCCCGCGCGGGTCGCGCGCATCCCTTCCCCCGACGCTTCGGCATAGGCGTCTTCAAAGGAGGTCAGGTCGCGGCTGCGATAGCCCGGGGTGTCGGCATTCGCGACATTCTGGGCGATCAGGTTCTGGCGCTGCGTCGCATGGACCGCCATTGCCTGGGCCGTGCGCAAGATATCGAGTTTTTCAAACATCGGGGCTTCTCCTCCGAGCGATCAACCTTGGATTAAGAGCGAATCATTTAGAAAACCTTTCGAGAACAGAAGGAGGCCAGAATGGCTGTCGAAGGGTTCGGTCTGCTTCAGGCCGAGATCGAGCAGATCGAGGCGGTGCATCCGGTGGGCCGGGTCGCGGAGGTATCGGGCGGCGCCGTCATCGTCAGCGGGCTTGCCCGGCGGGCGACGCTGGGCGATCGCGTTTCCATTATGGCGCAGTCGGGGCGGTGCATCGGGGCCGAGGTGATCGCGCTTGGCGGGGCGGAGGTGCGCCTGCTGTGCGATTGCGAACCGGATGGGCTGGCGATCGGCGACAGGGTTGATCTGCTCGGCCAATCGGGGATTGCGCCGGATGATTCCTGGGTCGGGCGGATCGTCGATCCCTTTGGCCGGGCCCTCGACGGGCGGCCGATCCTGCGCGGCGGGACCGAACGCCAGCTGCGGCAGACGCCGCCCCCCGCGGCGCGGCGGCGTCGGCTGGGCGGGCGGCTGGAAACGGGCATGTGCGTCTTCAACACGCTGTTGCCGCTGGTCCGGGGGCAGCGGATCGGCCTGTTCGCGGGGTCGGGCGTCGGCAAATCCTCCCTGCTGTCGAAATTCGCGAAGGGTGTCAGCGCCGATGTGGTGGTGATCGCGATGGTCGGCGAACGCGGGCGCGAAGTGCGTGAATTCGTGGAGAAAGTTCTGGGGCCGGAGGGTATGGAACGGTCCGTAATCGTTGCGGCGACATCGGATCAGTCACCGCTCATCCGCCGCCGTTGCGCCTGGGCGGCAATGTCGGTGGCCGAGCATTTCCGCGACCGTGGCCTGCATGTCCTGTTCCTTGCGGACAGCGTGACCCGCTTTGCCGAAGCGCACCGGGAAATCGCGCTCGCCGCCGGCGAGGCGCCCAGCCTGCGCGGTTTCCCCCCTTCGGTGTCGCATCAGATCATGTCGCTCGCGGAACGCTCCGGCCCGGGCGTGGAGGGTGGCGGCGACATCACGGCGATCTTCTCGGTGCTGGTGGCGGGGTCGGATATGGAGGAGCCTGTCGCGGATATCCTGCGCGGCACGCTCGACGGGCATGTGATCCTCGACCGCGCCATTGCCGAGCGGGGGCGGTATCCCGCGATCGACCTGCTGCGCTCGGTTTCGCGCTCGCTTCCCGATGCGGCGACGCCGGGAGAGAACCAGTTGATCGGCCGGGCGCGCAAGCTCCTTGGCGCCTATGACAAGGCGGAGATGATGATCCAGGCCGGGCTTTACGCGGCGGGGTCGGATCAGGTGGTCGATGCCGCGATCCGGGTCTGGCCCGCGCTGGATGCCTTCATCGGGGCGGATGAAGAGCAGGATGTGAAGGCGAGTTTCGAGCGGCTTGCGGGGATCCTGAACGGCGTCGCGGCCTTCGATACATGAGGCCGCCCGATCGTGGTGCGTCGATCCGCTCAGCTGTATTTGCCGCGTCACCACCCCGCGAAGACCCGATTCTCCGAAAAAACGACAGAAACTGCCGCCCCGGTTCCGCGAATCCAGTTGAAACCGCGCGGTCACGACCTTATTTTGCGCGCCACTCGTATTGGCCATTCAAGGATCACAGCCATAGCCCGCAGACCACACAACGCCCCGCCGCAACGCGACACCGGCCCCCGGATCAACGAACGGATCCGCGCGCCCGAAATCCGCCTGATCGGGGCGGACGGTGAAAATGTCGGGGTCATCTCGCCGTCGCGCGCCCTTGCGATGGCCGAGGAAGCCGGTCTGGACCTGGTAGAAATCTCGCCCACGGCGGAGCCGCCAGTGTGCAAGATCATGGACTACGGCAAGTTCAAATACGAGCAGCAGAAGCGCGAGGCCGAGGCGCGCAAGAAGCAGAAGATCATCGAGATCAAGGAAATCAAGTTCCGCCCGGGCACCGATACGCATGACTACGACGTCAAGATGCGGTCGGTGATGAAATTCCTGAGCGAGGGCGACAAGGTGAAGGTCACCTTGCGGTTCCGTGGCCGGGAGATGGCGCACCAGCAACTGGGCATCGAGCTTCTGAACCGCGTGGCGTCCGATGTCGGCGAGGCGGGCAAGGTCGAGAAGCATGCCGAAACTCGAAGGTCGGCAGATGGTGATGATGATCGGCCCGAGGTGAGGCAATCGCCCGTGGCATTTCCGGCCCCTGCCTCGGCGGGGGCCTTTCGATTCCGATCGCGCGATCGTGACGGCGCATGACTTGCCCGAAGCGCGGCATTCCCGGAAAGTCACATTCAAGACCACGCAAAAGGAACAGCCCATGACGATCCGCCTGACCCGCCGTGCCGCCGTTGCGACCGGGGCCGCGGCCCTGCTCACCCCGGCGCTCGCCCGTGCCGCGACGCAGGACGTTCCGATGGCGCAGCAGCAGGCGCTTGTCGCCGAGGCGGGGCGGCGCAACGTCTCCTCCTTCCGGGAGATCCTGTGGCAGGATCATTTCGACAGGCTGGACCGGGTGACGCTGATCGCGGACACGCAGTCGAAGGCGCTGCATTACTGGGCCGTCGATGGGGCGGATTACCGGATTTATCCGACCTCCGTGCCGATGAACGAGGAACTGACCCGACGCGGCTATACCGAGATCGTGCGCAAGAAGATCGGGCCGAGCTGGACGCCAACGCCGTCGATGATCGAACGGGATCCGAGCCTGCACCCGATGCCGCCGGGCCCGGACAATCCGCTCGGCACCCATGCGATGTATCTGAGCTGGCCCGCCTATATCATCCACGGCACCCACGACACCCGCAAGATCGGGCGCAGGAGTTCCTCGGGCTGCATCGGCACCTTCAACGAAAAGATCGCCGAGCTTTACGATCTGTGCCCGGTTGGCACGCAGGTGAAGATCATCTGAAGGGCGAAGCGCCGCGGGGCCCGCCCCAATCCCCGGGCCTCAGGCGTTCGAGCCACGGCGATCCGTCTCTGTCGGAACGTAATCATCGGTGTCGAGCAAGGCATGGGTCTGCACCGCCCGCCGCGCGGCGCCGTGCGCCCCTGCCTCCGGCGCAAAGCAGGGCACCGGGGTGAAGGGTTCGTCCGTATCGTTCAGTTCAAGCCCGAGCGTCTGGAGAACCTGCCGCAGCGGCGCCTCCGCCAGAACCAGAAGCCGATTGCCGTCGATCTGGCAGGGGGCATGAAACTGCCCGATACAGAGCGCCGCCAGCACGATATCGCCCCGCACTTCCATCAGTTGCTGCGTCATCACAGGCGTATTGATCCCGGTCATTCCGTTCCCCCAGCCGATTGCCCGTCGAATATCGGGCGGGACCGGCCGGGGCGCAAGGGGTCAGTAACAGAAGCGATTGCCCAGCACCTTTCCGGCGATTCCGCCGCGGCGCAGGCCCATCCCGGCCAGTTCGTCGTCGCTGAGGGCGGAGAGGCGGTCGATTTCGGCCAGTTGCGGTTCGCTGTCCATCTTGCGCAGCAGGGCGCCGGAGACCTGGGCAACGAAGGGCAGGCGCTTGTCAGTCGTCGTCGTGGCGAAAGTCATGGAAACCTCCTGAGGGTTGCAGTCAGGCGTTGTTTCCTCCCATCCCCGGATGATGCGTCAGAACCGTTGACTTATCCATAGGGTGATCTGCATGGCAGCCATGCGCGCTCAGCAGGAGTAGGCCTTCGCCGTCAGCAGGTAAACCGCCGCGCCGGGTTCGACCGGATCGAAGACGACGGTGTTGGCGCCGCTTTTCTGTGCGCTTTCCAGCACCTTGTTGCGCGCATATTTCACGCCCTGATCGCCCAGGACCGGACCGTAAACGCCGGGCCTCATCCGGATGTCGGTGACATAGCGGCAGGCCCCGACCTCGGACGCTTCGGCCGTCCGTACGCTCGGCACGCCGCGAAAGCCGGGATCGCTGCACCCGCCCAGCATGGCGGCCACGGTCAGCACGGGGATCAATCGCATCGTTCTTCTCCTGCCCAGTATATGTGAAATCGGCGCCGGAACTGCGACGGCCTTTCCCATCCAAATACAACCGACGGCTGCCTTGGATATATGGAACCGCCTCAGGAGTGCAATATGGATGTGATCCGCGCTGTCCGACAGAGATCCGATCCGGAGGTGCGCAGGCCATCCAATCGGTCCGGAAAATGGATTTCCCGCGTTGTCGTGGTGGGTGACCCTGGAATCGAACCAGGCATGGGTCTCCCCGGCGGAGTTACAGTCCGCTGCCGCACCTTGCAGCTCGTCACCCGACGCGGGCTGAATAGCCGGGGGGGCGGGGGGCGTCAAGCGGGATTTTGACTCCTCTTGCCAAAGCCGGTTGCACAGGGCAGTCAGGGGCAAGCGAAGGGGAACACCATGAAAAAGCCGAGCTGGGTCATCGACAAGGAACGCGCGAAGCGGGCCGCCGCGGCGGAGACCGTCTGGCTGTTCGGGCTGCATGCCGTCCGGGACGCGCTGATGAATCCCGCGCGGCAGAAGCTGCGGCTGGTGTTGACGAAAAACGCGGCGGACAAGCTGGGTGAGGCGATTGCGGCGGGGGGGCTGGAGCCCGAGATTGCCGAGCCGCGCAGGTTCGACACGCTGGTGCCGCTTTCGGCCGATTCCGTGCATCAGGGCGCGGCGCTTGAGGTGAAGCCGCTGGACTGGGGGCGGCTTGATGATGTGGCGCTGACGGGGGCCGGGGCGCCGCTGGTCGTGCTGCTGGACCGGGTGACGGATCCGCATAACGTCGGCGCGGTGCTGCGTTCGGCAGAGGTGTTCGGCGCGCGGGCGGTGATCGCTCCCGCCCGGCATTCGGCGCCCGAAACCGGCGCGCTGGCCAAGACCGCTTCGGGTGCGCTGGAACGGCAACCCTATCTGCGGGTGACGAATCTGGCCGAGGCGATGCGCGATCTGCGCGAGATGGGCTATCTGCTGCTGGGGCTGGCGGGCGAAGCCGAAATGACCCTGGCCGAGGGGCTCGCGCAGGTCGGGCCGCGTCCGGTGGGGCTCGTGCTGGGCGCCGAAGGGCCGGGCCTGCGGGAGAAGACCCGCGAGACCTGCGACATGCTGGTGCGGATTCCCTTCGCGGGGGCGTTCGGCTCGCTCAATGTGTCGAATGCGGCGGCGGTGTCGCTTTACGCGGCTGTCAATCGCTGAAACTCACAAAGGCGCGATTTTTCCTGCGCTGCCCTTTAATTCATCTTTTACGGTTCTAGATACTAATACAGAGGCGCAACCTTGGAACCGTTGCGCTTCAGTTCACTGTCCCTCGTTCCGCCACTGTGCGCCCGGCCTCTTGGCTCGGGCGCATTTTTCTGCGCTAATTCCCGTAACCGGGGAGGGTGCCGTGACTGATGCCGAAATTCGCCAGATTCTGCAAGAGACCAAGATCATCGCCGTGGTGGGGATCTCCGCGAAGCCGGACCGCCCCTCGTATGAGGTGGCGCATTTCCTGCAAGAACGCGGGTATCGGGTCATTCCCGTGAACCCCGGCCTTGCCGGGCAGAGCCTTCTGGGGGAGGTGGTCTATCCCGACCTTGCCGCGATCCCCGGGGATGTCCGGGTCGATATGGTCGATATTTTCCGTGCGCCGGAGGCGGTGCCGGGGGTCGTGGCGGAGGCGCTGGCGCATCTGCCGGATCTGCGGGTGATCTGGATGCAGCTTGGCGTGATCAACGAAGCTGCGGCGGAAACCGCGCGCGCGGCCGGAAAGCGGGTGGTGATGGACCATTGCCCGAAGATCGAATACCGCCGGTTGATGCCCTAAAGCCCGATCCGGTCGCGCAGCCCATACCACGCCATGCCGACCGCCAGCAGCGGAAAGCGCAGGTGACTGCCGCCCGGGAAGATATGGCAGGGCAGGGCGGCCATCACGTCGAATCCGTCCCCCGTCGCGGTGACGGCCTGCGCCATCAGCTTGCCCGCGAGCGTCGCCATCGCCACCCCGTGTCCGGAATAGCCCGAGGCCGAGAGGCAGTTCGGCGCGGGGCGGCGGAAGCAGGGCATCCGGTTCATCGTGATCGCCAGCGTGCCGCCCCAGGCGTGGGTCAGCCGCACGCCCTTCAACTGCGGATAGACCTGTTCCAGCGGCCTGCGCACCAGCGCGGCAATGTCGCGCGGGAAGCGGTAGCTGACCGTCTCGCCGCCGCCAAAGACCAGCCGGTCGCCATGCGGGCGCCAGTAGTTGACGACGAATTTCGTGTCATGCGCGGCGATGGGTTCGGCCAGAACCTCGCGGATGCGCTTGCCCAGCGGTTCGGTCGCGGCGATGTAATTGTTCAGCGGCAGCACCCGCGCGGCGACCGAAGGTTCCAGATGGTCCAGATAGCCGTTCGCGGCCAGGATCACATGCTCCGCCTCGACATGGCCGGTTTCGGTGGCGATCCAGCTATGCGCCCCCGCCGCGCCATGCTCGATATGCGTCACCGGGGAACGTTCAAAGATCCGCGCCCCCGCATCCTCGGCCAGCCGCCCCAGCCCGAGGCACAGTTCCAGCGGGTTCACATGGCCCGCGCCACGGTCGATATCCCCGCCGAGATACAGCGGCGAGGGAATCAGCGCCTGCAACCCGGCCCGGTCGAGCGGAGTGATCTGGTCGTAACCGTAATGCGCGGCCAGATGTGCGGCCATTTCATGGGCATGGGCGACCTCTGCCGGGCGCAGCGCGCAATGGGCGATGCCGCGAAGGGTGGGCACGCCCGCCTGTTCGGCCAGCGCATAGGTCAGCGCCTTTGCTTCCTCCGCCATGTCCCACAGGCGGCGCGCGGCGGCGCGGCCCGCCATATGCTCCAGCTCCGTCACCTCCAGCCGCTGGCCGGAACCGATCTGCCCGCCATTGCGCCCAGAGGCGCCGAACCCTACGCGATGCGCCTCGACCACGATCACGCTGCGCCCCGCCTGTGCGAGATGCAGCGCGGCGGAGAGCCCCGTATAGCCCGCGCCGATCACGCAGACATCGGCCCGATGCGCGCCCTTCAGCGCGGGGCGGTCGGGCGTGGGGGATCGGATCGCGGCATAAAGACTGTCCGGATATTCCCCCAGCCGGTCGTTGGCAAACAGCAGGTTCATACGTTCAGCAGCAGATGTTCACGCTCCCACGGGCTGATGACCTGAAGGAACTCCTTGTATTCGTTGCGCTTTACGGCCTCGTAGACGATGCAGAACTCCGGTCCCAGAACGTCGCGCACCGGCGCCGAGTCCGAGAACAGATCGAGCGCATCGCCCAGATTGAAGGGCAGGTCGCTGTCGCCCATATAGGCGTCGCCGAGGCATTCCGGGCGCGGCATCTCCTGCGCCTTCAGCCCCAGATAGACGCAGGCGAGCGAGGCCGCGAGCCCCAGATAGGGGTTGCAGTCCATCCCCGCCAGCCGGTTTTCGATCCGCCGCGCATCGGGGCCCGAGATCGGCACCCGCAGGCCCGTCGTCCGGTTGTCGCGCCCCCATTCCAGGTTGATCGGCGCGGCGAAATCCGGGACGTAGCGGCGATAGCTGTTCACATAGGGCGCGAGCAGCGCGGTCACCGCCGGAAGGTGCTTTTGCAGCCCGGCGATGGCATGCAGGAAGGCGGGCGTCTCCGCGCCATCGGCATCCGAGAAGATGTTCTTGCCGCTGCGCACATCGACCACCGACTGGTGGATGTGCATGGCGGAACCGGGTTCCCCCTCGATCGGTTTCGCCATGAAGGTGGCGAAACAGTCGTGGCGCAGCGCAGCTTCGCGGATCAGCCGTTTGAAGTAGAAGATCTGATCCGCCAGATGCACCGGGTCGCCATGGGCGAGGTTGATTTCCACCTGACCGGCGCCGCCTTCCTGCAAGATGCCGTCGATCTCGAACCCCTGCGCCTCGGCGAAGTCATAGATGTCGTCGATCACCTTGCCGTATTCGTCCACGGCGGACATCGAATAGGCCTGATTGCCCGCCGCGCGGCGGCCCGAGCGCCCCATCGGCGGGATGATCGGCTGGTTCGGGTCCAGGTTGCGCGCGACGAGGAAGAATTCCATCTCCGGCGCGACGATCGGGCGCCAGCCCTCCGCCTCATACAGCGCGAGGATCCGCTTGAGCACGTTGCGCGGCGCGATCGGGATCGGGTTGCCCTGCTGGTCCTTCGCGTCATGCACCACCATCAGCGTCACATCCGCCGTCCAGGGCGCGGCGGCGGTGGTGGACCAGTCCGGCGTCAGGATCATGTCGGGCTCGGTAAAGGCGCCCATCGGGTTGTCGATCCACTCGCCGGTGATCGTCTGCATGAAGATCGAATTCGGCAGGAAGAACCGGTCCTGATGCGCGAATTTCGATGCGGGCATCGCCTTGCCCCGGGCGACGCCCGCGATGTCGGCGACGATGCACTCCACCTCGTCCAGCCGCCGCCCGGCGATGTAATCCTGCGCCGCCTGCGGGATCAGGTTTTTCCAGTCGGACATGTCAGCCTCGGGGTTTGAGGAAAAATCGGGCGATGCGGTCGGCGAGCAGATCGGAGGATTTCGGATCCGCCACCCGCTGCACGGCCCGTTCGATCAGCGCATCGGGCACCACGCCCGGCGCGCGCTGGTCCAGCATGCCCTTGATGAAGGTATCGTCGAATTCCGGATGCGCCTGCACGGTGAAGGCCGTGTCGCCATAGATCAGCGCCGCATTCTCGCAGAAATCGTTGCAGGCGATGGCCTCGGCGCCCTCGGGCCGCTGCGTCACCTGATCCTGATGCCAGGCGTTCAGGGTCACCCTCTGCCCGTCGAACGTATAATCCTGCGCGCCGATGGCCCAGCCGCCGGGGAATTTCTCGACCTTGCCGCCCATCGCCTGCGCGATGATCTGATGGCCGAAGCAGATCCCCACCACCGGCACCTTCGCCCCGATCGCGCGGCGGATGAACTCTTCGAGCGGCGGGATGAAGGGGTGGTCCTCATAGGCACCGAAGCGGGAGCCGGTGATCAGCCAGCCGTCGCAGTCGTGGATGTCCTTCGGGAAATCCATCCCGGCGACGTCATAGGTGCGGAAGGTCAGGCCGCGGTTTGCCAGAATGCGCTGGAACATGTCGGGGTAGTCACCGTTCGTCTCCCGCAGCGTTTCGGGGGATTGGCCGGTTTGCAAGATGCCGATGAGCATGGATGTCTCGTGGTTTTTCCGGGGCGAGATTATCCCCCTGCCGTCCGGGCGGCAAGGGGCGCAGGTTGACATCGCGCGGCCCTGCCACGAACCTGCGCGCCGATGGAACAGATCACGCCCACCATTCTGCCCGCAGGCGACAGCGCCCTGGTGTTTCAGCTGGGGGAAGAGATCCTGCCCGAGGTCAACGCCCGGATCGCCGCGCTGGCGCAGGTTTTGACGGAACATCCGGTCCGGGGCCTGCGCGAGGTGGTGCCGGCCTATCGCTCGCTGCTGATCCTGTATGATCCGGAGCAGATCCGGGGCGTGGCCCTGGCCGAGACGGTCCGGCGGATCCATGCGCGGCTTGGCGCCGCCGGGGCGCAGGGGCGGCTGCTGACGGTGCCGGCGCTGTATGGTGGCGCGGTGGGGCAGGATCTGGAGGATCTGGCGCGGATGAAATCCATGACGCCCGAAGAGATCGTCGCGCTGCATCAGGGGGCGGAATACCGCGTCTACATGATCGGTTTCGCGCCGGGCTTCGCCTATCTGGGCGGGCTGCCCGAACGGCTGCACACGCCACGCCTGGCCGCGCCGCGCCAGATGGTCCCGGCGGGTGCCCTTGGCATCGGCGGGGCGCAGGCCAGCGTCAATTCCGTCGCCGGGCCGTCGGGGTGGCGCTATATCGGCTGGACGCCCGCGCACAGCTTCGTGCCCGATGCGCCGGAGCCCTTCCTGTTCCGCCCGGGCGACCGCATCCGGTTTCGCGCCATCGACCGCGCGGAGGCGGAGGAGCTTTCCCTTCGGCAGGCGCGCGGCGAACGGATCGTCCCCGTGGAATGACGCCGGGGAGTGATGCCGGGGCGCCTTTTGCGCCGCAGCCCCTTTTCCCGCAGCATCCGATGGCTTATGGGAAAGGCCGTAGCCGCCCTCCGGAGGAGCCGATGACCGAGCCGCAGATCACCCCCGACCTCATCGCCAGCCACGGTCTGAAGCCCGACGAATACCAGCGGATCCTGGAGATCATCGGTCGTGAGCCGACCTTCACCGAACTCGGCATCTTCTCGGCGATGTGGAACGAGCATTGTTCCTACAAATCGTCGAAGAAATGGCTGCGCACGCTGCATACCACCGGGCCGCAGGTGATCTGCGGGCCGGGCGAGAATGCGGGCGTCGTCGACATCGGCGACGGGCAGGCGGTGATTTTCAAGATGGAGAGCCACAACCACCCGTCTTACATTGAACCGCATCAGGGCGCGGCGACGGGCGTGGGCGGCATCCTGCGCGACGTCTTCACCATGGGCGCGCGTCCGATCGCGGCGATGGACAGCCTGAGCTTCGGCGTGCCCGCGCATCCGAAGACCGCGCGGCTGGTGCAGGGCGTGGTCGAGGGGATCGGCCATTACGGCAACTGTTTCGGCGTGCCGAATGTGGGCGGCGAGGTGCGTTTCCATCCGAGCTACAACGGCAACTGCCTGGTCAATGCCTTCGCGGCGGGCCTGGCCGATACCGACCGGATCTTCTACTGCGCCGCCTCGGGCGTGGGGATGCCGGTGGTCTATGTCGGCGCGAAGACGGGGCGCGACGGGGTGGGCGGGGCCACCATGGCCTCGGCCGAATTCGACGATACGATCGAGGAAAAGCGCCCCACCGTTCAGGTCGGCGACCCCTTCACCGAGAAATGCCTGATGGAAGCCTGCCTCGAACTGATGCAGACCGATGCGGTGATCTCGATCCAGGACATGGGGGCGGCGGGCCTGACCTGTTCCGCCGTGGAAATGGGCGACAAGGGCGGGCTGGGGATCAAGCTGGTCCTCGATCAGGTGCCGCAGCGCGAAGCCGCGATGACCGCCTATGAGATGATGCTGTCGGAATCGCAGGAACGGATGCTGATGGTGCTGCATCCCGAAAAGCAGGACGAGGCGCGGGCGATCTTTGAGAAATGGGATCTGGATTTCGCCGTGGTCGGCGAGACGATTGCCGAGGACCGGTTCCTGATCCTGCATCGGGGCGAGGTGAAGGCGGATCTGCCGCTGTCGAAACTGTCGTCTTCGGCGCCGGAATATGATCGGCCTTGGGTGGAGACCCCGGCGGCGCAGCCGCTGGCCGGTCTGCCCGCCATCGCGCCGATGGCGGCGCTGCGCGCGCTGATCGGTTCGCCGAACTATGCGGCAAAGAACTGGGTGTTCGAGCAATATGACACGCAGGTGATGGGCGACACCGTGCGCCGCCCCGGTCTGGGCGCGGGCGTGGTGCGGGTGCATGGCACCGGCAAGGCCATCGCCTTCACCTCGGACGTGACGCCGCGCTATGTGCGGGCGAACCCCTATGAGGGTGGCAAGCAGGCGGTGGCTGAGGCCTATCGCAACCTGACCGCGGTGGGGGCGTTGCCGCTCGCCACGACCGACAACCTGAACTTCGGCAATCCCGAAAAGCCCGAGATCATGGGGCAATTGGTGGGCGCGATCAAAGGGATCGACGCCGCCTGCCGCGCGCTCGACTTCCCAATCGTGTCGGGGAACGTGTCGCTGTATAACGAAACCGATGGCTCGGGGATCCTGCCGACGCCGACGATCGGGGCGGTGGGGCTGCTGTCTTCGCTGGACGATCTGATCGCCGGGGTCGCGGCGGAGGGCGATATCGCGCTGGTCATCGGCGAGAGCTTCGGCCATCTGGGGCAATCCGCGCTGGCCTATGAGGCGTTCGGGATCGAAGAGGGCGATGCGCCCCCGGTCGATCTGGAGGCCGAGCGCCGCAACGGGGACTTCCTGCGCGCGAACCGCAAGGCGGTGAAGGCGGCGGCGGATCTGGCCGATGGCGGGCTGGCGCTGGCGGCGTTCGAGCTGGCCGAGGGCGCGGGTGTGGGCGTGACGCTGGACACGGCCGAGATCGGCGCGCTGTTCGGCGAGGATCAGGCACGTTACCTCGTCGTCTGCGACGAAGCCGGGGCTGCGGCGCTTGAGGCGGCGGCGCTCGATACCGATGTTCCGGTGACCCGGGTCGGCCGGTTCGGCGGCAGCCGCGTGGCGTTCGGTTCCGACTCCGCGCCGCTCGCGGACCTCTCCGCGCTCTACCGCTCGGCTTTCGCGACGAAACTCGGGCTCTGATCATGGCGGTGGGTGTCTTCGACAGCGGGCTTGGCGGCCTGACGGTGCTTGAGGCCGTATCCCGGCGCCTGCCGGAGGTCGCCTTCGTCTATTACGGCGACAATGCCCATGCGCCCTATGGCGTGCGCACCGCCGACGACATCTTCGCGCTGACCTGCGCGGGGGTGGAGCGGCTTTGGGCCGAGGGCTGCGATCTGGTGATTCTCGCCTGCAACACCGCCTCCGCCGCCGCGCTGAAGCGGATGCAGGAAACCTGGCTGCCGAAGGACAAACGCGTGCTGGGCGTCTTCGTGCCGATGATCGAGGCGCTGACCGAACGCAAATGGGGCGACAATTCGCCGCCGCGCGAGGTCGAGGTGAAGCATGTCGCGCTCTTCGCCACCCCCGCGACGGTGGCGAGCCGGGCGTTTCAGCGCGAGCTGGCCTTCCGCGCGATCGGGGTGGATGTCGAGGCGCAGCCCTGCGGCGGTGTCGTCGATGCGATCGAGGCGGGGGACGAGATCCTGGCCGAGGCGCTGGTGAAATCCCATGTCGAGGCGCTGAAACGCCGGATGCCGCAGCCCGAGGCGGCGATTCTCGGCTGCACGCATTACCCGTTCATGCAGGACGCCTTCCAGCAGGCGCTCGGCCCGGGGGTCAAGGTCTACAGCCAAGCGAATCTGGTGGCCTCCAGTCTGGACGACTACCTGCGCCGCCATCCGGACATGATCGGCGCGGGTCGGGTGTCGAAATTCCTCACCACCGGCGATCCGGGTTCTGTTTCGGTCCATGCGACGCAGTTCCTCCGCCACCCGGTCAGGTTCGACGCCGCATAACGTTGGGTAACTCATTCATATTGTGATCGTTTCCCGGCTTGAAATGCAGTCGCGGTGGGAATAGATCCGCTTCGCGCTCCGGCATGTCGTTCCGGCGTTCGGGTTCTTTTGGTGTGATCATGAAATCATTCGTCTCTCTCGTCCTGGCCGGCATTGCCGGTTTTGCTCCGCTGGCGCAGGCCGCTACATTCGCGGAAACATCGGAATATTCGGCCACGGCGGCCAGCCCGACGACGGTCGGCGCCGGATATGATACGGTATCGGGCAGCCTCCGGTCGGGCGATCTCGATTTCCTCGCTCTCACGCTGGGCAGCACGGCGAGCACGGTGACTTTCGACTTCACCATTGCAAACACCGCTTTCGGCAACAACAGCTCCTTCAGCATTCTCTACAGCTATTCGCCCTTCGTGAGCGCGTGGCAGAGCAACACGGCCGAGAAGGACCAGTGGGGCAACCCGCTCGGCTACAATGTGCACAAGTCGGTCGCGAATGGTGTCGTGGGCACCGGAACCCTGGCCGGGGGCAACTGGGAGCCGACGCATCAGTCCTACAGCATCGCAGTCGATCCCTCTCTGGGCGGCACGCTTTACCTTTCGCTGATCGGAACCGGCGGCATCGGCGTTTCCAACTACAACATCGCGGGCTTCGCCGGAACGCCGGCGGAGGTGCCTGCTGTGCCGCTTCCGGCGGGCGGGTTGCTGCTGGCTTCGGCGGCGGGCGCGGCGGCCCTGTGGCGTCGGCGCAAGGCTGCCTGAGCCCGGGTTTCTGCCGAAGGGCTTGCTTCCTGCGCGATCCCGCGCGAAATAGCGTCCGGGCCTTGGTGCCCGGACGTTTCACATTCGCAGCAGGGATGGGGCCATGACCCAGAATATCGCCGTCCTCGGGGCTTCGGGCTATACCGGAGCGGAGCTTGCCCGGATCATCGCCACCCATCCGACGATGCGCATCACCGCGCTGTCGGGCGACCGCAAGGCCGGGATGAGCATGGGCGAGGTCTTCCCGCATCTGCGGCACCTGAACCTGCCCGATCTGGTGAAGATCGAGGAGATTGATTTCTCGAAGGTCGATCTGGCCTTCTGCGCGCTGCCGCATGCGACGTCGCAGGCGGTGATCGCCGCGCTGCCGCGTGACCTGAAGGTGGTGGACCTTTCCGCCGATTTCCGTCTGCGCGATCCGGCGGAATATGAAAAATGGTATGGCAAGCCGCATTCGGCGGTCGATCTGCAACAGGAAGCCGTCTACGGGCTGACCGAATTCTACCGCGACGAAATCCGCGCCGCACGGCTTTGCGCGGGCACGGGCTGCAATGCCGCCGCCGGGCAATATGCAATCCGTCCGCTGATCGAGGCGGGGGTGATCGACCTTGACGAAATCGTCATCGACCTGAAGGCGGGGGTGTCGGGCGCCGGGCGCAGCCTGAAGGAAAATCTGCTGCATGCGGAGCTGTCGGGCGGCACGATGCCCTATTCGGCGGGGGGCAAGCATCGCCATCTGGGCGAATTCGACCAGGAATTCTCGAAGGCCGCGGGGCGCCCGGTGCGGGTGCAGTTCACGCCCCATCTGATGCCCTTCAACCGCGGCATCCTCGCCACCGTTTATGTGCGCGGCGAGCCTGAGGCGATTCACGCGGCGCTGGCCCGGCGCTATGCGGAGGAGGTCTTCCTCGAAGTGCTACCTTTTGGCGCACTCCCCTCGACGCGCTCGATCGGCGGCTCCAATTATGTCCATGTGGGCGTCATCGGCGACCGGCTGCCCGGGCGGGCGGTGGTGATGGTGGCGCTCGACAACCTGTGCAAGGGATCTTCGGGGCAGGCGATTCAGAACGCCAACCTGATGCTTGGAAACGCGGAGACGGCGGGGCTGATGCTGGCCCCGGTCTTCCCGTAAGGAGAGGCGATGAAGAGCCTGAAGAAGAAGCGCCGGATCCAGATCATCGCCGTGGCGGCGGTGGCTTTGGCGGTGTCGACGGCGATGATCGGCTATGCCATGCGCGACGGCATCAACCTCTTCCGCTCTCCGACGCAGCTTGTCGACACCCCGCCCGCGGTGGGGGAGGTGTTCCGGCTCGGCGGTCTCGTCGAGGCCGGAACGCTGGTGCGCGGCGCGGGCGAGACGGTGACCTTCAATGTCACCGACGGCAACGCCTCGATCCCGGTGCGCTTCACCGGGGTGCTGCCCGACCTGTTCAAGGAAGGGCAGGGGATGGTCGGCACGGGCCGGATGGAGGAAGGCACCTTCGTCGCGACCGAAATTCTCGCCAAGCATGACGAGAACTATATGCCCAAGGAAGTGATCGACGCGCTCAAGGAGCAGGGCGTCTACGAAGAGCCGAAGTCCTGACGCATCGCTCCGGGGGGCGGCACCCTCGGGGGTTCTGATCCGTCAGTCGTCGGTGTCCGGCCATTCGTTGCCGCAGTCTGGGGTATTGCATGGCGAGCGGCTCACCCCGCGCACTGCCCGAACAGCCCGGCTCTCATTGTCCGTCGGGGGCGAAGGGATGGCGGCGGCCACCGAAATGCTGAGGCCCGTGCCCCCGCTTGCGGAGGGCGCCGGGGCATTGTCGTGGAGCAACCGCCCGCGCCTACCAGCTTACTTGCCAGAGATGACCCGGAACAGCGCGCGCCGTTCTTCGGGGCTGTGCGCGCCCTCGAACGTGGCCTTTTCCTCGGCGAAGCCCGCATATTGCGGACGGGGCGCCATGGCGAAGCCGTGATCGCTATCCGCGAGATGCACCGTATCATGGGTAAGCGGATGGATGCGGATGGCCTTGATCTCGAACCGGCGCGGCACGCGGCACACCGGGCCTTCGGCGACCAGACAGCCGAGCGCACGGGTCACGTCACCGAGGTCGGAGCGCAGCGGCAGCAGCAGCAGCCGCGCACTCAGCACCGGCCGACCGGCTCCGGCCTCCGACACCAGTTCCGCCTCGACGATCGCCGGTTCGCGGAATGCGGCCTCGCTTGCATCCGCAACGGCCTTGCGGGCGGTCGTGGTGAAGAACGCCGTCAGCGGCATGCCCCGCACTTCCATCCCCATCAGATCGTTCAGGTGCATGCCCGCCAGCCGGAAGCGCCCCATGCCGGGCGCGACGCGTTCCAGCACGAAGGAGAATTCGAGCGCGCGTTCGATCCCGCGCGGATTGATTTCCGAGCGCGGCGGCACCAGCCGGTTTCCGCGCACGCCGTCCCAATAGGCTCTCAGTTCGGCTGCCACCCGCAGGCCCAGCCCCGCCCGGGTCTCCATGCTGACAATCTTGTCCTTGCGTTCTTCGTCGTGATCCATGCTGTCCACCGCGTCCGGATCTGATGTCCGGCCTCAACTCTTTACCAATGCCCATCACTCGCCGGGGTTCCGGCAAACTTGACCCGATGGGCGAATAATCCTTAGTGGAGTTTTAATACCCCGAACTCGTCCCTAACAGAGAATTAATTGCACGAATGGTTAAAGCCCCCACACCTTACCACATCACAATTGTTTCCATGACAGGTTTTTCTTCACGTCAGGGTGAAGCCGCGGGGCAGGCATGGATCTGGGAGATCCGTTCGGTTAACGGCAAGGGCTTCGACCTGCGGCTGCGCCTGCCCGAGATCGAGGGTCTGGAAGCCGCCGCGCGCGCCGCCGTGGCCCGGGTGGCGTCTCGCGGAAATATCACGCTTTCCCTGCGGCTTACACGGAATGATCCGGGGGCTGGATTGCAGGTTTCGGAGCCGGGTCTTGCGGCGGCGCTGGCGGTTCTGGGACAGATCGAAGGGGCCGCCCGAGGGGCCGGTGTGACGCTCGCGCCGACCACCGCGGCGGAGGTCCTGGCGCTTCAGGGCGTGGTCGTTCCGCGCGTTTCCGAGCCGGCGGAGAGTGATTCCCTGCGTGCCGGACTGTTTTCGGACCTGGAGGAATTGTTACACGACTTCGCAACAATGCGCTCACGGGAGGGTGCCGAAATCGGTCAGGTGATCCGGGCGCAGGTCGATCGGATCGCCGGGTTAACTGATTCTGCGGCCCGCGCGGCGCAGGCTTGCCGCCCGGAAACGGAGGCGGCGCTGCTTGCGGCGCTCGCGCGCGTCGCGTCCTCGGCGCCGGGGGCCGATCCGCAGCGGGTGGCGCAGGAGCTGGCGCTGCTGGCGGTGAAGTCCGACGTGACCGAGGAGATCGACCGGCTGCGCGCCCATGTGACCACGGCCCGGGCGCTGCTGGCCGGTACGGGGCCGGTCGGGCGCAAGCTCGATTTCCTGACGCAGGAATTCGTGCGCGAAGCCAATACCCTGTGCGCGAAGTCCGCTTCGCCGACGTTGACCGCGATCGGGCTTGACCTCAAGCACGCCATCGACCAGATGCGCGAGCAGGTCCAGAATGTGGAGTAGGCCATGACCATTCGTCGCCGGGGATTGCTGATCATTCTGTCGTCGCCTTCGGGGGCGGGGAAGTCCACGCTGTCGAAGCGGTTGATGAGCTGGGATCCGACGCTGCGGTTCTCCGTTTCGGCCACCACGCGGGCGCCGCGCCCGGGCGAGGTCGATGGGCAGGACTATTATTTCGCGGCGCCCGAGACGTTCCGCGCGATGGTCGCGGAGGGCGAGATGCTCGAACATGCCGAGGTCTTCGGCAATTTCTACGGCACGCCGCGCCGCCCGGTCGAGGCCGCGATGGCCGAGGGCCGCGACACGCTGTTCGACGTGGATTGGCAGGGCGGGCAGCAGATCCGGCGTTCCGCGCTTGGCAAGGATGTGGTGTCGATCTTCATCCTGCCGCCGTCCATTGCCGCACTGGAGGGGCGGTTGCGGGGCCGGGGGCAGGACAGCGAGGAGGTCATCGCGAAGCGGATGGCGAAATCGCGTGACGAGATCAGCCATTGGGCCGAATATGATTATGTCGTGGTCAACCACGACGTGGATCAGGCCGAGGCGGAGTTGCGCACGATCCTGACGGCCGAGCGCGCCCGCGCCGACCGCCAGCCGGGCCTGACGGACTTCGTGCGCGGGCTGAACGAGGAGTTTGAAGCCAGATGATCTATGAACTCGACGGAATCGCGCCGGTCATCGGGGCGGGGGCCTGGGTCGCGCCGGATGCGAACCTGATCGGCAAGGTGGTGCTGGAGGACGACGCCTCGGTCTGGTTCGGCTGCACCCTGCGCGGCGACAACGAAGAAATCCGGGTCGGGCGCGGCTCCAACGTACAGGAAAACGTCGTGTGCCATACCGACATGGGCTATCCGCTGGTGATCGGCCCGGATTGCACGATCGGCCACAAGGCGATGCTGCATGGCTGCATCATCGGCGCGGGTACGCTGATCGGGATGGGGGCGGTGGTGCTGAACGGGGCGCGGATCGGCGCGGGATGCCTGATCGGTGCGGGGGCGCTGATCACCGAGGGCAAGGAGATCCCGGACGGATCGCTGGTGATGGGGGCGCCGGGCAAGGTGGTGCGGCAACTGGACGATGCCGCGCGCGAGAAACTGTTGCGCTCCGCCGCGCATTACCGCGCCAATGCCGCACGGTTCGCCGCCGGGCTGCGCGCCCTTTGAGATCAGGACAGGACTTCGATGATGTCGAAGTCCCGCCGCCCGCAGAGCTGCCGCACCTCGCACAGAACCATGTCGGCATGCGGCAACGGCGGCGACAGCGCCCGCAACGCCCCCCGGTAGCCGAGCCGGTCGAGCCGCCGCGCCACGTCGATGATGTCATGTTCGTCACACAGCAGCGGCGAAAGCACGATGTCGGGGCGCAGCCGGGCCAGAAGCGTTTCCCCCAAAGCACGCATCCGGGTGTGGAAGATCGCCGTATCGTGCAGCCCGCGCAGCACCGCGGGCAGGGTGGGCAGCGGGCTGACGAGCAGGATCCGGCGCCCGGCGAGGGTGCCGATCCGTCCGCCGGTCCCCGGTTTGGTTACCGTGGGGCCGTTTCTGTTGCGCAGGTGGCGTTTGCCTGTCGAGGGGATTCGGGGCATTCCATTCCTTCAAGCCTGCCGCGAGGAACGGGCCTCGTCTTTGGATTCAACAATTCGCGCAGGGTATATATAATTAGACATTATATGTGGACAATTGTGAGCGCAAATCTTTCCGTCACGTCATGAGAATGTCATGCAATGGTGATCCTCAGGAGTCCTAACCATCTGGATTGTCATCAATGTCTGAAACCCTGACCGTTGCGCTGATGGATGCGCTGCCCTTCGCGATTCTGCTGGTCGATCACGGCGAGAAGATTGTCCAGGCGAATCCCGTCGCGCGGGTGATGTTCGGCGAGGCGCTGGCCGGGCGGCCCTTCGTTACCGTTCTGCGCCAGCCGGCGATCGGCGAAGCGCTGGAGGCGGCGTTGCGGCAGGGGCAGCCGGGGCGGGTGCGGCTGCGTCTGGCGGCGCCCGGGCGGGAGGTCTCGGCGCTGGCGACCGTCGCGCCGATGCCGCCCGACTCCGACCTGCGGATGCCGCGCGGCGGGGCGATGGTCAGCATCGAGGATGTCACCGCGGTCGAGGAGGCCGAGGCGATCCGGCGCGATTTCGTCGCCAATGTCAGCCACGAATTGCGTACGCCGCTGACCGCGCTGATGGGGTTCATCGAAACCCTGCGCGGGGCCGCGCGGGAGGATCCGGCGGCGCGCGACCGTTTTCTGTCGATCATGGAGCGGGAGGCGTCGCGGATGAACCGGCTGGTGGGGGATCTGCTGTCGCTGAGCCGGGTGGAGGCGGAGGAGCGCCGCCGCCCGACCGCCGAGCTCGATCTGAGCGCGGTGCTGAAGGGGGCGATGCAGACCCTCCAGCCGCTGGCGCAGGCGCAGGGCGCGAGCCTGAGCCGGATGGGCGAGGAGGGGCGGCTGCCGGTGCAGGGCGATCCCGATCAGTTGACGCAGGTCTTTGCCAATCTGATCGAGAATGCGATCAAATACGGCGGCGGCGCGGTCGAGGTGGTGGTGTCGCGCATCGCGCATGAACCCGTGCTGCGCGGCCCGGGCCTGAAGGTCGAGGTGATCGACCACGGCGAGGGGATCGACGAGATCCACCTGCCGCGACTGACCGAACGTTTCTACCGCGTGGACACGCACCGCTCGCGCGAGCAGGGCGGAACGGGGCTGGGCCTCGCCATCGTCAAGCATATCGTCGCCCGCCACCGTGGCCGGCTGAAGATCGAGAGCGAGAAGGGCAAGGGCGCGCGGTTCAGCGTGTTCCTGCCGCTGGGATAGTCGGCCGCGCGGCCCCACTGGAAGGCGGGGCGGGGTCAGCCGCCCATCAGCCTCTTCACCTTCGCCAGCGCCCGGCCCAGAGACCAGCCGCTTTCCTCGACCACATCGGGGGCGTCGCGCAGCCACACAGCGGCGAGCGGCGCAAGGGTCATCTCGAACCCCGCCATCACCGCCCCGATCGACGGGCCGGACATCTCGCCCTTGGGCGCCACGATCGTCACCGGTTCGGAGCCCAGGTTGAAGAAGCAACTGAGCGCTTCCGTCCCCTGCACGCGGCGGAAGGCCAGCACCGTTTCCGGCACCTCCAGCCATTCCGTGCGCCCGGAGCGCAACGCCGGGGAGCCGCGCCGGAATGCCATAACCTTGCGGTAATGGGACAGCACGGACCCCGGATCCGCCTCCTGCGCGGCGACATTGCGCGCGACCTGCGGCGGCTTCACCGGCAGCCACGGGCGCCCGGCGGAAAAGCCCCCGTTCTCGGATCCGTCCCAGACCATCGGCGTGCGGCAGCCGTCGCGGCCCTTGTTCTCCGGCCAGAACCGCAGGCCGGGAGGGTCGGTCAGTTCCTCATACAGCAATTCGGTCTCGGTCTGGCCGAGTTCCTCGCCCTGATAGAGGCCGATGGTGCCCTGGAACGAGGCCAGCATCGAGATCGCCAGTTTCGCCACCGCATCCTGCGGGCCATGCCCGATCCAGCGGGTCACATGCCGGTTCACGTCATGGTTGGAGAACGACCAGCTTGGCCAGCCATCCGGCGCGGCGACGAAGAAGCCCTCGATGATCTTGCGGAAATGCGCGGGCGTGAACTCCGGCCCCAGCATGTCGAAGCTGTAGGCCATGTGCAGCCGGTCGTTGCCCGCAGTGTAATCGGCCATCAGCCGCAGCGCGCGCTCCGGCACATCGCCGATTTCGGCCAGCAGGCAGCGCCCCTCATATTCGTTGGTCAGCGCGCGGATCCGCTTGAGGAAATCGACGGTCTCCGGCTGGCTCTTGTCGTGGTCGTGATCCTGCATGTCGAAGGTCGAGACCGGCGGCCAGCGCTTCGGATCGGGTTTCGCGGGCGGGTTGTCGCGCAGCAGCGCGTCATGAATATAGGAATTCGCCGTGTCGAGCCGGAACCCGTCCACCCCCCGGTCGAGCCAGAAGCGCAGGATCCGCAGCACCTCATCTTGCACCTCGGGGTTGCGCAGGTTCAGGTCCGGCTGCGAAATCAGGAAATTGTGCAGGTAATACTGGCCGCGCTCGGGCGCCCATTCCCAGCTCGACCCGCCGAAATTCGACTGCCAGTTGTTCGGGGGCGAGCCGTCGGGCTTCGGATCGGCCCAGACATACCAGTCCGCCTTCGCGCCGCGCTTCCGGGAATCGGCGAACCAGGGGTGGCGGTCCGACGAATGGTTCAGCACCTGGTCGATGATGACCTTCAGGCCCAGTTCATGCGCGCGCGCGATCAGCGTGTCGAAATCCGCGAGCGTGCCGAACAGCGGATCGACATCGTAATAGTCGGAAACGTCATAGCCCATATCCGCCATCGGCGAGCGGTTGATCGGCGAAAGCCAGATTGCATCCGCGCCCAGCCGCGCCACATGGTCCAGCCGCGCGGTGATTCCGCGCAGGTCGCCGATGCCGTCGTCGTTGCTGTCCTGGAAACTGCGCGGATAGATCTGATAGATCACAGCGCCGCGCCACCAATCCTGATTCTGTGTCATTTTCAGCCCCTTTGCGCCATGTTGTGGCATCATAATCCTGCCGTTGAAACGGGCAAAAACGCCGGATCGTTCGCAGATGCGGAAAATTGAGCGGGAACGCGACTTGACGCCCGCATTGCCCTCTGCACATCAAGGGGAAGCCAAAAGCACGAAAGGCCGGATCGTGAAAGATGTCGTAGCTCCCACCGTCGAGACCCTCCGCAGCGAGATCCTCCATCATCTGACCTATTCGATGGGCAAGGATGCGGATCATGCTTCGGTCTATGACTGGCGCATGGCGCTGAGCTTCGCGATCCGGGACCGGATCGTGAACCCATGGTTCGCGGCGACGAAACAAACCTGGGATCAGGGGCGCAAGCGGGTCTACTACCTGTCGATGGAATTTCTGATCGGGCGGATGCTCGAAGATGCGGCGATCAACCTCGGCATGCGGGCGGCCTGCCGCGAGGCGATCGAGAAGCCTTGGGCAGGACTGGCATGCGGTGGTCGAGGACGAACCGGATGCGGCGCTCGGCAACGGCGGGCTGGGGCGGCTCGCGGCCTGCTACATGGAGAGCATGGCGACGCTGGGCTGCGCGGGCTATGGCTACGGCATCCGCTATGAACACGGCCTGTTCCGGCAGGGGTTCGAGGACGGCCGTCAGGTCGAATTCCCCGAGGACTGGCTGAAACAGCGCCATCCCTGGGAATTCGAGCGCCCCGAAGTGGCCTATGAGATCGGCTTCAAGGGGCACGTCGAGAAGAAGGGCAACACCTCGGTGTGGATTCCGGGCGAAACCGTGATCGCCGAGGCCTTTGACATGCCGATCATCGGCTGGCAGGGGCGGTGGGCGAACACGCTGCGGCTGTGGTCGGCGAAGTCGATGAAGATCTTCGACCTCGCGCGGTTCAATCACGGCGAATATGCGGCGGCGGCGGAGCCCGAGACGCTGGCGCGCACGCTCAGCCGGGTGCTCTATCCGGACGACACCACCTATCAGGGCAAGGAACTGCGCCTGAAACAGGAATATTTCCTGACCGCCTCGGCGCTGCATGACATCATCCGGCGGCATCTGGCGGGGGGCTATGCGCTCACCGACCTGTCGAAACATGTCGCGATCCAGATGAACGACACCCATCCGGCGATCGCCGGGCCGGAACTGGTGCGGATTCTGGTCGACCTGCACGGGATGGATTTCGACGAGGCGATTGGCATCGCGGTCGAGACGCTGGGCTATACCAACCACACGCTGCTGCCCGAGGCGCTGGAGAAATGGGCGAACTACCTGATGAGCGCGGTGCTGCCACGGCACATGCAGATCATCGAGATGATCGACGCCTGGCACCTGCGCACCAACCCGTCGCGGCCGCATTACGTCGGCATCGTGAAGAATCACGAGGTGCGGATGGGCGAACTGGCCTTCATCACCTCGCACAAGGTCAACGGCGTTTCGGCGCTGCATACCGAGTTGATCAAACAGAACCTGTTTCCGGAACTGAACCGCCTGCATCCGGGGCGGATCGTCAACGAAACCAACGGGGTGACGCCGCGCCGCTGGATCCGGTCGGCGAACAAGCATCTGTCGCATCTGATCTCGGACACGATCGGCGATGTCTGGGAAGCGGATCTGGACCGGCTGAAGGAGTTGGAGAAACACGTCGAGGACAAGGCCTTCCGCGACGATTTCGCCAAGGCCAAGCAGGAGAACAAGACCGCGCTGGCGAACTGGATCGGCGAGACGCAGGGCGTGAAGATCGACCCGACGGCGATCTTCGACGTGCAGGTGAAGCGGATCCACGAATACAAGCGCCAGCTGCTGAACATCCTGCAAGTCATCGCCGACTGGCACGAGATCCGCTCGAACCCGCAGGGCAATTACCAGCCGCGGGTGAAGATCTTCGGCGGCAAGGCGGCACCCGGCTATCAGGCGGCAAAGGAAATCGTGCGGCTGATCAACGACGTGGCCGAGGTTGTGAACAGTGACCCCTATGTCGGCGACCGGCTGAAGATCGTCTATCCGGCGAATTACAACGTTTCGATGGCGGAGCGGCTGATTCCGGCGGCGGACCTGTCGGAGCAGATTTCGACGGCGGGCAAGGAAGCCTCCGGCACCGGCAACATGAAGTTCGCGATGAACGGTGCGCTGACGATCGGCACGCTCGACGGTGCGAATGTGGAGATCCGCGAACAGGTGGGGGCGGAGAACTTCTTCCTGTTCGGCCTGACCGCGCAGGAGGTGATCGACCGCCGCAAGGATCCGGAACATGCCCGCCACGCGATCATGGCCAGCCAGGCGTTGCAGGACGTGTTGCAGATGATCGCGGAGGGGCGGTTCAGCCCGGACGAGCCGACGCGGTACCACGGCCTTGTCCATACCATGTGGCATTCGGACTATTTCCTGGTGTCCTCGGATTTCGAGGCCTACCGTGCCGCGCAGGCGGAGGTCGATGCGGCCTTCGGCGATCCGGATCGCTGGTGGCGCATGGCGGCCCTGAACACGGCGCGCATGGGTTTCTTCTCCTCCGACCGGGCGATCCGTGGTTACATGGGGGATATCTGGGGAACTGACTCGGCCCTGTAGGGGGCCTGAGGGGGGGAATTGGGACTGATCGAACGCTCCGAGGCCGAAGCCCTGGCACAGGGTCGCCACAGCGATCCTTTCGCGGTGCTGGGATACCATTCAACGAAGGACGGAGGCCGCATCGTCGCCCTTGTGCCCGATGCGGAGCGGCTTTGGGTCACGGCCGAAAAGGAGGTCGAGCTTCAGCCGGTCATCCCCGGCGTGTTCTGCGGCAAATGGGACGGTTCGCCCTATCGGTTGCGGGCGCGCAATGCGATTTCGACTTGGGATTTCGAGGATCCCTACCGCTTCGGCCCGGTGCTGGGGGAGATCGACGAATATCTGATCGGCGAAGGCACCCATCGTCGGCTGTGGGAAGTGCTGGGCGCCCATGTGATCACGCACGAAGGCGTGCGCGGCGTGCATTTCGCGGTCTGGGCGCCTTCGGCGATCCGGGTTTCGGTGGTGGGCGGCTTCAACAACTGGGACGGGCGGCGCCATCAGATGCGGCGGCGCGGCGCGACCGGGGTGTGGGAGATCTTCGTGCCCGGCGTGATGGCGGGCGAGGCCTACAAATACGAAATCCTCGGCGCGGATGGCGTGCTGTGCCCGCTGAAGGCCGATCCGGTCGGTTTCGGCGCCGAACATCCGCCCGCGACCTCATCGCTGGTGCGGGAACTGGGGCTGCATCTGTGGGGCGATGGCGCATGGCTGAAGGCCCGCGCGAAGGCGCAAGACATCCACGCGCCCGTCTCGGTCTATGAGGTGCATCTCGGTTCCTGGCGGCGGGTGGCCGGTGCGGGGAACCGTTCGCTCAGCTATCATGAGCTGTCGTCGCAACTGCTCGATTACGTCGTGGACATGGGCTTCACCCATATCGAGATGCTGCCGATCACCGAACATCCGTTCGAGGGAAGCTGGGGCTATCAGCCGATCGGCCTCTATGCCCCGACGATCCGCCATGGCCGCCCGGAGGAATTCGCGGCGCTGGTCGATGCGGCGCATCGGCGTGGGGTGGGCGTGATCCTCGACTGGGTGCCGGGCCATTTCCCGATGGATGACCATGGGTTGCGCCGGTTCGACGGCACGCCGCTTTACGAACATGCCGACCCGCGCGAAGGGTTCCACCACGACTGGAACACGCTGATCTACAACTACGGCCGACGCGAGGTGGCGAATTACCTTGAGGCGAACGCGCTCTACTGGCTCGACCAGTATCATCTGGACGGGCTGCGGGTGGATGCGGTGGCCTCGATGCTCTACCGCGACTATTCGCGCCCGGCGGGGGAATGGGTGCCGAATGCGAAGGGCGGGCGCGAGAACCTGGAGGCGATCGCCTTCCTTCAGGCCGTCAACAAGATGTGCTATGGCGAGAAGCCCGGCATCATGACCATCGCCGAGGAAAGCACCGCCTATCCGGGCGTCACCCGGCCGGTTCACAAGGGCGGTCTGGGGTTTGGTTACAAATGGAACATGGGCTGGATGAACGACTGGCTGCGGTATTTCTCGATGGATCCGATCTATCGCCGCTGGCACCATAACGACCTGACCTTCGCCAGCTCCTACATCTACAGCGAGAATTTCGTCCTGCCGATCAGCCATGATGAGGTGGTCCACGGCAAGGCTTCGATGATCGGCAAGATGCCCGGCCCGGACGACCAGAAATTCGCCAACCTGCGGGCGTTCTATGCCTTGCAATGGGCGCATCCGGGCAAGAAACTGCTGTTCATGGGACAGGAATTCGGCCAATGGCGGGAATGGGATCACAACGGTCAGCTTGACTGGGATCTTCTGGCCTATCCGCGCCACGAAGGGCTGCGGCGGCTGGTGCGGGATCTGAACCGGCTCTACCGCGATCTTCCGGCGCTGCATTGGGGCGATGCGGAGCCCTCCGGTTTCGCCTGGATCGAGGCCGATGATGCGGAGCGTTCCGTTTATATTTTCGAGCGCCGCGCCCCGAAGGAACCGCCGGTCGTCGTCGCGGCGAACCTGACCCCGGTCGAGCGGACGCTGCGCATCGGCCTGCCGGCGGCGGGAAGCTGGCGCGAATTGCTCAACACCGATTCCGAATATTATGGCGGCAACAACTGGGGCAACCTCGGGCTGATCGAAGCCGAGGCAATCCCGTCGTCGCGCCGCGATTTCAGTGCCGAAGTCTATCTGCCGCCGCTCTCGGTGGTCATGTTTACGCCCGCCGAGGCGTAGTCAGGGGGGATCATGGAAAACCACGCCAACCAGCGTCTGTCATCGCAGGCGATGGCCTTTGTTCTTGCGGGAGGGCGGGGGTCGCGCCTGAAGGAGTTGACCGACCGGCGCGCGAAGCCGGCCGTCTACTTCGGTGGCAAGACCCGGATCATCGACTTCGCCCTGTCGAATGCGCTGAACTCCGGCATCCGCAAGATGGCGATCGCCACGCAATACAAGGCGCACAGCCTGATCCGCCACATGCAGCGCGGCTGGAATTTCTTCCGCGCGGAGCGCAACGAATATCTGGACATCCTGCCTGCGAGCCAGCGGGTGGATGAGAACAAGTGGTATATGGGCACCGCCGATGCGGTGGCGCAGAACATCGACATCATCGAGGATTACAACGTCAAATATGTCGTGATCCTGGCGGGCGATCATATCTACAAGATGGATTACGAGGTGATGCTGCGCCAGCATGTGGACAGCGCGGCGGATGTGACCATCGGCTGCCTGACCGTGCCGCGGGCGGAGGCTTCGGCCTTTGGCTGCATGGCGGTGGACACCACCGGGCGGATCACCGATTTCCTGGAAAAGCCGGAGAATCCGCCGGGCCTGCCGGGGGATCCGGAGAATGCGCTGGTGTCGATGGGGATCTATGTCTTCGACTGGCAGTTCCTGCGCGAATTGCTGATCCGCGATGCGGAGGATCCGAATTCCAGCCACGATTTCGGCAACGACCTGATCCCGCAGATCGTGAAATACGGCAAGGCGATGGCGCATCGGTTCAGCGACAGTTGCGTCAAGACCGGGCTGGAGACCGAACCCTATTGGCGCGACGTCGGCACGATCGACGCCTTCTGGCAGGCGAATATCGACCTGACCGATTTCACCCCGAAGCTGGATCTGTATGACCGGACCTGGCCGATCTGGACCTATGCCGAACTGGTTCCCCCGGCGAAGTTCATCCATGACGAAGACGGTCGGCGCGGCTCGGCGGTGTCCTCGCTGGTATCGGGGGATGTGATCGTTTCGGGGTCCGAGGTGCGCAATTCGCTGCTGTTCACCGGCTGCCGGGCGCATAGCTGGTCGAGCGTCGATTATGTCGTGGCCTTGCCCTATGCCGATATCGGGCGCCATGCGCAGCTCAGCCGTTGCGTCATCGACCGTGGCGTGCAGATCCCCGAAGGGCTCGTCGTGGGCGAGGATCCGGAGGAGGATGCCCGCTGGTTCCGCCGGTCGGAGGGCGGGGTCGTGCTGATCACGCAGAGCATGCTGGATCGCCGCGCGGCGGTTCTGGGCTAGGAGGGCGTCATGAAGCGCGTTCTGTCGGTTGCCTCGGAAGCGGTGCCGCTGGTGAAGACCGGCGGCCTGGCGGATGTGGTGGGGGCGCTGCCCGGTGCTTTGGCCGGGCAGGACTGGAACATGCGGGTGATGATCCCGGCCTATCGCGGTGTTCTCGACCGGATCGGGCGGGACAATCCGGTCTGGGGCGCGCCGGATTTCTTTGGCGGCGCGGCACGGGTGTTCCTGGGCGCGGTCGGCGACGTCGAGGTTCTGGCGCTCGACGCGCCGCATCTGTTCGACCGCGCGGGCGGGCCCTATTCCGACATGTGGGGCGATTACGGCGACAATGCCGAGCGGTTCGCGGCGCTCAGCTGGGCCGCGGCGGAGATCGCGCGCGATGGGGTGGGGGGCTGGAAGCCCGACCTGCTGCATGCCCATGACTGGCAGGCGGGACTGGCGCCTGCCTTCCTGAAATACTGGGGCGTGGGGCTGCCTTCGGTCCTGACGATCCACAACATGGCGTTTCAGGGGCGGTTCGGCCCGGCGCGGATTGGTGCGATGCGGCTGCCACCGGAATGGTTCCACCGCGAGGGTTATGAATTCTGGGGCGATATTTCGACGCTGAAGGCCGGGATCATGGCCGCCGATGCGGTCACCACCGTCAGCCCGCGCTACGCCGAGGAGTTGATGCGGGGCGAGTTCGGCATGGGGCTCGAAGGCGTGATGCAGGCGCGGGCCTCTGTGGTGCATGGGATCCTGAACGGCGTCGATACCACGGTCTGGAACCCGGAAACGGATCCCGCCATCACGCCCTATTCGGCGGGCAAGCTGGCGCCGCGATTGAAGAACCGCAAGGCGCTGCTGGCGGAATTCGGTCTGGATCCGAAGCTGCCGGGGCCGCTGGCGATTCTGGTGTCGCGGCTGACACCGCAGAAGGGCATCGACATGATCCCCGAGGCGATCGGCGATTTCGTCGCGGGGGGCGGTGGGCTTGCGGTGCTGGGCACCGGGGATGCCTGGGCCGAGGGCATGATGCACGAAGTCGCCGCGCGTTATCCGGGCCGTGTCGGCCTGCGGATCGGCTATGACGAGGGGCTGAGCCACCGGATGTTCGCGGGCGCGGATGTGGTTCTGGTGCCGTCACGGTTCGAGCCCTGCGGCCTGACACAGCTTTACGGCCTGCGCTACGGCTGCGTTCCGGTGGTGGCCGGGGTCGGGGGGCTGGCCGATACGGTGATCGGCGCGACCCCGGCGACCGAGGCGGCGGGGGCGGCGACGGGGGTGGTGTTCCATCCGGTGGACGGGCTGGCGCTGCGCCAGGCGTTGCGGCGGACCCTCGCGCTTTATGCCGACAAGGCGGGCTGGACGGCGATGGTGAAGCGCGGGATGAAGGCCGATTGGGGTTGGGGCCGCTCCGCCGCGCGCTATGCCGCGCTGTATGAGCAGCTTGTGGCGCGATGATCGGCCCCGGAGATCCGCTGGTGCTTAGCGCGACGCCCCGCGCGGGCGGTGTCAATTTCGCGCTGTTCTCGGCCCATGCCGAGCGGGTGGAACTGTGCCTGTTCCGCGACGGGCGGGAGGAATCGCATTTCCTGCCGGAACGGTCGGGCGATATCTGGCACGGATTTCTGGCCGATGTGGCACCGGGCACGGCCTATGGTTACCGGGTTCACGGACCCTGGGCGCCGGAGCGCGGCTACCGGTTCAACCCGGCCAAACTGCTGATCGACCCCTATGCGCGGGCGCTGTCGGCGCCGCTGCGGTGGGATCCGCTGATGCAGGGCGGCATCGGGCCGCAGCGTCCGGACCGGCGCGACAGCGCGCCGGTGATGCCGCGTTCGATCATCTGCGAAGTTGAGAAACCGCTTTGGGATCGACCCGCAACCAGTTGGCAAAAAACGATTATCTATGAGGCTCATCCGAAGGGCCTGACGATGCTGCACCCGGAGGTGCCCGAGCCCCTGCGCGGCCGGTTCGAGGGGTTGGCCTCGGCGCCGATCATCGCGCATCTGCGGCGGCTGGGGGTGACCGCGCTGGAACTGCTGCCCTGCGCGGCCTTCATCGACGACCGGTTTCTGGTGGAAAAGGGGCTGCGGAACTACTGGGGGTATCAGCCCATCGGCTTCTTCGCCCCCGATCCGCGCTATGGTGGGCCGCAGGCGTTCCGCAAGATGGTCCGGGGCCTGCATGCCGCGGGGATCGAGGTGATCGTCGATGTCGTCTTCAACCATTCGGGCGAGGGCGACGGCGCGGGGCCGACGGTCTCGATGCGCGGGATCGACAACGCCTGTTATTACCGGCTGGCCGAGGGCGGGCGCAGCTATGTCAACGACACCGGCACGGGCAATACGCTGAACACGGCCCATCCGGCGGTGCTGCGGATGGTCACCGACTGCCTGCGCCATTGGGTCGAGGAACTGGGCGTGGACGGGTTCCGCTTCGATCTGGCGGCCACCATGGCGCGCGGCGCGGCGGGCGGGTTCGACGGCGAGGCGGCGCTGATTTCCGCGATCCGGCAGGATCCGGTGCTGCGCGGGGTGAAGCTGATCGCTGAACCCTGGGATATCGGGCCGGGGGGCTACCGTCTGGGTGGGTTCCCCTGGCCGTTCGGCGAATGGAACGACCGCTACCGCGACGGGGTGCGCCGGTTCTGGCGCCGTGATCCGGGGCAGATGCCGGAGCTCGCGCGGCGGATTTCGGGCTCGGCGGAGATTTTCGATCAGGACGGGCGTTCGGCCACGGCTTCGGTCAATTTCCTCACGGCGCATGACGGCTTCACCCTGCACGACCTTGTTTCCTATAACGAAAAGCAGAACGAGCCGAATGGCGAAGGCAACCGCGACGGGCACAACGCCAACCATTCCGAAGCGTTGGCGGAGGGGGACAAGGCCGGGCGCAAGCGGGCGATGCTCACGACTCTGCTGATTTCGCAGGGCGTGCCGATGTTGCTTGCGGGGGACGAAATCGGCAATTCGCAGCAGGGCAACAACAACGCCTATGCGCAGGACAATGAGATCGGCTGGATCGACTGGGCGGCGGCGGATTTCGGGCTGATGGATTTCGTCGCGCGGCTGGTGGCGATCCGGCAGGCGCATCCGGTCCTGCGGCAGCGGCGGTTCCTGCATGCCAATATCCGCAAACAGGACGGGATGCGCGATCTGATCTGGCGGCTGCCCTCGGGGGCGGAGCCGACGACGCAGGACTGGCTCGATGCGCAGGCGCGCTGCCTGTGCGTGGAAATCCGCGGTGCTGCCGAAGGGCCGGAGGGCGAGGCCGCGCGGGAGGCGGTTCTGGTCATCTGCAATGCCGGGGAGGAGGTCGAGGCCCGCCTTCCCGAAGGCCGCTGGACCCTGCTGGTGGACAGCGCCGATCCCGATGCGCCGGAACGTGCCCATGATGGCGCGACCACTTGCGTCCGCGCGCAATCCGTTCAAGTGTTCACGCGCCCAACCTGCTTTCAGGAGCAATCATGACGATCTTTCAGACCAAGCCGTTCGACGGCCAGAAACCCGGCACTTCGGGCCTGCGCAAGAAGACGCCGGTCTTCATGCAGCCGGATTATCTGGAGAATTTCATCCAGTCGACCTTTGACGCGATCGGCGGGGTGGCGGGCAAGACGCTCGTGCTGGGTGGCGACGGGCGCTATTTCGGGGTGCAGGCGGCGCAGACCATCCTGAAGATGGCGGCGGCCAATGGCGCGGCGCGGGTGATCGTCGGGCAGGGCGCCTGGCTCTCGACCCCGGCGGCCTCGAACCTGATCCGCAAGCGCGGGACGGATGGCGGGATCATCCTGTCGGCCAGCCACAACCCGGGCGGCCCGAACGAGGATTTCGGCGTCAAATACAACATGTCGAACGGCGGTCCGGCGCCCGAAGCGGTGACCGAGGCGATCTTTGCCCGGACCAAGGAAATCACCGAATACCGCAGCCTCGACGTGGCCGATGTCGATCTGTCGAAGCCGGGTGAGGTGATCCTGGGCGATATGTTCGTCGAGGTGGTTGATCCGGTTGCGGCCTATGCCGACCTGATGGAGAGCCTGTTCGATTTCCCGGCGCTCAAGGCGCTGTTCGCGGGCGGCTTCCGGATGCGGATGGATTCGATGTGCGCGATCACCGGCCCTTATGCGGTCGAAATCTTCGAGAATCGCCTGGGCGCGCCGAAGGGGACGGTGACCCATGCCACGCCGCTGCCGGATTTCGGCGGGATGCACCCGGATCCGAACCCGACCTGGGCGCATGAGTTGATGGCCGAGATGATGTCCGCCGACGGTCCCGATTTCGGCGCGGCTTCGGATGGCGATGGCGACCGGAACATGATCGTCGGGCGGGGGATCTATGTCTCGCCGTCGGACAGCCTGGCGGTGATCGCGGCGAATGCGCATCTGGCGCCGGGCTACAAGGGCGGGCTGAAGGGCGTCGCGCGATCGATGCCGACCTCGGCGGCGGCGGATCGGGTCGCGGTGGCGCTCGGCATCGAGAGTTATGAGACGCCCACCGGCTGGAAATTCTTCGGCAACCTGCTGGATGCGGGCAAGGCGACCGTCTGTGGGGAGGAAGAGCTTCGGCACCGGCTCCGACCATGTGCGCGAGAAGGATGGCCTCTGGGCGGTGCTGATGTGGCTGAACATCATCGCGGCGCGCGGGCAGAGCGTGGCGGAGATCATGGCCGACCACTTCGCCCGCTTCGGGCGGAACTACTATTCGCGGCACGATTACGAGGCGCTGCCGACCGATGTCGCGAATGCGATGCTGGACGACCTGCGCGGGCGGCTGGCGGGGCTGAAGGGGCTGCGGACCTCGGGCCTGACGGTGGCGGAGGCGGATGAGTTCTCCTATCACGATCCGGTCGATGGCTCGGTTTCGGCGCATCAGGGCTTCCGGATCCTGTTCGAAGGCGGTTCGCGTGCGGTGCTGCGGCTCTCCGGCACGGGGACCGAGGGCGCGACGCTGCGGGTCTATTACGAACTCTATGTTCCGGGGCCGGAGGGGTTGGCCGAAGATCCGCAGGCGGCGCTGGCGCCGATCATCGCGGCGGCAGAGGAGATCGTTGGCATCCGTGCCCGGACCGGGCGGCCCGGCCCGAACGTGATCACCTGAGTCAGCGCAGCTTCGGCGCTGCACCCGCGGCGCCGACATCCGCAACCCCCATGCGCAGGCCCGCCCCGATCCGGTGGGCCAGCGCGGACCAGCCCTGCGCGGCCTCGGGCGGCAGGGTGTCCTTCAGCGTGGCGTCAAATTCCGCCAGCCATTCGGGGAAATGCTCGGGCGCGACATTCCCGGCCCGGCGATGCGCCATCATCGGCGAGCCTTCGTAGCCGGGCTGATACAGGATCGCGCCTTTCCAGAACCGGGCGATCTTGGCCTCATGCGCGGGCCAGTCGGTGATATGGGCGGCGAAGACCGGGGCCAGCACGGGATGCGCGCGGACACGGGCGTAGAACCGGGCGACGACGCGCTCGATCTCTTCTTCGGTCACCGGGAAGCGGGGCGGGGGCAGGGTGTTCATGGTCCCCAGATAATCGTGCGGGGGCCGGGGGGCAAGTCAGCCCTCGAACAGGTCACCCTGCGGCTGCGCCGGGCGCGGCGCCTCCAGCCCCAGATGCCGCCAGGAACGCGGCGCCAGCATCCGCCCGCGCGGGGTGCGCTGGATCAGGCCCTGCTGCAACAGATAGGGCTCGATCACCTCCTCGATCGCATCGCGGCTTTCCGACAGCGCGGCGGAGAGCGTTTCCACCCCCACCGGCCCGCCGCCGTAATGCTCGGCCATCAGCATCATGTAGCGCCGGTCGGCCCCATCAAGCCCGAGGTGATCCACCCCCAGCCGCGTCAGCGCCCGGTCGGCGATCGCCCGCGTCAGGCGCCCGTCGCCCTCGACCAGCGCGAAATCCACCACCCGGCGCAGCAGCCGCCCGGCGATCCGCGGCGTGCCGCGCGCGCGTTTCGCGATCTCCCGCGTGCCTTCCGGGTCCGACGGGATGCCCAGCAGACGCGAGCCGCGCGTGACGATCAGGTCCAGCTCATCCTCGGTATAGAACTGCAACCGGGTCGGAATCCCGAAACGGTCGCGCAGCGGCGTGGTCAGCAGGCCAAGCCGCGTCGTCGCCCCGACCAGCGTGAAGGGTTGCAACTCGATCCGCACCGTGCGCGCGGCGGGGCCTTCGCCGATCACCAGATCGAGCTCGAAATCCTCCATCGCTGGATAAAGCACTTCCTCCACCGCCGGGTTCATCCGGTGGATTTCGTCGATGAACAGCACGTCGCGCGCTTCGAGATTGGTCAGGATCGCGGCCAGATCGCCGGCCTTCGCCAGCACCGGGCCGGAGGTCATCTTGAAATTCACGCCCAGTTCGCGCGCCATGATCTGCGCGAGCGTGGTCTTGCCAAGGCCGGGTGGGCCGTGGAACAGCGTGTGGTCCATCGCCTGTCCGCGCATCTTTGCGCTTTCGATGAAGACGCGCAGGTTCGCCCGCGCCTCGGCCTGACCCACGAATTCCTCCAGCGACTGCGGACGCAGGGCGCGGTCGGCATCCTCGGGCAGGCGGTCGGGGCGCAGGGTGGGGTCCGGTTCCATCTCAGTCCTTCGGGGCCAGCAGCCGCAGCGCGGTGCGGATCAGCTTTGCGGTATCGGTGGCGGCGGGGTCTTCGGACGCCTTCGCCACCGCCTGCGCGGCCTCGGACGCGCCATAGCCCAGATTGGTCAGCGCGCTCAATGCTTCGGCGGTGAAATTCGCGGTGGGGGCGGGGCGGGGCGTCTCGATCACCTCCGAGGGCGCCGTGTCCACCGTCAGCGTGCCGCCAAGCGCCATCACCGTGGGCGCCTTGTCCTTCAGCTCCATCACCACCCGCTGCGCGAGCTTTGGCCCCACGCCGGGTGCGCGCCGCACCGCGTTCCAGTCGCCAAGCGCGATCGCCCGGCTGACCCCATCCGCCCCGAGCGTGCCCAGAATCGCCAGCGACGCCTTCGCCCCGATCCCCTGCACCGAGGTCAGCAGCTTGTGCCATTCCTTCTCCAGGAGCGTCGGGAAGCCGAACAGCTGCAACAGATCCTCGCGCACCAGCAGGTCGGTATACAGCGCGCAGGATTGCCCCACCGGCGGCATGTTCTGCGCGGTGCGGGTCGAGACATGGACGATATAGCCCACGCCATGCACGTCGATCAGCACATGATCCATCGCGCGGTGGAGGATGATGCCCGCGATCCGCCCGATCATTGCAGCGTCCTGCGCGAGAGCATCGCCGCATGGGTGCGATGCGCCGATTGCAGGTGGTGCGCGTGGCAGATCGCGATGGCCAGCGCATCCGCCGCATCCGGCCCGTCGAAGACCACGCCGGGAAGTTGATGGCGGACCATGTGCTGCACCTGGATCTTGTCGGCATGGCCGACGCCGACCACGGCTTTCTTGATCGCATTCGGGGCATATTCGCCCACCGGCACCCCCGCCTGCGCCGGGACCAGCAGCGCGATCCCCCGCGCCTGACCGAGCTTCAGCGTCGCCACAGCGTCCTTGTTGACGAAGGTCTGCTCGACCGCCGCCGCATCGGGGGCGTGGGTGGCGATCACCTCGGTCAGTCCGGTGTGCAGCACCACCAGCCGCAGCGCCAGATCCTCGCCCGCCGAGTGGATGATTCCATTCGCGACATGGCGCAGCCGGGAGCCTTCCATCTCGATTACCCCCCATCCGAGGTTCCGAAGCCCCGGGTCGATTCCGATCACGCGCATCCTGCTCGCCTTGACTGTGGCATTTTTTCCACGGTTAGCACGAAAAGAGAACATCGCAAACCGAAAAGGCCGGGCGATGATGTCCTGAAAAACGGTGAAAATGCGTCGTGATCCGCGGGAAATACGACGTTTTGACCGGCTGATCCGGCGAATTGGAGCGTGGTTGTAAACGGCCTGTGAACCCCGTTTCTGCCATGCAGCATGCGCATGGCGGGCCTGTCCGTGGCGCGAGTTGTTTTCGCAAACTGCCCGTTCTATGTGCATCCCAGAGGGCAGCGAGCCCACAACAGACGCACAGACAAAACGCAAGAATAAAGGATCACGATCATGGCCGCTTTTGACACCAACCGCACCGTTGCCGCCCATTCCAGCGTGTTCGGCCGCTTCTTCGACGCGATTGCCGCGTGGAACGAAATGCGCATCACCCGCAACGCTCTGGCCCGCCTGAGCGACCACGAACTGGCCGACATCGGCCTGACCCGTTACGAAGCCGAGACTCTGGGCCGGTAATTCCTCCCCTGCCGGTTTGCAAGGGCCGCGCTGGCGCAAGCCGCGCGGCCTTTTTGCATTACCGGCGCATCACCAGCGTGGTCCAGTCGCCGAACGACTCGCGCGAGGCCGTGGCAAAGCCCTGTGCGATATAGGCGGCCACCACCTCGTCGGCCTGTTCGTTCAGGATGCCCGACAGGATGACATGCCCGCCCGGCGCGCAATGCCGCCCCATGTCGGGCGCGAGCGCGATCAGCGGCGCCTTCAGGATATTCGCGAAGATCAGGTCGAACGGCGCCGCCGCCAGCAGCGGTTCCGCCGCGAAGCCCGCCGCCTCGACGCAGATCACCCGACCTTCGAGCCCATTCGCCCGGACATTGGCCAGCGCCGTTTCGACCGCCACCGGGTCGATATCGGAGGCCAGCACCGTGCCCGGCCAGATCTTCGCCGCCGCCATCGCCAGCACCGCCGTGCCACAGCCGATATCCACCACCTTTTCCGCCCGCAGCCCTTCGCGGTCCAGCCGGTCGAGCGCGGTCAGGCAACCGAGCGTGGTGCCGTGGTGACCGGTGCCAAAGGCCATCGCCGCCTCGATCAGCAGCGGCACGCTATCCTCGGGCACCTTGTCGGCATCGTGGCTGCCGTAGACGAAGAACCGCCCTGCCACCACCGGCGTCAATTCCCGGCGCACATGCGCGACCCAATCGGTTTCCGGCAGTTCCGAGATCACGAAGGCGGTGGCGCCATGCGCGGCGGCCAGCAGGTCCAGCACCACGTCGTTGGGCCGTTCGAGGAAATAGGCGCCGATCTCCCACCGCTCGGAACCGTCCTCGATCTCGAACACGCCGACGCCATAGGGCGCGGGATCGAGGTCTTCGATCAGTTCGGCCAGCGTTTCGGCATCGTCGCGGTCGCCGATCGTCGCGAAGGCGGTGAATGTGGGCATGGGCTGTCCTTTCGGTTTGGTCCCGGCATGGCCCGCCGCGCGGCGCCCGTCAAGCCGGATTGACTTGCCGCGCGCGCCGCGCTACGGGCGGCACATGATCACACGGAACGCCCATATCGCGCCTGTCCGACGTCGCCGCACCCGCGCCTGACGATTGATCCCGCATGGCTTCGGGCCGTGCAAAAACCCACAGCAAGCTGTTGACACCCGTCCGGGCCTCGGGCACCCCTTTGGCCTTCCTTTCAGGAGTTCGAACATGATTTCCTCCGTTCTGCCCACCTATAACCGCGCGCCGCTGGCCTTTGTCCGTGGTCATGGCTCCTGGCTGGAGACGGAGGATGGCACCCGATACCTCGACCTTGGCGCGGGGATCGCGGTGAACTGCCTCGGCCATGCGGCGCCCGAACTGGTCGAGGCGTTGACCGAACAGGCGCAGCGGGTCTGGCATCTGTCGAACCTGTATCAGATCCCGGAACAGCAGAAGCTGGCCGATCTGCTCGTCGAACATAGCTTCGCCGATACGGTTTTCTTCACCAATTCGGGCACCGAAGCCTGTGAACTGGCGGTGAAGATGGCGCGGAAATATCACTATGACCGCGGCGATGAACGGGCGGAGATCATCACCTTCGCCGGTGCCTTCCATGGCCGGTCCTCGGCGGCGATCGCGGCGGCGGGGTCGGAGAAGATGGTGAAGGGTTTCGGCCCGCTGCTGCCGGGCTTTACCCATCTGCCCTGGGATGACCTCGACGCGCTGAAGGCGGCGGTGAGCGACAAGACCTGTGCGATCCTGATCGAGCCGGTGCAGGGCGAGGGCGGCATCCGTCCGGCCTCCGATGCCTTCCTGAAGGCGTTGCGCGCGCTGGCCGATGCCCATGGCGCGCTGGTGATCTTTGACGAGGTGCAATGCGGCATGGGCCGCACCGGGCGGCTGTTCGCGCATGAATGGGCGGGGGTGACCCCCGACATCATGATGGTGGCAAAGGGCATCGGCGGGGGCTTCCCGCTGGGCGCGGTGCTGGCGACGGAAAACGCGGCGAGCGGCATGACGGTGGGCACGCATGGCTCGACCTATGGCGGCAATCCGCTGGGCTGTGCCGTGGGCGCGCGGGTGATGCAGGTGGTGGCGGAGCCGGGCTTTCTGGCCGATGTCATCGCGAAGGGCGCCTTCCTGCGGCAGAGGCTCGAAGGGCTGGTCGCGGCGCATCCGGATGTGTTCGAGGACGTGCGCGGCGAGGGGCTGATGCTCGGCCTGAAATGCAAGGTCGCGCCGGGCGATGTGGTGCAGGCGGGCTATGCGCAGAAGTTGCTGACCGTGGGCGCCGCCGACAATGTGGTGCGGATCCTGCCCGCGCTGAATATTTCCGAGGCCGATATGGCTGAGGCCGTGGCGCGGCTGGATGCCGCGGCCGCGACGCTGAAACCCGCGGCATGAGGAGCGCGAGATGACGAGCTTTCTGGATATTTCCACCACCACGCCCGAAGATCTGCGGGTGATGATCGACACGGCCCGCGCGATGAAGGATGCCCGCAACGGGCGGCCGAAGGGGGCGCCGGATGATGACCTGCCGCTGGCGGGGATGATGGTCGCGCTGATCTTCGAGAAACCCTCGACCCGGACGCGCGTCAGCTTTGACGTCGGCGTGCGGCAGATGGGCGGGCAGACGATGGTGCTGTCGGGCAAGGAAATGCAGCTTGGCCATGGCGAGACCATCGCCGACACCGCCCGCGTGCTCAGCCGCTATGTCGACCTGATCATGATCCGCACCTTCGAGGAAGCGACGCTGCTGGAGATGGCGGAATATGCCTCGGTGCCGGTAATCAACGGGCTGACGAACCGCACCCATCCGTGCCAGATCATGGCCGACATCATGACCTACGAGGAACATCGCGGCCCGATCGCGGGGCGCAAGGTGGTCTGGTCGGGCGACGGCAACAATGTCTGCGCCTCGTTCCTTCAGGCGGCGGGGCAGTTCGGGTTCGACCTGACCTTCACCGGGCCGCCGACGCTGGACCCCGAACGCGAATGGATCGACTTCGCCCGCAGCAAGGGCGTGACGGTCGAAATCGAGCGCGATCCGGCGAAGGCGGTGGCGGGGGCGGATCTGGTCGTCACCGATACCTGGGTGTCGATGCACGATCCGGAATCGGCCAAGGAGCGGCGGCATAACCAGCTGCGCCCCTATCAGGTCAACGAGGAGCTGATGGCGAAGGCAAAGCCCGACGCGCTGTTCATGCACTGCCTGCCCGCGCATCGCAACGACGAGGCGACGAGCGCGGTGATGGACGGTCCGCATTCGGTGATCTTCGACGAGGCCGAAAACCGCCTGCATGCGCAGAAGGCGGTGATGCGCTGGTGTCTGGGGAAGTAGGCCCTACTTCCCGGTAAAGATCACCGCCGCGCCGCCCGCGATCAGCGCAAAGCCGAGGACGGTGCGCCAGGTCACCGCCTCGCCCAGCCAGAAGGCGGAGAAGCCGACGAAGACGGTGAGGGAGATCACCTCCTAAATCGTCTTCAACTGCGCCGCCGAGAGCGCGCCATAGCCGATCCGGTTCGCGGGCACCTGAAGCAGGTATTCAAAGAAGGCGATGCCCCAGCTGATCAGGATCACGATCCAGAGCGGCGCGGCCTTGAACCGCAGGTGGCCATACCAGGCCATCGTCATGAACAGGTTCGAGGCAGTCAGAAGCGCGATGGTGACGAGCGGCGCGGGCAGGGTCATGGCGGTTCTCCGTGGGAACGGCCCCGGATAACGTCGTCCGTCGGGCTGCGCCAGTGGCGTTGGGGGCGGCGCCGGGTTCTGGCCCGCGTCTTGGGGGCCTGCGGGGAAAGATCGTTACCGAATGTCAACAGTTCCGGCGGGGTTTTGCCGGGGAGCATGGCATTCCCTCTCGCCCCCGCAGGGAAACCCGGTATAACTCGGGCAAAGACGTGGAGGACAGAGTGACGGCTTCGGTCAAGCGGAAACGCCACAAGCGCAGGGCCCGGGTTGCCGGGGCATTCGGGGTATTTTCGGCGGCCTTGGGCGCGGTTCCCGCGGGCCATGCCGAGCCGCTGATCGGGCAGGGGCGGAACACCTTCGCCATGCCGGGGCTGATCGACATGCCCTCGGCCGAGGCTCAGCGCGACGGTGACTTCGGCATCGCGCTGACCCGGATCGGCGCGGGGACGCAGCGCAACACGCTGACATTCCAGATCGCGCCGCGCATCACCGGGGCCTTCCGCTATTCGCGGGTGCCCGGCCTGATGTATGACAAGGACACACGCGAATATACCGCCCTTTACGACCGCTCCTTCGACCTGCACTGGCAGGTGATCGAGGAAAACGGCTGGATCCCGGCGGTTGCGGTCGGCATGCGCGATTTCATCGGCACCGGGGTCTATTCGTCGGAATATATCGTCGCGACGAAAACCTTTGGCAAGCTGCGGGCGACGGGGGGGATCGGCTGGGGCCGGCTGGGGTCTTCGGGCTCGATCGGGTCCAGCGGCCACCGCCCGGCCTATGATTTCGCGTCGAACGGCGGCACGTTCAACGACAACAGCTGGTTCCGGGGTGATTTCGCGCCCTTTGCCGGGGTTTCCTATCAGGTCAACGACCACCTGCTGCTGAAGGCGGAATATTCGTCGGATGCCTATGTGCAGGAAACGCGGCTTGACGATTTCGACCGCAAGAGCCGGGTCAACCTGGGCGTCAGCTATCAGTTCAACAAGAACGTCGCGGTCGAACTTTATTCCATCGGCGGCACCGATGTCGGCTTCCAGTTCGCGATGACGATCAACCCGAAGGATCCGCCCTTCCCGTCGGGGATCGAGAAGGCGCCGCTGCCGGTGCGCCCGCGCCCCTCCCCGGCGCAGGATCCGGAAGGCTGGTCGGGCAAATGGGCGCAGGATCCGGAGGTCCAGCCCGCGATCCAGAAGGTGCTGGCCGAGAGCCTGAAGAAGGACGGACAGATCCTCGAATCCATGTCGCTGACGGCGACGCGGGCCGAGTTGCGCGTGCGCAACCAGACCTATGGCTCCGAGGCGCAGGCGGTGGGCCATGTCGCGCGGATGGCGACGCGGGCGCTGCCGCCTTCGGTCGAGACGATCGTGGTGACGCCGATGGCCGATGGCATGGCGCTGTCGTCGCTGACCTTCCGCCGCTCGGACCTTGAGCGGATGGAGAACAGCGGCTCCTATGACATGATCGACCGGGTGCAGATCACTCCGGCCGCGCAGGATCCGAAACAGGTCCGCACGTCGGGCTTCTATCCGCAGTATCGCTGGGCGCTGACGCCCTATTCGGCGGTGTCGCTGTTCGACCCGGACGAGCCGTTCCGCATCGACGTCGGCGCGCAATATGCCGCGCGGTATGAGGTGACGCCGGGCTTCGTCTTCTCGGGCGTGGTGCAGCAGAAGATCGCGGGCAACCGTGGCAAGAGTAACCGCGAGTCGAACTCCAAGGTCCAGCATGTGCGCTCGGATCTGACCGAATATAACAAACGCGGTGATCTGACGGTTCAGCGGTTGCAGGGTGCCTGGTATACTCAGCCGATGACCGACGTCTATGCCCGCGTCACGGCGGGTTATCTGGAACGGATGTATGGCGGTGTCTCGACCGAGGTGCTGTGGAAGCCGGTGGACAGCCGCTGGGGCGTCGGGCTGGAGGCGAACTGGGTCAAGCAGCGCGACTTCGACCAGCGCTTCGGGTTCCGCGACTATGATACGGTCACCGGCCATGCCTCGGTCTATTACGACATGGGAACGGGCTATACCGCCGAGGTCGATGTGGGCCGCTACCTGGCCAAGGACTGGGGCGCCACGGTTTCGATCGACCGGGTGTTCGAGAACGGCTGGAAGGTCGGCGCATTCGCCACCATCACGGACATGTCGGCGGACGATTACGGCGAAGGCTCGTTCGACAAGGGCATCACGCTGACGATTCCGATTTCCTGGTCGACGGGTCGGCCGTCGATCAGCGACATCGCCGCGACGATCCGCCCGCTTCAGCGTGACGGCGGGGCGCGGGTGGATGTGGACGGGCGGCTGTATGAAACCGTCCGCGGCGCCCATACGGGCGATCTCTATGACGGCTGGGGGAGGTTCTGGCGATGAAATCCCGGATCGGGGCGCTGCTGCTGGCGGTGGCCCTTGGGGGATGCGGTTCGGAGAGCGACAAGCTTGCCGGGCCGAATCTGGTGAAGGAAGGGGCGATGAGCGTCGCCTCCGCCGCGATGTTTTGGAAAAAGAAGCCGCCTGCGAAGCCGGTCGATGCCGAGGCGATGGCGCGCGGCGCGCTGGAACTGAACAAGGGTCCGCTGATCCTGGCCAGTTTCGAGACCGGCTATACCGACATCTTCGGGATGGTCGGCGAAAACGGCGCGATGCGGACCTACAATTCGCCCGGCAGCCGGGCGATCATCCTGCGCGGCGGCATGCTGGCGGGCACGCGCGGCTTTGGCTTCGACATGATGTCGGCGGAAACCGAAGGCACCGGGCGGCTGATCCGCGCGCGGCAGGCGGGGCAGGCGAAGAAGGTGCTGCGCTATCTCGACGGGCTGGGGCTGGAACGGCCGCTGCCGCTCGATTGCGCCGTGGCGACAGGGGCTTCGACGACCTATCCCTTCGCCGGGCAGAGCTGGAGCGGTCAGCAGGTGGTCGAACGCTGCACCGGCTCGGGGCTGACGATCACGAACACCTTCATTGTCTCCGCCGAAGGGCGGGTGGTGTCGTCGCGGCAATGGGTGACGCCGCAGGTCGGCTATATCACGATCCAGACGGTCCGGCCCTGACGGGGCCGAAAAGAAAAAGGCCGGAGGCGATGCCTCCGGCCTTCTGTTCGCAAGGACGGGTCGGATTAGTCCGACGACGAGTCCGAAGCCGCAACAGCGATAGCGACCAGCAGCAGCGCCGGGATCAGGATGGCGGCGTTCGACGACGACAATTCCTTCACAACAACCGGTTCAGCTTCCACGACCGGGGCAGTGTAGCCGCCAGCGAAAGCGGACGAGGCCGACAGGCCGAGGGCCAGGGCGATAGTAGCGAGTTTCTTCATGATAATCTCCGTCATTTGCTTTGACAGCCGCCATGCCTAGCAGCATCGGGGCGAGAGTCGCACAGCATCGGGTAAATGCAAAGAGTAAATCGCCTCGGGCCCGGGTGGGCACCGGCGGACTGTTGCAGTTTCGCACAGGATTGGTCCGCCGGGTCACAATGGCAGGTCCATTCCGGGCCGGTTGTGCATCTGCGACCTCATTCATTTTCAAATCGTTAGCGGCGCACGCGCGGGTAACCGCCTGCTGCGGGCCTTCTGCGAGGATCGCGTCCTGCCCCGCGTGGGGCGAGTCATTCCACCGAAAGGAGTCGCCATGCTTGCAGCAACGCTGGCCCGGGCCCTGGCCTTCGTGCTGGCCCTGGGCGCGGCCTGGGGGTTCGGGCGGCGCGAGGGGACGCGCGCGGCCACGTCCCGCATTGCCGAAGAGGACAAGAAGAATGCGCAACGGATCGAAAAGCGGGCGGATGCTGCTCGTGCTGCCACTGATGATCCTGTCGGGCGGCTGCACAGGGCCGGTCGTCTCAGGGACTGAACACACGATCTGCCGCGAGTTGCGCGCCGACCTGCCTACATGGTCGCGCCGCGACACGGCCGAAACGCTGGCTTCGGGCGCGCGCTTCATCGCCGTGTTCGAGGCGATCTGCCCCGCGCCCTAGGGCAGGATCGCGATCCAGGCCCAGATCGTCAGCAGCGACACGGCCGTCGCGATCAGCACCGAAGACGCGGCGACCCGTTTCGCCGCGCCATACATGTCGGCGAACAGATAGGCATTGATGCCGGGCGCCATCGAGGCCGTCAGCACCGCCGAGCGCAGCGCCTCGGTATCCAGATGGAACCCCCAACGGCCCAGCAGATAGGCCGTGCCCGGATGGACGAGCAGCGAGCAGACGACCACCATCGCAATCGCGCGGCCATCGCCCTCGGGCTTGTATCTGTGCAAGACGCCGCCCAGCCCGAAGAGCGCGGCGGGCACACCGGCGCCGCCCACCATCTTCATCGCCGCCCAGATCGGTTCGGGAAGGTCTTGGCCGGTGAGGCTCATCCCCGCGTTCAGCGCGAAACCGCACAGGATGCCGATCACCATCGGCGTGTGGAACACCCCCCGGATCGCGCGCAGCGCCACCGTGCCGATACCGCCACCACTGTTGCGCGCGATTTCCATCATCAGGATACCGACGGTGAACAGCAGCGGCGAGTAAATCGCGATGATCGCGATATTGCCGTCGAGCGAGCCCGGCCCATAGGCGCGTTCCATGATCGGGATACCGAGCAGCAGCGAGTTCGAGAACAGGCAGCAGAAGCCGATTGCCGCCGCATCCACGGGCGAGCGTTTCAGCCAGACCCGCGACAGCACCATCCCGATCGTATAGGACAGGAAGGCCCCGGCGTAGAACGCCGCGAGCGGCCCGGGGTGAAAGCTCGCGCGGATGTCGATCCGCGCCATCTGCATGCACAGCATCACCGGAATCGCGAAGGCCTGCGCGAATTTCATCAGCCCGGCGATGGCGCCTTCGTTGAACAGCCCCCGCCATGCCGCCAGATACCCGAACCCCATCACGAGGAAGACCGGCAGCAGGACGTTGAAGAGGGTGTTCATGAGGCGGGGAATTCCAGCACGAGGCCATCATGAGCGGGGCGCACATGGGCGGGGGTTTCGGCCTCGACCGCATCATGGTCGAGGTCGATGTGCATGTTGGTCAGCACGGCCGTCCTGGCCTTGGCCCGTTCGATCCATTCGAGCGCCAGCGCCAGATGGGCATGCGTCGGATGCGGCTTGCGCCGCAGCGCGTCCAGCACCCAGCAGTCGAGCCCCTGAAGATGCGCCCACATCGGCTCGGGGATCTCGCTCACATCGGGCAGATAGGCCAGCCCGCCGATCCGGTAGCCCTGCGCGTCGATATTGCCATGCACGACCTTGAACGGCTGGAACGGAATCACCCCGCCCGCGCCGGTGATTTCAAACGGCGCGGTGCGCACCGCATGCAATTCGCAGATCGGGTGATAATTGCTGTCCGGCGGCTGCACGAAGGCATAGGCAAAGCGCGAGATCAGCGATTCCTGCGTATCGCTATCGGCCCAGACGGGCAGGCGGCGGCGCATGTTGAAGGCGATCTGGCGCAGGTCGTCCAGCCCATGGGTATGGTCGGCGTGGCTGTGGGTATAGACCACGGCATCCAGCTCTCCCACGCCCGCGCGCAGCAGCTGTTCGCGCATGTCGGGCGTGGTGTCGATCAGCACGCGGGTGGTGCCCTGGTCCGAAATCCGCTCGACCAGCATCGAACAGCGCAGCCGCCGGTTGAGCGGGTTTTCCGGGTTGCATTCGCCCCAGATATTGCCGATCCGCGGCACCCCGCCCGAAGAGCCGCAGCCGAGGATGGTGAAACGCAGCCTGCTCATGCCCGGGCCTTCCAGAAAAGACGATCGAAATTGGCGCGGGTCTGCGCGGCGAAATCGGCGTAATCCATGCCGAAGACCTTGGCCCCCACCTGCGCGGTCAGCGCGGTATAGGCGGGTTCGTTGCGCCGCCCCCGATGCGGCGGCGGCGCGAGATAGGGGCTGTCGGTCTCCGTCAGGATCCGGTCGATGGGCGCGGCGGCGAAAATGTCGCGGATCTCCTGCGATTTCGGGAAGGTCGCGATGCCCGACATCGACAGGTAGAACCCGAGGTTGATCGCCGTCCGTGCCAGCGCCGCGCCCGAGGAGAAGCAGTGCATGACGCAGGTGAAGGGCCGCGCCTTCATCCCCTCGGTCAGGATGCGGGCGGTGTCCTCGTCGGCATCGCGGGTGTGGATGATCAGCGGCAGGCCGGTTTCCTGCGCGGCCTCGACATGCGCGCGGAAGGAGCGCTGCTGAATTTCCTTGCTGTCGGCGGTGTAGTGGTAATCCAGCCCGGTTTCCCCGATGCCGACGAATTTCGGATGGGCGGCCAGCGCGATGATGTCTTCGGCGGACACCAGCGGTTCTTCGTGGGCGCTCATCGGATGGGTGCCGGCGGCGTAATAGACGCCCTCGAACCGCTCGGCGATGGCGCGCACCTGCGGTTCGGACCGCAGCCGGGTGCAGATCGTCACCATCCGCGTCACCCCCGCCGCGCGGGCGCGGGCGATCACATCGGGCAGTTCATCGGCGAAGTCGGGGAAATCGAGGTGGCAGTGGCTGTCTACGATTTCGGGGGGGAGGTTTCTGCCACGGCGTTTCCTTTCGGCGCGGCCATCACGCGGCGGCCGCGGTCATCTCCAGAACCATATCCATGACCAGCGCCCCGGGGTCAAGGTTGACCGCCCGGCCATGCCGTGCGCGCGCGCCCAAAGTCTGGTGCAGCGTCGCCCATTTCATCGCAGCCGCGCCATCGGGGGCCAGCCGTGCGAGCAGGTCCGACTCACCCGGCGCGGCCTCGGGCACCGGCGGGCCCTGCAATCCGGTACGCGCCAGCCGCGCAAGGAACAGGTCGATCAGGCCCAGCATCAGATCGAACCGGGTTTCGTTCTGCTTGCCGCCCATCTGTTCGGCCAGCGCCACCGCCTGTGGCCGGTCCAGCCGGGGCAGGGTGGCGAACAGCCGGATCAGCCCCTCATAGGCGCCGATCCCGTCGAGGTTCACCAGCCGCACCGCCTCGCCCACCGATCCGCCCGCCAGTGCGGTGACCGCCGAGGCGTCGTCTTCGAGCATCAGCCCGGCTTCCTCCAGCGCGCGCGCCATATCCGCCGGGCCAAGGGTGCCCAGCCGCAATTCGCGGCAGCGCGAGCGGATCGTCGGCAACAGCCGCGCAGGCTGATGCGTGACCAGCAGGAAGGTCACCCGCTCGGGCGGCTCCTCCAACAGCTTCAGCAGAGCATTCGCCGCCTGCACATTCATCTCGTCCGCCGCGTCGACGATCACCACCCGGCGCCCGCCCTCGGCCGCGCTCAGGTGCAGGAAGCCCTTGGCCCGGCGCACCTCATCGACGCGGATATCCTGCGACAGGCCGGTGCCGGTGGCGTTTTCGCCGCGTTTCAGCACGAAAATCCCCGGCTCCGCCCCCGCCCGGATCCGATGCGCCAGCGCGCTTTCCGGATCGGTGTTCAGGCTGTCGGGCGCGAACATCCCCCCGGGATCGGACAGCAGGAACCGCGCGATCCGCCAGGCCAGCGTCGCCTTGCCTACCCCGCGCGGGCCGGTGAGCATCCAGCCGTGGTGCAGCCGACCGGTGTTGAAAGCGTCCAGAAAATCCGCCTCGGCCCGCGCCTGACCATAGAGGCGTTCGGTTTCGCGCGGGTGCGGCGCACCTTCGACGGCGGTCGGATCGGGCAGGTCGCTCATCCAAGCGCCCGCCGGGTCAGGGACAGCACCTCTCCGGCGATCTCGGCCTCGGGCCGCATGCCGTCGATGACGCGGAAACGTTGCGGTTCGGCCTGCGCCAGCGCGAGGAAGCCGTCGCGCATCTTCTGTTGCAGCGGCAGGCCGAAATCCTCGAACCGCTCCTCGGTGCCCTGACGGTCGCGGGCGCGCGCCAGCCCGGTTTCCGCCGCGATGTCGATCAGGAAGGTCAGGTCGGGTTCGCGCCCGATCATCAGCCGGTGCAATTCGTCCACCAGAGCGCGCAGGCCGGGTTCGCGCAGGCCCTGATACATCCGTGTCGAATCGGCGAAACGGTCGCAGATCACCACCTGCCCGGCCTTCAGCGCGGGGTCGATCCGGCGTTCCAGATGGTCGCGCCGGGCGGCAGTGAACAGCAGGATCTCGGTCTGGGGGGACCAGCGGTCGGGATCGCCTTGCAGCACCAGCGCGCGGATTTCCTCGGCGCCGGGGCTGCCGCCCGGTTCGCGGGTCAGGACGACATCGCGCCCACCCGCCCGCAGCGCCTCGGCCAGCCGCCGCGCCTGCGTGGATTTCCCCGAACCGTCGATGCCCTCGAAGGTGATGAACATCAGCTTCCGGCGGCGTCGCTCGCCGTCTGCGCGGCACGGGAGAACAGATGCGCCGCGGCGGAACGCAGCCGCACGAGGAAGCCGCCCTTTTCCACATCGGATTGCGCCACCAGCGGCACCACCGTCGGCTCGTCAAGGCCGGGGATATGGATCACCAGCTGGCCCAGCGGATCGCCCGCCTTGAAGGGCGCCCGCGCGGGGCCGTCGAACACCGCCTCGGCCTTCACGTCTTCGAGCGCGCCGGCGGGCAGCAGCAGCCGCACATCCTCGGCCGGCACCAGCCCCACCTTCGACGCGGACCCCAGCCAGACCGGCGCTTCGGCCAGCCGCGTGCCCTTTTCCACCACCGTCTTCAGAACGAACTGCCGGAAGGCCCAGTTGGCGATCGCCTCGGATTCCTGCGCGCGGTCGGTCTCGCTGGCCAGCCCGTTGACGACGAAGATGATCCGCCGTTCGCCCATCACCGCGGATCCGACCAGCCCAAAGCCCGCTTCCTCGGTATGCCCGGTTTTCAGCCCATCGGCCTGCCAATCCGCCGCCTTGATCCTCAGCAGCGGGTTGCGGTTATGCGCATTGGCGGGCGCGCGGTCCTTGTAATTATATTCCGTCTCGGCAAACAGCGGATAATATTCGGGAAATTCCGTAATCAGCCGGGTCGCGATCACGCCAAGGTCGTGCATCGACATGCGTTGTTCCGGCGCGGGCCAGCCCGAGGCATTGGCGAAATGCGAGTCGTTCATGTCCAGCTGCCGTGCGCGTTCCGTCATCTGCCGGGCGAAATTGTCCTCGGACCCGGCCAGCCCCTCGGCCACGACAACGCAGGCGTCGTTACCGGAATTGATCGCGATACCCTGCATCAGTTCGCGCACCGTGGGACGGTCCATCTCGTTGAGGAACATGGTCGAGCCGCCCATCTTCCGCGCCCGGGTCGAGACGGCGAAGGTCGTGTCCATGTTCACCCGCCCGTCGCGCAGCGCCTCGAACAGCATGTTCAGCGTCATCAGCTTCGACATCGAGGCGGGGGGCAGCGGCTCGTGCGCGTTCTTGTCGAGCAGCACCGTCTGCGTCGTCATGTCATAGACCCAGGCGGCGCGGGCACGGGTTTCAAACGCCCCGGCGGGCAGGGCGACCGAGAGGGTGAGGGCGGCAACAAGGGCTACTCGGGGAAGGCGCATCGGGGCTCCTGTTTCGTGGCGGCACTCGCCTTTGCGTGAAGATTAACCGCTCCGGCGGGCCAAGGAAAGCGCCAGCGGCCCCCCTTGGGGGCTGCCCGCTCAGAAATGCGTGAGGTATCAGCCCCAGACGGCGGCGAATTCGCGCCATTCGCCCTTCGACATGCCCGATGTCTCCTGCGTCACGGCCTCTCCGGCCAGACGCCGCTTCAGCACCTCGACCGCACGGCCCGACAGGGTGACACCGCCCAGCCGGTAATCTTCGAACGCCGCATAGGCCAGCGGCACCCAATCCTTGACGATCGCGCACATGGCTTCGGCATAGGCGCGGATCTCGTATTGCGCATGGGTGTCGGCGCGCAGCCGCAGGAAGTGGAACAGGTTGTGCAGGTCGATCTTCCAATACCATTGCGTGTAGACATTTGCCGGAAGGTTCATCCGCGCCAGTTCCCGCGCAAGGCCCAGCTTGCCCGCATCGGCATCGGGGGTCAGCATGTCTTCGTAATGGTCATAGGAGCGCATCGCATCCTCGCGCAGCAGGTCCAGCACCCGGGCCGCCTCGGCGCCCTGCAAGACTTCGCCCCGGCCCTGGTTGTTGACCCTGGACTGCGCGGCCAGATGTTCGGGCGCGGGGATGTAGAATTCGCGGTCCAGAATCGAATAGCGCGCCGAGTATTCGTTCACATTGGCGGTGCGGTGGCGGATCCACTGCCGCGCGACGAAGACCGGCAGCTTGACGTGGAACTTGACCTCGCACATCTCGAAGGGCGTCGAATGCCAGTGCCGCATCAGATAGCGGATCAGGCCGCTGTCGTCGCTCACTGCCTTCGTGCCGCGGCCATAGCTGACACGCGCGGCCTGGGTGATGGCGCTGTCGTCGCCCATGTAGTCGATCACCCGCACGAGGCCATGATCCAGCACCGGATGCGCGGTATACAGATGCGCCTCCATCCCCGGCGCGGTGGCGCGCAGGGTGGGGCTGGTTTCGCTCCGCTGGGCCTCGATCTCGGCAAGCTGTTCGGGGGTGAGGGTCATGCGGTGTCTCCGTAGCGATTCCCGCCGGACTATACAGGCAGCGCCCGGAAGATGCAGGCGCGGATTGACGCCGGGGGGGAACCGGCTAATTCTGGGGCGACACGGAGGTAAGGTCATGAAAATCAAATACCTGCATACGATGGTCCGGGTTCTGGACCTTGAGGCCAGCATGAAGTTCTATGAACTCTTGGGGTTGAAGGAAATCCGCCGGGCCGAGAACGAGGCCGGTCGCTTCACGCTGGTCTTCATGGCGCCGGAGGATCAGCCGGAATGTCCGGTCGAGCTGACGTGGAACTGGGACGGGGATACGGGCCTGCCCTCCGACAGCCGCCATTTCGGCCATCTCGCCTATGCGGTCGAGGACATCTATGCGATGTGCCAGACCCTGATGGACCATGGCGTGACGATCAACCGCCCGCCGCGTGACGGCCACATGGCCTTTGTCCGCTCGCCCGACAATGTGTCGATCGAACTGTTGCAGATGGGTGAGCGGAAGCCGCCGCAGGAACCCTGGGCGTCAATGCCGAACACCGGACACTGGTGATCAGCGTTTGAACCGGTCGGCCAGTTTCTCGATCGGGCTGCGGGTGTCTTCGGGCGCGGGGGCCGGTTTCGGCTCCGGCCGCGTGCCGGTCGAGGAACGCGGCGGGGCGGTGCGCAGGCTGACCGTGTTCAGGAACTTCTGCGCCTCGCCCGCCGCGAGGGCGGGCGCCCCTTCGGAGATCCCGCGCAGCAGATCGTCCAGCCAGTCCTGATCCGCCTTGAAGAAATCCGACAGCACATAGCCCGCCACCCGGTCCTTGTGCCCCGGATGGCCGATGCCGAGCCGGACGCGGGCATAGGCCTCGCCCATGTGCTGATGGATCGAGCGCAGCCCGTTGTGACCGGCGTGGCCGCCGCCCTGCTTTACCCGCATCTTGCCCGGCGCGAGGTCGAGTTCGTCGTGGAAGACGGTGATGTCCTCGACCGGGATCTTGTAGAAATCCGCTGCCGCGCGGACGGATTGGCCGGACAGGTTCATGAAGGTCTCGGGCTTGAGCAGGATCACCCGGTCGGAACCGAAGCGGCCCTCGGAGACCTGGCCCTGAAACCGCGCCTTCCACGGGCCGAAGCCGTGATCCGCCGCGATCCGGTCCAGCGCCATGAAGCCGATGTTGTGCCGGTTCGCCGCATATTTCGCGCCCGGATTGCCGAGCCCCACCCAGAGTTGCATCGCCGTCTCCTTTGCGCCGCTTCTAGCGCGGCGGGGTCAGGCGCGCAACGCGGCGGCGATCCGGGCGATGCCTTCGGGGATGCGCTCGACCGAGATCGAGGAATAGGCCAGCCGGTAGAAACCCGCGCCCGCCGCCGGATTGGCGAAGAACGGCGCGCCGGGTTCGATCAGCACGTCCTGCGCCTGAAGCGCCGCCGCCAGCACCGCCGAAGACCGCCCCTGCGGCATCGCCATCCAGAAGCTCGACCCGCCGCCCAGCGTGGCGGGAGTGAGGCCCTGCGCCGCGATCGCCGCCTCCATCGCCGCGCGGCGGGCGGCATAGGCGGCGCGCATCCGGTTCATCTGTGCGTCGTAATGGCCAAGCGAGAGGTAATAGGCGAGCGTGCGTTGCAGCATGCCGGGCGGGTGGCGCAGCGTGAGGGAACGCAGCGCGCGGGCCTCGCGGATCACCGCCGGATCGGCGACCATATAGCCCAGCCGCAGCCCCGGGAAGACGGATTTCGAGAAGGAGCCGAGGTGGATGACGGCGCCCGACTCGTCGCGCGCCTTCAGCGCCGGGGAGGGGGCCCCGGCGAAGGACATCTCGAATTCGTAATCGTCTTCGATGATGGCGAAGCGGTGGGTTTCGGCACGGGTGAGGAGCGCCGCGCGGCGGGCGGACGGCATGGCGGTGTTGGTGGGGCTCTGGTGGCTCGCGGTGGTGAAGACGGCGGTCAGGCCCTCGGGCAGGGTGTCGGGGGGCAGGCCGTCGCGGTCGAGGGCGAGGGGGATCACCTCGGCCCCGGTGGCGGCAAGGATCGGGCGCAGGCCGGGATAGCACGGGTCTTCGATGGCGCAGCGCCGCCCGGGGCCAAGCAGGATCTGCGCCGCGAGCCACAGCCCGTTCTGCGCACCCAGCGTCAGCAGGATGTTGCCGCTCTGCGCCCGGATGCCGCGGCGGGGCAGGATGTGGCGGGCGATGAAGTCGACGAGTTCGGGGTCGTCCTCGCCATACAGATCGCCGGTCAGCGGGATGAATTCGCGCCGACCGAGCGCGCGCACGGCACAGTCGCGCCAGGCCGCATGATCGACCAGCGCGGGATCGGCCTGCCCATAGACAAAGGGGAAGCGGAAGCGACGCCAGCCGGGCTCTCGGTCCTTGCGCTCGCCCCGGCTATAGCGGCCATCGAGCAGGGGGGACCAGTCGAAACCGCCCTGCGGGTCCGGCGCGGGGGCGGGAAGCGGCGTGATCCGGCCCGAGATGAAATGCCCGGTGCGGGCGCGGCTGCCGAGGTAATCGGTGGCGACGAGTTCGGCGAAGGCCTGCGCCACGGTGACGCGGGCGACGCCGAGATGGGTGGCGAGGTGGCGCGAGGAGGGCAGTTTCTCGCCCGCGCGGAAGCGGCCTTCGAGCACGCCCGCGATGATCTGGCGGCGGAGCTGCGCCTGAAGCGGCGTATCCGCGCTACGGTCGAGGAAGAAGGCTTCGGCGGGAATCGTCATCTGCCGATCTGGCCCGAGGAGTGGGCATCCGGCAACCAAAATGCGAACGCCCGCCAAGGGGCGGGCGTTCAAGCCTGTGAGCACGCGCCTGTGCGCGTGCGGTCAGCCAAAGACGCGGGTCAGCGCGCCATCGACGGCGGTGGTGATGCGGTCGATGTCATCGGTGCCCGCGATCAGAGCCGGGCTGAAGGTCAGGGTGTTGTTGTGCTTCGGGATCGAGCGGTTGGTCATGCCGATGATCACGCCCTGCGCCATGCAGTCGGCCACCACGGCGGCGACCTTCTTTTCATCCGCCGGTTCGCGGGTGGCGCGGTCGGCCACCAGTTCGGCGCCGCAGAACAGGCCCTTGCCGCGCACGTCGCCGATCGCGGCGTGTTTGTCCATCAGCGTGGTCAGGTTGTCCATCAGCCGGTTGCCCATGGCGAGGGTGTTTTCGAGAAGCTGTTCATCCTCGATGATGCGGATGTTTTCCAGCGCCGCCGCCGGGCCCGCCGTGCAGCCGCCGAAGGTGGAGATGTCGCGGAAATGGGACATCGTGTCTTCGGGGGCGTCCTTGAACATGTCGAAGACGCGTTCGGTGGTGACGGTGCAGGAGATCGCCGCATAGCCCGAGGCGACGCCCTTGGCCATGGTCACGAAATCCGGTTCGATCCCGTAGTTCTGATAGCCGAACCAGGTGCCGGTGCGGCCGACGCCGCAGACGACTTCGTCGATGTGCAGCAGGATTTCGTATTTGCGGCAGATTTCCTGCACGCGTTCCCAATAGCCGCGCGGCGGGGTGATGACGCCGCCGCCCGCGGTGATCGGCTCCAGCACGATCGCGCCGATGGTTTCCGGGCCTTCGCGCAGGATCACCTCTTCGATCGCATCCGCCGCGCGTTCGCCATAGTTTTCCACGTCCCATTGCGCGCGGTATTCGAGGCAATGCGGCACCCGGACGAAGCCATCCGGGAACGGGCCGTATTGTTCGGCGCGCTGGTCCTGTCCCGAAGTCGCGAGCGTGCCGATCGTGGTGCCGTGATAGTCGCGGTCGCGGAACAGGATCTTGTTCTTCTTGCCGCCGTAATGGCGCACCGAGATCTGGCGCACCATCTTGTAGACCTTCTCATTCGCCTCGGAGCCCGAGTTCGAGTAATAGACCCGGGTCATGCCGGGCATCTTGGTCAGCAGCTTTTCGGCGAAGAGCGCGCCCGGGATGGTGCCGCCGGCGCCTGCCCAGTAGTTCAGTTTGATCAGCTGGTCGCGGATCACATTGGCGATCGAACTCGCGGCCATAGCCCACGTTCACCGTCCAGACCCCGCCCGAAACGGCGTCGAGGAATTCCTTGCCGGTGGCGTCCCACAGCTTCATCCCCTTGCCTTCGACGAAGACGCGCGGGTCGATGGTTTCATAGGGCTTGTGCTGGGTCAGGTGGTGCCAGACGTTCTTGCGGTCGGCTTCGACCGCGTGGCTCAGGTCGTTTGCGGAAAAGGAAAGGGTCATCTGCTGGACTCCGGAGTGGTTTGGTTATTGGTGCGCCCTGGCCACGCATCGCGATAGTGCCAGATCCCGCGTTTGGATGGGGCCAGGTGGGTCCGTACCCCGGGATGATACGCAGGGAGGGCTGATGTTTCGCGTCAAGCCGAGCTTGAACGGATTCTATCCACCCATCTGGTGAGATCTGTCTGCGTCAGTCTGAGCAGACTGGGTGGGTGGATTTTGCGAGCAACGGGGGCGTGATGGTGCGGGCGAGGAGAGGGGCATGGGCAGAAGACCGCGCCGGACCCACAGGCCGGCATTCAGGGCAAAGGTGGCGTCTCAAGGGCGAGAAGGCGCTGATCGGTTTGGCGCAGGATTTCGACGTTCATCCGGGCCAGATCAAGCCGTGGTGCGACCTGGGTGTTCGGCGAAGCCCCGAAAGCCGATCCGGAACCGGCTGTTGGTGAAGACCCTGGATGCGAAGATCGGAGCGCTGACGCTGGAAAACGATCTTACGCAGGACTTGCGCGGCCCCACTGGCGCCACGATGTCCGGCGCGCTTGGCAAGGCGGGTCTGTTCCCGCGCGCAGGAAAATGATCCCACCGCCGGGCTGAGTGTCAGCCTGCCGGGGATCGGCCGGGGGAGTGTCTGCGACAAGCCGCGTCCGGTGCCGGGCGCCGATCTGAAGCGGATGCACCGAATCGACAAGCTGCACATGGAGTTTCCGTTCGCAGGCAGCCGGATTTGCCGGTGCACGAAGGCTTCAAGGTGGGGCGTTGCCAGCGTCCCGCAAGCCCGCACCGCGATCCGTCGGTAGCTGAGCTTCTGCAATACCCGCCGTCCGCATTCATCGCCTGACGGGAAAACCCCGGATCAGGCCGACTTCAACCAACCGATGCCCGAAGCCCGGGCGGCGTAACCGAGACGGAAACCCACTTGGAAAACGCACGGAACCTGGCCAGATAAGCCAAAACATATCTGAGATTGGTGGCAATTGTGTGGTGGCGTACTCTCCGGGTGAACTGACGCCCACCCAACCGGCGGCGGCAACCGCCAGGGTAATCGCGCCATGACGCAGAATATCGACAGATCGTTTTTTTCGCTGCTGCCCGATGCAAACGGGTATGATCTCATCGAAGGCCGCCTGCGGGCGAACGTCCGCGCGACGATCGAGGCGTTGTTCGAACAAGAACTGGCCGCCTGCGTTACGACTGCGGTGACGACAAGGTCAAGGGTACCGCCACGGGCATCGCGAAGGCCAACTGACCGGCACATTTAGCGCCGAGACGGTGCGTGTTCCGCGTGCCCGGATCGAGGGCGGCAAGGCATCGTGGCCTGTGTAACCGTCGGGCTGCAATTCCCTCGACGCCCGCTGGGATATCTATAGCATGGCGCCCGGGCGAAGACCCAGGCGGGCGAATCGCCACCCCTCTGACCCCCATCATCGCGGGTCGGCGGCACAAACAGCATCTTGATCTCCGAAGACTTTCCGGTACCCGAATTGCCGGATTTTCTAAGAAGACAACACTGGCACCGACCTGACGAAAAACAGGTTGCATCGCCCGCTTCGTCACGCTAAACGCAGTCTCACCTTAAGACCACCGATGCGGAGAGGTGCCGGAGCGGTCGAACGGGGCGGTCTCGAAAACCGTTGACCCTTTGCGGGGTCCCAGGGTTCGAATCCCTGTCTCTCCGCCATTTCCAAGAAAATTTTTAATGAAATCAGCAGCTTGCAAGGCCATCCGCGCTGCATTGCATGGTCTGAAAATTGCTAGGCGTCACGCTTCGGGTCGTAAGGGATCACGACAACGTGGAAAAGCCGCCCCCGAAGGGACGGCAGTTTGGCCTTTCGGATTTTTCTGAGACAAGTGCTCGCGGCTCACTCCGCAGCGGCGGGCGGTTCAGCGAAGGGCGCGGAAGCGTCTACGAAGGTTTCGCAGGCTTTGTTCGGCTGCGCCGTGTCGTAGGCTGCGATTTTCAGTTTCCGCATACCGGCTTCGATCTTGTCAGCTTCCTTGCCAACTTCGACCGCATGAATCATCGCCGCAGCCATCGGGCGCAAAGTGTTCAACAGCCGCCAGAACAAGCCCCTCGCGGCGTTCTTCGCTGATACCGGACAAGAAACCCGGCGCAACGTTCAGGGCTGCGGCCACGTCGCGGTTTTCGCGAACCATCTTCGCCAGTTCGGCGCGGAAGACTGGGTCGGTGCGGCGGCTGGCGCAGTAGGCGCGGATTTCAGCATAGATTGCGGCCTTGTCAGGGTCGGCGGCAATAGTCGCGAACGCCCTGTCTCGGACCGCGGTAGCGTCGGCATCCGCTTTGGTGCGAATGTGAGCAATGTCCTTCGCGACGTGTTCGGCGACCCCCCAAGCTGAACCCGTCGCCATAGCTCTCGCCAACCCCCGGCACCTTCCAGCCCCCGATCCGGTCCCGGACATCCTTGGGAACCCCTGCGTTCCTGAGGCGGTCTTCAAGCGTATGGCGGAAGCTGTGCATCCCCTGCCGCTCCGTCGCCAGCTTGTTTTCCCTGAGCCATTTAATGAGCGCCGCAGATGCCGTCCCGGCATTGAACGCCTTGCCCGGTCGCTTGGGCTGGAACACGGGGAACAGGTAGGGGCCTTCGGTGGTCATGGCCTGTCCGACCGCCCACAGGGCCTCCCCGACAAGCGGCACCTTCCGGACGGATTCCTCCGTCTTCACCCCCCGGATTTCGTTGGGGGCAATGGTGATATACGGAACGGGGGCCTCCAGGGCTACGGCGTCCTTCCTGATCCCGACAATCTCCGCCAGCCGTGCGCCTGTGTCCGAGGCTGTGGCAATCGCCCAGCGCCGTTGATCGTTGACTTCCCGGCACCGCTTCTGGATGGCCCGGAGTTGGTCAAGCTCATACGGGTCCCGCTCATACCGCTTCCCGGTTCCCTTGTCCGGGATGACAACCTTCTCGAAGGGGTTGATCATGTCTATCTCGAACTCCCGGATTGCCAAGCCGATCACCGGCCTGATCTGGGACAGATACTTGCCGATGGTGTCCGGGGTTACGTCCCTGTCTATCAGCTTCGCAACGAACTGGTTGGCATGGTCCCGCCTGATACTGGTCAGGAGGGCATCCCCGATAATTCCGAACATGACGTCCCAAGCCCTGTCGAACTGCCCCTGAGCGATCTTGTTCCTGGGGCCCTTGCCCAGCGCCCGATATTTCTCGATGGCGTCCGAAAGGGTCTGGGGGATGGGCTTCCCGAGCAACAGGTCCGTTTCCAGCCGGGCTCCGGTCGGTGGTTTTCGTGCCCGTAGCCGCCCCAACGGGCATCAAGAAAAGCATCAATGGGGGCAGGTCGGAAACCTCTTGCCGTCTCCGGGCTTCAACCCTGCGGCTTCTATGCGGGCCAAGGCCAACCCAACGTTGGCTTCCGAGGCGTCTCCCCTCCGGACGGCCAGCCATAGGGCATCCAGCCTCCGGGTATGCGCATCGGCCAGCTTGGCGGCTTCCAGTTCGTCCGTGGTCCTTAGGGAGAACTCAAGCATCGTCCGGGGTTTGCCGTTCCTGTCCGGGTGCAGATGCCGACACTCCCTTGGCACCCTGCGGCGGAAAGACTAGACCCGCTTCCCCGGTCTGCGAAGGATGTATCGCGTTGCCAAACGGAGGGCCCCCAACTCATACAGAACAACCATGTGTGTCCCCAAGTGTGACCCATGGCCCCTGCTGTCGCAACCTAACCGGATGAATTTTAACGATTATCCTGAGAAGGGTGGCGGAGCAGGTAGGATTCGAACCCACGGAGCCCTCTCGAGCCCGGCCGCTTTCAAGGCGGCAGCAATCGACCACTCTGCCACTGCTCCTTGTGCATGAAATTATCGGTAAGCTGCGGGATTGCCAAGTCCCTCCAAGATCAAGCAAGCTCCACTTCAGAAGTCACGTTACGATGTCGGCAAGATCTCCCACCTGCCGGTCTGCTGGTGCGCCAGATGCTCGACGACGTGCTCCGACCTGCGATGACGCATCATCGACTGCGTGGGAAGGAAGCTCTGTCTGGGTCAGTCTGAGCAGCCTGGGTAGGTGGATTTTGCGAGCAACGGTGGCGTGATGGTACGGGCGAGGAGAGGGGCATGGGCAGAAGGCCGCGCCGGACCCACAGGCCGGCATTCAGGGCAAAGGTGGCGTCCGCCGCGATCAACGAGAAGGCGCTGATCGGTTTGGCGCAGGATTTCGACGTTCATCCGGGCCAGATCAAGCCGTGGCGCGGTCTGGGTGTTCGGCGAAGCCCCGCAAGCCGATCCGGAACTGGCTGTTGGTGAAGACCCTGGATGCGAAGATCGGAGCGCTGACGCTGAAGAACGATCCTGCGCAGGACTTGCGCGCCCCCTACTGGCGCCACGATTCCTGCTGCGATGTCCGGCGCGTTTGGCAAGGCGGGTCTGTTGGCGCGCGCAGGAAAATGATCGGTCCCACCGCTGGGTTGAATGTCAGCCTGCTGGGGATCGGCCGGGGCAGTGTCTGCGACAAGCCGCGTCCGGTGCCGGACGCCGATCTGAAGCGGATGGGCCAGGTTGCGGAACAAGGTCTCGTTCAGGAACTCGTCCCGCATTCGGCCGTTGAAGCTTTCGACCAAGCCGTTCTGCATCGGCTTGCCAGGCGCGATGTAGTGCCATTCGACCCTGTACTCGGCGCCCCACTTCATGATCATGCCTTTGCACTCCAGCATGATACCCACGCGCGGATACCCGAAGCGGCGGCGCGTCTCGGCGATCTTGTGCGTCTCGTCGCGAATTTCCGGGTTGTCGGGTGACCGTTCACGCCGCACCGTCTTCGGATCGACACCGATCAGGGCGCGGGACCGGCGTTGAGGGATCGGATGATCCTTCATGGCCCGCAGCCCTGCGTCCCGCCGCCGCATCGGCGTCGTCAGGGCTTTCCCAGGAGATCCTTGAGCACAACAGTGCGAGCATCGCACCCGCCAACAGGCGCTTCAGCTTCGCGTTCTCGTCCTCAAGCCGCTTCAGCCGCCTGGCGTCGGACAGCTCCATACCGCCGTATCTGGCCTTCAGCTCGCAGAACGTCGCGGGGATCAATGCGTGCTTCCGGCAAAGCCCAGAGGTCGGCAACCCAGTGAGCATCCCGATGATTTGTTCATCGGGGCTTACGCGGCCCCAACGGGGCCACGGTCCCCTCAAGTCGGTGGTCCATACTCGTTGGGTGCGGATTCCACATCAACCCATTGCGTTGAATGAAGATTATGCCGCTCAGCACACGCCGGTCATCGACCCTCGGCTTCCCGCAGGACTTCGGAAAGAACGGCCGCAGCCGCTCCATCTGCGCATCGGTCACCCAGAAAACCTCGCCCATGATCCCTCCCCGTGGAGGGTGAATCATGACAACTGCCTGCGTTCAAGGGGATTTATAGGTCCTGACCGTAGCGATTGGCTTCGTTTTACATGGGGGACTATGACGATGATACGCTTCGGTTGCGACAGGGGAAAACCGATAAACTGTTGGTTCTCCCTCGCGCTAAGGCTTCTCAAAACGGCCTTAGAGAAGGCGAGGCTGGGCATGGCGGAGACACCGATTGCGGCGCACCCGATCCTGACCCAGCCGAACGGCAACCCTATGAGCTACTTCTACATGGCGAAATCCGTGCGGAAAGAACGCATCCGCCTCGGGCTGGAGGCCTATGATCTGCATGCCCTTCGGTATCGTAGCATCAAGGAGTTGGCGTGGGCGAGTTGCACCGATGCCGAGATCGCCGCCTATAGCGGCCATGCCGCCACGGCCATGATTGCCAAGTATGCAGGCCAGGCCCGGCAGGAAAAGCACGCCCGGGGCGGCGCGGGAGAGACGCCAATGAACAGAACAGGCACAGAACACAAGCCTGATACCCTTAACGTATGCGCTTCTGTTAATCCGTTGAAAAATGGTGCCCAGAGCCGGAATCGAACCAGCGACACGCGGATTTTCAATCCGCTGCTCTACCAACTGAGCTATCTGGGCACTGCGCGGGCATTGCTGTCTCGCGTTGTGAGGGTCTCCTAAATGACATTGCTGATGCTGTCCAGTGCCTTTTGCATGTTTTCTTGTGAAGAACCTTCGCGGGTGCGGAGGGGCAGGATTTTGTCCCCGCGAGAAATCTTCGGTCCCCCGGCGTGCGGCAGGGGCAGGTTGGTCGGGAGGCGAACCCGTTCGGCGCCGGGGTTTGTGCAGAAGGCAAGTCCACAACCGTTACCCTGTTCCCGGGTCGGACATTTCCGCAACACCACTTGGCCGCAGTGATTTCCCCGCGTGCCCAATCCCGGACCTCACGCCGGAACACACCCCGGCGGCGTCTGGGTTGGCCTTCCGCACAAAGGCCCGCGAGGTCCGCGGCACCTCTGCCCACAGGCGATCTGTTTGCCTGGTCGAGCAGTTCAACCGGCGCTGTTTGGTTCGAGGGGGCGGCCAGGTTCGCGCGGCGGAGCCGGACTGTCGCGACATGGCGGACGCGCGCCACGGTCGGGGGGGTGACCAATTGATGAATCCCTGCGGCAATTTTTCACTCCCATCCTCCGGTTTTGATCTTTATCAAGGGGACGCGCGCCTATGGTCGGTAAGGCTGCTCCCGCGACGGCACCCCGCGACGAAGCAAGGGAAGACGGATATGGATTACGAACTCGCTCTCGATCACGCGTTGAACCGACTGCATGACGAGGGACGGTATCGCACCTTCATCGACATCGTACGCGAAAAGGGCGCCTATCCGAAGGCGGTCTGGACCCGTCCGGATGGCACGCGCAAGGAGATCACCGTCTGGTGTGGCAACGATTACCTGGGCATGGGGCAGAATCCGGTGGTTCTGGCGGCGATGCACGAGGCGCTGGATGCCGTAGGGGCAGGGTCGGGCGGCACGCGCAACATTTCCGGCACCACGGCCTATCACAAGGCGCTGGAGGCGGAGCTGGCCGATCTGCATGGCAAGGAGGCGGCGCTGGTCTTCGGCTCGGCCTATATCGCCAATGACGCCACGCTCAGCACGCTGCGCCGGTTGTTCCCGGGGCTGATCATCTATTCGGACGAACTCAACCACGCCTCGATGATCGAGGGGATCAAGCGCGGCGCGGGCGAAAAGCGGATCTTCCGGCACAATGACCTCACGCATCTGCGGGCCCTTCTGGCGGCGGATGACCCGGCTGCGCCGAAGCTGATCGCCTTTGAGTCGGTCTATTCGATGGATGGCGATTTCGGCCCGATCCGGGAGATCTGCGACCTGGCGGCGGAATTCAACGCGCTGACCTATCTGGACGAGGTGCATGCCGTGGGCATGTATGGCCCGCGCGGCGCCGGGATCGCCGAGAAGCTGGGCGAAACCCGGATCGACATCTTCAACGGCACGCTGGGCAAGGCGTTCGGCGTTTATGGCGGTTATGTCGCGGGATCGGCGCGGATGATGGATGCGCTGCGCTCCTATGCGCCGGGGTTCATCTTCACCACCTCGCTGCCGCCTGCGGTGGCGGCGGGTGCGGCGGCGTCGATCCGTTTCCTGAAGGGGCCGGAGGGCGCGAAGCTGCGCGAGGCGCAGCAACTGCATGCGAGGATCCTGAAGATGCGGCTGAAGGCGCTCGGCATGCCGATCATCGACCATGGCAGCCATATCGTTCCTGTCGTCATCGGCGATCCGGTGCATACCAAGATGCTGTCGGACATGCTGCTCGAAGAATTCGGCATCTACGTTCAGCCGATCAACTTCCCGACGGTCCCGCGCGGCACCGAGCGGCTGCGCTTCACGCCCTCTCCGGTGCATGATGCGAAACAGATCGACCATCTGGTGCGGTCCATCGACGCATTGTGGTCGCGCTGCGCGCTGAATCGCGCCGAAGCGAGTGCGTGACCCGCGTTCTGCGGATGCAGCGCTCTCCGGGTTGTGATAGGACTTGGTAAAGTATTCCGGGCATAGGCTCGCGAATCGATAACCTTGTTGTGTGAGGCGGGATCGGGCAGATGATCGGGCGGAGGAGCGCTCCTTCGACGCAGGAAGAGGTCAAGCCGAAAGGTTTCGACGACTTCGAGTTGAAGCTGGGCGATATCATGCGCGGCGAGCGGGCGACCTTGGCAAAGTCGCTGCTGGATGTTCAGCGGGAGCTGCGCATCAAGGCGTCCTATATCGCTGCGATCGAAGGCACGGATCTGTCCGCCTTCGATGCGCCGTCTTTCATCCCGGGCTATGTGCGGTCCTATGCGCGCTATCTCGGCATGGATGCCGAATGGGCTTTCGAGCGGTTCTGCGAGGAATCCGGCTTTCAGCCGACGCATGGCATGGCGCCCGCCGCCTCGGGGGCGAAGCCCGCGCCGATCCGGATCGAGGGGGGCGATGTCTTCGCCAATCCGGCGACGCCTTTCATTCCGAAGCCCGAATCCTTTTGGTCGAAGATCGAGTTGCGCGCCGTGGGGTCGGTGCTGCTGCTCGGGCTGATGGCCGGGGGGCTGGGCTATGGCGGCTGGACCGTGCTGAAGGAAGTGCAGCGGGTGCAACTGGCGCCGGTGGATCAGACGCCGGGCGTCGCGGCGGAGATCGACCCGCTCGACAGTGCGAAACAGGCGTTGCAGACCGCCGCGAATGAAACCGCGCCGGATGCGCCGTCGCTGGACGCGCTCGACCGGATCTATCGGCCGCAGGCACTGGAAACCCCGGTGCTGATCGCGCGGGACGGGCCGATCGCCTCGATCGACCCGAACCAGACCGGCGCCCTGGCAGGGACCGGGATGCCCGATGCGCCCGCGCCGGTGATGATGATGCAGGGGCCGCAGCCCGCGCCCGTCATGCAGGTCGCCGCCGCGCAGCCGCAGGCCGAGCCGAGCGTGATCCGCACCACTGGCGCAGATGCGCCCGCGGTCGAGGTTCTGGCGGTGCGTCCGTCCTGGGTGCGGATCAAGGCGGCGGATGGCTCGGTGCTGCTGGAAAAGGTCATGGATGCGGGGGAGCGTTTCGTCCTGCCCAAGCTCGAAGAGCCGCCGGTGATGCGGATCGGCGAATCGGGTGCGGTCTATTTCGCGGTGAACGGCGTCGCCCATGGCCCGGCGGGCAAGCGGGGCGAGGTGACGAAGAATGTCGTGCTGTCGCCCGAGGCGCTGAACGGCAAATTCGCGGTGGCGAATGTCTCGGCGGATGGCGATCTGGCGAAGATGGTCGCGGTGGCCGATGCCGGGCCGGTGATCTCGGCGGGCGAGTGACAGTTTCTTGAATGGTTGAAGCAGCCGTTGCCCTCGGGCGGCGGCTGTCCTATTTCTGGCAGGTAAACCGGAGGCCAGACATGTCGCTCAATTCCGTCCGCCCGTGGCGCACGATCGAACGCCGCAAATCGCGCCAGATCATGGTGGGCAAGGTGCCGGTGGGGGGCGATGCGCCGATCTCGGTGCAGACGATGACGAACACGCTGACCTCGGATGTGAAGGCGACGCTGGATCAGGTGATCCGCTCGGCGGAGGTGGGGGCGGATATTGTCCGGATTTCCACGCCGGATCAGGATTCGACCCGCGCGCTCAGGGAAATCTGCCGCGAAAGCCCGGTGCCGATCGTGGCGGACATCCATTTCCACTACAAACGCGCGATTGAGGCGGCGGAGGCGGGGGCGGCCTGCCTGCGGATCAACCCCGGCAATATCGGCGATGCTGCGCGCGTGCGCGAGGTGATCAAGGCCGCGAAGGATCATGGCTGTTCGATCCGGATCGGGGTCAATGCCGGATCGCTGGAAAAGCACCTGCTGGAGAAATACGGCGAGCCGTGCCCCGAGGCGATGGTGGAATCCGGGCTCGACCATATCCGGATCCTTGAGGACAACGATTTCCACGAGTTCAAGATTTCGGTGAAGGCGTCGGACGTGTTCCTCGCCGCCGCCGCCTATCAGGCGCTGGCGGAGGCGACGGATGCGCCGATCCACCTCGGCATCACCGAGGCGGGCGGGCTGACCACCGGCACGGTGAAATCGGCGATCGGGCTTGGCAACCTGCTGTGGATGGGCATCGGCGATACGCTGCGGGTCAGCCTGTCGGCGGATCCCGTCGAGGAGGTCAAGGTCGGGTTCGAGATCCTCAAGGCGCTCGGCCTGCGCACGCGGGGGGTGCAGATCATCTCCTGCCCGTCCTGCGCGCGGCAGGGGTTCGACGTGATCAGGACGGTCGAGGCGCTGGAAAAACGGCTCGAACATATCAAGACGCCGATGAGCCTGTCGATCATCGGCTGCGTGGTGAACGGCCCGGGCGAGGCGCTGATGACCGACATCGGCTTCACCGGCGGCGGCGCGGGGTCTGGCATGGTCTATATGGCGGGCAAGCAGAGCCACAAGATGACCAACGCCCAGATGATCGAGGAGATCGTCCGTCTGGTCGAGGAGCGCGCCGAGGCGATCGAGGCCGCGCAGAACGCCGCCGAGTAGTTGCCACCGCGCGGGAACTCCGCTAGCAGGGCCGGTCCGGAGGCCCAGCATGCAGACACTCGCGATAGATTTCGGAACCTCGAATTCGGCGGCGGCGATCGCCTGGGATGGCGGGATCTACCGCATCCCGGTGGAGCGCGGCGCCGAGACCCTGCCCACGGCGGTGTTCTTCCCGGCGGAGGGCGGTGCGATGCGGATCGGCGCCGCGGCGGGGGATGCGCTGATCGCGCGTGAGGATGGCCGCTATATGCGCGCGCTGAAAAGCGTGCTGGGTCATCCGCTGCTGCATGAATCGCGGCTGATCGGCGGCAAGCGGCGCACGGTCGCGCAGATCATCACCGCCTTTCTGACCGAACTGCGCACCCGGGCGGAGGCACAGACCGGCCAGCGGTTCCCCCGCGCGCTCTCTGGCCGTCCGGTGCATTTCAACGATGACGCGGCGAAGGATGCGCAGGCCGAGGCGGATCTGCGCGCCTGCTATCTGGCGGCGGGGTTCGAGGCGGTGGAGTTCCTGCCCGAACCCGAAGCGGCGGCAATCGCCTGTGCCGATATGGGCGGGGCGGAGGAGATCGGGCTGATTGTTGACATTGGCGGCGGCACCTCGGATTTCAGCGTGTTTCATCAGGGCCGCATTCTGGCCAGCCACGGCATCCGGCTGGGCGGAACGGATTTCGACCATGCAGTGTCGATGGCCCATGCGATGCCGGAACTGGGCCTGAACGGGCAGTTGCGGCGCGAGATGGGGGCCGGGCTCTTGCCGGTGCCGCGCGCGCCCTATGTCGATCTGGCGACCTGGGCGAAGATCCCGTTCCTTTATACGCCCGAAACCCGGCGGTTGGTGAAAGGGATGGTGCGTTCGGCGGTCGAACCGCAACGGATGGCGCGTTTCGCCACGGTGATCGAGGATGAACTCGGCCATGAACTGGCCTTCGCGGTCGAGCGCGGCAAGATCGCCGCGAATGGCGCGGCGGAGGGGCGGATCGCGATGGGCTTCATCGAGAAGGGTCTGAGCGCGGGGATCACCGCCGCCAGCCTGAACGCCGCGCTGCACGACGCCCGATTGCGGCTGCGCGAGGCCGCCGCCCTGACGCTGGCGATGGCGGGGGTGGCGCCGGGCGATGTGGGTCGGGTGATCCTCGTCGGTGGTTCCAGCCTGATGGCGGTGGTGGCCGAGGAATCCACCGCCCTGTGCCCCGGCGCGCGGCTGCTGCGCTCCGAAGCCTTCACGGCGGTGGTGGACGGGTTGGCGCTTGCGGCGCGTCAGTCGCGCTGACCGGCGACGATCTGCTGCATCTGTTGCAGCGGCGCATAGCCGCGCAACATCTCGCCGCCGATGACGAAGGCGGGGGTGCCCGCGATGCCCATCCGTTCGGCCAGCTTGTAGTTGGCGCGCAGGACGTTGGTCACCTCTTCCTCGTTCATCCGCTTCATCAGCGCATCGGCGTCCAGCTTGCGTGTTTCGGCCAGCCGCTTCAGGCTGTCGAGCGTGATGTCCCCGCGGAAATTCATCAGATCGTCATGCACCTGCGCATAGGCGGCGTCGCCCGCCACCTGCTGAACCGCCACGGCGAAGCGCGCCGCCAGTTCGGATTGCCGCCCGAGGATCGGGAATTCCTTCACCACGAAGCGGATGTTGCCGTCGGTCTTCAGCAGGGTGTTGACCTCGGGGTAGGCCTTTTTGCAGTAGGTGCATTTGTAATCTGTGAATTCGACGATGGTCACATCGCCCTGCGGATTGCCGCCGACCCAGGAATGCCCGTCCTCGAACAGATCCTTGGCGTTGGTCTGGATCAGGGTGGCGTCGTTCTGCGCCTCGGCGGCGGCCTGACGCTCTTCGAGCTTGTTGATCGCCTCGACCAGAACCTCCGGATGCGCGAACAGGTATTCCTTCACCGCCTCGCCGAAGGCGGCCTTTTCCGCATCCGTCATCGCGGAAAGGTCCAGCGCATGGACGGGCAGGGCGGTCATGGCGAGCAGGGCGGCGAACAGCGTGCGTTTCATCTTCGGTCCTTGGCGGTTTTCCGGGGCACAGTGAGCCAATGGCCCGGCGGGCGCAAGCGGCATTGACCCCGGCTTCGGTGAGGCATATCGGCAGCAGACCCATACCGAATGGAGGTGAAGGATGCGTTTCTCAACCCGTGGTCAGGTCGATCCCTTCATTGTGATGGATGTGATGGAGGCCGCGCGCGCCGCCGAAGACGCGGGCCGCCGCATCATCCACATGGAAGTCGGGCAGCCCTCGACGCCCGCGCCCGCGCTGGCGCGGCATGCGCTGGTCGATGTGCTGGAACGCGACACGCTGGGCTATACCGTGGCGCTTGGCCTGCCCGCGCTGCGCGAGGGCATCGCGGCGCTGTATAAGCGCTGGTATGGCGTCGATCTGGATCCGGGCCGGGTGGTGGTCACGGCGGGGTCGTCGGGGGCGTTCCTGCTGGCGTTCTCGGCGCTGTTCGACGCGGGGGACCGGGTGGCATTGGGCGAGCCGGGCTATCCGAGTTACCGGCAGATCCTGCGGGCGATGTCGGTCGAACCGGTGGGGTTCGCGACGCAGGCCGCGAACCGCTATCAGCCGGTGCCGGAGGAAATCCCGGCCGATGTGCAGGGGCTGATCGTGGCTTCGCCCGGCAACCCTTCGGGTACGATGCTGGGCAAGGCGGAGCTTGCCGCCCTGATCGAAACGGCGCAGGCGCGCGGGATCAGCTTCATTTCGGACGAGATCTATCACGGCCTGCACTACGAAGGCCGCTCGGTCAGCGCGCTCGAAGTGTCGGATGACGTCTATATCATCAACTCCTTCTCGAAATATTTCAGCATGACCGGCTGGCGCATCGGCTGGATGGTCGTGCCCGAAGATCACGTCCGCACCGTCGAGCGGCTGGCGCAGAACATGTTCATCTGCCCGACCCATGCAAGCCAGGTCGCCGCGCTGGCGGCGCTCGATGCGATCGACGAGCTGGAGGCCAACCGCGCCGTCTATGCCGAAAACCGCCGCCTGATGCTGGAGGGGCTGCCGAAGGCCGGGTTCACGAAGATCGCGCCGCCGGATGGGGCCTTCTACATCTATGCCGATGTGTCCGATCTGACACAGGACAGCGGCGCCTTCGCGCGCGAGATCCTCGACAAGGCCGGGGTGGCGGTGACGCCGGGGCTCGATTTCGATCCGGTGCGGGGGGCGACCACGCTGCGCTTCTCCTATGCCCGTTCGACCGATGACATTGCCGAGGGGCTGCGGCGGCTGTCTGCCTTCATGGCCGCGCGCTGACTGTTCGGCCCCGTCGCTTCGCGCTAGGATGGCGGAAAACGGAGCAGGCATGAAATTTGTTATGGGCATGATCGCCCTGGTGGCGGGGCTGTGGCTGGCGCTGCCGGGGGCGGCGCAGCAGTTGTCGGGGCTCGCGCGGCTGGAACCGGCGCGCAGCACGCTGGAAAATGGCGCGCAGCGGGCGCAGATCGCGCTTGGGATCAGCCAGCCGGTGCCGTTCCGGGCCTTTCTGCTCGACGATCCGCCGCGTCTGGTGGCCGATTTCCGCGAGGTGGATTTCGGCGCGACCCGGCCCGAGCCGCCCGGCGCGGGGTTGATCCGGGATATTCGCTGGGGCCGGTTCCGGCCCGGCTGGTCGCGGCTGGTGGCGGAACTGTCCGGGCCGGCGGCGCTTGAACAGGCAGAGGAGGAAACCGGCGAGGCGCCGCGCATCGTGCTGCGGCTGCGCAAGGCCAGCGCGGAGGAATTCGCCGCGCGCGAGGGCGCGCCCGAATCGGCGCTGTGGGATCTGCCGCAGCCCGCGCCGGGCCTGCCCCCGCATCAGCGGCAGGACGGATCGCGCCCGCTGAAGGTGGTGCTGGACCCGGGCCATGGCGGCATAGACCCGGGGGCCGAGGCGGACGGGCTGGCCGAGGCGGTCCTGACCCTGACCTTTGCCCGCGAATTGCAGGAAGCGCTGACCCGGGCCGGGATGCAGGTGAGCCTGACGCGCAGCGAGAATGTCTTCGTGCCGCTCGAAGCCCGGATCACCGTGGCGCGGGAGGCGGGGGCGGACCTGTTCCTGTCGCTCCATGCCGATGCGCTGGCGGAGGGGGAGGCGAATGGCGCCACGATCTACCTGCTGGATGAGGGCGACCTCGATGCGGCGTCGCAGAAGCTGGCCGAGCGGCACGACCGGGCGGACCTCTTGGCGGGGGTGGACCTGACCGGGCATGACGACAATGTGGCGGGCGTGCTGATGGATATGGCGCGGGCCGAGACGCAGCCGCGTTCCGTCCGGCTGGGGCAGGTGCTGGCGGGGGCGATCAAGGGCGCGGGGTTGCAGATGCACCGCCATCCGGTGCAGCGCGCCGATTTCGCGGTGCTGAAATCGCCCGATATTCCCTCCGCTCTGGTCGAACTGGGGTTCCTGTCCTCGGCCGCGGACCGGATGCGGCTGCTTGATCCGCAATGGCGCGCGCAGATGGCGCAGGCGATCACGCGCGGCATCGAAAGCTGGGCGCAGGCCGATGCGGCGGAGGGCAAGTTGCTACGGCAATAGCCCGCCACCGTGACGGGAACTTGTTTTGACCCCGGACCCCGTGCGCGGTATAGGGTCGCGTTCCTGTCATTCCCCCGGGGGTATCCGCGTGATCCGTTTCGTCCTGTCCACTTTCGGGGGGATCTTCTCCTGGATCGTCACCGCGCTGTTTTTTGCCGCGCTGACGGTTGGCGGGGTGTTCTGGATGTATTCGCGCAACCTGCCGAGCTACGAGCAGTTGGCGCAGTATCAGCCGAAGACGATTTCGCGGATCTATTCCGGCGAGGGCAAGCTGATCGACGAATTCGCCGAGGAGCGCCGCCTTTTCGTGCCGATCGACCAGGTGCCGCAACTGGTGAAGGATGCCTTCGTTTCGGCGGAGGACAAGAATTTCTACAATCACGCCGGGTTCGACCCGCGCGGCATGGTGGCGGCGGGGCTGGATGCGATCCGCTCGGGCGGCAAGGATGTGCGCGGCGCCTCGACCATTCCGCAGCAGGTGACGAAGAACCTGCTGCTCGACGGTTCGCGCTCGATCGAACGCAAGATCAAGGAGTTGATCCTGTCGACGCGGCTGGTGCAGGCGCTGCCGAAGGACAAGATCCTTGAGATCTACCTGAACGAAATCTACCTCGGGCAGAATTCCTATGGCGTCGCGGCGGCGGCGCAGACCTATTTCAGCAAGACGCTGAACCAGCTTTCCCCGGCGGAGGCGGCCTATCTGGCGGCGCTGCCGAAGGCGCCCTCGACGCTGCATCCGGTGCGCGCCTATGACGAGGCGGTGCAGCGGCGCGACTATGTGCTGCGCCGCCTGTTCGAGGATGGCAAGATCACGCAGGACCAGATGGCCCAGGCGGTGGCCGAGCCGCTGAAGACCGTGCAGCGCGGCGATTTTCCGCCCTTCCGCCAGGCCCTTCCGCCGCGCGATTATTTCACCGACGAAATCCGCCGGCAGCTGTCGAAGAGCTTCGGGCAGGAGGAATTCTTCGGCGGCGGCCTGACGATCCGCGCGACGATCGACCCGGACATGCAGGAGAAGGCCGCGAAGGCCTTGCAGGATGCGCTGGAGAAATACGACCGCGGGCAGGGGATCTGGCGCGGGACCGGCGCGACGATCCCGGCGGAGAAACTCGCGGACTGGCGCGCCGCGCTTTCGGCCGTGCCGACGGACAAGGCCCCGCGCGACATCGCGGGCTGGCGCGCGGCGGTGGTGCTGTCGGTGGGCGACAAGACCGCGCGGCTGGGTGTCGAGGGGATTTCCGAGGATGTGGAGATCACCGCGCAGGATGTGACCTGGGCGCGCAAGCTGGGCCGGGACGGCAAGCTGCGCGCACGGGCGAAAGTCCCCGGCGATCTGGTCGATGTGGGCGATGTGGTGCTGGTCAGGCAGGTCGGGCAGGGCGAGACCCGGCGCTGGTCGCTGCGTCAGGTGCCGCTGGTCGAGGGCTCGTTCATGGCGATGGACGTGAACACCGGCCGGGTCATCGCGATGCAGGGCGGTTTCAGCTATCAGTCCTCGGTCTTCAACCGTGCGACGCAGGCGATGCGGCAGCCGGGATCGAACTTCAAGCCCTTCGTCTATGCGGCGGCGCTGGATTCCGGATTTTCGCCCGAGACGATCGTGGTCGATGCGCCGATCGAGGTGAACACCCCGCAGGGGCTGTGGCGGCCGCAGAACTCGTCGAACAAGTTCTACGGGCCGACGCCGATGCGCACCGGGCTGGAACAGTCGCGCAACCTGATGACGGTGCGGATCGCGCAGGAAGTCGGGATGGACACGATCGCAGGTTATGCCGAGCGCTTCGGGGTCTATAACCCGATGGGGCATTTCCTTGCGAATTCATTGGGTTCTCAGGAGACAACGATGTTCCGCATCGTCTCTGCCTATGCGATGTTCGCCAATGGCGGCAAGCGGGTGGAACCGACGCTGGTCGACCGTGTGCAGGACCGCTGGGGCCGCACGATCTACCGCCACGATCAGCGCATCTGCGACGATTGCGACAGCCGCAACCTGCCCTCCGGGCGCGGGCCGCGGATCGAGAACCATCAGGAACAGCTGATCAACCCGATCACCGCCTATCAGATGATCTCGATGATGCAGGGCGTGATGCAGCGCGGTACCGGGCGCGGCATTTCCCTCCCGGTGCCGGTCGCGGGGAAAAGCGGCACGACGAACGACGCGAAGGACGTGTGGTTTACCGGCTTCACGTCGAACATCGTCGCCTCGTGCCATATCGGTTACGACCAGCCGCGCACCCTGGGCGACAGCGCCTTTGGCGCCACGCTCTGCGGCCCGGTGTTCCAGCAGTTCATGACCGAGGCGGTGAAGACCTATGGCGGCACGCAGTTCAAGGTGCCGCCGGGCGGATACTGGGCGAAGTTCAACCGCTTCACCGGCGAACGGCTGTCTGATGATGCCTCGGGGGATCATGTGCAGGCCGAGTATCTGCGTGAAGGGCAGGATCTGATCGGGCTGGGCATCGTCGTCGATGGTGGCTTCGCGATGGGGCAGAACCTGCCGCTGTTCCAGCAGGGCGAGACGGATCAGGGGGGGCAGTCGGTCACCACCTCGACCGGCGCGACCAGGGTGATCCCGAAGAAGGCCGATTTCGGCACGGTGAGTTCGGGCGGCCTTTACTGACCCCGCCGCTTGCCCGGAGGCGCCCGAGGCTGTATCACCCCCGTGACAGACGAGAGGAAGATCATGCGCGCCGAGACGCAGAACATCGTGGAAGCGATCCGCAAATCGCTGAAACTGCTGGGCCAGCGGATGGATTGGGAAACCGCTCCGCACCGGCTGGAAGAGTTCAACGCGATGATCGAGGACGGCGACCTGTGGTCCGATCCGGAGCGCGCGCAAAAGCTGATGCGCGACCGGCAGATGCTGATGGACAAGGTGGAGACCTATCGCCGGATCGACCGGGAGCTGACGGATAACGTCGATCTGATCGAACTGGGCGAGATGGAAAACGATCCGGAGATCGTCTCCGAAGCCGAGAAGAGCCTGAAAGAGCTGAAGGTTTTCGCCGATCAGAAGGAGCTTGAGGCGCTTCTGGACGGCGAGGCGGACGGAAACGACACCTTCCTTGAAATCAACGCGGGGGCGGGCGGCACGGAAAGCTGCGACTGGGCCTCGATGCTGGCGCGGATGTATACCCGCTGGGCCGAGAAGAAGGGCTATACCGTCGAGTTGCAGGCCGAAACGGCGGGCGACGAGGCCGGGATCCGCTCGGTCTCCTACAAGATCAGCGGGCCGAATGCCTATGGCTGGCTGAAATCGGAATCGGGCGTCCATCGTCTGGTGCGGATTTCGCCCTACGATTCCGCGGCGCGGCGGCATACCTCGTTCAGTTCGGTCTGGGTCTATCCGGTGGTGGACGAGAATATCGACATCGTGGTGAACCCGTCGGACATCCGGATCGACACCTACCGTTCGACCGGCGCGGGTGGGCAGCACGTCAACACCACCGACTCGGCGGTGCGGATCACCCACCTGCCGACCGGGATCGTCACCACCTCGTCGATGAAGTCGCAGCACCAGAACCGCGAAGCCGCGATGAACGCGCTGAAGGCGCGGCTGTATCAGATGGAACTCGACAAGCGCCACGCCGAGATCAACGCCCAGCACGAGGCCAAGGGCGATGCCGGTTGGGGCAACCAGATCCGTTCCTATGTGCTGCAACCCTATCAGATGGTGAAGGATCTGCGCACCGGATACGAAACCTCGGATACGCAGGGCGTTCTGGACGGCGATCTGGACGGATTCATGGCGGCAACGCTGGCGCTTGGTGTCGAGGGCAAGTCCCGCGCCGATGCACAGGCGGACTGAGGCGATGGCGGCGCGGGTCTATATCACCGGCGCCGCGGGGTCCGGCACGACGCTGCTCGGGCGTGGTTTGGCGGAGCGGCTTGGCGTGCCGCATCTGGACACCGACGATTTCTTTTGGGCGCCGACCGACCCACCCTATACCCTGCGCCGCCCGGTGGAGGAGCGGCTTGCCCTGATCGCCGCCGCGCAGGTGGGGCAGGGCGGTGACGGCTGGGTGCTGTCCGGGGCCGCCGATGGCTGGGGCGAGGTCGCGATTCAGGGCGCGGCGCTGATCGTTTTCCTGCTGACGCCGACGCCGGTGCGCCTCGCGCGGATCCGCCGCCGCGAGACCGAGAAATTCGGCGATCGCATCCGGCCCGGCGGCGATCTGGCCGAAAACCACCGCGATTTCCTGAACTGGGCCGCGTCCTATGACGACCCCTATTTCCGGGGCCGCAGCCTGCAACGGCACCGCGACTGGCTCGCGGGGCGGAGCGAGCCGGTGCTGGAACTCTCCGGCACGCTGCCCCCGGCGGAGATGGTCGAAACGGTTCTGGCGCGGCTAGGCTGAGGCGAGGTGCTCGGTGAGGATCGTCAGCCCGACGATCACCAGAACGATGCCGACGACGACTTCGGTGGCGCGACCGAACCGTTGCCCGAGCAGACGGCCGAGCATCAGGCCGAGCGTGCTCATCGCCATGGTGGCCAGCCCGATTGCCCCGGCGATGACGAGGATATTCACCTGGATGAAGGCGAGAGAAGCGCCGACCGCCATCGCATCCAGGGAGGTGCCGATCGCGGTGACCACCACCGGCCACCAGCCGCGCCGCTGCGGGGGCGCATCCTCATCCGCCGTCAGGGCGTGATAGGCCATGTGCAGCCCGACCGAGGCCAGGAGCCCGAAGGCGATCCAATGGTCGATGGCCTGCACATACCGGCTTGCGACCATGCCAAGGCTCCAGCCGATCAGCGGGGTGATCGCTTCGATCACGCCGAAGGCGAGCCCGGTGGCGAGAATGGCGGCAAGGCCATGGCGCGTGTTGCCCGCGCCGCGCCCGATCGAGGCGTCGAAAGCGTCAACCGACATGCTCAGGGCCAGAAGGCCGATCGTGAAGGGGGCCATGCGGGGACTCCGGGGGTGGGTGCTGGCCCTTGTGCTGCGATCCGAAATTAATGTCATAAAAACAATTAGATAACGACACATGTTCAGATTTTGAATGAGGCTGCATTCTGTAGGCCTGGCAGGGATTCTGACGCGCTTTCTGCGCCTGCGGTGCCGCGCCGCCGCGACGGATTTTCTTGCCCGGTGGGGTTTTGCGCCGCATCCTTTCGCCATGGCCCCCGGGGAGGGGGGCGGTCTGAGGGGAGGAAGTCAGGATGCAGGTCGTCGAAGCTCCGTCGGAATTGCCCGGGATCCGTGATGTGCCCGTGGCCACTGTCCCTGACATCCTGCGCCGTGGTGTGCAGGATTTCCGCCGCGCCCCTGCCTTTGGGCTGTTCTTTTCCGGGGTCTATGTGCTGGGCGGGATCGTGCTGTGGTGGGTGCTGGGAAGCAGTGGCCGGGAATGGGGGCTGATCCCCTTCGCCGCGGGGTTCCCGCTGCTGGCGCCCTTCGCGGCGATCGGATTGTTCGAGGTCAGCCGCCGGTTGGAGCGGGGCGAGCCGCTGATCTGGCGCGAGGTGCTGGGCGTGGTCTTCGCGCAGAAGGACCGTCAACTGCCGTCGATGGCGATGATCGTGCTGATGATGTTCATGTTCTGGGTCTTCGTCGCGCATACGATCTTCGCGCTGTTCATGGGAACGCGGGCGATGACGAATATCACCTCCTCGCCGGAGGTTCTGCTGACGACGCCGCATGGCGTGGGGATGCTGGTCGTCGGGGTCGCGGTGGGGGCGGTGCTGGCGGCGGTTCTGTTCTCGATCACGGTGATCGGGCTGCCGCTGCTGCTGGAGCGAGAGGTCGATGTGGTGACGGCGATGATTACCTCTGTCGCGGCGGTGCGCGCCAATCCGGGGACCATGCTCGGCTGGGCCACGACGATCGCGGTACTGATGTTCGCGGCGATGGTGCCGATGTTTCTGGGGCTTCTGGTCGTGCTGCCGGTGCTGGGTCATGCCAGCTGGCATATGTATCGCGCGGTGACGGGCTAAGGGCGGCGGCCCTTAGCCCCATTGGCTCAGCCGGTGTAGCCGTCGCCCGTGGGCGGAGCGAGCTTCGGCGCCGAGGCTCCCTGAAGCGGGTCTTCCTGGCGTTGCACCGAACCCTCGAAATGCGCGCCGGATTCGATCGCGATGGTCTTGTGGATGATGTCGCCCTCGACCTTCGCGGTCGAGGTCAGCCGCACCTTGAGACCCCGGACCCGGCCGACGACGCGACCGTTGACCACGATGTCATCGGCGACGATCTCGCCCTTGATGGTGGCGGTTTCGCCGACCGTCAGCAGATGCGCGTAGATGTCCCCTTCGACGATCCCTTCGACCTGGATGTCGCCGGTGGTCCGGACGTTGCCGGTGATCGTCAGATCGGAGGACAGCACCGACACCGGAGGCTTTGCGCGCGGAGCCGCGAATCCGCCCGGAGCGGCGGGAACCTCGGTCTGGGTGGTTTCCGGAGCGGCCTTCTGGCCCGGTTCGTGGATTTTGCTCTTAGAAAACATTCTGTGCAGCCTTGATGAAGGTCATCGGATTGATCGGCTTGCCGTCAACCCGGATTTCATAGTGCAGATGCGGCCCGGTGGACCGTCCGGTATTGCCAGTATCACCAATCCGCTCGCCGCGCGATACCTTTTGGCCAACCTTCACACGGATTTTGGACAGATGGCCATAGACCGTGCTGACCCCGAAGTCGTGCTGAACGCGGATCATCAGGCCGTAGCCGTTTGCCCATCCGGCGTCGATCACGGTGCCATCCGCCGGGACTTTCACGCTCATGCCCACGGGTCCGGCCAGGTCGATCCCGGCGTGCAGGCGGCCCCAGCGGTAGCCGAAGGGCGAGGTGAAGCGGTAGCCCCCCTCCAGCGGCAGGGCAAAGGGCAGCTTGTCCACCGCGATCCGATACATGTTCATCTGGTCGAGCGCATCGAGAATCCCCTGCGCCCGGGCGCTGTCATTGGCGAATTCGTCCATGTTCTTCGACGACAGCGCGATCGGCAGCAGCGGCCCGCCGGTGCCGGCGTAGCCCTTGCGGATCTGCGACAGGACGGAGTCCGGGTTCATGCCCGCGTTCCGGAACATCCGGTCGAGCGGCTTCATCGAGATGTTCACCGCGCCTTCGAGCGTGGTGAAGATCTGGTCGTTGCGGGCCTCGATCTGGCGTTTCTGCTGCGCAACGCGGTCGGCCTCCAGCCGGGCATCGGCGGCCTCGCGGGTGGCGGCGTCGCGTTCCGCCGCGGTGGCACCAAGCGCGGCAGAGAGCATGTCGACCGTATGCGACATGTCCTCGGCCCGGGCGGCGAGCGATGCGGTCCGGTCCTCGCCCCCGGTTTCGGCGATCTGCTTGCGGGCGGCGTCGCGTTCGCCCATCGTGCGCTTCAGCGTGGATTGCACCACGTCGAGCCCGGTCTCGACCTCGCGGCGGCGTTCCTCGCTGGCGAGCAGTTGCGACTGCATCTGCGACACCTGGCCGAGCGCGACCTGGAACCGCTTCTGCGCGGTGGCCGCTTCGTTCGCGCGGTTGTCGCGCTCCTGTGCGAGCGCGACCAGCCGCTGTTCAAAGGCGGCCTGCGCGATCGCCACCTGTTCGCGCGCGGAGCCCGAGGAAATATGGTTAATGAACAACACCGAACTGGCGCCCACCGCCCACAGGAACAGCGCACCCCCCGTCGTCAGGGCACCGAGCTGCGTCAGCGGGCGCAGCCGCACGAACCGCGTCTTGGTGTCGGATTTGATGAACAGGCGCTGCTCTGGCAGCCAGCGTTCGAGGCTCGTGTTGATGCGATCAATCAGTCGTCTGGGCACGCCGGTCGTCCTGTGAAGTGACACTCAAGGCCGGGGCCACGGACCCCGGAACCCCGACAGGCGCCATCGCGCCCCCCGCTGGGCATCTTGGCCTTAACAAGCGTGCGGCCTTTCACGCAACCTGTTTTGGCCGTCACTTCCGCGTGTGGGCGGGAACCGGCGCGTGGCGGCAGATTCCCGCCGAAGAATCTTTACAATTCCTTAACGGCGGCCAGCGCCTCCGCCGCGTGACCATCGACGGAGACCTTCGGCCAGACCTTCGCCACCTTGCCCGCGCCGTCGATCAGGAAGGTCGCGCGCTGAATCCCCATCGAGGTTCGGCCATACATCTTCTTCTCGACCCAGGTGCCATAGGATTCGCAGACATGGCCGTCTTCGTCCGACAGCAGCGGGATCCGCAGGTCGTGCTTGGCGCAGAACTTCTCGTGCTTCGCCACGGTGTCCCGGGAAATACCGAGCACCACCGCCCCCGCCGCCGCGAATTCCGGCGCGAGGCGGGTGAAGTCGATCGCCTCCAGCGTGCAGCCGGGGGTGTCGTCCTTCGGGTAGAAATACAGCACCACGGGCTTCGGCCGCAGCGCCGAAAGGGTCAGCGGGTCGTCCGCTCCGCTCCGGGGCAGGGTGAAGTCGGGCGCGGTTTCGCCGATACCGATCATGGGCCTTCTCCTTGGTTGCTCTCCCGCCGATAAGGTCTAAGACGGAATGCAGGAATTTCAAATCCCCGGCGGAGTGGAATGGCGACAGCAAGGCAGGGCCGACGGCGGCGCGGATTATGGGCGGTGATCGTCCTGCCGGTTGCGGCCGTGACTGCGGCTGTGGCGGTGGTGGCGCTGACCCATGTGCCGGTTCCGGTGCCGGACTGGGTGCTGGCGCGGGTCGAGGAGCAGGTGAACGCCGCGCTGGCGGGCCGGGTGGGCGTGGACGTCACCGGCGGCGCCGATCTGATCATCGACGAAGGTCTGATGCCGCGGGTGCTGTTGCGTGGGGTGCAGGTGCGGCGGCCTTCGGGCGCGCCGATGGCGGTGCTGCCGCAACTGCGCGTGAGCTTCTGGCCCGAACCGCTGATGCGCGGGCGGATGGTGCCGGAATCGCTGCGTATCGACGGTGCGACGATCGCGCTGCGGCGGTTGCCGGATGGGCGGATCGACCTCGACCTTGGCGGGGCCGGGGCGATGGAGGGATTCGATCTGCGCAGCCTCGGCCAGATCAGCGCGGCGGTCGAGGAGGCCTTCGACACCCCCGCGCTCAGGGCGCTGGCACGGGTGACGGCGCAGGATGTGCGGATCCGGATCGACGACAGCCGCCTGAACCGGGTCTGGGACGTCAGCGATGGCGCCTTCCGCCTGACGCAGACCGGCTCCGAAATCGCGCTGGCGCTGGCTTTCGACGTGGGCGACCGGGAGGGGAAGGCGGCGCGTGTGTCGCTGGATGCGTCGACCTCGAAACTGGGGCCGGAGGCGAGCTTCGGCGCCACGGTCACCGATGTTCCGGCGCAGGATCTGGCGGTGCAGTCGCCCGCCGTCGCGATGCTCGGGCTGCTGGATGCGGCGATTTCGGGCACGTTCCGGACCGGTATCGGTGCCGATGGCGCGCTGATGCGCACCGATGCGACGCTTTCGGTGGGCAAGGGTGCGATCAGCCCGGTCGAAGGGGCGGCGCCCGTGCCCTTCGAGGGCGCTGAAATGGCGCTGAGCTACGACCCGCAGGCGCAGAAGGTGACGGTGAGCGACGCCTCCTTCACCAGCAAGGCGCTACGGTTCCGCGCCTCCGGCCAGAGCTACCTGCGGGATTTTCAGCACGGGCTCCCGCGCGAGGCGCTGGTTCAGGTGCAGATGCGCGACATCGAGGCCGACCCCGAAGGCATTTTCGAATCGCCCGCGCGGTTTTCCTTTGGCGCGGCGGATGCGCGGCTGCGGCTCGACCCGTTCCGCGTCGATCTGGGGCAGTTGCAACTGGTCAAGGATGCGCAGCGGATTTCCGGCAAGGGCCGGATCGCGGCGGATGCCGATGGCTGGCGGGTGGTGCTGGATGCCGGGATCGACCGGATCGACCAGCATGACCTGCTGGCGCTTTGGCCGCCGCGCCTGGTGCCGCCCACGCGGCACTGGCTGGCGGAAAACGTGATGACGGGCGAGTTGCAGAACGCCCGCGCGGCGGTGCGGATCGCGCCGGGGCAGGAGCCGCGTTTCGAGTTGGGCTATGAATTCCGCGGCGCCGAGGTGCGCATCCTGCGCACCCTGCCTGCGGTGCGCGAGGGGCGCGGCTTCGCCACGATCCACGACGACAGCCACACGCTGATGGTCGAGGAAGGCACCGCCGAGGCCCCTTCGGGCGGGCGGGTCGAGGTGGCGGATTCGGTGATGTCGGTCCCCGACATCCGCGAAAAGCCCGCGCGGGCCGAGGTTGCCCTGGTCACCCGTGCGCCGATCCCCGCCGCGCTGTCGCTGCTGGACGAGGAGCCGTTCCGTTTCCTGAGCAAGGCGGGCCGGGGCACCGACCTCGCGCAGGGCTGGGCCGAGGCGCGCACCAATCTGCGCTTCCGGATGGAGAAGAAGGTCGATCCCAAGGATGTCGATTTCGACGTCACCGCGCGTCTGACCGATGTCAGCACCGACAAGATCGTGCCGGGGAAGTCGATCACCGCGCCGCTTCTGGTGCTGCGGGCGGATCGGGCGGGGATGACGATTTCCGGCAAGGGCCAGTTCGAGAGCGTGCCCTTCGACGCCCGCTGGTCGCAGCGTTTCGGCGAGGAAAACAAGGGCCGCTCCGCACTGGACGGCTATGTCAACGTCACGCCCGCGGCGCTGGCCGGGGTGGGGATCAGCCTGCCGAAGGGCATGGTCGCGGGGTCCGGCTGGGGGCGGCTGTCGCTGGGCATCGTGCAGGGCCAGCCGGTGCGGTATGATTTCCTTACCGACCTGAAGGGCATTTCCCTGTCCGTGCCGGGGATCCAGTGGTCGAAGCCCGCCGCGCCGAAGGGGAAGCTCGCGCTTGCGGGGGTGCTGTCGCAACCGCCCACGGTCGAGAAGCTGGAACTGGAGGCGCCGGGGCTGAGCCTTGCGGGGCATCTGGACCTGTCCGCCCGGGGGATGGAGCGTGCGGTGTTCGACCGGCTGGCGATCGGGTCGTGGTTCAACGGCGCGGTGGATCTGATCGGCAAGGGCAAGGACCGTGCCCCCGATGTGGCGATCCGCAAGGGGGTGCTGGACCTGCGCCACATGAAGCAGGGCAAATCCTCCCCGGGCGCGGGCAACCGGATCGACGTCGGGCTGGACCGGCTGATCGTGTCGGATGGCCTCGCGCTGACGGCGTTGCGCGGCAGTTTCACCACCCGCAACGGTCTGGCGGGCGATTTCGCGGCCCGTGTCAACGGTTCGGCGCAGATCGAGGGCGCAGTGGGTCCGGCGGCGGGGGGGCGCACGGCGGTGCAGATCCGCAGCCCGGATGCGGGCGCGGTGCTGGCCTCGGCGCGGATCACCGACCGCGCGGCGAGCGGGGACATGGTGCTGAACCTCTCGCCGGTCGGGCAGCACAGTTACGAGGGCAAGGTCCATGTCGCCGGGCTGCGGGTGACGGATGCGCCGGTGCTGGCCTCGATGCTGTCGGCGGCCTCGATCATCGGGCTGGTCGAACAGCTGAACGGCGAGGGGATCGTCTTCTCCGACGTTGACGTTGCCTTCCGCTTGACGCCCGAGGGTATCAGCATCACAACCGGCGAGGCCACCGGCGCCTCGATGGGTGTGACGATGGCGGGCAACTATTTCCCGAAGACGGGACAGATCGACATGGAGGGCGTGGTGTCGCCGCTCTACATCCTGAATTCGGTCGGGCAGATCTTCTCGCGCAAGGGCGAGGGGCTGTTCGGCTTCACCTATACTATCCAGGGCGCGGCGAAGGCGCCGAGCGTGACGGTCAATCCGCTGTCGATCCTGACGCCCGGCGCGCTGCGCGACCTGTTCCGGCGCACGCCGCCGCTGGTGCGGATGAAATGAAGCTCGACGATTTCGATTTCGACCTGCCCGAGGGGCTGATCGCCACCCGGCCCGCGCGGCCCCGGACGGCGGCGAAGCTGCTATTGGCGCAGGGCGATGCGATCCGCGATCTGCATGTGGCGGATCTGGTCGATCTGTTCCGCCCGGGCGACCGGCTGGTGCTGAACAATACGAAGGTGATCCCCGCGCGGCTGAACGGCACGCGGTCCCGGATGACGGGGCAGGGCGAGGTCACCGCGAAGGTCGAGGTCACGCTGCTGGAACCCGCGCCGGGGGGGAATGGACGGCGCTCGCGAAACCGCTGCGCAAGCTGCGCGCGGGCGAGACGATCCGGTTTTCCGATGCGCTTTCGGCCGAGGTCCGCGCCATCGGCGATGCACAGATGCGGATTGCCTTCAACCTCACCGGCCCGGATTTCGATGCCGCGCTGGCGGATGCCGGGGCGATGCCGCTGCCGCCCTATATCGCCGCGCTGCGGGCGCCGGACGAGGCCGACAAGACCGATTACCAGACCGTTTTCGCCCGCCATTCCGGCGCGGTGGCGGCGCCCACCGCCAGCCTGCATTTCACCCGCGAGCTGCTGGAGGCGATCCACGCGAAGGGCGTCGATTTCACCGAGGTCACGCTGCATGTCGGCGCGGGGACGTTCCTGCCGGTGAAGGTCGAGGACGTCGAAACCCACCGGATGCACGCCGAATGGGGCGAGGTCACCGAACGGGCCGCCGCCGAGATCAACGCGACGAAGGCCGCGGGCGGGCGGGTGATTCCGGTCGGCACCACGGCGCTGCGGCTGATCGAATCCGCTGCCGCGGACGGCACGCTGCGCCCGTTCCGGGGCACGACGGACATCTTCATCTATCCCGGCTACCGCTTTCGCGTGACCGATGCGCTGATGACCAATTTCCACCTGCCGAAATCGACGCTGCTGATGCTGGTTTCGGCGCTGATGGGGCAGGAGCGGATCCGGCGGATCTATGCCCATGCCGTCGCGGGGGGCTATCGGTTCTTCTCTTATGGGGATGCGTCGCTTTTGATCCCGGAACGTCGGGAAACGCCTGTGGCTTCGTAACACTTCCGCGCTACCTTGCCGAAAACCCTGACCGGAGCCCGACATGCTGACCGTCCTGCGCACGACCTGGCCCCTGCTTCTGGGGGTGATGCTGTTGATGGTGGGCAATGGCGCGCAGGGCACGCTTCTGGGCCTGCGCGGCGGGATCGAGGGGTTCAGCACCTATCAGATGTCCTTCGTCACCTCGGGGTATTACATCGGCTTCATGTTCGGGTCGCAGATGATCCCGGTGATGATCCGCCGCGTCGGCCATGTGCGGGTCTTTGCCGCGATCGGCAGCCTGATCGCGGCGACGCTGATCCTGTATGCCGAAATCCCGGATTGGGTGGTGTGGACGGCGCTGCGGGTGGTGATCGGCTTCTGCTTCTGCGGGGTCTATATCACCGCCGAAAGCTGGCTGAACGCGTCGTCGTCCAATGAGACGCGGGGGCAGGCGCTGTCGGCCTATATGATCGCGCAGATGATCGGCATCATCAGCGCGCAGGGGCTGATGAATGTCGCCGATCCGGCGGGCTATACGCTGTTCGTGATCCCCTCGGTGCTGGTGTCGCTGGCCTTCACGCCGATCCTGCTGTCGGTCGCGCCCGCGCCCGCCTTTGCCGAGGTGAAGCGGCTGAGCTTCCGCAAGCTCTTCGCCGTGTCGCCCCTGGGCGTGGTGGGGATGTTCCTGATGGGGGGCGTGTTCTCGGCGCTGTTCGGGATGGCCTCGGTCTGGGGGATGCGGGCCGGGATGAGCGTGTCGGAGATTTCGATCTTCATCGGCGCGATCTATGTCGGCGGGCTGGTCGCGCAATATCCGATCGGCTGGATCTCGGACCGGGTGGACCGGCGCCGGGTCATCTTCGTGGTCTTCGCCGCCGGGACAGTGGCGATGCTGGGGGCCTTCGTCTTCGCGCCCGGCTTCGTGGTGCTGTCGGTGCTGGCGGCGGTGGCGGGGGCGGTGGCCAATCCGCTTTATTCGCTGCTGATCGCCTACACCAACGACTATCTGGAAAAGGACGACATGGCGGCGGCTTCGGGCGGGCTGCTGTTCGTCAACGGAGTGGGCGCGATGGCCGGGCCGCCGGTTACCGGCTGGCTGATGGAGACGGTGGGGAACGGCGGCTTCTTCCTGTTCCTGACGCTGACCTTCGGCGCCGGGGCGGCCTATGCGCTCTACCGGATTCTGCGGCACCCGAACCGCGTGGGGCAGTTCCCGGGCGGCTATGCGGTGATCAACCCCACGACCTCGGTTCTGGCGGTGGACGAGGCGTTGCAGGCGAAGGGCAGCGACGGCTGAGCCCTTGCCTGCGCGCGGCAATGCCATAGCTTGGACAGGGGAGGATCTGCCATGGATGAGCGTATCGGCGCCGTGCTGCGCCATTGGGACGATCTGGGGCCGGAGGGCTGGTATCGCGGCACCGCCGAGATCGACGCCGCGATCCGCGCGCGGTTCGAGCCGCTGTGGCAGGAGGCCCGGCGCACCGGCCTGCCCGGCTGGGACACGACGGCGGAGGGGGCGCTGGCGCGGCTTCTGGTGCTGGACCAGTTCCCGCGCAACATGTTCCGCGACCGGCCTGAGAGCTTTGCCACCGATGCCGCCGCGTTGCAGGCCGCGACCCATGCGATCGCGCAGGGGCAGGATCTGGAGATCGGCCCGCCGCTGCGGCAGTTCTTCTACCTGCCGCTGATGCACGCCGAGGATCTGATGGCGCAGACCCACTGCCTCGTGCTGTTCGAGGAGCGGATGCCCGGCGAAAACGAGCGCCATGCCCGCGCGCATCGCGATGTGATCGCCCGCTTCGGCCGCTTCCCCTGGCGCAATGCCGCGCTGCGGCGTCCCAGCACCGCCGAGGAGATCGCGTTCCTTGAAGCGGGCGGCTATGCCCATGCGCTGGAGGCCATCGCGCCGTTGCAGCGATGAGGAAAATAGTTTAACACCAAACTACTTTCAGCTGGAGGGAATGACATGGCTGCGAAGAGCTTCGACATGATCGTGATCGGTGCGGGGCCGGGCGGCTATGTCGCCGCGATCCGGGGGGCGCAACTGGGGCTGAACGTGGCCGTGGTCGAGCGCGAGAACCTCGGCGGCATCTGCCTGAACTGGGGCTGCATCCCGACGAAGGCGCTCCTGCGCTCGGCGGAGGTCTTCCACCTGATGCACCGGGCGAAGGAATTCGGCCTGAAGGCGGGCGATATCGGCTATGACCTGGATGCCGTTGTGGCGCGGTCGCGCGCGGTGTCGAAGCAGCTTGCGGGCGGCGTCGGCCATCTGCTGAAGAAGAACAAGGTCACCGTCGTGATGGGCGAGGCCACGCTGCCGAAGAAGGGCGTGGTTTCGGTCAAGACCGACAAGGGCACCGAGGAACTGACCGCGAAGGCGATCGTCCTGGCCACCGGCGCGCGGGCGCGGAGCCTGCCGGGGCTGGAGGCCGATGGCGATCTGGTCTGGAGCTACCGCCATGCGCTCTTGCCGAAGCGGATGCCGAAGAAGCTGCTGGTGATCGGCTCCGGCGCGATCGGCATCGAATTCGCGAGCTTCTTCAATACGCTCGGCGCCGATACCACGGTGGTCGAGGTGATGGACCGGGTGCTGCCGGTCGAGGATGCCGAAATCTCCGCCTTCGCGAAGAAGGCGTTCGAGAAGCAGGGCATGAAGATCCGCGAAAAGACCACGGTGAAGAAGCTCGACCGCGCGCCGGGCAAGGTCACCGCGCATCTCGAAGACGCGAAGGGTACCGTGACCGAGGAATTCGACACGGTGATTTCGGCGGTCGGCATTGTCGGCAATGTCGAGGGGCTGGGGCTTGAGGGGCTGGGCGTGAAGATCGACCGCACCCATGTCGTGGTCGATGAATTCTGCCGCACCGGGGTCGAGGGGCTTTATGCGATCGGCGACATCGCCGGGGCGCCGTGGCTCGCGCACAAGGCCAGCCACGAGGGCGTGATGGTGGCCGAGCTGATCGCGGGCAAGCATGCCCATCCGGTCAAGCCGGGTTCGATCGCTGGCTGCACCTATTGCCACCCACAGGTTGCTTCTGTCGGCCTGACCGAGGAGAAGGCCAAGGCCGCGGGGCATGAGGTCCGGGTCGGCCGTTTCCCCTTCATCGGCAACGGCAAGGCGATCGCGCTTGGCGAGCCCGAGGGCCTGATCAAGACCGTGTTCGATGCGAAGACCGGCGAGCTTCTGGGCGCGCATATGATTGGCGCCGAGGTCACCGAACTGATCCAGGGCTATGTCATCGGCCGCACGCTGGAAACGACGGAGGCCGAGTTGATCGAAACCGTCTTCCCGCACCCCACGCTGTCCGAAATGATGCACGAAGCGGTCCTGTCGGCCTACGGCCGCGCCATCCACTTCTGAAAAAGAGCGCCCTCTATGGGGGGCGCTCCCCTCCGGGCCCCGGGCATCGGAGGCAGATCGGGCTCTCGTGGCTGTCCACCGCCCGCGTGAGGCGCTGTTCCATCCCTTGGTGATCGGTAGTCCGGGCGCCTCCTATCGGCTGTGCTCTGGCCGGTAGACTCTATTCGGCACCCTCGAACGCGTGGGCGCTGCTGGGACATGCCCCCTCAAGGACTATCAGGGCGTCTCCGCCTGCACAGGGGTGGTTTGGTCCGTCCCGTTCGGGGTCTGCGCGTTTGAGCGGCTTGCCCCGTATAGGGGCGTTCCCCCAGATATGGCCGCAGCATACACGTTCCGTCCGCATGGGGTGTTTTGTTTCGCTGGATCGCGCGCTGCCATGGTGTGAGCGCGACCAAGGCCGATGAGTTGCCGCGCCATGATGACGGGTCTTCCGCCGGGCGCGGAGTCTTTGCGAGAATGGCCGCGCCTGACGGCCCAATGACCTGAGGCGGCGGGGCGGATGGCCGCACCCCCTTGCCGGGGTGGGCGTCCTGGCCGATGGTGCGTGGATGCCCGAGACCCTGAACGATCCGCTGAGCCACCTTGCTGCCCCGGTTGCCGGGGCGCTGCGGCGGGCGTCCTGGCTGGCGGTGCTGTCGGAATGCCTCTGGGCCGGGCAGGCGGCGTTTGCCGGGCTGGCGATCGGCGGGCTGGTGGCGGGGCCGGGGGTGCCGCCGCTGACTGCCGCCGCCGGGTTTCTGGCGCTGGCGGTTTTGCGCGCCGGGCTGGACCTGCTGGCGGAGCGTCTGGCGCAGCGTGCGGCGAACCGGCTGGTGGCGGACACCCGGCTGCGGATCGTTGCGGCGGCCGCGGTGCAGACGCCCCGCGCCGACGCGCCTGCTCCGGCGGCGCTGGCCAGCCTGATCACTGAAAAGGCCGCGCTGCTGGCGCCCTGGGCCGCGCGCTATCAACCTGCGATGGCGCGGGCGCGGATCGTGCCGCTGGTGCTTCTGGCGCTGGTGCTGCCGTTCAGCTGGATCGCCGCGCTGGTGCTTCTGGTCGCGGGGCCGCTGATCCCGCTGTTCATGGCGCTGGTCGGGATGGCCGCGCGCGATGCGTCCGAGCGGCAGATGGCCGAGATCGGCACCCTCAACACCCTGCTGGCCGACCGGATCGCCGCGATTGCCGATCTGCGCCTGCTCGGGGCTTCGGAGCGGGCGGGGGCGGACCTTGCCGCCGCCTCGGAAAGCCTGCGCGCGCGGACGATGCGGGTGCTGGCGGTGGCGTTTCTCTCCTCCACGGTGCTTGAGCTGTTCTCGGCGCTCGGGGTGGCGATGGTGGCGGTTTATGTCGGGTTCAATCTGCTGGGGGAACTGCCTTTCGGTTCCTGGGGGGCGCCGCTCAGCCCGGCGGCAGCGATCTTCGTGCTGATGATCGCGCCGCAGTTCTTTCAGCCCATGCGCGATCTGGCCGCCGCCTGGCATGACCGGGCTTCGGCCCTTGCGGTGGCGCAGGAGGTCGCGGCGGTACAGGCGGAATTTACCGCATCCGGGCGCATTCTCGGCACCGGCGCGGCGGGGGATCCGCTGCCGCCCGCGCCCTTTGGCTGGCGGGGGCTGGTGCTGCGGCCCGGGGCGGGGGCCGCGCCGCTGACCCCGCCCGATGGCTGCGTCGCGCCGGGGGAGGCCGTGGGGGTTTCCGGGCCGTCCGGGGCGGGCAAGACCACGCTTCTGGCCGGGCTGGCGGGGCTGTTGCGGCCGGACGCCGGCACGATCCGCTGGGGGGATGTGGCGCTGGACGATGCTTCCGCCGACCGGATCCGCGCCGGGATCGGCTGGATTCCACAGGCGCCGCGTTTCATCGACGCGCCCTTGTCCGAGGCGCTGACCCTTGGCCGGGCGGGGGATCTGTCCGCCGCACTGAAGGCTGCGCAGGCCGAAGACATTATCGCGGCCTTGCCCGGTGGGCTGGACGCACGGCTGGGCGATCTGGGCGGCGGCGTGTCGGGGGGCGAGGCGCGGCGGCTGATGATTGCGCGCGCGCGCCATGCCGGGGCGGTGCTGATCCTCGCCGATGAGCCGACCGCCGATCTTGACCCGGAGACGGCGCGGGCGGTGCTGAACGGTCTGCTGGAGCTCCGCGCGCGCGGCGCCGCGCTGATCGTGGCAAGCCATGACCCGGCGGTTCTGGCGGCGATGGACCGGGTGGTGGCGCTATGAGGGGGCTGCTGCGCCTGGCCGGGATGATGCTGCGCGCCGACCGTGCGGCCTTCCTGCGCGGGGCGGGGCTCGGGGTTCTGGTGCTGGCGATGGGGGCGGCGCTGCTCGGGCTGTCGGGCTGGTTCGTGACGGCATCGGCTGCGGCGGGAATCGCGGGGATCGGCATCGGCTTCGATTTCTTCCGCCCCTCCGCCGGGGTGCGGTTTCTGGCGATGGGTCGGGCCGGGGCGCGGTATGGCGAGCGGATGCTGACCCATGACGCCACCTTGCGCGCGCTGGCGGCCCTGCGCGGGCGGCTGTTCGCTGCCGTCACCCGGCTGCCGTGGGAGGCGCAGGCCCGGCTGCGCGGGGCGAAGGCGCTGAACCGGCTGACCTCGGATGTCGAGGCGCTGGACGGTCTGCTGCTGCGGCTGGTGCTGCCGGGGGTGTCGGCGCTGGTGGTTCTGACGGGGGCGCTGCTGCTGCTGTGGGGGCTGGTCGCGCCCGCCGTGGCGCTGGCGGTCGTCGGGGTGCATGCTCTGGGCGGTGCAGTTGCGCTGCTGTTCACGCTGCGGCGCGCGCGACCCCTGGCCGAGGCGGATGAGACCGCGCGGCAGGAGGCCCGGGCCGGGATGCTCGACCTTGCGCAGAACCGGGCCGATCTGGCGGTGGCGGGGGCGCTGCTGCATCAGCGGGCGCGGGTCACCGGGGCGATTGCCGCCGCTGCGGACAGCCGCGCGGCGCTCGACCGGATCGACCGGCGCGGGGGCGCGGTGCTGTCGCTGACCACCGGCATCGCCGGGGCGGCGGCGCTGGCGGTTGGCGCTGCGCAGGAAGGGATCGGCGCGGCGACGGTGGCGATCGGCTTTTTCGTCGCGCTCGCGCTTGGCGAGGGGCTGGCGCTCCTGCGCCGGGGATTGGCCGAGATCGGCCGGATGGACAGTGCCGGGAAGCGGGTGCTGGCGCTGATGGATACCCCTCCGCGCACTGCCCCCATGCCGCAGCCCGGCCCGCTGCTTGAGGCGCGCGGCCTGAGCTTTCGCCGCCCCGGCGCGGCCCGCGCGGTCTTCGGGCCGCTCGACCTGACGTTGCGCGCGGGGGAGACGGTCGGCCTGTGCGGCCCGTCCGGGGCGGGGAAATCGACGCTGCTGGCGGTGCTGGCCGGGCTGATGGCGCCGACCTCCGGGGTGCTGCGGGTTGGCGGGAGGTTGACCATGGTGCCGCAGCGGTCGGCGCTGATCGGTGGCACGGTGGCGGAAAATCTCGCGCTGGCCGGGCCGTGTTCCGAATCCGAACTCTGGGCGGCGGTGGATGCGGTCGCGCTCGGCCCGGCCCTGCGGCAGCGCGACGGCCTGATGACCCGGCTCGGCCCCGGCGGATCGGGCCTGTCGGGCGGGCAGGCGCGCAGGCTTTGCCTTGCCCGCGCCGCGCTGCGTCGGCCGGAGATCCTGCTGCTCGACGAGCCCACCGAGGGGCTGGACCCCGCCACCGCCGAGTCGGTCCTGCGGGGCCTGCGCCACTACCTGCCGGATGCCGCCCTCCTGATCGTGAGCCATCGCGCGGCGGATCTGATCCTGGCCGACCGCCGGATTGCCCTTGACGCCCCGGGCTGCGACCATCCGTCCCTTTGAACCCCGTCAATTTCGCGCGCAATCGGCGCCGATAAGGTGCATCATGGAAAAATGAATGTGACGGACGCATCTTTGGCGGGGCGCCGCGGATGCTACGCAAATGGAGACGAGAATGGATTTCGGGATCGTCGAGCTGTCACGGCTGCAATTCGCCATGACAGCGATGTATCACTTCCTCTTCGTGCCGCTTACCCTTGGTTTGTCGATCATCGTGGCGATCATGGAGACGGTCTATGTCATGACCGGGCGACCGATCTGGCGGCAGATGACAAAGTTCTGGGCGACGCTGTTCGGCATCAACTTCGTGCTAGGCGTCGCCACGGGCATCACGATGGAATTCCAGTTCGGCATGAACTGGAGCTACTACAGCCATTACGTCGGCGACATCTTCGGCGCGCCGCTGGCGATCGAGGGGCTGATGGCCTTCTTCCTTGAGGCCACCTTCGTCGGGCTGATGTTCTTCGGCTGGGACCGGCTGAGCCGGGTGCAGCATATGGTGGTAACCTGGCTCGTCGCGATCGGCTCGAACTTCTCGGCGCTGTGGATCCTGATCGCGAACGGCTGGATGCAGAACCCGGTCGGCGCGAAGTTCAACCCGATGACGATGCGGATGGAGATGACCTCCTTCTTCGACGTGGTGTTCAACCCGGTGGCGCAGGCGAAATTCGTCCATACCGTTTCGGCGGGCTATGTGACCGGGGCGGTTTTCGTTCTGGGTGTTTCGGCGTGGTATCTGCTGAAGGGGCGGCATGTCGAACTGGCGCGGCGGTCGATCGCGGTGGCGGCGTCCTTCGGGCTGGCGGCCTCGCTGTCGGTCGTCGTGCTGGGCGACGAATCGGGCTATGAGGCTTCGGAAAACCAGAAGATGAAGATGGCCGCGATCGAGGCGATGTGGGAAACGGAACCCGCACCGGCGTCCTTCACCCTGATCGGTTTCCCGGATCAGGCGGCGCGCGAAACCCATTACGCGATCCATATTCCCTATGTGATGGGCCTGATCGGCACCCGTTCGCTGACCGAGGAGATCACCGGCATCAACCAGCTGGTCGAACACAATGCGGAGCGGATCAAGTCGGGCCTGATCGCCTATGACGCGCTGATGCGGATCCGCGAAGCGAAGGCCACGACGCCCGAACTGACCGCGCAATTCGAGAGCCATTCCAAGGATCTGGGCTATGCCTTCCTGCTGAAACGCTACATCGACGATCCGCGGCAGGCGACGCCCGAACAGATGACGATGGCGGCGAACGATACCGTGCCGCATGTCTGGCCGATCTTCTGGGGCTTCCGGATCATGGTCGGGCTGGGGTTCAGCTTCGTGCTGGTGCTGGCCTATTTCTTCATCCGCACCAACCTGAAGGGCATGGATTATCCCCGCTGGGCGCTGCGCCTCGCGGTGGGAATCATTCCGGCGCCGTGGATTGCCGCCGAAATGGGCTGGCTGGTCGCCGAATACGGGCGGCAGCCCTGGACGGTGGACGGGGTGCTGCCCACGGCGCTGTCGGTCTCGCACCTGTCGGTGGGGGATCTGCTGATCACGCTCGCGGGGTTCGTCGCGCTTTATACCGCGCTGTTCATCGTCGAGATGGGGTTGATGCTGAAATACATCCGCAAGGGCCCCACTCAGGATGTCGAGGAAACCGAGATCTGGATGCGCCGGCATGATGCGCGTCTGGGTGCCACGATCCGGCCTGCGGAGTAACGGTGATGATACTGCATGAACTTGTCAGCTTCGATCTGCTGCGGGTGATCTGGTGGGGGCTTCTGGGCATCCTGCTGATCGGCTTTGCGGTGATGGATGGCTTCGACCTTGGCGCGGCGGTGCTGCTGCCTTTCGTAGCGAAAACGGATGCGGAGCGGCGCATCGTCATCAACTCCGTCGGTCCGGTGTGGGAGGGCAACCAGGTCTGGCTGATCCTCGGCGGCGGGGCGATCTTCGCCGCCTGGCCACCGCTTTATGCGGTCAGCTTCTCGGGTTTCTACCTTGCGATCTTTGCCATTCTGGCGGCGCTGATCCTGCGGCCCGTGGGGTTCAAATACCGCTCGAAGCGGGAGAGCCTGACCTGGCGGCGGAACTGGGACTGGGCGCTGTTCGTGGGCGGCTTCGTGCCCGCGCTGGTGTTCGGCGTGGCCTGTGGCAACGTGTTGCAGGGCGTTCCGTTCGAGCTGAACGAATTCCAGATGCCGCTTTATCCCGGCCCGTTCTGGTGGAAATTCGCGGCGCTGCTGAACCCCTTCGGGCTGCTGGCCGGTGTGGTGTCGCTGACGATGCTGGTGACGCTGGGCGCGGCGTGGCTGTCGGTGAAGACGGATGGCCCGGTGCGGAACCGCGCGCGGCGGATCGGCACAGTGGCGGGGGTGCTGGCGATCGTCGCCTATGTGCTGGCCGGGGTCTGGATGGCCTATGGGATCGAAGCCTATCGGATCGTTTCCCCGCATGTGCCGGACGGCCCGTCGAACCCGCTGCTGAGCGAGGTCGTGCGCGGCGGATCGTGGATGGATGCCTATGCCGCGCGGCCCTGGATCTGGATCGCGCCGGTGCTGGGGGTGGTCGGGCTGGCACTTGCCGTCCTGGGCCTGCGGGCGGGGCGCGAGGTGCCCACGCTCGTCTCGGCGCAGGCCGGGATCTTCGGGGTGATCGCCTCGGTCGGGCTGCCGATGTTTCCGTTCATCCTGCCGTCCTCGGTGCAGCCGAATGCCTCGCTGACGGTGTGGAGCGCCTCGTCCTCGCATCTGACGCTGTTCGTGATGCTGATCTGCGCGGTGATCTTCGTGCCGATCATCATGGCCTATACCGCCTGGGTCTACCGGGTGCTGTGGGGCAAGGTGACGGCCGAAGAGGTTGCCGAAAAATCCCATACCTATTACTGAGGAGAACACAGATGTGGTATTTCGCCTGGATCCTCGGGCTGCCGCTGGCGGCGCTGGTGGCGGTGGCCAATGCGATGTGGCTGGAGTTGCAGAACGACCGGCATCTGGCCGGGGAACACGATCCGGAGTGATTTCCGGCGTAACAGGGCAGGGGCCGCCTTCGGGCGGCCTTTTTTTGCGCATCGAATTACCCGAGTAAAAGAATCGGCTTTACAAAGTCGAGTTAATAAGTCAGGTTATCCCTATCGAAACCGACAGGAACAGGAGATCCGGAGATGCCCACCATCACCCATCCCGGCCCCGCAGCAAAGGGCTCACGCCGTTCCGACCCGCCATTGAGCCTGCGCGATCTGGTCGAAGCCATCTGCACCGGCGTCGCCCCCGCACAGGGAATTGAAATGATGCTAGATCGACTCGAGGGACTGAAATGACCGCACCGATGAACTTCGCCATGCAAGGCTATGCCCCCGTCCTGCCCGCCCATGACGCGCGCGCGCTGACCGAGGGCGGATCGCTCGCCCATATCGCGCTGGATGGCCAGATCTACACCCTGCGCATCACCAAGGCGGGCAAGCTGATCCTGACCAAATAACCCCGAAGTTCGCGGCGACCCCGCAGAACCATCATCGCGACTATGGGCCGGCTTGCCGGCCCTTTTTTTATGCGCAGCGCCTTGCACGGGCGGTTTTGCGACGAATCGCGCCACCGCCCGGCCGGTATGTGCCTCCCCCGTGCGGGCTCAGGCCGTCGCGGCGGCCAGCGCCTGGTCGAGGTCGGCGATCAGGTCGGCGGCATCCTCGGTGCCGATCGACAGGCGCACCACGTTCGGCCCGGCCCCGGCGGCGATCTGCTGCGCCTCGGTCAGCTGGCGGTGGGTGGTCGAGGCCGAATGGATGATCAGCGAGCGGGTATCGCCCAGATTCGCCACATGGCTGAACAGATTCAGGCTGTCGACCAGCTTCACGCAGGCCTCGTAGCCGCCCTTGACCGCCACGGTGAACAGCGCGCCCGCACCCTTCGGGCAGATCCGCGCCACCCGTTCGTGCCAGGGCGACGAAGCCAGCCCCGCATAGGTGACGTAATCAATGCGCGGATCGCGCTCCAGCCACTCGGCCACCGCCTGCGCATTGGCGACGTGCTTCTGCATCCGCAGGCTCAGCGTCTCGATCCCCATCAGCGTGTAATGCGCGCCCTGCGGGTTCATCGTCATGCCCAGATCGCGCAGCCCGATCGCGATCGAATGGAAGGTGTAGGCCATCGGCCCGAGCGCCTGATGGAACACCAGCCCGTGATAGGCCGGTTCGGGCTGCGACAGCGAGGGGAACTTGTCCGAGGCCGACCAGTCGAACGTCCCCGAATCCACGATCACCCCGCCGGTGACGGTGCCGTTGCCGGTCAGGTATTTCGTTGCCGAATGCACGACCAGCGTCGCGCCATGGTCGATCGGCCGGCACAGATAGGGCGAGGCCAGCGTGTTGTCCACGATCAGCGGCAGGCCCACCCGCCGCGCCACCGCCGCCACTGCGGGCAGGTCGGTGATATAGCCACCGGGGTTGGAGATCGACTCGCAGAAGATCGCGCGGGTGTTGTCGTCCACCGCCGCCTCGATCGCCGCCGGATCGTCGAAATCGACGAATGTCGCGGACCAGCCGAAGCGTTTGAAGGTCTGGCTGAACTGCGTGATCGTGCCGCCATAAAGCCGCGTCGAGGCAACGATGTTCAGCCCCGGCCCCATCAGCGGGAACAGCGCCATGATCTGCGCCGCATGGCCCGACGAACAGCACACCGCCCCCGCGCCCCCTTCGAGCGCCGCCACCCGGTTCGCCAGCGCCGAGATCGTGGGATTGGTCAGGCGCGAATAGATGTAGCCCACTTCCTGAAGGCCGAAGAGCCGCGCGGCATGGTCGGCATCCCTGAAGACATAGGCGGTGGTCTGGTAGATCGGCACCTGCCGCGCGCCGGTCGCCGGGTCCGGCGCGGTTCCGGCATGGATCTGCATCGTGTCGAATGAATAGTCGCTCATCGCATCCTCCCTCGGGTTGCGCGCGAGCCTAGCCCCCGGGGGCGCCGGGCGCAATCGCGGCGGGGGTCCGGCCCGTGAACGCGGCATGGCCGGGGGCCGGGGCGGAAAAAACTCGAAACAAACGGAAATTTTATGCTCGGGGCAGTTGATTCCCGCCCCCCGGCTGGGGCACGCTGGCACCGGTTCCTCAGCCGACAGAGCGGGTGATTCAGGCGGCATGTTTTTCATGTCTTTGCGTCTTTCGGTCCTGTGCGCGGGGGAAGGATGCGCAGCTTGACCGGAAAGAACGCCCCCCGACGATGATCGAACAGAACCTGCTCCTGATCCTGGTGTTGCTGCCCTTCCTCGGGGCGGTCGTGGCGGCGACGCTGCCGGTGAATGCCCATAACGCCGCCGCATGGCTCTCGGGCTTCACGATGCTCGGGGGGCTGGTGATCCTTGTCGGGCTCTACCCCACGGTGATGCAGGGGGTCGTGCTGCGCAGTCTGGTCGAATGGGTGCCGACGATCGGGCTGAACCTCGATTTCCGGATGGACGGCTTTGCGTGGATGTTCGTCACGCTGGTGCTGGCGATCGGGGGGCTGGTGGTGCTGTATGCGCGCTATTACCTGTCGAAGACGGATCCGGTGCCGCGGTTCTATTCCTTCCTGCTGGCGTTCACGGGGGCGATGCTGGGGGTGCTGACCTCGGGCAATATCCTGATGCTGGTGGTGTTCTGGGAACTGACATCGCTCTTTTCCTTCCTGCTGATCGGCTATTGGGTCGGCAATCCGAATGCGCGGGACGGCGCCCGCACGGCGCTGATCATCACCGCCGGGGGGGGCGTCGCGCTGCTGGCCTCCATGCTGCTGATCGGGCAGATCGTCGGCAGCTACCGGCTGGACGATGTGCTGGCGGCGGGGGATCTGATCCGGGGGCACCGGCTCTATCTGGTCGTGGTCGGGCTGTTCCTGCTCGGCGCCTTCACCAAATCGGCGCAGTTCCCGTTCCATTTCTGGCTGCCGGGGGCGATGGCCGCGCCGACGCCGGTCTCCGCCTTCCTGCATTCGGCGACGATGGTGAAGGCGGGGGTGTTCCTGCTGATCCGGTTTTCGCCCGCGCTCGGCGGCACCGACATCTGGTTCTATGTCGTCACCGGCACCGGGATGGCGACGCTGGTCATCGGCGCGGCGATCGCGCTGTTCCGGCATGACCTGAAGGGGCTGCTGGCCTATTCGACGATCTCGCATCTGGGCCTGATCACGGCGCTCGCGGGGATCGGCGGGCCGGCGGCGATGCTGGCCGCGATCTTCCACATCGTGAACCATGCGGTGTTCAAGGCCTCGCTGTTCATGGCGGCGGGGATCGTCGATCACGAGACCGGCACCCGCGACATGCGCCGCCTGTCCGGCCTGATCCGGGTGATGCCCTTCACCGGGATCCTGGCGATCGTCGCCGCTTCGGCGATGGCGGGGGTGCCGCTGCTGAACGGCTTCATCTCCAAGGAGATGTTCTTCGCCGAGGCGGTGGGCTGGCACAACGGCACCTGGCTCGACAATGCGCTGCCCTGGCTCGCCACGCTGGCGGGGGTGCTGGCGGTGGCCTATTCGGCGCGGTTCATCGTTTCGGTCTTCTTCGGGCCGGTGGCGACGGACCTGCCGAAGACCCCGCACGAGCCGCCGCACTGGATGCGCCGCCCGGTCGAACTGCTGGTGCTGGTCTGCCTCGTGCTGGGGATCGTGCCGGATCAGACCATCGGCGGGGTGCTGAATGTCGCGCTTGGCGCGGTCATCGGGCCGGGAACGCCGCATTACGACATCGCCGTCTGGCACGGGTTCAACAAGCCGCTGGTGATGAGCCTCGTCGCGCTGGTTCTGGGGGTGGTGCTTTATGCCGTCACCGGCCGCTGGGTCGCGGCGGGGCCGGAGGGGCCGCCGCTCCTGCATGTGATCCGGGGGCAGAAGATCTACGAATGGCTGATGCTGCGGCTCAGCTGGAAATGGCCGCGCTGGTTCTATGCGCAGATTTCGACGGAAAAGCTGCAACCGCAACTGCGGCTGATGGTGCTGCTGGCGCTGGCGGCGGCGACGGTGACGCTGTGGGGGCACGATTGGGTCGGGCCGCGGCTGCGGCACACGGCGCCGGGGATGGCGTTCGGGCTGATGTGGCTGGTGGGGGCGGGCTGCGCCATCGCCGCCGCCTGGCAGGCGAAGTATCAGCGTTTCGCCGCACTCATCCTGCTGGGCGGGGCGGGGACGGTGACCTGCCTCACCTTCGCCTGGTTCTCGGCGCCCGATCTGGCGGTGACGCAGCTTCTGGTCGAGATCGTCACCACGGTGCTGCTGATCCTCGGGCTGCGCTGGCTGCCGCGGCGGCGGTCCGAATTCCCGGGCGACCGGCTGCTGTCGGCGCGGATCCGGCGCGGGCGCGATCTGGTCATCGCCATCGCCTCGGGCACCGGGATCGCGGTCATCGCCTATGCGGTGATGACGCGGCCGCTGGTGCCCAATATCGGCGACTGGTTCCTGCGCAATGCCTATTACGAGGGCGGCGGCACCAATACGGTGAACGTGATCCTCGTCGATTTCCGCGCCTTCGATACCTTTGGCGAGATCACCGTTCTGGCGGTGGTGGGGCTGACGGTCTATGCCCTGCTGCGCCGCTTCCGCCCCGCGCCCGAGGCGATCGCCGCGCCCGATCAGCAAAAGGGCTCGACGTCGAAGATGCTGGCGACCTACCTCTATGTGCCTGCGATGATCATGCAATACATGTTCCCGGTGCTGATCGTCCTTGCGGCGGATCTGTTCTTCCGCGGCCATGACCTGCCGGGGGGTGGCTTCTCGGCCGGGGTGACGATCGCCATCGCGCTGCTGCTGCAATACATCGCCACCAATGTGAAATGGGTGGAGGCGCGGATCACCGTGCTGCCGATCCGCTGGATGGGCTTCGGCCTGCTGGTGGCGGGGGCGACGGGGATGGGGGCGTGGCTGTTCGGCTATCCGTTCCTGACGGCGCATGCGCGCTATGTCGATCTGCCGCTGGTGGGCAAGACGCCGCTGGCCACCGCGCTGCTGTTCGACCTCGGGGTGTTCGCGCTGGTCGTCGGTGCCACCGTGCTGATGCTGATCGCGATCGCGCACCAGTCGCTGCGGGCGGCGCGGATGCGCGAGGCCGAAGAAGAAGACCGGAAGGAGGCCGTCTGATGGAACTGATCCTCTCCGCCGCGATCGGGATCCTGTCGGCCTCCGGGATCTGGCTGCTGCTGCGGCCCCGGACGTTTCAGGTCATCGTCGGGCTCAGCCTGCTCAGCTATGCCGTCAACCTGTTCATCTTCTCGATGGGGCGTCTGACGGTGGGGCAGCCGCCGATCATGCCCAAGGGCGGCTTTGTCGATCCGACGCGCTATGCCGACCCATTGCCGCAGGCACTGGTGCTGACGGCCATCGTCATCAGCTTCGCCACCACGGCGCTGTTTCTGGTGGTGATGATGGCCTCGCGGGGCATGACCGGTACCGACCACGTTGACGGGAAGGAAAAGGAATGATCGCCGCGCAACACCTGATGATCGCGCCGATCGTCATTCCCTTCATCGCGGGCGCGCTGATGCTGCTGTATGACGAGCGGCAGCGGAAGGCGAAGCTGGGCATCGCGATGACCTCGGCGGTCGCGCTGCTGATCGTGTCGATCGAACTGATGAGCCGCACCAAGGGCGAGGGCCTGATGGGCGGGGGGGAGACGTCGTTCTACCTGCTGGGCGACTGGACGGCGCCCTTCGGCATCATCCTGGTGCTGGACCGGCTGGCGGCGATGATGCTGATGCTGGTGGCGCTGCTGGCGATTCCGGTGCTGATCTATGCGGCGGCGGGCTGGCACAAGCAGGGCCAGCATTTCCATTCGATGTTCCAGTTCCTGCTGATGGGGCTGAACGGTGCCTTCCTGACCGGGGATCTGTTCAACCTCTTCGTGTTCTTCGAGGTGCTGCTCGCGGCCTCCTATGGCCTTGTGCTGCACGGTTCGGGACAATTGAGGGTCCGCGCGGGGCTGAACTACATCGCGATCAACCTGGCCGCGTCGCTGCTGTTCCTGATCGGGGTCAGCCTGATCTACGGCGTCGCGGGCACGCTGAACATGGCGCATCTGTCGAAGATCGTCGCGGGGATGTCGCAGGCCGACCTGCCGCTGTTCCGCACCGGGGCGGCGCTGCTCGGGCTGGCGTTTCTGGTCAAGGCGGGGATCTGGCCGCTGTCCTTCTGGCTGCCGACGGCCTATATGGCCGCCGCCGCGCCGGTGGCCGCGATGTTCGCGATCATGACCAAGGTCGGCGTCTATGTCATCTTGCGGCTCTCGATGCTGACCTTCGGGGCGACGGCGGGGGCGTCTGTCGGTTTCGGCGCCGAGGTGCTGATCGCCGGGGGGATCCTGACGATGATCTTCGGCATGACGGGGACGCTGGCCTCGCAGGGGCTGGGGCGGATGACGGCGCATCTGGTGCTGCTTTCGGCGGGCACGCTGCTCACGGTGACGGGGCTCGCGCTGATGGGCGGGGGCGAAAAGATGCTGGGCGGGGCGCTCTATTACCTCGTCAGTTCGACGATCGCGACCGGGGCGCTGTTCCTGCTGATCGAACCGATGAGCCGGGAGGAAGGCGGCATCGCCGCGCTGCTCGCGCTCACGGCGGATGCCTATGGCATCGACCAGCCAGAGGATGACGACGTGCCGGACATGAGCTTTGCCATCCCCGGCACGCTGATGGTTCTGGGGCTGAGCTTCGCGGGCTGCGTGCTGGTGCTGGCCGGTCTGCCGCCCTTGTCGGGGTTCGTCGGCAAGGTGGCGATCCTGTCCGGTCTGCTCGACAACCCTTCGTTGCCCGCGCCGCTCGGCTGGGGCTTCGGGGCGCTGCTGCTGCTGTCGGGTTTCGCCACGCTGATCGGGCTGGCGCGGATCGGGATCCAGACCTTCTGGGCGTCCGAGGGCGCGGTGCCGAAGGTGTTGGCGCTGGAAATCGTGCCGGTGGTCGTGCTGCTGGGGATGATCGTGCTGATGACGCTGAAGGGGCAGGACACACTGCGTTATATGGAAGATACGGCGCAATCGCTGCTGAACCCGTCGGTTTATGCGAACGGCGTGCTGGCCGCGCCTTCGGTGGAACAGGAGGCCGCGCGCCAGGAGGCCAGCCCGTGAAGCGTCTCGTTCCGCATCCTCTGGTGTCGCTGGCGCTGCTGCTGATGTGGCTGCTGCTGACGCGGTTTTCCATCGGCCATCTGCTGCTGGGCGGGGTGGTCGCGCTGGCGGCGGGCCGCGCGATGGCGACGGTGCAGCCCGCGGGGCCGCGGCTGAACAAATGGTGGCGGATTATCCCGCTGTTCTTCATCGTCGGCTATGACATCGCGGTCAGTAATGTGAATGTCGGGCGGCGCATCCTGTTCGGCCTGCGCGGGCCGGAGCGCGGCTCCGGTTTCCTGCGGATCCCGCTGCGGCTGCGCGAGCCGGCGCCACTGGCGATCCTCGCGCTGATCGTGACGGCCACGCCGGGCAGTGTCTGGGTCGATTTCGACCCCGAGACCGGCGAGCTTCTGCTGCATGTCCTCGACGTGGGCGAGGCGGACTGGCCCGTGCTGATCCGCGACCGTTACGAACAACCCCTGCTGGAGATTTTCGGATGAGCGCCACGATCCTCTCCCTTGCCCTGGTCTATGCGCAGGTCGCGCTGGCGGTGGCGGCGCTGATCTGCGCGGCCCGGCTGATCCACGGCCCACGCGCGCAGGACCGCGTTCTGGCGGCGGATTCGCTCTATGCCTGCACGCTCCTGCTGTTCATCGTGTCGGGGATGCGGATGGGCACGGGCTTCTTCTTCGAGGCGGCGGTGGTGATGGCGGCGATGGGTTTCATCACCTCGGTCGCGCTGGCGAAATTCCTGTTTCGTGGCGAGGTGATCGAATGATGCCGCTTTGGGTGGTGATTCCGGTCTCGGTCCTGCTGGTGGTGGGCAGCACGCTGGCGCTGGTGGGCGCGACCGGGCTGTTCCGGCTGAAGGGGTTTTATCAGCGGATGCACGCGCCCTCGCTGATCACCAGTTGGGGGACGGGGGCGATCGTGCTGGCCTCGATGGGCTATTTCAGCTGGACCGAGAGCCGCCCCGTCCTGCATGAAATCATCATCGGCATCTTCGTGATGATCACCACGCCGGTCACCATGCTGCTGCTGGGCCGCGCCGCCGTGCAGCGGGACCGCGCCCATGGCGAGCCGGATGCGCCGCCGGTGGCCGAAGACTGATCACGGCTCCTCGTGGTCATGCGCGCAGAGCGCATGATCGCCCAGCACCTCGATCACGCGGCAATCGCGGATTGCGCCGTGGTCGCATTGCGCCACCATGCGTTCCAACTCGCTTTCCAGCGCCTGCAACTGCCGGATCCGCGCGCGCACGGCACTCAGTTGCTCGCGCGCGATACTGTCTGCGGCGGCGCAGGGCTGATCCGGACGGCCGGAAAGCGACAGCAGGTCGCGGATCGCCTCAAGCGGAAAGCCGAGGGCACGCGCATGGCGCACGAAGCGCAGCCGGTTCAACTGCGCCGGGCCGTAAAGCCGCTGGTTCCCGGCGCTGCGCTCGGGCTCCGGCAGCAGGCCGATCTGCTCGTAATAACGGATCGTCGGCACCTTCACCCCGGTCTCCTGCGCGAGTTTTCCGATCGTCAGCATGCGAAACCCCTTGAAGCTATAGTTGCTAGAGACATTAGGTTCCGAGTCGCTCAGATCAAGGACTTCCGGAGTGACGTGATGGCTAAGGACGAAATTCACTGTGAAATCAAGGTGACGGGGATGGATTGCGCGTCCTGCGCCACGAAGGTGCGCGAGGCCGTCGCGCGTCTGCCGGGGGTGAGCGACGTCGATGTGGGGGTGATGACGGAGAAGCTGAAGCTGAGGCTGGACCCGGCGCAGACCCCGCGCGAACGGGTGGAGGAGACGGTCCGCGCGCTTGGCTATGGTGTGGAGGCGGGGCATCATGATCACGCGCACGGCCATGGCCACGGGCACGGGCATGACCCCGATCAGCCTTGGTATCGCGGGGCGAAGGGGCGGCTGGTGCTGGTCTCGGGCGTGCTGCTGCTGGTCGCGGCGGCGGTGGAGGTGGTGGCGCCCAAGGCCGGGCCATGGGCCTTTGCGCTGGCCTGTCTGATCGGGCTGGTGCCGGTGGCGCGGCGGGCCTGGGCGGCGCTGCGGCTGGGGCAGCCCTTCACCATCGAGGGGTTGATGACGATCGCGGCCATCGGCGCGCTGGCGATCAACGCGGCGGAGGAAGCGGCGCTGGTCGTGTTCCTGTTCGCGGTGGGCGAGGTGCTCGAAGGTGTCGCGGCGGGCCGGGCGCGGCAGGGGATCCGGGCGCTTTCCGCGCTGGTGCCGAAGACCGCGCTGCTGGAAACCAATGGCACGGTGCGGGAGGTTCCGGCCGAGGCGCTGGCCCCCGGTCAGGTGGTGCTGATCCGTCCGGGCGACCGGATCCCGGCGGATGGCGAGATCATCGAGGGCACTTCCGGCATCGACGAAAGCCCGGTGACGGGCGAAAGCGTGCCGCGCAGCCGTGGCCCCGGCGAGCCGGTCCATGCCGGGACGATCAACACCGAGGCCGCGCTGCGCGTGCGGGTGACGAAGGCCGCCGCCGACAACACGATTTCGCGCATCATCCGCATGGTGGAGGAGGCCGAGGAGAGCCGCGCCCCGACCGAGCGGTTCATCGACAGGTTCAGCCGCTGGTATATGCCCGCGGTGGTGGGGATCGCGGCGCTGGTCGTGCTGGTGCCGCCGCTCATGTTCGGCGGCGACTGGGGGACATGGGTCTATCGCGGGCTGGCGCTGTTGCTGATCGGCTGCCCCTGCGCGCTGGTGATTTCGGTGCCGGCGTCGATCGCCTCGGCGCTGTCCACGGGGGCGCGGCGCGGGCTGCTGATGAAAGGCGGCGTGGTGATCGAGGCGGCGGCGAAGGTCCGCCACATCGCCTTTGACAAGACCGGCACGCTGACCCGGGGCACGCCGGTGGTGACCGATGTCGTTCCGCTGCGGGGGGATGCCGAGGGGGTGCTGCGCATCGCGGCGGCGGTCGAGGCCGGGTCGAGCCATCCGCTGGCACGGGCCATTCTGCGCCGGGCGGAGGGGATCGCGGTGCCGGTGTCTTCGGGTGGGCGCGCGATTCCGGGTAAGGGCGTCGTGGCCGAGGTCGAGGGCCAGCGGGCCGAGGTCGCCGCGCCTGTCCATGCCACCGGCCGGGTCGATCCTGCGGTGAGCGAGGCGCTGGAGGCGCAGGGCAAGACGGTGGTGGTGGTCACGCTGGGCGGTGATGCGCTTGGCCTGATCGCGCTGCGCGACGAACCGCGCCCGGATGCCGCCGAGGCGGTGCGGCAGTTGCACGCGATGGGGATCGGCGCGACGATCCTCACCGGGGACAACCCGCGCACCGCCGCCGCCATTGCGGGCGATCTGGGCATGGGCTACCGCGCCCAGATGCTGCCCGAGGACAAGCTGGCCGCGATCCGCGCGATGGACGGCGTGATGATGATCGGCGACGGCATCAACGATGCCCCGGCGCTGAAACAGGCGGATGTCGGCGTGGCGATGGGGTCGGGAACGGATGTCGCGCTCGAAACCGCCGATGCGGCGATCCTGCGCGACCGGGTGGCGGATGTGCCCGCGCTGATCCGGCTCGCGCGGGCGGCGATGGGCAATATCCGGCAGAATATCGGCATCGCGCTCGGGCTGAAGGCGGTGTTTCTGGTGACGTCGGTGCTGGGTATCACCGGGCTCTGGCCCGCGATTCTGGCGGATACCGGGGCGACGGTTCTGGTCACGCTGAATGCGCTCCGGCTCTTGGCCTTCGATCCGGAGCGGGGATGAATGCGCTTTTCGTGCGCGGGCAACGGGTCTACTGTGGCGCGAAAAAGGGGACAGTGCATGTCATCAGTTGGAATTCAGCCCGTCGAAACCGGGCTGACGCACAGCGCGATCTTCCTCACGCTTACGGTTTCGGAAACAGGCGTGGACGCGACCCGCGCGCTTTGCGCCGATCTTGGTTCACTGGTCAAGGCGGTGGGGTTTCGCAGCGCCGAGGCGGGGCTGAGCTGTATTCTGGGCATCGGCGCGGAGCTCTGGGGGCGGCTGGGGCTGAGCCCGGTGCCTGCGGGGCTGCATCCGTTTCAGGCGATTTCGGGTGTTCATGAGGCGCCCGCCACGCCCGGCGATCTGCTGCTGCATATCCGGGCTTCGCGGCTGGATTACTGTTTTGAACTCGCCAGCCAGATCATGCGCCGCCTTGGCCCGGGCGTGACGGTGGCGGACGAAACGCAGGGCTTCAAGTATTTTGACAACCGCGACCTTCTGGGCTTTGTCGATGGCACGGAAAACCCGCAGGGCGCCGCGCTGACCGAGGCCGTTCTGATCGGCGACGAGGATCCGGAGTTCACCGGCGGCAGCTATGTCATCGTGCAGAAATATCTGCATGACATGACGACATGGGAGGCGATGCCGGTCGAGGCGCAGGAACGCGTGATCGGCCGTCAGAAGCTGTCGGATATCGAATATCCGGATGCCGAGAAGGCGCCCTATGCGCATAATGTGCTGACGAATATCTCGGATGCCGATGGGAACCAGTTGGAGATCCTGCGCGACAACATGCCCTTCGGCTCGATCGGGCGCGGGGAATCGGGCACCTATTTCATCGGCTATGCGCGCGAGCCGGGGCGGATCGAGACGATGCTGCGCAACATGTTCGTCGGCAATCCGCCGGGGAATTACGACCGTATTCTGGACGTCAGCCGGGCGGTGACCGGCTGCCTGTTCTTCGTGCCGTCGGCCGATCTGCTGGAACGGATCGGCGCGGCGGAACCCACGCCGGCACAGGCCGGGTCGCTGGGTCTGGGATCCTTGAAAGGGGAGAATTGAGATGGACAACCTGCACCGCGCCCTTGCGCCGATCAGCGACGCCGCCTGGGGTCAGATCGAGGAAGAGGCGAAGCGCACGCTGACCCGCTATCTGGGCGCGCGGCGGATCGCCGATCTGCACGGGCCCGAGGGGTTCGACCTGTCGGCGGTGGGCACCGGGCATCTGCGCCCGTCCGCCGCGCTGGCCGAGGGGGTTCTGTGCGCGCAGCGGGTGGTCAATCCGCTGGTGGAACTGCGCGTGCCCTTCGTGCTGTCGCGCGCGGCGGTGGACGATGTGACGCGCGGCTCGAACGACAGCGACTGGCAGCCGCTGAAGGACGCCGCCCGGCAGATCGCGCTGGCCGAGGATCGGCTGGTCTTCAACGGCTACACGGAGGCCGGGATCAGGGGCATCCTGCCCGAAAGCAGCAACCCGGTCATGCCGCTGCCGTCGAGCGTCGCCGATTACCCCGAGGCCGTTGCCCGGGCGGTGAGCGCGCTGCGTCTGGCGGGGGTGAACGGGCCCTATGCGCTGGTTCTGGGCACGGCGGCCTTTACCGAGGCGACGGGCGGCGCGGATGACGGCTATCCGGTGCTGGAGCATCTAGAAAAGCTGGTCGATGCGCCGGTGGTCTGGAGCCAGGCGCTCACCGGCGGCGCGCTGATGACGACGCGCGGCGGGGATTTCGACCTCTGGCTCGGGCAGGACATTTCGATCGGCTATCTGAGCCACGATGCCGACACGGTGACGCTGTATTTGCAGGAAACGCTGACCTTCCAGATGCAGACATCCGAGGCGGTGGTGGTTCTGGAACCCTGAGAACGGTTGCGCCCGCGGCGAAACGGCAGGAGGACGCGGTGACGATCGAAGCGGAGATACAGGCCGGGCGGCCGGTTCTGTGGCGAAACCCCGGGTTCCGGGCCGGGGACGATCCGCAGGCGGCGGCGGATCTGGCGCAGGCTTTGGCCGAGTGGCGGGAGATTGCGCCGGTTCTGGCCGGGCTGTTCCCCGACCTGCCCGGAGGGGTGATCGCGTCGGATCTGGTGGAACTGGACCCGGCGGCGTTTGGCGTTCCGGGCCGGGTCTTCGTGAAGGCGGACAATGCCCTGCCGGTTGCCGGATCGGTGAAGGCGCGCGGCGGTGTCTTCGAGGTCGTGACCGCGATGCTGGCCGAAGCGCGGGCCGCCGGTGTCGTGGGGGACGATCCGCGCGACCTGTTGCGGGCTTCGGCGTTTCTGGCCGGGCGGACGATCGCGGTGGGGTCGACCGGGAACCTCGGGCTGAGCGTCGGGATCGCGGCGCGGGCGCTTGGCTGCCGGGCGGTGGTGCATATGTCGTCGGATGCAAAGCCCTGGAAGGTGGCGCGGCTGCGCGACCGGGGGGTGGAGGTGGTGCAGCACCGGACGGATTACACCTCCGCCGTGGCGGCGGCGCGGGCGGCGGCTGCGGCCGATCCCGCCTGCTATTTCGTCGATGACGAGGATTCGATCCGGCTGTTTCGCGGCTATTCGGCGGCGGCGCGGGAACTGGCGGGGCAGTTGGCGGCGGCGGGCGTTCATCCCACGCCCGAAGCGCCGGTGGTGCTGCATCTGCCCTGCGGTATCGGCGGTGCGCCGGGCGGGATCGCGCAGGGCGCGCGCGGGGTCTGGGGCGCGGCGGTGCATCCGTTCTTCGTCGAGCCGGTGCAGGCGCCTTCGGCGCTGGTGCAGATGATGCGGGGGCCGGGGGTGCCGGTGTCGGTCTATGACTACGGCCTGACGAACCGGACCGAGGCCGATGGCATGGCGGTCGCCACGATGTCCGCGCTGGTGGCGGAGCGGATGCGGCACCGGCTGGCGGGGGTCTATACGGTCACCGACGGTGACCTGTTCCGCTGGCTGGCCTTTGCCGCCGGGCAGGGGCTGCGGCTGGAGCCTTCGGCGGCGGCGGGTTTCGCCGGGCCGGGGCGGGTGGGCCTTGGGGCCACGCATGTGATCTGGGCCACGGGCGGCGCCTTCGTGCCCGAGGACCAGTATCAGGATTTTCTCGACAGGGGCCGCAGGGAGACCGAAGATGACCGCAACTGATCCCGCCGACCTTGGCGCGCTGGAGGCCCGGCGGCTGATCGCGCGCCGCAAGCTCTCGCCGGTCGAACTGGCCGAAGCCTGCATCGCCCGGGTGGAGGCGCTGGACCCGGCGCTGAACGCCCTGATCGCGCGGGATTTCGACGGGCTCCGGCGCGGCGCGCAGGCGGCGGAGGCTGCGGTGATGACGGGCGCGCCGCTCGGGGCGCTGCACGGCCTGCCGGTGGCGGTGAAGGATATGATCGACGTCGCGGGCCTGCCCACCACCTTCGGCTCGGAGATCTACGCGGGCAATATCGCCACCCGGGACGATCCGATCGTGGCGGCGCTGCGCACGGCGGGCGCGGCGCCGATCGGCAAGACCAACGTTCCGGAATGGAGCGCGGGCGGCAATACCCGCAACCGGGTCTATGGCGTGACCGTGAATCCCTATGACCTGTCGCGCAGCTGTGCGGGGTCGTCGGGTGGTTCGGCGGTGGCGCTGGCCTGTGGTTATGCGCCGCTGGCGACCGGATCGGATACCGGCGGCAGCCTGCGCAACCCGGCGGCCTTCTGCGGCGTGGTCGGCTTTCGGCCCAGCCCAGGCGTCGTGCCCGGGCCGGAGCGCGGCACCGCGCTGATCCCGCTGCCGAGCGCGGGGCCGATGGCGCGCAGCGTGGCCGATGTCGGGCTGATGCTCTCGGTGATGGCGCGACCGGACCGCGATGACCCGTATACCGAGGTGATCGGCGGTCGCACGCTGTGGGAGCCCGAGGGCTTCGCCAACCTGCCGCGCCGCGACCTGACCACGCTGCGCATCGCCGCGACCGAGGATTTCGGCTTTGCCCCCACGGAAAGCATCGTGCGCGCGCATTTCCGCAAGGTGCTGCCACAGCTTGCGCCCTTCCTTGGCCAGTTCGGGGGCCGGTTCGGGGAGGCCACGCCCGATTGCACCGATGCCGACCGGATCTTTGCCGTGCTGCGCGCGCTGCAATTCCTGGGCCGTCACGCGGGCTATGTCGATACGCGGCCCGAACTGGTCGGCCCGAATGTCACCGAAAACGTCGCCGAGGGCCGGGGCTACAGCGCCGAGGATGTTGCCCGCGCGCTGATCGGGCAGGGCGCCTATCACCGCCGCTGGCAGGCGTTCTTCGAAGAGTGGGACATCCTGATCAGCCCCGCCGTCACCATCAGCCCGCGTTGCTGGCGCGAACTGTTCCCGGCGGAAATCGACGGGGTGGCGACGAAAAGCTATTATCACTGGCTGGCGCTGGCCTATGCGACGACGCTGGCCGGGCATCCCTCGATCATCATCCCCTGCGGGTTCGACGCGAACGCCATGCCCTTCGGCTTGCAGGTCGTGGGCCGCCGGCATGGCGACCGGGAGGTGCTGGCGGTGGCGGCGGAACTCGAAGCGGTGATCGCCGGGATCCCGGACCTGGCGCCGCGCGCGCCCGACTTCGCCGCGCTGCGGGCCGCACCGCCGATTTCCGCGGCGGAGGGCTTCCTGAGCCTTGCCTGAGGCCCTGTGCCTAGCCGTCCCGCGCGCTATATGCTAGGTTCGCGGCGCAATTGTCTGGGGAGCCCTGAAATGGCCGAAATGCGAGCCAAAGTGACCGCCGTCGATCCGGTGTGGAGCCGGATCTGTGCGGAAGCGGTGGAAGCGGTGCGCGACGAGCCGCTTCTGGGGGCGCTGATCCATGCCGGGCTGCTGCACCATCCGACGATGGAACGCGCGCTGGCCTATCGGTTCTCGCTGAAGCTCGCCTCGGGCGAGATGAGCGAGCAGATCCTGCGTGAGATCGCCGATCAGGCCTATGGCAGCGATCCGGACCTGGGCGCGGCGGCGCGGGCGGATCTGGTGGCGGTCTATGACCGCGATCCGGCGTGCCACCGGTTCCTGCAACCGATCCTGTTCTTCAAGGGCTATCAGGCGCTGCAATCCTATCGCATCGCGCATCACCTGTGGGTGCAGGGGCGGCGCGACATGGCCTATTTCGTGCAGATGCGCACCTCAGAAGTGTTCGGCGTGGACATCCACCCGGCGGCGCGGATCGGCAAGGGCGTGATGATCGACCATGCCCATTCCATCGTCATCGGCGAAACGGCGGTGGTGGGGGATAATGTCTCGATGCTGCATTCGGTGACGCTGGGCGGCACCGGCAAGGAGGAAGAGGACCGCCATCCGAAGATCGGCAATGGTGTGCTGATCGGCGCGGGGGCGAAGGTTCTGGGCAATATCCGGGTGGGCGACAACAGCCGGATCGCCGCCGGGTCCGTGGTGCTGAGCGAGGTGCCGCCGTGCAAGACCGTGGCGGGCGTGCCGGCAAAGATCGTGGGCGAGGCCGGTTGCGATCAGCCCGCGGTGCGGATGGATCACCGGCTGAAGGGCTGCGACTGTGCCGAATAGGGTGCGACTTTAGGACAGTATGCGCCGGTCCCCGGGGCTTGATAGGCTGGGCCAATGACCCGGCCTTTTTCCTGGATGACGACATGACACCGGATCGGAAGGATTTTCGCGCGGCGCTGATCGTGGATGACCATCCGCTGTTCTGCGATGCGCTTGGCATGACCCTACAGGCGGTGGCGGGGATCGAGCGGCTGGAACAGGCCGACCGGCTGGGCGCCGCGCTCGCCGCGCTGGAGGGCGGGCTGCGGCCCGATGTCATCGTGCTGGACCTCAACCTGCCCGATGTGAACGGGCTGGAGGGGCTGATGCAGCTGCGTCAGGCGGCGCCCGAGGTGCCGGTGGTGGTGGTGTCCTCGGTCGACGAACCCCGGGTGATCCGGGCCGCGATCATTGCCGGGGCGGCGGGCTATGTGCCCAAACATTCGCAGCGCGATCTGTTCCGGCGGGCCTTCGCCGCCATCGCGCGCGGCGACATCTTCGTCCCCGAAGGCTCCGCCGAAGCGCTTTCCGCCCCGCCGAGCCAACAGGACGAGGCGATCCGCCGCCTGAGCCAATTGACCCGGCAGCAGGCGAACATCCTCGAACAGATCTGCGCGGGCAAGATGAACAAGCAGATCGCCTATGACCTGTCGATCGCCGAGACCACGGTGAAGGCCCATATCACCGCGATCATGCGCAAGCTGGGCGTGTACAGCCGGACGCAGGCGGTGCTTCTGGCGCGCGAGGCGCAGGCCACCGGCTTGCCCGAAGCGGGCGCGTCGCGCTAGTCTCCCGCCCGGGAGGATATCATGACAGTGACCGACAGCCCGCGCACGGCGTCGGTCCCGGCGGATCTGCCCGACGCGATGGAGCGTCTGGCGCGGGATCTGGGGCCGGGGCCCTTCGCGCATCTGTGCCTTTTCGTCAGTCCGGGCGCCGATCTGGCCGCGCTGTGCGGGCGCGCGGCGCAGCTTTTCCCGCGTGCGACGATCTGCGGCTGCACCACGGCGGGGGAGATCACGGCGCAGGGCTATGACGAGGGGCAGGCGGTGGCCTTCGCCCTTCCGGCGGGCGGGTTCGAGACCGAGGTGCTGGTGTTCGAGCGTATCGACCGGCTGGACGCGCGGCAGGTGGTGGCGGATCTGCTGCGGGCGCGGCAGGCGCTGTCGCTGCGGGCGGCGCATCTGCCGCATGAATGCGCGGTGCTGTTGGTCGACGGGCTTTCGGGGCAGGAGGACGGGCTGGTCGCGGCGCTGTCCGGCGCGCTTGGCGCGGTGCCGATGGCGGGCGGGTCGGCGGCGGATGGCGGACAGTTCCGGCGCACGCTGCTTTATGCCCATGGCCGGGTGATGGAAAATGCGGCGGCGCTGGTGCTGATCCGTAGCCGGGGCGCGGTGCGGCCGTTCTCGCTCGACAACCTGAATCCGACCCCGGTCTGCATGGTGGTGACCGAGGCCGATCCCGCGCGCCGCATCGTCAGCCGGATCAACGACGAACCGGCCGCGCGGGAATATGCCCGGCTGATGGGGGTGGCGCCGGATCTGCTTTCGCCCTTCGTCTTTGCCGCGCATCCGGTGATGGTGCGCGCGGGCGGGCGGCATCATGCGCGGGCGGTGCAGGGGGTGCAGGCGGACGGGTCGCTGCTGTTCTTTTCCGCGGTGGCGGAGGGGCTGGTGCTGACGCTGGCGGCGCCGGGGAATATGGCGGATCACCTGCAACAGGAACTGACGGCGCTGGCCCGCAATGGTGCGCCCTCGGCGATCCTCGGGTTTGACTGCCTGTTTCGCAAGATCGACGCCCAGGGGCGGCAGCAGGTGCGCGACATTTCGGACATTCTCGCGCGGCACCGGGTCAGCGGCTTTTCGACCTATGGCGAGCAGATCGGCGCGATGCATGTGAACCAGACGCTGACCGGTTTCGCGTTCTACCCGCCGGGGGTGGTGCCATGACGGGGCGGCTGGCGCAATCGCTGGTCAGCCCGGATGACAGCCTCGCGCGGCAGAACGAAAAGCTGCGCGTCATCGCCGAGGCGCTGATCCGCCATGCCGAGGAAACCCGCGCGGAGAGCGGCAGCGCCTATGCCCATTTTCAGCGCGCCGCGATGCTCGAAGATCAGGTCCGCGAACGCACGCGGGATCTGGAACGCGCGCTCGACCTGCTGAACGTCTCGAATGCGCAGCTCGCGCAGGCCAACCGCGAGACCGAGGCCGCGCGGCAGAACCTCGCCGCCGCGATCGAGACGGTGCAGGAGGGCTTTGCGCTGTTCGATTCGCACGACATTCTGGTGATGTGCAATTCGCGCTTCAACGTGCTTCTGTCCGATATCCGGCACCGCCTGCTGCCGGGGCTGCATTTCCAGGACTATCTGCGGATCGCGGCCGAATCGCGGCATCTGGGCTTGCCCGAGGGGATGACCGCCGCCGATTGGGTGGCGATGCGCGCGGCGCGCCACAGCAGCCATCATTTCATCTTGACGCAGCAGATGGGAGGGGACCGCTGGGTTCAGGTTTCCGAACACCGCACGCAGGACGGCGGCACGGTGATCCTTCAGACCGAGGTCACCGACCTGATCCGGCGCGAGCGGGCCGAGCGGGGGCGGATCCTCGACGATCAGGCGGAGATCCTGCGCGCGACGCTGGAACATCTGAAGCTGGGCGTCTGCGTCTTTGATGCGCGGCTGGAGCTTCTGGCGTGGAACGGGCGGCTCGCGGATTTCCTGACGCTGGCGCGGACGCGGCTGCGGCAGGGGATGCGTTTCGACATGCTGCTGGAACAGGTGCGAGACCAATTCATCTTTCCGAACGGGCTGTCGGCCTATCGTCTGGCGGATTGGGTGCGGCGGGTGCGCCGGCGCGATCACCTGCAAATCGAGGTCACCCGCGAGGGCGGGCAGGTCTATGAGATCTTCGCGCAGGAACTGCCGGATGGCGGGTTTGTGCTGTCGCTGAGCGACATCACCGCCGAGCGTGCCGCGCTACAGGCGCTGTCGCGCGCGAACGAGACGCTGGAAGCGCGGGTGATGGAGCGGACGCTGGAACTGGAGGACGCGTTGCAGCGGGCGGAGCGGGCGAATGCCTCGCGCTCGCGCTTCGTTGCGGCGGCGAGCCATGACCTGCTGCAACCGCTGTCGGCGGCGAAGCTCTATCTGGCCTCGCTGGGGGATGATGCGCTGACGCCGGGGGCGCGGGCGACGCTGGGCAAGGTGCAGGGCGCGCTTGGCTCGGTCGAGGGGATTCTGGGCGCGCTGCTCGATATTTCCCGGCTGGAATCGGGGCGGGCGGCGGTCGATGTCGGGCCGGTGGCGCTTGGCCCGATGTTCCGGGCGCTGGCCGACGAATATGCGCCGCTGGCCGCGCAGAAGGGGCTGGATCTGCGGATCCGTCCGACCGATGCGGTGGTGCTGTCGGATCGCGCCTATCTGCGGCGGATCTTGCAGAATCTGGTGTCGAATGCGGTGCGCTATACGCAGCGGGGCCGGGTGCTGATTGCCGCACGCCCGCGCGGGGCGCAGATTCTGGTCGAGGTGCGCGATTCCGGCCCCGGCATCGCCGATGAGGATCAGGATCTGATCTTCCGCGAATTCCACCGGGTGGATGCCCATGCCTCGGCCTCGGAGGGGATGGGGCTGGGGTTGGCGATCGTGGACCGGGCGGCGGCGCTGCTTGGCCATCCACTGTCGCTGCGCTCGTGCCGGGGGCGGGGCTCGACCTTCGGGGTTCATCTGACGCGGGCGGCGGGGCAGCCGCCGCTTGATGCGGGGGCGGTCCCGGCAGAGCCGTTTGGGGCCGAGGAGGCGGAGCTTCTGGTCCTGCTGGTCGAGAATGATGCGGAACTGTCGCGTGCCATGGTGCAACTGCTGGAGAAATGGGGGGTGACGGTGCTGGATGTCGCCTCTGCCGAGGAGGCGCTGGAACTGGTCGCGGCGACGGGTGTGGAGCCGGACCTGTGCCTGATCGACTATCAGCTGGGCGAGGGGATGGACGGGCTCGATGCCCTCGCCGCGCTGCGCGACCGGCTGGGCCCGGTGCAGGCGCGGATCGTCACGGCGGATCGCTCCGAGGCCCTGCGCCAGCGCGCCGGGGAGATGCAGGTCGGCATCCTGCCGAAGCCGATCCCGACGGCGGAACTCGCCGGGTTGCTGGCAACGCTGCGGCGGGGTGGCTAAAGTATTGTATCCACGCGGTTTCGGGCGCCACGGGAAATCTTCGCGCGGAAAAGTGAAAGTTTTTTCACAGGGCGCTTGACGGCATCGCCCCCCCCGCGTAAACACCCCACACGCCCGGATGGCGATCCGGGAAAGGGAAGAGCGGTTGTAGCTCAGTTGGTTAGAGTACCGGCCTGTCACGCCGGGGGTCGCGGGTTCGAGCCCCGTCAACCGCGCCACTTCCCTCTGGATCGCCCGGGCCTGACGTGCGGTTGTAGCTCAGTTGGTTAGAGTACCGGCCTGTCACGCCGGGGGTCGCGGGTTCGAGCCCCGTCAACCGCGCCACGTCTCCTTTATCCAGTGCTTGCCCGGACAGGGGCCTTCGCCTATACGGAGCTTCCGGAAAAGGAGCCCGCCATGAAGGACCAGTTGGACGTCAGGAGCCTGATCGACACGATGGGGGCCGCCGCGCGCGCCGCCGCCACCGAACTGTCCTATGCACCAGCCGAGGCCCGGGCGCAGGCGCTGAACCATGCCGCCGATACGCTTTGGGAGCGCCGCGCCGAGGTGATCGCCGCGAATGGCGAGGATATGGCCTATGGCGCGGAAAAGGGCCTGAGCCCGGCGATGATGGACCGGCTGATGCTGGACGAAGGCCGGGTGGCAGGAATCGTCGCCGGGCTGCGCGCGGTTGCGGGGCAGCCCGATCCGCTGGGGCAGGTGATCAGCGAATGGGACCGGCCCACCGGCCTGCATATTCAGCGCGTGCGCACGCCGATTGGCGTGATCGGTGTGATCTACGAATCGCGCCCGAACGTGACGGCGGATGCCGGGGCGCTGTGCCTCAAATCCGGCAATGCGGTGATTCTGCGCGGCGGGTCGGAGAGCTTTCATTCCTCGCGCGCGATCCATGCCTGTCTGGTCGAGGGGCTGCGCGCGGCGGGCCTGCCGGAGGCGGCGGTGCAGCTCGTGCCCACGCGGGACCGGGCCGCGGTGACGGAGATGCTGCATGCGGTCGCGCATATCGACGTGATCATTCCGCGCGGGGGCAAGGGGCTGGTCGGCCTGGTGCAGACCGAGGCGCGGGTGCCGGTCTTTGCCCATCTCGAAGGGATCTGCCACATCTATGCCGACGGCGCGGCGGATCCGGAGAAGGCGCGCCGGGTCGTGCTGAACGCCAAGACCCGGCGGACCGGGATCTGCGGCGCGATGGAATGCCTGCTGATCGACCGGGCTTTCTACGACAAACACGGGCCGGTTCTGGTCGAGGATCTGATCCGCGCGGGGGTCGAGGTGCGCACCGAGGGCGATCTGCTCAAGGTGCCGGGCACGGTGCCCGCCGCGCCCGAGGATTTCGGGCGTGAGTTCCTTGATATGATCTGCGCGGCGCGGATCGTCGATGGGGTGGATGGCGCCATCGCCCATATCCGGCGCTACGGCTCCAGCCATACCGAATCAATCCTGACCGAGGATGACGCCACGGCGGAGCGTTTCTTCAGCCGGCTCGATTCGGCGATCCTGATGCGCAATGCCTCGACCCAGTTCGCCGATGGCGGCGAGTTCGGCATGGGCGCCGAAATCGGCATCGCCACCGGCAAGCTGCATGCGCGCGGGCCGGTGGGGGCGGAGCAACTGACCACGTTCAAATATCTGGTCACCGGCGACGGCACCTGCCGCGCCTGAGCGGATCAGTAGGTGATGGAGACGGATGTTTCGCCGATGTCCCAGGCGAGCGTCCGGCCCATGGCCCGCGCCTCCCGCGGGAGAAGGGCGAACTGCACCTGCGCCGGGCTGACCTCGCTCTGCATGCCGTCCAGATTGGCCCAGAGGGAGGGATCCTCCTTCACGCGCAGCGTGGTGCCGCGGATCATCCATGTGCCCGATCCGTCGGGCGCGTCGGAGTCGATCGTGATTTCGCCGCCGCGCGGCATCGCGGGTTCGAGGCAGAGCACCGCGAGGCAGGCGAGCTTCACCATCTGCCGGGCGAAATCACCCTCCGCGCGCCAGTCGATCCGCAGCCGGTTGCCCTGCGAAAACTGTGTCATCAGCGTTGCGATCTCCGGCTTGCCGATGCGCTGTTCACCCGAGCGCCCGAAGGCCAGCCGGAAGAACTTGATCCGCGAATTGGCCGCTGCCACGCTTTCCGCGATGAGCTGCAATTCGGGGCTTGGCGTGCCGGTCGTCATCGTGAGCAGTTCGACCCCGTTGCCGATCGCGCCCAATGGGCTGATAAGGTCATGGCAGAGTCGCGACCCGACAAGCGCCACGAGATCTTCTTCCGGGAGGGTTTCAGCAAGCATGGGTCTTTCCGAGGCAGAGGACAGGATGAACGAATTTCTCGAACCGGGCATGCTGGTCCGCAATCCCATGGCGCCGGACTGGGGCATTGGGCAGGTGCAGTCGCGGATCGGCGACAGGATCACGGTCAATTTTGAACATGCGGGCAAGCAGGTCCTTGATGGGCGGCGGGTTCAACTCTCTCTTGTTATTTCGGACCAAAGTTGACGTTTGGTTAACGTGATTGTTAAATGTATTGAAACAATTACGCAATCATCACCTCCGCAATTGCATCGGCGCAGCGCACTGCCTTAAAACAGGGCAGTGAACGGGACGGTAGGGATGACGCCTGAAGCACCTTTGATCGAAGTCCGGCTGGCGCGGGATTCTCGCGATCTGATGGCGTCGCAGCGGCTGCGCTATCGCGTTTTCGTCGAGGAACTGGGCGGCGACGGGCCGATGGTCGATCACGCGCGCCGGTTGGAGGCCGACGAATTCGATCCGGTCTATGACCATCTGATCCTGGTGGATCCCGCGCGCGAGGCGGAGGGAATCGACTATGTTGTCGGCGCCTACCGGCTGCTGACCTCGGAGCGGGCGGCGGAATTCGGCAGGTTCTATTGCGATACGGAATATGATCTGGCGCCGCTGCGGGCTTCGGGGCGCAGGCTGCTGGAGCTCGGGCGCTCCTGTATCGCGGCGGAACAGCGCGGCGGGGCGGGGATGCTGCTTCTGTGGAACGGGCTCGCGGATTACGTTCTGGCGCGGGGGATCGAGGTTCTGTTCGGCGTGGCGTCCTTCCATGGTACCGATGTTGCGGCGCTGAAGATGCCGCTGTCCTGGCTGCATCACCATCACCTCGCGCCCGAAGCGATGCGCCCGCGGGCCTTGGCTGATCATTTTCAGGCGATGGATCTGGTGCCCGCCGAGGCGCTCGACCGGCGGCAGGCGCTGGCGGGGATGCCGAATCTGATCAAGGCCTATCTGCGGTTGGGCGGTTTCGTGGGCGAGGGCGCCTATATCGACCGGGCCTTCAATACCACCGATGTGCTGCTGCTGATGGACACCACGGCGATGTCGGAAAAGCATCGCGATTTCTACGCCCGCCGGTTCGAGGCGCGTTCGTGACGACCTGGTACGGCGATCCGCCCGCGCCTTTCCGGCGGTTGCGGGGGGTGGACTGGCTACGGATCGGGCTGCGCGGCGGGGCGTTGGTGGGGGTGATCCTGTTCGGGCTGATCGCGATGCTGATCCTGCGGCCGTGGTCCGGGCGGGTGGTGCAGGGGGTGTGCCGGGTCGCGCTGCCGCTCCTGGGCCTGCGGTTGCGGTGCAGTGGGGCGCCGATGCGGCACTCCGGGGCGCTGGTGGCGAATCATGCGTCCTGGCTGGATATTTTCGCACTGAATGCCTGTGTGCCGGTGCAGTTCGTGGCCAAGGCCGAGGTGGCGGGGTGGCCCGGTATCGGTGCGCTCGCGCGGGCGGCGGGGACGCTGTTCATCCGCCGCGACGCGCGCGACGCCCGGGTGCAGCAACGCGCGATCGAAGACCGGATCCGCGCAGGGCATCGGCTGGTGGTCTTCCCCGAGGGCACATCGAGCGACGGGCGCCGGGTGTTGCCGTTCAAATCCACGCTGTTTCAGGCGTTCTTCGCGGGTGAGGTGGCGTGGATTCAGCCCGTGACGCTGATTTATCGGGCGCCGCAGGGGCAGGATCCGCGCTTTTACGGCTGGTGGGGGGATACCGGGTTCGCGCCGCATCTGGCGCAGGTGCTGGCCTGTCCGGGCGGCGCGGTCGAGGCGATCTTTCACCCGCCGCTGCGCGTGCGCGATGTCGGGACGCGCAAGAACCTCGCCGCCCTGTGCGAGGCCACGGTGCGCGCGCCGCTGGATCAGGCCCTGTCGCGGTAGTGGCGGAACACGAACAGGCGGATGGCGGTCGCGAGCCCGGTATCCGTGCCGCGCGTTTCGTCGATCTCGGTCACCAGCGCACTGACCCCGATGCCCCGGTCCCGCGCGATGCCGCGCAGCCCGTTCCAGAAATCGGGCTCCAGCGAGACCGAGGTCCGGTGCCCCCGCAGCGTCAGCGAATGTTTCTCGGGCCGGGTCACGGGGTTTCGTCCCGGCGATGCGCGTCGAGGGTCTGACGCGCCTTTTCGGCCTCCGCCTCCTCGCGCTGACGCTGTGCCCTGGTCCGGCCGAATTTCGCGGCATTGGCATCCGCCTCCTGACGCGCCTGCGCCCGGGCCTTCTGCTTGCGAAAACGGTTCAGGTTGGTCACGTCAGCCATGTCGCAGCATCGCCGATTCAGCCGCGGATTTCCAGTGGTTCCCCGGGATTTGCGCGATGCGGTTGCAATTCGGGGGAGGGTGGCCTTTCCTGTCGGAAATCATGCGAGGAGTGCGGAGATGGCAGTGTTGCAGCCGGTCGGACCCGGGGACAGGGCGGATTGGGAAGCCCTGTTCCGGGGATATGCGGCGTTTTACCGGGTCGATGCGCGGGCGGCGGAGGAAGCGGTCTGGGGCTGGATCCAGGATCCGGAGGAGCCCTATTGGTCGGTGATCGCGCGGGATGAGGCGGGCAGGGCGCTTGGGCTGGTGCAATATTCGCTGATGCACCGGTCCTTGTCCGGGGCGCAGACCGTCTATCTGTCGGATCTGTTCACGGTGCCCGAGGCGCGGGGCAAGGGTATCGGTCGGCTGCTGATCGACCATGTGCGGGAGTTTGCGCGGGAGCGAGGCTATCCTTCGGTGCGCTGGCTCACGCAGGAGGGGAACGCGGCGGCGCGGGTGTTGTATGACAGTTATGCGCCTGCGACCGGGTTCATCCTGTATTCCGTCGCACCATAAGGAGAAGGGCGGCCAGGGCCGCCCTTCACGCCTTTCCTCTCGGACGAGATCAGTCCTTCGGACCGATCATGTCCTCGGGCCGGACGATCCGGTCGAAGGTTTCGGCATCGACATAGCCAAGGGCGATGGCTTCTTCCTTCAGCGTGGTGCCGTTCTTGTGCGCGGTTTTCGCGACCTTGGTGGCGGCATCATAGCCGATGGTCGGCGCCAGCGCGGTGACCAGCATCAGCGATTCCTTCATCAGCTTGTCGATCCGGACGGTGTTCGCCTTCGTGCCCACCACCATGTTGTCGGTGAAGGAGCTGGCCGCATCGCCCAGAAGCTGGATGGATTGCAGGACGTTGTAGCTCATCATCGGGTTGTAGACGTTGAGCTCGAAATGGCCCTGCGACCCGGCGAAGCCGATGGCGGCGTCATTGCCCATGACATGGGCGCAGACCATGGTCAGCGCTTCGGCCTGGGTGGGGTTGACCTTGCCCGGCATGATCGAGGAACCGGGTTCGTTTTCCGGCAGGATCAGTTCGCCCAGACCCGAGCGCGGGCCGGAGCCGAGCAGCCGCAGGTCGTTCGCGATCTTGAACAGCGAGGCGGCGATGGTCTTGAGCGCGCCCGAGTAGAACACCATCGCGTCATGGGCGGCGAGCGCCTCGAACTTGTTCGGCGCGGTGATGAAGGGCAGGCCGGTGATCTTTGCGATTTCGGCGGCGACCTTCGCGTCATAGCCCTTGCGAGTGTTCAGGCCGGTGCCGACGGCGGTGCCGCCCTGCGCGAGTTCGTAGATATGGGTCAGCGCGAGCTTCACCCGTTCGATCCCGCGGTCGACCTGCGTCGCGTAGCCGGAGAATTCCTGGCCCAGCGTGAGCGGCGTCGCATCCTGCGTATGCGTCCGGCCGATCTTGATGATGTCCTTGAATTCCTCGACCTTGGCCCAGAGCGCCTTCGACAGTTTCTCAAGGCCGGGGATCAGCACGTCGCGCGTATGGGTGCCGATGGCGACGTGCATCGCGGTCGGGAAGGTGTCGTTCGACGACTGGCCCATGTTGACGTGATCGTTCGGGTGGACGGGCTTTTTCGAGCCCTTCACGCCGCCGAGGATTTCGATCGCGCGGTTCGAGATCACCTCGTTCGCGTTCATGTTCGACTGCGTGCCGGAGCCGGTCTGCCACACCACCAGCGGGAAGTTGTCGTCGAACCTGCCGTCGATCACTTCCTGCGCGGCTTCCTGGATCGCCTTCGACAGCTCCGGCGCCAGATCGCCCTGCGCTTCGTTCACGATCGCGGCGGCCTTCTTGATGGTGCCGAGCGCGCGGATGATCGGCACGGGCTGCTTTTCCCAGCCGATCGGGAAATTGATGATGGAACGCTGCGTCTGCGCGCCCCAATACTTGTCGGCGGGAACTTCGAGCGGACCGAAGCTATCGGTCTCGGTGCGGGTCGCGGTCATCAGGGCCTCCGTGAAAACCTGGGATGGCAAGGGTTCTAGGGCGGCGGATGGGTGATTGCAATCGCTATGGTGGGTTCGTATGCGATGGTATGCCCTGCGTGAATCCGGGGGCGGGATCGTGCGGCGAAGGCTTGGGGGGAACCGATGCGGAGATGGATCCTGGCGGCCGCCATGGGCATGTTATGCCCGGCGGTCTGGGCGCAGGAACGGGCGCCGGATTACGCGGCGATGATGGCCGAGGCCGCCTGGGACTGGCAGCCGGGTGATCTGATCTTCCGCAACGGGGTCAATGACCTGGACGAGGCGATGAGGCGCAGCTTTGGCCTGCGATGGGCCACGGTCGGGATCCTGCGGCCCAGCAGCGGCGGACCCCGGGTGATTCATGTCGATCAGGCCGCGGGGGTGACGGAGGATATGCTCTACGATTGGGTCGCGGGGCTGTCGCCGGGGGATTATGCGGTTTACCGGCCAAAGGATCTCAATCCGGATTACGACCCGGAGGCGGATCTGATGACCGTCGGGCCGCTGGGGCGCTTCGCCTTGTTCATCGCGTATGGCGCGGCGCAGGACGATCAGTTCCTGTTCGGGAACGGGGCGTTCTACGGCGCGGAACTGGCCTATGAGAAGCGCGCTGAATGCCGGGATCGTCCTCGGGGCGCCGCAACGGCTGGGCCGGTTGGTGGATGGCCCACGGGCCCTTGAACCGCAGTTGCGCAGGCGTCTCGAAGCGCACCGATATTGCCAATACGACGTGTCGTTCGGCACCTGTTGGGAGACGCAGCTGCGCAACCTGTCCATCGTCACCCCCGACAGCCTGATCGCATCGGGGGCGCTGCGGCAGGTCTATCCCTGACCGGGGTCAGGTTTTGCGGAACTGATCGAGGCTGACAACCTGCGCTTCGCCGCGGGGCTTGTCGTCGGGCGGCGGCTCATCGCCGTCCTCCTCTTCGTCATCGTCCTCGTCATATTCCTGCGTCTCGAACCGCAGGCCGAATTCGACCGAGGGATCGACGAAGGTATGCACAGCATCGAAGGGGATATAGAGCGGCTCCGGAGAATTGCCGAAATTCAGCGTGATTCCAAAGCCGTTGTCGTCCACCGCCAGATTCTCGAACCAATGCTGGATGACGATCGTCATCTCCTCCGGATAGCGGCCATGCAGCCAGTCGGCCATCTGCACCCCCGGGTGATGGGTGTCGAAGGTGATGAAGAAATGGTGAGCCCCGGGCAGGCCGTTCTGCGCGACATCTGTGAGCACGGTCTGAATCAGGCCGCGCATGGCCCGATGCATCAGGTTGCCGTAATCTATATTGCGCGTCATGTGAGCGTCCCTTGCCGTTTCGTGCAGCATAGGAGATTTGTCGCGCAAGGGAAGAGGCTGCGGCCCGGGATGTGAAAGGGATTGAACGTGCTGGCGAGTCTCTTTGTCGCAGCCTTTGCGGCGGCGACCCTGCTTCCGGCGCAGTCGGAAATCCTGCTCGCCTTCATCCTCGCGCGGGGGGAGGGGGTTGTCCTGCCGGTGGCGGTGGCGACGGTGGGGAATGTGCTGGGGTCGTCCGTGAACTGGGCGCTTGGCCGGTATCTGCTGCGGTTTTCCGGGCGGCGCTGGTTTCCGCTGAAGGGCGCCGCGCTCGACCGGACGACGGGCTGGTATCGCCGCTATGGCGCCTGGAGCCTGCTGCTGTCCTGGGTGCCGGTGATCGGCGATCCGCTGACGCTTGTCGCCGGGGTGCTGCGCACGCCACTGCCACTGTTCCTGATGCTGGTAACGCTGGCAAAGGGGGCGCGCTATGTCGCGGTGGCGGTGCTGATGGGGTGAAGGTGCAGGATTCTGTTGCCAGGCTCCTGCGGGCCCCGCCTGAAGCGGCTAAGCCTCAGGACTTAAGTTTTGGTTTTGCGAACTGCTTACGCAGCCAGCGCCACCGGAGCACGGTTGTCATTGGCAACTATCATGCTTGCACCGATAACGGTGGTAGCTCACCGGGACAAAGTAAGACCCTTTCGCTCCCTGTCGATCCTATTTCACCCCCATGCGCCCCCAATGATGGGAATATTGGTGGAGGTGTCGGCTTCGCAGCCGAGTCCAGAAAAGCTATTACGATCCCCGTTTATGTCCATAGTTCCGAGGAACACCCCATACATAATGGACGCGGGCGGCTTGTCAACGGCAGGCGGTGAAAATGCCCTGGGGTCGGCTGCGGCTTGCGGCGCGATGTTGTGCGGAGGGCAAAGACCTGTGCCGCGCCCAAGGCGCGAGCGACGCTGCGCAGGCAGGGAGGCGAGAGCAGCGGCGGTGATGGGGCCCGACCGAGGGCGCTGCGACGGGGGAACGGAGGGCGCCCCGGGCCCTCTCCCCGACAGTCGCGCGCCGGGGGGATGTGGCCGCGTTCCCGGCGTTTCGCCTCTTGGAGAGAGGGCTTCTCGGTGGTCCCCTTAAAAGGGGCGTGAACGGTGCCCTGTCGCAGATCCATCGAAGGGGTGCCACCCCATCGGTGCTTGCCGGGCGGGCTATGGGCCACCCCGGCTTCCGGCGCTCCGCAGGGGGCGCCGGAAACGGTTGTCCGGTTCAGAACCCGGCCTTGATCTTCTCGAACTCGGCCAGCTGGCGTTCGCGCAGTTGCGGATCGTTCGGCACCTGCGCGAGGATCGGCGCGTCGATCGGGCCAAGACCCTTTTCGAGCTTCTCTTCCTCGGGGATCAGCGCCATGCCCTTCGTGTTGGTCAGGCCATAGCCGATTTCGTCCACCAAGGCCTGGGCCGCCTCGGGCCGGATCCAGGAGTTGATGAAGTCATAGGCATTGTCTTCCTTGCCGGGGCCGTCCTTCAGGTTGACATAACCGCAGAAGAAGGTCGAAGACCCCTCCTTCGGCTCGCGCTCGAAGGCGATCGGATAGCCGTCCTGCCGGACGTAGTTCACCCCGTCGTTCCACGACCAGGCGATCAATACCTCGCCCGAGGCCATCAGCTGCGCCTGCGCCGAAGGGTCGGCCCAATAGCTTTGCACGTTCTTGTGCGCCTCGCGCAGCCAGGCGGCGGCGGCTTGGAACTGCTCCTCGGTGACATTGGTCCAGTCGGTCACGCCGGTCGCCAGATAGGCCAGCGCCCAGACGTCATCCGACGAATTCGGCAGGGAGGTGCGCCCCTGATATTTCGGATTGACGAAGACCTGCAACGTCTTGACGTCCTCAGCCGGGACTTCATCGGGGTTGTAGGCGATCGCGGTCACACCCCAGTCGGTCGGGATATACCACACGCCGCCTTCGTCCGCGAAAATCTTGGAATCCTTGAAGCTCGGGTCGATGTCCGCATAGGCCGGGATCCGGGAGACGTCCCACGGCTCGATCAGGCCCGCGTCGCGGTATTTCGACACCATCTGCGAACAGGGATGGGCCACGTCCGCCTTGAAGCCCGAAGCGAGCTTCTGATAGGCCTCGTCGTCATCGCCGTAGAAGGAATAGGTCGGCGCATCGCCGTGTTTTTCCTGATAGGTCTGGAACAGGCCCGGAACCTCGAAACCGGCCCAGTCGAACACCAGCAGATCCTTGTCGGCCGCGCGTGCCGGCAGGGTAAGGGCAAGGACGGCGGCGCCGGCCAGGAGAAGGGCTGTTTTCGTCATCTTTGAAACGTGATCCTGTGTGAGGCGAAGGCTTCGGAGGAAGGCTAGACCGGCCGGGGCCGCGCCGACAAGCGGTTTGTCATGCCGGGGCCGCATTTCGGCGGTTTCCGGGGGCACTTGCTCAACCCCCGGGCAAAATTCCGTAAGGTCAACGGCTTGCCCGCCGTGCTGCCTCTCGGGTGTCCGGGGCGGCATGGTCTTTCTGGCCGGTGCGCTTTCCGTTATGGTCACGGCGTGAATTGGCTGGCGGGGTGCTGGCCGTGAACGGGACCGGGCGGGACATTGGGCGATTACCATTTCTTTTACGGCACCTTGTGCCATCTGCCGCTCCTGGCGCGTGTCGCGGGGCGGCAGCTTGACGCTGTGGCCGCGGAATTGCCGGATTACGCGGCGCGGATCGCCTGCGATGGGCGGGGCGCGCTCAGCTATCCGCTGATCGTTCCCGCGTCGGGCGAGCGGGTGCCGGGGCTTCTGGTCGAACTGGATCCGGAGACGGCGGCGCGGGTGGATTTCTACGAAATGGGCTTCACGCCGAAGACCCTGACGGTGCGGCATGGCGGTGGCGAAACCGCGGCGCGCACCTATGTTCCGGGCGCGGGGCTGACCCCCGGCGAGCCTTGGGATTTCGCGCGCTGGCGGGCGCAGTGGGGCGATGTCGTGACCGAAGCGGCGGCGGAATTCATGGCGCTGCGGGGGCATTCCCCGGCGCAGGCCGCATCGGCGCGCTATCCGCGTATTCTTGCGCGGGCGGCGTCGCGGCTGCGGGCGCGGGTGCCGGGGCCGCACAGCCTGCGCCGCGACTGTGCCGAGGGCGACGTGCAGGTCGAGGCGATGGAAACCGGCTATGCCAAATTCTTCGCGGTCGAGGATTACACCCTGCGCCATCGCCGGTTTTCCGGCGGCATGATGGGGCCGATCATCCGCGCGGCCTTCGTGTCCTCGGATGCGGCGGTGGTGCTGCCCTATGATCCGGTGCGCGACCGGGTGCTGTTGATCGAACAGTTCCGCGCCGGGCCGATGGCGCGCGGCGATGCCAACCCCTGGCTTCTGGAGACGGTGGCGGGGCTGGTGGACGGCGGCGAGACGCCCGAGGAAACCGCGCTGCGCGAGGCGGGCGAAGAGGCGGGTGTGGCGATTTCGCGGCTGGTGCCGGGGCCGTCATGCTATGCCTCGCCGGGGGCGAAGACCGAATATCTGTATACCTATATCGGGATCGCGGATCTTCATGATGGCGCGGCGCGACCGGGCGGGCTGGAGGCCGAGGGCGAGGATATTCGCCCGCATCTTGTGTCGTTCGAGCGGATGATGGAATTGCTCGACACGGGCGAAATCGACAATGCGCCGCTGGTGATTCTGGCGCTGTGGCTGGCGCGGCATCGCGCGGCGCTGCGGGCCGGGGCTTGAGGCCCGCGCGCGGGCGGACTAACTGTTGCGGAATCCGGACGAAGGAGCGGGACATGAGCATTCACAAGGATCTGGCCGCGGCGGTGGGGAACACGCCGCTCATCCGCCTGAAGAAGGCGTCGGAACTGACCGGCTGCGAGATCCTCGGCAAGGCCGAGTTCATGAATCCCGGCCAGTCGGTCAAGGACCGCGCCGCGCTGTTCATCATCCGCGACGCGATCGCGAAGGGGCAGTTGAAGCCCGGCGGCACCATCGTCGAGGGCACGGCGGGTAACACGGGGATCGGCCTTGCGCTGGTCGGCGCGTCGATGGGCTTCCGCACCGTGATCGTGATCCCGGAAACGCAAAGCCAGGAAAAGAAGGACATGATCCGCCTTGCCGGGGCGGAGCTGGTGCAGGTTCCGGCGGCGCCCTATTCCAACCCCAACAACTATGTGCGCTATTCGCAGCGGCTGGCCGAGGCGCTGGCGAAGACCGATCCGAACGGGGTGATCTGGGCCAATCAGTTCGACAATACCGCGAACCGGCAGGCGCATGTCGAAACCACCGGGCCGGAGATCTGGGCGCAGACCGGGGGCAAGGTCGATGGCTTCATCTGCTCGGTCGGCTCCGGGGGCACCTTCGCGGGCACCGGGCTCGCGCTGCAACCGAAGGGCGTGAAGATCGGGCTGGCGGATCCGGACGGTTCGGCGATCCACAACTATTACGCCCATGGCACGCTGAAATCCGAGGGCACTTCGATCACCGAGGGCATCGGTCAGGGCCGGATCACGAAGAACCTCGACGGCTTTACCCCTGACATGAGCTTCAACATCCATGACAGCGAGGCGCTGCCGGTGGTGTTCGACCTGCTGGCGGAGGAGGGGCTGTGCGTCGGCGGGTCGTCGGGCATCAACGTCGCGGGCGCGATTCATATGGCGCGCGAAATGGGGCCGGGGCATACCATCGTCACCGTGCTGTGCGACTACGGCACCCGCTATCAGTCGAAGCTGTTCAACCCCGAGTTCCTGAAGCCGCGCGGCCTGCCGGTGCCGGAATGGCTGGACCGTCCGGCCCGCGACCTGCCCGAGGTTTACGAGGGATGATTTCCCGGCTTATCCGCCTGTGCGCGGTCGTGCTGTTCCTTGCGCTGCCGGTGGCGGCGGAGGAGGCGCAGGGGCCGGATTACGACGCCTGGTCGAAGGCCGCGACCGCGGCCGAGGAGACGGTGGCCGAAGCCGCGGCCTCCGATGACCAGTTGATCGCGCTGCGGGCGGAGATGGTGAAATGGCGCACCGCCTTTACCACGGCGCAGACAGCGAATGCCGATCCGATCGAGACGGTGAAGAACCAGATCGCGGCCCTGGGCGATCCTCCCGCCGAAGGAACGGCGGAGGATCCGGCGATCGCCGACCGGCGCAAGCAACTGACCGATGCGCTGGCGAAATTGCAGGCGCCGGGGATCGCGGCGGGCGAGGCGGCGAGCCGCGCCGACGGTATCGTCCGCAACATCGACAAGATTCAGCGCGACCGGCAGGCGGACAAGCTGCTGCGGCTGTCGCCCTCGCCGCTGAATCCGGTGAACTGGACCGAAACCGGCTCCATGCTCTACTGGATGAGCCGCTGGATCTATGACGAGACCGAGTGGCGGTTCCAGCAGCCGGTCAATATCAACAACATGCGCAACAACGCGCCGCTGATCGCGGCGCTGGTGGCGGTGTCGGCCTTCCTGATGCTGCGCGGCAGCCGCTGGATGATGGCGCTGGCGCGGCTGGTGCTGGGCAAGCTGGCGCTGCGGGGCAGCAGCCTGGTCACGGGGTTCGTGTCGATCGGGCAGGTGGTGCTGCCGGTCGTGGGGGCGCTGCTGCTGACCAATGCGCTGCGGCTGACGACGCTGTTCGGCCCGATCGTGATGCAGTTCTACGTCCTGCTGCCCGCGCTGATGTTCGGGCTGCTGGCGATGTGGTGGCTGGGCAACCGGATCTTCCCGCCGAACGAGGGCGCGCCGAGCGCGCTCGGGTTCAGCAGCGATGGCGCCGCCGAAGGGCGGCTCCATGTGCTGATGCTGGGTCTGGCGGCGGTGCTGCATGCGCTGGTGACGGAATGGATCGCGCCCCGGGCGGAGGATTTTCTGGGCGGCTCGGGGCGGATCGCCGCCGACAAGGCCCGGCAGATCGCGGAGAACGCCGAGGCGGCGCTGACGGTGGTCGAGGCGCTGCTGGTGCTGTTCGCCGGGATCGCGCTGTTCCGGCTGGGGCAACTCATCCGGCGCCAGCTCCGCCTGTTGCAGGCGCAAAGCGAGGATGCCGTCTTCCGCATGAACCTGATGCGAGGCGTGGCGACCATCGTCATCATCGTCGGCGTCGTCGCCCCGGTGCTGGCACTGGTGGGCTATATCGCGGCGGCGAATGCGCTGGTCTGGCCGACGATCCTGACGCTGGCGCTGATCGCGCTGATCGCGGTGCTGCAAAACTATTTCGCCGAGGTCTATTACGTCGTCACCCGGTCCGAGACCCGGGGCGAGGCGCTGGTGCCGGTGCTGATCGGGCTGCTGCTGACGCTCGCCGCGGTGCCGGTCGGCGCGCTGATCTGGGGCGTGCGGCCCGAGCAGCTGAGCGACCTGTGGTTCGAGTTCCTCTCGGGTTTCCAGGTCGGCGGGGTGAAGATTTCGCCCGGCGTGTTCCTGACCTTCGTGGTGATCTTCGTGATCGGCTACACGGTCACGCGGCTGTTGCAGGGGGCGTTGCGCTCGACGATCCTGCCGAAGACCTCGCTCGACCGGGGCGGGCAGAACGCGATCGTGGCGGGGGCGGGCTATGCGGGGATCTTCCTCGCGGCGCTGCTGGCGATTTCGATCGCGGGGATCAACCTCGGTTCGCTCGCCATCGTCGCAGGGGCGCTGTCGGTCGGCGTCGGTTTCGGCTTGCAGACGATCGTGCAGAACTTCGTCTCCGGCATCATCCTGCTGGTGGAGCGGCCGATTTCCGAGGGCGACTGGATCAACGTCGGCGGGCAGCAGGGGATCGTCCGGGCGATCTCCGTCCGCGCGACCCGGATCGAGACCTTTGACCGGTCCGAGGTGGTGATCCCGAACGCGACGCTGATTTCCGGCACCGTGACCAACCTGACGAAGACGAACAAGAACGGCCGCGTCACCGTCAAGGTCGGTGTCGCCTATGGCACCGATACGCGGCGCGTGGTCGCCATCCTCAAGGAGATCGGCGAAGGCCATCCGCTGGTGATGCTGAACCCCGCCCCGGCGGTGCTGTTCACCGAGATGGCGGCGGACAGCCTGAACTTTGAACTGCGGGTGATTCTGTCGGATGTGAATTTCGGCAGTTCGGTGCAGACCGAATTGAACCACCAGATCATCGAACGCTTCACTGCGGAGGGAATCGAGATCCCTTTTGCGCAACGCGACGTCTGGCTGCGCAATCCGGAGACGCTGGCCCTGGCGATGCGGGCCACGGTGCCGGAGGAGGAGACGGAGCGCGCGGCGCCCGTCCCGCAGCCGGAGCCGTCCGAAGCAGCCCCGCCGTCCGTCCTGTCGGACAATGACGGCGAAGAGGAAGAGGAGAAGGAGCGCCGCTGAAGAGCGGTGCCAGTTTAGCAACAGTCTCGTCTCGATCCCGGTCAATAATTCCGAAACGAATTGAAGCGATGATCCCACGACGTTACGGATAGCGAAAATTCAGGGCCTGGGGGCCTGACTGGAATGGTGATTGTCATGCGCGACGCTGGGATGCGTGTTCTTCTTTCTTTTTCGTTTATGGTCGGGGCAGGAGCGGTCTCTGCGGGCGGCTATAGCCCGGCGCCGGTCGAACCTGCGGCGGTTTCTGCCGTGGTGCAGGATTGGAACGGGGCCTATGTCGGGGCGACCCTCGGCTATGCCTTCGGCGCCGACGACCGCATCGGCTTGGCCTACAATGGTGTCGTCCATTCGACGGGCGAGAACTTCAAGCTGCACGGGCTCAATGGTGGCCTGCGGCTGGGTTACCGCACGCAGATCAACCGCTGGGTGTTCGGGCCGGAGCTTTCGATCGAGGGTGGCAGCGTGAAGGATTCCTTCGACCGCTCTGCCTACGATGAAGATTTCGACGAGACCGATTGGGCCAACGGGAAGACCAAGCTCAAGCACATGGCCGCGCTGCGGCTCAAGGCCGGCTATCTGGTGAATGACAAGACCCTGTTCTACGGGATCGCGGGCGTTGCAAAGTCGAAATACGATTACAAGCTTGCCGAGGGCACCGATGCTGACACGGACTTCCAGCTTGATCGCGACTTTTCGCGCACGGGTTATGTCGTCGGCCTCGGGGTCGAACGTAAATTGACGGAACGGGTCTCGCTGACCGCCGAATATGAATATGCGAATTTCGGCAAGAAGGCTCTGGCGGGCGATTTTGGCGTCATCACGCAGGCGACGCCGAAGTTCAGCAATATCAAGATCGGCGTGAACTTCTCTTTCTGAGCGCCTTGTCAGGGGATAACGAACAGGCCGCCGGTTTTCCGGCGGCCTGTCGCGTTCCGGGCCCTATGGCGATGGCCCGAACCTTGCGGGTCGGTCCGACTCTCGCGGGTGAAGCCCGGGTGATCAGAGGGCGGAGTGAGGCCCTGCGACGTCGGCCTGTGAAATCCGGGCCTCGCGGCCCGGAGCCGGGTTCAATGCGCCGGAGCGTGGTCCCAGTCTTCGCGCTTCGGCAGTTGCTCGAACGTATGTTCGGGCGGCGGGGAGGGCAGGGTCCATTCCAGCGTATCGGCATATTCGTTCCAGTAATTCGCCGCCATCACGCGCCGCCCCGCGAACAGGGTGTAGGCCATGACGCCGAGGAAGAACAGGAACGAGGCGAAGCTGATGAAGGCGCCGATCGAGGAGACCTTGTTCCAGAAGGCGAAGGGCTCCGGATAGTCGATGAAGCGCCGGGGCATCCCCTGCCGCCCAAGGAAATGCTGCGGGAAGAAGATCATGTTCGAGCCGATGAACATCGCCCAGAAATGCACCTTGCCCGCCCATTCCGGATATTGCCGCCCCGACATCTTGCCGATCCAGAAGTAGATCCCGGCGAAGATCGCGAAGACCGCGCCCAGCGACATCACATAGTGGAAATGCGCCACGACATAATAGGTATCGTGATACACCCGGTCGAGCGGCGCCTGAGACAGCACCACCCCCGTCACCCCGCCGATCGTGAACAGGAACAGGAAGCCGAAGGCCCAGAGCATCGGCGTCTTGAATTCGATCGAGCCGCCCCACATCGTGGCGATCCAGCTGAACACCTTCACCCCCGTGGGCACGGCGATGACCATGGTGGCCATCATGAAATAGCTCTGCTGCGTCAGGCTGAGCCCCACCGTATACATGTGGTGCGCCCAGACGACGAAGCCCAGCACCCCGATCGCCACCATCGCATAGACCATCGGCAGATAGCCGAAGATCGGTTTGCGCGCGAAGGTCGCGATCACATGGCTGATGATGCCGAAGCCCGGCAGGATGATGATGTAGACCTCCGGATGGCCGAAGAACCACAGGATATGCTGATAGAGGATCGGATCGCCGCCGCCTGCGGGCTGAAAGAAGGACGTGCCGAAATTGCGGTCCATCAGCAGCATGGTAATCGCGCCCGCGAGCACCGGCAGGCTGAGCAGGATCAGCCAGGCGGTGACGAACACGGACCAGGCGAAGAGCGGCACCTTGTGCAGCGTCATCCCCGGCGCGCGCATGTTCAGGAAGGTGGTGATGATGTTGATCGCGCCCAGGATCGACGACGCCCCCGAAACATGGACCGCGAAGATCGCCAGATCCATCGCATAGCCGCCTTCGGAGGTGGAGAGCGGCGGATAAAGCACCCAGCCCACCCCCGCGCCATGGCCCCCGCCGCCACCCGGCGCGAACAGCGACGCCACGCCAAGCGCCACCCCTGCCACATAAAGCCAGTAGCTGAGGTTGTTCATCCGCGGGAACGCCATGTCCGGCGCGCCGATATGCAGCGGCAGGAAATAGTTGCCGAATCCGCCGAACAGCGCCGGGATGACGACGAAAAACATCATCAGCACGCCGTGATAGGTGATCATCACGTTCCACAGATGCCCGTCCGGGGTGCAGTCGGCATCGGATGCGAAGAGCCGCGCGCCCTCCTGGCACATGTATTGCACACCCGGATTCATCAGTTCGAGCCGCATGTAGACCGTGAAGCCGACCGAGATCAGCCCCACCAGCGCGGCGGTGAACAGGTAAAGGATGCCGATATCCTTGTGATTGGTGGACATGAACCAGCGGGTGAAGATCCCCCGCGCATCATGTGCGTCGCCGTGAACGGCTGCGTTTGCCATGCCGACCTCCCTAGCCAGTGCTGAACGCTTGTGAGGACGCCCCGCGCCCTCCCAAGCGCGGATCGTTCCGGTCAGCCTAGGCAAGAAAATCCCATCCGGCAACGGCTTCGTTGGTCGCAATGGACAAGACCCGGCGCGGGGCCGGGTCTTTGACGTCGCGATGGTGGCGCGATCAGGGTTTGACCGAGGCCAGATAGGCCGCGATGTCCTCGCCGCCCTTGGGCAGCTTGAAGGTCATTTTCGAGGCCCCTTCGCCGCCATGGGTGTCGATGAATTTCGTCGGGTCCTGGACATATTCGGCGATCAGCGGCTCGTCCCAGACGAGGCCCGCATCCTTGGCCCTGGTGATGCCGTCGCCGTATTTGAAGCCATCGACCGAGGCGGCGGGGCGCCCGACGACGCCATAGAGGTTCGGCCCGACCTTGCCGCCCTTCTGGATCACCGTGCCGTCATCGGCGGTGATGGTGTGGCAGGCCTTGCATTTCGAGAAGAGTTTCGCGCCTGCCTCGGGATCCCCGGCGAAGGCGGGGGCGGCAATGGTAAGCGAGGCGGCGAGAGTGGCGAACAGGCTGGTCTTCATCGCTATTTCCTTGGACGTGGCGTCTTGGGACCGGTCTAACCGGCTGCATCCCCATGTAACATGTCGGTCTTCGCCGCGTCACGGATTTCTGCCCCCGCATCCCCCGTTTGCCCGAAAATCGAGACGAATGTCCTATGCAGGGCAGTATCGAGATCCGCCATCGTCACCGGCAGGCCGAGATCGACAAGGCTCGTCACCCCGTGGTCGCGAATCCCGCAGGGCACGATGCCGGAGAAATGGCTCAGATCCGGTTCGACATTGATCGAGATGCCGTGATAGCTGACCCAGTGCCGCAGCTTGATGCCGATCGCGGCGATCTTGTCCTCGGCCACTGCGCCGGTGATGTCGCGCGGCTTGTCCGGGCGCTGCACCCAGACGCCGACGCGGCCATCGCGGATTTCGCCCTTCACGTTGAATTCGGCCAGCGCCGCGATCACCCATTGCTCGACCCGGCGCACGAAACAGCGCACGTCGCGGCCGCGCCGGTTCAGGTCCAGCATGACATAGACCACGCGCTGCCCCGGGCCGTGATAGGTATATTGCCCGCCACGCCGCGATTTGTAGACCGGGAAGCGGTCGGGATCGACCAGATCCTCGCGCCGGGCCGAGGTTCCGGCGGTGTAGAGCGGCGGGTGTTCCAGCAGCCAGATCGCCTCGTTCGCGGTGCCGGCGGAAATCGCGGCGACGCGCTCTTCCATCAGGGCGACGGCCTTTTCATAGGGCACGGGCTGGTCGGAATGGATCCATTCGGGCATGGCGGGCTCCTTTTGGGGTGCCGTGGGGTTACGGGAGAACGGCGGATGCCTCAAGCGGGTTCTTGCGCGGCGGCGGCGGTCGTCTATGGTGCGGCAACGCCAGCGCCCGGGCGCGAGCCATCCCCTGCCCAAAGGAGCCGCCATGACGCAGCACGTTTCCCTTCCCGATACCAGCCTGGCCGCCCGCCTGCGCGAGGCGACCCATCCGGTGCATGAAGTCCTCGACCGCACGATCATGGCGGCCAATCCCTTTGCAGGGCTGGACCCCTATGGCCGTTACCTGCGGATGCAGCACGCGCTTCACCGCGATGTCGCGCCGCTTTATGCGCGGGCCGATCTGGCCGCGCGGGTGCCGGACCTTGCGCGGCGCTGCCGGTTGCAGGCGGCGGCGCAGGATGCCGCCGATCTGGGCGTGGCGCTGTCGGCCGACGAACCCGCCGCGGCGGAGGGCCTGCCGGAGGCGGAGGCGCTTGGCTGGCTCTATGTCGTCGAGGGGTCGAATCTGGGTGCGGCCTTTCTGCTGAAGGCGGCGAAGAAGATGGGCCTTTCGGAAACCCATGGCGCGCGGCATCTGGCCGAGGCGCCCGAGGGCCGGGCCCCGCAATGGCGCGCGTTCCGCGAGGCGCTGGACCGTGCCAGCGCTGCGGGCATCAATGAGGCCGCCGTGATCCGGGGGGCCGAGGCGGCCTTCGCCCATGTCACCGCTCTGGCGCACCGTCATCTGTGACATGAAGGACGCCATCGCCGCGCTGCTGCCGGAGCTGATCGCGATCCGGCACGACATTCACCGCCACCCGGAAACCGGGTTCGAGGAACACCGCACCGCCGCGCTGGTCGCCGACCGGCTGGAAGGCTGGGGGATCGAGGTCACGCGCGGGCTGGCCGGAACCGGCGTCGTCGGCACGATCCGGGGGCGGCATCCCGGCAACCGCGCCATCGCGCTGCGCGCCGATATGGATGCGCTGAACATTCAGGAGGCGACCGGGCTGCCCCATGCCTCCGAAATACCGGGCAAGATGCATGCCTGCGGGCATGACGGCCATACCGCGATGCTTCTGGGGGCCGCGCGTCTGCTGGCGGAGAGCCGGGATTTCGCGGGCACGGTGCATGTGATCTTCCAGCCCGCCGAAGAGGGGCTGGCCGGTGGCAGGCGCATGGTCGAGGAGGGGCTGTTCGAGCGGTTCCACTGCGATGCGGTCTATGGGATGCACAACGAACCCGGCCTGCCGCTCGGGCAGTTCGGCATCCGTCCCGGGCCGATGCTGGCCAATGCCGATGGCTGGCAGGTGATCCTGCGCGGCACCGGCGGGCATGGCGCGGTGCCGCATCGGGCGACGGATCCGACGATGGCGCTTGGCCATCTGATCCTGGGGCTACAGACGATCATCGGGCGCGCGGTGCCGGTGACCGAGGCGGGTGTGATCAGCATCGGCCATATCGCGGCGGGCAATCCGAAGGCGGGGGCGGTGATCCCGGCGGAGGTGCGCGCGCTTGGCACGGCGCGGTCCTATACGCCCGGGGTGCGCGATATTCTGGAGCGGCGGCTCACCACCTTGGCCACGGCATTCGCCGAGGCCGAAGGCTGCACGGCGGAGGTCACCTATCGGCGCGGCTATCCGGCTCTGGTCAATGCACCGGCGCAAACGGCGATTGCCGCGGCGGCGGCGGCACAGGTGGGGCAGGTGGATGCGGACTTCCCGCCGCTGATGGCGGCCGAGGATTTCGCCTATATGCTTCAGGCGCGGCCCGGGGCCTTCATCCTGATCGGCAACGGGCGGGCAGAGGATGGCAGCTTCCACCACGTCCACACGCCGCATTTCGATTTCAACGACGCGGCGATTCCCTATGGGGTGTCATACTGGCTGAATCTGGTGGCGCAGGAACTGGGCGGTTAGGCGCGCTAGGGGTAGGATCGTCAAACCGCGCACCCGTCCGGCGCGGCGCGGTCAGCCGTTCGCCGCCGCGCGGTAGATGAAGCCGTAGGTCGGATAGACATCGCCCAACGTGTTCGGCACCGACTCGACCCGGACGGCGGACCAGTCGTTCCGGGGCGACACATCCACCACCGCCATGTTCAGCGACACCTGGTTGCGGCGCCAGTTCGCGTGATCCACCAGGATCTTGCGCGGCGACAGGACTTTGGACACCACCGCGACATGGCCCAGCGGCATCTTGCGCGTCGCACGGAAGTTCAGCACCGAACCCACCACCGGGCGCTGGCCCTTGGCGTATTCGCGTTCGGCCTGATGCCACCAGGTCTTGGCATTGCCGCGGATGTTGATGCCGCTGACCTCGCGCGCGAAGGGCACGCACCAGATCCGACCGACGCTGCGGTTCACGGCGCTGGTCCGGGCAACGGCGGCTTTCACCTCGCCCGGTTCCATCGAGGCGACCCGCACAACCTCTCGCCGTTCCGTCTCGGCGGAGGCCGGCGTCACATGCGCCAAGGTGGCAAATCCGATGACCGTTGCAACGAGATGCGCCCTGAAACCCATTATGTCCCTCTTGATTCCGATCTTCGGCATCGGTTCTGCGGGGAGATGTTTCAGAAATCCTTACCGTTGCAAACCGGCCACGCTGCGGAGCGGCGAGAACCGGCCAGCGGTATTGTTTCTTCGGCGGAAACCCGCCGTCAGAACGCGTTCCGCTCGTGATAAGTGCGCAAAAAGCCCTGGATCCGGGGGTCTTCGGGGCGCTGGAGAATCGCCTCGGGCGCATCCACCGCGACCAGTTCGCCCTTTTCCATGAAGGCGACGGCATCGGCGACATGGGCGGCGAATCCCATTTCATGCGTCACGACGACCATCGTCATCCCTTCGGAGGCCAGCGCCTTCATCACGTTCAGCACCTCGCCCACCAGTTCGGGGTCGAGCGCGGAGGTCGGTTCGTCGAACAGCATCAGCTTCGGTTCCATCGCGATGGCGCGCGCGATCGCGACCCGTTGTTGCTGCCCGCCGGAGAGCCGCGAGGGATGGTTCTGCATCCGGTCGGCCAGCCCCACCTTGGTCAGCGCCTGCGCGGCCCGTGCCTCGGCCTCGGCGCGCGAAAATCCGCGCACCCGGATCAGCCCTTCGGCCACATTGCCAAGCGCGGTCATATGCGGCCACAGGTTGAACTGCTGGAACACCATGCCGATCGAGCGGCGCATCTCGCGCAGCTTGCGCGCCGGGCTCTTCTTGCCGGGGGCGTCGTAGCCGATCAGCTGGCCGTCGATGCGGACCTCGCCGGAATCGTATTCCTCAAGGAAATTGATGCAGCGCAGCAGGGTGGACTTGCCGGACCCTGACGGCCCGATCAGGCAGGTCACCTTGCCCGGCGCGATCGACAGGTCGATGTCCTTCAGCGCATGGAACGGGCCGTAGTATTTGTTGACTTTGCGGATCTCGACAGAGGAGGCGTCGGACATCTCAGGCCCTCGGGGTCAGGTGTTGCGTGAGCCGCGCTTCGAGCCTGCGGCCCACGCGGGAGATGACCTCGACCAGCGCCCAGAAGAACAGCGCCAGCGCGAGGTTGGTTTCGACATAGCGGAAGGTTTCCGCCCCCATCCGGCCGACCTGATACATCAGTTCCGGCACGGTGATGATCGACAGGATCACGGTTTCCTTCGTCAGGATGATCGAGAAATTCACCAGCGCGGGCAGGGCGGAGACCAGCCCGAGCGGCAGCAGGATCCGCCCGATGATCGTGCCTTCGGTCATGCCGATGGCGCGGGCGGCCTCGATCTGTCCCTTCGGCACGGCGCTGAACCCCGAACGGAAGATTTCGGCATAATAGGGTGAGCCATAGATCGTCAGCCCGACGATCCCCGCCGGAACCGGGTCGAGCATCAGCCCCACCATCGGCCCGCCGTAATACAGCACGAAGAGCTGCACCAGGAACGGCGTGCCCCGGATCACCTCGATATACACCCGCAAGAGCCACTGCACCGGGCGCGGCGCATAGCGCTGCACCAGCGCGATCCCCAGCCCGAGCGCCATCGACAGCACCGCCCCCGCGGCCCAGCAGAACACCGTCATCGCAAAGCCCTGCACCAGCGCGGGGCCGTATTGGCGGAAGGTCTCGATCATCACACGGCCATCCTGTGTTCAAGAAAGCGTCCGAGCGCCGCAAGGCACAGGTTGATCGCCAGATAGATGCAGGCGGCGGCGAGGTAGACCTCCAGCGGGCGGAAGGTGGTGGCGGCGGCGGCCTGGCTCGCCCGCGTGATCTCCATGATCCCCACGACCGACACCAGCGAGGATGCCTTCACCAGCAGGATCAGTTCGTTCACCAGCGCGGGCAGCGACATCACCACCGCCTGCGGCAGGATGATCCGGGTCCATTGCGTGAGGGGCGCCATGCCGATCGCGGCGGCGGCCTCGGTCTGGCCCTTCGGCAGGGCGGCGATGGCGCCGCGCCAGATTTCGGAAATATAGGCGCTGGCGCAGATGCCCACGGTCACCACGGCGGCCACCATCGCGGGCACGTTCACCCCCACCATCGGCAGCAGGTAATAGACCAGCAGCAGTTGCACCAGCAGCGGCACGCCCCGCAGGAAGCTGACCCAGAGCCCCGCGAACCGGCGCAGCACCGGCAGGGGCGACAGCCGCGCCGCACAGATCAGCGTGCCGATCACCAGCCCGAGCGCGATGCCCAGCACCGATACCGCCAGCGTGAACTTCGCCGCGCCCATCAGCGGGCCGAAACTGTTCAGGAATGTCGTCCAGGAAAACATCGCGCGTCCCTTGGTGGGGCGGGCGGGTTTCCCCGCCCGCGGCCGGTCACTTGCCCGGAACGGACAGCGGCAGTTCGGTATAGCGGCCCAGCCACTTTTCCTGAATCGCCTTCACGCGGCCGTCTTCGGTCATCTTCGTCAGCGCGCCGTTGACCGCCTCGACGAAGGAGGCGCTGTCGGCATCCTTGCGCATCACCCAGGCGAAATACTTCGGCTCGCCGAAGGTCGCGGGTTCCAGCAGCGCAAAGGTCTCGCCGCGTTCCTTCACCAGATAGGTCAGGTTCGGCAGCGACCCGGCCACCGCATCCAGACGCCCCGCCGCAAGGTCGGCATAGGCTTCGTCGGTAGTGCCGTATTCCTTGATCGTCGCGCCGCCGAGGCCCTCGGCAAAGGCGCTGAGCGCACGGAACTGTGCCGTTCCCTGCTGCACGCCGATCCGCTTGCCCTTGATGTCCTCGGGCTTCTGGATCGCGTCCGAACGGGTCGAACGCACCAGCGCCACGGTCGCATCGGCGATCGGATAGCTGAAGGCGTAACGGTCGAGCCGTTCGGGCGTGATCGTCACCGGGGCGATGATGATGTCGAATTTCTTGACCTCAAGCCCCGGCAGTTCCGCCGTCCAGGGAATATCCTGATAGACGGGTTCAAGGCCGATCTCCTTCGACACTTCGTCGAACAGATCCTTGGTCATGCCCTGATAGACGCCATCGACGATCATGTCGAAGGGCGCATAATGCATGTCGGTCGCGGTGACGATCTTGCCCGCGGCCTTCATGTCGGCCAGCTGGTCCGCCATCGCCGGGGTCGCCAGCGCGAGGCCGAGCAGCGCGGCCTTCAAGGTGGTTACAAAGGTCATGCTTCACTCCTTGTTGAACAGGTTGTTGTCAGGCCCTGCCTTCGAGCCCCGCCGCCGCGGCGGTCGTGTGCCCGGGCACGCGCATCTCGAAGGTTTCCGAGACAGCGGTGTAATCGTAATACCCCATCCGCGCCAGCGGGCGGATCTTCGCATAATCGAGCTTCCCCTCCGGCGTGACGAATCCGTCGCGCACATGGATATGGACGACTTCACCATAAACGACATCGACCCAGCCATGATGCGAATTGCCGCGCAGCCGGTGGGTCGACAGGTAGCGGCATTCAAAATGCGCGGGGCTTTGGGCAACGCGCGGGCCGGGTGCTTCGATACAGGGCTCGGGGGTGACGCCCGCGCGGAGGAATTCGTCATCGCCCTCGGGCCATTCGGCGGCGGAGATGTTGACCGCCTCGCGCAGATCCCAGGTCGCCATGTTCCACACGAACCAGCCGGTCGCTTCGGCGTTCAGCACGGTATGCTTGCGCCGCCCGTCGGAATAGGGGTTGGCCGCGAACATCACCATCGGCGGGTCGAAGGTCAGGTTCTGCCACTGACTGTAGGGCGCGAGGTTCGCCACACCCTCGGGCGAGACCGTGGACAGCCAGCCGATCGGGCGCGGCACGGTGCAGGCCTTGAAGGGCGAATACGGCAAGGGGCAGGGCTCGCGCCCCGGGGCATAGTGCATGTCTCTCTCCTGTCGGGTGCCGGCCGGGTCGATGCCCGGCCGGTCGTTGGTCAGCCCAGGATGCCGGGCAGGTTCAGGTGGTGTTCGCGCGCGCAGTCGATGGCGATCTGATAGCCCGCATCGGCATGGCGCATCACGCCGGTTGCCGGGTCGTTCCACAGCACGCGGGCGATGCGGGCGTCGGCGTCTTCGGTGCCGTCGCAGCAGATCACCATGCCGGAATGCTGGCTGAAGCCCATGCCGACGCCGCCGCCGTGGTGCAGGCTGACCCAGGTCGCCCCGGACGCGGTGTTCAAAAGCGCGTTCAGCAGCGGCCAGTCCGACACGGCGTCCGAGCCGTCCCGCATCGCTTCGGTCTCGCGGTTCGGGCTGGCGACGGAGCCAGAGTCGAGGTGGTCGCGCCCGATCACGATCGGCGCCTTCAGTTCGCCGTTGCGCACCATCTCGTTGAAGGCAAGGCCCAGCTTGTGCCGCAGCCCGAGGCCGACCCAGCAGATCCGCGCGGGCAGGCCCTGAAACGCGATCCGCTCGCGCGCCATGTCGAGCCAGTTGTGCAGATGCGGATCGTCGATCAGCTCCTTCACCTTGGCGTCGGTCTTGTAGATGTCTTCCGGATCGCCCGAGAGCGCGGCCCAGCGGAACGGCCCGATGCCGCGGCAGAACAGCGGCCGGATGCAGGCGGGGACAAAGCCCGGGAAGCTGAACGCGCGCTCGAACCCTTCCTCCAGCGCCATCTGCCGGATGTTGTTGCCATAGTCGATCGTCGGGATCCCGGCGTCGTGGAAGGCCACCATCGCCTCGACCTGATTGCGCATGGACGCCCGCGCGGCGCGCTCGACGCCCTTCGGATCGGTTTCCTGCTTTGCCCGCCATTCGGCCACGGTCCAGCCCTGCGGCAGGTAGCCATGCACCGGGTCATGCGCCGAGGTCTGGTCGGTCACGATGTCGGGGCGGATGCCACGGCGGTAAAGCTCGTTGAACACATCCGCCGCATTGGCGATCAGCGCAACGGATTTCGCCTCGCCCGCCTTGGTCCAGGCGTCGATCATGTCGAGCGCCGCGTCCAGCGAATGGGTCTTTTCATCGACATAGCGGGTGCGCAGGCGGAAATCGACCCGCGTCTCGTCGCATTCGACGGCCAGACAACAGGCCCCCGCCATCACCGCCGCCAGAGGCTGCGCGCCGCCCATGCCGCCAAGGCCGCCGGTCAGGATCCACTTGCCCTTCAGGTTGCCGTCGTAATGCTGGCGGCCCGCCTCGACAAAGGTTTCATAGGTGCCCTGAACGATGCCCTGCGCGCCGATATAGATCCACGAACCGGCGGTCATCTGGCCGTACATCGCCAGACCCTTCTTGTCCAATTCGTTGAAATGGTCCCAGGTTGCCCAGTTCGGCACCAGGTTGGAATTGGCGATCAGCACGCGCGGCGCGTCCTTGTGGGTGCGGAACACGCCGACCGGCTTGCCCGATTGCACCAGCAGCGTCTCGTCCGCCTCCAGCTTCTTCAGCGTCTCGACGATCAGGTCGAAGTCCTTCCACGTCCGGGCGGCGCGGCCGATGCCGCCGTAGACCACCAGTTCATGCGGGCGCTCTGCCACGTCCGGATGCAGGTTGTTCATCAGCATCCTGAGCGGCGCTTCGGTGAGCCAGCTTTTCGCGTTCAGCTCCGGGCCGGTGGGGGGGAAGATGTCGCGGGTGTTGTGGCGCGGGTTGTCCATGATGTCTCCCTTCGGTCAGGCCAGCATCTGGCCGGAAATGATGATGCGCTGGATTTCCGAGGAACCCTCGTAGATCCGCATGATGCGCAGGTCGCGGGTGATCCGCTCGATGGGGAAGTCCCGGGTATAGCCGTAGCCGCCGTGGATTTGCAGCGCGGTATCCGCGATTTTCCCGGCGGCTTCGGAGGCGGCGAGCTTTGCCATTGCCGCCGCCTGGCTGAAGCGCGCGCCGCTGTGGTGGCTGGCGTCGCGCTGTCGCGCCGCGTCCTGCGCCAGCAGCAGCGCGGATTGATAGGCCACGCCCATGTCGGCGATCATCCAGCGGATGCCCTGCCGGTTGGCGAGCGGCTCACCGCCGATCACGCGTTCCTTCGCATAGCCGATGGCCGCCGCCATTGCCGCCTGTGCAAGGCCGAGGCACTGTGCCGCGACCTCGATCCGACCGTTGTCCAGAACCTTCATCGCGGTGCGGAAACCCGTGCCCTCGGCGCCCAACAGTGCCTCTTCGGGCAGGTCGATGTCGATGTTCAGGGTAAAGACATGCCCGCCCTTCAGGCCCATCGTCCGCTCCGGCTGCCCGGCCTCCAGCCCCGGCGTGCCCTTCGGCACGATAAAGGCGGAAATCCCCCGGTGGCCCTTCTCCGGGTCCGTCACCGCGTAAAGCACGATGAAATCCGCCACCCCGCCGTTGGAGATGAAGCATTTCGTGCCCTTGACGTGCCAGCCGGTTTCGGTGCGGCGCGCGCGGGTCTTCATGTCCGCCGGGTCGGAGCCCGCCGTGGGTTCCGTGAGCGCGAAGGCCCCCAGAAGCCCCGCCGCCGCCTTCGGCAGCCATTCGGCCTTCTGCGCCTCGGTCCCGCCGAGCAGGATCGAATCCGTCGCCAGGTAATGCGCCGTCAGTGCCGAAGCGGTGGACCCGCAGGCCCCCGCCACGATCGCCACGGCCCGCAGGAGCGCCGTGGCCGACAGACCGGCATCGGGCAGGTTCGCGCCCATCATCCCGGCCTCGTTCAGCACGCCCAACTGACGATGGACGAAGGCCGCTGTCTCATCCGTCTCGGCGGCCAGCGGCGCGATCTTCTCGGCGCAGAGCCGTTCGAGCATGTCGCAGAACAGCGTCTCTTCTTCGGTCAGCATGTGCCAGGGGGTCATGTCAGGGCCTCCAACCCGAATTCCGCCGCCACCGCCGCCAGATCCCCGCCCAGAACGGGCGCCGGGGTCCGGGCCAGTGGCTTTTCTCCGTCGAAGCGCACCGGCTGGCCCACCACGGGCGCACCGCCAAGGTCGCTCACCAACCCGCGCGCCACGGCCTGCGGGCTCGCCGCCGCCTGCGCGATGTCGAGGATCGGCGCCGCCGGAAGGCCCGCTTCCGCGAGCGTGGCGACGGCCTCCGCGGTCGTCATCCCGCGCGACCAGGCTTCGATCAGCGCCTTCACGGCGGGCTCATGCGCGGTGCGGCTTTCGTCCGTGGCAAAGCGCGGATCGGTGGCGGCCTCCGGCGTGCCGATCACCGCGCACAGCCGCGCGAACTGCCGGTCGTTGAGCACGCAGATCACCACCTGACCGTCGCGCGTGGCGTAACAGCCGAAGGGCGTCGACAGCGGATGCCGGTTGCCGACCCGCGCGGGCAGCGCCCCGGCGTAAAGGTGCAGCGCGTGGCTCGTCGTCAGCATGGAGAACAGCGCGTCGTGCATCGACACATCCAGCACCGCCCCCACGCCCGTGCGTGCGCGGTTCACCAGCGCCGCCATGATCGCCCAGCTTCCGAACAGCCCGGCGATCAGATCGGCCATGCTCTCGCCGGTTTTGAGGGGCGCGCCGCCTTCCTCGCCCGTCGCCGCCATCAGGCCCGACATCGCCTGAACCACGATGTCATAGGCGGGCAGGTCGCGGCAGGGGCCATTCTGCCCGAAGCCGGAGATCGAGCAATAGACCAACCCCGGGTTTGCCGCCCTGAGCGTTTCGGCGCCAAGGCCCAGACGGTCGGCGACGCCGGGGCGGAAATTCTCCACCACCACATCGACCTGCGCCGCGATCGCCTGCGCCATCGCCAGATGCGCGGGATCCTTCAGGTCCAGCGCGACCGATTTCTTGCCCCGGTTGTTGAGGGTGAAGAGCGCGCTTTCGCCTTCGCGGAACGGGCCGACATGGCGGTAATCGTCGCCGGTGGGGGGTTCCAGCTTGATCACCTCGGCGCCGAGGTCCGCCAGCAGCGCGGTCGCATAAGGCCCGGCCAGAACGCGGGTCAGGTCCAGCACCCGGATCCCCTGAAGCGGCGTCATGTCAGCACCCCGGCCAGCGCGCGCAGCACCGCGCCCAGCGTCTCGCGCAGCGTTTCGGCCCTGGCCTCGTCATAGGCGAAGGGCGGGGCTTCGGTTTGCAGATGGGTGGATTGCGCCAGTTCCATCTGGATCGCGTGGACGCCGGTTTCCGGTCGCCCATAATGCCGCGTGGTCCAGCCGCCCTTGAACCGCCCGTTCACCACCATCGTGCGCCCGGTCGCGGCGCAGATGTCGCGCACGGTGGCCTCGATGCGCGGATCGCAGGTGGTGCCGAGGTTGGTGCCGATGTTGAAATCCGGAAGCGTGCCCTCGAACAGGAAGGGGATGTGGCTGCGGATCGAATGGCAGTCATACAGGATCGCAACCCCGTGCCGCGCCTTGACCCGGGCGATTTCGGCGGCCAGCGCGGCGTGATAGGGCGCGTGGAACGTGGCCAGCCTTCGGGAAACCTCCGCCGCGTCGGGGGCCTCGGTCCAGATCGGTTCGCCATCGAAATCGGTGAGCGGCACCAGCCCGGTGGTATTCTGCCCGGGGTAGAGGCTTTCGTCCTCCGGCCCCCGGTTCGCGTCAATCACATAGCGGTGGAAGGTCGCGCGCACGGTCGTCGCCCCCGGCAGCAGCCCGGCATAAAGCCGTTCGACATGCCAGTCGGTATCGGCCAGGATCTGCCCGCGCGGGGTCAGCCGGGCAAAGATTTCGGGCGGGACATGGGTGCCGGTATGCGGCAGGCCGAGGATGACCGGGCTGTCGCCCTGTTCGACGATGACGGGGTTCATGCGACCTCCGGAGCCAGCGTTTCGGGAAGGGCGGCGAGCAGCGCGCCGGTGCGGATCAGCCCTGCCGCCGCCGCCAGATCGGGCGCGAGATAGCGGTCCTCGCCAAGCGCCGGGATCTCCGCCCGCAGCCGCGCGATGACGGCCTGCAACGGCGCCGAGGTCCGCAGGGGCGCGCGGAATTCGACCCCGGCACAGGCACACAGCGCCTCGATCCCGAGGATATGCGCAAGGTTCGCGTTCATCCGCCGCAGCCGCCGCGCGCCATGGGCGGCCATGCTGACGTGATCCTCCTGGTTCGCCGAGGTGGGCGTGGAGTCCGTCGAACAGGGGGTGGCGAGATGCTTGTTCTCACTCATCAGCGCGGCGGAGGTGACTTCGGCGATCATCAGACCGGAGTTCAGCCCCGGCGCGGGCGTCAGGAAAGCGGGCAGGCAGTGGTTCAGCGCCGGATCCACCATCAGCGCCACGCGCCGCTGTGCGATCGCGCCGATTTCCGCGATCGCCAGCGCGATCTGATCGGCGGCGAAGGCCACGGGTTCGGCGTGGAAATTGCCGCCCGACACGATCCTGTCGCTGAGAACGAGGGGGTTGTCGGTGGCGGCATTCGCCTCGATCTCCAGCGTCTGCGCCGCCTGCCGCAGCAGGTCGATACAGGCGCCGGTCACCTGCGGCTGGCAGCGGATGCAATAGGGATCCTGCACGCGGGTGTCGCCCTCGCGGTGGCTTCTCGCGGATCTCGGACCCGTCCATCAGCGCGCGGATCGCGCGGGCGGCGAGGATCTGCCCCCGGTGGCCGCGCAGGGTGTGGATTTCATCCAGGAACGGCGCGGTGGACCCCATGATCGCATCGGTCGAGAGGGCCGAGGTGACCAGCGCGTTCGACGCCGCGCGCAGCGCATCGAACAGCCCCGCCAGCGCGAAGGCGGTGGAAACCTGCGTGCCGTTGATCAGCGCCAGCCCCTCTTTCGCCGCCAGCGTCACCGGCGCAAGGCCCGCCGCAGCCAAAGCCTCGGCCCCGGTGGTTTCGCGGCCGCCATAGGTCGCGCGGCCTTCGCCCAGCATCGCGGCGGCCATATGCGCCAGCGGCGCAAGGTCGCCCGAGGCCCCAACGGAGCCCTGCGACGGGATCACCGGCAGCACGCCGCGCGCCAGCATGTCTTCCATCAGCGCCACAACCTCGGGCCGCACGCCCGACGCCCCGCGCCCGAGCGACAAGAGCTTCAGCACCATGATCAGCCGCACCGTCTCCGGTTCGACCGGCTCGCCCACGCCGCAGCAATGCGACAGGATCAGGTTGCGTTGCAGCGTCGCGGTATCCTCGGGCGCGATCTTGATCGAGGCGAGCTTGCCGAAGCCGGTGTTCACGCCGTAGACAGGTTCGGTCCCGCCCGCCGCCGCCGCGATCCGCGCGGCGGAGGCCGCGATGCCGGGCCGGGCGCTGTCATGCAGGCGCACCGCCAGACCCTCGCGCCAGACACGTTCCAGTTGCGCCAGCGTGGTTTCGCCGGGGATCAGGATCAGTTCAGACAAATTCGCCTCCAAGGATGCGCGCATGCAGCGGGTTGAAGCCGATGCGGTAGGTCAGTTCGGCCGGATGGGCGACATCCCACACCGCCAGATCGGCCCGCGCGCCGGGCGCGATCACACCACGATCCGCCAGGCCGAGCGCCGTCGCCGCGTTACGCGTCACCCCGGCCAGGCATTCCGAAGGCGTCAGCCGGAACAGCGTCGCCCCCATGTTCAGCGTCAGCAGGAGCGAGGTCATCGGCGAGGTGCCGGGGTTGCAATCGGTCGCCAGCGCAATCGGCACGCCCGCCGCGCGCAGGGCAGCGACCGGCGGATGTTGCGTTTCGCGCAGGGTGTAGAAGGCGCCGGGCAGCAGCACCGCCACCGTGCCCGCAGCCGCCATCGCCGCCACGCCATCGGCACCGAGATATTCGATATGGTCGCAGGACAGCGCCCCATGCCGCGCCGCCATCGCCGCGCCGCCCAGATCGGAAAGCTGTTCGGCATGGAGCTTCACCGGCAGGCCAAGACCGCGGGCATGGTCGAAGACCGCCGCCATTTCATCGACCGAAAAGGCGATCCCCTCGCAGAACCCATCCACCGCGTCGATCAGCCCTTCGGCATGGGCCCGATCCATCCCGGCAATCACCACGTCGCGCAGATAGGCCGCGCGGTCGGGATATTCGGGCGGCAGGGCATGGGCGGCGAGCCAGGTGGTCACCACATTCACCTTCCGCTCCCGCCCGATCCGGCGCGCGGCGCGCAGCATCCGCAGTTCGGTGTCCAGATCCAGCCCGTAGCCGGATTTGATCTCAAGCGTGGTGACGCCTTCGGCCAGCAGCGTATCGACCCGGGGCAGGGCGGTGGCGACCATCTCATCCTCGCTCGCCGCGCGGGTGGCGCGGACGGTCGACAGGATGCCGCCCCCGGCGCGGGCGATCTCTTCGTAGGATGCCCCCTCAAGGCGCATCTCGAACTCCCGCGCGCGGTCGCCGCCGAAGACGATATGGGTGTGGCAGTCGATCAGCCCGGGCGTCACCAGCCGCCCGCCGAGGTCCGTGCGCGGGCCGTCAATCGTCAGATCCCGCATCGCACCGACCCAGGCGATTCTGCCGCCGTCGAGCGCGATGGCGCCGTCCTCGATCAGCTCGTAACCACCTGATTTCGCGGTCATCCGTGCAATTTTCGCATGGCTGAGGATCTGCATTCCGGCGCCCTTCGCATTGATTTCTTCGCGATATTATGTTTAGACTTAGAAATCGCGTATGTCTAAATCTATTTGCACCCGGCAAGCGAAAACCGGATGCGCCGGCAAGGAGATCGGACCGATGACTGTGCTGTGGGCGGAACGGGCGCTGTTGCCCGAAGGTTGGGCGGAAAATATACGGGTGACGCTCTCGCCCGAGGGCCGAATCGCCGAGGTCACGCCCGATGCGGCGCCCGAGGGGCAGCGATTCGGGCTGCTGCTGCCCGCGATGGCGAACCTGCACAGCCATGCCTTTCAGCGTGCGATGGCGGGGCTGAGCGAGGCGAAGGGGCCGGAGCCGCGCGATACCTTCTGGACCTGGCGGCAGATCATGTATCGCTTCCTCGATCATCTGACGCCGGAAGATGTGGAGGCGATCGCCGCGCTGGTGCAGATGGAGATGCTCGAAGCGGGCTATGCCACGAATGTCGAATTCCACTACCTGCACCACCAACCCGGCGGCGCGCATTACGACAACATCGGCGAGATGAGCGCCCGCATCGCCGCCGCCGCCGCGCGCACGGGTATCGGCCTGACGCTGCTGCCGGTGCATTACCAGTTCGGCGGCTGTGACCGGCGCGGGCTTGGCGCGGGGCAGGTGCGGTTCGGCACGACGCCCGAGGACTTCGCCCGCCTGCTGGACTCCGCCGAAGCCGCGATCCGGGGCCTGCCCGATGCCGGGATCGGGGTCGCGCCGCATTCGCTGCGCGCGGTTTCGCCCGAGGGGCTGGCCTTTTGCGCCGCGCTGCGCCCCGATCGGCCGATCCATCTGCATCTGGCCGAGCAGGTGCCCGAGATCGAGGAGGTCAGTGCCGCCTATGGCCTGCGCCCGGTGGAATGGGTGCTGGAGAACTGCGCCCCGGATGCGCGCTGGACCTTCATCCACCTGACCCACATGACCGAGGACGAAACCCGGCGGCTCGCGCGGACCGGCGCGGTGGCGGGGCTCTGCCCGATTACGGAATCGAGCCTGGGCGACGGGATCTTCAACGGCACGGTCTGGGCGGCGGAGAAGGGGCGGCTGGGGTTCGGCTCCGACAGCAACATCCGCATCAGCCTGACCGAGGAGTTGCGCACGCTGGAATACAGCCAGCGGCTGCGTGACCGGGCGCGGGCGATCTATGCCACGCGCGAAGGCTCGACGGGCCGGGTGATCTATGACGCCGGGCTGGACGGTGGCCGCACGGCGGCGGGGCGCGAGACGGGGGCGATCGCGCCGGGCCTTTGGGCCGATCTTTGCGCGGTGGATGTGGATAATCCGGTGATGGCGGGACGGGGCGGGGATGAAATGCTCGACAGTCTGATCTTTGCGGGGCATGACGGGCTGGTGCGCGATGTCTGGTCCGGGGGCCGTCATGTCGTGCGGGAAGGGCGCCACATGGATCATGACCGAATCACTGGCGATTACATCGCCTGCATCCGCCGGTTGCAGGAGCGGATGTGACCGAACTCTCCGCGCCAAAGGCGGCGGGCAAGGCGGTGTCCATCGCCGCCGAGGTCCGCCGCCGCATCGTCGAAAAGGAATGGCGTCAGGGCGACCGCATCCCGGATGAGGTCGAACTGGCGGTGGAATTCGGCGTGGCGCGGGCGACGGTGAACAAGGCGCTGCAACTGCTGGCGGAGGAAGGGTTGCTCGACCGCCGCCGCCGCGCGGGCACGCGGGTGGCGATCAACCCGGTGCGCAAGGCCACGCTGTCGATCCCGATCGTGCGCGAGCAGGTCGAGGCGGCGGGGATGGCCTACAGCCACCGCATCGTCGCCCAACGCCGCAGCCCGGTGCCGGGGCCGGTCGCCGCACGGATGGGCCTGACCGAGGGCATGCCGCTGATCCACCTGCGCGAAGTGCATTATGGCGACCGCAAGCCGTTCCAGCTGGAGGACCGCTGGATCAATCCCGCCGCCGTGCCGGGGAGCGAGGGGGTCGATTTCCGCCACATGAACGCCAACGAATGGCTGGTGCGGAACGCGCCCTATTTCCGGGCGGAACTGGATTTTTCGGCCTGCAACGCCGACGGGCGCGATGCCCGCCTGCTGGAGATCCGGCAGGGGCAGGCGCTCCTGATCCTGAACCGGACGACCTGGAACGACCTTGGCCCGATCACCACGGTGCGGCTGGCGTTCCAGCCGGGCCATGTGCTGACGGCGGGGATCTAGGCGATCAGCGGTTTCGCCGCGCCGCCCGTGACCTTCAGCGCATCGGCGGGGGCGAGCAGCACCATCATCCCGCGCTTGCCGCCGTTGATCACCACGCGGTCATGGACCATCGCGGTATCCTCGAAGGCAACGGGGGCGTGGGCGCGCTGGCCGAAGGGGCTGATCCCGCCGGTGTGATAGCCGGTCAGGCGTTCGGCCTTCGTGGGGTCCATCATATGCGCCGACTTGCCGCCAAACGCCGCCGCGACCTTCTTCATCGACAGCGAGTGATCCGAGGGGATGACACAGCAGGCGGGCTTGCCGTCCACCTCGACCATCAGCGTCTTCAGCACCTTTTCGGGATCCATGCCGATCGCCTCGGCGGCATGCAGGCCGATCTGGCTCTGACCGGCGGTGTAGTCGTACTCCTTCGTCTCGAAGGGAACGCCGGCCTTGGTCAGCGCATTGGTGGCGGGGGTCTTTGTGCTCATCTCATGTCCCTGTCGATCCAGCGCAGGATCAGGTCCACGATCCGCGCCTGTTCCGCTTCCGTCAAGGGGCGGCCCTGCGGCAAATGATGCCATTTTTCCAGACAGCCGCGGCAACAGGTCGCCGTGGCGTGCTGCGCGACGAAGACCGGATGGCCGCGCATCGGCGTTTGCTTGCCGTCGTTCTTCGGCGCGGCGGGGGCGAGGCGGGTGGCGATGAAATCCGCCGCATGGCGGGCGATGGTGTCGCGCCCCTTCGCCCGGGCATAGTCCCGTTCGCGCGGGCCGAGGTGGAAGCGCGCACGAAACGGCGAGCGCGCGAAACGGTCGAGGTCATTCATCGCGCGTGTCCAGATAGATCCGCACCGCGTCCTGAATATGGCGGAACCGGTCGCCGCCCAGATGCTTGCCGCCGAACCAGCGGGTGACGACGATCAGATGCCCGCTCAGTTCGGCGCGTTCCAGCATCCGCACGATCACCATCCCGGCGCCCGATTCGCCATCGTCGTTCTTCACCGGGCCATCGGGGCCGAGGAAGGCCCAGCTGTTATGCGTCGCCTTGGCGAATTTCTTGCGTGTTTTCAACTCGGCCAGCAGGGCGCGGGCCTGCGTGTCGCTGTCGCAGGGCGCGCCCGAAACCGCGTATTTCGAGCCGCGATCCGAGATGATGTTGTCCAGAACACGCATGCCCCAAGGGCTAGGCCGATCCGCGGGCGGGCGCAAGCGGCAGGATGAAGGCCGTTCACGTCGCCGTGTCTTGACCCGATTCGGAGCGCCCGGCATCAGAAGAAAAACAAGATCGGGCAGTGACATCATGAAGACGGGTTTTCAGACCTCCGGCGGGGGGTTCGATTTTCTGGGCATGCGGCGACGGCAGGGCGCGGTCGAGATCGTCTATGACGACGGCGTTCAGCGGCGGATGGTGTGGCGCGTGCGCGCCCCGGCGAACGAAGGGCTGGTGGGCGAGGCGCTGGTGCGGGCCTCGCGCGAAGTCCGCGTGCTGCCGGCGCTGTTCGCCGAATTGCGCAAGCGCGCGATCCAGATCGAAGTGGTCGCCAGCTAAAAAAGAAGCCGGGTGCAAGCACCCGGCAGGAAGAGGGCCGACAGGGGACTGCGGCGCCTGTTCAGGACCAGAACGACCGTCCCGCTTCGCTGCGAGCGGTGTCCGGCGTGATGCCGATATCGTCGAGCAACCGTGCATCCAGATGCGACAGCGCGATGCGGGTGCGGCGGGCCTCAATCCAGGCAAGAACGACCTGCAACAGGCCCTTGTGGTTCTGGAGAGACGTGCGACGCAGCGACAGCGACGACATGGGGGCACCTTTTCTGTATTGATACAATTCGTTTGCTTTCGTAATGTATCTCTACATCAGGCCATACAATCGCAGCCAGAGAAACATTGTGACTGATACAAATTGGAAGCCGGACCTGTCGCAGATCAGCGGGCCGAAGTATCTGTCGCTGGTCCGGGCGCTGCGCGAAGGGGTGCGGCGGGGCGATCTGCATCCCGGGGTGCGGCTGCCGACGGTGCGGGATCTGGCATGGAAACTGGGGGTGACGCCGGGAACCGTGGCGCGCGCCTATCAGATCGCGACGCAGGAAGGGTTGCTCGAAGCCGCCGTTGGGCGCGGGACGTTTGTATCGACACAATCGCGCCGGTTGGGGCCGACCGAGCCGCTTTACCGCCAGCCGCTCACCGATCCGGATGACGATGACGGCGTGGTCGATCTGCGCTCGCCGCAGTTGCCCGATGTCGGGCAAACCGCCGCGCTGGCGCGCGCGATGGCCGAGGCGGCGGCGGAACTGGGCCGGAAATATCTGGAATATCCGGGGCTTCGGCGCGATCGGGACTGCCGGGAGGCGGTGCTCGACTGGTTCGGTAATTGCACCATGCGGCCGATGATCGGGGCGGATGATCTGGTGCTGACGCATGGCGGGCAGAACGGGATCAACATCGTGCTGCAATGCTGCCTGCGTGGCGACCGGCCCGTGGTGCTGTGCGAGGAGCTGGCCTATCCGGGGTTCCGCCATGCCGCGCGGCTGAACCGGGCGGAGGTGGTGCCCGTCGCGCTGGATGAGGAGGGCATGGTGCCGGCGGCGCTTGATGCCGCGTGCCGGCGCTATGGGGGGCAGGTGGTCTGCGTCACGCCGGACGCGCAGAACCCGACCGCGGTGCGGATGGGGCACGAACGGCGGCTCGCGCTGATCGAGGTGGCGCGGCGCCATGACCTGCAAATCATCGAGGACGATTGCTATACCGCGCCGGTTTCCGGGCTGGATTCGCTGCGCGCGCTGGCGCCGGAGCGGGCCTGGCATGTCACCTCGCTGTCGAAGACGATTTCGGCGGGGATGCGGTTCGGCATCGTCGTCGCCCCGGAGGGGATGGGCGAGGCCGGGCGCCTGACCGCGCAGCACAGCTATTTCGGCCTGCCGCGCCCGGTGACGGACATTATCACCCGGATCTTCGCCTCGGGCGAGGCGATGCGGCTGCGCCAGGCCGCGCAGGAGGAGATGGCGCGGCGGTTGCAGGTGGTGGTGCAGAGCTTCGGCGATCAGGACATCTGCTGGCAGCCGGGGCTGAGCTTCATCTGGCTGCGGCTGCCGACAGGGTGGCGGGCCTCGACCTTCGCGCGAGTGGCGGAGGGCGAGGGCGTGCTGCTGCGTTCGGCCGACGAATATGTGTTGCACGACGGCCATGCCCCTAATGCCGTACGGATCGCGCTGGCCGGTGCCGTGCCCGAGGAGCGCTTCCAGCGCGCGATCCGCCGTCTGGTCCGGCTGCTGGAGAACCCGCCGGGCGACCTTCCGGTCTGACTGCGCGCAATTTACGGGCAATTGCCGGTTTTCGCGCCGCGAACCTTAGGTCTCCCTCTTGGCGCGGAAGGCGCCATGTGCCAACGTTCCCCGGCGTGCCGCAAGGGCGCGGACAGGGAGACGCAGACATGTCGGATTCGCCCTTGAAACGGCTGAGGAATTCCGAAGCCTTCAACGGTTACCTGATGATCAGTCCGACGCTGATCTATGCCGTGCTGCTGCTGGCGGCGCCCTTGGGCATGATCGTCGCCTATTCCTTCTTCCGGGACGGCTATCTGACGGTGATCCATGAATTCACCGTCGAGAATTACGTTCAGGCCTGGAGCGACCCGATCTTCCGCACGATTTTGCTGCGCTCGGTGATCGTCTCGGCGCTGGTGACGCTGGTGACGGTGGTGCTGGCCTTCCCGATCGCCTATTTCATCTCCTTCGTGCTGCCGCCGTCGAAGAAGTCGCTGTGGCTGTTCCTGATCACCATCCCGTTCTGGACCAGCTACCTGATCCGGGTGTTCCAGTGGAAGGTGATCCTGAACTACAACGGGGTGATCAATTCCATCCTGAAGGGGCTCGGCATCATCGACCAGCCGTTGCAGATGCTGAATTCGGTGGGCGCCATCGCGATCACGCTGGCCCATGCCTATGCGCCCTTCGCCATCCTGCCGATCTTCGTCAGCCTGGAAAAGATCGACCGCTCGTTTCTTGAGGCCGGGCAGGATCTGGGCGAAAGCAAGTTCATGACCTTCTGGCGCGTCACGCTGCCCCTGGCGATGCCCGGGGTGATCGGCGCGGTGATGATCGTTTTCATCCCGACGATCGGCGATTACGTCACCCCCGAACTGATCGGCGGCGGCAAGCTCCCGATGGTGGCGAACATGATCCAGCAGAACATGCTGAAGATCGACAACAAGCCGCTGGGTTCGGCCATCGCGGTCAGCGCGATGCTGGTGGTGGCGGTGATTTCGCTGCTGTTCCTCTTTCTCAACCGGCGCTTCCTGAAGGTGCAGAAATGAAGTCCCCCGGCCTGCGCATTTTCGCCTTCGCCTATCTGGTGTTTCTGTATGCGCCCATCGCGCTCTTGCCGGTGTTTGCCTTCAACAACGGCACGATCATCGCCTTTCCGTTGAAGGGCTTCACGCTGCAATGGTTCGATCAGCTCTTCGCCAATGCGGCGCTTGGGCAGGCGTTGAAGAATTCGCTGATCATCGCGGTGTCCACGGCGGTTCTGGCGACCACGCTGGGCATTTTCGCCGCGCGGGCCTCGACGCGGTATCAGTTTCCGTTCAAGCCGGGGATCATGGGGCTGATCATGCTGCCCTTGGTCCTGCCCGAGATCATCGTGGCGGTGTCGCTGCTGATCGTGCTTTTGGGCGTGGGTGTGCCGCTGTCGATCTTTACCGTGATCCTTGGCCATGTGCTGGCGGCGACGCCCTATGCGATCGCGGTGCTGAACGCGGCGTTTTCCTCGCTCGATACCTCGTTCGAGGAAGCGGCCTATGATCTGGGCGAGACGAAGTGGAACACCTTCCGGCTGATCACCCTGCCCCTGGTGATGCCGGGGATCATTTCCTCCTTCCTGATGTCCTTCACGATCTCGCTCGATGAATTCATCATCGCCTTCTTTCTGGCGGGGGAGCAGACGACGCTGCCCACCTATATCTTCTCGCAACTGCGCTTCCCGAAGCAGATCCCGATGATCATGGCGCTTGGCACCTGCCTTGTCGTCGCTTCGGTCGTGCTGCTGACCATCGCCGAATATTTCCGCCGCCGCGGCATCGCGAAAACCGGCGCCAAAGACACCGGAGGCTTCCTGTGACCATCAAAACCGCCGCCGATCGTCCGACGATGATCGAATTCCGCGACGTGCAGAAATATTATGGCGACTATCACGCCCTGCGCCGGATCACGGCGCAGATCCGGGCGGGGGAGTTCTTTTCGCTGCTCGGGCCTTCGGGCTGTGGCAAGACCACGCTGTTGCGCACCATCGCCGGGTTCGAGGATATTTCCTCCGGCGCCGTGCTGATTGATGGCAAGGACATGTCGGACGTGCCCGCGAACAAGCGGCCGACCAATATGGTGTTCCAGAGCTATGCGATCTTTCCGCATCTGACGGTGGCGCAGAACGTGGGCTTTGGCCTGCGCCGCGATCCGCGCTCCGCCGCCGAGAAGGCGAAGGCGGTGGACGAGGCGCTGGAACTGGTGGGGCTGAAGGGCTACGGCCCGCGCGCGGCGCATGCGATGTCGGGCGGGCAGCGGCAGCGGGTGGCGCTCGCGCGGGCGCTGATCCTCAAGCCGAAGGTGCTGCTGCTGGACGAACCGATGTCCGCGCTCGACAAGAAGATCCGCGAACAGATGCAGGTCGAGCTGATCAAGCTGCAACGCGAACTGGGCATCACCTTCGTTCTGGTCACCCATGATCAGGAGGAGGCGCTGGTGATGTCCGACCGGATCGCCGTGATGTTCGAGGGCGAGATCGCCCAGCTTGCCGATCCGGAGACCCTGTATCGGCGGCCGAATTCGCGCCGGGTGGCGGAGTTCATCGGGGTGATGAACTTCCTGCCCGCGCAGGTTCTGGCGGAAGAGGGGGATCTGGAGGTCGCCGGTCTGGGCCGGGTCCGGATCGCGCAGGATCAGATCGCGGCGCAGCATGCGGGCGGTGGGGCTTCGGTCGGCTTCCGCCCCGAAACGCTGACCATCATCTATGACGGCCAGCCCGCGGCGGAGCATGAGGCCACCGGCACCATCGACGAGGTGGTCTATTACGGCGACATGACCTATTACGACGTCAAGCTGGACGGGGTGGACAAGCCGGTGCGGATTTCCATGCGCAACGTCTTCGGACGGCCCGTGCTGGATGTGGGAACGCGCACCCGCGTCGCCTGGGCGCCCGGCGCGCTGGTGCTGTTCCGCTAGCCGAGCAGTCCCGGCGCCGATTGCATCAGCGCGTGCAGGGCAAAGCCCAGAAACAGCACGCCGCTCAGCCGCGTCACGAGGATTTCGTGCCGCCGGTAGGCGCGGCGTACGCCCGGAATGCCCACCAGCGCGACCAGAATCAGATAGGCCGCGAACCCGCCCAGGCAGCTTGCCAGAACCAGCGCGGGCAGCATTCCCCAGGTCAGCATCCCCGCCTTGGCCGACAAGAGCGCGGTCAGCGTGGCGACGGCGACCGGATAGGCCTTCGGGTTGGTCAGGCCGAAGGTCAGCCCATGCAACATCGGGCGGCGGATCTGCGCGGTGGCGGTGCCCTCGGATCCGCGCCGCACCGTCACCGCCCGCCAGCCGAGCCAGCCAAGGTAAAGCCCGCTGATCACGCCCAGCAGGTCAAACACCGTGGAACCAATCGTCGTGACCCCGACGATCGCCACCAGCGCCAACCCGTTCCACAGCATGTCGCCTACCAGATGGCCGACCAGAAACGCCGTCGCCGCGCCGCGCCCCCGGTCCGCGCCGATGCCCAGCACCGCCAGAACGCCGGGGCCGGGGGTGATGCCATAGATGAACCCCGCGAAGGCGGCGGCGAGCAGGAGGCTGAGGGTCATGGGGATTTGCTGAAAGGGGCGCTACGGAAAGCATTGAAAAGGGGGGCCGAAGCCCCCCGGATCACTCTGCCGCCCGCGCTGCGCGCTTGCGCTCGTTCGGGTCGAGGAACCGCTTGCGCAGCCGCACGATCTTCGGCGTGACCTCGACCAGTTCGTCGTCGTTGATATAGGCAATTGCCTCTTCCAGCGACATCCGCACCGGCGGCGTCAGCCGCACCGCTTCATCCGATCCCGAAGCCCGCATGTTGGTCAGCTTCTTCGACTTCATCGGGTTGACCTCAAGGTCATTCTCCCGCGAATGCTCGCCGATGATCATGCCGATATAGACCTGCTCCTGCGCGCCGATGAACAGCTTGCCGCGGTCTTCGAGGCCCCAGAGCCCGAAGGCCACCGAAACGCCCGACTCCATCGACACCAGAACGCCCTGACGGCGGCCGGTGATGGTGCCCTTGTAGGGTGCCCAGCTATGGAAAATGCGGTTCAGCACGCCGTTGCCGCGCGTGTCGGTCATGAACTCGCCCTGATAGCCGATCAGCCCGCGCGAGGGGACATGGGCAACGATCCGGGTCTTGCCATGGCCCGCCGGGCGCATTTCCACCAGATCGCCCTTGCGGTTGCCGGTCAGCTTTTCGATCACCACGCCGGAATATTCGTCATCCACATCGACGATGACTTCCTCGACCGGTTCCAGCCGCTCGCCGTTTTCCTCGCGGAAGATCACGCGCGGGCGGGAGATCGACAGCTCGAACCCTTCGCGGCGCATGTTTTCGATCAGCACGCCCATCTGGAGTTCGCCGCGCCCCGACACCACGAAGGCTTCGCCGCCGGGGGTGTCCTCGACCTTGATCGCGACATTGACCTCGGCCTCTTTCATCAGGCGGTCGCGGATCACGCGGGATTGTACCTTGGTGCCGTCCTTGCCCGCAAGCGGGCTGTCGTTGATCCCGAAGGTGACCGAAATCGTCGGTGGGTCGATCGGCTGCGAGGGCAGGGCGGTGTCCACGTCCAGCGCACAAAGCGTATCGGCCACGGTCGCCTTCGACATGCCCGCGACGGTGACGATATCGCCCGCCTCGGCTTCGTCGATCGGCTGTTGCGACAGGCCCCGGAAGGCAAGGATCTTGGTCGCGCGGAACTGTTCCAGCCGCTCGCCATCGCGCGACAGCGCCTTGAGCGGATCGCCGACCTTGAGCGTGCCCGCCTCGACCCGGCCGGTCAGCAGACGGCCCAGGAAGGGGTCAGCCGACAGCGTGGTCGCCAGCATCTGGAACGGCTCATCCTTGCGCGTGATCTGCTTCGGCGGCTCGACATGGCGCACGATCAGGTCGAACAGCGCCGACAGATCCTGACGCGGGCCGTCCAGTTCCAGATCCGCCCAGCCGCCGATGCCCGAGGCATAGACATGCGGGAAGTCCAGTTGCTCGTCCGAAGCGCCGAGGTTCGCGAACAGGTCGAACACCTCGTTCAGCGCGTTTTCCGGATCGGCGGCGGGCTTGTCGACCTTGTTCAGCACCACGATCGGCTTCAGCCCGAGCGCCAGCGCCTTCGACGTCACGAATTTCGTCTGCGGCATCGGCCCTTCGGCGGCATCGACCAGAAGGCAGACGCCATCGACCATCGACAGGATCCGCTCGACCTCGCCGCCGAAATCGGCGTGGCCGGGGGTGTCGACGATGTTGATCCGGGTGCCCTTCCACTCGACCGAGGTGCATTTCGCAAGGATGGTGATCCCGCGTTCACGCTCGATGTCGTTGCTGTCCATCGCGCGTTCGGCGACGGCCTGATTCTCCCGGAAGGCGCCTGACTGTTGCAGGAGCTTGTCGACCAGTGTGGTCTTGCCGTGGTCAACGTGTGCAATGATCGCAATATTGCGAATGTCCATATGTGTTCAGCCTTGTCAGATTTGCTGCGGCCTTACGGCAAAACCGCCGGGGGCGCCAGCATCTAGTGCGTAGCGGTGGATGAAAACAGGTTGATGACGAGGATCCCGGCAATGATCAGCCCGATTCCGAGCATCCCCGCCAGGTCGAGCCGCTGCCCGAACAGCAGCCAGCCCGATCCGGTGATCAGCACGATACCGATGCCCGACCACATCGCATAGGTCACGCCGAGCGGCAGGTCGCGCAGCACCAGCGAGAAAAACCAGAACGCCCCGGCAAAGCCCGCGATCACGCCGAGCGAGGGCCAGAGCCGGGTGAACTGCCGGCTGGCCTGAAGGCAGGAGGAGCCGAAGGTTTCAAAGGCGACGGCGGCCAGAAGGAAAAGGTAGGTCTGCATTCAGGTGACAATATACCAATCGCGCCGGTGATTGAAGGCGATCACCATGTTCAGGATCACCGCGCCCAGCAGCGACCACAGCACCTTGTCCACCGGCAGAAGCCAGAACGCGACGGCGAACAGGGCAAGGTCGTGGATGGTCTGGGTCCAGCCTGCTTTGAACCCGTATTTGTCCTGCAAGATCAGGGCCATGATCGACACGCCGCCAAGGCTTCCGGAATGCCGGAACAGGCCGAGCAGGCCCACGCCGGTCGATACCCCGAACAGCACCGCCGCCGCGCCGGGGTGGATGCTGTCGACATGGACGAGCGGCTTCATCGCCTCGGCCAGAACCGAGACGAAGGTCACGGAGGCGAGGCTTTTCAGGCAGAACATCAGCCCCCGCGCGCGCCAGGCGAGGCCGTAGAACGGGATGTTGATCACGAAGAACACCAGCCCGAAGCTCCAGCCCGTGACATAGGACAGGATCAGCGACATCCCCGCCGTGCCGCCTGTGACCAACCCCGCCGCCCGCAGCAGATGCAGCCCGAGCGCCGATTGCACCGAGGCGATCAGCAGGCCCTGAATATCCTCGAACAGGGTATAGTGTTTCACGGGTGGAAGGTCAGGGGTCATGACCTAGTTATCAGGCCGCGCCGCGCCGCCGTCCATCAGGGAAAACGCATGGCGGCCATGCGTCAGGCGACGTAGCGGTCCCGCCGATGGTTGATCGCAATCACCATGTTCAGCACCAGCGCCCCAAGCGCCGACCAGGCCACCGTGTGCCATTCCCGCAGCATCAGCGCGAGCGCGAAGACGCAGGCGTCGAAGGCCATCTGCGTCCAGCCCGCCTTGAACCCGGTGCGGTCCTGTAGATACAGCGCCATGATGCCGACGCCGCCAAGGCTCGCCCCATGCCGGAACAGCGCCAGCAGGGCAGAGCCGGAGATGAAGCCATAAAGCACCGCCCCCACCAGCGGATTCAGCGTCGCAAAGCTGATATAATGGGGCAGGATCATCGCCAGCCCGGAGAGCAGCGCCACCGCGATGAAGGTCTTGATCACGAACCGCAGGCCCATGCGCTTGTAACCGAACCAGTAGAACGGCAGGTTCAGAACGAAGAACACCGGCCCGAAGCCCCAGCCGGTGACATAGGAAATCAACACCGCCAGCCCCGCCATCTGCCCGGTGATGAAGCCCAGATGGGTCAGGATCACGATCCCGAACGCCGCCATGACTCCGCCAAAGGCGAGGCCCTGGGTGTCTTCGATCAGGGTGTGGTGGGTGGTCATGCTGCGCTCCGGTTTATGCCCGCTGTAAGCGTTTGCTGCCGGAACGGGAAGAGTTCAGGCCGCGAAAGCCGGGTGATAACGGACCTCGCCCGCCGCAGTGCCGCGAAAAGCGACGCTTTGGAAATATTCGGGCGGCACATCGGCAAGCCAGAGTGCGGGATCCGCCGCAAATCCGAAGCGGCCATACCACGCCGGATCGCCCAGAACGACGCAGCCGTTGGCGCCCATCGCACGCAACCGGGCCAGCCCCGCGCGCAGCAACGCGCTGCCGATGCCCCGGCGCTGGTGGTCCGGATCGACGGAGATCGGGCCGAGGCCGTACCAGCCCCGTGCCCCGGCGATGCTCACCGGCGAAAAGGCGGCATGGCCGATCAGGGCGCCGTTGTCCTGCACAACCAGCGACAGGGTGAGTGCCCCGGCTGCGCGTAACGCATCCGTGATCCGGCTTTCGGTGCCCGAGGCATGCGGCGCCGTGGCAAAGGCGGCCTGGGTCAGCGCCCGGATCGGGGCCACATCGGCGGGGTGTTCATCGCGGATCTGCATGGTGAAAAGGGCCGGCGTTTCCGCCGGCCCCCTGAGATCAGGCCAGAGCCTTGTTCAGATATTCATCGACCTTTTCAAGGTAACCCATCGTCGTGAGCCACTTCTGATCCGGGCCGACGAGCAGCGCGAGATCCTTGGTCATGTAGCCATCCTCGACCGCCTGCACGGTGACCTTTTCCAGCGTTTCGGCAAAGGTTTGCAGCGCGGCGTTGTTGTCGAGCTTGGCGCGGTGCTTCAGTCCGCCGGTCCAGGCGAAGATCGACGCGATCGAGTTGGTCGAGGTCTCCTTGCCCTTCTGATGCTCGCGATAGTGGCGGGTGACGGTGCCATGCGCCGCCTCGGCCTCGACCGTCTTGCCATCGGGCGTCATCAGCACGGAGGTCATCAGCCCGAGCGAGCCGAAGCCCTGCGCCACGGTGTCCGACTGCACATCGCCATCGTAGTTCTTGCAGGCCCAGACATAGCCGCCCGACCATTTCAGCGACGAGGCCACCATGTCGTCGATCAGGCGGTGTTCGTAATGGATGCCCTTCTTCTTGAATTCCTCTTCGAATTCCGCGGCATAGACCTCGGCGAAGAGATCCTTGAAGCGGCCGTCATAGGCCTTCAGGATGGTGTTCTTGGTCGAGAGATAGACCGGCCAGCCGCGCAGCAGGCCATAGTTCATCGACGCCCGGGCGAAATCGCGGATCGATTCGTCGAGGTTGTACATCCCCATCGCAACGCCGGAGGAGGGCGCGTCGAACACGTCGTATTCCTGCACCGTGCCATCTTCGCCGACGAATTTCATCGTGATCTTCCCCTTGCCGGGGAAGCGGAAATCGGTGGCCTTGTATTGGTCGCCGAAGGCGTGACGGCCGACAACCACCGGCTGGGTCCAGTGCGGCACCAGACGCGGCACGTTCTTGCAGATGATCGGTTCGCGGAAGATCACGCCGCCGAGGATGTTGCGGATCGTGCCGTTGGGCGACTTCCACATCTTCTTCAGGCCGAATTCCTCGACCCGCGCTTCGTCGGGGGTGATGGTCGCGCATTTCACGCCGACGCCGTATTGCTTGATCGCCTCGGCCGCGTCGATGGTGACCTGATCGTTCGTCGCATCGCGATGCTCGATGCCCAGATCGTAATATTTCAGATCAATGTCGAGGTAGGGAAGAATCAGCTTCTTCTTGATGAAATCCCAGATGATCCGGGTCATTTCGTCGCCGTCGAGCTCGACGACGGGGTTGGCTACCTTGATCTTCGACATAGGTCTCTCCGCGGTTGGGTGACTCGTGGCATCGTCTTAGCGGATAACGCCGGGAAGCGGAAGGTATGCAATTGTATGCCGATTCCGAAAAATGCGGAAAGCGCGGTTTTCCGCATCTTTCCATGACATCAGCGCCCACCGCCCCAAGCGCCCCGGCGCGGGGGACACGTTGCTGAAGGCAAAGACCAGATCGTCATAGTCGCCGCGCCACAGAATATCCTCGAACCTGACGATGAAGGTGGCCGTGATCACGCCGCCCGAAGCGATGACATCGGCCCCAGGACCATAGGTCGTGGCGGTGGCAGACAGACCGGCCGCAATGGTCGCACCGAGGGCGGCGCTTCTGGTGGAAATGGACGAAACAGAACTCTCCCACTTACCGATGAAGCGGGAGTCGGGGTAGCAAGGAATTGTCAGCAGGCCCTGCCGGCGTCACAAAATCTGCTGGCGGGATCAGGCGCGGTCCCGGCCCTCGAACCAGGGCAGGACGCGCGCGCGGACCTTTTCCCAGATGCCGGGCAGCCCGCGGGCGACCTTGGTGCCGATCCGCTCGTCGAGTTGCGACAGGGTGACGTCGTAGTCGATCCACGATCCGCCGCCGCCCGCATGGTTGAGCAGCACCGGCTGCACCCGGTCGAGCGATTTGGCATAGCGCGCGGTCGGGGTTTCGTTCGCCTCGAACTCCTGCCAGACCGCGCGCAGTTCCGCGCCCTGATCCGCGGGCAGCAGGCCGAACAGCCGCTCCGCCGCCGCGGCTTCGGCGGCCTGAACGGCGGGGGCGTCATGGGCGGCGCCATTGCCGGAATGGATCGGCACATCGCCCACGTCGATCTCTACCAGATCGTGCAGCAGCAACATCCGGATCGCGCGGTTCGCATCGACCCCCGGCTGCGCCTGATCGGCCAGCACCAGCGCATAAAGCGCGAGCGACCACGAATGCTCGGCCGAATTCTCCGGCCGGGCATTGTCGATCAGCGGCGTGGCGCGGTAGACCGACTTCAGCTTTTCCGCTTCGAGCAGAAAATCCAGTTGCCGGTCCAGCCGGTCCATCAGCGCGACCCCTCCGTCAGGCGGCGGCGCACATAGGTCTGGACGTGGGTGACGAGCGGCTTCATATGCGCCTCATCATCCTTGAAGAAGTGATCGGCGCCCTCGATTTCCTCATGCGAAATCGTGATGCCCTTCTGCTCGCGCAGCTTGCCGACCAGCGTATGGGTGTCCTTCGGCGGCGCCACGCGGTCGGCGGTGCCGTTGATGATCAGCCCCGAAGACGGGCAGGGCGCGAGGAAGCTGAAGTCATACATGTTCGCGGGCGGCGCGACCGAAACGAAGCCGGTGATCTCGGGCCGGCGCATCAGCAGCTGCATCCCGATCCAGGCGCCGAAGGAGAACCCGGCGACCCAGCAATGCTTGGAATTCGGGTTCATCGCCTGAAGGTAATCGAGCGCGGAGGCGGCATCGGACAGCTCGCCGATCCCCTGGTCGTATTCGCCCTGCGACCGGCCTACGCCACGGAAGTTGAACCGCAGCACGGTGAAGCCGATCTTGTGGAAGGCGTAATGCAGGTTATACACAACGCGGTTGTTCATCGTGCCGCCGAACTGCGAATCCGGGTGCAGGATGATCGCGATCGGCGCATCCGGGATCGGTTGCGGATGGTAACGGCCTTCAAGCCTGCCTTCGGGACCGGGGAAAATGACTTCGGGCATCTGTTCTCGCCTGCTCAACGGTGGCTGCGTTGCCCGGCGCGCTTGACGCATGGGGGTTGACAGCCTACCAACGGAACCGCCCGGCCTGTTGCCGGGTTGGGATGAAGTGCAGTTAAGCGGCGAAGCGCGTGCCGTCAATGCTCGGGCCGGGATTTCCCCGCCTGTCCGCGACCGGAGGGAAGATGAAACTTTCGACAAAAGGCCGCTACGCGATGGTCGCGCTGGTCGATCTGGCAACGGTGGGGGCGGGGCAGATGACCTCCCTTGCGGAGATCTCCCGGCGGCAGGACATTTCGCTGCCCTATCTCGAACAGTTGTTCGTGCGGCTGCGCCGGTCCGGGCTGGTGGCCTCGGTGCGCGGGCCGGGGGGCGGCTACAAACTGGCGAAAGAGCCCGGCGAGATCAAGATTTCGGATATTTTCGAGGCGGTCGATGAAACCGTTTCGGCGCTGCATGTGGGGGCGGGGGCCTCGGGCGGGATTTCGGGCAGCCGGGCGCAGTCGCTCGCCAACCGGCTGTGGGAAAGCCTCTCGGCGCAGGTTTTCGTGTTCCTGCACCAGACCACGCTCGAAGATGTGGTGAAGAACCGGCTGAAGCCCTGTCCGGCGGTGCCGTCGCTGTTTTCCGTGGTGGATGAGTGAACTTTGCGCTATCCCGCGCCTGAAAGGCGGGGGCGATGCAAAGGCTTTATCTCGACTGGAATGCGACCACGCCGCTGCGCCCGGAGGCGCGGGCGGCGATGCTGGCGGCGATGGATGTGGTGGGCAATCCGTCCTCGGTGCATGCCGAGGGGCGGGCGGCCAAGGCGCTGATGGAGCGCGCGCGGGCGCAGCTGGCCACGGCGATCGGCGCGGACGGGCAGGATGTGGTGTTCACCTCGGGCGCGACGGAGGCGGCATCGCTGGTGCTGGAAGGACGCGACATCGCCTGCGCCGAGGTCGAGCATGACGCGGTGAAGGCCTGGTGCCGCCCGGTCCTTCCGGTGGATGGGCTGGGCCGGGTGACGGTGGCCGATCCGGGGCGTGCGACCCTGCAACTGGCCAATTCCGAGACCGGGGTGATCCAGGATCTGCCCGAAGGGCTTTGGCTCAGCGACCTGACGCAGGGTTTCGGCAAGCTGCCGCTGGCATTCAACTGGCTGGGCGTCACGGCGGGAATCGTTTCGGCGCACAAACTGGGCGGTCCGAAGGGGATCGGCGCGCTGATCCTGCGTCGCGGCACCGACATTGCCGCCCGGCTGCGCGGCGGCGGGCAGGAGATGGGCCGCCGGGCCGGAACCGAAAACCTGATTGGAATCGTAGGGTTCGGCGCCGCGGCAGAGGCTGCGGCCCGGGGTCTGGCGCAGGGCGTCTGGGAAGAGGTTGCTGAAATTAGAAATATTCTAAAATCGGCACTGGAAGCCAGCGGCGAGACGCTCTATTTTCCCGGTTGGGAGACATCGGGAGATCAGGCAGGCACCGCACCGCCGGTCCTACCCAATACGCTTTCGGTGATCGCCCCCGGCTGGAAGGGGGAGACGCAGGTGATGCGGCTCGACCTTCTGGGCTTCGCGGTTTCCGCGGGGTCGGCCTGTTCCTCCGGCAAGGTCCGCGCGAGCCATGTGCTGCGCGCCATGGGCTGGTCCGAGGAGGATGCGGGCTGTGCCTTGCGGGTCTCGATCGGGCCGGGGGTGAGCAGAGACCATATCTTGCGCTTCGCGGACGGCTATGTCGCGGCGCTACGGAAACACCGCATGCGGCACTGACCGCAAGGAGCGATGGCATTGGAACAGCAAGTCGAAGTCCGTGAAGGCGTGGATCGGGAAACGATCGAGACAGTCCAGAACATGGGCTCGTATAAATACGGCTGGGATACCGAGATCGAGATGGACTATGCCCCGAAGGGCATTTCCGAGGACATCGTGCGGCTGATCTCGGCCAAGAACCACGAACCGGAATGGATGCTGGACTGGCGGCTGAAGGCCTATCGCCGCTGGGTGACGATGACGCCGCCGAAATGGGCGCTGCTGGACATCCCGGAAATCGACTTTCAGGACATCTACTATTTCGCCCAGCCGAAGAGCATGGAGAAGAAGCCCGCTTCGCTCGACGAGGTGGATCCGAAGCTGCTGGCAACCTATGAAAAGCTGGGGATCCCGCTGAAGGAACAGGCGATTCTGGCGGGCGTCACCGCGCCCGAAGGGGAGCGTCAGGTCGCGGTGGATGCGGTGTTCGATTCCGTTTCCGTCGGCACCACCTTCCGCGAAAAGCTGGCCGAGGCGGGGGTGATCTTCTGCTCGCTGACCGAGGCGATCAACGAACATCCGGACCTGGTGAAGAAATACCTCGGCTCGGTCGTGCCGCAGTCCGACAATTTCTATGCCACGCTGAATTGCGCGGTGTTTTCGGCGGGGTCGTTCGTCTACATCCCGCCGGGGGTGAAATGCCCGATGGAGCTGTCGACCTATTTCCGGATCAACGCGGAAAACACCGGGCAGTTCGAGCGCACGCTGATCATCGCCGACAAGGGCGCCTATGTCAGCTATCTTGAGGGCTGCACCGCGCCGAAGCGCGATACGGCGCAGTTGCACGCGGCGGTGGTGGAAATCGTCATCGAGGAAGATGCCGAGGTGAAATACTCCACCGTCCAGAACTGGTTCCCCGGCGACGAGGACGGTAAGGGCGGGATCTACAACTTCGTCACCAAGCGCGCGGATTGCCGGGGCGACCGGGCGAAGGTGATGTGGACGCAGGTGGAAACCGGTTCCGCGATCACCTGGAAATACCCCTCCTGCCTCTTGCGCGGCAATGACGCGCAGGGCGAGTTCTATTCGATCGCCATCGCCAACAACTACCAGCAGGCCGACACCGGGACCAAGATGATCCATCTTGGTAAGAACACCCGCTCGCGCATTGTTTCCAAAGGGATTTCCGCCGGGAAGGCGCAGAATACCTATCGCGGGCTGGTGTCGATCCACCCGAAGGCTACGGACAGCCGCAACTATACGCAATGCGACAGCCTGTTGATCGGCGACAAATGCGGCGCGCATACCGTTCCCTATATCGAGGTGAAGAACAATTCGAGCCGCGTGGAGCATGAGGCGACGACATCGAAGGTCGATGACGATCAGCTGTTCTACTGCCGCTCGCGCGGGATGGACGAGGAAGAGGCCGTCGCGCTGGTGGTGAACGGCTTCTGCCGCGAGGTGTTGCAGGCCCTGCCGATGGAATTCGCGATGGAGGCGCAGTCGCTGGTCGCGATTTCGCTGGAGGGGTCTGTCGGATGAGGCAGCCCTGGTTCAGGCCGATGCGATATGGATACGGTGCGGAGCCGGTCGGCGCGAAGGGCTGGGCTGTGGTTGCCGGTTTCGTCGTGCCGCTGTCGTTGGCCATGTGGGGCGTAACGCTGTGGGGCCTGTCCTCTGACGTGGGTTTCGCGGCTGGCGCTGTTTTGGGGGCGGGGTTCCTGGTTGTCGTTCGCGCGCTGACGGATGGCCCTTGGGGAGGCGACGCGAAATGATCGTCACCACCACCCCTTCGATCGAGGGTCGCCGGATCACCACCTATCACGGCATCGTGGTGGGCGAGGCGATCATGGGCGCGAATATTCTGCGCGATCTGTTCGCCCGGGTGACGGATGTCGTCGGTGGCCGCTCCGGAGCCTATGAGGGCAAGTTGCAGGATGCCCGCGAGGTTGCCCTGCGCGAGATGGAAGAGCGCGCGCAGGCGCTTGGCGCCAATGCGGTGGTGGGGGTGGATCTCGACTATGAAATTCTGGGCCAGTCGATGCTGATGGTCTCGGCCTCGGGCACTGCTGTTACGGTCGTGATTTCATGAACAAGCCGACTCCCCCTTTGATGCTGCCGCCCGAAGAGGCGGAGGCCCTGCGCATGGCCTATGACGAGGCCGGGGTGATCCTGGAATACGGCTCCGGCGGCTCGACGGTGATGGCCGCGCAACTGCCGGGGAAGACGGTGTTTTCGGTGGAAAGCGATCCGTCTTGGCACCGGCATCTGGCCGATCTGTTCCGGGCCGCGCCGCCCGCGGCGCAGGTCGTGCTGCATCACGCCGATATTGGCCGGACCCGGGATTGGGGTTATCCGGACGGCACGCAGAACGCAGCGCGCTGGCCGGGCTATGCCGTTTCGGTTTGGGACCGGTTGGATTTCCGGCACCCGGATGTGGTGCTGATCGACGGGCGGTTCCGCGCCGCCTGTTTCCTGACCACGCTGTTTCGCATTACGCATCCGGTGACGGTGCTGTGGGACGATTACAAGGACCGCGACCGCTATCATTTCGTCGAGGATTTCTGTCCGCTGACCGGCATGGTCGGTCGGATGGCGATCTTCACCGCTCAGCCAATGGCCATTCCGGCCGAGAAGCTCGGCCTGATCCTGACAACCTTCCTGCGCCCGCAGTGACACGATGAAGGACTGAATCATGTTGGAAATCAACAATCTGCATGTCAAACTTGAGGAAGAGGATAAAGTTATCCTCAAGGGCGTCAATCTGAAGATCGGCGCGGGTGAGGTGCATGCGATCATGGGGCCGAACGGCTCGGGCAAGTCCACGCTGTCCTATGTCCTGTCGGGGCGCGACGGTTATGTGGTGACCGAGGGTTCGGCGAAGCTGGACGGGGCCGAACTGCTGGAGATGGAGCCCGAGGAACGCGCCGCCGCCGGCCTGTTCCTGGCGTTCCAGTATCCGGTCGAAATCCCGGGCGTCGGCAACATGACCTTCCTGCGCACCGCGGTGAACGCGCAGCGCAAGGCGCGCGGGCAGGAGGAACTGTCGGCGGGCGATTTCCTCAAGGTGATCCGGGCGAAGGCGAAGACGCTGAAGATCGACGCCGAAATGCTGAAGCGTCCGGTCAACGTGGGCTTCTCGGGCGGCGAGAAGAAGCGCAACGAGATCCTGCAAATGGCGATGCTGGAACCGCGGATGTGCATCCTGGACGAGACCGACTCGGGCCTTGACGTCGATGCGATGCGGCTGGTGTCGGAAGGGGTGAATGCGCTGCGCTCGCCCGACCGGTCGTTCCTTGTGATCACGCATTATCAGCGGCTGCTCGACCATATCAAACCGGATGTGGTGCATATCATGGCCGATGGCCGGATGCTTCAGTCGGGCGGGCCGGAACTGGCGCTGGAAGTCGAGCAGAACGGCTATGCGGATATTCTCCGGGCGCATGGTCTGGCGGAGGCCGTGTGATGTCGGTGGTCGAAAAGGCGACACGGCTGGATAGCCTGGCGGTTCCGGACGGCTTCGCGGCGCAGTCCCGGCGCGGCGCGCTGGAGCGGCTGACGGCGATGGGCCTGCCGGGGCGGCGCGATGAATACTGGCGCTGGACCAATCCGACGACGCTGAACGCGCCCGAAGCGGCGCCTGCGGCGGTGTTCCGGCAGGACGACAGCCCGGTTTTCGGTGATCTGGACCGGCTGAAGGTCGTTTTCGTCGACGGTGTGTTCGATGCCGACGCCTCCGATGATCTGGCGCTGGAGGGGCTGGAAATCTGCCGTCTGGCCGTGGCGCCGGAGGGGCATTGGTCCGCAGGCTTCTATGGCACGCTGGAAGAGGCGGGTCAGGTGCCCGTGCGCCGCCCCTTCGCCGCGCTGAACACGGCGGCGGCCACGGATGGCGTTCTGATCCGGGTGACGGGCCGGGTGGCGAAGCCTGTTCATGTCATTCATCTCCATGAATCAACGACTTCCGACCCGATCCTGCATCACTGCGTGAAGCTGGAGCCGGGCGCCGAACTGACGCTTCTGGAAAGCGGCACGGCGGGGGCGCGGTTCAACGGCGCGCTGGAGGTGGAGGTGGCCGAGGGGGCCCGGTTCCATCACCTGCGCACTCAGGGGATCGACCCCGAGCGCCGGGCGGTGACGCATATCTTTGCCCGGGTCGCGCGGGAGGGGCTGTTCAAGAGCTTCACCCTCACCGTCAACGGGCGGCTGACGCGGAACGAATGCGTGCTCTGGCTCGACGGGGACGATGCGGTGGCGCATGTCGCGGGGGCGGCGCTCGGCGATGGCGACTTCCACCACGACGACACCGTTTTCATTACCCACGACGCCCTGCGCGGCGAGAGTCGGCAGGTGTTCAAGAAGGTGCTGAAGCATGGCGCCGTCGGCGTGTTCCAGGGCAAGATCCTGGTGAAGCCCGGCGCGCAGAAGACCGACGGCTATCAGATCAGCCAGGCGCTGCTGATGGATGATGACAGCCAGTTTCTGGGCAAGCCGGAGTTGGAGATCTATGCCGATGACGTCAAGTGCTCGCATGGCTCCACGACCGGCGCGCTGGATCCGACGGCGCTGTTCTACCTGCGTTCGCGCGGGGTTCCGGCGGAGGAGGCGCGGGCGCTTCTGGTGCTGTCTTTCCTCGCCGATGCGATCGACGAGATCGAGGACGAGGCCCTGAAGGACGAGATCGTCGCACGGCTCGAAGGCTGGCTCGCGCGGCATCGCGGCTGATGGCGGCGGTCGACGACATCCTGCGCAGTTATCGCGCGCCCCGCGCCGTGGTGCGGGGCCTGCTGGCCCGTCCGCGGTCCGAGCCGTGGGGGCTGACCCTGCTGCTGGTCGCGCTGACCGTGATCTTTATCGGCCAGTGGCCGCGCCTGGCCGCGATCGAGACGCCGGAAATGCCGTTGACGGGGCTGCTTCTGGGCACGGCGCTGGCACTTGGGGCGACGGTGCCGCTGTTCTACGGGCTGGCGGCGCTCGGGCATCTGGTGGCGCGGCTGCTGGGTGGCCGGGGCGACTGGTATGGCGCGCGGATCGCGCTGTTCTGGGCGTTGCTGGCGGTGGCGCCCTTGATGCTGTTTCAGGGGCTTGTGGCGGGGTTCATCGGCATGGGACAGCAGCTTGCGCTCGTTTCCGCTCTGGTGTTCCTTGCCTTCGTTCTGATCTGGGGCGCGGGGCTCCGGGTCGCCGAATTCGAGGATCGCTGATGGATGCGGCTTTTCTGCGGGCGCTGATGATCGGCTCGCTGCGTGATCCGCGTGGCGCGGCACGGGCGCTGATGGCGCTGGACCTGCCGATGGCGGCGCGCTGGATGGCCTTTGGCGCGGTGATCTGCCTGTCGGCGGCGCTTGGCACGGCGGCGGAACTGCTGTTCGCCTTCGTGACGAAGGTGGACATCGGCGGCCCGACGCAACCCCTGCCGATGGCGCTGATGCAGGCGGGGCTGATCCTTTACGGCGCCTGGGCGATGACCTTCTTCGGTCGCTTCATGGGCGGGCAGGGCAGCTTCCCCGACGCGCTGATCCTGGTCGTCTGGCTTGAATTCATGCTGATCGCGGGGCAGTGCGTGCAACTGCTGATCATGGTGTTTTTCCCGATCATTTCCGTGCTGGGGACGGTCGCGCTGATCGGCCTGCTGTTCTGGCTGCTGACGCAATTCACCGCGGCGCTGCATGGCTTCAGCAGCCTGGCGAAGGTCGGGGCCTCGGTGATCGTGATCTTTCTCGGCAGCGGCATTCTTGCGGGAACGCTGCTGGTGTCGCTCGGCTTCGTGCCGGTGCCGGTTCAGATGTAGGAGGCCGCGATGTATGACGTCGCCCGCATTCGCGAAGATTTCCCGATCCTGAGCCAGAAGGTCAACGGCAAGCCGCTGGTCTATCTGGACAATGGCGCCTCGGCGCAGAAGCCGCGCGTGGTGATCGACGCGATGACGCGCTTCTACGAAGAAGAATATGCCAATGTCCACCGTGGGTTGCACCACCTTTCGACGGTGGCGACCGGGCGGTATGAGGCGGTGCGGGGGATCGTCGCGCGGTTTCTGAACGCGCCGGATCCGGAGGAGATCGTATTCTGCACCGGCTCGACCGAGGCGATCAACCTGATCAGCTATGCCTGGGCCGCGCCGCGGATGGAGGCGGGGGACGAGATCGTCCTGTCGCTCCTGGAGCATCACGCCAATATCGTGCCCTGGCATTTCCTGCGCGAACGGCAGGGGGTTGTGCTGAAATGGGTGGAGCCGGAAGCGGATGGCAGCCTCGATCCGCAGAAGATGATCGACGCGATCGGGCCGCGCACGAAGCTGGTGGCGGTGACGCATATGTCGAACGTGCTGGGCACGAAGGTCGATGTGAAGGCGATTGCGGCGGGGGCGCATGCGAAGGGCGTGCCGGTTCTGGTCGATGGTTCGCAGGGCGCGGTGCATGCGCCGGTCGATCTGCGCGATCTGGATGTGGATTTCTACGCGATCACCGGGCACAAGCTCTACGGCCCCTCGGGCTCCGGCGCGATCTGGATCCGGCGCGAGCGGATGGCGGAGATGCGGCCCTTCCTCGGCGGCGGCGACATGATCGACACGGTGACCCGCGACACGGTGACCTATGCCCATCCGCCGATGAAGTTCGAGGCGGGCACCCCCGGGATTGTGCAGCAGGTCGGTCTGGGCGTCGCGCTCGACTATCTGATGGGGCTGGGGATGGAGAATGTCGCCGCGCATGAGGTCGCGCTGCGCGACTATGCCCAGGCGCGATTCGCCGGGCTCAACTGGCTGAACATTCAGGGGAACGCGCCGGGGAAGGGGGCGATCTTCTCGATGACGATCACCGGGCCGGGCCATGCGCATGACGTTTCGACGATTCTCGACAAGCGCGGGATCGCGGTGCGCGCCGGCACCCATTGCGCGATGCCTCTGCTTGCGCATTACGGCCTGACAGCGACGGCGCGGGCGTCCTTTGGCCTGTATAACACCGAAGCCGAGGTCGATGCGCTGGTCGATGCGCTGGAACTGTGCCACGAGTTGTTGGCCTGACGTCGATTGCCCGTTGCGACCCGGTTCCCGATCGGGTATGCAGCGCCCAAGGCACCCGTAGCTCAGCTGGATAGAGCGCTGCCCTCCGAAGGCAGAGGCCACAAGTTCGAATCTTGTCGGGTGCACCAATAAAATCAATGATTTATACGATGGTCGCAGATGCTGCGTGATGCGGAAGGCATCACATAGGCATCACCGCAACCTAAGCGGCACGGACCGATCTTCGGCGAAAGATTCGGCGGTTGCTTCGCCCCTTGCTTCGGAATAGCGCCGTTACCATATCTCCGGCGTGGACAGTGGCGGAAGCCTGTGGGCGTCACGCTTCGGGCCGCGATCAGACAGGAAACGATCGCGCGAACGTGAACGCTGCACCGAAGGCTTTTGGCGATTGCGCCTGCATTTCGAACAAACCTATGATGACCGGCGCAACCAATGAGGTATTCATGCCAGTCCAACTTACGGGCGCAGTTCACGACTACTACGATTTCAAAGACGGTGGCATTGACGAAGATGAACTTCGGGAAGGCGACGTTCTGATACAGCCAAAGCTTGACGCGGCGGGGCGCTACGCCGCTCAAGGTCGCCACGCAAACCTAGGCTATTCGGGTTACTACGCGGGCTTTCTGTATGCCGATGGCGGCGCACGGCGGTTCCTGCAATGGAAAGACCTTTGGCCGATTGCAGAAAACACCTTCGCGGCGCAGCAGGACAAGCCACAAGCGGTGCGAGACATAGCCACGACGGTCGCGCGTCTTGCGGGAAGCGTGATGGTCAAGGCTAATGGCGGTTGGTGCCTAGAACGCGACGTTAATGCGATACTGGGGCGGCATCCCGTCGATTAAAAGACTTCGACGCATCGCTGCATCCAACGGAAAGCTTGTGAGCGCCCATGGGCGCTATTCTGCGGCGGGCGCGGCAGCGTTTACGAAGGTTTCGCGGGCTTTGTTCGACTGCACCGTGTCGTAGGCTGCGATTTTTAACTTCCGCATTCCGGCTTCGATCTTGTCAGCCTCCTTGTCAACTTCGACCGTATGAACCATCGCCGCAGCATCATCGGGCGCAAAGTGTTCAACAGCCGCCAGAACATCCCCCCGAAGTAGCTCAAGCCATCTCCGGTTCCGTTGGCCATCGTTTGTGAGCCCCCGTGTTCTGGTAAGTCCAGCTCCGCTCATGCTCGACAGGATGGCGTGGTGATAGATCTCGACGGACATATCCGGCGGGCCACTGCACAGGTGGAGCTGTGAGCTGTGGCTCAACGCTGCGCTATGGCGTCGCCATGGCCCTTCTGGGCGGGGGAGCCGGCGTGCCGCGTTGAACGTTGCAGAGCCGAAGGCGCGGCATCGAGAAGGTCGGACGCTCCGGCCGCAACGCATTAGGAACGCAGCCGGGCAGGGCATGGCGCCCTAGGGAACGGCGCCATTGCTTCGAGCGGCGGGTTTCGCGCAACGCTCCGAGGGGCGCCTCCATCGCCGCATAGCTGAACGGCGATCTGCTCGTCCGGCCCGTTCCCCGCATCATCACCCCCGTCCCGACGCGGCTGAGGCAAATGGCCGTCCTCGTGCCGAGTATTTCGGCAGGTCACGGAGTCCGATGGTGAATTTCTCTCGCAAATTGTGCTTGCGTCCCCTCCCGATCTCCACTAAATCCGCCCCCAGAACGCAGATATGTGCGCTGCAGTAGCTCAGTGGTAGAGCACTCCCTTGGTAAGGGAGAGGTCGAGAGTTCAATCCTCTCCTGCAGCACCATTTTCCCCTTAGCATATTGAATCCCGGCTGTTATCAGGGGGTTGGTTGGCTTCGGTGCCGCAGCATGGCCTTGCAGATGGCACAAACTCGACGGCCAGAACCGCCTGCCCGAAATCGTTCAGGGCGTTGAGTCCCGCGATGGCCTCCGCCACCTTACGCCACCTTAAAGCCGCCGCCTGATCAGGCGTCACCAACATCCGCCCATATCTCCCGAAAGATCGTAAGCGGTGTGCTCACCCCCCCTTCCTGCTGTTCGGTAAGCTGGGATGCGGCTCCAGGTGGAGATTTGCACGGGAGGTGTCATTGGGCGTCCATCGTGAGCGCCCTATGGAGGCGGTTGGGTTTGTGGAGCTTTTGGCGGCTCCGGCAGTCAAGCGGCGGTGGTCTGACGAGGCAAAGGGGCGGATCGTGGCCGAGACGCTGGCGGCTGGAGTGTCGGTGAACGAGGTGGCACGACGTCATTCGTTGCAGGCGAACCATTTGTCCGCGTGGCGCACACTGGCCCGGCAGGGCAAGCTGGTCGTGCCCGAGAGTGCAGGAGCGGAGTTCTGGCGCGCCTGTGGCTTTGCCAGAGCCGTCCGGAACGCCGGTCACGACGCCGATCGATCTGATCATTGGCGCTGTCATGCTGCGTCTGGATGCGGCAACGCCCGCAGCCCGGGTTGCGGAACTGGTTTTGGCGCTGCAGGCCCGCACGTGATTTTCCCGTCGAACCGGGTTCGGATCATGGTGGCGACGAAGCCCATCGACTTTCGCAAGGGCCATGACAGCCTGGCCGCGATGGTAAAGAACGCGTTGCGCAAGGATCCGTTCACCGGCACCGTCTTTGTGGTCCGCGCGAAGAAAGCCGATCGGCTGAAGCTGCTCTACTGGGACGGCACCGGGCTGGTGATGGCTTACAAACGGCTGGAGGAGCACAGCTTCACCTGGCCTGCGGTGAAGGACGGGTTGCTGACGATCTGGGACAGGTAGGCCCGGTTCATCTGGTCGAGCCGTTCGTTGATGGCGGTGTATGCGTCGATCTGGGCGCGGCGGTGGGCTGCGGTTTTCGCGCGGGCGCAGGTCGGGCAGGTGGTCTCGTCCCCGTTGCGCTCGGTGGCGAGGACGGCGGGACGAAGGAGTTGCCGCAGGTGGCGCAGATGGCCGTTGTGGGAGGCTTGACGGTGATGATGGTGCAGGTCATGGGTCGGATTTCCTCTTGGGTGATGATTGAGAGCCCCCCGTGGTTGACCGGAGGGCGCGCATCAGATGCGGATCAGGCCCGCGTGGACGGCACCGCCGAAGGACATGGCGGGCTTGCCCGGGATGCGGACCATCCATTCGCGGCGGTTCCGGTCGAAGCTGATGCACTTGCGCTCGGCGGGGGCCATGTCGGCGACCATCTGGGCGAAGCCTTCCGGGTCCGTGGGGGCAACTGTGCGAGGCGCGAGACGGCCTGTTGACCGAGGGCCGCCAGTTCTTCCTTCCCGGCGGTCCCTGCGAGGGTCGCACGGCGCGCCTGAAGGAGTTCGGCGTCGGAGAGGAAGTCCTCCAGCATCGGCACCGAGGCGCCAACGGTGGCAAGCGTGGCATTGGCCGAGGCGACGTAGCCCGCATGGACCTGCTTCGCCTGAACCTCCGTGAAGCCCGCCGGGAGCGCGTCCAGAGGCAGCTCCCCGGTGTCCGCCGCCCGGGCGATCAGCGCATCCGTGACGGCGGCCCCGTGGGCGGTGTCCACAGCGTCTCGGCGGTTCCCTCTGCCCGCCGGTGCCGCCCGATCGGCAGCATCATCGGCCGGCCCGAGACCGGATCGGGGACAATCCGGCTGTCCAGCCCGAAGACCGCGCGCACCGTCTCGGCGGTCAGCACCGTTTCGGGGGCGCCCTGCGCGTGGATGCCACCCTGCGCCATGGCGATCAGGTGGTCGGCGTAGCGCGCGGCGAGGTTGAGGTCATGCAGCACCATCACGATCGTCGTGCCCCGGTCGCGGTTGAGATCGGCCAGCAGGTCGAGCACGTCGATCTGATGGCTGATGTCGAGGTAGGTGGTGGGTTCGTCGAGCAGCAGGATTTCCGTCTGCTGCGCCAGCGCCATCGCGATCCAGACCCGCTGGCGCTGCCCGCCCGAGAGTTCATCGACGGCCTTGTCGGCAAGGTCCAGCGTGCGGGTGGCCGCAAGCGCATCGGTGACGGCGGCTTCGTCGCGCGGGGTCCAGCGGCCGAACAGGCCCAGATGCGGGTTGCGGCCGCGCGCGACCAGATCGGAGACGGTGATGCCTTCGGGCGCGATCGGCGTCTGCGGCAGCAGGCCCAGTACCTGCGCAAGGCGGCGCGGGGGAATGCGGGAAAGGGGGGTGCCGTCGAGTGTCACCTGTCCCGCGCGCGGCGGCAGCAGGCGCGAGAGGGCGCGCAGCAGCGTGGACTTGCCACAGGCATTGGCGCCGACGATCGCGGTGATCCGGCCCGGCAGGATGGCAAGATCGAGCCCGTCGATGACCTGCGCCGCGTCGTAACCGGCGGACAGGCCCCGGGCTTCCAGATGATGGGTCACAGCGAGCCTCCGCTTCGGTTGACGCGCACGATCAGCCAGATCAGGTAGGGCGCGCCGAGCGCCCCAGTGATCACGCCGACCGGATAGCGGGTGGGAAACAGGAACTGGCCCGCGTAATCGCCCGCCAGCACGAGCACCGCCCCCACCAGCGCCGCGGGCAGCAAGAGCGACCCGCCGGGGCCGACGATCCGCGCCGCGATCGGGCCGGAGAGGAAGGCGACGAAGGCGATGGGTCCGGTCACCGCCGTAGCCACCGCGATCAGCCCGACGGCGCAGAGGATCACCATCACCCGGGTGCGCGCGACATCGGTGCCAAGCGCGGCGGCGGTGTCGTCGCCAAGGCGCAGCGCCTCGATATCCCGCCCGCAGGCGAGGAGCGCGCCGCCGAACAACACCAGTGCCGCGAGGAGCGGGGCCGCCTGATCCATCCGCGCACCATTGACCGAGCCGGTGAGCCAGCGCATCGCTTCCTGAAGGCTCCAGGCCGGGGCGCGGGTCAGCACCCAGGCGATGACGCTTTGCAGCATGGCCGAAACGCCGATGCCGATCAGCACCAGCCGCGCCCCGCCGCCCCCCGAAAGCAGGTGGATGGCCAGCGCCGCCGCAAGCCCCGCCGCCACCGCCAGCACTGCCACCCCCGGCCCGGACCAGCCGAGCACGACGATGGCAAAGACCGCCGCCGCGCTGGCGCCCGAACTGATGCCGACGATATCGGGGCTGGCGAGGGGGTTGCGCAGCATGGTCTGAAACGCCACGCCGCCCAGGCCGAAGCTGACCCCCGCCAGCACCGACAGCACCGCGCGCGGCAGCCGCAGCCCGCTCACCGTGAAGCTGTTGGTTTGGCCCAGCAGGACGCGCAGCACCTCGCCCGGCGGAGTGAAGGACTGCCCCAGCATCAGGGTGAGCGCGAAAAGCGCGACGATCGTCGCGACCAGCGCGGCAAGGGTCCGGCGGCGGGTCATAGCGCGCGGACCTTCTGTTGCCGGACGATCCAGATGAAGACCGGCGCGCCGATCAGGGCGGTGACGATGCCGACGTCGAGTTCTCCGGGCCGGGCGGCGATGCGTCCGACCACATCCGCCGCGATCAGCAGCCCGGCCCCGCCGAGCGTGGAGAACGGCAGCAGCCAGCGGTAATCCGGACCCGAAAGCGCGCGGCACAGATGCGGCACCACCAGTCCGACAAAGCCGATTGGCCCGCAGGTGGCGGTGATCGCCCCGCACAGCAGCACCGCGCCAAGGGCGGCCATCGCCCGCGCCCGCGCCACGCTTTCGCCCAGCCCGGCGGCGAGGTCATCGCCAAGCGCCAGCAAGTTCAGCCGTCGCGCCGACAGCAGCCCGAGCCCGAAACCCGGTATCAGGAAGGGCAGCACCGGCACCACCCGCGCCCAGGTCGCGCCGCCGACACCGCCCACGGACCAGGCCTGAATGCCCCCCGCGATATCGCCGCGCGGCAGCACCACCGCGATCACCAGAGAGGCGAAGGCAACCGATGTTGCCGCCCCCGCCAGCGCGAGTTTCAGCGGTGTTGCTCCGCCGCGCCCGAGCGAGCCGACGGTATAGACGAAGGCCGCCGCCGCCCCGGCACCGCCGATCGCCGTCCAGATATAGGCGGGGAGGGTCTCGATCCCGAACCAGGCGACGCCCACCACCACCGCGAGCGAGGCGCCCATGTTGACGCCGAGGATCCCGGGATCCGCCAGCGGATTGCGGGTCACGCCCTGCATCACCCCGCCCGCAAGGCCAAGCGCCGCCCCCGCCAGCGCCGCCAGAACCGTGCGCGGCACCCGCATCGCCACCGCCGCCTGCGCCACCGTCTCCACATCTCCCGACAGCGCCGCGCGAATATCGGCCAATGTCACATCCCGCGTCCCCACGGCGACCGACAGCACGCACAGCGCTGCCACCAGCCCTGCCAGAGCCACCAGCGCGAAGCCCCGTTTCATGGCGCCTTGCGCGCCGCTTCGGCCAGCAGCCGGACATACTCGGGCAGCACCCAGGAGATCGACAGCGGCGTGGGGTTCGCCGCCGTGCCCAAGGGGTCACGCCCCAGCAGAACGATCAATTCATCGCGCACCGCCGGCATCCGGCGCAAGAGCAGGTTGACCTTGATCGCGTCGAACAGCTTCAGGCTGCCATAGGTCACGACAATATCCACATCGTCGAAATCATCGACCCGTTCGGCGCTGACCGAGGCCGCGAACTGCCCCGGCAGGGAGGCCGCCGCCACGCTGCGCGGCGCCGCAAGGCCCAGATCCGCAAAGAATTTCACCCGGGTGTCGTTGGTGGTGTAGAAATTCACCGTGCTCAGATCGGTCACATCCATATGGGTGACGAACATCGCCGTGCGGCCGTGCAGTTCGGGATATTTCGCGACCTCCGCGGCGATTTCGCCTTCGATCCGGGTGATCAGGGCTTCGCCGTCGGCGGCCCGGCCAAGGGCCAGACTGTTCAGCCGGATCATCTCGCGCCAGGCAGTGGACCAGGGCGCATCCGGATAGGCGATCACCGGGGCGATCTGGCTCAGCGTGTCGTAATCCTGCTGGCTCAGCCCGGAATAGGCGGCGAGGATCACATCGGGCCGGGTCGCAGCGACGGCCTCGAAGTCGATCCCGTCGCCTTCGTCGAACAGAACCGGCACCGGCGCGTTCAGCTCCGCCAGCCGCTCGCTGACCCAGGGCAGCACGCCGTCATCGTCGTCATCGCCGAAATTCGCCCGCGCCATCCCCACCGGCACGATGCCAAGCGCCAAGGGCACCTCGTGGTTGGCCCAGGCGACCGTGGCGACCCGTTCGGGGCGCGCGGGGATCGTCACCGTGCCAAGCGCATGGGTGAGGGTCAGCGGGAAATCCTGCGCCCGCGCCATCCCGGCCAGCATGAATACCGCCACGGCAATCCCGAGTAACACCCGCATCGGAGCCTCCTTTTTCGCGAGGCTTCCCCGACCGGGGGCTGCGCTGTCAACCCGCCGGAACCGCTTTGCCATGGTTTCCGACAAAAACCATGGGATTTCACAATACAGCCTGCGCCCGCACCGGCTAAGGGCGGGGAAACAGCTCCCCCCCGGCAGCCAGAAACCCACACAGAATCCGGACCCAGACATGCCCAGAAAGACCACCTGCCTCACAGCCCTGCTCGGATGCACCGCGCTCTGGACGACCGGCCTTTGGGCGCAGGAGAGCGCGGTGGAGCTTGATACCATCACCGTGAGCGGCCGCCCGGCCGATGACGATACGCGCTCCGTCGTCCCCGGAAGCACCACCGCCGGGTCGAAGATGGCCACCGACATCCTCGACACCGCCGCCTCGGTCTCCGTCATCACGGCGAAGGACATCCGCGACCGGGGCGCCACGACGATCGAAAAGGCGCTACAATACACCCCCGGCGTGGTGACGCATTTCTACGGCTCCGACGACCGTTTCGACTATATCCGCGTGCGCGGCTTCGACGCCTTTACCTATCGCGACGGGCTCAGCCTTGGCGCTCCGTTCGGCGCGCTGCGCGAGGAACCCTATGCCTATGAGCGGATCGAGGTGGTGAAGGGCGCGAATTCCTCGGCCTTCGGCATCTCGGATCCGGGCGGTTCGGTCAACTACCTCAGCAAACTCCCGCGCAAGGAGAGGTTCGGCGAGGTCTATGCCACCGGCGGATCGTTCAGCCATGCGGAACTGGGCTTCGACTTCGGCGACAATATCACCGCGGATTCCACGCTGTCCTGGCGGCTGACCGGGGTGCTGAAGGATGCGGAGAAGGAATACGATTACTCGAAGGACGACGAGACCTTCCTGATGGGCGGGCTGACCTGGCGGCCGACCGACCGCACCAGCGTGACGCTGCTCGCCGATTACCTGAAGCGCAACTCCACCCCCGGCAGCGGCGGCCATCCGATTGGCGTGGACCTCGACCGCAGCGTCTTCCTGGGCGAGCCGGATTACAACAGCCGCAACAGCGACCGCAAGACGATCAGCGTGATGCTGGACCATGACTTCGGCGGCGGGCTGACCTTCAGCTCCGGTCTGCGCTACAGCAAGGAAAAGAACAGCTTCGCCTATGCCTATCTTCAGGATGGCACGGTGGATCCGACGGTCTCGACGGTGGTGGATCGGCTGTTCTTTGGCAACCGCAACGACAAGGAACGGTTCAGCATCGACGCCCGGCTGCAATATGACACCACCTTCAACGGCGTGGGCAGCCGCACGCTGGGCGGGATCGAATACTGGGCGACGAATGGCGACGATCGGATCTATTCCGGTCCCGCGCCCTCGATCGACTGGGCGCATCCGGTCCATAGCGGCAAGCCCGCCTCGGTGCCGATCTTTTCCGTCACCAAGCGCGACAACAAGGCCACCGGGGTCTATCTCCAGCAGGAATTCACCTTTGCCGAAACGGTGATCCTGTCGCTCGGCCTGCGGCACGACTGGATGGATATAGACCAGCGGATGACCTATTATCTGTTCCCGGGTTTTCCGCCCTTTGAAACCGGCGGCACGAACGAGGTCAGCGAAACCACGCATCGCGCCGCGCTGACGTGGAAGATCACGCCCGAGGTTTCCGTCTATGGCAGCTATGCGGAATCGGTGGCGCCCGCCGATCTGGGCATCGAACCCGCGCGCGGTCGGCAGTCCGAAATCGGCGTGAAATACCGCCCCGACGGGATGCGCGCGCTGTTCACCGCCGCGGCCTATGACCTGAAGAAAACCAATGTCAGCGTTACCGATCCGGTGACCTCCTCGCCGCGCGCCATCGGCGAGGTGCGTGTCAAGGGGGTCGAGGTCGAGGCAAAGGCGGAGCTGACCGAAGCGCTGAGCCTGGTGGCGGGCTGGACCCATATGAAGTCGGAAATCCTCGAAAACGGGCTGGGCGGCAACGAGGGCAACCGCGTCCCCTTCGTGCCGAAGGAACAGGCGTCGCTCTGGGCGCTGTATCAGGTGCCGGGGCAGGACATCACCCTGGGCCTTGGTGCGCGCTATGAGGGGTCGTATTTCTACGCAGAGGACAACACGAAGAAGAACGCGGGCTTCACCACTTTTGACGCCAGCTTCAGCTATCAGGTCCGCGAGGATACGGCGCTGTCGGTCAATGTGTCGAACCTGTTTGACAAGAAGGCCGTGGCCAATGGCGGCTACGGGGCGGATTGGTTCAACGAGGGCCGCACCATCACCGCCACGCTGCGCCACACATGGTAGGCTCAGCCCTGCACCCGCCGCCACGCGGCGGGTGTGGCGCCGGTGACCTGCCGGAAGGTCCGGGTCAGATGCGCCTGATCGGAAAAGCCAAGCTGCGCCGCGATTTCGGCCAGCCGCAGGTCGCTTTCCCGCATCAGGGCCTGCGCCCGGGTGACCCGCTCCCGCGCCAGCCATTGGTGCGGGGTCTGGCCGGTGCTGCGCTTGAAGGCGGCGGCGAACCAGCTTTCGGACAGGCCGACCACCTGCGCCATCTCCGCCACGGTGAACCGAAGCTCGCGGCTTTCCTCCAGCCGGGCACGCAGGCGTTTCATCTGCGCCCCGGTCAGCCCACCCTGCGCCTGCGCGGGTTCGACCGGAATGTCGAGCATCCCGGTGACGATCCCGGCCACCAGACTTTCCGCATAGACGCCATGCTTCTCCGGCACGGCCAGTTCCTTCACCAGAAGCCCGGCCAGCGTTTCGATCGCGCTCAGATCCTGAATCTCCACCGGCGCGCGCAGGGCCCCGAGCGCCGCCGACTGCCCGAGCGAGGGCGTCAGGAACCGCAGCAGCCGGTCCTTGTGCAGATGCAGGTCAAGGTGCGAGAAACTGTGCGCGGCGGTGAAATTCGTCCACATCGGCATTCCGGCGGGTACATAGACCGCCCGTGTCATCGGGCGCCAGGCATCCGCGCCGCCGTTGGTCAGCCGGATCTGCTCCGACACGTCGTTGAAGAAGATCACGATCCGCGGATCCGGCGACAGGTAATAGCCATGCGCCGCCGGGCGGCCCTCGGCCTGCCAATGAACGCCGATCATGCCGTCAAGGCTGCGCCAGCGCACCGGATCGGTGACCCGGATGCCTTCGGTAAAACTGGTCATGGAATGCCTGAAGCTCATCGCCCGATCTTCCGCTTGTCCGTGGTGGAGGAGAAAGCATACCTGACGGAGGCCGCGCCGGTCCTGCATTGGGGAGCAATCCGCCGTGGATATTGCGGCATTCCCCCCGGCGTTGCAATATCCCCGACCGAAGAGGAGCCCCGATGACCCCACATGGCATTTACGAAGGCCCGCTGCCGGATGATTTCCTGTCGCATATGCGGATGCACCTGACCGAATACGGCTATGCCCCGCGCGATGCCGAGGGCTGGACCGAGATCGACATCGGCCCGGCGGTGGTGCGGCTGCGCACCGGGCCGCTCCGGATCGAGTTTCTGGGCACCAGCGAGGCGCAGCGCCATCAGTTGCGGGAGATGGCGCTCTATCTGCTCGATCACCTCTGCCCCGAGGCCGGGGCGGGGATCGTCTGGCAGGGGTTCCCGCCGTTCGAGGGCGCGCCGCCGAGCTTTCACCTTGGCCGTCTGGCCGGGCGGCGGCGGATCAGCCCGGGGTTCATGCGGATCGACCTCGACTGTGCCGATACCGCCGCGCTGACCACCGGGGGGATGCATTTCTCCCTGCTGCTGCCGCCCGACGATGCCGCGCCCGAATGGCCCCGGCTGTCGCCCGAAGGCCGCACGATCTGGCCCGGCGGCAAGGCGCAACTGCATCGCGCGGCCTATACGTTCGTCACGCTCGATCCCGGCGCGGGGCGGTTCAGCTTCGACATCTTCCTGCATCCCGGCAGCCGGACCAGCGATTGGGCGGAGCAGGCGCCGCTGGGCGCGCCGGTCGGCCTGACCGGGCCGGGCGGGGGTGATTTCCCGCCGGGGGAGCGGATCCTGCTGGCGGGGGATGAAACCGCGCTGCCCGCGATCCGGCGTATTCTGGAACATTCCGCGCCGGACCGGCACTGCACCGTGCTGATCGAGGCCGACAACCCCGAAGACCACCTCCTCGACCCGCCGCCCGCCTGCAAGGCGCTGCGCTGGGTTGACCGGGGCGGGTTGTGGGAGGCGCTGCGCGAGACCCCCGCGCCCGAAGGCCCGGACCGCTTCGTCTGGGTCGCGGCGGAACAGGATACCGTGCGCCGCGCCAAGGCCCATTTCCGCGCCACTGCCGGGCTCGCCGCGCGCGAGGGGTATTTCTCAAGCTACTGGACCGGCAAGCCGGGCTGATCAAACCCGGGGCATCGGCACGACGCCATCAGGGCTTCGCGTTCCGCGCGCGCGGTGGCCGCGCGGCGCCGGGCTTCGGCCAGAATCTCCGGGCGGGCACGCGTCGGCTGGCCGGAATCGAAGGGCGGCGCTGGGGCGTATTCGAGCGAGAGCTGGATCACCTCGGCCTCGTCCCGGCCCAGCAGTTCGGCGATGATGGCAAGGCCGAAGTCGATCCCGGAAGTGACGCCGCCCGCCGTGATCACGGGACCATCGCGCACCACGCGCCCCTCTGTCGGGACTGCCCCGAGCCCCGCGAGCAGGTCCATCGCGTTCCAATGCGTCGTCGCCCTCCGCCCGGTCAGCAGCCCCGCCCGGCCCAGCACCAGCGCCCCGGTGCAGACCGAGGTGACGAACCGCGCCCGCGCGGCCTTGTCACGGAGGAAGGCAAGCACCGTGTCATCGTTCAGCAGCGCATTCACCCCGCCGCCGCCCGGCACGCAGATCACATCGAAATCCGGCGCTTCGGCGAAGGTCATGTCCGGCGTCAGCCAGAGCCCGGAGGAACTGCGCACCGGCGCGCACGTCTTCCACAGCAGATGCACCTCGGCGCCCCGTGCCCCGGCGAAAACCTCATAGGGGCCGGTCAGGTCCAGCAGTTGCACGTTCGGAAAGCAGAGAAGGGCGAAACGTAGGGTCATCGGGGTCTCCTGTCTTGACGGAGGGGGAATAACGCGAAACGTTTTGGCATGACTGCCAATCATCCCACGTTTCCAGCCAATATGACCCGAAGGATCGAGATTTTGATGTTCCCCGGTGTCCAGGTGCTGGACGTGACCGGCCCGGCGCAGGTCTTTGCCTATGCCAATACGCTCGGCGGCGGCGCACTTTACGAAACCGCGCTGCTGGCGGAGGAGGCGGAGGTAACCTGTAGTGCGGGGATCACGCTGCGCTGTCGGGAATTGTGCGAAGCGCCGTCGGATACGGTGATCGTCGCGGGGGGTGGCGGGGTGAACGGGGCCTGCGCCCGACCCGCGCTGATCGGCTGGCTGCGCGGGCGCGCGGAGGCGGTGCGACGGATGGCTTCGGTGTGCAGTGGTGCGTTCCTGCTGGCGGAAGCGGGGCTGCTCGATGGCCGACGCGCCGTGACCCACTGGAACCGCTGCGATGAATTCGCCGCGCGCTTCCCGAAGGTGCGGCTGGAACGGGATCCGATCTTCCTGCGCGATGGGGCGGTCTGGACGTCGGCCGGGGTTACGGCGGGGATCGACCTGGCGCTTGCGATGGTCGAGGAGGATCACGGCCGGGGTCTCGCCCTTGCCATCGCGCGTCAGCTTGTGGTGTTTCTCAAACGGCCCGGCGGGCAGTCGCAGTTCAGTGTGCCGCTGGAGCTTCAGCACGCGGATGACCGTTTCGCGGATCTGCACGCCTGGATCGCGGGGAACCTGCGACGGTCGCTGACGCTCGATGTTCTGGCGGAGCGGGCGGGGATGAGCCTGCGCTCCTTCGCCCGCCATTACCGGCAACGCACCGGACGGACGCCGGCGGAAACGGTCGGGCTTCTGCGGCTGGAACGGGCGCGGGCGCTGCTGGAGCAGGGCACCCCGGTCGCCGCCACGGCGCGCGCCTGCGGCTATGGCTCCGCCGAGACGATGCGGCGGGCCTTCGTGCACCGGCTGGGCGTCGCGCCGCGGGACTGGCAGGAGCGGTTCCGGCGGTGAGTGGATTTCCGCCGAGGGCCAGTCTGCGCCTTGCGTTTGGCCTGTCTGTTTCCCGGTTGGGCGGTTTGCAGGCGGCGGCGGTAAAGGGCCAATCTGCCGGTCGCGGCATGCAGATCTCGCCTGGTTTCCTGCGAGCCGCATTGGTGGAGAGCGTCGGGGAGTGGAACAAAAGCGGCCAGCCCGTGGGGGCCGAATACCCCGCACCCATGGCGGATTGCACCCCTCTGAAAGCGCGATTGCGGCGCCGGGGCTTTGCACCCCTTGGCCTGGGTTTGCTGAACCGTGCCACAGTTTCGGCTTGCGATGCAAGAGGCTTATCCTTTGAGTCTTTCGTCAAATTCCGTGGATCAAAATTTGAATAGGCGCCGGGGGTGTGTCGCAGGATGGTTCATCGGTTGTGCGAAATGTCTGGGATGAGGGGGATTTTTCCTCGTTCTGGATAATATGTGGCGCTTCAATAATGCCACTGCCAAAATCAGAGTTCGCAGTTCATCATGCAGGGACGAATTGATCCGATGGTTCGCGGGGGGGCGAACCCATCGGAATTGGCAGGGACGCATCCAACATCGACGGGCGATTCCGCTATGACCCGTTCTTTGTTGATCCGATCCGTTCACTGTCCAGAAATGACCCGGATCCGGACTGAATCGGCTGGGGTGCGCGGCCCCCTGCGGCCGGCCTTTCGGCGGGGTTTTGCCCGTTATCGCTGTCTGTCCGAGACGGATTGACATTGCCCCTTTGGCGGGGCAGTTTCACTCCACTCACCTGGGGAGTTCCGACAAGGGGCTGAGATACTGCTGTGCCGCAAGGCAGCGCAGGGACCCGTTGAACCTGATCCAGTTCACACTGGCGTAGGGATGGTGCGGATGTTCCCTGGGCGTATTCCCGGGGGCATTCTTCCTCCTCTCCAGATCGTGCTGGGTCTCCATGCGCATCGCGAGGAGCCTGACATGACCGACGAACCCCTGAACGTGACGACCGGGCCGCTTCCGGCCTCGACCCGCATCTGGCTGAGCGGGGAGCGTTATCCCGATATTCGCGTGCCGATGCGCGAAATCGCCCTGCATCCGAGCGCGGGTGAACCGCCGGTGCGGGTTTATGATTTCTCGGGGCCCTATACCGATCCGGCGGCGGAGATTTCCATTGAACAGGGCCTGCCGCGGTTGCGCGAAAGCTGGCTGCGCGATGTGGAAAGCTATCAGGGGCGGCATGTCAGGCCCGAGGATAACGGCTTTGCCGCAGGCGATCGGCTGGTGCCGGAATTCCCGCGCCGCCATGCGCCGCGCCGGGCGGTGGGCAAGCCGGTGACGCAAATGGCCTATGCCCGCGCCGGGATCATCACGCCGGAAATGGAATTTGTCGCGATTTGTGAAAACCTTGGCCGAAAGGCTTTGCGCGCGGCGCGGGATGGGCAGGATTTCGGCGCCGCGATCCCGGATTACGTCACCCCGGAATTCGTGCGCGAGGAAATCGCGCGGGGGCGGGCGGTGATCCCGGCCAATATCAACCACCCGGAACTGGAACCGATGATCATCGGCCGTAATTTTCTGGTGAAGATCAATGCCAATATCGGCAATTCGGCGGTGACGTCTTCCATGGCCGAAGAGGTCGAGAAGATGGTCTGGGCGATCCGCTGGGGTGCGGATACGGTGATGGACCTGTCCACCGGGGCGCAATATCCACAATATCCGCGAATGGATCATCCGCAATTCGCCGGTGCCGATCGGGACCGTGCCGCTTGATCAGGTCTTGGAAAAGGTCGGCGGCATTGCCGAGGATCTGACATGGGAGGTGTTCCGCGATACGCTGATCGAACAGGCGGAGCAGGGGGTGGATTATTTCACCATCCACGCCGGGCTTCGGCTGCATCATATCCCGCTGACGGTGGACCGGGTGACGGGGATCGTGTCGCGCGGTGGGTCGATCATGGCGAAATGGTGCCTGCATCATCACCGCGAGAGCTTCCTTTATGAGCGGTTCGCGGAAATCTGCGATATAATGCGGGCCTATGATGTGACCTTCAGCCCTGGGTGACGGGCTGCGACCGGGCTCGATCGCCGATGCCAATGATGCCGCGCAATTCGCGGAACTGGAAACGCTGGGCGAATTGACTTAGATCGCCTGGAAGAAAGACTGTCAGGTGATCATCGAAGGCCCGGGCCATGTGCCGATGCACAAGATCAAGGAGAATATGGAGAAGCAGCTTGATGTCTGTGGCGAGGCGCCGTTTTATACTTTGGGGCCGCTGACCACCGATATTGCGCCGGGTTATGACCATATCACCTCGGGCATCGGCGCGGCGATGATCGGCTGGTTCGGGACTGCCATGCTGTGCTATGTCACGCCGAAAGAACATCTGGGCCTGCCCGACCGGGACGATGTAAAAACCGGGGTGATCACCTACAAGATCGCCCCATGCTGCCGATCTGGCGAAGGGCCATCCGGCGGCGCGGGTGCGTGACGATGCGCTGTCGCGTGCGCGGTTTGAATTCCGTTGGGAGGATCAGTTCAACCTGTCGCTGGATCCGGATACCGCGCGGGCCTTTCATGACGAAACCCTGCCGAAAGAGGCGCATAAACTCGCGCATTTCTGCTCGATGTGCGGGCCGAAATTCTGCTCGATGCGGATCAGCCACGACATCCGCGCCGAGGCGCAGAAGGAAGGCATGGCGAAAATGGCAGAAAAGTTCCGCGAAGGTGGCGATCTTTACCTGCCGGCGGACGAGAAGGTCTGATCGCGCCGGAAACAGGGTGCCCGTGACCTGACCGGTTCATCCGGAAAAGCGGGGCGTCCTCACATCACCCGAAACCCCCTTTGCCGCAAGGGAAAAGGGGGTTTTGCCATGCTTGCCGGTCAGGTGCGTTTGCCGGAACTGTGATGTTCCGGGTGGCTTGCGTTCAGGTGTTTTTATGTAATAACATTACATATCCTGAACGACCCCACCCATGCCGGACCTGCATCAGCCTTCGCCAATGCCCTATGGCGGATCGCGTCGCGCAGATCTGTGCCGAACGGGGTGTCCGCTTCACCCCCCTGCGGCGCGTGGCGTTCGAGGCGCTGCTGGCCTTCAACGGGCCCGCCGGGGCCTATGACCTGATCCGGGCGCTGCAACTCCGCCTCGGGAAACATGTTGCGCCGCCCACGGCCTATCGCGCGTTGGAGTTTCTTCAGGAGCAGGGTTTCGTGACCTGGATCGAGACGCGCAACGCCTTCCTGCCGTCGTCGCATCCCGAAGACCGGAACCTTGGGGCGTTCCTGCTGCGCGATCATTGCGGTGCCACGGTCGAGGTGGAGTTCCCCGAACTGGATGCGGAGTTTGCGTGCTGGGCGAAAGCGCTCGGGTTCCGCGTCGGGCGCCGCGTGGTCGAATTGCAAGGCACCTGCGCGGAGTGTCAGGGGGAGAGCGCGCCGCCGGAAAAGGGGCGGGCATGAGCGCGCCCATTCCCATCACGCTGCTGACCGGGTTTCTGGGCAGCGGCAAGACCACGGTTCTGAACACCCTGCTGCGGATCCTCATTTCGCCCGCACGGCGGTGATCGTGAATGAATTCGGTGCGGTCGGGCTGGATCATGAGCTGGTGGTGGAACAACTACGGAAACCATGGTGCTGCTGCAATCGGGCTGCGTCTGCTGCGCGCTGCGGGGTGACCTGCTGGACACGCTGGATAGACTTGGACGCGCGCCGCGATGAACTGGGGTTCGGGCGGGTGGTGATCGAGACGACGGGCCTCGCCGATCCGGCGCCGATCCTGCACACGCTGCTGACCAGCGTCGACCTGTCCGAGCGTTTCGCGGTGGATGGCGTGGTGGTCACGGTCGATGCGGCGACCGGATTGGCCAGCCTGCGCGAGCATGAGGAGGCCCGGCGGCAGGTGGCGCTGGCAGATCTGGTCCTGATGAATAGATCTGCCCGAGGCGCAGGACGCGGTGCGGCAGGAGATCGCCGCGCTGACCGCTGCACCTGTCTTGGCGGTGGTGAACGGCGCGGTGGATCCCGCGCGGCTGACCGGCCTGGGCCATTTCGACCCGTCGATGAAGGCGGCGCAGGTGCAGGCCTGGCTGCGACAGGAAGTGGTGCCGGAGCCGCATCTGACCGGCCTTGCGGCGCAAAAGCACCTCGATGCGATCCGCGCGGTGTCCTGGGTGGTCGACAAGCCGCTCTCGGCCACCGCCTTCGATCTGTGGATGGAGATCCTGATGGCGCGGCGGGGCGGCGACATCCTGGCGGTTCAAGGGATTGATTTATCTGGAGGATATGCCCCATCCCTTCGTCGTCCACGGGGTGCAGCACATCTTCCACCCGCCGGTGCTGCTGCGCGACTGGCAGGGCACGGACCGGCGCACGAAGCTGGTGCTGATCGTGCGCGACTTCACCGATCCGGAGTTGGAGGATCTGTTCGCGGCGCTGACCTCGGTCGAGGTTGCCGGACGAGCTGCCGGGGGGCTATCTG